>JAYSCP010000001.1:0-487026 GCA_041914845.1 Alteromonadaceae bacterium
CCCCTTCTAGGGGGCCTTTTGCAAAGCCACCTCCTATGGAGGTGGTTTTTTACTGGAAAACCAGTAACACCACCGTGCTACTTACGTCTAAATAGCATTTTTGCTAACCAATACAAGGTTGTAACCAACACCAGCAGTACCGGAATCACCAAGATTGGCAACCCAAGTAATGTCGTTTTACGCACAATCGCAGGGAAGACTTGCATTTGGCCAGTGAAAAATGAGCCTGTGGCAATGAGCATGGCAAAACACATCCGCCACAAGTGACGAACAATCCGCTGCGCGCCGACAATCTGCCCGGCGTGAATGAGTCGCAAGTCTAACGCAGCACAGATGAAGCTAATGCTACCGAACACCAATAAGGTCTGCGGTGGGCTATTTTTGGTGATTAAGCTCTGCGGATCTGCCCAAAAATTGAACCAAAGGCTAAAGGCGTAAAACCCGAGCACCACAGCCGCCAGCGCAATGCCAACTAATAGCGCATAACTCTGCTGCACGCTGCGCTTAACCACTAACCACGAGGTCACCACCAAGTATGCAGTAAACAAAGCAGCCACGCCGGTAACATGGTCAATGCGTAAGAACAACGAAACGATGGCCGCACTGCCGGTCATGATTAACATCGAGATAGTAAATAAAGTCCCGGATGTGCGGTGCAATGGTGAGCCTTTCCCAGTAATCATCGCGATTGCGCCAGAGCAAATAGCCAATAAGCCGGCAATAATATGGATGTAGGTCATAAGTCCTTTGCCTTGATGGTGAATGGCGGGCAGCATAACCTCAAATAGCCAATGCCGCAGAGTTGGCATGGATAAACGACGGATTGGCGTGTGTCACTGACGTTAGCCGCCGACAATCAGCGACAGTGGTCCAAATCAAAGTTACAGCAACCAAAGCAATAGGATGGTGCTTCAGACGCCACTACTGAGTCGGTTGGGCGTTTCTATTTGGTTTTTTGCGCTTGGCATTCTTAGCGTGACATTTTTGCCTTTAGTCAGGACATAACGTCCTTTGTACCTGCCGATCCGTTATTCATCCGCAATCGAAATGCCACAATGCAGTTAACCGTGTAAGCTATTGGCATTGTGAATCGGCTCTTTGCAAGTATATCGCCGATAGCCTTTGCAATTTCACAGAGAGTTACTGGCCTTATGCATCATCCAGACCCCCTATATTTATCGACAACACCGCCGGCATTATTTGGCTGGCCGCGCTTGCGGGTAGTTCTGCTGACCAGCATGATTATCAGCCTGTTGTGGTTACCGATTTTTCAATCAAGTTGGCTACTGCCGCCAATCCGAGTGCTTTTTGTCGGCTTAGCGCAATTACTGGCCTTTGGCTTCGTCGAACGTTGGCCTAAACACTTGCCAAAGTGGCTCGCGCGCTGGGTCTTGCAAGTTGCTGCGGTTGCCATAGTGACGCCATTCGCCACATTTTTAATTTATACCCTTTCCACCTTTTCCTCCCCTGAGGTGTGGACCGCAGATCCAAAAAAAGTTTTAGGTTTTAGTATGTTGCTTGCGGCTGGCTTATTAGTGTCGCCATGGATTGCCATGTCGGCGTTGTATCGTCATATCAACGGCCAAGCCCAGCGTCAGGCGTTATCCTTCGAGCTTGAGCGCAGCGAATTCGCCAGAGACGCGCTCGATTCACGGCTTCGACTATTGCAAGCGCAAGTAGAACCACACTTCTTATTCAATACCTTAGCCAACGTGCGTGAGTTGGTTGATTCGGGCTCCTCACAAGCATCGACAGTACTGAATAGTTTGATCACCTATTTACGCGCCGCCGTGCCAAATTTGCACAATAGTGTCACCACCCTTGGCCAAGAGCTAGACTTGGTTCGGGCTTATCTTGAATTAATGCATATGCGCATGCCAGACCGGCTACAGTTTACTATCGAAGCAGAGGACGCAGCATTAGCGGTGCATTGCCCGCCGATGACGTTATTGACGCTGGTAGAAAACGCCATCCGCCATGGCATAGATCCAAGTGAAGAAGGTGGGCAAATTAGCGTGACAGTGCGTATTCAAGATGGCCGCTGCCTCGCCCAAGTAAAAGACACCGGAGTTGGCCTTTGCGCACAGCAAGCAAGTGCCGGTTTAGGTACTGGTTTAGCCAATCTGCGCGAACGGTTACAGCTGATTTTTGCTGAGCAAGCACAGCTCAGCATGCAAGCGCTGGAACCCCATGGCTTTTGTGTGAACATCAGTATTCCTGCGCAGTGGCCAGATAAAACCGCTAGCAAGCATTTCGGAGATTAACATGACTTCAAACCAACCGACTGCCTTAATCGCCGACGATGAACCCCTGCTGCGCAATGCTTTAACGCGACTGCTGAGCGCCGCATGGCCAGAATTAACTATTGTTGCACAAGCGCGTAATGGCCGTGAAGCGCTAGAACTGTTTCAAACTTTTAAACCCACGGTATGTTTTTTAGACATTCATATGCCAGGGATGACCGGCATTGAAGTTGCGCGCCAAATTGGTCGCCAAGCACACTTTGTATTTGTCACCGCCTATAGTGAATATGCGGTAGAAGCGTTTGCCCAAGGCGCTTTGGATTATTTAGTTAAACCGGTAGTTCCGGAGCGTCTTGCTGAAACCGTATCGCGGCTGAGTGAGCGCTTAGGCGCGAAGCAAGAAACCCCCGACATCGAGACTTTATTGGATAAACTGGAAGCGCGCTTACAAAAAAAAGCCGCGCCAGAGCCTTTACGCTGGATCAAAGCATCAGTAGGCCAATCGCTTCGGATGATTGCCATTGCGGATATCGATTTCTTGCGCTCAGACGAGAAATACACCTTGGTTGGCTGGCGCGACCACGAAGGTAAAGCCGCTGAAGCACTCATTCGCACGCCACTAAAAGAGTTATTAGCCCAACTCGATGACAGCCTCTTTGTGCAAATTCACCGCTCGGTCGTGGTTAATCTGGACAGGATCAGCCACGTCATTCGCGGCGACAACGAAACTGCCACCGTCTTTTTAAAAGGCCGCGGCGATAACCTGCCCGTTAGCCGCAGTTACTTGCACCACTTTAAGCAGATGTAGGCAGATGTGACGAGTATTTGCTAGGCAAGACAACGCTGGCACAGCGATTTACCAAACTAGATATAACCCCGACATTGACTAACGACTCGCTGACTTGGATGTGTAAACGCAGATATTAGCAATGGCTTACTATCCACATTTGCTTATCTCTGCGGG
Source organism: Alteromonadaceae bacterium (assembly GCA_041914845.1). GTDB lineage: Bacteria > Pseudomonadota > Gammaproteobacteria > Enterobacterales > Alteromonadaceae > Pararheinheimera. The sequence continues at coordinate 3,208 of JAYSCP010000001.1, forward strand.
TATGAATTCGCGCGTTTTAAACGGCGAGGTTACGGCTGCAACATAAATCTTGATGAAGGTTGAATTTATATACCTATTGACCAAGTTCAATTAAGTCAGTAACTTGGAAACAGTCACAATTGACATAACTCTCCGTATTCTAGATTTTAGCGTGAACCAAGATACGGAAAACAAACGAAATAAAAAAAGGACTTCGTTATGAAAAGTATATTTTTCTTTGACGCCATGCTAACCCCTAAAATTATTACAGTGGTTTATTGGATTTTGTTGGCGGTATCGGTCTTCAGTGGCTTAGGCGCAATGTTTTCCGATTTTGGCGGTGGTTTCCTCACTGGCTTAGGTATTTTGATTGGCGGTGCTGTCGGTGCCCGGATTTGGTGTGAGTTGTTAATCGTATTATTTAAGATCAACTCAAACTTACAAAAATTGGCAGAAAAAAGCGAACAATAAAACGCGGATGCCATGACTATGCAGCAAGTCACTGATGGGCTTGCTGCGACTGTGCATGAAGACCAGCCCCAATAATTTTAGTCCCAGCTTCTATCATCAACATCTCGGTTCGCACCAACATCCCTTACGCTCGTTTTTCGTCATTCAGGACCAGCTATCCGTCAGTCGTCACTTCTCAATTGCCGCAATCTTTTTAAAAGTCGACACTGCCCTCATCGAATATCTCGCAAATATGCATTAAACCGAAATGACTTCTTTGAACCTTATTAATTAAAACTGGGAAAAACCGCCATGAGCCATTTAGCATTCCTCCAGCCTAAACTTGCGCAGTCACTCAAAGTTGCATTATTGCTAACCACCAGCATCGGCATTTCGACGGTGAAGGCACATGAGTACTCAACGCTTATCGATGCAAAAAAGTATGCCGAAGTTGAAAGTGCGGTCGCGGCTAAACTTGCCAGCGAACCCAATAATGCCGATGCTTTGCTCGCCAGCATTGATTTAATTTTGCTTGAGGGCAACCTGAAACGTTTTGATGACGCAGTAAAATTGGCTGAGCTGTGCATTCAACACCACCCCAAAAATTCTGCATGCCATGAGTCACTTGGCAATGTGCTGGGCGCAACTGCAGAGCAAGGCGACATGATGGCCGTCGTCGGTTCTCTTGGCACCATTCGCGATTCTTTTAAGACGGCAATTCAATTAGACCCTGCCAACTATGACGCTGCCGTTTCACTGATGTCATTTTATCTGGAAGTCCCGGGGTTCATGGGCGGCAGTACGTCCAGCGCGAAAAAACTAATCCGTTCAACGGCAAAAACAAACCCGGAAATCGCAAAATTACTGCAGGCCAAATTTGATTTATATGACGAAGACTACGAGAAAGCTAGCTTAGGTGCTTTGGCCGTTAACGCGAATAACAGTCCAGTTATCAACAAATTACAGCGCGACTTGCTCGTTGAGATTGGCTTGAATTTGAATAAAGAAAAGCAGTTTGTAGCAGCCGAAAAAGTCTTTTTGGCTGTTATCCTGCGCAACCCTGATGCTGCTCCAGCCTATCTTGGACTTGGCCGCGCATTGCTGGAACAAGGCAAACCTCAAGACGCATTGTCACCCTTAGAAAATTCCTTGCGAATCAATGCCACTGCTGGAGTCCATTACCGGTTAGGCCAAACCTGGCAGGCATTGGGAGACGAGGAAAAGGCGGTGACTTTCTATGAACAAGCACTAGCGTTTACACCCGCCTTATCCGCGAAAGCGCGTGACGATGCGGATACACAACTGAAAACGCTAAAACACTCAGGTTTCGGCACTAAGTAACCGGTTTTCATAATATTTTTAGCTATTATTTGGAGTCACAACATGAACGAAGTTACGATATATCGGATTTACGCACTGCGAGCCATGTATTTGCTGGTGGTGGTTGGGCTTGCGCTAACCATGTGGCCCGAGGTATTTGCCGCAGAAAAGCCTTTTGCCAACTGGGGAAGTGCGCAAACAGTGCAAACATCGATGATGGGCGCGTTTTGGTTGTTATGCGCTTTAGGTGTTCGCTATCCATTACAAATGTTGCCTATCCTGATGTGGGAACTCATCTGGAAAACGATTTGGCTATTAGCGGTGCCACTTCCGCTCTACCTAAACGGCACCTTCGATGAAAAACTCATACCAAATGTGATTGCTATTGGCATGGTCCTGTTAGTTTATCTGGTGATGCCTTGGTCTTATGTTTGGCACCACTATGTGAAAAAGCCGGGTACAGCTTGGAGTAAAGCCAAAAATAGCGCCGAGCAAACCACCGAAACAGCCGCCAAATAGCGACAAAACGGAGAGGTGTTTCCCCCTATCCTATTAATTTATTAACCCCCTTAGCAACCATCAGCAACCAAGGCGAGCGACGAATATCATGAAAAAAGCACTGCGGTTTATGTTGCTCAGTCTGACTTTATTTATCGCGCTTTGCATCGGGTTATTCGGCTACTTTGTGTATACGCCAGAACCTGTGGAGCCTGCGCGCAACGGCACTCTGACCAAAGCTACCATTGATGTGAACGGCACAAGCTACACCTATCGTTTATATCAACCTAAAGATTTAGCCAAAGGCGCTCCGCTGGTAATGGTGCTGCATGGCTCTGGACAAAATGGCGCGCAAATTCGCTTGGAAACTGGCTATGGCTTTGAACGACTCGCCGACCAGCACCACTTTGCGGTCGTTTACCCAAGCGGCAAGTCTTTTGATTGGAATGACTGCAGCAGAACGGGCGACTTTTTAGTGGAGGGTCGTGAGTTAGATGATGTGAAGTATCTCAATAACTTAGTTGACAAACTGGTTGCTGAGCAAGGGTTTGACCAAGATCAGATCTTTGCCACTGGCGTCTCCTCGGGCGGTTTTATGTCGCTGCGCTTAGCACTGGAATCCCCGACTCGCTTTCGTGCCGTCGCTGCGGTATCAGCCAATCTGCCAGCTGCGGAAAATTTCAAATGCACGCCAGAACTTGCAGGAACTTCAGTGATGTTGATGAACGGTACAGCAGACCCGTTAGTGCCTTACACTGGCGGCGATGCCGCGCTGTTTGGTCTGTTTTTTAACAGCGGCAAGGTGTTATCTGCGGAAGCATCAGCGATATTTTTTGCCGAAAAATATAAGTTACTCAGTTCAGTAAACCCAGTAGCCTCGAACTCAGCAAATAGCTCCGACCTGAGCACGGCAAGTAATTTAGCCAATGATCCGAGCCTTAGTCATGTGCAAAGACAACAATGGCGTGGAGAAGGCCGTGTCGAAGTAGAATTGATTAGCATCATCGGCGGCGGCCACGGTATGCCACAACCCTATTGGCAACGACCACGAATTTTAGGACCATCGCCAATGACACCAAATGGCCCTGAATTGATTTGGCAATTCTTTGCTCGGCAAAAGCCAGAGTAATTCCGGCGTCGCCAATCAAAAATGCGTAACTATTCGGCAAGTATAAAGCTTGAAACTACACATCCATTACCCATGAAGGATGGACTGTCGCAATGTCTTGGCAGCAAAATTCAGGCTTAAAAACAGAGAGGTAGAGCAGCATTAAAAACTGTATTAAATAGTTTCTTTCTGAGTTTTTCAGTAGATTGTATTGGATTTAAATACATTGAAGATATTTGGTGCCTAGGGTCGGACTCGAACCGACACGTTGTTTCCAACGGCGGATTTTGAATGAACTTCATGTAACGTGGTTCTAGTTATTAAATCAATAACTTAGCACCACCACGACAACCAACCTTGCAAATTCCTTTCAAGATTGAGTCGTTTTACATGGAGACTTAACATGACTAGAGTCCTTGAAAAACATAGACTTACGAAGCATCTGATTATCTACAAACAAACTAACTGCAATAACTGGATAGCCAGATTAAACATAAACAAAAACCACTTTGCCCGCACCACCAAAACCCCTGATTTAAACGAAGCCATAGCCAAAGCCCACCGCCTGTTCATCGAGTATGAAATCCGTTTTGAAACCAATAACTTTGTGGTGGAAACCAAGCGATTCGATTTTGTGGCAGAGAAAGTCATCCAGCAAATGAAAATTGCGCTAGCGAGCGGCACTGGTAAGGTGATTTACGACGATTACATTGGCGCACTACGCAAATACCACATTCCATTTTTTGGTAAAACTCATGTGACCCGTATCGACGATGACCAACTGACCGAATTCGATCAGTGGCGAGTCGCTCAACTTGGCCGCATTCCGGCCAAATCTACCATCCAAAACCATAACTCGGCCTTACAGATGGTGTTTGATTATGCGGTAAAGAAAAAATGGATGCTGGTGGTCCAAGTGCCAAAACTGGAAAACAACGGCACTGGAGGCCAACGTCGAGCAGCTTTCAACATCGATGAATACCTGAAGGTTCGGCAAAAAGTTGAAGAAATGATGCATGAGGGGCGTAAAGGCAAGTCTCAGCAAATTCGGGAATTGCTGCTGGATTATATGGATTTCGCCATTTTGACGGGAATGAGGCCGGGATCAGAGATGGATAATCTGACATGGGCTGACCTACATATTGAGCGAGATGCCGAGCGCTGCCGCTTTTATGTCACTGTTCGCAAGGGTAAAACGACCAAGTACACCGGAACGCGTGAAATAGTATGCAAAGAGGCCATCGTAAAGGTACTACAGCGCCTCAGTCATCGCTTTCCGAACCGCCAGAAAGATGAACGACTATTCCGTTTACCTGATGGGGCATCCATCAAAGAAATGCCTCGCCATTTCGACAAAGCCCTTGAATTAACTCAATTAAAGAATTCCCAACACGGGGAAAGAAGTTTATATTCGTTACGGCATAGTTACATAACATGGGAGCTTATGGCTCAGAATGTGAGTATCGATGTTATCGCCCGTCAATGTGGTACGGGTATCCAGATGATCGAGCAGCACTACAGTCATGTAATTCCGCGAATGTTCGGCCGCGAACTATCGGGAGTTGAGATTGAAACAAAGAAACTGGTGGATAAACAGTTTTCGGAAGTGACTTATGACGAGTTGCTACAAAACCAAATTGATCGCTGGGCAAAAAACTACAAACTAAGAGGATTCATTTAAACGGAGTTTTGAGTGGCGTACCTGCAAAAAATTGAGATTTTCAAAGGACTAATCATCTTTATCCAGCAGGGGTCTACACGTTGGTACGCCCGTTTCAAAGTCGGCAAGAAGCATGTCACCTTCGCAACTGGCGAAGCCGATGTTGAACTCGCCAAAGTCAAAGCCACTGAAGCCTTTTACAAGCGCAGAGCTGAATATCAGCTAGGGATCACGGCTGGCGCACAAAAGTTTGTGGATCTGGCAAATGCCGTTATCCAAGACCTTGAGGATGAAATTTCCAAGGGCAAACCTGCAAAGACCAACAACGTCTATATCGGCATTCTGAAAAACTATCATATCCCATACTTCAAAGAGCAACGTATCGATACCATCGACCAAAAAGCGATGGATGCCTTTTCAAAATGGCGGGAGCAAGAGTTTGGTAAGGAGCTATCGAGCTCTTCGCTACAAAATCACAATGCTGTACTTGGCAAAGTGTATGACAAGGCGCTGAAATCAGGCCAAATCACCAAATACCATATCCCAAACTTCGACACTAAAGGAAAACGGCAAGAACGCCGCGCAGCCTTTACATGGGAAGAATTCCGCAAAATTTCTGACTTCATCGACGAAGACATGAAGCGCACCAAAAACAAGACCAGCCGAATGTTGCTTGAGTTGATGTACGACTACATCGACTTTGCTGTTGCAAGCGGTATGCGCCCTAGCACTGAAATAGAACATGTGGAGTGGCGGGACATCGGTTTTAAGTTAGTTGATGGAGTGCCTGAAATCACGGTTGCTGTTCGTAAAGGCAAAACCACTAGCTATACAGGAACGCGGCAAGTAGTCGTACGTAGCGACTTCGTTGCCAACTTAGAAGATTTGGTGGCGAGATTTCCAAACCGACAAGCCACTGACAAGGTTTTCATATTGGCTGACGGATCAGATCCAAAGAATTTAAGTCGTAAGTTCTCTGACATATTGGAAAAACTTAATCTCAAGCAGAGCCCATACGGCGAGCGAACACTCTATTCGCTTCGACATTCCTATATCACTTGGAACCTAAAAACCAAAGCCGATATTGCGGCATTGGCTAAACAATGTGGCACAAGTATCGAAATGATTGACCGTACTTATAGCCACTTATTGCCGACTATGTTTCGGCAGGAGTTTAGTGGTGTAGTATATGAGCAGAAAGAGCCGGATTCATTGAAGCAACGTGCAATTAGTCAAAAGACTAGTGAGGCTAATATTAGAGATTATCGCTCACTGGTCGAAAATATAAAAAATCGTGGCTTTATATAATGTTGGCTTGTGAAAATAAATACAAATAAATTTACATATACCTGATTGAATTCACCATTACTTTAAGCAATATAAAATCCGGCTTATTAACAATAAAATAATTGTAGCCAGACGAAATTTTAATTACCTAAACATCGAATGAATGCTATTAATTGGTCGGGATAAATTAATTGGACTCAAGAATTATCGAATTTTTCGGGTGGAGTGACTTGTTAGATCACATGGTAACACGTCAGCTGGCGCACATACGTGCAAACTGGGAGCTGACATGGGATCACGAATATAAACAGTATGAATCTGAGGAAGAAAGTTACGCTGACCTAATCAATGAATTAGTTCTTGAGCTGAGTCAAATTGAACCTCCAGAGAGGTATCATGATAACGAAGATAGATTGGCTGAGTATTGTAAGGCTTATCTTAACTGGGATATCAAGAAAATTGAAAATCGTTGGGTCGGCTCGAGTTATGCTTCTATTTTGGAACAAGGTAGCTTCAAAGATTGGAACCAAAAAGACCTATGCTTGGCTGCATCAGGAAGAATTAAAGCCGCAATGCACCGTGGACAAATGCACTTTGATGATATGGAAGAATTCCACAGAATAATGTTAGCGGATGTCATAGCAATTATCCTTTATCATAGAAGTCAATATGTGTAACATATTTATTGCCACTCCAATTACGAATACAAATAATTACATAAAAATTTATTTTCTGTTTTGCGTAATCAATAGACATCAAGGATTGATATGAGTATCAAATCTACATCATTTCAGCTTTTTAGATACCAGCTTTTACCAATTGATAGATTTCTTCAGGGAAATTTATTGACAGGAGTTGGGTCGATTGAAGAGCTTATTTCTCGGAAAAACGAATTTTTTTCGGAAGCCATATCTGGGACGAGAAACTTCTCCGATAAAAGACATGACACGATAACGAAAAAACTGTACGAAAAAGATAATTTCTTCCTTCTCAGGATTGCTCATAACAGGTCAATTCATCGCGAAACAAAAGACTTTCGCGATGAAGTAATAGATAACTGGCCTTCCATATTGGTAGCTATATGGAATGATCCGGAAAAGCAGTTTATTGCGGTACAACGCAGGTCAACAGCATTCACATCCTGCGAGCTGGTAGTTAAGATGATTATTAATTGCTTATCATCTCAATTAAGACATCACCACTTACGCGCGATACATGAACCATTATTTGAAACGAAAAAATTTTGGTCGCTATTGCACCAATATGAAGGTCGTATAAAATCAGTGGAGTTCGAGATAATAACGCCAAATATGGCGAACATATCTCGTTCGCTATCAGACGAACTACGAGACTTTGCGAAAGCAACCAATTCAACTAGAAACAAATTAAAAATTGAATCTGATCCAGAAGCTCCACTTCATCTGGAAGAAAGCAACCGCACACTACAAGGACTAGTAAACTATAGTAGTGAAGGTGGTGGAAATATCTCCCTTAAGATCGATGGAATTAAAAAAAGCTATCATACATCTAACACTGTTAAAGAAATTCAGATTGGTGAGATAGAAATACAGGCTGATGCTGAATCAATCGTTTCTGTTATGAAAGAGTTACTTAGATGATCAGACAAGTGCTTTCCACATCATTCATTTCAATAGGTACCGGATTCTTAGCTGAAATAATAAACAACTTGCTTAATTCAACATATTTACACAAATTTTTTGAGTCGAATTTGGTTACAATTCTCGTTGCTCTATTAGCGGTGAATGCAGCAACAATGGGTATTGTTTTAACAAAAATTCGTGACCTTGCAGATAAAAACGGTGGTTTTGAGGTATTCAAAAACACTAAACTCAACATGCTTCTTTCCATAAAAGAACAAATTGGATTAATAATATTAGCAACGATTGTCTTATCAGTAAGGGCTTCGCCTGCGCTTCAATCAATTGAAAATATTTCTTTATTATTCAATTCAATAATTAATGGAATATTTATCTATGCATTATTAGTATTGTATGACACGGCTAAAAGCGTTTTAATTATAGTGGACTTCGATGGTTAATACGTTGCTACGCGCGGATACATACAAAACACTCACCGAAAATTACTTCAATGAGCACATCAAATATTTTTGAAAGGTAAGATCCATGCATACAGATGAAGAAATACGAAGAATCAGTGATATATGCCATGGTCAAATGATCGATCTCCCGAGCACTCCGGGCGTTTATGCCTTCTGGTGGCTATCACCAAAATCGGAATTAATGGCATCTAATAGGCATATGGTTCTCAAAGGACCAAAAGGAAAACCTGTCGATGTTGAGTACCGAGACTGGTGGCCAGAAGAACTAAAATATCCCTGTTTATACGTAGGAAAATCAACAAATATAAAAAACCGCTTTTCCTTACATCTAAAACGCGGTTCACCCAATCGCTTGCATACGATTCACCCACAAAACATAAAGTCGAAGCCCTTTACAACATCTTGTCAATTGCGTTTTGGAATCGAGCATATTTTTCCATCTGAACAAAAGCCACTGGAGTTAATTTCAAACTCAGTCGGCTTCTCTTACCGTACGGACTTCTCTGATAACGCCATTGCGGAGAGATTCTTTGAAGAAGATCGTCTGGTCGGGATATGGCGTCCTTGGTTTAACATTGACTCCGAACGATAAAACATTTAATAAGTTATTGATTGAAGAAGTATGCAATCGATCCTCGTTCAATCTACTTTAGAGTATCTTTTGAAAATTTCGAACAGATAACAAAGACAAAATTACGCTGTTCACTTAATAGCACTTTAATAGTTATTAAAGTGCTTATTTTCGTGCATTCCTCATTTTAATAAGTAATTAAAAAATATTTTTTAATTAAAATTCAAAAATCGACTACATGACAATTAAAGATGCTTTTAAAACACTCTCTAAACTCACAATTTTGTTTTCGAGAGTTTTGTGAGTCTACTTTTTCTTAATTTTCAATTCTCGTTCAACATCTCTGCTGATTGCATTCCAGTACAAAGAGTAATCTCTCATTGAGATCAAAGAATTAAATTGCAAATGATAGTAATAACAAATACTGTCACTAGCAGCTACACTTTCCAACTCAGTCTTATTTTTATCGATAGCTCGCTTCGGAAACGGATGAAAAAGGTCTTTTACTAACCCATCATTTTCTGTTTTATTAAGTGGACTAAGGCGTAGATATCCAAAAGACTCAAGCTCAAGAAGAGAGTTATAGAATTTTAAAGGATCGTATCCATCTCTATAAATTTCTTCATGTATTTTTTTTGCTTGAATAAATTTTGGAATTTTTCCTTTACACGGAGGAAAGCACAAGTAAAAATTTTGCTTATTTTTACTTCCATCCCGCTTAAAATAAATAGCCCAAAAATCTTTATCGTGATTTTCGCCATGTATGTTTGATTCAAAGTAAAAGTCAGATATGAAATCTACCATTTCTTCGAAAGACGAATACATAAGGTAGTGCATTTCTTCATCATCCATATCCAAAACTTCTATTGCAAAGTTAAACAGGTCTGATCTTGACCAATAAAGGTTGGCAATTTCTGCAAAATTTCTAGCGTCTGAATATAATGATTCCCTTTGAAAAAATTTTACTAACCACTCAGCATATTTATGTTTTTTAAACCGTTCTGAACTAAATTGGGGAATTTTATCCTTGTAAAAGACATCGACCAGTAAATTCAATTCCGATTTTTTGAAGTGGTTCATCAGATATTGATACAATGAAACTTCACTTTCATTAATGAGCTCTCTACAGACTTTAACTGCCTCCATGTACTCAGAGGGGATATTAAAACCACAGTTATTATCTTCGACCGGTTCTGCCTTAACTAACTCTCCAATATTAGGGAATCGCTGTTTAGCTCGAACTTCATGCATCGAAATAATATTTTCATAACCATCAAGATTTAAGCGTAACCAGATTCCAATTTCTTTGGAGTATTCTGATAGATATCTATTCGACAGTAGATTGTGAACATACTTTTTAATTGATGGCTTGTCGTGCAGGTCAGAAATTTTATCTGGATTCAAGCCGCCATGATGTTTTGAGAATGCGGAATCTTCCTTAATTAACGGGTTAAGTATCAACGGATTTTCCTGCGTTCCAGGTATTTTTTTGAATGTCATAGAGGCCTCAAAACATTATAAATTCGCAACAATTATGTTAATTGACACTGTGTTTTAATGCTATCTAATTGTTTATTAAGGAATATTTAGGTGCTCACTATTGTCGTACTTTATCCTGATGTTCGCTGATAAATTGCTCTCGTCAACACAAACACGAGAGGTTCATATGGCAACTAAAATCAACTCAGGAATTCCATCGAAAACTCCCAAAAGTCCTTCGACAACTAAATCAGCAAAAAAAGTTGCTAAGCAGAATTTTGAGGAAAAAGTTCGTCAAAAATTAAAGCGAGTAACAAAGCAAAGCGTGTCATCACCAGAACGCCTTAAACAACACGGTAACATTCAAGATATTGATTTGCAGAAACTACCAGAAAACACACGCAATTGTGTAGAGGCATTAGCTTCTATTTCTGCTGGCCCTTTCACATTTGCGCTTGCACTGTTGCTTGCTGTGCTCAGTTCCCTAATCGCAAATTGGTATGTAATCCGCCCAAACCGTAAAAACAAGTCTCACATCATTAGTCCAAATTTGAGTACGACTATTGTTGCAAAAGCAGGAGGTAAGAAATCTCCCATCATTACGAATGCAATGGATCCCTTGACACAAAAGCAGGTAAAAAATCTCCGGCAATTTGAGCGGAACTACAAGAGCGACGTTGCAGAACACAAAATTGACGAGTACTTGGTTGATTTGTACGAGGCAAAAGCAAAATCGCTATTGAAACAAGCAATTGAGATTCAAGATGAAGACCCTGCCGCTTATGAGGCTCTTATTCAAGAAGCAACCAGTATTCAAAAAAAGCTTTGTAACAAACAATTAGAGCCAACACCTTTATCGACAATTGTTACAGATTCAACATATATGGGAATGATGCATGTTCAATCTAAACAAGCCGCAGCAATTATCATTAAGCAAGACGAAATTGCACAGTTATTCGAACGCGCCGGAGGCAAGGACTCTCAGACGTCTATTTATCGTACTTATTTGCTGGAAGGTATGGACGGTGTTAACGATACCTACACAGCATATCGTGGCGACAAACGCGGTAAAATTCTGATTCTTCGGAATGTCATTTCGGTGATTGGTGCAACACAACCCAGTCGGTTGAAAAAATTCATAGATGAACTGTTTAAAGGAAAAATTGCACATGATGGCTTTTATAACCGGATCGGTATCTGGGCAGATATGCCAGCAGGCTTTAAATTTGACTCAAAAAGCGTTGATTTTGAGAAAAATCAGAAATATTTCAATCTTTATCAAAAAATCAATGACTTCTGTTATTTCAAGAAGCCCTTGGCTCCCACCAAGGCTCCGCTGCGTAAGCCTGTTTACCTAAATGAACAGACCGAAGAATTGTTCAAAGATTTCAAGACTGAAATTGATGAAGTAATTAGCAGCTGTGAATCAGAATTCCTGATTAGCCAGCTGATGAAGATTGAAAAAACGGCACTTTCAGCAGCTTTAGTTATTGAAATTGTTGAGAATTTTCAGAATTTAAAATCGCGCGAAATTAATGATATTTCTATTACTATCACCGAAAATAGCTTTTTGGCGGGCGTTTACATTGCTAAGTATTACACAAAATCTTTCAAATCAATTTGGGGCATTACTGATTCAAAATATACCTATGCAAACGTGATTATTGATCACTGGAACAAGCTAGGCACTATTTTTACAGCTCGGGACGTCTACCAGAACAACTGGTCAGCTATCGGGCGTAACACAGAAAAGACAAAAACAGCATTGGAGCTTCTCGAACAAAAAGGCTACATCAAAAAGTTGAATAACAGCAATCCTAGCGGCGGCCGCACAACAACTCGTTACAAGAAGATTAAGTAACTCAATTTTAGAAATACGGCTATGTAATTAGTGTTATGTAGCTGTAAAGGATTCCTGTTATGAATATCAATAAAGATTACTCTAATATCGGCAGCTCGTTAATTGGTTATCGTAATTACGCCAATACTTTTCATCAAACAAACCATTTCTTTTGCATGAAAATAAATGAACAACTAATCAGTGATTTACGTGATGCACATGAAAGCCTTGAGAATTGCAATACATTTGAATCTATCAAGCATCAAAGTAATACATTGAAAGCTCATTTATTAACGCCATGGGTACTTGATAATAACCCTGTCATTGACTCAATTAGCTTTACCATTGCATCTACAAAGGAAGAAGCAACGGAGCTTTCAAAAATAATACAAAGCGGAAACTTCTCACAAAAAAATTTCCACTATTCAAAGATAAACACCGATGGTAACAAACGTCCATATAAGTTCAGTCTAAAAATAAAGTCAAAGTTCAATAAGGGAGCATTTCTTTTTATATATATGATCAAAAACAGCAGTGACAAAGATGCTCGTCACATTAGAATTTCTTTCAATCCAGCTAAAACTGGTGAGCTATTTATTAGCCAGTTTTTTGGAGCTCTTAACCGAACCCGAATTATACAATCGTTGCGAGAGAAAATTGATGACGCAAACATTACTCGTCTAGACGTTGCACTAGATTTAGTTTTTTTCCAAATACCGTTTTTGGTATGTGAAACGAGACAGACTGTAGCTGAGCAAGATATGCCAGAACAAATACCATCAGCCAGGAAATACCTAGAATCAATCTATTATGGCCCTATCGAACGAACACACACCATCATTTACGATAAGGCTTTAAAGTATATTAGTCGAGGGCATAAAACGTTGACTATTGATGGTAAGACTTATGTCAACATAACTCGTATCGAGCGAGTGTTTAAACCTCAAAAGGGCGGCGGTAACATTAAGTTGATTGAGATCCATCGCTTTCCATGTTTTCTGGATGGGCATAAGTTTTACGACCCAATTTTCTTGCGCTATGTAGAAGAAGAGCAAATTGCATTCATTCGCGAATTCGGTTATCCACAAGCGGAATGTAAATATCCCGAGTTAAGAACTCTTCGCGAACCTTATTACATGCCCATCAATAAAACATGGTTCACTGAAAAGCAAACAGAAGCGTTGTTACATCTCAGAAATCGCATGTTAGCAGCTTGCAGATAACCCCGCAAACCGTTACCAAAACAGCCCTTTTAATCCCTCCCGAACCAGTGCTACCTTGGTGTAGCACTGCTTTTCAGCAGTCTCCCACCGTTAAATCAATCACTTAAATCACTTACATACCGGAGTACTTTATGAGTACAGCATGTCCGTACACGCTGTATATCAGCCGTTTATCGCCCAACAGTCGCCGATCTATCAGCTCACAGCTGAATAGTCTGGGGAAGCTGATGCAATGGGACGAGGCTGAGCGAGCACAGCGTTTTGCACAATTAGACTATCAACAAGCCATGGTACTACGTCAGCAGATGCAAGCTGCTGGTTGGAGCGCCCGTTCGATTAACAGAGCCATGATAGCCATCAGGGGTATTGTCAAAGTGGCGGTACTGACTGGTGATGTCACCCAGCAGACCTTGGCACAGCTGGAGGCCATCCAGCAAATCAAGCATGGCGAACACCAAGGCACCGCCTTATCCACCAAGCAGGTCGAACAGCTGTTTTACCAGCTAAGAGCTGATTTATCGCCGATTGGCTATCGCAACTTACTAGTGTTTGCACTGCTGCTGGGGACTGGTCTTCGCCGTAGCGAACTGGTGGCATTAACCCTCAAAGACTATGACAAGCCCAATAAAACCCTGTTGGTGCGCCATGGTAAAGGCAATAAAAGCCGTGTGGTGTACCTCCCCGAATGGAGCCTTGAGTACCTGCAAGCATGGCTAAAAATCAGGGGCAATGCGGAGGGGTATCTGCTGTGTTCGGTATATAGCAGTGGCAAGGTAAAGCCGACCGAAGCTATGAATGCATCAACTGTATATCGGCTTATCCGGCAAAAACTCGAAGCTGTCGGGGTGGCCAATGTCTCGCCCCACGATTTGCGCCGTACTTTCATTACCCGTTTATTGTCGCAAAACGTCGACATTAATACGGTACGCCAGATGGCGGGTCACGCCAGTATTAGTACCACCACCATTTATGACAAACGCGACCATGAGTTTATGCAGCAAGCCGCTGCCATCTTAAATTATCGGAGCCACAACCGATGAAACGTAACGCCAGTTTGCATTACCCATATCTGGCGGCTCAGTTTTGTTCAATGTTAGTGCGGGAATGTGAGACTGATTTCGATATTGAGCTACTTGTCCCCCATATGCTCAATCGTATGTGCTGCATACCGGACTTAACAAATCGCCTGATGAGCGCCAGCGAAATGCTAAAAGCCATGGCATTTTCTGACAAATACCCCAAACAGACCGAAGCCTTAAAAGCCAACTGCCAGCGGATATGCCGTTTATATGGCATCGACTGTAAGTTCGCTCCAGTGCTGGAGTTTGTAGTGGTGGTAAATCTCAATACGGGGTTCATAGCTTTACTCGGCAACTTCGAGTGTGAAGGCGTGGACATCGATTGTGTGGGAGCTTTGGCTAGCTACTGCGGGGTGTCGCAGCCAGACATGAAAGCGGCCTTACAGCTATTGGTTGACCAAGGCCTGCTACATCAAAGCAATGAAGAGTTTGACCCAGCCAAGATGACCATCGCAAAGCCTATTTTGCAGCGTCTCGGTGGGCCATTAATCGAGAGCAAGGGCGACCTGTTGCAAACGCTGCTATTCGAAGCGCCAGCGGCTGGTTTTGCTTTGGACTCATTCACTCAGGCCAATACCGACTTACTCAAGCGATATTGTCAAAGCGCCATGGCGAAGAAGGATGTGGGTATCAGCCTGCTTATTCACGGCGAACCCGGCACTGGTAAAACGGAATTGGCCAGAAGTCTTGCCAAGGCCTGTGGTTGTCAGCTGTACGAGGTGCGCAACATGCGCTTTGACGCTGGCCTGCTGGATAATGAGTTTGGTGCACGCCATGCCAGTAATCAGCGGGTAAAGATGTTATCCACCTTGCAAAAGATGCTGGCGGCTACCCCAAATACCATGCTGCTGATTGACGAGTGCGAGGACATGTTCAGCAGTTCTGATACCAGCTACAGCAAAGACAGTATGCAGCGCCTGCTTGAGCACAACCAAGTGCCATGTATCTGGATCACCAATTATGCCGGAATGCTGGAAACCAGTTTTATCAGGCGCTTTAAGTTGGTGATGCCGATGCCCGCCCCTGACAAAGCCGACCTTCGTAAAATTGCGGGGATGGCGTTTAAAGGGATGGCACTGCCAGATACTTATATCCGCAAGCTTTGCAGTATCGAGCATATGACTCCTGCTCTTATTCAGAATGCTGGCCATGTAACAAGGCGGGTTGAAGCTAAGCGCCATGAAGCAGAGCGCATCATCGATGAGGTGGTAGAAAATAGCCTGACTGCGGCAAGCCTATGGGACAGCAAGCCGAAGTACCAGCAGCAACTGCGCTTTGACCCAGCTTTACTCAATATTCGGGGCGACCCGCTGAGTAAGGACCACATTACACAGGCTATCCGCCAGCAAGAGTCGATACGGGTACTACTGTGTGGCCCCCCAGGCACAGGTAAAACGGCCTATGCCCATTACTTGGCCGAGCAGCATGACAGGCCACTGAAGCAAATCCGCTGTTCAGATGTGCTGAGTAAATACGTCGGAGAAAGCGAGCAGAAAGTCGCTCGTATCTTTGAAGAGGCGGCAGCACAGCAGCAAATACTGCTGCTCGATGAAGTCGATAGCTTACTAACCAGCAGAGACAGACTGCGCTCGCAGCACGAACTGCAACTGGTCAATGAGCTACTCACGCAGCTTGAGAGCTTCGAGCAGCCGCTCTTTGCAGCGACGAACTACGACACACTGTTAGACCGTGCTGTAATGCGCCGCTTTGACTTCAAGCTTCACTGTGACTATTTGACTGCTGAGCAAGTCAAAACGCTGTACAAGCGCACGCTGAGCGTCAGAACGCTGACTGACGATGAGCTGTCAGCACTGACTGTACTCAAGCAGTTAACCCCCGGTGATTTCGCCATCCTCGCTAGACGCTTGAAGTTCTGTGAGGCCAGTAAAACCAACTTACGCGATATGGCCATAGGCCTCCTTCGCGAAGAAAACCAACGCAAGCAACCACCCCAAGCAATTGGCTTTATCAAGTAGCCAAGCCGCTTACATCTAACATTTAAGGAAAACACCATGACTACATTATTGAGCACGCTCAAGGTTATCGACCGCCCAAAAATCGAAGCCAAGCCACCGATTTTAGGCAAACGCATGAAACTGATTGATCGACTGGAAGAACAACTGGCCATGGCCAAGGCCATGCTAGACAAAACCCCGTTTGAGGCTTTTCGGGAAAAGTCATTCAAAGACCCAGAAACGGGCGAGCGTAAAACCATCCGAAAACGCCGCTCAGTCCGGCCTTGGTATTACGACAGCAACGAACACTACTACATCGAAATCAAGGTTGGCCTAAAAGCGATTGAGCTGGAAAAAGGCAAAACTGCGATTGATGTGGGCCCACAAGACAAATTGCTGGAAGTGATCAGCACCATCATCAAGGCGGTGGAGAAAGGCGAGCTCGATAACCACCTTATCGCCAATTCCCGAAAAAAACTGACTAAAAAATAGTATGGTGGATTATGTCGATCTACCCATTCGGTAGATCGACTTTTAGCATGCTAAAAAAAAAATGGTCTGATAAACTTGAATGCACTCAAGTATGGCTTAACATTGATAACAAAAAATAATTTACAAAATAGTTGTATAAACGAGCACTTATGAACAAAAACGAAGAATTAAATCTAGTACCGAGCCTGCCAAAATTTCCAACAACTAGATACCAAGGTTCGAAAAGGAAAATAATACCCCAGTTATACACACTATTTAGCGAACTTGAAGGTGAAAAGTTTATTGACCTATTTTCAGGTTCTGCAACAGTTTCTCTGCTAGCAAGGTTCATGGGTAAGTCAGTAATTGCGAATGACTACATGAAATACAATGCAAATACAGCAAAACTTTTTTTAAACTTTCAGCAAAACGAAATTAAAATATCAGAAGCTGAACGGGATTTAGAATATCTACTAAACGAAGCTCCTATTGAGCCACCTTACATTGTGAGTGACAAATACAAAGGCATCTATTTCAAAGAAAATGAAAACTTAGAAATTGATAGATTCTGCCAAAATATAAAAAAATTAGAACCAGTTAAACAAAGCACCTACATTTATGCAGTTGGTCAAGCATTAATAAAGAAAAGGCCATACAATCTATTCCACCGAGCAAATTTGGAAATGCGCACAAAAGATGTGGAAAGAAGTTTTGGAAATGCAAAAACATGGGAAACATCAATTAAAGAACATGCAGTAAAGTGCATATCAGAACTTTACAAATTCCCCACAAACTATGATTCAAAAAACAACACCGCACTTAGCATCAACACAGAACAATTAGAATCTATTGATAATGACATCGATATTGTATATTTAGATCCACCTTATATTAATGGTAAAGGTATCTCTGTAGATTACAGCGATTTCTATAACTTCCTTGAAGGCCTCGTGGACTATTCTCTATTTTCAACTGGTGACGAAAAGTATCCGCATAAGCCAATAGCGAAGAAATATAGCAACTGGTCCAACGCTGCAACTGCAATAAATGAACTTCAGCGCATATGTAGTCATTGGGAAAATGCGACAATAGTCCTCAGTTATCGAAGTGATGGTCAGCCAGCTCCACAAGAGCTGGCTGATGTGATGAAAAGCTTAGGAAGGCGTGTTGAGATTCACTCAGCAGGAGAATATCAATATGCACTCAGCTCAAATAAGGATAATGAGGAACTGTTCATTATTGCTTATAAAAACTGAACAAACTCTTTGTGAGATATGAGTGAATTTTCATCTGAGATTTCACTCTTTAATCTTTCATAATTACACCAAAAGTAATCTGCAGCTTCTTTAGCCCGTGTGAATCTTGTAAATGGACCTTTTATAACAGAAAAGTCATTGGGGTGATCCAGTGCCACGGAACCAATATTAGCAGTATTTCCGCTACCCGCACGCAATCCAATAAGATCTATTTTATCGGATACAAATATATTTTTAATGCTATATGGGCAGCGGATCTCACCAACTTTTGGTAAGTTATCCAAGTCGTATTCTTGAAAGCCTGTATTTCTTGAGTAAATAAAACCTAAGACCCAATGTTCATTATAGGTAGAATATGGATGAAGAATATTTTTGGTGTCATTACGTATAAACGAATTATAGCTTCCTAAAGTAAACTTCATCTTAGCAAACTTGTCAGATTTACCCGAAAGTTCTGCATAAGTGGTTTTCACATCAATAGCTATACGATGGAGAACTGTTTGATCTTCGGAGTAAAGAGTTAATGTAAAATCGGGATATGTTGTTTGGTTAGCAATTTCGACTATATAGCCATAATTTTTTGCGACTGATCGTATAACGGGACTTGCCAATCTTTCAAAGACAGTACTCAACACTTTAGTGTCTGAATCAATCGGGTAAACTATTGATTGTTGGTCAACAAAACCTTGAATTTCCCATGTCCATGTATTAGTGAACTGAAAGAATAATTCTTTAAAAGATTCTAGGCTCAACGGATTGAAATTTGATGACATATAAACTCCCTGTTAATTTACCTATTTTTATAACAGAAAGGTAATAGGAGTTCAATCGAATAGTGAGCATGTGAGCAGCTTAGCTCGTTCTCTCTCTTTTTCAATCTCAGCAAGTTCACTGGGTGAAAGTTGTTCAGTCATGTCCAGTTGACTAGGGAGGTTTTTTGCCTTTGAGCTGTTCTTGTATTCTTTCTCGAAGGCATCATCAGTTAGATATATTAAACCACGCATTCCTGACATTTGAGGAAAAGACATCGGCGATTTAAACAATCTCAGTGACTGAATTTCACTTTTAATTGGCTTTTCTATATTTTTAATATGAAACCAAACCTTACATTTTGTATTCCTGTAATATTCAGGCACTCTGGATACATCAGGACTACGGCCACCATCCCCTCCGACACCTATCATTTCAATGACGTCAGCGCTGTGAGTAAACTTACAGCCATTCACTAAATAGATCCTGACAACATGACCATTATTAATCTGATTATTGGCTAGTTCGATTATCTGTTGACTACAACCAACACCGAATTTGCCCATCCAGACGGAATCATGCTGATTCAGAATTTTGATATGTTCTGCTATCGTATCAACTGATGTTATTTTATCGCTGTATCTAAGCATAAAATGCAGTTGTTTTTCCATCAGGCAAACTCCCAACAAAATACACTTAACATACTTTAGATACTGATGATGGTGCCTAGGGTCGGACTCGAACCGACACGTTATTTCTAACGGCGGATTTTGAATCCGCTGCGTCTACCGATTTCGCCACCTAGGCATAGGGGACATGCTTTAAAACTTTGCAAATCTTTGCATGTGATCTGCATTTTTAATAACTGTTGAACTGTAGACGTTTCAACGAGTTATGTCTACCACTTTTTTAGACGCTTTGCATTTTGAATCCGCTGCGTCTACCGATTTCGCCACCTAGGCATTAGGGGGTATTGCGTAGTAAACGCGTGTGATTATACAAAGCTAATCTTAGTGTGCAAGCAAAAGTTTTAATGCATGCAGTCGATTGCACAAATTAACAGCAATACGGTGCGTATTTCCGCCTTTTAACACTTATTTATGGAATTCCCACATGGATTCAGCGTTTTAGTTCGCTCACAATCAGCAACGTTGGCGCGCTTGGTGGTGCGTGTTAAACTCGCACAATCTGTATCTGGGTGGTTTTACGCAATTTCGCATACCACGGCATGACGAAAATCCCCCTGCACTGCTGTTCTATTAAGGATTATAAATGTACCAATCTGCTCCGCGAGCTCCACTCTGGCGTCGGTTAGCCGCAATGATGTATGACGTGATGGCGTTAATTGCATTAATGATGTTGGCAATGGGACTAGCATTAGCTCTGGTTATAGGGTTGCAAAGTGCTGGCGTATTGGCAACTGAAGGCTATATCGATGCAGCAGACTATGTGCAAAAACATGCAATTTGGTTTCAACTGTATTTAGTCGCAGGCATCTTTGGTTTTTATGTCTACTTCTGGAGTAAAGCGGGGCAAACACTTGGCATGCGTGCATGGCGAATACTGCTGATTGACCAACAAGGCGCATTGCTAAAACCAGGCAAAGCATTCTTACGCTCGGTGCTGGCGATTGGCGGGCTTGGTAATTTATGGCTCATTATCAGATTTGGCAAAGGTTTAGCACTGCAAGACCAGCTAACCGACAGTCAAATGATTGTGTTGACCAAAGAACAAAGTAGCCTGCGCAATTTGCATCAAGAAGCTCGCTAAAAGTTGCTGGCTCATAGACTTTGATAATGCGCTAAAAGTTAGCACTGGCATTTTTGCAAAGTGGCTATTGCGCCCCCTATTCTTGCAATGAAAAATGGCGACCAAGGTCGCCATTTTGCTGGAGCACATATAAGCGTGACTATCGTCACTATTTATTCTGCGACATTACTTCTTTTGCATCATATACATCGCCGCGACAATAAAAATGGCACTTGGCGCAATTGCACCAAAAGCTGGTGGTAGTTGATAAACCAAGGCGATAGGGCCGAATACCTCATTCGCCATGTAAAAGCCAAAGCCAGTTAAAATGCCCATCAACACTCGCGCTGCCATGGTGACACTGCGCAGCGGGCCGAAAATAAACGATAACGCGAGCAATAACATCGCAATAATCGTCAATGGCTGGGTCGCCTTTCGCCAAAATGCGAGCTGATAACGCGAACTATCCTGTTGGTTTTGCTGTAAATAATCTAAATATTCACTTAAACCTTTTAAAGAAAGCAATTCCGGTTTGACACTTACCACACCGAGTTTGTCTGGGGTTAAACCTGAGCGCCAGCGTTGCTCTTGCCATTGATGCTTTTCCACTTTGTCATCACGAAAAGCCAAACGGCTCACTTGTTGTAATTGCCATACGCCATTAATAAACACCGCATTTTGGGCATGTACTATCGCCTGTAATGCTAAATCCGGTGAAAACTCATAAATCGTCACATTTTTTAAGTCGCCACCGTCGGTCACTTGGCGAATATTGACGAAGTCATTGCCATCTTTTGCCCAAACCCCTTGCTGGGCTGCGAATAAATTGCCACCAGAAATCGCTTTGGTTTTTAACTCGCGCGCAAACCGCTCTGAAGCAGGCGCTCCCCACTCGGCAACAGCCATCACTACCAACATCATCAATAACGCCGACTTCATTACCGACGTGATAATATTTAAGCGTGAATAACCAGCCGCTTGCATCACCACTAATTCAGAATTGCTGGCGAGCATGCCAAGACCAATTAAGCCGCCAATTAACGCGGCCATCGGAAAAAACATCACCAAATCGCCTGGAATGGTGCACAAACTAAACATTGCAGCAGCTAACACATCGTAATCGCCACGCCCAACAATCCGCAGCTGATCGATAAACCTAAACATGCCCGAGAGCACGAGTAACACGGTTAAGCTTAAGGTGGTAGTCGATAAAATGGTTCGGCCGATGTAAACGTCAATGATCTTAAGCATACATAGCTCTCCCACGCAGTCGCGCCCACAATTTGTTAGCGCCAGCGCGGTTTTGCAGCAGCAGAAATGCAGCAAATACCAGTGCTAAGCCATGCAGCCACCACATGCCAAGCCATGCAGGAATTTTTTCATCGCCAATGAGCGAACGGGAAACAATCATCAAAATGTAATACACCAAATATAACGCTAAAGCGGGCAACATCCGGCCAAACTTACCTTGGCGCGGGTTCACCCGACTGAGCGGCACCGCCAGCATCATCAGAATAGGGATAGACAACGGAATAGCCAAACGCCAATGCCATTCAGCAGCCGCCTCGCCACCAGGAGTATTTAACAGATCTTGGGTTGATAACGCGCTAATTTTTTGCCGACGTTGTTCAACCTGCTGCTCACGAATTTGAATTTCATAACGGGCAAATTCCAGCACGTCATATTGCGGCTCATCAACACTACCGGCATACCGACGGCCTTGATTAAGCACCAATTTTTGCGCGCCAGTTGCATCTTCCGCCACCGTGCCGCTTTCAGCGTATACCACAGAGTGCGTTGCGCTTTGCTCTGTCGGCATTTGCGCCAAAAACACCCGAGAAAGCAAAGTGCCATCGCGGTTCATATCCTGCACAAATACCACGGCCTTTTCATTGGAGGTTTGTTGAAACCGTCCGGGAATAAGCGTCGACAAACCAGAATCCGATTCCGCTTTTGCTAGCATCGCTAATTCTTGCTGGCTAGCCCAAGGACTCAAAAACATCATTAAGCCCCCGGCAGCTAAAGCAATAACTAAGCTCAGCGCCATCACCAATCTAGTGATATACCACTCACTAATGCCAGTTGCATGCAGCACAGTCATTTCACTTTCAGCGTAAATCCGGCCAAAAGCGATTAAAACGCCTAAAAATGCAGCTAATGGCAAAATGAGCACAGCCAACTGCGGCAGCTTCAGTGAAATTAACGCCAATACCATTTGCCCAGGCAATTCGCCCTCAGAGGCATCGGCCAAAATTTTCACGAAACGCTGACTTAAAATGATGGTGATCAGAATAACGAATACAGCAAGCTGCGATTTAAACACTTCACCAAGCAAATATCGGAAAACAATCAAAAAAGCCCCCTAAAAACCAGTGTTTTTGCTGGCACACTGGCAATTTTTAAGTAAACTGGATGTTTATTGCAATTATTATCGACGAAAGTACGGCGGAATCGAAGCTTTTTTATTAGCCACGTCCCACAGCTCGGTTACTGACCGGTTATTTATCGTCAGATCCCTTGAAGAAACAGGAGTCCAAATGGAGTTCAGCGTTAAAAGCGGAAGTCCGGAAAAACAACGCAGTGCCTGCATTGTAGTCGGAGTTTATGAACCTCGCCGCTTATCGGCTGTTGCCGAACAACTCGACAAAATTTCCGAAGGCTATATCAGCAATTTGTTGCGCCGCGGCGATCTGGAAGGCAAACCAGGACAAATGTTGCTGTTACACCATGTCCCTAACGTATTAAGCGAGCGGGTATTATTAGTCGGTTGCGGTAAAGAACGCGAATTAGATGAACGGCAATACCGACAAATTATCGCCAAGACCATCAGCACATTAAACGAAACTGGCTCAATGGAAGCAGTGTGTTTCCTCTCCGAATTGCATGTGAAAGGCCGTGATACTTATTGGAAAGTGCGCCATGCCGTTGAAACTACGCAAGATTGTTTGTATGTGTTTGATAAATTAAAAAGTAAAAAAGATGAAACCCGCCGGCCACTGCGTAAAATCGTCTTTAACGTGCCGACTCGTCGCGATTTAACTATCGGTGAAAAAGCGGTAGAACACGGTCTGGCCGTCGCTGCTGGCATTAAAAAGTGTAAAGATGTCAGCAACATGCCGCCAAACATCTGCACACCAGCTTGGCTGGCTGAACAAGCCACTAAGTTAACCGAAATCACCGACAAACTGAGCGTTGAAGTGCTTGGAACTGAAGACATGTCTGCGCTTGGCATGAATTCATATTTGGCTGTCGCTCGCGGCTCAGAGAACGAAGCCAAGATGGCGGTTATAAAATACAACGGCGCTATGGATGACAGCGCACCAGTGGTTTTAGTCGGAAAAGGCTTAACTTTCGATACTGGTGGTATCAGCATCAAACCAAGCGATGCCATGGACGAAATGAAATATGATATGTGTGGCGCCGCTTCAGTTCTCGGTACTATGCATGCCGTAGCCTCTCTAGGCTTACCGCTGAATGTGATTGGCGTGTTAGCTGCTGCAGAAAACATGCCGGATGGTAAAGCCTATCGCCCAGGCGATATCTTGACCACGATGTCTGGCCAAACCGTTGAGGTGTTAAACACTGATGCTGAAGGCCGGTTAGTACTGTGTGATGCGTTGACTTACGTCGAACGATTTGACCCTGATTTAGTGATTGACGTTGCGACCTTAACTGGTGCTTGTGTCATTGCGCTTGGCAAACATGCTTCAGGCTTGTTAAGCAACCACAACCCGCTTGCGCATGAAATTTTAAATGCTTCAGAGCAAAGTGGCGACCGCGCTTGGCGCTTGCCATTGTGGGATGATTATCAAGACCAGCTCGAAAGCCCGTTTGCTGATTTCAGCAACTTAGGTGGCCGCGCTGCAGGCACCATCACAGCAGCCTGCTTCTTGTCGCGGTTTACCCGCAAATACAATTGGGCGCATTTGGATATCGCTGGCACTGCATGGCGCAGTGGCGGCAAAGACAAAGGTGCTACCGGTCGTCCGGTACCAATGTTGACGCAATTTTTAATTAACCGTGCAGGCCATCATCCAGAGAGTTAAGCCGGTCGCGGCCTTAAAGCATTGGGCCGCTTTAATTGAGTAACGAATCCAAGTGATGCAAGTACAATTTTACGTGTTGAGCGACGCTCAGCAGCAGCCGTCAACAGAGCTGGATGCAACAAGGACTCAAGGGCTGGCGAATGTGCCAGCCCATTTTACTTTGGCATGCCAACTTTGTGCCGATTTATACCGCGCCGGTCAGCGCGTCTTAGTGTTCTGTGAGAATCAACAAGACGCAGAGCTGCTCGATGAGGTATTATGGCAGTTTGATGCAGAACGATTTGTTCCTCACAATTTAGCCGGTGAAGGTCCGCAGCGCGGCGCACCGATTGAAATCAGTTGGCAAACACCGAAATCAAGCCGTCAGGTGCTGGTTAATTTAACAGCAAACATTCCGACGTTTGCTAACCGCTTTGTACAAATTATTGAATTTGTTCCAGTTGCTGAAGCGCTGAAAACAGCAGCACGCGAAAAATATAAACATTATCGTCAGCTGGGCGTCACGCCAGAAACAATCAACGCCAGTTGAAATAGGTAGAGACAATGGAAAAGACATTTAACCCAAGTCAAATCGAACAGGCCATGTATAACGCCTGGGAAAGCAAAGGCTACTTCAAGCCATCAGGTGATAACAGCAACGGCGCTTATTGCATTATGATCCCGCCGCCAAACGTCACCGGTAGCCTGCACATGGGCCATGCATTCCAACAAACTATCATGGACGCCCTCACCCGCTACAAACGCATGCAAGGCAAAAACACCTTATGGCAAGTGGGCACGGACCACGCCGGTATCGCCACGCAAATGGTAGTTGAGCGCAAATTGGCGGCGGCGAATTTGCCAGATCGTCATGCGATGGGTCGCGATGCCTTTATCGAGAAAGTCTGGGAATGGAAAGCAGAGTCTGGTGGCACCATCACATCGCAAATGCGCCGTTTAGGTAACTCAGTCGACTGGGACAAAGAACGCTTCACTATGGACGCGGGTTTATCCAACGCCGTACAAGAAGTGTTTGTGCGTTTGTATGAAGACGATCTGATTTATCGCGGCAAACGCTTAGTCAACTGGGATCCGAAATTGCACACAGCGATTTCGGATTTAGAAGTTGAAAGCAAAGACCAAAAAGGTCATTTCTGGCATTTGCGTTACCCACTCGCGGATGGGGTGACTACCGCGGATGGTAACAACTACATCGTCGTGGCCACCACACGTCCAGAAACTATGCTTGGTGATACTGCTGTTGCGGTAAACCCAGATGACGAGCGTTACCAATCGTTAATTGGCAAAGAGATTCTGTTGCCTCTGGTGAATCGTCGTATTCCAATCGTTGCTGATGAGCATGCCGACAAAGACAAAGGCTCAGGCTGTGTGAAAATCACCCCAGCCCATGATTTCAACGACTACGAAGTCGGTAAACGTCACCAGTTACCAATGATCAACGTGATGACACCAGATGCGACTATCCGTGCAACTGGCGAATGCTTCTTCACCAACGGTGAAGAAAACACCACGATGACTGCTGCTATTCCAGCGGAATTTGCTGGTCTTGACCGCTATGCCGCGCGTAAGGCCATTGTTGCGGCTTTAGATGCGCAAGGTTTATTGGAAAAAGTCGAAGAGCTTAACAACACCCTGCCATACGGCGACCGCTCTGGCGTGGTGATTGAACCAATGCTCACCGACCAATGGTATGTGCGCGTGGCGCCAATGGCAAAAACTGCGATTGAAGCGGTGGAAAACGGCGACATTCAGTTTGTACCAAAACAATACGAAAACATGTACTACAGCTGGATGCGCGACATCCAAGACTGGTGTATTTCTCGTCAGCTGTGGTGGGGTCACCGTATTCCGGCTTGGTATGCAGCCGATGGTAAAGTCTATGTCGGCCGTAATGAAGCCGAAGTTCGCGCCAAACATGGTTTAGCGGATGACGTTAGCCTGCGTCAAGACAACGACGTATTAGATACGTGGTTTAGCTCTGCGCTTTGGACCTTCTCAACACTTGGCTGGCCAGACAATACCGAAGATTTAAAAACCTTCCACCCAACCGACGTGTTGGTCACAGGTTTTGACATCATTTTCTTCTGGGTTGCCCGGATGATCATGATGACTATGCATTTCATCAAAGATGAAAACGGCAAACCACAAGTGCCATTTAAAACGGTTTACGTAACTGGGCTTATCCGCGACGAAAACGGCGACAAAATGTCGAAATCTAAGGGCAACGTCATCGATCCACTGGATATGATTGATGGCATCAGCTTAGAAGATCTGCTAGAAAAGCGCACCAGTAACATGATGCAGCCGCAACTGGCAGAGAAAATTGCCAACCAAACTAAAAAGCAATTCCCTGAAGGTATCGAAGCCACCGGCACCGATGCGCTGCGCTTCACACTCGCGGCCTTGGCATCGACCGGTCGCGATATCAACTGGGATATGAAACGCTTGGAAGGGTATCGTAACTTCGTCAACAAGCTGTGGAATGCTAGCCGTTATGTGACGATGATGACCGAAGAAAAAGACACCGGCCTTAACAGCGGTGAACTTGAGTTATCGCTTGCAGATCATTGGATTTTAAGCCAATACCAAGAAACGGTCAGTCAATTCCGTCAGTACTTGGATAGCTATCGTTTTGATATGGCTGCCAATACGTTGTACGAGTTCACTTGGAACCAATTCTGTGACTGGTACTTAGAGCTGACAAAACCAGTGCTATTCAAAGGCACTGAAGCTCAGCAACGTGGCACTCGCCGCACGCTCGTCACGGTTTTAGAATCACTGCTGCGTTTGATGCACCCAATCATGCCATTTATCACCGAAGAGATTTGGCAGCGTGTTGCGCCACTGGCAAGCAAAGATTTTACTGCCGGTATCAGCATTATGAATCAAGCATACCCAGCAGCAGATTCAGCACTTATCAATCCTGCAGCACAAGCGGATATCGAATGGGTGAAGAGCTTCATTTTAGCCATTCGTAACATTCGTGGTGAGATGGACATCGCGCCAACTAAGCCACTGCCAGTATTACTGCGTAACTTAACGAGCGAAGATGCTCGTCGTTTAGAGCATAACCGCGCGTTGTTGCTGAATTTGGCAAAACTGGAAAGCATCACGGTGCTTGGCGCTGACGATACAGCTCCAGCCAGTGCTGCGCAGTTGTTAGGCGCGATGGACCTGCTCATCCCGATGGCCGGTCTTATCGACAAAGAAGCGGAATTAACCCGCATCGCCAAGCAATTAGAGAAAATGCAGCAAGAAGCAGCACGGGTTGCAGGCAAATTGGCGAACGAAGGTTTTGTCGCCAAAGCACCAGAAGCTGTGCTTGCCAAAGAACGCGAGAAATTGGCTGATGCCGAAGCGGCTATTGGCAAGCTATTGGCACAGCAGGCACAGATTGCTGCGTTGTAATAAGCCTTTGATTGTAAATTGAAAAAAGCGACTTTCGAGTCGCTTTTTTATTTCAACCTGATTAAACATCAAAACATCAACAGATGTTGCAACAAGCAAACATCTGCAATAGCACTTCAAACAACGTCAGGTGAACACACTGTCAATGAACCAAATATCAACTCTGCAAAAAATGGCTTAAAACAACTCAATTGCAGGCTGATCATCTTTACTGTCGGTTTTACCAAGCACCCCGTTGTGATTCTCTTGTTGACGTTGCATAACATATCGATGTCGATGCGATTCAAGCAAGTCTTCTAATGGCTGCATTTCAATCGGGTCTTTTGGCATTTGTTCAAGTTTTTCTGACAACTCACGGAAATGTAAAATCAACGCATCGAACAAGGTTTGTACACTTTCTAATTGTTGGCGGCTGATATCTTGAAACTGCATGCTACCAAGAGCTTCGACAATACCATTATGAATAAACATCATCGCCTCTTGGCTTTCATGACTTAACAATTCCACATAATTATTTAGCTCACTAAAGTCCTTTAACACTGATTGTAAACTTCTTGAAACTTCACTAACTTTTGCCATTTCATCTTGAGTGTGATCTCCTGCAAGTACAGAGGCTAAATTTTTAGCAACCGTTTCACTCACGGCAACGATAGCGCGGTCTATTGATGCCGTAACAGTTTCGGTTTCTTGCGATAGTGTTCGTACTTCATCAGCAACCACAGCAAAACCACGACCAGCGTCCCCCGCCCGAGCAGCTTCAATAGAGGCATTTAATGCCAATAAATTGGTTTGTTTAGCAATATTCCGAATCATGCCAGTTAAACCAGACAGCCCCTTAACCTGTTCAAGCACCTCTTGGATCCTTAGATGATCGGTTTGAGCTTGTTTCGACTTCGCTTCGATGTATTGATACATTTCACTTAATAAAACTTGGTCCGTCGATAATCGTTCGGCTTGGATTTCTTTGATAGCTTGCGCTTGTTGTACGTTTTTACTTAACCTCTCGAGTAAATTCCCGCTCAATTTGTAAAGCGCATCAAGAACTTCCATAATTTTTAACGCACCTTGTTCAGTCTCACTATTTGCGGAGTCGATATGTTTAGCCATCACTTCGCCAAATTGTGGGAGATAACCAAGATCAGTTTTTAAAAACTCAAAATTATCTTCCGCAGATGTAATTTGCTTATCAATTGAATTGTCATCAAGTGTGACCAAATCCTTTTGTTTGGATAAAAGCAATCGGCAACCGACTAGCCCGATAAAAATTACCAAAGAATGCCCAAGCAAATTTGCGAATGAGAAACTTGCTGATTCGAATTGCGTGGAAAGATTCAGTAATTGAATAATCAAAGATAAGACAACAGCAACCGCGCCTTCAATCAACCTAGATAACCATAATTTTGACTGTCCCATAAACCACCTCATGCACCAGGCAATACTTGGCGCACAACTTTTAATAAGTCTGGCCCGCTGATTGGTTTAACTAGCCAGCCGGTGGCGCCAATTTTTTTTGCTTCATCACGTTTTGTCGCCTGACTCTCGGTGGTTAAAGCCAAAATCGGGGTAAATCTCAACAGTACTCGGGCGTTTTTAATAAAATCAATGCCGTTCATATTGGGCATATTAATGTCGGTAATAATCAAATCTGGTTTTAAACCTGCCTTTAATTTATTCAGTGCTTCTAATCCATCTTTTGCGGTATCAACTTTTAAACCTGACATTTCAAGAGTTTGCTTCACACTCATTAGCATCGTTGCCGAATCATCAATGACAAACACGCATTTAGACATACTGAGCCTCCTAATGGCTTTGAGAGAAGAAAACCGAACTCCGTACCCATTCCGTTAACGTTGAGGCAGGAGGGTACTTATGGATCGGTATTTTGAAGGCGACGATCAATTGCAAAATTGCACTATGCAGATGCTCACATCCGGATAAATCAATTTTATTAAACAATTGCTGCTCAAATTGAGCATAGATGATTTCTGCATCTTCAACGCCAATAACTCCATTTAATTTCAATACTTTTCCACGACGTTGAATGCTCATCACGAAAACTCCTGTGGGTTAAGAATTAACAACACCGAACCGTCGCCCAATAAGGCTGATCCTGCGTAAAATGGCATTTTGCCAAGTTCGCCCGGCAACGGTTTAAGAATGATGTCGATGACTTCAAAAAAGTCATCCACGATTAAACCCAACACTTCACCATGCGTTTTCACCACCAATAGCGCGTATTCTTGCTCATCATTTAGTAGTTGCGGTTTTTCGATACCAAGCAGATGATTTAATGAACGTAAAGGAATAATGCGACCACGTAAAATAGTGGTCATTTGCTGTTTGATATGACGCACGGCCGTGATCGGTAGCCGCACAGTTTCCACAATCATATCCATCGGAATGCCAAAGATCTGTTGATCTGAGCCCACAACCATTACATTAGTTACAGCCATCGACAACGGTAAAGATAAGCTCAATCGGGTTCCTTTACCGACTTCAGAGCTTAACTGTACTGTACCACCGACCCGCAGCACTGCCGTCTTGACAACATCCATGCCAACACCACGCCCAGATAAATCAGTGACTTGCGCTGCAGTGGAAAAACCTGCAGCAAAAATCAGTTGAATGGCTTCCTGGTCAGTTAACTTTTCTAACTGCTCTTCAGCAATCAGATTTTTCTCCCAAGCTTTACGTTTAATAATGCTTGGATCAATACCTCGGCCATCATCTTCGATGACGATTACCACACGGTCGGCTTCTTGGCTTGCTTGAATTCTTAACAAGCCGATAGCTGATTTACCCGCAGCCTCTCGCTCTTCAACCGTTTCTAAACCATGGTCAAGACTGTTGCGTAAAATATGGATGAGTGGATCCGCGAGCGATTCAATAATGCTTTTGTCAGCTTCGGTCTGTTCTCCATGGATTTGCAATTCGACTTCTTTGCCCAACTTTCTGGCGATATCGCGAACCAACCGTGGAAATCGTTGAAAAATAAATGAAACTGGCATCATCCGCACTTGCATAATCGCATCTTGCATCTCTTCGACAATGCGATTAATGACGGCATACTGCGCTTTAATTTCGCGAGACATTTCACGATTGCCGAATTGATCTTCAGCCTTGTTTGCAAGATAGGGCAGCGAATTTTTAGCAACCACAATTTCGCCTATCAGATCCATCAATCGGTCTATTTTACTTTGTTCAACTTTTAACACTTTAGCGGCTGCGGAGTCTTCCGCGCGTCGCCCAAACCGAGCATCACCGACCCCATCATGCTCAACACTAGGCTCTGCGATGTCACTTGAAGACTCGGACACGATCTCTGCTGCAACGACCTCAGTCACAGCATCATGACTCTCGCTTTGTGCGAGTACTTGCTGCACCCACGCTAACAATGTAAGCGCATTAGCATCTGGCTGTAACAGTGGTGTTTGCCTAGGGATTTGCAACTGCAGCGCTGCTAGCGTGCGATAAACAGCGGCAACGATGCCCTGCGGACCATTGTTTGCCATCTGTTGATCTAAAATCAGCTGCTGGGTTTGTAAAATTTCGACAAAAGCTGGATCTAGAGCATAAACAGTCGCAACCGCAGCTTGGTTGAGCGGAGCATCCTGAGTTGCTGGGCGCAGAGAGAAAAAACGAACTTGCTCAGTCACATAGCGAAAGTGTTCAGTTAACTGCGTCAAACTTAAACGAGTTACAGCCAAATAATCGAGTTGAGATTGATAGCAATCGTAGGGATCACGCACAAAATAAGTCGTGGGCAAGGCTGCAGACCAAGCAACGTCTGTAAGCTGTTGCATCAAGTAAAAAGGGTCTTCCCCCTTAAAAAAACATTCCGCTTCCGGTTGATAATGCACCAACAGGAAGCCATCACCAAATTGCGAAATAGCCTGCTGCACTAACGTTGGGAGTTGTACTAAGAAGTCAGCTAAACCGTCTGTTTTAGTAATATCTTCTTGAGCTGCGTCATTCAATGTTACTTGAACGGTTGTGCTAGGTTGCGTCGAGGCAAGGAACTGACGCAGCTTGTCAGCTTCTTGCGCTGCACGAGTCATGTGTGCATCATTTTGATAATCATTCGCCGCCACTCTATCAAGCAAATCCGCGACAAAATCCATCGAATCCAGCAACTGATCTGCAAGTTCAGCACTAAAAGCCAAGCGCGAATCTCGTACTTTATCCATCAAATCTTCAGCAGCATGCAGCACCTTCGTCATAGCGGTAAACTCAAACAAACCGCTATTGCCTTTGAGGGTGTGCACTGATCGAAACAGCTCGACAATAATTTGTTGATCTTGGGGAGACTGCTCTAATTGCAGCAATAACTCGCTAATCGATTGCAAGAAATCACGAGATTCATTAATAAATTGCTGCAAAAGTGCATTCATCTTTAGCTCCCAATTCCCAACAATAACTTACAGTACTTCAATAAGTCGGCGGGTTTTATTGGTTTGACCATGTAAAAATTGGCACCAGCCGCAAAAGCACGCTGTTTGTCATGCTGCTCTGACTCAGTGGATATCATGATGGCAGGGCCTTGATAAATATCGCGACTCCGTAAATCTCGTAAAAAATCATAACCATCAACTTTTGGCATATTGATATCAACTAGGTACAAGTCAAATGGCGTATTTAGTGCTTTTTCTAACCCCTCCAACCCGTTAATCGCCTCCTCAACTGAGAAGCCTGCTTGCTGAAGAATTTGTCTGTGGTACATTCTGACAGTTGCTGCATCATCGACCACCAGGATGCGCTTGCTACCTGCGTTCATTTTTGCTCCGGCTTTTGGTAAACGATCGCTTCAGGAAACTTTTTCACATTAAATAATGAGGTGATACGACTCATCGACTCGGAATGTCCTAAGCAGACAAAACCACCGGGATTCAAGGCATCATAAAACACCTCAGCAGCTTTACGTCTCGAAAGATCATCAAAGTAAATCAGTAAGTTACGGCAAAAAATCACATCAAAATTACGATAGGGACGCGTATCCGATACTTCTGACAAATTAACGCGAGTAAACTCCACCGAGTCGCGCAGATCATTACAGATTTGAAAATCACCACTTTTTTGCTTTTTAAAGTAACGGTCTAGTAACAGGGGACTGACATGCTGTACTGAACGCGGCGAATAAACCCCTTGCCGTGCTTTTTGTAAAATATCGGTATCGATATCTGAAGAGATAAGTTCAACCTCCCAATCCGCTATCTGTGGCCAATGCTCTATCAGGTAGATAGCAATTGAGTAAGGCTCTTCTCCAGATGAAGACGGAATTGACCAAATCCTCAAGCGCGAACCAGGTTTTTTATTGGCACAAACGGCAGGCAACATGGATTCCACCAAACACTTAAATTGATAGTCTTCACGAAAAAAATAAGTCTCGTTGACGGTCATCAAATTAGTGAGCTGTTGCAGTTCCTCACCTGATGTTTGAAAACGTAAGGTTGTGAAATAATTACGGAATGAATCGGACTGCGTTGCTTCAATTCGCTCAATCAAGCGTTTATCAACAAAATATCGCTTGTTATCATCAAATTGGATCCCGGTTTTTCGATAGAAAAACTCGCGGAACTTTTGAAACTCTTCAAAACTTATTTCTAGTTTAGTCACTTAATCACCTTGGATCCGCGTAAGAGCGATGTCGATAGCAAACTGAATAAATGGCTCTTCAGAAAATTTTTGTTTTAATTTCTTCAAAGGTTCAATGGCTTGTTGGCTGCCGACTTCTGCCAATAAATCCAGCGCTGTTGCGCAAACGTTTAAATGTGGGTCTTCGGTAATTACATCCAGCAGCCAACGTTCAACTTTTGGATGGCGTAAAGACTCAAGGATATTCACTGCAAAGATTCGAATGTCGGGGTCTGGGTCGTGCAGCAATCCTTGCATCATCGGTGCAACAGCATCAGGCATTAACTTCATGGCTTCAATCGCATCATTGCGTAAATTGACAACTTCACTGCGTAAACAGGTAATCAATCCGTCCACAGCAACCTGATCGCCAATTTGCGTCAAGCTGACAAAAATTGCTTCTCTAACCGAGCGGCTTGGCTCTTCGGTCATTTGCTGCATCAGCGCTGCAGAGGCTTGCGGATAAGACGCTAAATCTCGAGCTGCCCATCGTCTTGTCTGCTCCTCTTCCGATTGTAAACTATCTAACAAGCCCAAATAGGAACGATCATTGTGTCGCTGATCATTCGTCGCGATGTCGGTGGCACTGACTTTGACAAACCCCATAACCGCTCCTTTTGCTTAGTTCAATGATGAATTGGCCCAGCGCAGCAATTGCGACACAATTTTGTTAGCGGGCAACACCATAGATGCTCCCCCCCGTTCAATTAGCTCTTTCGGCATACCGAAAACCACCGCAGAATCTTCAGACTCAGCAATAGTCCGACCGCCATTGACATGAATATGACGGAATGCATCGGCGCCATCATCTCCCATGCCGGTCAATAAAATCGCGATAAGGGCATCGGCATTACAACATTCGAGGGCTGAGCGGCCCAGTAACTCAACTGAGGGGTGCCAGCGAAATTGCGGATCCGCAGGCTTAGGTTGCAGATGCAAAACTCCAGCCCGATTGGTAAACACTAAATCGGCATCTCCACGTGCGATATACACTTTTCCGCCTTCAACCTTTTGCAGTTGCGACACTTCCAATACCTCAAGCGCACAAACGCTGTTTAGCCGATTAGCAAAAGGACCAGTAAAAGCTGCAGGCATGTGCTGTGCAATCACGATAGGGTATGGAAAAGAAGCCGGAATGTTCGCAAGCATCATCTCCAAAGTACCTGGCCCTCCAGTTGATACGCCAATCAACACTAAACCAGTTAACTCATCAGTCGCCGGAGTTACCGCATTTTTCATTTTGCTGGTTGGTTCTGTTCTGGTCCAATCAGAAGCTCCTTTTTTGAGTGAGGGCAACTCGCTTTTTAAACAACTGAACTGATTAATGTGGGCCACTGCCCGAATATTTTTTGGCCGAGCTTTTGCCGCATTACGGATCTTTGCAATTAACTCTTTTTCAATATCATCGATGGCTAAAGAAATAGTACCGTCAGGCTTAGCAATATAATCGACCGCCCCTAAGGCCATTGCTTCGAGGGTTGCCAGCGCACCTTTGGCTGTTAAAGAAGACAACATCACCACAGGAACGGGCCTTTGCAACATAATCTCTGCAAGCGCAGTTAAGCCATCAAGTTCAGGCATGTTTATGTCTAAAGTCATCACATCGGGTTGAAATTCAAGATTCTGCGAAATAGCTTCAAAGCCATTTTTCGCAGTTTTAACGCTAACTCCTCCGGTGGACTCAAGTAACTCACTGATTTTTTTGCGCATTAATGCTGAATCATCAACCACTAAAACTTTAATCGTCATGATTCGGTCTCCTTATCACGATGACGAGAGCATAGTGCTAAGGCTCAATTGTTCGTCATAGTTCATTAAGCATTCGGGTTCAATCAATTGGATCATTCGTTTTTGAGCTGACAAGTTGGCTACGCGTCCCAGTAACTTGGCTTGCTCTGCAGATAGCGTTGGTGAGATCTCAATTAATTTTTTCGGAATTTTTAATACTTCGGTTACTGCGTCGACGATAAATCCAGTTCGTACGCCACCGAGCACAAACACCATAATGCGTTGGCGGTCGTGGCGGTTAATAGCGTCTAAGCCAAGACGTTTGCGCTGATCGACTACAGGTAACACGAGGCCACGCAGGTTGATGATTCCTTCAATAAAAAAAGGCGATTTTGGCACTGCAGTCAATTCTTCAGGAATTCGAACAATCTCCTGCACACTTTCGATAGGTACGCCAAACTCGCCATGCGCTAATTGAAACACCACGACCTGCTCTTCGTCATCATCGATAGTTCCGGTATCATCTTCAATTTGAGAGTGTTGCTGCATCTCTTGCACCTCAACCAACGCTTGCTGGATAGCGCTTGCTTGAAATAGCGCACTGACGTCAATAATCGACACCATACGCTGACTTTGACTAAGCCGACAAATCTGACTGATTTCGCTAAAACCTCCGGAACTAGCAAGCAACTGCGGCATTTCATCAATCAGTGATTTCGGCACTCTCAACACTTCAGACACAGCATCAGTCACAATGCCAACTGCACCTCCTTTAGTGCCCACAACAACAACTCGACTGCGCTCATCTAGCGCCCGTGCAGGTAAATTAAACATCTGGCGTAAACTGACTAAAGGAAGCAACTGTTCGCGGAGCGTCATTAACCCCAAAACGTGCTCAGCAACATTTGGCACTACAACCATATGCTCTGGAACTTGCACTATCTCTTGGACATCAGCGATGTCCACGGCATATTCCTGACCTTCCACACTAAAACTGACTAATTGCCGTTCATCTGACAAATCATCGTCGTCAGTGGACTGAGCGAAATGCTGATTTAATGCCGCGTTGATGCCTTGCTGCTGCGACAAGGCATTAATCTCGCTAAATTCATCTGCAATCAATTGCTTAAAGTTCAAGACCATAATCATGGTTTGTTGGCTTGGATGGCGGATCACACCGGATAAAAGATTGGCATCAATTGCGCTACGGATTTCCTCAACACTGGCAATTTGCGATGGATCGACACTAATAACACTCGCGACTTTATCGACTACAAACCCTAGAGGTTGCCCCAAATCAATCACTAAAGCCCGCGTCGCATCATCAAATGGCTTTAAGGTAAAGTTGAATACTCGACGTAATAAAATGATGGGCAGAACTTTACCCCTTAAATTTGCTAGTCCCTCAAGCGCAGCAGGAGCTAATGGCACTCGCACGGTCTGCGGCACCCGGATTATTTCTTGAACCGGTGCCATTTCAACCGCAAACAACTCACCATTTAAAAAGAAAGTCACAAATTGCTTACTAAGATCCTCAACTAAAGGATCTGTGGCGCCATCAATTGGTGCCGCCAGTTCAATTTCAGCGTTCATAACGCACCTCAAAGACTTTGCAGTTCATCCGCTAATGACGCTATCTCTTCAATGGCTGCAGCAAGTTCTTCCGCGCCTTGCGCTTGCTGTCTCGCTGCGCCTGCAGCTTCGGTTGCTGCTCGCTCTGATTCTTGCGACGCTGCAGAAATTTGTTCGATACCCTTCTGGGCTTGGGTAATCGCAGCAGCAATTTCACTAGCGGCTCCTAGAATTTCTTCAGTGCCTTGTTGGATATCGAAAATATCAGCCTCAATGGCAATTAAATTTTCAGAGCAAGTTTTGGCTTGATCAGTTTCTGCAACCGCAGATTTGATGAGTTCATCTAAGTCATTACTAACAAAGGCTATTTGGTCTTGCACGCCTTTTACTAAATCTTTAATGCGGTCGGCATTTTCCGCAGAATCTCTGGCAAGATTGCGAATATCCGTCGACACCACGACAAAACCTTTGCCAAATTCTCCAGCCCTCGCGGCTTCAATCGAACCATTCACGGCCAACATATTGGTTTGAATAGATACAGTGGTTATGGCCTCAACAATTTTGTCGATGCGTCGAGAAACCTGTTCTAAATCTTTGACTTGGCGAATACTCGCTTGCGTTGACGTGACCGAACCGGCAATCCCAGCAATTAATTGCTCCACCGCTTGTTTATTTCGGCTCAATAAAGATGAAACGTTAGCAATCTTATCAGCCCCAGTTTTTGAGCGCTCAAGAGAAACTTCTAGCCCTCTTTTGATTTGACTCACCGCTGCGGCTGATTCTTCCGTCGCTGCTGCTGCTGTTTGCGCCCCCCGCCTGATCTGTTCGATCGCTGTCATTATTTGGGCTGCCGCACGATTAAGCTCTTGTACCGCGGAGGACAACTCTTCAGCACTTGAGGCTACATCCTCAGAGCTCTTGGCAACATTAGTCGAATTTTTCAAGTCATCAGCGATGTCAGAAAGATCCTGCGCAGCTTTTTCACTTTCGTTTAATGCCTGCGTTTGTTCATTGACCGTTTTTGCCGTTTCTTCCGCAGCAGCTGATTGCTGTTCAGCGGACGCTGCAATTTCTTCAGCCCCCCGTAGCGCTTGATTCGCTGCATCATTTGATTGCTGAGCACCTACTACAATTTCTTGGATCCCTTTGACCACATCACCAACATCATTACGAATTTGTACAAGCATCAGCCCAATTGCTTTGCCTTTTTCGACCTCAACGGTAATGTTGTTGGCAGATTGATTGATCCCTTCGGCAATCCCTTTGACTTCGACTTGGATTTGCCCAACCAGATCCTGAATTTGTTTCGCGCTTTTTTCTGAAGTTTCAGCAAGCGTTCGAACTTCATCGGCAACGACAGCAAAACCTTTGCCATGCTTACCAGCGCGAGCTGCCTCAATCGCAGCATTCAACGCCAATAAATTGGTCTGATCGGCAATGCGCACAACTGCTTTTACAATATCGCCGATGTTGGCCGCTTGTTTCTCTAGCTCTCCCACCTGCTGCACGGAAGCCGCCTGACGCACAGCGGCAACTCCAACATTGTTGATTAATCGAGCAATATCATCAGCAGTTTTCACTATCAAATGTTGTACGATTTCGCTTTTGGTTTGGCCTAGATTGGCATTATCGAGCTGACGATTGATGGCTTGGGTGACTAATTTAAAGGCTTCTAACGACTCTTGCGAGGCGCTGGCTGACTCTTCTGCACCGGAGGCAATTAATTCAGCAGCTCGTCGCAATTCTTCTGAAGCTGAGGATGCTTCAGTAATGCCAGAGGACAATTGCGCTGTAGCTGCGGCAATACGTTCAGCAGCTTGCTGTTGTTTTGCCATTGTTCGTGCACGTCGACGCTGAGCCTCAGCCTCCCGAGACGCGCTAACTGAAGGTTTAATTTCTTCTGCAGGTGAACTATTGCTGCCGGTTTTTTTGACTAGTGCCACGGGATGCCTCCGATTGCTAAAACGGAGCTAAAAACTCGGGGAGCTGAGACCATTTGTCTAACTCAGCGGTTAGTTAGTAGCTCATAAAATCGTTCAAGAAATTTAAAGGTAGTACCCGATTTTAAATATGCCAATCTGAATGAAAAATTTTAAAATCCGCGAACAAATCTGATGCAAATTTAGTTCTAAAAACTTATTGGAGAAAATTGGTAGGTATTCAGATCACAAAAGGCGCTTACGCGCCTTTTACTCAAACCAATAAAAATTTATCAGCCTATTCTTCGTCGTCTTCATCGAATTCTTCGTCACCTTCGAAATAGGTGCCCCAGCCGTCGTATTCAACGCCTAATTTCTGTGCTAACGCTTCTAGTTTAATCGCATCGGCTGTGATAGTTTCAGCATTGAGAGACTGTTCGCGAATGGCATCAAATACCCAAGCGCTGCCACCGTCTTCAAACTCAACTTCTTCGGCATCGGTTACTTCAAACCCAAGTTTGAACACTTCGACCGCGACTTTTTCCAAGCGGGCAAAATCGACATGGTAAAAGTGGTGTTCAATAGTATATTCCGCATCCGGATCGCTGCCGTCTTCCAACAAGGCATTAACCGTTTCTTCGGTAAATTCGCGCCAATTTTCCATGATAATCATCCTGTTACTGTGGTTGATTGCGAAGTGTAATCTTTGCCTAGCTCAGTATCAAGCTCGGCAATTTTCTCTAACATCATTTGCCGCATATGTTCCGCTAAATCACGGACAGGCACGCCAAGTTCTTCTGGGTAAACAGGCTCTAGGAATTCGATAATGACTTTGCCATTATTCCAGCGATTAAGTTTAATTTTACCTTGCGTTGAGCTCATGCAAATCGCCACTAGGGGAACACCTGCTTGTTGGGCAATATGAAACGCGCCAGTTTTAAATGGCAATAAACCTCGGCCATAACTACGAGTGCCTTCAGGAAATACCCAAACCGAAACTTTGTCTTTGTTGATCCGATCAACTGCACCTTGCATTGCACCAACTGCACGGGATTTGTTATTACGGTCAATCAAAATATTGCCAGCCAACCAATACAACTGGCCGAAGAACGGGATCCATTTCAAGCTTTTTTTGCCGATGGTCACAGTACCAGGGATTAACGCACCGCTGATGGTAAACAAATCATAGTTATTCTGGTGGTTTGCCAGAAAGACACAAGGCATCGCGGCTGCCGACGACGGTTTGCGCCGAAACTCAATCTGTACGCCAAAAATTCGCGATGCGCTGCTATACCATTTAGAGAACAAACCAACATTATTACGATGAAATGGCCGAACAAGGCAAATAACAATGCCAATAGTTGAAGCAACCACAATAAACACGGTGATTAAAAAGAGACGTATAACTGCTAACACATGAATTCCTCGGCGATATGACACCGCCCAGTATAACGGTATTCAATGATTTGGCTGGTTTGATCTGTCAGGGTATTCGCAAACTTTGGCGGTAAGTTCGACTAACTTACCGCCATTTACTTGATGTTATTCAGCATCACCGACGACTTCGCCGACCAACAGCTCGTCAATCCGTTGCAAGCCTCGCGGCAGTTTATTACCACGACGGCCACGTTCACCGACATAATGCGTTAGATCTTGAGCTTTAATAGTCATCTTGCGCTTGCCAGCAACCAAGGTAATGCCGCTGTCAGCTGGCACTACCGCAAGAATTTTCACAAACTCTTCGCGACTTGCCGCCCGAGCTGACGGGATACTGATGATCTTGTTGCCTTTACCTTTGCTTAGTTTCGGCAATTCAGCAATTGGGAACACTAACATCCGGCCTTCATTGGTGATAGCAACCACTTGGTCGGTCTCTGGCGATTTAATCGCCAGTGGCGTTAAGACTTTGGCTGCCGTAGGCAGACTTAGCAACGCTTTACCGGCTTTATTACGACTGACCAAATCGGCAAAACTCACGACAAATCCGTAACCGGCATCACTGGCAAGCAATAACTGTTGGCTATCATCGGCCATCAACACATGCTCAAAGCTCTCACCTGCGACCATTTGGAAACGACCCGTTAAAGGTTCACCTTGGCCGCGTGCGGATGGCAAATCATGGGCTTCAGCCGCGAAGCTGCGACCACTACTGTCGATAAAAGCTGCATATTGATTACTTTTACCAATCGCGGATGATTTAAAACCATCCCCAGCCTTATACTGTAACGAATTACCATCGACGTCGTGACCTTTCGCGCAGCGTACCCAACCTTTTTCCGATAACACAACGGTGACAGCTTCGCTCGGCAATAGTTCTTTTTCCGATAGAGCTTTTGCCTCGCCTCTGGCCACAATTGGACTGCGACGATTATCGCCATACTTCAGCGCATCCGCTTGTAACTCAGCACGGATCAACTTGGTAAGTTTAGATTCAGAACCTAAAATACTTTGCAGATGATCACGCTCTTTTGACAGTTCGTCCAATTCGCCGCGGATCTTCATTTCTTCAAGTTTGGCTAAATGCCGTAACTTGAGTTCAAGCACCGCTTCGGCTTGGCGTTCAGTAATGCCAAAATGGGCAATCAGCACTGGTTTTGGCTCATCGTTTTCACGAATGATTCGAATCACTTCATCAATGTTTAAAAAGGCAATTAACAAACCTTCCAACACATGAATGCGATCCAACACTTTATCTAATCGATATTGCAGACGACGACGCACAGTATCGCGGCGGAACACCAGCCATTCACTGAGTATTTCTAGTAAATTTTTCACCCGCGGCTTTTGATCTAGACCCAGGATGTTTAAATTCACGCGATAAGATTTTTCTAAATCAGTGGTCGCAAACAAATGTTGCATCAATTGTTCAACGTCGATGCGATTTGAACGCGGCACAATGACAATCCGACACGGACTTTCATGGTCGGATTCATCGCGAAGATCGGACACCATCGGCAACTTTTTCGCATTCATTTGCGCGGCGATTTGCTCAAGCACCTTCGCGCCTGAGGTCTGATGTGGCAATGCGGTAATCACAATATCGCCATCTTCTTGCGTATACAGCGCTCGCATCCGCACACTGCCACGACCATTTTCATAAATAGCAGCGAGTTCATGCGCGGGCGTGATGATTTCGGCATCAGTCGGATAATCAGGGCCTTTCACATATTGCAATAAATCAGTGACTGACGCGTTCGGATTGTCCAACACATGGCAAGCAGCATCGGCGATTTCTCGGACATTATGTGGAGGAATGTCGGTCGCCATACCGACGGCAATACCAGTCACACCGTTTAACAAAATATGCGGTAGCCGCGCAGGCAACACTTTGGGTTCTTCCAAAGTGCCATCGAAATTCGGGATCCAATCAACGGTACCTTGACCTAACTCGGTCAATAACACCTCGCTAAAACGAGACAGCTTGGCTTCGGTATAACGCATTGCTGCAAACGATTTCGGATCATCCGGCGCGCCCCAGTTA
The DNA here is from genome assembly GCA_041914845.1 of Alteromonadaceae bacterium. Taxonomy (GTDB): domain Bacteria; phylum Pseudomonadota; class Gammaproteobacteria; order Enterobacterales; family Alteromonadaceae; genus Pararheinheimera. The sequence goes on from JAYSCP010000001.1 coordinate 45,748, forward strand.
CCTTGGCCATCAACCAGCGGATAACGATAAGAAAATGGCTGCGCCATCAACACCATTGCTTCGTAACAGGCAGAATCACCGTGCGGATGGAATTTACCTAACACGTCACCAACAGTACGAGCCGATTTCTTGTATTTAGCCAGATGTGACAAACCAAGTTCAGACATGGCATACACAATACGACGCTGCACTGGTTTTAAACCATCGCCGATATGCGGCAAAGCGCGGTCCATAATGACGTACATGGAGTAATTTAAATATGCTTCTTCAGTGAACGAGCGCAATGGCCGTTGTTCAATGCCGTCAGCTGTTAAAATAATGTCGGTCATAAAATCCCGTGAAAAGGTTAACTATTTGGCGACACATGACGACGACGTCGCCACTGCCATACCACTAAAGTCAATAAAATCAAACTTGTAAATGCAAAAATGCTAAGCCACATATGTTGGATTTGCCGGCTATGTTCAATATCTTGTAAACGTAAAGCCTGTAATTCATTGTCTTTCTTTAGCAATTCATTTTTTGCTTTTTGCCGCTCTGCGTCAAAACCTAAACGAAGTTTTTGTACCTGCAAATCGCGTTTATCATCTTGCAGCGCAACGTAATCGCGAAAAAATTTGTTAAGCGTCGAATAAGCTTTATCAAAATCACCGGAGTCAGCATAAAGCCGAGCGCGAAACTCTTCAAAATGCAACCGATAGAATTTGTCGGACACATTTTTATCGGATTGCAACTGCTCAGTGGCGAGGTTGATCTCCTGCATTGCCAAGCTAGTTTGTCCTAAACTTCTGTAAATCAGCGCTTTTTCAAAGTGATGCACACTTAACTGAAAGGTCGATTGCAAATGTGGTAAATAAATTTCGGCTTTTTCTAGATAAGAAACGGCAGCATCAATCCGTTTAAGTTGACGACTCGTCGTTGCCATCCCCATATAAGCAAAATACAAATTAACAGGGTCTTCATCAAGCAAACTCACTTTCAGCATCTGCTCAAACAGATCCAATGCTTGTTCTGCTTTATTGATGTAACGATATGTCGAAGCCAAGTTGTACCAAATGCTAATTTTGGCCTTGCCCCATTCCAATTCATCATAAATTCGGTAGGACTCTTCCAATAATTGCTGAGCTTCTTCTTCGCTGCCAAGACCAGTATACATTAAGCCTAATTCAGCCTTCACTGCACCGAGCATCGACTTATCATCTAGTTCAATCGCGCGGTTGTATGCGTCTTTGAGCATCTCCAAGGCTTCTTGCTCTTGGTAGTCTTCCTGCAGCATTGCAGATAAATTCAACAGACCTTGGATTTGCATCTTTTGGTCATCGATTTTACGAGCAAGCGCCATGCCTTTTTCATAGTAGTCATTCGCTTGGCTGTACTCACGATGCATTTCCAATGCAAAGCCAACACTGAATAATAATTCAATTCTTGTTCGGTCTTCGGCATGCGGTAACAAGGTCAACCCATGCTCAGCCGCAGTCAATTGATCACGATGGCGACCTAACACTTCATAAATCTGCGCTATTTCACTGAAATAAACCGCTTGCACAGCAAGAGGCCAAGCCGAAGATTCAGCATCCTTTGACAGCGCTAGTTGCAGCATCTGTTGAGGCTTCTGGAACTTTTTCTGCTGGACATCTAAAAGCCATGCAGGTAGCGCTTGCTGATTTTCATTGGTAGTAGCAATTGCAGGGCTAGGATCAGCGGCAACAGGAACTACCGAACAAGCGATAAGACAAGCAACGACAAACAACTGTTCAAAGACTTTTTTCATTATAATAATTCAGCCAAAATGCATAATTGCGCAGTTGCCAGTATACTAAAGTTCAACGGTCATACCACTACGATAGCGCGATCGCCTTTAGATTCCAGCCAGTCTTTTCGATCATTAGCCCGTTTTTTTGCAAGTAACATGTCCATCATTTCGATGGTTTGGCGCAAATCATCAATAGTTAGTTGCACTAAACGCCGAGTGTTTGGATCCATGGTCGTTTCCCGAAGTTGTAACGGGTTCATTTCACCTAGACCTTTAAAGCGCTGGACATTAATTTTCCCGCGCTTTTTCTCGGCTTCAAGCCTATCTAAAATACCGTTTTTCTCTTCTTCATCGAGTGCGTAATACACATCTTTACCAATGTCGATGCGATACAGTGGCGGCATCGCCACAAACACATGGCCAGCGGCCACTAACGGCCGGAAGTGCTGCATAAATAACGCACATAATAAGGTTGCGATATGCAATCCATCAGAATCAGCATCCGCAAGAATACAAATTTTGCCGTAACGTAATTGACTTAAATCGGCAGAATTTGGATCCATGCCAATCGCCACGGAAATGTCATGCACCTCTTGAGAACCCAAAATTTGTTCAGATTCAACTTCCCATGTATTGAGTATTTTTCCGCGTAGCGGCATCACCGCTTGGAATTCTCGGTCACGCGCTTGTTTCGCAGAACCACCTGCAGAATCACCTTCAACTAAAAACAATTCAGTACGACTGACATCCTGTGCGCTACAGTCTGCCAATTTTCCAGGCAATGCTGGACCGGCAGTGACTTTCTTGCGCACAATTTTCTTTTCGGCGCGCAGTCGTTTTTGCGCATTATTGATACAAAATTCTGCTAGTTGCTGAGCGATATCAGTATGCTCGTTTAACCATAAGCTGAAGCTATCTTTAACCACTCCCGTGACAAAACTTGATGCTTGGCGACTTGATAAACGCTCTTTAGTCTGGCCAGCAAACTGCGGTTCTTGCATCTTTAACGAGAGAATGTAAGCACAGCGGTCCCAGACGTCCTCAGGTGTTAATTTGATGCCACGAGGCAACAGATTACGGAATTCACAGAAGTCACGCAGAGCTTCTAACAAACCTTGGCGAAGGCCATTCACATGGGTCCCGCCTTGCGCCGTTGGAATCAAGTTTACGTAACTTTCCGTGACCAACTCACCGCCTTCAGGTAACCATAAAACAGCCCAGTCAACTGCCTCATTACTGGCGCTAAATGTACCAACAAAAGGCTGTTCGGGCAGCGCAACCATCTCTTTGACCGCGTCGATTAAATAGTCGCGAATACCCGCGACATAACACCAGGTATAACTTTGTTCGTTGACTTTGTCTTCAAACTTGACGGTAAGACCTGGGCATAACACAGCCTTCGCTTTTAGCACGTGCAGCATTCGGCTTACTGAAAACTTTGCCGAATCAAAATATTTGGCATCCGGCCAAAACCGCACGCGAGTACCGGTATTGCGTTTGCCCACAGTGCCGGTAATGGCTAATTCCGAAACTTTATTGCCGTTTTCGAACGCCATTTCATAAACGTTACCATCGCGACGTACCGCGACTTCAACTCGAGTCGATAATGCATTCACCACGGAAATACCAACACCGTGCAAACCACCGGAGAATTGATAGTTTTTGTTGGAGAATTTACCACCAGCGTGCAGGCGACACAGAATCAACTCGACACCACTAACACCCTCTTCGGGGTGGATATCAACCGGCATCCCACGGCCGTTATCAATCACTTCAAGTGATTGATCTGGATGTAAAATAACCTGAACAGTGTCTGCATGGCCCGCTAAGGCTTCATCGACAGAGTTATCAATAACCTCTTGTCCTAAATGGTTCGGACGTGTGGTGTCAGTATACATGCCAGGACGGCGCTGCACGGGCTCTAGTCCCGTCAGCACCTCAATCGAGTCGGCGTTGTACAGTTGTTCAGTCATAGCGAATTCCAGATTAGGCCGGCCAACAGACCGGTTCGAGCAAAAAATCAAATTACTGTATCAATAAACAGGGTTTTACGCTAATTGGCAGAATTTCACAATATCTGGCAAGCGACTTTCGAAGTCTTGATAACCATGATCACCACCTTCTGTCACATCCAAATGGCAATCGGCATAAAAACTAAGGGCTTGGCGATAATCTAAAACTTCATCACCCGTCTGTAATAACACTAAATAGTGTTGCGGCTGCTGCAAACTTGACACTTGTTGCGCTGCCAAAATAGGTAAATGCGACGCATCAACTTGGTAATGCTCAGCTCTAACAGGATGATAATAACGGCCAAGGTGTTGACGCAACAATAAATGAGGCTTAACAGCTGGATTAATCAAAACTGCTCGACAATTAAACTGCTCTGCCAGTCTAGTGGCCAAAAAACCACCCAAGCTACTCCCAATAACCACATCCGGTGGCGTTTGCCGACAAATTTGCTGTAAGAGCTCATCCGCTTCGGCTGGTGTATAAGGCAAGTCTGGCAACAACAATTGATGCTGACTTAGTTCACGCTGGAAATAGTCTCTAATAAGCACCGCTTTTTCTGATTGCGAAGAGCTAGCAAATCCATGCAGGTATAACACTGTTTTAGCTTTCAAACGACGACAAACTCCCACATTACTTGCTGATTTGCGGCGAATTGCCACAAACAAGCTTGTGGCCCAAGATCTTCAGTGAGCCATTCTGGCGCCAGTTTAAACTGCACGGAGCTCGCTGGGCAACCAACGATCTGCCAACGACCTGCAGCTTGATGATAAGCATGGTGACAATGACCATGAGCCACACCTTTGACTTTAAGAGTATCGTCGAGGAACTGACAGAACTCGATACTATTAACTAAACCGTGCTCATCAATTGAACTGCCTATCGGTTTCGGATGATGATGGCAAAACAGCCAAGCTGCTCGGTCGGGCTGATCGGCAAGTCGGCTTGCCAATGTTGCTAAACGCGCACCAGAAAAACTGCCAGCAGGGGTGTCGCTTTTGGTTGATAGTAAGAGTAACTGCCAGTCAGCACACCAAATCTCCTTGGCGCTGTGAAAGGGTTGATTGGCAAAAACACTGGCCATCAAGACGGGATCATCATGATTTCCAGGCAGATAGAACACAGGCGCAGGCCAATCCTGCAATAGTTCAGCCAACAAACGATACGATGCTTCGGAATGATCTTGAGTTAAATCACCGGTCAGTATCAGCGGATAAGGTTGTAAACTCGCCAAGAGCCGTTGTAAATGACGGTAAGGTTGAATCCCTTGATAACTGCCATCGGCATCAGCAACTAGATGACAATCTGTAATTTGATAACAGCGCCAAAGCAATGCATCACTTTGGTAGATAGTTGTCACGGCCTCACCTCAATTTTTGCATAACCTTGCTTTTGACACAAAATCAGCCAGTCACGTAACAACGCATTGATTTGACGCTTCTCATCAGGCTGCAACATTTCAGTATTCGGGTAGCTGTAAACCGCCTTAAACTGGCGAATTTGCTGACAGGCAACCACCTCTGCCAAACGAGCATCATGATAAAGCCGCACTTCAAATTGCGGTTTTAGCCACGCATGAATACTTTCACTTAAATGAGCAATACGAATTGTGGTGGTAAATGGTGCTTCAGCTAACACTGAAATACAGTAGGCTTCGAGCGCATTAATTTGGATTGTTTGGCTGGAATTGACCAGCGAAGGTTGCGGCAAAAAAAAGCGCAGTTGCGCATAATTGCGTTCGCACAAACTAAGAAAATCCGGCACATATGGCCGATACGGCTGCTTTAGCGCAAACGACGGCATGATATTCTCCTAACAACTAAATTCATTTGTTGTGGCAGCGATGGATGTCGAAAAATCGAGATTGAGCGCTTACGCGCGCCACTGCTCACGCACTTGCGCTTTATTTAAAGCTAACCATTGTAACGCAATAACGGTCGCGGCATTGTCGATAGCACCAGCATCTAATAATTGCTGTGCTGTTGGTTCCGACACTATATGAGCTTTAATATCTTCATGCTCTTCGGCTAGCCCATACACTCCAGTCGTTACTGAATGTGTCAGCTCACCTAAAAAAAGATGGATCCGCTCAGTGGTGCCACCAGGGCTACTTAAATAGCTCAGCATAGGCCATAATCTACCAAGCTCAAGCCCCGCTTCCTCCATCGCCTCACGTCGAGCGACCGCTTCGTTCGTTTCGCCTTCGTCAATCATGCCGGCAACCGCCTCAAGCAGCCATGGCGTGCGGCTCGTCGCTAATGCACCTAGTCGGATTTGCTCAATAAGCACAATTTCATCAGTGACGGGATTGTAAGGCAGCACAACAACCGCATGCCCGCGCTCAAACATTTCGCGGCTGACGATTTCACTCCAGCCACCGTTATATAAGCGATGCCTGAATTTATAGGTGTTTATTCGAAAAAAACCTTGAAAAACGGTGGTTTTGTCGACAATCTGTACATCATCAACTTGAAAAGATGGATAATCAATCCCATTGAATTCAGGCATATTTGGACTCACATTCTGTTACACTTGTGCGGACAACTTTTACGCATTCGGTTCGACTTAGTCTACGCTAACACGGTATTATTCGGTCAATTTTGTTTTCCCATGGGATCTGGTTATGAAAAAAACTGTTTTAAGTTCATTGGTATGCGCAGCATTGGGGATGTTTAGCCTGCAAGCCAATGCGGAAAACCTACAAAACATTTATCAATTAGCGCTAAAAAAAGACCCTGCTGTATTAAAATCAGCAGCACAGCGTGATGTCAGCACTGCTAGTGTGGATATCACTAAAGCGAACTTCCTACCGACTATCGGCTTTTCTTCAAACATCGGTAAAAACCGCGAAACCGTTTCAGGTGTAACTAGCCCAACAAGAACTGGCTACACCAACAAAATCAGCTTACAACAAACCATTTTCGATTGGGGTGATTGGAGTCGTTTATCAACAGCAGAGAAACAAGCCCTGCAAGGCCAAACTTACTACAACGCTACATTGCAAGCGTTGATTGTTCGTGTATCTCAAGCTTACTTTTCAGTATTAAGTGCCAATGATGACTTAACCTTTGTCGTGGCCGAAAAACGTGCAGTTGAACGCCAGCTCGAACAAACTCGTGAACGTTATCAAGTCGGCTTAACGGCAATTACCGATTTACACGAAGCGCAAGCGCAGTATGACGCCGTGGTTGCTCGTGAAATCAGCGCCACTAACTTGCTGGAAAATGCCAAAGAAGCGTTACAAGAAATTACCGGTGAATATCACTCAACCCTTGAGCCATTAAACACGGCGCGCTTCAAAGCCACCGCGCCGCAGCCAACCAATGCTGCAGACTGGGTTGCGATTGCTGAACAAAACAACTTAGATTTAAAAGCACGGAAATTAGCAGTAGAAATCGCGCAAAATGATATCGACCTTGCGCAATCAGGTCATTACCCAACCTTAGGTCTGAATGCTAGCAAAACTTTACTTGATTCAAGCCGCAGCGTCCAAAGTAACGAAGATTCAGTGGGTCTGACACTCAATGTACCTATCTACGCAGGTGGTGCAACTGAAGCGGGTGTTGAAGTAAAACGTGCAAGCTACGTAGCTACTAGTGAAGATCTTGAACTTGGCCACCGTTCAGTACTCCGTCAAATCCGTTCAAGTTACAATAATGTTGGCGCGTCAATTGCCGGTATCAAAGCTTTAGAACAAGCCGTGATTTCTGCGGAAAGTGCACTAAAAGCCACTGAAGCGGGTTTTGAAGTTGGCACTCGGACAATTGTTGACGTGTTAGTCAGCACCAGAAACCTGTTTGATGCCCGTCGGAATCTCACTAAATCTCGTTACGACTATATCCTCGCGGTGCTTTCATTGAAGCAAGCGGCAGGGACTTTAACCGAAGACGATTTGGCTTTAGTGAATCAGTCATTAGGCGGCTAATCTCGTTAGAACTACACAAACGGTCAGAGTGGTTTCAACTGCTCTGACCGCTATTAACCTTTGCAGATGCAAAATTTCCGTTACAATAGCCCGTTTTTATCTGTCGAGGACTGGCTGTGATCGCTAAACCCCCTTTTCAATGGTCAATGTTACACCCCAAATTTTGGTTGGTTTGGATAGCTATTGCGCTCGCTTGGCTGATCAGTTGGCTGCCTTATTCTTGGTTAATGGCGATTGGTCGCATTTTGGGCCGAGCTTCTTTCAAGCTACTGAAATCCAGAAGAAAAATTGCGAAACGCAATTTGGAATTATGCTTTCCAGACATGGATCAAGCGACGCTCGATAACTTATTAGAACGAAATGCTGAAGAGACGGGCTGCGCGGCTATAGAAACGATGATTGCCTGGTGGTGGCCAGACTGGCGCTATAAAAAATTCGCTAGTTTTGTTGGATACGAACATCTGCAAAACGCTATTGCCAGCGGAAAAGGTGTTTTATTGTTGTCGCCACATATGCTGCATTTGGAAGCTTCAGGACGGATTTTCGGTTTAAACCACCCTTCCGTTGGTTTTTATCGACCACACAATAATCCAGTAATGGAATATTTTATGGTCCGTGGACGCAGCCGAGGTAACAAGTACATGATCGGCAAACGGGATGTGAAAGCCTTAATCCACGCGCTGAACAGTCAAGAAGTCTGTTTTTACTTACCAGATCAAGATTATGGCCGAAACCGTTCGTTATTTGTACCGTTCTTTGCAGTGCCAGATGCAGCCACAACAACCGGAACTTTGTTATTTGCTAAGGCTGCAAATTGTGTCGTAGTACCAATCTATTCTCGACGTTTACCAAATCAACAAGGTTATCAAGTCGAAATTTTACCGCCCTTCGAAAACTTTCCAAGTGGTGATGATAAAGCGGATGTGATCCGAGTCAATCAATGGGTAGAGCAAGCGGTTAGCCAACACCCTGAGCAATATATGTGGGTGCATCGTCGCTTTAAAACCCGACCGGATCCTGAGGCACCTAGTTTGTACTAATCCGTGTATTTTACGGGGCTTTTTGCAAAGCCTCGTAAAATGATTTGCGTTCTTAACGACTTTGGTTAGTATCAATTAATTGGCGGAAGTAGGAAACTTAAATCATGTGGTTTTGGGTAAAACATTTATCGGCGGCAGTAGTGTTATTAGGGCTGGCCTTTATCCTATTAGTGAAACCAGAACTGATTAATTTTAATCCTGATGCCGCAACCGAACAAAAAAAACCAGCCAAAACATCTGCAGCAAAAGAATTCACCAACTTTTACGAACAACTTCGTTATTCCCTCGATGCAACAGCAGACTCGTCCAAAGAATATGTAATTAAACTCAAAGATACCAGTGACAAGTTGACATCAACGTTAGTGAGTCGAACCAATACCGTGCCGCCACTTGCGGGTAATTGGCAAGGCAGTGTTACCAACCGACAATTTACCACAGGGTCAAAAGTTCGAGACCAAATGGCCGGCTTTGCTAACGATGAAGGTATAGAGCTGATTTGGACCTTACCTCGCGATTATGTCGTAAAGCACTATTTTGAAAGTGGTGGCGATTATCTAAGTTCACTCAAAGATATTGTTTCAGCAATTGCCCCAGATTTTGAAACGCCTGTCCTCGCTTATTTCTGTCCAAGAGAAAGGGCTGCCATTGTGACTGACAAGCCCAATCAATTTCTTGAAGAGAACTGCAGACTCATCAATGGTGAGAAGCAGAAACTGCGAGCATTACCTTCTGCCAACTAGCCTGTACCGCTTGCTCCGCAGCGGTCAGCTCAGGTTGTGATGAACCATCGGCTGGCTGTAAAGTTTCACGATGACTAACACCACGAAGTTGTTGATAAGCTTGTTGTAACCCATGAGCTTCGGCTTCGGGTATCAAGCCACAGGCTGCTGCCGCGTCTAAAATTCGAATATTATCGCTGTAGGCATAAAGAGCCGGAAATTGTGCGCCATAAGCCAACACCAAAAACTGACTGATAAATTCCAAATCAACCACACCGCCAGATTTGTGTTTCACTTCCTGCGAATTAACCCCATGGTGTTCACGTAGTTTTTGCCGCATCTCCACCACTTCTTGCCGAAGCGTGTTGAGTTCTCGTGGTTGTCCCAAAATCTCCGCGCGAATTTGTTCAAAGCGCTGGGCAATCGCATCATCTCCATAGATCAACCGAGTGCGCGCTAGAGCTTGATGCTCCCATGTCCACGCATCCTGACGAAGATATTCCCCATAGGTTTCGATATGCACCGTTAACAATCCCGCATTGCCAGATGGACGCAAACGGGTATCAATATCGTACAAGACGCCACTGGCAGTGCGAGTAGTACACAAGTGCAAAATCCGTTGTACTAGCTTTAAATAGAATTGCCGAGAATCAATGGCGCGATCCCCACTAGTTGCGGCTAGCGAATCGCATTGATGGACAAAAACTAAATCCAGATCTGAGCCATAACCGAGCTCTAAACCACCAAGTTTGCCATAAGCAATCACCGCAAAAGCTTTGGCATCGCCCGCATTGACTCCTGCGGGGTAACCATATTTATCCACCATTTGTTGCCATGCCAGCTCAACGACCTTGCTCATTAATGCTTCAGCGAGCCAGGTCAAATGGTCACTCACCTTCATCAACGGCAAAATGCCAGTGATATCGGCTGCCGCTATCCTAAGCTGCTGCGCTTGTTTATACTGGCGCAGCGTTTCCATTAAAAGCTCTAAATCGTCTTCAGGGACACGCAATAACTGTAGTCTCAGCCGGTCATGGTAATCCGCGACAGTGGCCACTTGGTATAACTGCTCAGGATCTATCAGTTCATCAAGTAGCATTGGATAGCGAGCCAGATGCTCAGCCAGCCAACCACTGCGGCCACACAACTTCACAAGCTGTTGTAAAGCTTTAGGATTTTCGAACAACAACTCCAAATAAGCAGTGCGACTGACAATTTGTCGAAAAACGCCAAAGACTCGGCTCACCACCAAAGCGTTCACTTGCTCTTTAGCCACCAAATGCAACAAAGACGGCATTAACTTCGCAAGAAGTTCACGCCCGCGTGGGCCTACACTGCGTTTTTGACAATCTTGTTTAAACTGCTGCAGCTGCAAAACGAGAGCTTCGCCCTCAGTCACCGATAGCCATTCAATGTGCTCAGCAAGTTCAGTTGCCGGTAAATCACTGTCCCACAACAGTCTGCCAAGCATTAATTCATCCGCTTCGGCTTGTTCTTCTTGTGCAATCACCAGTTGGAACTGCTGATGAATACGCTGCATTGTTGCTTGAATTTTTTGCTCTAAGCTCGTCCAATCACTCGCTTTCATCGCAAGAATTAACCGCTCACGCGCCAACGCATCGTTAGGCAAAGTTTGTGTTTGCTGATCATCGGCACCTTGCAGCCATTGTTCAATTTGGCGCAAATATTCATAATCTTGCTGCAATATCATGGCCTGCTCGTTGGTCAAAAGCCCCTCTTGCGCCAATGCCTGAAACGCCTTGAAGATTGATGGTTGTTGCAACGAAGGAATACGACCACCGCGGATCAGTTGCAAAGTCTGGACAATAAATTCAACTTCGCGAATACCACCAGCTCCAAGTTTGATGTTATCAATACGATTACGTCGCCGGTTTTCTTGCTCAATCAACTGCTTCATCCGGCGCAACGATTCAATCGCCGAATAATCAATATAACGTCGATAGACAAAAGGTTTCAGCATCGAGTTAAGTTCACTGGCAAATGGCTCAACCGGATTTAAAATCCGCGCCTTGAGCATCGCGTAACGCTCCCAATCTCGCCCTTGCTCTTGGTAGTAATCCTCAAAAGCCGCAAAACTAAGAACTAACGGACCACTATCACCAAATGGCCGTAGACGCATATCGACGCGGTAAACAAAACCATCGCCCGTCACTTGGTGCAATAAGCTAATGATTTTTTGCCCCAATTTTGTATAGAACTGCTGATTTTCGCAGCTGCGACGGCCACCACTGGTATTGCCATTTTCCGGATAGATAAAAATTAAATCGATATCTGAAGAGAAATTTAACTCACCGCCGCCAAGTTTACCCATGCCCAAAATTAGCATTGGCATCACCGAGCCCTGTGCATCTCGAGGTTCACCCCATTGCACAGCGAGTTCGCGCCAAGCCCAATCATAGGCAGCATTAATCTGCGCATCGGCTAATGCCGAAACTCGCGCCAACGCAGTCGCTATTGGTTGTGAACGCAATAAATCATCCGCCAAGACTCGGCACAGCCCAGCGTTGCGGTATTGCCGCAATAAACGCATGGCATCTGCTTCACTCACGCCTCGCAAATCTGGGACTAACGGCTGACTAACGCTACCATTGATTAAATCATTGATAAGTGCTGGTTGGCGCGCCACGGTCCTTGCTAACAGCGCACTAGCGGCAAATAGCTGGCTAAGCTCAGGTGGGGTGTCCATGGCAAGCGCTTGCATCGTCAACTGATGTGACACCCATTGCTGTAATTCTGGACTTATCGGCGCAATCGCAGCATTTATTTCAGTCATGACTTATTCCTCAAGCAACCATGCAGAAAAATCGAGTAACCATACTTGGAATTCGCCGGCAATTGCGATATCCAATTGCAAAGCTCGCTCACAAAGCACAAGAGGAACTTGTCTCGATATCAAGAGTGATCGAAATTGTAACCACATGGCTTGTAATGCGGCTTGTTGCTCAGCCGAAGACTGCTGCTGTTGCAGTAGTAGATTTTGTGACAATGCCCGTAACCAGAGTTTGAAATCTGCGTCTTTCTCAGGGGTTAACCAAGTCAATGGTTGCTGCTGCGCTAGGCGATAGCCACGTTCGGCTTTCGATTGAAAACCTAAACTCAAGGGCAAGCGCTCAACCATGGTCCGCGCTAAAGCAAATAAGGTGTCCACATTACCTTGCTGCAGTTCCAATTCAAGTTCACAGATGGGAGCTTCCGTGCCACCGCCAACCACAGTACCTAAATCCAATACTGCTTCAACAATACTGCCATCGTGCAACTGCAAAATATAAGCTTGCCGAACAAAGTCGGTGCGAAATAACTCAACAAGCTGTTGTTGCAGCGCCGCAACATCAGTGCCTTGTGGCCAAATCTCCAATGGGAAATCGGCAAGCACCGGCACAACACTCTGGCAAGGCTGGTTGTACTCGGGGCGGATATGCGCAGCCCCCTGTTGCTGGCCTGCAAGTTTGATGGTTTGCTCGTATTGGCCTGATTTTAATCGAGTGCGCAACCCGCAATCGTGCTGGCGAAACCACTGGTCTGCCGTTTCGTAATAGGCATTAAAAAGCTGCTTTTCAGTCTGCTTAGTTACCGGCTTGGCCAATAATGGTTGCCAACATGCCAATAACATCGCCTCTGTAGGAACTTGCTCAGGTGCATTTATCGCTAGTTTTAATTCGACTTCCAACGTCATTAAAGCATCCTTGGGTCGTCATTGATCTCTGCTGCGCAACATAGGTCATCCGCGCCAAGGCGGCAAGTGTTTTTACTTGTCAATCGGTTAACAACTCCCTATGATCAGGCGAGTCCCCCGCGCCTTAAGTTTTGTGGAAGAATTATGTCAAATTTGATCCGTCCTTGGTTGCTTGTTGCTTCATTGGCTAGCGCTGTCAGCGTCGCCCAAACTAGCCCTGCTACCACAACCCCAGCAACTGTGCCAACGACGCAAGCGGCTGCCGAGCCTGTAAAAGTCGCTGCTGGTACAGAAAAACCAGCATTTATTATCGATGGGTTAAGCACGCCTTTGCGTTCGGGCCCCGGTAACGAATATCGCACGATTTCAACAGTCCGCGCAGGTGAAAGTGTAACTTTCATCGGGGATAACCCAGCCAACGGCTATATCAAAATTCGCGACATTTCAGGCAATGAAGGTTGGTTAAGTGGCGAATACATCACGTATACCGCAAGTCCAAAAGCGAATATTGAAGCATTGAAGCAACAACTTGGCCAGCAAGAAATGATGGCAGCTCAGTTTGAGCAAGAACGACAAAATCTGCAGCAAGCAGTGGTCGCCGCCCAAACCGAACGCGATAACGCGAAAAAAGAAGCGGAACTGGCTAAACAAACTGCAGCGCAGTTAACGGCTCGCTTGGCAGAACAAAACCCTGATTTACTGCAAAACAAAATGGTTATTGGCGGCGGCATTCTAGCAGCAGGCCTTTTGCTAGGATTAATTCTACCGCTCATTACACCTAACCGCCGTCGTAACGATCGTTGGATGTAAATTTTGCGTGAGCATGTTTTGTTATGAGCATGCTAAACAACAAGCCGCAAAAACGGCTTGTTGTTTAATTGATTGGCTCATTACAAGCCATCAGCCACTGGTAACCCCGTATCCTGTTTGACCTTTTCTATCACTACATAAGTATGGGTTTGTAAAACACCAGGCAAATCGACGATACGTCCAAGCACGGCTCGATAAGCTTCCATACTCGATAATCGAAGCTTCAATAAATAATCAAAGCCGCCAGCCACCATATGACACTCTGCGACTTCAGCGATTTGCACTACCGCATCGCGAAACTCATCAAACACCGCACCGGTAGTTCTATCTAAAGTGACTTGGATAAATGCCGCGGTGCCAAGACCCAGTTTAGAGGCATTTAATTTCGCGCCATAGCCTTCAATAAACCCGTCTTGCTCTAACTTTCTGACTCGGTCAATGCAAGGACTGGCACTTAAATTTACTCGCTTGGCCAGTTCAACATTGGAAATTCGGCCGTCTTTTTGCAAAGTGTCTAAGATTGTTCTGTCGATCCTATCTAAGCTACGCGTTTTTGCTGATGAGGTCATTTCCAAATATTTTCTGGTTAATTGGCAACTAAACCAGATTATATACGGTTATAGAGCAAAAATAACCACCAAATACTGTGGTGATTTCTCTAAAATGCAGCATTTATTTTAATTCAACTGGGATAAAAACATGCTATTTCACGGCGACCTGACGACGACGGATCCTATCCGCCAGACCATCCGCAAATTTTACCGTGCTGACGAAACCGAAGTTTTGGAATATTTACTGCCGCTGGCTGATATCGGCGTGCAAGCTCGTTCACGTGCATGGGAAAAAGCCCGTCAGTTGGTGGTGAATATCCGCAAAGCCCAAGTTGGCAAAGGCGGTGTTGATGCCCTGTTAAATGAATTCTCGTTATCGACCGAAGAAGGTCTGGTATTGATGTGTTTAGCCGAAGCTTTATTGCGCGTGCCAGATAAACACACTGCAGACCGTTTGATCCGCGATAAATTATCCAATGGCGACTGGAGCTCACACTTAGGCAATAGTGAATCTTTATTCGTCAACGCCTCTGCCTGGGGCTTGTTGTTTACCGGCAAACTGGTGAACTACAGCGATGATGAGAAAAAACATCAATTTGGTTTGTTAAAGCGTACTTGTGGTCGCTTAGGTGAGCCAGTGATCCGCCAA
Organism: Alteromonadaceae bacterium; assembly: GCA_041914845.1. Taxonomy (GTDB): domain Bacteria; phylum Pseudomonadota; class Gammaproteobacteria; order Enterobacterales; family Alteromonadaceae; genus Pararheinheimera. Next base: position 60,899 of record JAYSCP010000001.1, read on the forward strand.
GCGGTGCGTTATGCGATGCAAATCATGGGTACGCAGTTTGTGATGGGTACCACTATCGATAAAGCTGTTGAACGTGCTGTTGAATTAGAAAACAAAGGTTTCACTTACTCGTACGACATGCTCGGCGAAGGCGCGCGGACGATGGAAGACGCAGATCGCTACTTCCAAAGTTACATGATGGCCATCAAAGTTATCGGTGAAGCTGCGAAAAACCGCGGCCCATTCAAAAGCCCTGGCATTTCCGTAAAACTATCGGCAATCCACCCACGTTACCGCTTCTCGCATCGCGACCGCGTGATGAATGAATTAGTGCCGCGGTTAAAAACCTTAGCCATCGCAGCAAAAAGCTACAACATTAGCTTCACGGTTGATGCCGAAGAAGCCGACCGCTTAGAGCTATCAATGGATGTCATTGAAGCAGTATTTGCTGATGCAGAATTAGCCGGTTGGGAAGGTTTTGGCTTAGCAATCCAAGCCTATTCAAAGCGTTGCATTCACTTAATCGAGTGGTTACGCGCACTCACGGTGCGTGTTGGCCGTAAGTTAATGGTGCGTTTGGTGAAAGGCGCTTATTGGGATAGCGAAGTTAAAATTAGCCAAATCGAAGGCCACGCCGACTTCCCAGTGTTTAGCCGTAAGCCATCAACGGATGTCTCATACCAAGCTTGTGCAGCCAAATTATTAGCTTACCGTGACAGCATTTACCCAATGTTCGCCACACACAACGCTTATACCGTGGCCACAATTTTAGAAATGGCGCCTGACCGCACTGGTTATGAATTCCAACGCCTGCATGGCATGGGTGATGCGCTGTATGACCAAGTGGTCGCTGACGACAAAGTACCATGTCGCATCTATGCGCCAGTCGGTGAGCATTCTGATTTGCTCGCTTATTTGGTTCGTCGTTTATTAGAAAATGGTGCCAACAGCTCGTTTGTGAACAACATCGTTGATGAAAACATTCCTGTCGAATCCTTGTTAAAAGATCCGGTGGAAACTGTGCGCAGCTGGAAGCAAAAGCGTAATACGCAAATTCCATTGTCCGCCAATTTATACGGCGCAGAGCGCAAAAACTCAACGGGTATCGATTTAACTGAAATTGCAGCCATCACGCCAGTCCGCGCCGCGATGCAACAATGGTTGGAGCGCACCGCAGCTATCGCGCCAGTAGATGACGCAAAAGTTGTTAGAAATCCAGCGAACCACAGCCAAGTGATTGGTTACACAGTGCATCATACTCCAGAGCAAATGCTGGCAAGTATCGCCAAAGCCGACGCGGCATTCCCCGCTTGGTCAGCAACACCTGTGCAAGAGCGCGCGCGTTTATTACGTGCACTCGCTGATGCTTTAGAAGCAAATCGTGATGAGCTTTTAGCAATTTGTGTGAAAGAAGCCGGTAAAACCGTGCCTGATAGCGTGGCGGAAGTGCGCGAAGCTGTTGATTTCTGCCGTTATTATGCTGCTCGAGCTGAAGCGATGTTTAAAGACCATGCAGCTGATAGCCGTGGTGTGGTGTTGTGTATTAGCCCTTGGAACTTCCCATTAGCTATCTTCTTAGGCCAAGTGACCGCCGCTGTTGCTGCGGGTAACACAGTGATTGCTAAACCTGCTGAACAAACCAGCTTAATCGCCATTCGTGCGATTGAACTTTGGCGAGAAGCGGGTTTACCTGCGGGAGTAGTCGAATTAGCAGTTGCCCCTGGCCGTGTGATCGGTGAGCACGTTGTGCCTGATTTACGCATTCAAGCAGTGATGTTTACTGGTTCAACTGAGACTGGTAGCTGGATCGCCCGAAAGCTTGCGGAACGTGGCGGCGAACCTGTGCCACTAATTGCAGAAACTGGCGGTCAAAACTGTATGATCGTTGACTCAACCGCATTACCAGAACAAGTGGTTGATGATGTAGTGTCTTCTGGTTTCCAAAGTGCGGGGCAGCGTTGTTCTGCGCTTCGCGTCTTGTTCCTGCAAGAAGATGTTGCCGATAAAATCATTACCATGATCAAAGGCGCCATGATGGAACTGCACGTTGGCGACCCAGCGTATCTGTCGACCGATGTCGGTCCAGTCATCGACCAAAAAGCCTTAACCGGTTTGCAAAACCATGTGAAATATTTAGAAGGCAAAGCGACATTACACTACGCTTGCCCAATTCCAAGTGGCGATGGTCATTTCTTCTTTGCTCCACGTCTTTATGAAATCAAAGACTTGTCGGTATTAGAGCGCGAAGTATTTGGCCCTGTGGTGCATATCATTCGCTTTAAAGCGGATGAGCTTAGCAAAGTCATCAACCAAATCAACGCAACAGGTTATGGTTTAACCATGGGCGTCCACAGCCGAATTGCACAGGTGACTGCGCAAGTCGCTCGGGAAGTCAAAGCCGGTAACATCTACGTCAACCGTAACATGATTGGCGCAGTTGTTGGCGTACAGCCATTTGGTGGTCGTGGTTTATCAGGTACTGGTCCAAAAGCTGGTGGTCCATTCTACTTAACGCGTTTAGTCAAAGACCAAACTGCTGTCGTAGAAGCGAATTTACCAGAAGCCAAGCAACAAGCCTTGTTGGCAGCACCAGCAACCGACCATAACATCGATTTGTTCTTACAACAGGCACTGAAAGCGCAGCCAGCATGGCAGGCACAAGATATCACTACGCGCTCGTCAGTGATCCGTCAATTTTTAGCGCAAATCGCCGCAGATGCCTTGGTGGTGAAACAAGAATCTGATTTAGAAGAAGTCATCGCAACGGCCCGTCAGTTACTTGCCGGTATTGAAAAAGAATTGGCAGCGCCAATTCAATTACCTGGACCTACCGGTGAATCGAACCAATTACACCTTGAAGCTCGCGGCATTGTTGCTGCGGTTCGCGACGAAAGCGCCTGCTTCAAATATTGGTTATTAAGCATGCTGACGGCACTTGCTGCGGGTAACGGCGTGGTCGCTGTGGTTGAAGATAAAGATTTGGCAGAAGCTGATGTCATTCGTAAAGTGCTACTCAATGCCGGCTTAACGCCTGCATTGTTTAACGTAGTGAAATTATCGCAATTAAAAGCGCTGATTAACCATCAAGGCATCGCTGCGGCAATCGTTGAAGCTGGCAGCGCGGTGAAAGCACTGACTGGTGAACTGATTGCAGCGCGTGATGGCGCAATTTCGCCATTGGTAACAACTCCTGCCGATGAGCGTTTACTGCACCGCTTAGTCACCGAGAAAACGGTGACAATCAACACTACGGCTGCGGGTGGTAACGCGTCATTGATGACCATGAGTGACAACGTCGGTTAATGCTGATGGACAGCCTTACTTAAAAATGACAACGGCTCTTGATAAGAGCCGTTTTCTTGTGATGCGTAAGTTCATTTTGTTCTTTGATAACTATTTACGCCATATTTGGCTCATCAACTCGTAGCTCATCACCTCGTAGAATAATCTAGAATTTGCCTAAGGCAAAAAGGGGGCTGGTAGTTTGCGCCCCCAACTTTTTAGTGATGTTTTTTATTGCTTGAGCCGATAAGACCACTCACTCAGCGCTTCCATACTGAAAAGCTGGCGACCAGTCTGCATCAACACATAATTCGGCGTGATTTCTTTGATTTGAATATCTGCGGTTACCCACTGACCTTCTTGCAAGTCTTTACCATTCACTTTCACCCAACGCTGTGTCGGCTCACTAGCAAACACATGGGCTTCAAAACGGATCGGAGGAATTTGCCGCTGCAATAAATCGTCAAGGCTACGCACATCCCGAGCAGGTGCAGCAGATTCGCGCACGCCTGATTTTGGCGTTTCACCTGAGCTCGACTCCATGGCAAATTTAAACTTATCTTTAAGTTCTTGCGACACCTCTTCAGCAGACATTTCGACAGGTGTCTCTACCACAGGATCTGAGACATCAGCCTCTTGCATCGGTGGTTGTTCGTCAAATGATTCAATAGCGGCCACTTGCTCATCTAGGCTATCCCCAACTGGCGTCTGTGTATCTGCAGAAATCACTAATTGTTCATCTTCAACTGGCACAGCCAATAAATCACTGAGGATTAAACCTGGTGTTGCGACTAACGGCGCTGCAGGCGGCGTCGCTGGTTGCGCAATAATAGGACTGGCAGCACTTACTGCGTTTTGTCCATCTTGTACTGTCCGACCTTGCAACCACTGCGCTAAAACAAAACCCAGAAAAATGCCAATAACGACTAAACAAGCCAAAGCCAGCCATTGCCAAAAATTACTGGACGATGCCACAGGAACTGCTGCAGGCTGCGCTGCCCCCTGATTTTGTTGTTTAAGCGCATCCATTAATAACGACATTTCAAATCTTTCTCCGGTAAAACATCTACTTAGTCAAGAATAAAGTGGCTAACACGCCAATCAGCACACATAACAAAAAGAGTACAGGGAAAACCCAGACCGGCAATGCGGCCTTAAGCTCCGGCTGTTTGATGGCCAAAATTTCTGTCCCTGCTTGCTCAACTAGTTTGGCGTCAATCAACGCTTTTTGTTGGCTATAACCACCGAGCAATGCCCGATCGCAAAGTAAATTAAGTAAGCGCGGAATACCGCCTGATAATTGAAATAACTTGTTGAGAGCCCCTTGGGTAAACACCGGCCGCGAACAACCAGCAACCGCTAAACGATGCTGCACATAATACGCCACTTCAGCCAAGGTCAGTGGCATTAAATGATAACGGGCGGTGATCCGCTGCGCTAATTGCCGTAAATCTTGTCGTTGCAACAACTGCTGCAATTCCGGCTGGCCAATCAAAATGACCTGCAACAATTTCTTAGTGTTCGTTTCGAGGTTAGTTAATAACCGCAGTTGCTCAAGTACAGCCGGTTGCAGATGCTGGGCTTCATCAATAATCAAAATTGTGTTGATACCCGCTTGATGATTTTTCAATAACTTCGCAGTAATTTTATCGGTGAGCATTTTTAAACTGGCTTCAGTTTTTTTATAGCGAATTTTCAGTTCATCACAAATAGCTGCGAGTAATTCTAACTCTGATAACGTTGGATTTAGAATAAATGCGACCTGAGTGTTGGTTGGCAATTCAGCCAATAGACAGCGTGATACCGTCGTTTTGCCGGTACCCACTTCCCCAGTTAACAGTACAAAACCACCGGCCTCTCCTAAACCATACCGTAAATGCGCCAACGCTTCAGTGTGTCGAGCACCGAGATACATAAATTCGGGATTGGGAGCGATGGAAAAAGGCTGACTGGTGAGACCAAAAAATCCGGTGTACATAAAGTCCTGATGCTGAACTTGCGCGCAATTGTTGCTGGAGCGTTATAATGGCAAAAAATCAGCGTTCAGGAAAGCATGTGAAGATATATCTTGTTGGTGGCGCGGTCCGTGACCAGTTATTGGGCCTCTCGATTAAAGACAAAGATTACTTAGTGGTCGGAGCAACTCCTGCGCAATTGCTGGCGCAAGGCTATCAGGCTGTCGGCAAAGACTTTCCAGTGTTTTTACATCCCAAAAGCAAAAACGAATATGCGCTAGCGCGCACCGAACGTAAACAAGGGCAAGGTTACACTGGCTTTGCATGTTACTTCGCCGAAGACGTCACTTTAGAACAAGATTTGCTGCGTCGTGATCTCACCATCAACGCCATTGCCATGGATGAACAAACCGGCGAAATATTTGACCCCTACCATGGTGAGCGTGATTTGCAACAACGGTTATTGCGCCATGTCTCAAACGCCTTTGTGGAAGATCCGCTGCGAGTACTCCGTGTCGCGAGGTTTTATGCCAGATTTTATCCACTTGGTTTTCAGGTCGCGCCAGAAACGTTGGCATTAATGCGCCAGTTAGTCGACTCAGGCGAATTGCAACATTTAACCGCTGAGCGGGTATGGCAAGAAACCGAACGAGCGCTACTAGAACAAACACCACAGGCCTATTTCGAGCTGCTGCATCAAGTCGGCGCTTTGGCCCAGTTAATGCCAGAAATCGCTATGCTTTGGGGCGTGCCAAATCCACCGAAATGGCATCCTGAAATTGATAGCGGCATTCATACCATGATGGTTTTGCAGCAAGCTGCACTTTTATCAGAACGACTTGACGTGCGGTTTGCCGCTTTATGCCATGACTTAGGCAAAGGACTTACGCCTGAGCACGAATGGCCATCGCATCATGGCCATGAACATACTGGTCTGCCGCTAATAAAGGATCTCTGCCAACGATTACGTGTACCCAATGAATGCCGTGATTTAGCACTCATTGCTTGTGAATATCACCAATTAGTTCATAAATGCCAAGAGCTGCGTGCAGCCACAGTACAAAAGCTTTTTGATGGTATTGATTTGTGGCGTCGACCTGAACGGTTAGAATTGCTACTAACCTGCTGTATCGCCGACCTGCGAGGTCGCACCGGCTTTGAACAACAACCCTATCCACAAGCAGATTATCTAAGAGCACTGGCCACAAGCGCACGAGCAGTTGATGTCAAAGCACTAGTCGACAAAGGTTTTATCGGGGAAGCGATGCGTGAGGCTGTCCGGGAAGCGAGGTTAGCAGCAATAACCACAAAAAAAAATCAATGGGGTCAGAGTCACTGAAATCAATGGCTCCATTGTTATTGTGGCAATTTGGCTGTCAGTTGCAACAACGGTTGTTAATTGGAACAAAGCCAACTGAGAAGTAGCATCAACAGCATTAAATTAAACGTAAAAGTAAAAACGGCGAAAGAATTCGCCGTTTTTACTATCAAAGGCTACGCATAAAGATACATGAGCCTTACGAACTATCTGTTTACTTATTCCGCCTCAAGCGCCATCTGTTTGGCATGATCGGCATGGTGATCACGTGCTAACCAAACATAAATCGACGGCAGAACATACAGCGTAAACAGAGTCCCGATTGTCATACCGAACACGAGGACAATACCAATAGAGTTACGTGCTTCAGCACCTGCACCCTCGGCAAATATCAGTGGCGTGTGACCAGCAATGGTTGCAATACTAGTCATCAGTACCGGGCGTAACCGCAGAATTGAGGCCTGACGCACCGCATCGAGCTTATTCAACCCTTCTTCTTGCAGCTTGTTAGCAAACTCCACAACCAAAATACCGTTACGGGCAATTAGACCGACTAAAGTCACAAGCCCGACTTGGGAATAAATATTCAGTGTACTCGTAAAGGCATCGGTAAAATGTGGCATCGGTGCAGGGATCTTCAAGAACGTAAACACCAGAGCACCAAACATCGCTAAAGGAACCGAACCTAGTAAAATAACCAGCGGATCTCTAAAGCTATTATATTGCGCTGCCAACACTAAGAAAATCATCGTCAATGCCGTTAAAAACGCAGGTAAAAAGGTGTTACCTTCACGTTTTAACTGACGAGACTCCCCAGTGTAATCCACAGAATAATTCGATGGCAGAATACGTTGCGCTTCTTTATCCATGTAATTGAGCACTGTGCCTAATGGCTGGATCGCAACGCCGCTAATTTTAACTGCGTTAAGCTGCTGCATACGGTTGATACTACGCGGCACTGTCGCATGCGTCATGGTCGCGATTTGATCTAGGCGAATCATGGTGTTATTTGGACCAGTGATATAAAGCTTGCCTAAATCATCTGGAGTTAAACGCTCAGCACGCTTGACTTGCGGAATGACTTTGTAGCTTAAACCATCCATGTTAAAGCGATTGACCCAACCGCCCCCCAACAAGGTGCCCAGATCACGAGTCACTGTCGCCATGTCGAGACCTAAGTCCGCAACTTTTTCTCGGTCAATATCTAAACGATACTCCGGCTGATCAACTTTTACATCCAGCATTGGCGGGAAAGCAAACATGCCACTTTCTGTAAAAGTTTTTTGCAGCTTAAGCGCATACTCAAAAATCTCTTGGCTGTTGGCTGTTGATGCAATAACAAATTCAACCGGGAATTGGCCACCGCCCGGTAATGCTGGTGGCGTGATCGGCAGAATGCGCACCCCAGCAATTTCCGAGAGTCGCTGCTGAACTTCCGGCAATATTTCTGCGGTTGTTCGATCTCGTTCATCCCAAGGTTTGGTCACCATGCCGCTAAAACCACCAGTCGGGAAATTGATTTGGAAGGTAAAATCAGTTTCCGGAACGTTCATAAACACATGGTTAACTTGTTTTCCATAGAACGAAGATTGATCAATGGTTGAATTTGGTGATGAATCAACGATCCCGAAAATAACCCCCTGATCTTCAGTCGGCGCCAGCTCTTTGGCTGACATGGTATACAGCGGCACTGTCACCGCAGCAATCGCCAACCAAAAGATGTAAACGCCCACGCGATTTTGCAAAGTGACCTGCAAAGTACGACTGTAAAAATGGGTAAATCTATCAAAAATTTTCGATAAAGGTGCTTTTAGTTCTGAGTGTGGCGTTAGCATCCGTGATGCCATCATCGGAGATAAAACAATCGCAACGATAGCGGAGATAGCGACGGCGCCAGCGAGTGTAATCGCAAATTCGCGGAACAAGGTTCCGGTTAACCCACCCTGCAAACCGATTGGTACATACACCGAAATCAGAGTAATGGTCATCGCAATAATTGGACCTGCCAACTCACGTGCTGCAACAATAGCGGCTTTATATGGTTTTAGGCCTTCTTGAATGTGTCGTTCAATGTTTTCAACCATCACGATGGCATCATCCACGACCAAACCTACCGATAATACAATGGATAACAAAGTCAGTAGGTTCAATGAAAAGCCGCATACTTTCATGATGAATAGTGCACCAATCAACGACAACGGTATTGCGACTATCGGTATTAAAACTGAACGACTAAAGCCTAAGAACAAGAAAATAACCACAATAATAATGGCTAAGGTTTCCGCGAGGGTCTTAATAACATCCTTGATGGCGGCATCAATATACTTGGTGGCATCGTAAGAAACTTCTGCAGCAAGGCCTGCTGGCAGTTCTGCTTTAATCGATTCCATTTCCTCGGTAACAGCTCTAATTACCTCTAAGCTATTGGCGTTTGGAGCGACGAACACGCCCATAAATACTGCCGTTTGCCCTGAGTAATTAACTTCAACGCTGTAATCATCTGCCCCTAAAACAACGTCAGCGACATCTTGTAAGCGGATCACACCATCACTGCTGTTGCGAACGACCATCCGCTTAAAGTCTTCGACATTGTTCATGTCGGCGTTGGCATTAAGATTGACTTGAGTATAAGCGCCTCGGGTTTGCCCCAGCGCAGCTTGCACATTATTCGCAGTGAGTGCATTTCGCACTTCCACCGGAGTCACGCCCAGCGCGGCCATTTTCTCCGTTTTCAACCAAATCCGCATTGCAAAAGTACGTCCACCAAGGATGTCCGCTTTTTGCACACCCGGTACAGCAATCAAGCGCGGCTGCACAGAACGAGTTAAAAATTCAGTGATTTGGTTTTGCTCTAGAATGTCAGAACTAAAACTTAAATAGGCTTGAGCAAATTGACTGTCTGCCGCTTCGATGGCAATTGACGGCACTTCAGCTTCAGGCGGTAACTCACCGCGAACCTGATTCACTTTGGCAGTGATTTCGGTCATTGCTTTCAGTGGATCGTAATTTAGCGTTAAGTGAGCAGATATGGTTGAAACACCCATAGTGCTTTGAGATTCGACGTAATCAATACCGCCAGCAGAAGCGATTGCCCGCTCAATTGGTGATGTAATAAAACCACGCACTAATTCAGCGTTCGCACCCACGTACACAGTGGTAATTTTGATTACGGCAATATCGCTACGTGGGTATTGTCGAACTGACATGTCCCCTAACGATTGCAAACCTGCCAGAACTATTAGCAAGCTGACAACGATGGCAAGCACCGGCTTTTTTATAAAGATATCGGTAAAATTCATGGTAACCCCATTGAAAAAATTCAACTAACCGAAAACGTCACTCGTAAAGCAATACAAATTAACTATCGCTTGGTGTCGGTTCAGTTTTAAACTCCGGTGTCGGGTTAGCCGAAATCACCACTGCTTGGTTGTTAAATAGTTTAAATGCACCAGCACTCACAACGCGCTCACCAGGTTTTAAGCCCTTCAGCACTTCAACAAAGTCACCACGAGACTTGCCTAATTGCACAAACTGCTGGCGCGCTACTAAAGAACCTGAGGTTTTACCATCATCGACTACAAATACGGTGTCACCGTATGGCGCATAGACGACCGCAGTAGATGGTACAGCAAGCACTTGATGAGGCTCGGTTAAAGTTACGGTAGTCGTCACAGCCATGCCTGGTACTAATTTCTTGTCTGCATTATCAAGCGACGATTGCACCTGCACATTTCGTGTGGCTACATTAATTTCGGCACCGATAGCGGTTACTAAACCATTAACTTTGGTCTCTCCCGCAGCAACCTCCACCGGTAATCCTGTGGTCAAACGGTTTAACCAATCTTGTGGTACAGGGAAATTCACGCGAACGCGGTTCGTCGCTTGCAGTGAAACAATCTCAGTCCCCACCTGCAAGTCAGTTCCAAGGTCAACTTGACGTAAGCCCACGCGACCATCAAATGGCGCACGAATGAGTTTCTTCTGCAAAGTTGCATTTAAATCATCAACGTCACCTTGTGATGACTCAACTTGTTGTAATGCGGAATCAACTTCACTTTGTGAAGCGATTTTATTCTTGTTCAGCTCGACAATCCGCTGATAACTAGTTTTTGCTAATTTTAAACGAGCTTGTGCAGCATTTAATTGGGCAGTTTCGTTAATTGCTTCTTGCTCAATTAATACATCACCTGCTTTTACTTCAGCACCCGATTGAAAAGTAATACGTTTGACTTTTCCAGGAACTTGCGCGGAAATCATGATGCCTTCATCGGCTTCAACAGTGCCGATAGCGACATAAACATTCGGCCAACTCTGTGGCTCGGCTTTAAACACACTGATAGTTTCCGGTGGCGGAACGAAGCTTTCACCGCTGTCGATCATCATCTTAATTTGATCGATCTTGATTGCAGCCAGCACGCCCACGATAGCGACCACGCCGAAAATGGCGAAACCTATTGATTTTACTTTACTCATATTCAGCGCCGTAGTTGATTAGATTAATTGGAAACAATTGGAAAACACCTCAGCATGGTAGAAAACTGCTGTGTTGGCCAGTTTATACTTCTCACCTTTGACGATCCTGAGTTGCAGGCAAAACTGGAATCCTCTGACTCAAAACACAACAGCTAATGTATTGAATTTTATTGGTCATCCAAATTTCTTAGATTGCCGCTCACCCGAACCACAATGATTTAAGGCATAGACTTCAACGTTGCTACAGATATCACATCGCGCAGTGACTTCCTTTGGCGATGCAATCAAAACACCTGTATAAAATAACACCCTTTTAAATTGCGAGCCAGTCGCATTTCACAATTTCGTGGAGTCAAAGTGTAAATAACTGTAACGACTGGTACAGAATTATATCTGGGGAAATTGTAATTGGGAAGCTGTTCGATTTAATTACAATCAGCGAGTGAACACGCCAAACGGACAAGTAGCTGAATTGAATGGTATAAAAATGAGTATGTAAATTCAGCTACTTAAAATCAAAGTCGACAGGCCAAATCCGTTGCTCGCTTTGATAATTTTTCCAAAGCTGAACGTAACTTTGTCCTGTAACTGGGTGGCAAGACATTGGTGCTATTTCAGCCATCGGCCATAGTACAAAAGCGTTATAGAGGATTTCTGCTCTTGGCAATTCGACCGGACTTTGACAAATACACTGATCGTACGTTAATAAATCTAAATCAAGCGTTCGCCCAGAAAACTTTTCGCTTCCACGTACACGGCCATGTTTATCTTCAATAGCTTTAAATAACGCCACGCATTCAGCAATCGCTAGGTCTGTTTGCGCACCGATCACCATGTTGTAGAACGGATCGCCTTTAAAGCCCACCGCATCACTTTCATAAACTGACGAAAGCGTTAAATCACCGAATGCATCCGCTAATTCAGCTACAGCCATCCGGATGTGGTACTCACGATTACAGTTAGTTCCTACGCTAATATAAATTTGCGCCATCACCACTGACCTCGGCGGATAGCAACGCCTACTGTCTGGGCTGCGGGTACAGCACCCGGTTTACAAACTCGCACTGCAACCGCTTTTGTTGCGAATTCAGCTAACAACATTGCAGCGATGCGTTCAGCCACCGTTTCTATGAGTTCGATTGGTTGCGCTTGTACTAGTGATGTGACCTGCTGACAAATAATGGCATAGTCTAAAGTTTGTCGAATATCATCATCCGCAGCAGCAGCTCGGATATCTGTAGCGAGTTCTAAGTCAATAAGCAGTTTTTGTTGAATAGTTTTTTCCCATTCGTAAACGCCAATCACACTGCTAATTTCAAGCTGTTGTACAAAAACTATATCCATCAAGTTGTTCCGCATTGGCGTTTAATTGGAATTCAGGTAGTCTGGTCGGATAGGCAAAACCGATAAAAGTCTATAATCTGGCCGCTTTTATTGACCGGTTCGCTATTTCTCAGCGTATAAGCGCTGATCTTAACGCAAAACCGTTGACTGAGGAAATCCATTCATGACATTGACGATCGCCGGAATGATGCTAGTCGCTTATTTGTGCGGCTCGGTTTCTTCTGCCGTCATTATCTGTCAGCTGTTCCGTCTTCCTGATCCGCGTTTACACGGCTCTGGTAATCCTGGTGCGACAAACGTGCTTCGCCTTGGCGGCACCCTACCTGCAGTATTAGTGCTAGTAGTTGATGTACTTAAGGGTACAATTCCTGTCTGGGCATCATACTTTCTAAAAATCGAACCATTTTATCTAGGCATGATTGCGGTATTTGCCTGTTTAGGCCACATATACCCGGTATTTTTTGGATTCAAAGGTGGCAAAGCTGTCGCTACCGCATTCGGTACAATGTTACCCATTGGTTTAGATTTAGCTGGACTATTAGTATCAACGTGGATGATTTTGGTTGGCGCCACAGGCTACTCTTCGTTAGCTGCCATTGTTACTGTATGCCTTGCGCCTGTCTTTACATGGTTTATCAAACCTTTATACACAATTCCTGTGTTGATGATTAGCATCTTAATTGTGCTTAGACATCGTCACAACATGCTGAGATTATGGCAAGGCAATGAAAGTAAAGTTTGGGATAAACACAAACGCCCCAAAGAGTAATGTTAAATTAGTGTACGTTACAGGGACATTTTCAATTCAATCATCGGCAAAAAAGCGACAAAAAGATTTTTGCCGCTCCATTTTGTTTTAAAGCGGCGGTAATTGATCCATCGGCCAACGCGGTGTAACACCGATAGTTAAATCTTGAGCTTGCCCGGCTTTTAAACGCTGCCAACCCGCATAGGCAATCATAGCGCCGTTATCTGTGCAAAAGTCTTTACGCGGATAAAACACTTGGCCTTTCATCGAGGTCATCAAGTTTGCTAATTGTTCACGCAACGAAGTATTTGCGCTGACACCACCAGCCACAACCAAACGTTTTAATCGAGTTTCACTAAGGGCACGTTTACATTTGATGACTAGAGTATCCACAACAGCCTGCTGAAATGATGCAGCGATATTGGCTTGCACTTGTTCAGATGTGCCTTCGGCGGCAATCACATTGGCTGCGGCCGTTTTTAAACCACTAAAACTGAAATCAAGTCCCGGTCTGTCGGTCATTGGCCTTGGAAATGCATATTTCTTCGCATCACCTTGAGTTGCAAGTTTGGCTAGAAGCGGACCACCTGGATACGCTAACCCCATCAGTTTCGCTGTTTTATCAAAAGCTTCACCAGCAGCATCGTCGATAGATTCACCCAGTAATTGATACTGTCCAATACCATCCACTCGAACAATTTGCGTGTGACCGCCAGAGACTAACAACGCCAAAAATGGAAACTCAGGAGGCGTTTCTTCGAGCATTGGCGCCAACAAGTGTCCTTCCATATGATGAACTGCTAATGCTGGTTTATCCCAAGCCAAGGCTAAACTTCGGCCTATGGCAGCGCCGACTAATAACGCCCCAGCGAGTCCCGGCCCTGCAGTGTAGGCGACGCCATCAATGCTTTTAGCGTCGCAATTGGCTTCTTTTAGCGCTTGTTGGATCAATGGCAGCGTTTTTCTGATATGATCACGGCTTGCGAGTTCTGGAACGACACCACCGTAGTCGGCATGCAATGGGATTTGACTGTAAAGCACATGGCTCATCAAGCCTTGTACACTGTCGTAAATGGCTATCCCAGTTTCATCACAGGATGTTTCGATGCCTAAAACCCGCATTTTTTGACCTCATTTCTCGCTTGTAAGCCGCGAATTGTAGCGGTTTCTGACAATGAGAGCCAGAGTTCTATATATTTGCTTTACTTTAGCGCTGGCTTTTGAGTAAAATGCCGCACCATTTTTAAACGTATTGGTTAGCCGCTGACCGGGTCGCGGTGTCCTTATCAACCGAGGTGAGATTTTAATGCCTGTAGTGAAAGTGAAAGAAAACGAGCCATTTGACGTTGCATTACGTCGTTTCAAGCGTTCTTGCGAAAAAGCTGGTGTTCTGGCTGACGTTCGTGCAAAAGAATTCTTCGAGAAGCCAACTTGGGTTCGTAAGCGTAAAAAAGCTGCTGCTGTGAAACGTCACATGAAGAAGCTGTCACGCGAAAACGCACGTCGCATCAAACTGTACTAATTAGTAGTCGTTTAGATGTCACTGCTCGAGCAGCTTCAGGAAGCGCAAAAAGACGCCATGCGAGCCAAGGATAAATTACGCCTTGGCACTATTCGTTTGGCGTTGGCGGAAGTTAAACAACGCCAAATTGATGCACAAATAATTCCTGATGATGCGAACATTCTGGCGATCCTGACCAAGATGGTTAAACAGCGTAAAGAATCTGCTAGTCAGTATTCTGCTGCAGCCAGACAGGATCTTGCTGATGTTGAGTTGGCAGAAATAACGATTATTGAGCAGTTTTTACCGCAAGCCCTGACTCAGGCCGAGCTAGATGATTTGTTGACGCAAGCAATTGTTGAAACTGGCGCTAGCAATATGCAGGATATGGCAAAAGTGATGGCATGGTTAAGACCACAAGTTCAAGGCAGAACCGATATGGGCGCTTTGAGTGGTCTTGTTAAAACCCGCCTGAACTAAACGCTTCTTTGTGAAGCGACTGAATTAACGGCTTCTGCTGTTAAACTGCACACCGTGCCTTGCGCACGGTTTGTCTTTTTCTGGGTATCGCATTTTAGCTAAAAGGAAAAAGGTGGCAGGACAAATCCCAAGACCCTTTATCGATGATCTGTTAGCCAGAACCGACATTGTCGAGTTGATCGATCAGCGGGTACCTCTCAAAAAAGCCGGAAAAAATTACGCGGCTTGCTGCCCATTTCATAGTGAAAAATCGCCGTCATTTACCGTAAGTGCTGACAAGCAGTTCTATCACTGTTTTGGCTGCGGCGCTCACGGTAACGCCATTAGCTTTATGATGGCGTTTGAACAACTCGAATTTGTTGAGGCCATCGAAGAGTTGGCCAAGATGCACCATTTGGAGATTCCACGCGAAGCCGGCCACAAATCTTATGTGCAAGGCAGCGTCGATGATTACAACCAAATGGACAAAGCGACCAAGATTTATCAGCAACAGCTGAATTTAAGTGCAACAGCAAAAGGCTATGCCACAAAACGCGGGTTATCGCAGCGCACAATCGATAAATTTGCGATTGGTTATGCGCCAGATAGTTGGGATTTAGTGCTAAAACAGCTCGGCCCAAACCGCCCTGCCCGCGATCAATTGTTTGAGTTAAAACTGACAAACCGTAATGAAAATGGCCGCGAGTATGACTTTTTCCGCGATCGCTTAATGTTTCCTATTCGCGACAAACGCGGCAGAGTCATTGGTTTTGGTGGTCGAGTGCTTGGTGATGGCACCCCGAAATATTTAAACTCGCCAGAAACAAGATTGTTTCACAAAGGCCGTGAACTTTATGGTCTTTTCGAAGCCAGACAGCAAGAACGAGTGAATCAGCTGTTAGTGGTTGAAGGCTATATGGACGTGGTGATGCTATCTGAGCATGGCATTGATTTCGCTGTCGCCTGCTTAGGCACTGCCACAAGTTCAGAACATATGCAGACGATGTTCCGCTTTTGTCCAACAATCATTTGTTGCTATGATGGGGATAGAGCTGGCCGTGATGCCGCATGGCGTGCCTTGCAAAGTGCTTTACCGAATTTAAAAGATGGTGTTGAACTTAAGTTCGTTTTTCTGCCCGATGGCGAAGACCCAGATTCCTTAGTCAATAAAGAAGGCAAAGATGCTTTTTTACTGCGACTAAATGACGCACTGCCGCTGTCGACCTATTTGTTCGATCGATTGTTGTCGGAAATGGACGTGACTAGCGATGCGGGAAAATCGGCACTTTGGTCTAAAGCCAATGAAATGATTAACAGTATTCCTAGCGAATTCTATCGGGAAGCTTTGCTGGACAAACTGGCAAATTTAGTTGGCAGGCCACGATCATTACAAACTCGCAGTAAAAATGCTCGGACAGTCGCAAATATGCCACAAAGCACTAAGATTACACCTATGCGCCGGGCGATTGCGTTATTACTCCAGCAGCCATTGTTAGCAAAAGCGATGCCGGTAGCCCCTGAACTGAATGACGCAAATATTCCAGGCGTCCAGTTGCTGTTAAGCATTCAGCAGCGATTGTTAGAGCGTCCGGAGTTAACGACGGCACAACTTTTAGAACATTGGCGTGATACGCCAGAATATGGAATTTTAGCGAAATTGGCTTTATGGGACCATCAGGTCGCAGAAGAGCAGTTGACCCAAGAGTTTCTAGATACATTTCGTTCGATAGAAGACCAATATTTGCAGCAACGCCTTGAATCTTTACAACGCAAGGACCAACTTAGCAAATTATCGGTTGCCGAACGGCATGAGTACGCCATGCTTTTGAAAGCATTCAAGAGCAAATAAAACGCGGATCTGCAAAGCTTAGCTGGCTAGAAAAGCTACGCTTTGTTATAATCGTCGATTCGCATTTTTGATTTCAACTATACATTTGGGTGGAAGAGCAGCCTCTATGGAGCAGAATCCTCAGTCGCAATTAAAGCTACTTATCTTAAAAGGTAAGGAGCAGGGTTATTTAACTTTTGCCGAAGTAAACGATCACCTTCCACAAGATATCATCGACTCTGATCAGATCGAAGATATCATTCGCATGATTAACGATATGGGTATCCAGGTCTGTGAAACGGCTCCTGATGCTGATGACTTAATCATGTCTGACGCTACACCTGATGAAGATGCTGCAGAAGAAGCTGCGCAGGCTTTGGTCAGTGTAGATAAAGAGCTGGGGCGCACCACTGACCCAGTCCGGATGTACATGCGCGAAATGGGGACCGTAGAACTGTTGACCCGCGAAGGCGAAATTGACATCGCTAAACGCATAGAAGACGGCATCAACCAGGTGCAAACGTCGGTCGCAGAATACCCAGAAGCAATTACGTACCTGTTGGAACAGTGGGACAAATTCGAAGCCGAAGAAATTCGTCTTAGCGACATTGTGACCGCTTTCGTTGATCCAAACGAAGTGGACGATTTACCTCCAACAGCCACACACATCGGCTCTGACGTGCCAGAAGAAGAACTGGCAGACGAAGATGCCGATATCAGCGGTGACGACGAAGACGAAGACGCTGACGATGAAGCGGATACTGGACCAGATCCAGAACTCGCTCGCGAAAAATTTGGCGAATTACGCGCTCAATACGAAGTAACTCGCAAATCGATTATCGAAAATGGCCGTGAGCATCCGCAGACCAAAGTAGAAATCGAAAAACTTTCAGAAGTATTCCGCTGCTTCCGTTTAGTACCGAAGCAATTTGACCGCTTGGTCAAAAACATGCGTGAAATGATGGACCGTGTGCGTGTACAAGAACGCATCGTGATGAAACACTGTGTTGAATACGCCAAAATGCCGAAGAAAAACTTCTTGAAAGCATTTACCGGTAACGAAAACAGCAGTGCTTGGATCGACGCTGAAATTGCAGGCAACAAGCCATATTCACCGAAGCTTTCAGATATGCGCGACGAATTAGTTCGCTCTACTGACAAGTTACGTAAGATTGAAGAAGAAACTGGTTTATCCATTTTCAAAATCAAAGATATCAACCGTCGGATGTCGATTGGCGAAGCAAAAGCTCGTCGTGCGAAGAAAGAGATGGTTGAAGCAAACTTACGTTTGGTAATTTCTATTGCTAAAAAATACACCAACCGCGGTCTGCAGTTCCTCGATTTAATCCAGGAAGGCAACATCGGTCTGATGAAAGCGGTAGATAAATTTGAATACCGTCGTGGTTATAAGTTCTCAACTTATGCAACTTGGTGGATCCGTCAAGCAATTACTCGCTCTATAGCGGATCAAGCGCGGACAATTCGAATTCCAGTGCATATGATTGAAACTATTAACAAACTTAACCGTATTTCTCGGCAAATGCTGCAAGAAATGGGACGCGAGCCGTCTCCGGAAGAGTTATCAGAACGGATGGCAATGCCAGAAGATAAAATTCGTAAAGTGCTGAAAATCGCCAAAGAACCGATTTCGATGGAAACTCCTATCGGTGATGACGAAGATTCGCATTTAGGCGATTTTATCGAAGACAGTAGCTCAGAATCGCCGCTGGATTCTGCGACAATGGAAAGCTTAAAAGCTGCAACTAACGAAGTGCTAGCAGGCCTTACCGCTCGCGAAGCGAAAGTACTCCGGATGCGGTTTGGTATCGATATGAATACTGACCACACCTTGGAAGAAGTTGGTAAACAATTTGACGTTACCCGTGAGCGTATCCGTCAAATTGAAGCGAAAGCTTTGCGTAAACTACGCCATCCTTCGCGTTCTGAAGTGTTGAAGAGCTTCTTGGACGAATAGTTAGAAGGTTTTAACTAACTATAAAAGCGCCTTTATGGCGCTTTTTTATTGGCGAACACAGAAGCTAAAATCAATGAACCAAAACAGCCGGAACGGGCCTTAATTGCGCAGCGGATACTGGCTGATGAAGTTAAGGATAGTTTGCATCACCAACTAAGTGCAGCGAGCCTTGCTAAATGTATAAATTTTCAGCAAACAAGCCAAGCATATACCGATCAATCAGTGACAAGCCAAAGAAAAATTCATATACTGCCTGCGTTTTAATGCAAAGAAAGATTGCACGAATAAACAAGGCCCTATAGCTCAGTTGGTTAGAGCATCCGACTCATAATCGGCAGGTCCCTGGTTCAAGTCCAGGTGGGGCCACCATCTTTGATATACCCAAACTTAACTTCCTAACTACCTGTCTCTAAGCATCAATTTAATTTTTCGATCCATACACCAAAATATGACCTTGCTAAGCATTTGAAATAATATTCTGGCTAAATTTGCTGAAAAAATAGTGTGCAAAGCAATTGCCAAAAACAACAGCTATCAAGTCATCACTCGACACAGTCGTATTGCGCGACCTTACATTCGCACTTTATTAACCGACACATTCAAAGAGTTCGCTGGCAAATGTTCACAAGCGCAGAACTCTAGCGACGATTGCCAGCATTTATTAAAAACACTCGCGCTTAAAAACATCTAAATTTTTTCATAGCATTCAACTATTTCACTGAACAAAAGCAGGAACAGATGGTTTTTAGCGATTAAGCCTCGCCATGTTTAGCTGCATTAAAAATTTCGACTGTGCCATTACATTACTTTTATTCAGAAAGATCCAAAGTACAAGCTTGCGCCCAAATAGTCCAATAGCTCGACTTTTGTAATTGCCCCCATAAACGTTGACCAAGAATATTTGCCCCCGTTTGTGGTAACCAAGCCGCCAGCAACAACGAGTCGGACACTAAACTCCCTTGCTCCGGTAAATCTTGCAGATGGGGTTGCATTAACGGTTCGGTAAATCTAGCGCTAAAGCCCCAAAGCGTTAGGATAAACGCGGCAACCAACCGAGCTTGTGGCTCTTCTTCTGGACCTGTCTCGTGCCACGCTCGACTTGGATATCCATTCGATGCTAAAACCAAATGGCCAAATCCAATAAACATGCTGCAAATAACTACCTCTTCTTGCTGTTCATGATCGCCACCCGCCAGAGCGCAAAACTTTCTGGCTAGCCTTGAATGCTGCAAGCTGTCAGCCAATAACTGTTGTGCACGCTGTGCGGAACATCGGGAGGAGGTCTCTGGTTCCAAAGTTAAAGCAACAACCAATCCATACAACAAATTGAGCCCCATCCGGCTAATTGCAACGGAGACTGAACTTGTATCTTTGGAAAAGCCCATATATGGCGAATTCGCAAGCTGCAATAACCGCGTCGTTAGTGCGGTATCTTGCTCAATTATAGTTGCAAGAGCCTCAATATCTGCGTCTGGATCATCGAGCATTGTCTTCACTTGAGTGGCGATTTTTGGCACTAGAGGTAAATCTTGTAAAGCAAAGAGCTGGCGTCTTAACGCAGGATCAAAAGTCAACCATTGCAGAGCCTGCACGCGCTGCAATAAGTTTCGAAACGCCGAGCCACTTAAATTTCGACTACTAAAACTATGAAACTGTTGTAAATATTGCAAAACGATTTCATCTTGGCAATCAGGTACCAACATCACCCTAACCGCCATCGGCAACAATAAAGTGAGATTACGGATCTCCGGCATGCTCAAATCATGCAGCATTGCTTGATCCATAATCAATAAATCCTCTTCTGCTTCCGTTTCATGTTGACCCAGATAGGCTGAAATCGAGGTGCAGCT
Source organism: Alteromonadaceae bacterium (assembly GCA_041914845.1). Lineage (GTDB taxonomy): Bacteria > Pseudomonadota > Gammaproteobacteria > Enterobacterales > Alteromonadaceae > Pararheinheimera. Next base: position 81,611 of record JAYSCP010000001.1, read on the forward strand.
TTTTAACTGCCAGTGCTCTGGACAAAACGGCTGTAACTGTTCAGCTAATTGCTGATCGCTGCTGAGCAATAACACATACTGCATTGGCATTATCCTATTGGTTAGCTGAACCAGTTACTGCGCGTGATGCAGCGGTAATCGGATCTCAAAAGTTGTCCCAACCCCAATATTACTTGTCACGCATACAGATCCATGATGTTGATCAATAATAGCCTTACTCAGCGATAAACCAAGGCCAGTACCATGACCAACATCTTTTGTAGTGAAAAATGGGTCAAAAATCCGGTTAATAATTGCTTCGGCGATGCCTTGTCCATTATCAGATATTCGTATCACGACCTGATCATTCTCAGAAAATGTTGTCAATTCGATAGTCCCCATTGGGGATTTCATGGCTTGTGCAGCATTCATCAACATATTCAGAAATACCTGACTCAACTGCGAGGGATTTGCTAATACCAGCAAAGGTTCCACAGCAAATGCGTAACGCACCGTGGTTTTATTTTTAATTTCGCTCCAGATTATTTTGACTGTGCTTTCGATGATTTCATTGATGGAGACAATTTCGAGTTGACCACGATCTGGATGGGAAAAACGACGTAGACTATTAATGATATCTCGAAGACGAATTGCGCCTTCCATGGAATCGTTCACTAACTCCATCGAATCTTGCAACATATACTCAATGTCTTCAGATTGATAAATTGCAGCCAAAATTGTTTGTTGAGCACGATAGGCTTCTGAATCAACCGATAAACTGCCGAGCTTTTGATAACATTGGATTAGCTGCTGATAAGTCGACACGTAAGATTTGAAAGTACTAATGTTACTCAAAATATAGCCAAGAGGGTTATTGAGTTCATGCGCAACACCTGCGGCGAGTTGCCCCAGTGACGCCATTTTTTCGGATTGAATGAGTGATTCTTCCATCCGTTGTTGTCGAGCCTTTAGCAATTCCGTTTCTTGCTGTAATTTTTTCGCTTCTATTCGGTCAAGTGTACTGGCTGCAAAGGCAATAAATTCCTCAACGAGTGCGGCTTGCGCAGCACTAAAAGCACTGGCGTCACGATGTCCGAGCAACAAATAATAACGATGCTCATCGGTATTAAATGGCTGAACCAGCATAGAAGTCATGCCCTGACAGCTGCCTCCAGAGTAACCAGGCCAACCGACAATGGTTGATAAATCTGCGACATTCATTTGGCTTTTTGGCAGCATCGCTTGTAATTGCTGTTGCTGTGGCGCAGGAATAGCTTGGCAATTTTCTGTGCAAGCCAACAGCACTACACTGTCAGCTTCCAGCTGTAAAATGCTAGCCCGATGAAATGGAATGACCTCGGCTAACAATGCAAAAAAGCGGATAAACATATCATGAGGGGAATTGAGCGACAGCATGACATGCAGACCCCGTTGCATGAGCTGGTTCATCTGCTTATAAACTTCTAAGCGCTGTTTTTCTTGTGAAAGCTCGACGATTGTCGCGCGAAGTTGCTCAATGTCGTTCATTCGGACTCCCAAAAACTACAGCAGAGACCATTAAGTTGCCATGGCGATTAGTGCCATCAGAGAAAAAGCCCTGTTCACCAAAAGTAAAAGTGACAATAAACGGCAATTCTGGCAATTGTCGGCGGATGCCTTGTAAAACTATCGGCATGCTTTCAGGAATAGCTAACATACAACCGCCACAGAAGACGATTAGCGCAGCCGTAGGTAATTGCCCTGTCGCTAATAACTGGCGAGCAGCCATCGCCACGACCTCACCAGCTTTTTCTGCCAACTCCTGGGCATTCCCTGCTAACAAATAAATTCTCTCACCTTCATTCACGGTAGAAAATAAACCCAAACGCTGATCTGCTTCGACATAGGCAGGATGACTTAATAACGTCAGCGGTTGCTGCTCATCACCTTGTACGATTCGCCCAATAGGGTTAAAGGAACTTTGCGAAAGCACCATCGTGCGCGCAAAAGGACTAAAAGCAGGTAAACCAAGCCAGCGGCGATAAACATCTGCGGCCGGTTGCTGATCAATTTCGATAAGTTCACGACCAACCGCTTTGGTAACAATCGCTGTTTCGCCCGTTAAACGATAGCCTGAGCCAAAATATCCAGCGATAGCTACTGATGGAAAAAGTACCGCGACCACTAACATATCGTGGCCATAAGTGCCACCAAGTTGACTCCAATTGCCACTGATATCGTCATCCGCACTGCTTCCCCCATAAACAGGGACACCTGAACCTAAGACATCAGAAAATCCAGCTAACACGGCCTCTTCATATCCAGGAGCTTGATAGCACCATACCATCGCGGGTTGCTCACCAGATTTTTTGGCCTGTTGCAAAGCTTGGATTAAGACATTTCTCGCAGTGGTTCTAACATCGCGGCCAGTCAGCGATTCTGTTGCAACCCCATAATATCCGTTGGCATCAAAAATCTGCAAAACCGCCAAAGTATCTGGGTATAAATCAATCGTTTGATCACTCATCACGCCACAGCAAGAACTTCCGCCAATCCAAAATTTGGACAATGCAGCCACTGAGCTCAGTGCGGAAAATTGCTTCATTTGCAAGGAACTGCCAAAGACAAAACTCAAATCCGCTTGGTGCTGATTTTGCAACTGTAGCAGCAACTCTTGTTCAAGTTCGGCGATGGTACTTGCCGAAGTCACTGCAGTGCGGATTTTGAAGGTCATTTAAGGTGACTCCTGATTCTCGACTGTCACATCCGCTTGCTCCACTAAAAACAATAACTCAGCATGGCTACCTGAAAGTAACCGACGTAATTTGGTGAGTACAGCTTCAGTCAAAATCTGCCCCTCAGGTAGCAATAACATGTTCTTTTGATTGTAGACGTTTGCTTTGAGTTTCATACCCGGTTGTAACTGATCAAGCGATAAACTGCCGCTTAATGACGGTGAGCGGACGGTTTCAACCGGCACAGCCCCGGCACTGATTTCTGATAAAGCCATCAACACCAGTGGATCATAAATTGCACCTTGTTGTTGACGCATCATCCGAAGAGCATTGTTGGCATCAATACGCCTTGGCAAAAGACGACCATTTAAATACCCATAATAATCACGGGCTACGGCGAGGATGCGAGAACCTAATGGAATATGTTCAGCATTTAATTGATCAGGATAACCACTACCATTAAATACCTCATACTGATGGCGGATTATTTCTGCAACAGGCGCCATTGCCGTTGCCGGTGATAAAATCTCCTCGGCAAAACGGGTGTGCTCACGATATCGCAACCATTCATTCTCATCCAAGGTTCGGGTCGGTTTACTCAACAACGTTGGCGGTAAGCCAGATAAGCCGATTTCAGAAAGCATGCCCGCCAGAGCTAAATGTTCTTGTTGTTGCGGCGACAATCCCATGTGTCGAGCTAAATTGCGACACAGATAACTTAAACGAAGAGCAAACTGTCCATCTATCAGTGGATTGACATTGATTTGGTTATACAACACTTTCATCAGCGATTGATTTTGGTTTTCCACCTGCTTCATGCTGAACTTCAGTTGCGTCAGAATTTGTTTGAGCTGGGTAGTTCGCAATTCCACGCGATTTTCTAGATCTTGGTTGAGCAACTTTAGCTGACGATTTTGCTCAAGGACTTGTTGCTGCAATGCGTGATTGTGCTTTTGCAACATCACTAATTTTAGACCATCTTGTACCGCAATAATCAGTTCCTGGTTATTCCAAGGCTTTGCAATATATCGACTGATCTTCCCGCTATTCACCGCTGCAATGGTTGATTGAATATCCGCATAACCGGTCATTAAAATCCGATAGCTCTCGGGCTGGATCTGATAGGCCCGCGTTAAAAATTCAGCGCCATCCATCGATGGCATCCGCATATCACTGATGATCAGATCAAATTGATGATGATTCATTAACTCAAGCGCTTCAGCACCGCTGCTAGCAGCCATTAACTCCAAGGGCTCAGTAATAAAAAGTCGACGTAAAGACTTGAGGATATTTACCTCATCATCAACACATAATACTTTTTGCTTTACCGTATTCATCGCATCGGTAGTCATCGTCGGCTCCTTAGAGCGCAAGTACGCTTTCGCTAGGAAAAGACAAAAACCTGTCTTTCTTGTCCTATTTGTCTTCCAATATATTTATGCTAGAGTATTGGATAATAGTCGTCAATTTTAAAAGGTCCTATCTTTGATGAAAACTTTAAAGCCAAGTGAGATAGCAGCCTATTGTGATGTCCATCAACGGACAGTAAGTCGCTGGATAGCCAATGGTGATTTAAAAGGCCACAAGCTACCGGGGCGCGGAAATTATCGTGTGGTCTTGGAAGACTTTTTGGTGTTCCTGAAAAAATTCCAAATCCCAGTACCCGCTGACTTCCAAACACTTTCGCTGCCGAAAATATTGGTTATCGATGATGAAGAAGGGTATTTGAAATCACTAAAACGGCTATTTATCAATTATGGCTATCAAGTAGCAACCGCAAAAGATGGATTTGCCGCGGGCGTTAGCTTAATGAGCGAAGGTCCAGCTTTAGTGACTTTGGATATTAACATGCCGGGGTTGAATGGTTTTGAAGTGCTACAGTTTATCCGACAACGCGCTGAACTAACTGAGTTAAAAGTAATCGTCATATCAGGCCTTGATGATGTCGATTTACAGCACGCGATGGCATTAGGTGCTGATGCATATTTGAAAAAACCATTTGATAATCAAGAGCTAATCAATTTAACCGCACAGCTTTTAACTAAGAAATAGTCATCTCGTCCGTTTCCATGGGAGTTTGCTTATGCAGTCCGGAATATTGTTAGTCGACGACGAATTAAATATATTACGGGCGTTAGAGCGGATGTTGCGCCGTGCCGGCTATGAGGTTTATTGCGCCCAAAATGCCAACGATGCTTTATTGATGCTGTCAGAGCAGGACATTAAGGTCATTATTACCGACTTTCGGATGCCCGAAATTAATGGCGCTGAATTTTTGCATATGGCGCGCAAGCAATCTCCGCATGCAGTAGCAATGATTTTAAGTGCTTATGCTGATTTTAATTCAGTTGTTGAAGTGCTTAATAGTGGACTTGCGTTTAAGTTCCTGCAAAAACCATGGCTTGAAACCCAGCTACTGGCAGATATCGAAGCCGCGTTCGCCAAATATGACGACACTCGACAACAAAATTTACGTACCCAACTACTGATTGGCAGCCAAGATGCCTTACTGGAATTTGATCGCAGTGGCCGCTTAATTCGATTTAATGCCGCAGGACAAAAGATCCTCGGACTATCGACCTTTGAATTGCAGCAAGCCACTTTAAGCTCTTTGTTTCACGCGATCGAAATCGAGCACTTGGTTGCATTTTTACAAAAACACAGTTTAAGCATGACTGTTAGTACGCAACAAGGCATCCCCCTGGAACTGATCCATCAACTGAGTGATGACAGCCATTATTTACTGCGGGTTGAAGCGGTCCAATCGGTTTCTCATGTCACCGAGCAATTTGCAGATATGCCGGAGGTTTTAGATCAAATTCATCTGTTGCAGGAAATTGATCTGTTACTTGCTGCAGAATCCAGACCACTTGCGGTTGTGTACTTAGACATTCGCAACTTCAGTGACGTGCATCATGCGCTCGGCTTTCAAGGCGCAGATCAACTGGTGGCGAAACTCGGCAGCCATTTACTGCACCAAACCAAAAATCGTGGCAAGCTTGCCTACCTGTTTGCCGATCAATTTGTGTTGATTGTGCAAAAGTGGCGCCACGAAGCCCAACTACAAGAAATCGTCCACAGTGCGCTGCAAGAGTTTGAAAAACCACAAGTCATTCAAGATAAAGCCGTCCATGTCCGCTTTAACCTCGGTTACAGCATTGCCCCAGATGATGGTGTTGATGCCAAAACACTGATCCATCAGGCAAGACAAGCCGCTCGTAGCCAACAGAACCGCTCTCAGAACCATTTTATGTTGCGTTACGATCGCCGTTACATTGAATCAAGAAAGTTACAGTATCAGATTAGTAACGCACTTTACGAAGCGGTGAGTGAAGATGAACTGCAGCTCGCCTATCAATGCAAAATCAATTTGGACACTCACCAGATTGAATCCGCAGAAGTCCTGCTCCGCTGGACTCATCCCGAGCTTGGTGTTGTCTCCCCAGCAATATTTATTCCGATTGCAGAACGCGATGGCCAAATTCACGAGCTTGGCATTTGGGTGATTCGTAACACACTTATGCAAATGGTGATATGGCGAGATGCCGGATTAGATTTACCGCAGCTTGCAGTCAACATTTCGCCAGTGCAGCTACAAAATCGTGATTTCATCGACAACATCATCGCACTACTCAAAGAATTCGCAATCAAACCTGCCCAATTGCAACTAGAGTTAACCGAAACTGCAGTCATGGAACACTTTGAATTTGGTTTAAGCCAATTACAAGCACTAAGAGATGCAGGATTCTCAATAGCTATTGATGATTTTGGTACCGGGTATTCTTCTTTATCTTATCTCACCAAATTGCCAGTTGATGTCGTTAAACTTGATCGGAGCATCATTAACGATATCGAGCACTCATTAGCAACGCAAAGTATGGTGCGTAACATTATTCGGATGAGCCATGAACTGGGCATCTCATTAGTTGCCGAAGGAATAGAAACTAAAGAGCAGCATGATTTGCTAACTCAGATGAATTGCAACTATGCTCAAGGCTATCTGTACAGCAAACCTGTTGATGCAGGACGCTTTTTTGAATTGACTCAGCATCAGCCATTACACGCGATGTTAAGCGGAGATCCTCATTAATGCATGAATTTACTGCATACATCGTTGATGACGACGAATTTATCATCCGAGCGTTGCAGCGCACACTTAAGCGACTAGTTCCGCATTGGCATATTGAATATTTTGTCGACCCTCATGCTTTAATCGCCAAGCTACCGTCTGCTGAAAAACTGCAGATGGTTATCTCTGATCGAATGATGCCCATTTTACAAGGTGAAATAGTCCTAGAGGCTGTCAAACAGCACCAACCAGCTGCGGTCAGAGTACTATTAACCGCCGACACCTCTGCAGAAGTCGTGGTGAACGATTGCTCGCTGATCCATCATTTCTTAGCGAAACCCTTTACAGATAACGATTTTATTCGAGTTTTTCAATGTGCAGAACGCTTAGCACTTTTGCCTATGCCAAACGAGACTCGGCTGCGGTTAGGACAGATGGCAGAATTGCCAATTCTGCCAGCTCATTTTTATCAATTACAGCAACTGTGCAAAGATCCGACTGCGCAATTACAGCAACTAGGCGCGGTGGTTAGCAAAGATCCGGTGTTGGTGGGACGCATATTGCAATTAGCGAACTCACCATTTATGGGGTACAGCCGTGCAACAAATGCCATCGACGAGGCTTTATTACGTCTTGGTTTCGAATTAGTGCTAGGGCTTGCTGCCAATTTATATTGTCATCAGCAGCTCGCTGGCAAATTAGCTGCGCAAGCGCATCAGCAAATCTTAACCCAAGCCTGGCAACAAGCATCAATAGCGAAAGTACTAGCTCGTCAAAGCGATGTCTCACCAAAGTTGCAGGACCAAATTTTCATGGGCACGCTGTTGTGTGCACTTGGGCATTTAGTGCTGGCATCACAATCTGACTCCCCAAGCAATAATAAGTCCCATGTCAGCGAGTTTTGGCCTGATGGCGATGTCATCACCGCTTATTTACTCACGCTATGGGGCTTTGAACCGGCACTAAGTCATGCCGTTTTAACCCAACAACAACTGCGTGATTTACCTGATGACAGCAGCGTCATCGCAGCATGTATGCACTGCAGTCGGTTACTTTGGTTGCAACTGACTGCCAAGCAGATAAGCGCGTTGCCAGCGCAAGTACCACAATTTTTGCATCAAGAATTCACTAAATTATGGCAGCAAGCCGGATCGGGCCAACTGCATTCGCTTTGGTAACTTAAGATGAATGCCAAGGGATGGTTCACCTCAAGTGTATTTTTTACTGGGGTTAGCCTTGCCGGTTATCTAGCAAACAGCTTAAGCCTGCAACTGAGTGATGTCACCCCGCTATTACTTGGTTTAATAGCGCCAATGCTGCTGACCATGCGCCTTGGCGTCTGGGCTGGTGCAATTAGTTTGTGGCTCGTGATGTTACCTTTGCAGGTGGGGCTGATTTGGTTAATCGCGATGGCGCAACTGGTGTTTTTCTGGCCTGCCCGTTACTTTCAGCCACTGCGCTTAGTCATGTCTGTCAGCGCATATTGGCTTTTTGTCATCTTCGTCCTGGATTACCACAAACCAACGCTCGACCCTCTTTACCTGAGTCTGTCCGCTTTTTTATTCAGCAGTAATTTTTACCTCAACTGTGCTGGTGCAAAAATGTTGCTTGATGTGACCGCATCCAAAGCCGAGCGCAGTCGACAAACCCTACAACACCAATTAGCGTCACGCATCGCTACGTACTCAGCAGTCCCGGCATCTTTTTTGATCTTGGCGGCATTGCATGGGGCTACCGTGCTCGATCTAGCGAAAAACAATGCCAATCAATCGCAATTAAACCAGCAAGTGAGCGCAGATATCAGTAGTCAACTCACCGGATTTGTAAAGCAATTAGAATTAACTCGGCAGCATTTGGATAAAGTCTCTCAAGATGAGTTGTTAAGAGAATTAGTCAAATCAAATCCAGCATTTATTTCGGCACTGCGCACCGATGCTAATGGCATTGTGATGGGGTTTTATAAGGAGTTTATTGCCGCGGATATTCGAAATTCTTCTGTAGCGCATCGAGAGTATTTCAGTGTGCCGAAAACCACCTTAAAACCGATGGTCAGTAATGTATTTAGAGGACAACAATTAGGGAAAGACCTGCTATTTGCCGTTTCCGTGCCACTGTTTTACCAACAAAAGTTTGCTGGGGTGCTCGAGGTCTCCGTGTCACTGGAGCGGTTAACTCGCCAATTCACCCTACCACAAGCCCAAACAAATTATCAGTTTGTGTTAATTGATGGCGCACAATTGAAATTATGGGGTCAAGATCAACAACAAACGCCCTTAGGTCAGCAGTTAGATTTAGAGCGCAATCAACTTGTTGCTCATTTTCAACTGTATGCAGATTCATGGTTTAACCCTGTTCAACCAGTCGCATTAAGTCGCTCTGGCGAGCATATGCTACAACAAACAACGATTGCGCAAACTGATTGGTCCTTGCTGCAATATAGTGAAATGGCGCAGTTGTATCTTCGTTATGAATTTTATCAAGCACTTGCACAACTCACTCTGGCATTGATGGTGTTATTGATGCGCTACTCGAGCCGTCAATTTGTCCGCAGTTATACTGAAACACTAAGTCATGTCATCCATTCTTTAGAGCGATTGGAGCCAGATAAAACTCAAATTGAAAGTATTTCCCACCGAGCAAGCGCCATCGAGTTCGATGAATTGCAACACAGCTTCAACCGCATGCAACGACGAATTTCTCAAGCGCATCGACAAATTCAACAAGTATTACATGAAAAAACCCAACTTTCCGACGAGCTCGAACTGCGGGTGCAGGCAAGAACTCGGGAACTGGCAAACGAGCGTGACAAAGCCAATGAACTCGCTTTGATTAAAAGCCGTTTCTTGGCAAATATGAGTCATGAATTACGCACGCCATTAAGTGTTATCCAAGGATACGCCGAACAAATGCATGCTGAGCACTTATCTGTGGTTGCCCAGCAACAGTTAAAAGCGATTCAAGATCACAGCAAGTTTCTCCTTCATATTGTCAATGACATCCTAGACACCGCTAAAATTGAAGAGGGTAAACTTCGTCTCGACCCTACGCCTGTAGATTTACCGCAACTTTTCACCCAATTAGCATCAACATTGCAATTATTGACCAGTAATAAAGGACTTGGAGCAGAGCTACAAATTGCCGACAACCTACCGAAATTGATCGTGACCGACAGTTTCCGTTTACAACAAATTTTGATGAACCTCATCAGCAATGCAGTCAAATTTACCCAAACAGGTTTTGTCCGATTGCAAGTGGATTATCAGGCGCCGCTTTTAACCATACAAATTGCAGACAGCGGTGCAGGCATTAGCGAGGAGCAACAACAACGGATTTTTCAAGCTTTTGAACAAGCGGATGTTAGTACAACACGTCAATTTGGCGGGACCGGCCTTGGACTTTATATCTGCCAGCGCTTAGCTGAACTCCTCGATGCCACATTAAGCCTGCAAAGCAAGCTTGGCGAAGGCAGTACCTTCAGTTTAACCATGCCTGTGACCATCAGCAGCGAAGCTCCAGTCAACAACAATTATCACGAGGTCTTAGCGCCGCCACAGGCGCTGGCAAATCTAACAATATTAATCGTTGATGATGTGGCAGAACTTCGTACTTTGTTTCAATCGATGTTATTGGCAACTGGCGCGCATATTATCCAAGCCGCCAATGGCGATGACGCTCTTAACATTATCAATGCACAGCCAGTCGATTTGCTGTTATTAGATATGCATATGCCCGTGCGTGACGGTTTAAGTACACTAAAAGCGTTGCGCTTAAACGGTATAATGATCCCAGTTATAGCACTAACTGCTGACGTCCAACCCCAAAAGCAACATGAGATATTGGCAGCAGGCGGACAACAAGTACTCACAAAACCGGTTGATGCAAAGACTTTAATTGCAGCAGTTTACCACTTACTTTTACCAATTTCTTCCCAAACGTTGGCATTAGCGACGCCATTAACGACAAGCCATAGTACTGAAAGGCTAAATGGCGACAACGAGGTTACTGAACTCGCCGAAGAAAACGCAACGGCTTGGGACGAACTGCAAACCTGCTTCGTACAGAGCCTAGAAGCACAATTTTATCAGTTACAACATGCGGCTACAGACGACCAGATGTTGTTACTGCATAAGCTTAAAGGAACAGCAGCATGCCTTGAATTTGGGACTTTAAGCCAACTGGCATTACTTGCAGAAACTCAATTAAAAGAACATCAAGACTGCCAACATGAATTAGAAGCGTTGTCGCGATATATCAAGGTACTATTACGTAAGCATCAGTCAGTCGATGGCGGCAACGCCGCTCTCTAAACAAACGACTGGGGCTATTTGTGAATACTCTGGGTCACCATAATCCAACTGGTGGTGCTAATGCCTAAATCACTGGCTGTTTTTTTAAAACTCGCAAGTAAAGCTACATCTGGTGTCGCAGTGCGCGACAAAATCCAGCCATAGCTTAAATCAGGCCCAACAACCAACGCCATAGAATAATCCGGCGCCAAGCGGGCGATGTTATAAGCACCATAAAAAGGTCCAAAGAATGAAACTTTTAAACGGCCGACATCAGTACCATCGACAAAATAAGCCTTTCCTTGTGCCTCTTGCCATTTTGATTCCTCGCCGTTAAATCCGCGATTTCTCACCTGCACACCACCATCTGCTCGCAGGCTATATTGTGCAGTTACGTCGGTTAAACCCCGCTCGAAACTATGGTCCAGCCGTGCAATCTCATACCATGTTCCAAGATAACTCGCTAAGACAAAAGGTTTAACCGGTTCTACGCCTTTAGGAACACCGGTACAACTGGCTAAACATAAAATCACTATCATTAAACAAAATTTATTCATGGCATAAGTCTGCATTAACAAGATCAATTACTTCTAGTTACGTGCACGATAACGCTAAAGATCATCACCAAGCCGATTGTGGATAAAAACAGCTTAACTATATTTCATCAATCTAGTTTCGGATCCATTCTGCTGGCAGTGCAGCTCTGAATTGCAACAAGGCATCAACACTCGATTGGACAAATCGACTAAAGCCAAGCAACTCCTCTTCGGTGAGGGTCTGCTGCTCTTTGAGTTGTTGCTCGAACTGTGCGGCAAGCTCCGCAAGTTCTTGTAACCCCATTTGCGCGGCACTGCCTTTTAATTTGTGACTCAAGTGCAATAATGCCGTGATATTGTCTGGAAGACTTTGTCCAAGCTCACGTGAAATCTGTTCAAGGCTTCTAATGAACGCAGGTAACATTTTCAAATAAAATGCCAGCTGACCATCTAAACGTTGCTGTGTCAAATCCCAATCAATGCCGGCAGCCTCAGCTAAATGCCGCAAGGACGCCGATATTTCAGCAGGGGCAACCGCCATCTTAGCTAGGCGTAAGTCCTCACCTTTTGCCAAGACAGTATCGCCCGTGGATTGAGTCTGTATCGCGCGATAACCTTGGAGTAATGTCACCAGCGCTTCAATGCTGAAAGGTTTACTAATATGAGCGACCATCCCTGCCGCCAAATATTGCTGACGCTCTTCCTCCGATGCGTTTGCAGTCATCGCAATAACCGGTATCTCAGCATATCGCGAGCTACTTTTTATGAGTTTAGTAGTCGCAAAACCATCAAGATTAGGGATCTGTAAATCCATCAAAATAACATCAGGTATCCGAACACTGGTATTTAATGCGGCTATAGCCTGCTCGCCATCATGACAACAGATAAGTTCACCCCCTTCAGCTTTAAGAAGCTCTGCAGCCACTGTTTGATTCACTAGATTGTCTTCGACCAAGAGGATAACCAAGCCAGCTAAGCGCGCTGACGTTTGAGCACCTAACAAACCACTTTGCGGATATTTAGTATCCGCACAACGAGCAATCGCTTCTGCCAACATACCATGGGTAAACGGCTGAACGAGGCATGCATCAACTTGACGTTGCGTACTAAGCGTTTCGCGCTGAATTAGCGTGGTCAGCGCTATCCAGCGCACGTCCGGAAATGCATCTTTGAGATTGAGCATAGCTTCTTGCTGCTCATCACCCCAATCAAGGAGCACGACCGCCTGAGGTGAAGCCTGCAACAATTGGCGCAGCGCAGGTAAATGCAAACAAGACTGCAGTTTTGGGGTCATATCGGCAAGCACATGTTGCCAGTGATCTCGTTTGAAATCATCTGGACACAATAAAACTAATTGCGGCCAGCTAAATTGATTACTGACGGTCGAATCCTCAGCCCCTACAGCATCGAGAGTCAGTTCAAAAGAAAATACACTGCCTTTGCCTACAACGCTTTGCACCTCTAGATCCCCGCCCATCATTTTAATGAGTCGCTGGCTTATCGCGACACCAAGACCAGACCCGCTGTAGCGTCGAAAGATAGTATTTTCCGCTTGACTAAAACCGTCAAAAATTGCCTGACGCCGCTGCGGATCAATACCAACACCCGAATCCTTGATTGAAAAGCAAAGGCGGACTTGCGGCCATGCAGCCTTTAAGCGTTTAATTTTCAGCACAATATGACCTTGTTCGGTAAATTTAACCGCATTCCCAGTCAGATTGATTAAAACTTGCCGCAACCGTAGCGCATCACCATGCAATTTCGCTGGGACTTGTGGATCAATCTCACACCACAACTGTACTGGCTTTGCTTTGACATTAGCCGCCATAATTACACAGACATCTTGGAATAAGGGATCAATGGCAAAAGGCAGTATTTCCAACTCCATTTTGCCGGCTTCAATTTTAGAAAAATCAAGAATGTCATCAAGTACACCTAACAGAGAGCGAGCAGCAGTATCACTCTCTTCGACATAATCACGTTGTTGGGTCGTCAACTCTGTGCGCCTAAGCAAAGTCATCATTCCCAGCAGCGTATTCATGGGGGTACGCAACTCATGACTCATATTCGTTAGAAACTCCGACTTTGCCCTGTTCGCAATATCCGCCGCTTGTTTGGCTGCTCGTAACAACTCCTCAGCTTGTTTATCCAAGGTAATGTCACGATTAATACCCTGCATCCTCACCACTTGGCCACTAAGATCGGTCTCAACTTGCGCTGCCGCTTGGATGTAACGAATTTTTCCCTCTTGATCGAAAATACGGAACGCGGGATGAAATGCTGCTTGCCCTTGCAGTGCCAAATGCAGCTGCCGTTCAACCTCCGGCAAGTCATCAGGATGTAACCGGCTTCGCCAAGTGCGATACAGCAATGGCTGTGAACGCTCTTCATCGCTGAGGGCATAGAGCCGATACATGCGCTCATCCCAATGCAGACTGTCATCACTAAGCTCCCAACTCCATGTCGCTAAATCAGCAATTTCAATGGCTTTTTTCAACTGGTCACGAGCACTTTGTAAACCATGTTGTTGCCGTTTACTTTGGGTAATATCTCGACTTATCGTGATATACCGGACAATGCGCCCCGCCTCATCGGTGAAGGGCGCTATGGTGGTATCTAACCAAAACAAGCTGCCATTTTTGGCGCGATTACATATCTCACTATGCCAAGGACTACCCGATGAAACCTGTAACCACATTTCCCGCCAAAACTCCGGTTGGTGGTTTCCCGAACTCAGCATGGATTGGTTCTGACCAATAAGCTCAGCACGGGAATAACCGGAAAGTTCACAAAAAGCATCATTAACCTCCAACATGATGGCTCGTTGATCCGTGACCGAAACAATAGAATGCAAGTGCAAGGTGCTTAACAATGCTTGATTATCACGAATGGCAGTTTCCAAACGTTGCTGGGTTAACTTGCGATCTGTGATGTCAGTTTGGATCGCCATAAAACCGGAAATCCGAGTACCATCGTCTAAGATGGGTTGGATTTCTAAATCAATCCAATAATCTTGACCGAATTTATTGCGATTCAGTAACTCCCCACGAAAGGCAACACCGGCTTTCAAATGTGCTGTCAAGCGGGCCAATTCGTCAGGATTGGTTTGTTCGGTTTGCAAAAAGCTAGGATTTCGACCCAATACTTCTAATTCAGTAAACCCTGTCAATCTTTCAAACGCGGGATTAACCCAAGAAATTTTGCGATGCACATCGGTGATCACTACGGCATTAGCGGTGCGCTTAACGACTAATGCCAAGCGCTCAATTTCGGAGGTCATAGTTTCTGCCAGCTGCTCAGCTCGCGCTCGCCTTTCCATTTGTTGCCAAAGCAACAGACTCAACGCCAGTGATAACACCCAACCAATAATAGTCAAAGCCCAAGGCGCCGATGTATCGAGCGACTTTTCAAAAGCAGGCATACTAGAGAATTGGATCTTGGCAGCTCGTCCTGGCAACTGGATGAGTTGCTCGCGGCTAAACGCCGGAAATTGATGCTGTTTCAACGCCAGCAATTCTAAATTATCGTAAAATTCCGCGGGGGTGTTAGCATCGGCATCAATCAGCTTGAAATGCACTAATTGCTCCGTTCCAGGCTGCATTCCCTCCAGTAATTCCCTCACCACCAACGGCGCATACAGCAAGCCAACTAAACGTTCTTTACTGCGGGTATGCAAACCTGAGATATCAGGTTTTTGGTAAATTGGCACGTAAAGCAATACGCCTGCGGTTTTTAGGTTGTCTTGCAAGAGTACAATAGGGCCGGTGATGGTCGGCTTTCCTGATGTTATTGCCTGTTCCGCAGCCAAACGACGTTGCTGTTCAGACGCCACATCCAACCCGAGCGCTTGTAAATTTTTCAGCAAAGGTTCGATGTATTTAATGACCAGTAAATCGTGACCGTTTCTTGGGGTCAATTGTTTGATCTGAAAATCAGCAGCACCATCCGCTCTGGTTCTTGCTAAAAATTCCGGTAACTGAACCAGTGGGACTCGCTCAATGAACCCAAACCCCCTAACCCCAGGAAATTCAGATTTCATATTTCGCGATAGAACATAGGCTTTAAAATCTTTTCGTGTCACTTGCTCACTGGCAGCGTAGACCCCGCGAGCACCGTTCAAGCCATAAATGGGTAGTCGAAAGCGCTGTTCGATTTCGTGACTGATTTGCTCAGTCAGCCGCAAAAACTCGGCATCATTTTCGAGCTGAAACTCTCGATCTAACCAATATCCAGCCCACGACGACAGAATTGCCCCAGAAAGAAACACTAATGCGGGAAGACCCCAAACCCCTAATTTGCTTCGAGCCACCATGCTGAATTGTCCTGCAATAAAGTGCAATTTTAGGTCGCATTAACAAAAGACCATTAATAAAAGACAACCACTATTCTTTTCTTGCACAAAGCATGGTCACAAAACAACCATTTGTCATGTTGTGATACGAATTTTTTCCAAATTAGCACCAAATAGATGCTGGACGTTCTTAGTGACCTAAAGCAGCTAAAAAGAGGTACGGCAGTTACCGCGATTGCTCAATGAGCATGATTTACCCATGCAAATGATTTAAAACAGCCAAAGCCGCCCCGCGGCCGCCGCTAGTTGCACCAAACTCTGCGACTTGAAATTGCGGAAGCTTGACTCCGCTAAACAAATGGCTAGCCAGCACCGATGGCAACTCTCTGGTAATTTCGGTAATTTCCGACAAGCCGCCACCAACCACAATTATTTCCGGTTCATAGGCGAGCACCTGCGCAGCCAAAGCAGCGCCAAGCGCTGCAAGATAACAATCAAATGCTAAATGCGCTGCTTCACACCCCAAGCGAAAAGAGCGCAGCCATTGGTGACTACAAGCAACAGTTCCGCCAAAGTGTTGGTAGAGTCTTCCCAATCCTGCTCCGGAAATATAACCTTCCACACAACCGACTAAACCACAGCCACATTCGAAAAGAGGTAATTGATATTTCGCTACCACACGCGCAGCGATTGATTGATGCCCAAATTCCCCTGCCACCCCCTGCGTCCCAGCCAGCAATTCACCATCAATACAAAAACCCGCCCCAGCACCAGTGCCAAGCACCACCCCTAGCACACGGCGAAAACCTCGACCTGCGCCCAATTTCGCCTCCGATAATGCAAATAGCCGACAATCATTGCCGATTGCAACCGGTCTTTTTAACTGACGAATCAGGTCCAACATCACCACTTGTTGATTAAGATACTGAATATTGGAAGAAACTAAGCGGCCGCTCTCTAATTGCACTCCTGGCATAGCGATGCCAAGTGGCGGCTTTGCCAGGTCACAAGGGTTGAGACTCGCAGTTTGAATGGAACCTCTCGATTCAAAAAGGAAAGCGGTAGATAGTTGCGTACTCATTCTCGCAACATATTCATCTGCAAGCGCAATTTGCTGACGAATGGTCTGCAAAAAGGTACGATAGTCTGTACTGGGGGTCGCAATACGCCAGCGGTATTGAATGTTGAGCATTGCATCAAATATCGTAAGCTCCATTTTAGTGCCACCGATATCCAAACCATAAACCATCAGAAGCACCTCTACACGGGCTGTCGTTGCTGCTGATGACAATATACCGCATCAACCCCCAACGCCAAAATATGGCCATCCTGACGTCTAAACCGAAAGTGTCAAGCTGGCCGCACGCTGTAAAGAATTAAGCACAAGCTAATTAAGCAGATTGCAGATAACATCGGCTGTTGCAGTAACTGTTGAGTACGGCATTTTGCCTGCAATTTATCTGCATCATTCGCAAACGGTTCAAGCATCAACAATTGGAATAACAATCACCTGCACGCCTAGACGAGTTAACTCAGCGACATAATCGTCTGGAATTGCGGAGTCTGTTACTAAGGTATGGACAGCTGCCGGCTGACAAATCACATGTAAACATCGTTTGGTAAATTTGGAAGAATCCGTGACCACAATAATTTCGCGAGCCGCGGCGCACATTAATCGATTCAAACTCGCTTCGGCTTCAAAATGGGTGGATAAACCGCTGTGAATATCAAAACCATCAACGCCTAGAACCAATTTATCAAACTGATAAAGTTTTAATGCTTGTTCCGCCTGCGAGCCATAAAAAGACATCGATTTTTTACGCAAGGTGCCGCCAGTAATCAACACTTCAACTTTATCAAGTTGTGCGAGTTCAGTCGCAATATTTAGGCCGTTTGTCATCACCACCAAATTGCGATGTTCACGTAAATTGGCCGCGACTTCTTCTGTTGTGGTTCCTGAATCGATGATAATTCGCTCATCATCACGGATAAGGTCGGCTACTGCCAAACCAAGCCGTTGTTTAAGCTCAGAATTTTTTTGTTTTTTCTCTTTGAGTGATAACTCTCGGCTTAAATCATCATTAACCATAGCGCCGCCACGTGAGCGGATCAGCAGCTTTTTACTATCTAACATCGCTAAATCACTGCGAATAGTGACCTCAGATACGCCAAAACGCTGTGCTAATTCGGTCACTGCCACTTTTCCTTTAGCATTAGTGAGCCTTACAATCTCGTGCTGCCTTTCTATAGTATTTAAAAGTTCCAAATTCTACTCCCCTGCTTCACTTAGAGTGCTATTAGTTGCACCTTTTATATTCTTTCAATGATGTCTCTTTGAAAGTTAACAAAATTCACATTACACGGATGAATAACGAAAATTTGTAATTTATTGTGATTAGGAATAACTGATCGAACGCTTGTAAGCAACAGCAGAAAAGCGGCTCAGCGAAAATTTAGTCGTTGTTCCGCAAAAAAAACATAGAAAACAAAAGCAATAACAATATTTCAAAAACATTCGAAAACCTTTTATACTTAAAATCCATACTAAATTGGAAAATGTTGTGACAAATATTTGCGGTATGTACGAAACAACTGCAAACCATTACATTCAATTAACCGAATGCAAAAAACAAAACGAAATGAAAGCAATGACAGCAACCTGAAGGTGAGTACCTGCTGTCTTTTGCTAAATGTGCTAAAACCTCAAGAGTAAACGGCACAATACAACTAATCATCCGATTATTGAGGCTAGGAAATGCTGAAGTTTCTAATTCGACACGCGTTATGGAGTTTGCAAACAGGTCTATTGCTAGTTAGCTTCACGATTGACGCCAAAGCTATTGGCAATTTGCAGCAAATAACTCCATTTCCTTCGCATCTGCAGTTAACGACAGACCAACAACTACAAGTCAAACTGAGTTTCATAAACCCTCAAGTTTTTCGAGTAGAAACCGCACTTGCCGGTGTTTCAGCTGAAGCAGAAAATAGCCCTGCCCCGATTGTTTTGAACAAAAAAATCGAAACGATTAACTACCAACTATCTGAAAATACTAGCCATTATTTGGTGCAAACATCCGAATATGTATTGCGCATCTACAAAAAACCACTGCGCTTGGCACTTTATAACGCTCAGGGTAGCAAATTGATCTGGCAAGAGACCCAACCATTAAACCTCAGCGAAACCAGCACGGTACAAACATTAAGTAGCGATGCAACGGAGCAGTTTTTTGGGGGCGGCCAACAAAATGGTCAGTTTGCTTTTAAAGGGCAAGTAATGGAGATTTCTTATTCTGGCGGTTGGGAAGAAGGAGATAGGCCAAGCCCTGCACCATTTTTTCTCTCTAATCGAGGTTATGGCGTGTTGCGCAATACCTGGAGTAACGGCAGCTATGATTTTCGTGCTGATGATTACAGCAGTCTCAGTCATCAAATTGGCTACTTTGATAGTTATTACTTTGTGGCCAACGACTTACCTGGGGTACTGAATGCTTATACCGCATTAACTGGGCGCGCGCGGTTACTGCCGCGCTGGGCCTTTGAATATGGTGATGCCGATTGTTACAACGACGCCGACAATAGTCGAAAGCCTGGTACTGTACCGAACAATTGGCGGGATGGGCCGACGGGGACTACACCAGATGTGATTGATTCAGCTGCAAAAAAATATCGAGAACATGATATGCCGGGCGGCTGGATTTTACCGAATGACGGCTATGGCTGCGGCTACACAAAATTACCCGAAGTTGTTGCAGGCCTTGCTAAATACGGTTTTAAAACCGGGCTTTGGACTGAAAACGGTGTCGATAAAATCGCTTGGGAAGTCGGAACTGCCGGTACGCGAGCGCAGAAGCTAGATGTTGCATGGACAGGTCAAGGTTATCAATTTGCCATGAATGCAAATGCCGCTGCTGCCGCAGGGATTTGGCAAAATTCTCCTGCGCGCCCTTTTATCTGGACCGTGATGGGGTGGGCAGGTATTCAGCGTTATGCGGTCACTTGGACTGGCGATCAATCAGGCAGTTGGGATTATATCCGCTGGCATATTCCCACCTTAATTGGTTCTGGGTTATCTGGCCAAGCTTATGCAACGGGCGATGTCGACGGTATTTTTGGCGGCAGCCCGGAAACTTTTACTCGAGATTTACAATGGAAATCATTCACACCGGTATTAATGGGAATGTCCGGCTGGTCTAAAGCGTCCCGCAAGCATCCGTGGTGGTTCGATGAACCTTACCGCAGTATCAATAGGAAGTACTTAAAACTAAAAATGCGGTTGATGCCTTATATGTACACTTTGGCATATGAAACGGAATTAACTGGCGCACCAATGGTTCGTGGCCTAATGTGGGACTATCCGAACGATCCTAATATGACCACATACCCCGATCAGTTTTGGCTGGGTAAAGACTTACTCATTGCCCCAATTTATCGCTCAATGTCCGCCAGCAAAGGTTGGCGCCAAAACATCTATTTACCGCAGGGGCAATGGCATGACTATTGGGATGGTCGTGTGATTACAGCGCCCGTTAGCGGCACGAGCATCGATACCCAAGTGGACCTTGGCACAACCCCTGTATTTGTGAAAGCGGGCGCAATAATTCCCATGTACCCAAGCATGCTGTTTGATGGCGAAAAACCCAAAGATCATATTACTTTTGATATCTACCCATCAGGTCATTCTGACTTCACTTGGTATGAGGACGATGGTCACTCGCGAGCCTATGAAACCGGTGCTTTTAGCCAACAGCGTATTGTTGTTCAAGCGCCGACAGATAATAAAGCTGGGCCTATTAGCATCGAATTGCAACCCGTCAATGGCAGTTACCAAGGCCAACAAACGACACGTAGTTATGAATTTTGGCTGCATAGCCGCGCCAAACCTACTCAAGTCCTACAAGATGGTCAGCAACTGCCTGAAGTAAAAGACGCGGCCGCTTTTGCTAAAAACTCGAGCGCTTGGTTCTTCGACACAGCACAATATGGAGTTGTCCGCATCAAAACAGCGAGCCAAAGTATTCGTCAAACCAGCATTTTAAGTGTCGAGATCAATGAGGATGGCGAACTTGCTGCAACGCCAGGCTATGGCAAAGCGCCAGATCTCGGCGATGCGATTGCCGCGGATAGTTTGCTAGTCCTCAATCGTCCTGCCGAAGAGCCTGGGCATCCGCTTGAAAATGCCTTTGATGATAATCCAGACACTTGGTTTCGCACAAAACGTGACCAATCGCTCAAAACCGGAGCTCACGAATTTGTCATTGCACTTGGTGAACGACGGATGGTCGCAGGTTTTGAATTGTCGCCACGCAACGACAAACATTGGCAAGCTGGGCAAGTGCGCGATTTTGAAATTTATCTTGCCGACAACAATGGTGAATGGGGCCCTGCGATTCATCGCGGCCGTTTGAAGTTGAGCCAACACCGCCAACAAATCAAATTCAACGCACGTCCAGGTTCGTTGTTTCGCTTTCGAGTATTGTCGACCCAAGATCAAGCAGAAGATGCCAACTTACAAGATCCAATGGTTACAGCCAATCACGGGAAATCTCGCGCACAAGCGTTTAACGCGCTTATTCCCAAACAAGTCAATCCAATTAGCATTGCTGAATTTAAGATCTTGAGTCAGCAGCTCCCCACTTCAGCTCTACAGCAACTATTTTTGGCCGAAGTAAAGCCGATCCTTGCTGAAAATGGCAACGTTAATTTCCAACGAAACCTCGCGAATAGCGGCTCTGTCATGCAAATGAACGGCTTACAGTTTTCGAAGGGGCTTGGCGTTGGTGCAAATAGTCAGTTAGATTTCGCTTTGGCGGGAAACTGGCAATTATTCCGTGCCGATCTTGGCATTGACGATAGCTGCAATAAAGCCGGTTCAGTGCAGTTCCAAATTTATGGTGATGGCAAGTTACTTTTTGACTCCGGTACCTTAGAAGCCCCAGCAGTTGTGAAACCAGAACTAGATATTCGTGATATTCGCCGTATAAGCTTAAGAACAGTTGCAGGTAGTGACGGGATTTGCGCCAATTGGGCAAATGCCTCATTAATAGGATTTGCTGGGGATTCAGCAGGTCCGCCAGCAATTTAACTCAACTAAGCATATGCAGTGCGTCTTCGGCTCACTGCTTGCTCCTCTTTGCACATTCTGCCAGAATCGATACTGACATCAGTAACGAGATAAAGAGCGATGCCAAGTTTGGCGCTAAAAATCCCACCTGTAATTCAATTAGTTATTACGCTAATGTTGGCGTTTTTAATTGCTAAATATTATCCCGGCCCAGTGTGGCCTTTAGCTATTGCGGCATTGCCTCTGACCATTGCTGCATTGTTTTTTATGCTTGGCGGCATTATTGCTTGTCGGCGCGCGCAAACAACTGTTGATCCCAGAGATCCGAACAGAGCGCAATGCTTAGTTCGTCGTGGCGTTTTTAAGTACAGCCGTAATCCGATGTACCTAGGTATGCTGTTATTGCAGACTGCATTTTGTTGTTACCTTCATGAAATTTATGCTTTTGTCACCATTCCACTACTTTGGCTGAGTCTTCGCGAGCTGCAAATCAAGAGTGAGGAACAAGCCTTGCTTGCTTTGTTTGGTGACAACTACCAGCAATATTGCCAGCAAGTTCGCCGCTGGATATAACCACGAGCAAACTGCGACAAATTGCCGCAGTTTGCTAATCAAAGCTTTGCGTCAAGCCGGTGACAACCTACTATCCTGCTCTTTTACTTTGAGGATTTTCAGCGTGTTACAGTGGCTGCAACGTGATTATTTTTGGCGACAACTTCATCTATGGAGTAGTTTGATAATTGGCTTGCAATTAATTGCATGGTTCGCCAGCGGTTTGGTCATGTCAGTGCTGCCAATTGACGAAGTCCGCGGTCAACATTTGCGGAAAACACTACCCGCCGTCAATTGGCAACAAGTACAATTAGCTCCGCAACAGATACTGGCAAAGTTCCCTAAAGAAAGTAATTTAAGCTTAAGTCAACGCGGCAGTTCTCCTCTTTATGTCATCACCACGGCTCAGCAAACCACCGCAATTAACGCGCTGACAGGACTCGAAGTTACTGCATTGTCGGCGACAGAAATCAGTGATTTAGCAATGCAACAATACCGAGGGAGCGCAGAGTTATTGGCGCCGGAGTTGTTAAAAACCATTCCAAATGAAGCCCGTGGTTTATCAGCCCCAATTTGGCGAGTCAAGGTTGCGGACACTGACAACAGCAGTTTATATCTTGATCCAATGACAGGATTGGTGCAGCGAGTTCGCACCGACACTTGGCGTGTGTATGACTTCTTCTGGATGCTACACATTATGGATTATCAAAATCGCGAAGACTTTAATCATGCGTTATTGATTATTTGTACAGGAAGCGCCTTATTATTTAGTCTCAGTGGCATCGTGCTATTAATCATGGTATTACGCCGAAAGTGGCGTCATTCCGCAACAGCCAGCCCCAGTTAACCGAAAAAACTAGCAGAAAAATAACCAATTTAATCCCTCGCTTTGCAACTTGCTTGCCTATACTGAAAATCCACCACTGGAACTGATAGCATAGGCGAGGAGCTGCATATGGACACAAGCAAGCACAACCTTTACACCCTCTTTGAACAACTGGGTTTACCGAGTGATGACGTCAGTATCGAACGATTTGCCAGACACTATCGCTTACAAAACGGTCAGAATCTATATCAAGCGCAGTTTTGGACTGAATCGCAAGCGAGTTTCTTACGAGATGCTTACGAACAGGATGCGGAATGGGCGAGCGCCCTTGATGAACTTAACAGTTTAATTCGCTGAGCAGGTTTATCTCGCTAACGTCCAATTTGATATAAAGGCAATTCATTCAAACGTCGGTCAATTTCGTTGACCATTTGCTGATAATCAGCGGAATTAACCGACTTAAATTTCTCTTCAAATAACGCTTGTGGCATCCCTTCAGGTAGACGTGCTTTACTTGGAAACACCTCAAGCTCTACTCGGTCTTGCGCCATAAAAAACTGCTGCAATGCTTGTGCGGAATTGATGTTGCTGGTCGCAATTTTGGCGAATCGTATCCCTGCTCTATCGGCAAGCAAATCGACAAAACTAAAGCCACTCCCTCCGCCAGTAGAGTCCAAAAGTTCTTTTGCTTCTCCGACTGTTGCACTTATTTTCTGACTACCGAGCAAATGGATTGATGCAGAATAGACAAAGTGTTGTTGCAGATCTGTCCGACGTGCAAGCGTCACTCGCGGCGGCTTTATCCCCTCATCCCGCTTTAGTTCGTTAACCAGCAACTGCAAGTTTTTTCCGCCGAGTAACTGAGCAAGCGCCAAAATGACAGCTTGATTCTCACGGATCACTCTTTGTTGCTCTTCAGGGTAAAGTGCTGTTCGAGTATGAGCCTGCCGAAACAATAATTGTAGGTAGGCGACCAAACTCGCATCAGGATTTGCTTGGCTATAATCCAAAGCCACTTGATAATAAAACTCTATATCCGCACGTTGCTCTGGCGAACTAAACCAAGCTTTATAAATTGATAGACCGGACTCTTTCAACTGACCTAGGCTAAAGCCTTCTGGCCGCTGAATTTCCACAGTCACCACATTGGGCTGCAAAGTAACCGAACGAACATTCGCCAACAGCGCGGCGCCGGCCCCCTCCCCCCAAACTTTATCCGCAACTTGCTCAACAATAGCTAAAGCCATTTTACCTGGTAAATTTAAGCTGCCGATCCGCACTTGCCGAATACTGAGGGGGCCATCTGCGGGAATAATAACAATCTGGGTATTTAAATAAGCATCACCTAAAACACTCTGGATAGGCATAGTCAACAGCACTGTTAAGCCGGAGTCGGCAATAAGTGCTTCACCATGGAATCCTGGCAAAGTTCGGCTGGCGAGTACAAAAGCACTATTTAACTCTTCTAAATTTGCAGCGAACACCAATGGCTTATCAGATGGTGATTGAATAGATTGATGTAAGTTGTTGATAAGCTTTTGGCTGTGCTTCACTGCATTTGCGTTTAATACTGGTGCAGAGGTTGATAACGGTTGTGCATCAAGCAATAACCAAGCGGTGAGTACAACTAGTGTTAAGATCACAAGCAGCAAAGTCAGCAGTTGACGGAATAAATGCTTTACAGCCTGCATGACACAAATCCAAATGAATAATTAATAGTTATCTTACCAGAGCTTGGCTTTGCAAGTTAATATGCAAGATTAAAATCAACTGGCTATTTTTATCGCAAATGCAATCCGCATTATTCTGCGAATTAATCATCAAAATATAATTAGCGAGATGTAAAAAGCACTGTATATTTATAATTCAGAAGCTATTTTATACAGATTATTTTGAAACCAAGCTTACTTTGAGTTAGTTTTATCAAAGGTTTAATTATTCTTAGCACTTCTTCAAGTGCACAACAGGAGCTATAGATGACACTTGCCTTGGTTGCATTAGCAACTCGTCGCTTGTCTTGGTGGAATCTATTTTATGGCTTGTTGTTACTTCTGAATTTTCAGGTAATGGCAGTTGAAACTGATGCCGAACTTGAAGCAAAACTCGACCAATACCTGGCATTACCGGAAGATGATCTCGTAGGTGCCGAAAAATATCTGCTGAAGCTTGAATCAACACTACAGCCACAAACATCAATGTTTAGCCGCAGTCGTCTTTATATCTATTTGTCCTCACTTTACCACGTGCAAAAACAACAGGCTAAAGCTGATAATTATTTGGCGAAAGTGAATGATATTGCTGTCGAATTGCAGCACCCAGATATTTATGCCGAACTATATGCAGAACAGCTCAGCCAACATTGGGCAAATAATGAAAATAGCAAAGCAAGCGCACTGGTACCTCTAGTCTTGCAGTTTGCAACACGTGCCGATCAATATCGAGTCCGCTATTACGCATTCAACACGGCAGGTCGTTTTCTCAATTGGCAAGGCAATTACAAAGAGGCATTGTCCGCACTGCATCAAGCACTAGATGCTGTCAGCGATTCCGATACCATGCGCAATAAAAGCAGACAGATTTTTCTGAAACTGCAAATCGCTATACTTAATGAAAGTCTGCGTAACTACGATGCGGGCTTAAAAATTGTTCGTGACGCCATCGCGCTGGCAAAGACTGATAGCAATTTGCAACCGATGCTGACTGATTTACATATTACCGAAGGTTCAATACTTACTGATTTAAAGCAAAACCAAGCAGCTGGAGATGCATATCGTCAAGCGGAGCTTTGGGGTGAGAAGTTGGGGGATAAAGCAGCAATAAGCACAGCAATCAATAACCTTGGCGATTTGTACCTACGCCTTGGAGAACTTGACAAAGCGATGCCGTACTTTCAAAAGGCGTATCAGCTTGCTGAAAAAGAACAAGATCAGTCAGGAATGGATACCGCAATTTTTAACCAAGGCGCAATTTTGGTACGCAAAGGCCAAGTTGATGAGGGCCTCGCGATGATGCAGAAAAAAGTGGCTGCTGTACGCGCAGAGCAATCGGTTAACGAGCTGCTTCCGTTATTGGAAGAACTTGCCGATGGCTTGCATATTGCCCACCGTTTTGAACAGGAAGCTGAGACTTTAAGAGAGTTTAATCAGCTAAATAAAAAGCTCTTCCAGCTAGAACGTGACAAGCAACTCACTCAATTACAAGAAGAGTTTTCTGCCAAAGAACAAGCCAAACAAATCGAAGTTCTAGAACAACAAAATTTGGTGAAAGCAGCTGAGCTCGATAAGAAATACCTGCAACAGAAGGTTTTGATATTAATCGCACTGGTGGTATTGCTGGTCACTATTTTGTTGTTTCAACTATACCGCCGCGTCCGCAATACTAACGACAAGCTGCGTGTTGCGAACGACAAACTCGCCTATCACTCGTTACACGATCCGTTGACTGGGTTATTAAATCGCCGTTCGTTGCACGATCACATGCAACGGAAGCAAAAGTTGGGCGAGCGACGAGTTGTACAGCAGGCAGAGCATGACGGTTTTATCTTGCTCGATGTAGATTTCTTTAAGCATATCAATGACCGTTTTGGCCATGCGGCAGGTGATATGGTTTTAATTGAAATCGGCAAACGGCTGAATGCTTTAACGCGCAACGAGGATATGGTCTTGCGTTGGGGAGGGGAAGAGTTTCTGATTGTTTTGCGTCGAATTGACCAAACGGCACTCAACCAATTCACCCAGCGGGTTTTAAATGTTATTGGCTCTGTCCCAGTTGAATATCAAGGACACTCAATTCCGGTAACTGTTAGCGCAGGTTTTATCACCTTACCTTTTGCAGATCTTACTGATCACCAATTCAATTGGGAAAAGGCCTTACAGTTGGCTGATATGGCGTTGTATTTAGGTAAAGTCCATGGCAGAAATCGCGGCTATGGTGTCGTTAAACTCAATCAGCCTTATGAATCTATTCAGAGACTACTTGAAACAGATTTAAGTAAGGCAATTGATGAAGATGCAGTCGAAGTTTGTCTCCTACATGGACCTGCTACTGGCGAGTAAGTGGTCGTCCGTGTCGATGTTTATTGAGCTCATTGATTCAGTATGTAAAAAGGCCAACGCTTACCCAACGTTGGCCTTTATGCAGGAGTTCAGAAAACTCGCGCTACTAGATTATTCCCAGTTTAATACCACTTTTCCTGACTGCCCTGAACACATAATGTCAAAGCCCTCTTGGAATTGATCTACTGGCATTTCATGCGTGACAATAGGAGATAAATCTAAGCCTGATTGAATTAAACTCGCCATCTTGTACCAAGTCTCAAACATTTCACGGCCATAAATGCCTTTAATCACTAAGCCTTTGAAAATAACCTTGTTCCAATCAACTGCCATATCTGACGGTGGAATGCCTAACATAGCGATTTTGCCACCATGGTTTATGGTGTCTAACATGGCACGAAACGCCGACGGCACGCCGGACATCTCTAAACCCACGTCAAAACCTTCGGTCATGCCGAGTTCGGTCATCACATCTTTTAAGTTTTCTTGGCTAACGTCTACCGCGCGAGTCGCCCCCATTTTCTTCGCTAGCTCTAAGCGGTATGGATTCACATCGGTAATGACGATATGACGAGCACCAACATGACGAGCCACAGCAACCGCCATGATGCCAATTGGGCCAGCACCAGTAATTAACACGTCTTCACCCACTAAATCAAAAGATAAAGTGGTGTGAACAGCATTCCCGAACGGGTCGAAAATTGCCGCGATGTTATCTGGAATATTGTCTGGAATTTTAAAAGCATTAAATGCAGGGATCACCAAATACTCAGCAAAGGAGCCTTGGCGATTCACACCAACACCAATTGTGTTGCGGCATAAATGCACGCGGCCGGCACGGCAGTTACGGCAGTGGCCACACACCAAATGACCTTCACCAGACACGCGATCGCCAATGGCAAAACCGCGGACTTCTGAACCCATACCAACAACTTCGCCAACATATTCATGACCGACCACCATGCCGTGTGGAATGGTTTTTTGTGCCCACTCATCCCATTTGAAGATGTGGACATCAGTACCGCAAATCGCGGTCTTTTTGATTTTAATCAGCACATCGTTTGGGCCGACTTCTGGCATTGGCACTTCAGTTTGCCAAATGCCTGGTTCTGCTTTTAATTTTGCTAATGCTTTCATTGCCGAATCCTCATTACGGGGCTGATTATTGAATTACGCCCATGTCTTTGCCGATGCGAATAAAAGCATCGATAGCTTTATCCAATTGTGCTTTGCTGTGTGCTGCAGAAATCTGGGTGCGAATACGCGCTTGGCCTTTTGGCACGACTGGGAAAGAGAAACCAACCACATAAATGCCCTGTTCCAGCATCCGACGCGCCATTTCAGCCGCGACTTTAGCATCGCCCAACATCACAGGAATGATGGCATGGTCTTTACCCGCCAAGGTGAAGCCTGCAGCGGACATTTTTTCGCGGAAGTAACTCGCGTTATCCCAAAGTTTGGCACGAAGTTCGTCGCCTTCAGCCAGCAGTTCTAAGACTCGAATTGATGCAGTAACAATCGATGGCGCCAAGCTATTAGAGAACAAATATGGGCGCGAACGCTGACGCAGCCACTCAATCACTTCTTTTTTACCCGAAGTATAACCACCAGACGCACCGCCTAGTGCTTTGCCTAAAGTACCGGTAATGATGTCAACACGTGACATTACATCGCAATATTCATGAGTACCACGACCTTTTTTACCAACAAAACCAACAGCATGGCTATCGTCGACCATCACCATGGCATTGTATTTGTCGGCTAAGTCGCAAATAGACTTCAGATCGGCAATTACGCCATCCATTGAAAACACGCCGTCAGTTGCGATTAATTTAAAACGCGCGCCATCAGCATCGGCTTGTTGTAATTGCGCTTCCAGCTCTGCCATGTTGTTATTGGCATAACGGTAACGCTTGGCTTTACATAACCGCACACCATCGATAATGGACGCATGGTTTAATGCGTCAGAAATAACCGCATCTTCGGCCCCTAAAATGGTTTCAAACAAACCGCCATTGGCGTCAAAGCAGCTTGAATACAAAATCGTATCTTCAGTGCCCAAGAACTCACTGATTTTCGCTTCGAGTTGCTTGTGAATATCTTGAGTGCCGCAGATAAAACGTACAGAAGCAACGCCAAAACCATGGCTGTCGAGGCCTTGTTGCGCGGCTTTAATCAGCTCAGGCGAATTGGCCAAACCTAAATAGTTATTGGCGCAGAAATTTAAAACTTGTTCGCCTTGTACTGTGACATCAGAAAACTGCTGGGAAGTAATCACACGTTCGGCTTTATAGAGGCCTTCACTTTTTACTTCTTCGATTTGTTGTTGTAGGTGGTTCAGGAAAGCGCTAGAACGCATAGTTCCTCCGGTTGAGGGTCAAGCTGTAGATACATGGTTGTTAGTTTAATACAGGTATTGTACTGGCGAAATGACCAGGGTCGAAGCTCGTACGCTGGCTTTCAACTCATATTCGTGATGGTCGGAGCAGTTCTGTTTGTAAATCTGCGCCAAGCCATTGTTATATTTTCATTTTCTGAAGTACTGCTCTGAATTTTACCGTCAGCACAAGTAAATGCAAAAATGCCGGCGAATGCCGGCATTTATTGACGTTACTTCAAATTACTTCTTTTTCGCTTTCGCGTTTGGTAGGTCAGTGATTGAGCCTTCAAATACTTCAGCGGCTAAACCAATTGATTCATTTAACGTTGGGTGAGCATGGATAGTTAATGCGATATCTTCAGCATCAGCACCCATTTCAACGGCTAAACAGATTTCACCCAGCATTTCGCCAGCATTAATACCAACAATAGCACCACCTAAGATACGGTGAGTTTCTTTGTCGAAAATCAGCTTAGTGAAGCCTTCAGTACGAGCAGAAGCAATTGCGCGACCTGAAGCAGCCCATGGGAATACTGCAGTTTCAATCGCTACGCCTTTTTCTTTGGCTTCTTTTTCAGTGATACCAACCCAAGCCATTTCTGGATCGGTGTAAGCAACTGAAGGAATGCAACGTGGGTCGAAGAAGTGTTTCATGCCAGAAATAACTTCGGCAGCAACATGACCTTCGTGGACAGCTTTGTGCGCTAACATTGGTTGACCAATCACGTCACCGATAGCGAAGATGTGCGCAACGTTGGTGCGTAATTGCTTGTCGACGTTGATAAAACCGCGTTCATCAACATTAACACCAGCTTTTGCTGCATCTAACAAGGCGCCGTTTGGACGACGACCCACTGCCACTAAAATCTTGTCAAAACGCACTGGCGCTGCTGGTGCGTTTTTGCCTTCGAAAGTCACATACAAACCGTCGTCTTTGGCTTCAACTGCAGTCACTTTGGTTGACAGCATGATGTTGAAGTTGTCTTTGTTGTATTTGGTGTAGGCTTTAACGATGTCAGCATCAGCCGCTGGCACTAATTGGTCAGCAAACTCAACCACAGACACTTTAGAACCTAAAGCACGGTAAACGGTGCCCATTTCTAAACCGATGATGCCACCGCCTAACACTAACATTTCGCCTGGAATGTCTTTTAATTCCAATGCACCAGTTGAGTCGATAACACGTGGGTCATTTTTTGGAATAAATGGCAGAGCAACTGGCTCTGAACCTGCAGCGATGATGGCGTGCTCGAAAGTGATGGTGGTATCGCCAACTTGCAATGTGTTAGCGCCAGTAAATTTACCGAAACCGTTCACTACTTTCACTTTACGCATTTTAGCCATACCAGATAAACCGTTGGTCAGCTGACCAACGACTTTATCTTTCCATGCACGGATTTTATCTAAATCGATTTCTGGTGCACCAAAAGTAACACCGTGTGACGCCATCTCTTTCGCGTCGTCAATCACTTTGGCAACGTGTAATAATGCTTTAGATGGGATACAACCAACGTTTAAGCAGACACCACCTAAAGTGCTGCGTGCTTCAACTAACGTCACTTCCAGACCTAAGTCAGCGGCACGGAAGGCTGCAGAATATCCGCCAGGGCCTGCGCCTAGCACCACAACTTGCGTTTTGATCTCGTTGCTCATCGTTTTACCTTTTTATCTTCTTGAAAGATAGCGATTAGTAAGGGCTAATCGCTAGGAATTAAAGTGCGCGAATTTTATCACCCTGTCTGAAAGATGTCCCGTAACTTTTCAGTGGGAGCATCAACTTCGACAATAAAAGCAGTCAATTTCAGCCAGGGCGATACCAATTACATAATAATCTGGCGAATATCTGCCAAATATGAAGCCAGTGTTGCGGTAAACCGCGCCGCTAAAGCTCCATCGATCACGCGGTGATCGTACGATACCGACAGTGGCACCATTAACCGTGGTTCAAATTCTTTGCCGTTCCATTTCGGTTTAATATCCGACTTAGAAACACCAAGAATAGCCACTTCTGGCGCATTCACAATTGGGGTAAAGGCGGTACCGCCAATGCCACCAAGGCTAGAAATGGTAAAACATCCGCCCTGCATATCAGCGGCTGTTAACTTGCCTTCACGTGCTTTTAGCGAAATATCTTGCAGTTCACGCGAAAGTTCGATGATGCCTTTTTTATTAACATCACGAACTACCGGCACAACCAAACCATTGGGTGTATCCACCGCGATACCTAAATGCACATATTTTTTCAGAATGAGGCTAGCGCCATCTTCTGACAATGAGCTGTTAAAGGTTGGGAATTCTTCGAGCGCCTTGGCCACAGCTTTCATGATAAACACCAGCGGTGTGTATTTCACGCCAAGCTTTTTCTTGTCAGCAAGGGCATTTTGCTCTTTACGGAAATCTTCTAAGCCAGTGATGTCGGCTTCATCAAATTGCGTCACATGCGGAATTCGCACCCAGTTCCGGTGTAAATTCGCACCAGAAATCTTCTGAATTCGCGACAATGGCTTTTCTTCAACAGTGCCGAACTTGCTGAAATCCACTTTTGGCCATGCTAATAAATCAAAGCCCATGTTATTACCAGCACCGGCAGGCGTTGCAGTGCCGTTGCCTGAAGTCACTTGCTTAATGATGTTTTTCACATAATTTTGCACGTCTTCGCGTTGCACACGGCCTTTGCGCGCAGTGCCGCTAACCTTAGATAAATCAACGCCAAATTCCCGAGCTAATCGGCGCACAACTGGCGAGGCATGCGCATAAGCTTGGTTTTCGACAAAACCTGACGCGGCTGACGCTTCAGCAACAACAGCGGTCGCCATTGGTGCTGCTGCCGCAACTGGCGCCGCTGGAGCTGGTGCTGCAACGGCAGGAGCCACAGCTGCAGGCGCTGCGACGGCAGCAGCTGCGCTGCCTGTTGAGAACACAAACACTAAGCTGCCGGTTGATACTTTATCGCCGACTTTCACTTTAATTTCAGCGACTGTGCCAGCAAATGGCGCAGGAACTTCCATCGCCGCTTTATCGCCTTCGACGTTTAATAACGACTGCTCAGCTTTAACCACATCGCCAACTTTCACCATAATTTCCGTGACTTCAACGGCATCTCCGCCGATATCAGGGACTGTCACATCTTGTAAAGTTGCTACAGCTGCAGCAACTGGCGCTGCGACAACTGGTGCTACTTCGACTGTCGCTGCCACAGTAGGAGCTGCAGCTGCTGATTCAAAAATCATAATCAAAGAGCCAGTTTTAACTTTATCGCCCGCTTTGACTTTGACTTCTTTCACCACGCCCGCTTGTGGCGCAGGCACTTCCATCGCAGCTTTGTCGCCTTCGACACTTAACAACGATTGATCAAGGCTAACAGTGTCACCAGCTTTGACCAACACTTCCGTGACTTCGACAGCATCAGCACCGATATCCGGCACAAAAATTTCAATACTCATGACCAATCCTCTTACGCGAACAGTGGGTTCGGCTTGTTGGTGTCAATGCCAAAACGCACGATAGCGTCTGCAACTAGTTGTTTATCAATGCTGCCTTGCTTAGCAAGTTCACGCAGCGACGCCAGCACAATGTAACCAGCATTCACTTCAAAGTGACGACGCAGGTTTTCACGGCTGTCTGAACGACCAAAACCGTCAGTGCCCAGCACTTTGTAAGATACTGCAGGTACAAAGGCTCGCACTTGTTCTGCATAGTTCTTCACATAGTCGGTTGCCGCAATTACTGGCGCACTGCCTAATGCTTTTGCAATAAATGGTACTTTCTCTGCTTCATTTGGATGCAACATGTTGTGACGTTCACAATCTTGACCATCACGGGCTAATTCATTAAACGAAGTCACAGAGAACACATCCGATGCAATGCCATATTCTTCACTCAGAATTTCCGCAGCACGGCGTACTTCATTTAAAATGGTACCTGAACCTAACAACTGCACTTTACCTTTGTTACCAGCTAAAGTTTCCAATTTGTAGATACCACGACGAATGCCTTCTTCAGCACCAACCGGCATCGCTGGGTGATGGTAGTTTTCGTTCATCACAGTGATGTAGTAGTAGATGTTTTCTTGGTCTTTACCATACATCCGGCGAATACCATCCTGAATAATTACAGCTAATTCATAGGCATAAGTTGGGTCATAAGAAATACAATTTGGCACTGTTCCAGCCAGAATATGGCTATGACCATCTTCGTGTTGTAAGCCTTCACCATTTAAAGTCGTACGACCTGCTGTTGCGCCCAATAAGAAACCGCGAGCTTGTTGATCACCAGCCAGCCACGCCATATCACCAACACGTTGGAAACCGAACATCGAGTAATAGATGTAGAATGGGATCATCGGTAAATCGTTGGTGCTATAAGAAGTTGCTGCGGCAACCCAAGACGCCATAGCGCCAAGTTCATTGATACCTTCTTGTAACACTTGGCCTGAAGTTTCTTCTTTATAATAAGAAACCACGGCTCGATCTTCTGGGGTGTAGGTTTGGCCGCGCGGGTTATAAATACCGATTTGACGGAACAGACCTTCCATACCAAAGGTACGGGCTTCGTCGGCAATGATTGGCACAATCTGCTGACCAATATTGGCATCTTTTAATAAGATGTTTAAGCCGCGAACAAAGGCCATTGTCGTTGAAATTTCACGTTTTTGTTCTTCTAACAAACCATCAAAAGCCGATAACTCTGGCAGAGTCAGTGGTTTAGTGAAGTTTGGCAGACGCACTGGCGTGTAACCATTTAATGCATCACGACGTGCGTGTAAATATTGATGCTCTGGCGAGCCTTCTTTTAACTGAATATATGGCAAGCCTTGCACATCTTCTTCAGTGATAAAATCTTCCAAGTTCAAGCGCTTGCGAATCTGCAGCACATGAGTCATGTCCATCTTTTTCACTTGGTGGGCGATGTTCTTTCCTTCCGCAGCTTCACCCATGCCGTAACCTTTAATGGTTTTGGCAAGGATAACAGTTGGACGGCCTTTGGTTTCCTGCGCCGCTTTAAAGGCTGCGTAGAGTTTTGATGGCTCATGGCCACCACGCTTTAACGCGAAAATCTCTTCGTCAGTCATATCGGCAACTAACGCCGCAGTTTCTGGGTAACGGCCAAAGAAGTGTTGGCGCACATAAGCACCATCTTTTGCTTTGTAAGTTTGGTAATCGCCGTCAACAGTTTCATTCATTAACTGTAGCAATTTACCGGTGGTGTCTTTGGCCAGTAATTTGTCCCAACCACTACCCCATACGACTTTAATCACGTTCCAGCCAGCACCACGGAATAAACCTTCAAGTTCTTGAATGATTTTACCGTTCCCCATGACTGGGCCATCTAAACGCTGTAAGTTACAGTTGACTAAGAAGCACAGGTTGTCTAACTTTTCACGTGCGGCAAACGACAGCGAACCACGGCTTTCTGGTTCATCCATTTCACCGTCACCTAAAAACGCATAAACCCGTTGTTGGCTGGTGTCTTTCAGACCACGACCGTCGAGGTATTTTAAAAAGCGCGCTTGGTAAATTGAGGTAATTGGACCTAAACCCATTGATACTGTTGGGAATTGCCAAAACTCCGGCATCAATTTAGGGTGTGGGTAAGAAGATAAGCCTTCGCCACCCACTTCTTGACGGAAGTTATCTAATTGATCCGCAGTTAACCGACCCTCGACGAATGCACGTGCGTAGATACCAGGAGAAATGTGGCCTTGATAATACACTAAGTCACCGCCGTCCTTTTCATTGGGTGCGCGGAAGAAATGGTTAAAACAAGTCTCGTAGAATGCAGCTGAAGATTGGTAAGACGCCATATGGCCGCCAAGTTCTAGCTCTTTTTTGGATGCACGTAATACAATCATAATCGCGTTCCAGCGGATCACTGAACGGATTTTTTTCTCTAAATTAACATCACCTGGATAGGCCGGTTCCTGCTGTGGCGGGATGGTATTGATATAGTTGGTGGTGATACCAGTTGGCATATCCACGCCTTCAAGACGAGCTTGTTCCAGTACGGTTTCCAACAGGAACTGCGCACGTTCAACACCTTCAGTGCGAACAACTGATTCAAGTGCTTCTAGCCATTCTTGCGTTTCAAGCGCGTCGACGTCCACTTTACTGACTTCAGACATATCAATTTTCCTTTCTTCTGTCCCACCATGCAGGACCATTAACGTGATAAGTTTTGCTTTACCGGTCAATTCTGTAATGAACGACGCAGCGAGCGTTCAAGGCGTGAGCGTTCCCGATCAGCTTCCAGCAGAGCCTCTTCGATAAAGGCTAGATGGCTGTTGCTGGCTTGCCGGGCTTGATCCGGTTCGCCATGGATCACGGCTTGCATTAAGCGTTGCCGATGTGAATTTAGCTGACTCACGATTCCGTCTTTTTGTTGCAAAATTTCCAAGTTTTGTCGGATATTTTGTTCAACCAGTGGCGTTAAGCCACGCACTAAATGCAAAAGCACCACATTGTGTGATGCCTCGGCAACTGCCGAATAAAACCGCCCAACAGCGGCAGCTTCGGCGTCTAAATCATGCTGGCCTTGCGCCTGACAAATTTCGTCGTAGCGTTGGCGAATGTTTAGAAAATCATTTTTGGTACCACGCAATGCTGCGTAGTAAGCACAGATCCCTTCCAAGGCATGCCGGAACTCGAGCAAATCAAATTGTGATTCCGGATGACGACCAATCAACTCAAAAAGTGGATCAGTTAAGCCGCCAACTAAATTATCGCAAACAAAAGTGCCACCACCTTGTTTACGGCTCACTAAGCCTTTGGCTTCTAGCTTCTGCAATGCTTCGCGTAAAGATGGGCGTGACACATCAAACTGTGCCGCAAGTTCACGCTCGGTCGGTAATTTTTGACCAGGCGCAAAACTACCTTCCAGCAACATGTGCTCCAATTGCTGGACAATTTGATCCGATAATTTCGCCGGTTTGATGCGCAGATTGTTATTCATTGCTTAGACAGCGTAGCAAAGCTGCGCTTTTTGTCATTCCTGTTTCAGATGGTCATTATGGCCACAGCAGTCTTTGGAAACTAGGTTTCGAAAAGCCTTATTGCGACAATTGGTAAGACCAATTTACTTTGTTGCGAATAACGGTAGCAGAGTTCATCAAAAATGTAAATTAGCGAGGGTAAAACCCACAGAATTTTCCAAAAATAACTTGAGCTATTACTCTAAAATATTATCAATGTTAACTAGAAGTTGAGTCTATGAGCGAACAATCGACGAAATGGTCAGACCAATTGAAAATTTGCATCATACTTAACGGACAATCGCTATGTTCCGGCAGACAAATAGTTTTGAGAATTCTGCTCAAAAAACTGTGATATTGAAGTGTAAAAAAACCGCCATTAAGGCGGTTGTCAAAGAAAGTAACTCATAGCAGACTGCGTTGGATTCAACGCTACCGTGTTGGTTAAAGACTGCTAATTTAGCCAGCCACCTAAAGTCAATACGGCCACCAACGCTAAGAAAAATAATACATTTCGTTTAGAAAGTTGCACTAAAGTGCAACTTTCATCACTACAATTTAGGACTTCATCCGGAAGAGGTTCTGCGGCACGAGCGATATCGGTATACACTTGCAAGCCACTGGTTTTGGTATCTCCTAAGTAGCTAAGCAGCACACCACTAGCTCGAGAAAAATGCCCGACTAAAGCTAAACCAAGGCCAAAAATACGGATTGGCAACCACTCAGCCCAATGGCACAAATCGGTCGCAAATCCCTGCCAATAATGAACTAATTCAGCTGTGACGATATTTTCTGTGCCATTACTTTCCGCTAAAGTCTCCACTGGCTGCTCTACTGAGACACTAGTTTCAGTGTCATCGCGAATAATGTCTGACTCGACTTTATTGTCGTAAGTCTT
This sequence comes from Alteromonadaceae bacterium, assembly GCA_041914845.1. GTDB lineage: Bacteria > Pseudomonadota > Gammaproteobacteria > Enterobacterales > Alteromonadaceae > Pararheinheimera. The sequence continues at coordinate 119,225 of JAYSCP010000001.1, forward strand.
AGGCTCTGCCATTTGGCGTAAACAGCCATAAGCTAGAGCTCCAAATGCACCAAATAAGGTGTACCAAAACAACACCGCTGCGTAATATTTAAAATTGATCCAGACCAGCTGCTGGCCATGACTTAACTCTTGATTGTTTATCCCCTGATCACTTGCCATTTGCTGCATAGTTAAAAACGCAGCTTCTTGGTCTTGACGACCCGCCGCATTTAAGTATTGCTTGTAAATTTTCCGGTAATGCCAACTGCCGATACAAACTAACAGCACCAGCGTGCCTGCCAGTAAATCAAACAACCAAAAATTGATGGCGACAAGCGCTAACTGCAAGCCAATAGCCGGCAACAACCACCAAAGCATCACGCCGTATGGATGACGCGACAATCCTAACAGCGGCGCTTTACTGGAAAGCTGTAAAAAAGGCTTCAAATAAGTAACTAACTGCCAAGCGTTACTTCTTACCGCTAAACGCTCGATGATAAGTGCAATTAGCATGCTAATTAGGGTCATTGCTGTTCTCCTCTGACGCCTTGGCGTCGACTAAAATTCTTTATGCGCTTATTTCATCAAAATGCAGGGCATTTATAAGCATGCACTATTTACTAGTTATAGTGGTAGCTGATTCGTTTGCCAAAGCATTTAAGTAACGCTGCCAGTCAAAACATGGCCCCGGATCAGTTTTTCGGTTTGGCGCTATATGTTGATGACCTACGATCCTCTCAGGCGTAATAGCTGGAAATTGCTGCTGTAAATAACGAGTTAACACCACCAAAGATTCATACTGTTTATCGGTAAAAGGCATGTCGTCACAACCTTCTAACTCAATACCAATAGAATAATCATTACATTTTTCGCGCCCTTGAAACTCACTGACACCTGCATGCCACGCTCTGGCAGCAAAAGGCACATACTGCCAAATCCGACCGTCACGAAAAATCACACAATGCGCAGAAACTCGCACATTAACTAATTTGGCGAAATATGGATGCGCAGCGCAATCAAGACGGCCACCAAAAAAGTCATCAATATAAGGAGTATTAAATGTTGCAGGCGGCAAACTAATATTGTGGATCACCAACAATTCAGGAAAAACTGAGACAGGTCTCTCATCAAAATGCGAACAGGGACGCATGGTGACTTTAAGCGCAGATCCGTCAATCGCCTTTGCAGACATGGTTTTTGCCTCCAATACTTTGCAAACGACTAGGCAATGATTATGCTGGGGATCTCTATTCTCTGCTTTGAGCTCTATGAATGCAAGCACCTGATCCATCAACCAAACTTGGCAAACATTTCGCAATCATTGCTTGGTTGCTCCTGCTGGGATTGCTTTATCTATTTTTCAACGAACAAATTGCAGAGCAACTAAACCCCAATCGGCAACTGCAAAATAGCAATGCAGGCCAGCAAATTATTGTTACCATGCAAGCCGATAGACAAGGGCATTTTGTCGGGACTTTACTGTTAAATGGCAAACCTATCGACTTTTTGCTGGATACTGGAGCGACCATGGTTGCGGTGTCGGCTGAGGTTGCTCAATTAACTGGGATGAAAAAAGGTCGAGCCTTCGAAACCTCAACAGCGAATGGCATTACGACTGCCTATGAAAGTAAAATCGACGAACTGCGGCTTGGCGATATCGTCCTTACCAATTTAGATGCCAGCATAATCCCAAACCTACAAGGTGCGGAAATATTGCTAGGAATGAGCGCACTAAAACATTTAGAATTCAGCAAACGCGAGCATCAGCTGCAACTTATCCAACATAAATCAGAATAAGTAAAATACCTATGACCGATCCGACTCAGCAAGAACGCTTAATGCGCGAGATAAAACAAGGCGTTAGCCACGCATTAGCCGAAGACTTAGGCTATCTTCCGCTACACGAAGGTGATATTACCGCATCCCTGATCCCACATGAGCAGGCAGCAATCGCGACAGTAATTACCCGCGACGATTGTGTTGTTTGCGGAACTGCTTGGGTTGATGAAGTTTTTGCACAGTTATCAGCGGACGTAGTGATTCAATGGCATGTAGCCGATGGTGACCGAGTTAAAGCGAATTCTATCCTTTGTGAAATTAGTGGCCCTGCACGTATTTTATTAACCGGTGAGCGCACCGCACTAAATTTCTTACAGACCTTAAGCGGTACAGCCACGACAACCGCCCAATACGTCGCCCTGTTAGGTGGCAGCAAAACCCGACTACTCGATACCAGAAAAACGCTGCCTGGTTTGCGCTTGGCACAAAAATACGCTGTAAGTTGCGGCGGCGGCAAAAACCATCGCATGGGCCTATATGACGCCTTTTTGATTAAAGAAAATCACATCGCAGCCGCAGGTTCGATTGCCAATGCAGTGAAAACTGCTCGACTGAATTTTCCAGGCAAGCCAGTCGAAGTCGAAGTTGAAGATTTAATTGAATTGGAACAAGCCTTAGCCGCGAATGCCGACATCATTATGCTGGATAACTTCCACATCGCTGACATTGTTAAAGCTGTCAGCATCAACAAAGGCAAAGCAAAACTGGAAGTTTCTGGCAATATTACCGCTGATGCTTTAAAAGCATTGAGCACCACCGGGGTTGACTATATATCTTCCGGTGCCTTGACTAAAAATGTGCAAGCGGTCGATTTATCGATGCGCTTACGAGCACAGCACCCAACCTCGTAAGACAGGTTTTTGCAAAACCACTGCTAAGTTATCAAGAAGTATGACCGCGCAGTGGTTATTAAAAAGCCAATTATTCTTAGCGTGCCCGTAAGCATCTGTTCCAAGCAATAAATCATTGCAGCTTTTGGCGAATTATCCCTATTAATCTTCCCGCCATTTTCCAGACTCATACTTGCCCGTACCCAATTAAACAACTGAATCGCACGATTTTTGCGAGTAACTGGCAAATTAAATTTGTGTTATCAGTACGAAAACAGCAAATATTAGGCCAAGGGCTACTTTTTCCATAAGAACGATTTACAATCAGCGCAACAAGCCAAAACAAAAAACATTAAAAATCATGCACTTATTATTATTGGCTCGTATTTTGCTATATATTCAAAGATCGAACCAACTTTAATTTACCTGTAATTGAATACGATAAATGTCAGGAATAAATACTTTTATTTCAGCAACTTAAATTAATAAAAAATAAATAATTACAAATTTGCATTTTTTGCTTGCGTATCGAGCAAAAATAGCCAAAATAGTCGAAGCCCCCCGGGTTAAACACATACAAATGGAGAAGTACTATGAAACGTAATCAAGGTTTTACTTTAATCGAATTAATGATCGTTGTAGCAATCATCGGTATCTTAGCTGCAGTTGCTCTGCCAGCGTACCAAACTTACACTAAGAAGAGCCGGTTTTCTGAAGTAGTTTTAGGCGCCTCAGCTGTTAAAACTGCAATCGATACTTGCTTCCAAACTCGCGGTGCTGGTGTTTTAGCAAACTGCGACACTGATGTTAAAACAGGTGCCGACTTAGTTGGTGCAGCAGCAGGTACTTTTGTTGATACAGTAACAATCACTGTTGGTACAGCTGTTATTACTGCAACTGGCACAGCTGGTGTTGACTCTGCGACTTACATCCTGACTCCACTTCCAGCGGCTAATTCATTAACTTGGACTACATCAGGTACCTGTATCGCTGCAGGTCTGTGTTAATCACTTTATAATTATCAAACGGGAAGCATTTGCTTCCCGTTTTTTTTTCAGCGAGGGATGTTTATGCGTAAAAACCAAGGTTTTACCCTAATCGAGCTGATGATAGTTATTTCCATCTTAGGTATTCTCATCGCACTTGCACTACCTGCATACCAAACCTATTTTGGTCGCTCCAAATTTTCCGAAGTTATGGCAGCAGTGAGTGCTGTACGCAAATCAGTCGATGTCTGCTATCAGGTCAAAGGCGGTGGTGATTTATCTAACTGCAACACCTTTGTCAAAATTGGCGTTGACCCAGCAACCAGCACACCAGTAACCCAATCGATAATGCTACAAAATGACGGCTCAGTGGTGGGTACCGCTGTTACAGGAAACTCACTAAATGGCGAGACCTTTATCCTGACGCCAACAATAAGCGCAGGTTCGCTGGAGTGGACTCTTAACTCCTCTTCGAGCTGTATTGCTGCAGGTATTTGCTAAGCACGCTGAAAACTGCTGCCGATTACATCGGCAGCGTTATTAAACCAAGCAGTTTGGTATCGTTATTAAAAACCATCAAGTAAGTTCCATATTCTGAATGCAAACGGCTATAAACAAAGCCCTTTTGCTCATCTACGGAACCTAAGCCATCAAGCTGTCGCTGTAACTCCGGATATTTCTTTAACAGAATGGCCATGTCTACCGGACTTTTGCGAATTTCATTGATGCCTTCAGCAACAGGACGGTACAGCGTAATTTGTTCATAAGGCACAATGCCATTACGAATAGCACTTTCGAGTTGTTGTAATTCCGACAATAACAATGGATAACGAGCATAAATTAACGGAACTCCACCTCCTGTAAATTGACTAAGATCTGGCTGTTTACCATAACGTTCTTGATAATCAAATGCTTTCACTAAATAAAAACTATCCTGCCAAAACACGACGGCTGCCGGTCTTGCCAGACTGACTTGCCATAAGCCGTAACCTAAAGCCGAAAATTGTAAAAATGCGACCAAGCATGCATCGAGCAAATTTTCCCGAAAAGACTTTTTCGAATGGATAAGTAATAGGGTCAGCATCGGCCCTAAACACATATCCACAGAGACAACTATCAACAGCCCTGTCAGCGCACCAGCGGCAAAAGTAAAAGGGGCAGGAAATAAACTAGTCACCAACCAACCGGCAATCGCCACACTAAGCAGTAAACTTAAAAATAAGTGCCAAATCACCGCTCGCTGTTTTAACTTATCAATTTTGACCAAAGCATCTCCCCTTGTTATATTCAACTTTAATAATTATCACTGATTTCGCTAAATTTTTCCGAAATCGCCCCAGTTGTTAACACCAATTTGCAACATTTAGCTATGTGCGCAGGATTCAGCTTGAATAAGTGCCTGATACTGGCATAATCAAGATGATCACAAATTTCTGGTGGTTATCAAGGATTTTTCGTTTATGGCGGTAAACTCGCAATCTATCTTGCTTCGGCGCTTAGGACAAGCCGGATTGGTCGATCCCAATCAGGTTCAGCGCTTGATCACTGAAAAAAACCATCAGTACCATAGTATTGCTGAGCTATTGGTCACTGAAAAATTGATCACGCCAAAAGCGCTTGCTGAGGCCGCAGCAAGTATTACCATGCATTCGATGCTCGACTTAGATTTCTATGACTTCGAGTTTGTCCCAGAGCAAGAGCGCAACGAAAAATTAGTTCGTAAGCACTTAGTTTTACCCATTGGTAAACGCAATCGTACGCTGTTTTTAGCACTCGTTGACCCGACCGATATGCAACCGGTCGAGGATTTCGAATTCAGCACGGGCATGCGGGCTGAGTTAATTGTCGTTGAATACGACAAACTGCAAAAACTGATAGACCGAGTCTTTGATAACAATTCAAGCGAATCTTTTAATAGTAGTGAATGGGATTTAACTGCCCTTGGCGTAGCCGATGGCGAAGAAAGCGAAGATAACACTGGCTCAGATGCTGAAGATCAGCCAATTATCGCATTTATCAATAAAATGCTTCATGACGCAATTCGTAAAGGTGCCTCAGACTTACACTTTGAGCCTTATGAAAAAAGCTATCGTATTCGCTTTCGTATCGACGGGATTCTACATGAAGTGGCGTCCCCTCCAGTAGCGTTATCGGGCAGGCTTTCAGCCCGGCTTAAAGTCATGTCAAGGCTGGACATTGCGGAAAAACGCGTACCACAAGATGGTCGGATTAAACTAAAACTTTCGCAAAAGAAATCTATCGACTTCCGGGTCAGCAGCTTACCAACTCTTTGGGGCGAAAAAATTGTAATGCGTATCCTCGATTCGGATAGCGCAATGCTCGGCATCGATATTTTAGGTTATGAAGAAGCACAGAAAAAACTCTATTTAACAGCACTAGAACAGCCGCAAGGCATGATTCTAGTCACCGGACCGACTGGTAGCGGTAAAACAGTATCTTTGTATACAGGTCTCAACATACTCAATACCGAAGAAACAAATATTTCAACAGCAGAGGACCCAGTCGAGATTAACTTACCCGGTATCAACCAGGTTCAAGTTAACGTAAAAGCTGGCCTAACCTTCCCTGCTGCGCTTAAATCGTTTTTGCGCCAAGATCCAGATGTGATCATGGTTGGTGAGATCCGTGACTTAGAAACTGCCGAGATTGCAATTAAGGCGGCGCAAACAGGTCACTTAGTTATGAGTACCCTGCATACAAACTCAGCACCAGAGACATTGACACGTCTGCTTAACATGGGCGTTCCTGCATATAACGTTGCAAGTTCGGTGACACTGATCATTGCACAGCGGCTAGCAAGGCGACTTTGCAACCATTGTAAGGTTCCGGAACAATTACCTGAAACCGAGTTATTGAAACAGGGATTCACCCAAGCACAACTGCCAACCATCAAACTATTTAAGCCGATTGGCTGTGAATATTGTACTGGTGGCTATAAAGGCCGAGTTGGTATTTACGAAGTAATGCCGATTTCCGGCAATATCGCAGAGAAAATCATGCAAGGCGGCAATTCATTAGAAATAGCTCAACAAGCTCAGCGCGAGGGAATTAATAACCTACGACAGTCAGGTTTATTAAAAGCCGCCGCAGGTTTGACGAGTTTGGCAGAGATTAACCGCGTTACGAACAGTTAACGACAGCGGACTTACTGGGCATCGCGACCCTAGCAATTCAAGGAACAGACATGGCTCCACAACCAAAAATAAAAGAGCTCGATACTTTCGACTGGAAGGGTGTAAACCGTCGTGGTAAAACCATCCAAGGTGAGATAAAAGCAAGCACTGTACAAGAAGCAAAAGCACTATTACGCCAGCAAGGCATTACGCCATCAATGGTTCGTAAAAAAGCAAAAGCTTTATTTGGTAGTGAACCCAAAATTGTCCCGGTCGACATCGCGATTGTGACGCGTCAAATTGCCACTATGCTGCAAGCTGGTGTTCCGCTTGTGCAGTCTATCGACCTCATCAGTACCGGTTCGGAAAAAAAGCAGCTTAGAAGCTTAATGCAGAAGATTTCGGCGAAAGTACAAGCAGGTATTCCGCTGTCGGAAGTATTGCGCGAACATCCTAACTATTTCGATTCACTTTACTGCGACTTGGTTAAGTCGGGTGAATCCTCCGGTGCGCTAGACCGTATCTTCGACCGCATCGCAATTTATAAAGAAAAAGCGGAAGCCCTGAAGTCCAAAATCAAAAAAGCAATGTTCTATCCAATCGCAGTTATTCTTGTTGCCTTGGTCGTAACATCTATCTTGTTGATTTTCGTGGTACCACAATTCGCGGAAATTTTTGCCGGCTTTGGCGCTGAACTTCCTGCGTTCACCTTATTTGTCGTTTATTTATCAGAGCTCATGCAAGCGTATTGGTGGGTGGTCTTGGCAGCTGCAGTGCTCCTATTTAAATCAATGGGGCAAATGTACAAATCGAATTTGGCATTTCGAACCAAAGCCGATGCTATTATTCTTAAAGCGCCGGTCGTTGGCGATATTCTTAATAAAGCCGCAGTCGCTAGGTTTGCGCGTACACTCTCAACCACCTTTGCTGCGGGCGTACCATTAATTGAAGCACTTGAATCTGCAGCTGGGGCTGCTGGTAACGAAATTTATAAAAATGCCATTCTTGAAGTGCGCGCTGACGTCTCAGCAGGTGGCCAGATGTATAGTTCGATGAAAGCAACCAACTGTTTCCCAGAAATGGTCATTCAAATGGTTTCTATCGGTGAAGAGTCTGGTTCTTTGGATGATATGCTGTCCCGGGTTGCCAACATTTATGAGCAAGAAGTCGATGATGCTGTTGACGGTTTGACTGCACTGCTTGAGCCACTAATTATGTCAGTATTAGGTGTGTTAGTTGGTGGTTTGATCATCGCGATGTACCTGCCTATCTTCCAATTGGGTGGCGTTATTAAATGATGGAAACCCTACAGCTGCTGGTTAGTTACTTTCAGCAAACCCCGTTATCGTTTGTGCTGGCAGTTTTCGTGGTAAGTCTTTGCGTTGGCAGTTTTCTAAATGTAGTGATCTACCGATTACCTATTATGATGGAAACTGCTTTTGCCCAAGAGTATCAAGAATATTTTCATCCAAATACGGCAAAACAGCTTGATGAAACATTCAATCTTGCTGTACCGCGTTCAGCTTGTCCGAAATGTCACCATCCCCTAGCGTCTCGCGACAATATTCCTGTAGTGGGTTGGTTATTACTCGGTGGTAAATGTCGTTACTGCAAGACGCCTATAAGCAAGCGTTACCCTATCGTTGAACTTAGCACTGCGCTGCTTTCTGCTGTGGTCGCCTATAATTTTGGTGCAACCGGCTTTGGGGTGTTAGCAGTTGTCACCACATGGTGTTTAGTTGCACTGGCTGGCATTGATATCGACAAGATGCTGCTGCCTGATGAAATTACCTTACCATTGCTATGGCTTGTACTCACAGCAACTTTATTTGGGGTTGGCCAAAGTTCTGCTGATGCCATCTTAGGCGCCGCGGTAGGTTATTTATCGCTTTGGTCGGTCTACTGGGCGTTTAAATTACTGACTGGTAAAGAGGGCATGGGCTATGGTGATTTCAAGCTCATGGCAATTTTTGGTGCGTTATTAGGCTGGCAACAATTACCGTTAGTAATTTTGTTATCAGCAATTGTGGGAGCAGTGGTTGGTAGCTTAATGCTGATGGCTAGCAAAAAAGGTCAAGATACACCAATTCCTTATGGCCCCTACATCATTGGCGCAGGCTTCATTGCGCTATTATGGGGTGAGCAGATTAAGAACGCTTATTTAGGGTATGTGCTAAATTGACAGCCCTCGTTGTTGGACTGACCGGCGGTATTGGCAGCGGTAAAACCACCGTTGCCAATCTATTTGCGGGTTTAGGCGTTGATATTGTCGATGCTGATATCATCGCCAGAGAAGTTGTGGCACTTACAAGTCCAGCTTTACAACAAATTCGCGAAAAATTTGGCGCAGAAGTTTTACTCGCCGATGGCAATTTAAACCGCTCTTGGTTACGCAGTCACATCTTTAGCAATGCAGATGCTAAGACTTGGCTAAATGCCTTGTTGCACCCATTAATTCGCCAAGAAATAGTTCGGCAATTAAGTGAAGCCAAATCACCTTATGTGCTATTAGTCGCGCCGTTGTTAATCGAGAATGGATTAACAGCAATGACTGAACAAGTGTTGGTTGTAGATGTGAGCAAAGAAACACAAATTCGACGCACATGTACACGAGATGGCAGCGATCCAGTTTTAGTCGAAGGCATTTTAAACGCGCAAGCCAGCCGAGAACAACGACTACAGCAAGCAACTCAGGTTATAGACAACGACCAAGATGGCGGTGATTTAATGCCTAAAATTGCTGACTTACATGCGATTTATTTGCATTTAGCTTCAGAAAAACTAGCCAAAACGTCAAGTTAGGGTTAATGTAACTGATTAATATTACGGTCGTTAAGACTGGCAGGATTGGCGATTTAATGACTGAACTCATCTACGAACATCCGCTTAACGAAAAAGTCAGAACTTACCTGCGAGTTGAGTATTTATTTCAGCAGGTGAACTTACAACTTGCTTTGGCCAACGAATCTCAACAGTTGGGTTTTTTTACCTCCTTATTTGCCTTAATTGAAGTATTAGATCGTAACGACATCCGCCCTGATCTCATCAAAGATGTCGAGCGCTGTGAATCCGCCTTGGTAAATTGGTCTCGTCATCCATCGATTTCAGACAGCACTCTGAAAAAAATGCTGCAACAGGCCGTGCATTTGCAAAGCGACTTATTGCGTGGGGCGAAATTTGCAAATGTGCTTAAAGACGATAAATTTCTGGGGCCATTGCGCCAACGCTTTTTTATCCCTGGTGGCACCTGTTATTTTGACCTGCCGCAACTCCAATTTTGGTATACCCAAGAATTAAATGTGCGCCAAGCTCAAGCAACTGAGTGGATTGGCCATTTACACTTGGTAGAAAAGGCAATTAACTTTATCCTGACGTTTATCCGCGAACGAGGCCAATTCCAGCCTATGGTTGCAGAAAATGGCTTTTTCCAAAGCAACACTGATCAATTTGAATTACTAAGACTGCGCTACCCGCTAAGTTATGGTTGTTACCCTACTGTTAGCGGCAATAAATATCGATATGCGATCCGCTTTATGCAACTGTGCGATGCCCAAGGCCGAGCCACCTCCGATAAAAACATTAGTTTTGATTTAGCTTGTTGCTAAGCCAAGATTAAACTGTACTTAGTCTTACCTGCTATCGTGGTACAATCCCAACTGTATTTTTTCTGGAATAAATATCATGTCTAGTCTTACTGTAAAATGTCCTACATGTCAGCATGAGGTTATTTGGGGCCCAGATTCGCCTTTTAGGCCGTTTTGTAGCGATCGCTGCCGTTTGATTGATCTGGGCGAATGGGCGACCGAAAGCCGCCGCATTGCCGATAAACAACCATTTGAAGCCGGACTTGGTGATGTTGATTTGCTGGCGCTTGAAGATGAGCTGATGCAGCAGGACAATGAATTTTTCAAGTAACCAAAAAACGTGAACAGGGCTATGAAAATAGCCCTGCGACTGCGGCGAGTATCGGTTGATTTGCATCTGGAAACTGATAATTTTGTAGCTGCTGATAATGAACCCAAGCAACTTCTTGGCCTTCAAGCCCCTCGCCTTCGCCACTACTCTCATTGACTAACCATACATCCAGTAAAACCCTTTTTTCTGGATAGTCATATTCTAACACCAGCATCGGCTCGGCCTTGACGACAGTTAATCCAACTTCCTCCATAAGCTCACGCTGCAGCGCTTGCAATACGGTTTCACCCGCCTCAACTTTGCCGCCAGGGAACTCCCATCGACCGCCTTGGTGCAATTGTTCTGGCCTTTTACTAATAAAAATCTGTTGATCGCGTTTAATTACTCCGACCGCTACATGGATTGTTTTCAATGATTTCACCATCTAATTTCGTACTTGCCAAAAAAAAAGCCGGAGTATAAAGCTCCGGCTCTTTTAAACTGAGTGACCTTAGCTTAATTTGCCATGACACTGCTTATATTTCTTCCCAGAACCACAAGGACAAGGGTCATTACGACCGACTTTTTCCGATTCGCGGAAACTGGTCATTGGTGGTAATTCAGAAACATCGCCACCTACTGTTTCAGCTTCTTCGTGCTGGAACTGCATAGGCACTTGCTCAGATTTACGACGCTGTTCTTCAACGGCTTCAACATCTTCAGGTGCGCGGATTTGCACGCGGCTCAACACACCAATCACATCAAGCTTAAGCTGATCAAGCATGTTGGAGAACAACTCAAAGGCTTCACGCTTGTATTCTTGTTTCGGGTTCTTTTGCGCATAACCACGCAAGTTGATGCCTTGACGTAGGTGATCCATGGCCGCTAAATGTTCTTTCCAGTGTGTATCCAAGCTTTGCAGCATCACTGCTTTTTCAAACTGACGCAACACTGGTGCACCAACCATTTCTTCTTTCAATTGGTAGGCTTTTTCAACAACTTCATGAATACGCTCACGCAGCTGTTCTTCGAACAATTTCTTATCTTCTGCTAACCATTTGGCAATTGGCATATCGATCGCAAAATCAGCGCGCATCCGTGCCTCTAAACCCGGAATATCCCACATTTCATCCAGAGATTGCGGCGGGATATATTGGTTAAGGACCGACTCAACTACATCTTGGCGAATCGCATTCACAGTGTCCGAAATGTCGCTAACAGCTAACAATTCGTTACGTTGCTCATAAACGACTTTACGTTGATCGTTTGCAACATCATCAAATTCAAGTAATTGCTTACGAATATCGAAGTTACGAGCTTCGACTTTACGCTGGGCGTTTTCGATTGCACGGTTAACCAGAGGGTGCTCGATTGATTCGCCTTTTTCCATGCCGAGCTTACGCATCATTGCCGCCATACGATCGGAAGCGAAAATACGCATTAACGCATCATCTAGGGCTAAATAGAAACGGCTAGAACCGGCATCACCTTGACGACCTGAGCGGCCACGAAGCTGGTTGTCTATACGGCGAGATTCGTGACGCTCCGTACCGATAATGTGTAAACCACCAGCAGCAATAACCGCATCATGGCGTTGCTGCCATTCTGACTTTAATTCCGCAACTTGCTGCTCTGTCGGGTTATCAAGTTTCGCTAAGTCGCTCTGCCAATTGCCACCCAAAACAATGTCAGTACCACGTCCAGCCATGTTGGTGGCGATAGTCACTGCACCTGGACGACCAGCATCGGCAATAATTTGTGCCTCACTGGCATGGAATTTAGCGTTTAGAACTTGGTGAGGAATTTTTGCTTTGTGTAGCAGGCTAGACAAATATTCTGAACTCTCAATAGACGCAGTACCAACCAAAACTGGACGGTTTAATGCTCTGGTCTCTTCAATATCTTGAATAATGGCTTGATACTTTTCTTCAGCGGTTAAATACACTTTATCCGCCATATCTTTACGAATCATTGGTCTATTGGTTGGAACTACAATGGTTTCAAGACCGTAAATTTGTTGGAATTCAAATGCTTCAGTATCTGCAGTACCCGTCATGCCCGCCAACTTATCATACAGGCGGAAATAATTTTGGAAGGTGATTGATGCCAGCGTTTGGTTTTCGTTTTGAATACGAACACCTTCTTTGGCTTCAATGGCTTGATGCAGACCTTCAGACCAACGACGGCCTTCCATGGTACGCCCCGTATGTTCATCGACGATAATTATTTGACCATCTTTAACAACGTAATCAACATCTTTTTTGAATAGATTGTGCGCACGCAAAGCCGCGTATACGTGGTGTAACAATGTAATGTTGGTTGCTGAATATAACGAATCGCCTTGCGCCATCAATTCGCGTTCAACCAAAATTTCTTCGACACGGATTTGACCGCGCTCAGTGAGATATATCTGTTTGGCTTTTTCATCGATGGTGAAATGGCCGTCACCCATTTCGCCTTCTTCGTCTTCTTTCTCTTGGCGCTCTAGCATTGGCACGACTTGATCAATCTGCCGATATAATTCAGAACTATCTTCAGCTTGGCCTGAGATAATCAATGGTGTGCGAGCTTCATCAATTAAAATCGAGTCAACTTCATCGATAATCGCATAGGCTAAATCGCGTTGTACGCGCTCTGGCATGCTAAAAGCCATGTTGTCACGTAGATAGTCGAAACCAAACTCATTGTTCGTACCATAAGTGATATCAGCTTCATAAGCTTTTTGCTTATCAAAATGATTCATTCCAGGGACGTTAACACCAACTGTTAAACCTAAAAAGCTAAATAATGGCTCGTTGGTTGCAGCGTCGCGTTTTGCCAGATAATCGTTCACAGTAATTACGTGAACTGATTTGCCACTTAGTGCGTTCAGGTAAGCTGATAAAGTCGCGGTTAAAGTTTTACCTTCACCTGTACGCATTTCAGAAATCTTACCTTGGTGTAGGACCATCGCACCAATGAGCTGAACGTCGAAATGGCGCATGCCAAATACCCGGCGGCTTGCTTCGCGGACGGTTGCAAATGCTTCAGGAAGTAAATCATCGAGACTAGCACCATCGGCAAAACGCTGTTTAAATTCAGCTGTTTTTTGCTGTAATTGTTCGTCCGTGAGTGCAACATATTGACTTTCCAGACCGTTGATTTGGTCGACCGTCTTTTTTAGTTTTTTCAGGTAACGGTCGTTCCGACTACCAATCAGTTTGGTAAAAAGCTTTCCTAACATTGTCCTGGTACCACTTTAATGTTGAGACTGGCTTGCAGTCTTGGCTGTGCCATTGAATTGATTTTGTCGAATATTCACGAAACTGATTGGGTCAACTTGGCGACCATTCTTCAAGACTTCGTAATGTACATGTGGACCCGTTGAACGACCAGAATTACCAATAGTCGCCACTTGCTGCCCTTTATTCACCATTTGACCCACTACGACATCAATTCTATCGGAATGACCGTAGCGAGTACGATAACCGCCTGGATGCTCAATCTCGACCATTTCACCGTAACCGGACTTCTCTCCAGCCCATGTCACAATGCCACCTGCAGTTGCGTAAACAGGATCTCCTATATCACCGGCAAAATCTAAACCTAAATGCTGCGTAGGTTTGCCATTGAATGGATCTAGTCGCACACCAAAAGTTGACGAAATATAACCACTAGTTACTGGTCGGCCAGATAACTCACTATTCATACCAATATTGTGATTCAAATCGACAGTTTCAAGTAGACCAAAGCGGGTTTGTTCATTTTGCAGGCTTTGTTCAAGCTCGGTTATCTGAATAAGCATCTGATTCAGATCGCCGAGCGCAACTTCTGTTGATGTTTGCGCTGGACCACCGATTGGAGGTAACTGATCGAAGTTGAATTCGTCTTTCGACAAATTGGCCGCGTCAATTAAGCGCTCACCCACCATATTCAAACGATTTACTTGCGCTTGTAATGATGCAACTTTTGCAGTTAACGCAGCAATTTGATGCTCAGCCTTTTGCCGAATTGCTGCGACTTCTTCACTCTCAGAGCTTTTTTGCGACACAAGAGGATTAAGTGGGTATTGCGGGTCCGTACCAATCCGGCCTAAAGCGACACCTGCACCCACTGCAATACAAAACAGCAGTGCTGCGCTTATCGCACGCTGCCCTGCTGTAACACCAAATAAACTAGTCAGGTGTCGATCTGTGGAAAAAACTGGTAGACTCATGGGACCTCAGTTTCAGTGTTTTTGTTATGGCCCGCTATTCACGCAAACCTGTCGACGTTACTGCGTTGCTGCAACAAAGCCCTTTACTCAAGGGGCAACAACAATCGGACATAGTGCGACAACTTAATACCGAATTACTACAGATTCTGCAACTGGAAAAATCAACTTTCTGCAAGGTTAATAGAATTAACGCTGGACGAGTGCAAATTTTATGCAGCTCTGCAACGTGGGCTACTCGGCTAAAAATGCAAAGAGACAGCATTCTAGCGACTTTTCGGCAAAAAGTCCTGCCTGATTGTGCGGGTATTGATATTGAAGTAAACCCTAACACCAATTTGCAGTATCAGCAGCAGCCAACATCCATTGCAAGTAACAATTCTCAGCCACAAATTAGCGAAAAAGCAGCGGGTTACCTCACTGCTATTGCTGAAAGTTCTGACCCGATATTGGCTGGAAAGTTGCGTAAACTTGCAGAATTAGCGCAGAAAAAGTCAGCGCGCTGACAACCTAGCTACAATTTCTGTAAGCTGTGAGTTCGCAGCGTTATAGACTTCAGGATCAAAAAAGGCGTCAGTGACGCCTTTTTTACTAATTCGCAAATTAAGCAAGTTGTGGTGCTAGATAAGAAATTGGTAATTGGGCTGGTTTATCAAAGGTGACAAATTCCCAATTCTCCTGATTTGCCAGCACTTCACATAGTAACTGGTTATTTAATGCGTGACCGGTTTTGTAAGATTTAAACTCACCCAAAATACTGTAACCAGCCATGTATAAATCCCCAATGGCATCAAGAATTTTGTGCTTAATGAACTCGTCATCATAACGCAATCCATCCTGGTTCAATACACGGAACTCATCGAGCACAACTGCATTGTCAAAGCTACCACCCAATGCCAAATTGTTAGCCCGCAGATATTCGATATCCTGCAAGAAGCCAAAAGTACGAGCACGGCTAATATCTTTAATGAAAGTCGCCGCTGAAAAATCAAGTTTCACATGCTGTCTGGTTTCAGAAATTACCGGGTGATCGAAATCAATGGCGAAATCAATGCGAAAACCATTGAATGGCTTAAACTCAGCCCACTTATCGCCATCTTCTACCCGCACGGCTTTTTTAATGCGGATAAATTTTTTCGCAAGCTTTTGTTCACTGACGCCAGCTTCTAACAGCAAGTAAACAAATGGATTGGCACTACCGTCCATAATAGGAATTTCAGCAGCATCAACTTCCACAACTAGGTTATCGATACCTAACCCGGCAATTGCAGCCATTAAATGCTCAGTTGTGGATAAACGGACACCGTTTGGATTGATTAAACAAGTACACATCACAGTATCGCCAACCAGTTCAGGACTTACTTTGAAGTCTACGATCGGATCTAAGTCGACACGACGGAACACAATTCCTGTGTTGTCAGGCGCAGGCCGGAGAGTAAGCGTAACCTTCTCGCCCTTGTGCAGACCGACTCCGATGGAGCTGATTGTTTTGTTGATTGTACGTTGTTTAATCATTATTTCTCGTCCTGTTCATTATTTGAACAAACCCAAACGGTGGCGAAGTCTATCATATGTTAACAACCTTGCCAATGCTTCTGGTCAGACATCAAGTCAGACTAGTCCGCCTGTTTACGTAAGAACGCAGGAATATCGAAAATATCAATATTCGCTTTATTATCTGCCTGTGGCTTAGTTTGCGCTGACTCTACCGGTTGCATTGCTGGTATTTCATTGCGCATTTCGCGTGCAGCATTTCCTGCGTTTCCATAGACACTACCGGCATTTCCATAAACGCTAGCTGAACTACCATATGCACTACGCACAGGTTCAGTTGGACGGTGATGGTGATGACCATGAACCAAACTGATATCAGGTTTACGTTCTGCGCCGATACCCGTCGCAACCACAGTCACCCGTAATTCGTCAGACATTTCAGGGTCAATAACAGCACCAACAACTACTGTTGCATTTTCTGAAGCGAATGCCTTCACTGCGTTACCAACGATTTCAAACTCTTCGATTGTTAAATCAAGGCCAGCAGTGATATTTACTAAGATGCCCTTAGCACCAGATAAATCGATATCTTCCAACAATGGGCTAGAAATCGCTTGTTCTGCGGCTTCTTCCGCACGGTCCGGACCTGACGAACGACCGGTTCCCATCATCGCGGTTCCCATCTCAGACATGACTGTCCGAACGTCAGCGAAGTCGACGTTGATAAGGCCTGGGCGAGTAATCAGCTCTGCAATGCCTTGTACTGCACCAAGCAACACGTTATTGGCCGCTTTAAACGCATCCAATAAACTAGTGCCTTTGCCTAATACTTTTAATAATTTATCGTTTGGAATAGTAATTAATGAATCGACGTGTTTGGCCAGTTCATTGATACCTTCGTCAGCATAATTTGAGCGCTTTTTACCTTCGAACGGGAACGGTTTGGTTACTACTGCAACCGTTAAAATGCCCAGCTCTTTTGCAACTTGCGCAACGATTGGTGCCGCACCAGTGCCTGTACCACCGCCCATACCAGCTGCGATGAATACCATGTCCGCACCCATGATGGTTTTCTTGATAGTGTCGCGATCTTCTTCTGCCGACCGGCGACCAACATCAGGGTTTGCGCCAGCACCTAAGCCTTTAGTCACGTTAGCGCCTAATTGCAAAGTCACATGGGCAGACGAATTACGCAGTGCTTGCGCATCGGTGTTTGCGGCGATGAATTCAACGCCTTCAATATTGCTGGCAACCATGTATTCGACCGCGTTACCGCCGCCGCCACCTACGCCAACCACTTTGATGACAGCTTCTTCGCTGTGGTTTTCCATTAACTCGAACATTGCTCTCTCTCCGTTCTTATACGCTTACTCAAAACTCACCTTTGAACCAGCTGCTTACCTTTTTCAGGAAACCGCCCACTGATTCACGCGCCACTCCGGCTTTTTTCTGCTGCGCTCGTACGTCTTTGCCATACAATAACAGACCTACCACACTGGCATAAGCCGGGTCTTGCACATACTCTTTTAGACCCGTGATATGGGCTGGATAGCCCAATCGCACAGGCATTTGAAAAATGTCTTCAGCAAATTCAACCGCACCTTCCATTTTGGCGGTACCGCCGGTTAACACCACGCCTGCAGCAATTTGCTCTTCTAAACCACTCGCACGGATTTCTTCCAGCACGAGTTCAAATAATTCCTGATAACGAGGTTCTACTACCTCTGCCAAAGTATGGCGCGACATACTCCGTGCTGGACGACCGCCAACACTTGGCACTTCGATACTTTCTTCTTTACCCACCATGCTGCGTAGGGCGCAAGCATATTGGATTTTAATTTCTTCGGCATGGCCGATTGGGGTCCGGAAAATTTTCGCGATATCACTCGTCACTTGGTTACCCGCGACCGGGATAACTGCAGTATGACGAAGTGCACCGTTGGTATAAATCGAGATATCGATAGTGCCACCACCCATATCAACAACACATACCCCTAACTCTTTCTCATCTTCGGTCAAAATTGCGTAACTAGAAGCTAAAGAACTGAAAATTAATTGGTCAACTTGCAGACTGCAGCGTTCAACACATTTTTCGATATTCTTTGCCATATCATTGGCGCAAGTGATGATGTGGGCTTTCGCCTCCATCCGCACACCGGACATGCCAATCGGGCTTTTAATCCCCTCTTGCATATCCACAGAGAACTCTTGTGGTAATACATGCAGCAAACGGCGTTCTGCAGAGATTGGAACTGATTTTGCAGCGTGAATAACGTTAGCAACATCGTCCGCGGTCACTTCTGTGTCATTGATTGGCACCATGCCACTTTCGTTTTGGCAACGAATGTGTTTGCCGGTGATTCCCAAATAAACAGAAGACACTCGACAATCAGCCATCAACTCGGCTTCATCAATAGCGCGTTGCACAGATTGAACAACCAGATTCAAATCATTGACACCGCCTTTGTCCATACCCCTAGCAATGTGAGTACCGACACCGACAATCGACAATTGATTATCTGCAGTGATTTCGCCAACAACGGCTTTAATTTGTGACGTACCGATATCCAACCCAACGATTAGATCCCGATCCAACGACTTGGTCATGCTTTTCTCTTTTCTGTTATCACTGGCGGCGCATATTGCACTGCAAGCCCTGTATCATACCGCAAGTCGACCTGTTCGATCGCCTCAGTCTTGTGTTTGCTAATTTCTGGATACAAATCAATAAAACGCTGTACCCTTTTTAACGTATCCTCTCGCCCCAGTTTCAATGCGATGCCGTTGGCCAACTGAAGCTCCCATGCAAAACGGTCGGTCACTGATAAACTGGTTGCCTCGAATTGATGCAATGCTAACAGATTTTGTACCCGACTGAACATGACCAACGCATCCTGCTCACTACCTTTTGGCCCTGCAAGCTTAGGTAATGTGCTGTTTAGCTGCTCAAGAGGTGCTTTAAACACCTCACCTTTTTTGTTTAGCAGGTATTCTTTGTTCCAAATCGCAACGGGGCTATGTTCAGTAACAACAATGACTAAGATGCCAGGCCACTGCTTACGCACCGCAGCTTGATAAACCCAAGGTTGTTGCTGTAAGTACAATTGCACTTGATCGACATTAACCTTGAAAAAGTTGTCGACAAATTGCTGCTGCAACTGACTATGCAAACGCTTGGGTTCTATATGCCCAAAATCGCCATAAAGCCGAACTTCTTTAATGGGGGCATTTTGCTGATTTTGCACCCAACCAGCGACTTTACTGCCAAACCAAATGACCATCAGCACCGCACAGAAAAAAAACAGCACACCGCCTACAAATGCAGGTGTATATGGTGTTTTTTGACTCTGCCGGAGCACTTTCATCTGCTTTGCTCCAGAATTTTCACTACTAACTGCTCGAAGCTATACCCTGCAGCTTTTGCAGCCATTGGCACTAGCGACTTTTCAGTCATGCCAGGGACTGTATTCACTTCTAAGAGAAAGAAATTGCCCTGCTCGTCCATCATGGCATCAACACGCCCCCAACCTTTGGCATCGACCGCCTTGAATGCGGCAATAGCTGCTTGTTGCAGACTGTGCGTTTGTTCCGCATCAATCGGTGCAGGACACAAGTATTGAGTGGTATTGGACTGATACTTTGCTTCGTAATCGTAAAATGCTCGCGGTGTGCGCATTTCAATGACCGGCAAAGCCTGACCGTCTAACATTGACACCGTAAACTCACGACCGCTAATCCATTGCTCGACCAATACTGAATCATCGTAAGTGAATGCCAAATTAAGCGCTTGCTCGAGTTGTTCTGCCGATTCGGCAGCAGACATACCAATGGATGAACCTTCATTAGCCGGTTTCACCATTACCTTGCCATTTAACTTCGCCAACATCGCTGCGTAATCAATCGCTTCACCTTTGTGGGCAACAGCAAACGGGGCTGTTGGTAAACCATGGGCTGAAAACAAGAACTTACAACGAATTTTATCCATGGACAGCGCAGAACCTAAAACCCCGCTGCCAGTGTAAGGTAATCCCAACAACTGCAATGCACCTTGCATGGTGCCATCTTCACCACCACGACCGTGTAATACGATAAAAACACGGTCAAAGGCTTGCGCCTGTAAGTCGGTTAATGGACTAAACTTAGGATCAAAGGCATGCACATCAATGCCTTGTGCTTGCAAAGCGTTAAAAACCGCCTGACCAGATTTTAATGAAACTTCTCGTTCGGCAGAGGTACCACCGAACATCACCGCCACTTTGCCAAATGTACTACTCATGGCTGGCTCCCTGCTTGGTTTTTTAATAAAGAAATCTGTAATTTTTGCGCTGCCAGCTGTTTGGCAAGCGCACCGATATTGCCCGCCCCTTGCGTCAACACAACATCGCCATCTTGCAGTACATCCGCTAAAGCGGCCGGTAAATCAGCTGGTGTCGGCACATAAATCGGATCTAACTGCCCCCGCGCACGAATTGAACGACAAAGGCTACGGCTGTCTGCACCAGCAATGGGCGCTTCACCTGCACCATAAACTTCTAGGAGCAACAGGGTATCAACCGACGACAACACTTTGGCAAAATCTTCGTATAAATCTCGAGTCCGCGTATAACGATGCGGCTGATAAGCCATTACCAGTCGACGTTGTGGCCAGGCATTTCGAGCGGCAGCAACAGTAGCCGCCACTTCACTTGGGTGATGGCCGTAATCGTCGACCAATAACACCTTGCCACGGCCTGTTTCGAATTCACCATATTGCTGAAACCGACGGCCAATACCTTCAAACTTCTTCAAAGCGCCTAAAATCGCAGCCTCTGGCATACCTTCATCTTGCGCAATAGCAAATGCCGCGGTCGCGTTTAACGCGTTATGTCGACCAGCAAGGTTGAGTTCAATCAGACGGCTTTGCCCCTGCGGATCTGTCACATTAAACTGAGTTTGCGTGCCTTGCTGACTAAAATCGCTAATTCGGTAATCAGCATCTTCGCTGAAACCATAGGTAATTAATGTCCGGCCAATTTGCGGCATTAATTCGCGAACGACCGGATCATCAATACACAAAACTACAGCGCCATAAAACGGCAGATTGTGACAAAACTCTAAGTAGGTGGCCTTCATTTTTTCGAAGTCACCATGATAGGTTTCCATGTGATCAGGTTCGATATTGGTAATGATTGCTGCCATCGGCTGCAGATGTAAAAACGAGGCATCGCTTTCATCAGCTTCGGCAATCAAATAATGACCTGCGCCTAAACGGGCATTGGTCCCTGCAGAATTCAACAAACCACCGATAACAAAAGTTGGGTCAACTCCTGCTTCAGCAAAAATCGATGAGACTAAACTGGTCGTTGTGGTCTTGCCGTGAGTCCCCGCAATAGCGATGCCATGGCGAAAACGCATCAACTCAGCCAGCATTTGCGCACGACGAACCACTGGGATCCGCTGCTCAAGCGCAGCGCTAATCTCTGGATTCTCTGCTTTAATTGCGCTGGAAACCACGACAACACTTGCACCTTTGATGTTTTCAGCGCTATGCCCAAAACAAATCTCAGCGCCAAGCGATGTCAATCTTTCTACAACGGCATTTGGGCCCAAATCTGAGCCAGAAACCTTATAACCTTCATTTAGCAGTACCTCAGCGATACCGCCCATGCCCGCACCACCAATCCCGACGAAGTGAATTCTATCCACTCGACGCATCGCTGGTTTTTCCGGGTGCATGGTTTTATTCATCATAATTATTTTACACCTATCACTTGTCGACAAACGGCTACAACCTGTTCGGCTGCATCGTCAATGGCACAAAGTCGTGCCTGTTGCGCCATGAGATGCAGCGGGCTTTTATCATCAAGCCACTGCTGCAACATCGGCACTAAAACATGCGCATGAAAATCAGTCTGCTTGACCAGCACCGCAGCATTTCTCTCAACCAACCAATTCGCATTTGCGGTTTGATGATCATCAATTGCCGACGGCAGTGGCACAAACACGGCAGCGACGCCAGCACAAGCAACTTCACTAACGGTCAAAGCCCCTGCTCGGCAAATCACCACATCAGCCCATTGATATGCATCAGCCATATTTTCAATAAAAGCAGACACTTGGGCAGTCAAATTTTCGGCACCATCCAAATACGCGGCCTGAGTAGAATGCTCATCCGCTACGCCGGTTTGATGACGAACTTGGATCGGGCCGAAAGCCGCGGCTTGCTTCAAGATCAGTGGCAGCGACTGATTAAATACTCTTGCGCCTAAACTACCACCGACGATCAAAATATTTAAGCCTTTACTTAAATTATTCTGAGGTTTTTCTGCAATTAGTTCCTTGCGCACCGGGTTTCCGATCACTTGGCAATTTTTCCGCTCGGCAAAGGCTTGTGGAAAGGCGACTAATACAGACTTTGCCAGTCGCGCTAATAATTTGTTGGTGGTGCCGGCTACCGCATTTTGTTCATGGATAACCAAAGGGATACTCGCCAACCATGCCGCAACACCGCCAGGCCCACTGGCATAACCGCCAAAACCTAGCACAAGATCTGGCTTAATGGTTTTCACTAGGTGGCGAGCATTCTGTAAAGAATTCCATAACATGAGCGGCGCTTTTAACAGCGATTTCCAGCCCTTGCCGCGAAGCCCAACTACTGGGATCGTATGAAAGGCATAACCAAATTGCGGTACCAATTTAGCTTCCATCCGGTCTGATGTCCCCAGCCAGTGTACTGACCAGCCCTGCGCGTGCAGCAAATCAGCGACAGCGCGTGCAGGAAAAATGTGACCGCCAGTTCCCCCCGCCATAATTAACACTACAGGCTGCTTAGGCATGCACACCTCCACGAATGGCATGTTTGCCTTTTAATCGCACTTCGAAATCAATGCGTAAGATCACCGCAGCGGCGATTAGCATGATGATTAAACTACTGCCGCCATAACTTACGAACGGTAATGTTAAACCTTTGGTTGGCAAGACCCCTGACGCAACTCCAATATTTACAAAGGTTTGAAAACCAATCCAGATACCTAAGGCATAGGCTAAAAACCCATGAAAACTCAGGCCCTTTTGTAAAGCTCGCTTACCAATCCACAGCGCACGCACAAACAGAAAAAACAACATAAGCATCAACGAAAACACACCGATTAGGCCCGTTTCCTCGGCAATGATAGCGAAAATGAAGTCGGTATGAGCTTCCGGCAGATACTCCAGCTTTTGTACTGAATTGCCTAAACCTTGGCCATCCCAACCTCCACGACCAAAGGCCATTAATGATTGCGTTAACTGATAACCACCACCATAAGGATCAGCCCAAGGATCAAGGTAGGATGTCACCCGCTTCCAGCGATATGCGCTATAAACAATCAACACACCAATTGCGGCTAAACCAGTGAAGATTAAACCAAAAAACTGCCAAAGCTTCGCGCCAGCTAAAAACAATAGCACCACGCTAGTCGAGAACATCACGATGACAGTGCCCAAGTCTGGCTGCATCAGTAGTAGCACTGCGAAAGCAAATAAAATCACTAGCGGTTTAAAAAAACCTCTAAAGTGCGCCATCACTTCTTCATGTTTACGCACTAAATAGCTGGATAAATACACGAAAAAAAACAACTTTGCAGGCTCAGCAGCTTGAATATTGATAGGCCCTAACGCAATCCAGCGCGTACTGCCGTTGACATTACGGCCAACAGCTAATACCGCAATTAATGCCAGTAAGCCCAAGGCCAGCAAGACCATGTTGGTCCGATGCCACCATTCAATCGGGATGTTTAATGCGACATAGGCGCAAGTGAGACCAAATCCTAAGTAGAACAAATGGCGCGTAGCATAGTGTAACGGGTCATGGTAAAGCCGTTCTGCAACTGGCATGGAAGCACTACTCACCATCACAAAACCAATACACAGAATAATTGCTAATAACGTCAGAAAAAAACGGTCGTAGCTAACGCCATCTTCTGCGTCCCACCAATTTCGGACGTCATCAACAATTCGTTGACCTAGAGAAGTAAATAGTGCGGCTAAACGTGCTTTCATCGAATGACCTGTTGCACAGCTTCAGCAAATAAGCGACCGCGCTCCTCATAGTTTTTAAACATATCGAGGCTAGCACATGCTGGCGATAACAAGACCAGATCGCCTGATTTCGCCAGCTTTGCAGCTTCTTTCACTGCGGCAGTTAAGTCAGCGACTTCGATAGCGCCTGGCACCAATTTCGCGATGGCAGGACCATCACGGCCCAAGGTAATTACGATATCGATATGCGCTTTCAACACTTTGGCTAACTCAGAAAAATCAGCGCCTTTACCGTCACCACCTGCAATTAAAATGAGTTGTCCGCGCACATCCTCTCGCAAACCAGCGATAGCCGCTAAGGTCGCACCGACATTGGTCGCTTTGGAATCATTCACCCAACGAACGCCTTGGTTGTCCGCCACCAAAGTACAGCGGTGTGGCAATGGCGCAAATGTTTGCAATGCCGTTTTTAGTGCATCGGTTGATGCGCCAGCCGCCAATGCGAGTGCCGCCGCTGCTAGTGCATTAAATTGGTTGTGCTTCCCAACCATCGACATCTGATTGACAGGCATCAAAGGCTCTCCGGCCACTTGCAACCAATTTTCCCCGTGAATAGTTGTTAAACCGTAGGCGGTCTCAGCCAAACTTATCGCAATGTCATTCGCCACGGAACGCTGCGGCTTAGTTAGCGCATCATCTTGGTTCCATACCGCTAATTGCGTATGCCGAAAAATACGTTGTTTGGCGGCCGCATAATTTGCCATGGTGCCATGGCGATCGAGATGATCTTCGCTAATATTCAAATGCGCAGCAGCAACTAAGTGCAGATTATGGGTGGTTTCAAGTTGGAAACTTGATAGTTCAAGGACATAGACGTCAGTCTGAGCTTGTTCGAGTGCATCTAACACTGCTAAGCCGATATTGCCAGCTGCAAGAGCCTTGATTCCCGCAGTATTCAGCATGTGCTCGACCAGTTTTGTCACTGTCGATTTACCATTAGATCCGGTAATCGCAACTACAGGTTTGGTGTTGACCATCGCAAATAATTCAACATCACCAATAATTTGTACGCCTTGAGCAATTGCAAAGCGAACCGCAGGTAAGGTTAAATCTAGACCCGGACTCACCAGCAATACATCCATTTTCGCCAGCCGATTCGCATCGAGCTCACCGAGATAAATTCCATCCACTTTCTCGGTCGGAATTTGTTCAAGACCAGAGACTTTTAAACGTGTATCCATCAGCACAGGTTTAACCCCGTGTTTCAACAGAAAGCGCACAGTCGCAAGCCCTGAAATCCCCAGGCCTATGACTGCAACTCGTTTTCCGTGGAACAATTTATTCATCGCCGATCTCACTTACACTGTTATCTACATGCACTAACATGGTTCGACTTAACGCAGTTTTAGCGTTGCCAAGCCAATCAAGACAAAAATTATGGATAAGATCCAAAAACGAACGATAACCCGTGGCTCTGGCCAACCTTTTAATTCGTAATGGTGATGAATTGGCGCCATGCGGAAAATACGCTGGCCACGCAATTTATAGGAGCCGACTTGCAAGATCACCGACATGGTTTCGATAACAAAAATCCCGCCCATAATGATTAGCAGAATTTCTTGGCGAACCAGCACCGCAATGACGCCTAAAATTGCCCCTAAGGCCAATGAACCAACATCTCCCATAAACACTTGCGCTGGGTAGGTGTTAAACCATAAAAAGCCAAGTCCGGCACCGATGATGCTCGCACAGACCACCACTAATTCACTAGTTAGCGGCAAATGCGGGATGTTTAAGTAGTTTGCAAATACAGCGTTGCCACTAACGTAAGCGATAAAAGCAAAAGCCGCAGCGACCATAATTGTTGGCACAATCGCCAAACCATCAAGACCATCGGTTAAGTTCACTGCGTTGGAAAAACCAACCATCACAAAATAAGTGGTCACTAAGTAGAATAAACCAAGCTGTGGCAACACATCTTTGATAAATGGCACAACTAAACTGGTTTCCGCTGCGCGATCAGAAGTTGCATACAGAAAAAATGCGGTAACTAACGCGAACACCGATTGCCAAAAGTATTTCCAGCGGGCGATGAGACCTTTTGGATCTTTACGGATCACTTTACGGTAGTCATCAATAAAACCGATCCAGCCATAAGCCACTAGGACAAATAGCACGACCCAAACATATTTATTGCTCAGATCGGCCCACAACAGGGTACTAATCGCAATGGAGCCCAAAATCAACAAACCGCCCATAGTCGGAGTCCCTTTTTTCGAAAAATGACTTTCTGGGCCATCGTTCCGAACGGTTTGTCCAATTTGCAGACGTTGTAACGCAGCTATTAATTTCGGCCCAAAGTGCAGACTGAGCATCAAGGCTGTCAAGATGCCAAGAATTGAGCGAAACGTCAGATAACTGAATACATTAAATGCGCTGATATATTGAGTGAGGTAATCCGCTAACCAAACTAACATGGGTCTTTCTCCTGCTGACAACTTTCTAGCAAGTCTTGAACGACCAATTCCATTTTGGCGCTGCGCGAGCCTTTAACCAAAATTGATACATCTTCTGAACTGCTTAAATAAGGTAATAATCGAGTGACTAACTGCACCCGAGAGCTAAAATGTGCGCCATTTTGGTGGAACAACTCACTGGCATTTTGTGAAAGCACACCGAGGGTAAACAACAAATTGATGCCACTTTGTTTAGCATACGCCCCAACTTCTTCATGGTACATGCGGGCATCAGGGCCTAATTCTCCCATATCCCCTAACACTAGGATCCGTGTGCCGGCATATGCTGCGAGTAAATCAATCGCTGCTTTGACTGACTCCACGTTCGCATTATAAGTATCGTCAATTACTCGTACCGTCGGTTTTGCTTGGTAAACGTTAATGCGACCTTTGACCGGTTTCATCGACGCCAAACCTAGTTGCACATCTTGCAACGAAGCTCCCATCGCCAGTGCAGCAGCAGCTGCTGCCAACGCGTTTGCCACATTGTGTTTGCCAGGAATAACTAATTGAAGAAACTTGCGACCGTAAGGCGATACTAGCTCAAAGCCTGCACAACCTTGGCTATCTAGCACCACTTGCTCAGCTGTAAAGTCAGTTGCTTGCGTCAAACTAAAGCCCTGAATATTCAGGTGACTTAGTCGTTGCAACCAATAGCTATGAAATTCACTATCCATTGGCACAATTGCCAGGGCACCATCACTGAGTCCTGAATAAATTTCGCCTTTGGCGCGAGCGACGCCAAACAAGTCGCCAAACCCTTCGATATGCGCGGCGGCAACGTTGGTAATCATTGCTACATCAGGTTTTACCAATGAACTGGTATAAGCAATTTCACCTAAATGATTTGCACCCAATTCGATAACGGCAAATTTATGTTGCGCTTCTAGACGTAACAAGGTTAAAGGTACACCGATATCGTTGTTAAAGTTGCCTGCAGTCGCCAGCACTTGGCCGATACGCGATAAAATAGCCGCCAACATTTCTTTCACGGTAGTTTTGCCCGCGCTACCTGTTACTGCAACCGTTTTAGGTGCGACTTTGCCTTTAACCAGCGCCCCCAATTGCCCTAAGGCAATTCGAGTATCTTCCACGACTATTTGCGGCACTGAGACAGGTAACTGACGGTTTACTATCAGTGCTATTGCGCCTTGAGCGATAACTTCATCGACAAAGCGATGACCATCAAAATTCGGCCCTTGTAGTGCAATAAATAAATCACCCGCGTTAATCTGACGGCTGTCGGTACTGACACTGTGTATAGCGGTATCATTACCAATAAGAGTTGCCTGAAGTGCCATCGCAATTTCAGAAGCCATTAACCGAATCATTAGCTCATCTCCGCCAATAATGCATCAATAAATTTCCGTTCATCATAGTCGCGCACAGTACTGCCAAGGATTTGATATGTTTCATGTCCTTTACCTGCCACTAGAATCATGTCGTTGGCATGCGCTTCAATCAGCGCCAACTTAATCGCAGATTCTCTGTCGGGTTCTATTTGGCAATTTGCAGCAGTTTTCATGCCTGCCGCGATATCATTGCAGATATCGAGCACGGCTTCGGTGCGCGGATTGTCGGCGGTAATGATAACATGATCTGCATATAGTTCGGCGATTTGTCCCATTAAAGGCCGTTTGCCTTTATCGCGATCACCACCACAACCAAACACACACCACACTCTGCCTCGGCACTGCTGGCGCAGCGCAATTAAACTTTGCTGCAACGCATCTGGAGTATGAGCGTAATCGACCACGACGCTAACATCGCTGGGAAAATGCCATAACTCCATGCGACCAGGCACTGACTTTAATTGTCGCACGGCTTCAACAATAGCCGGTAGACCATAGCCTAACTGCACCATGGCTGCCATTGCCGCCAACACGTTTTGCACATTGAATTCAGCAAGTAATGGGATCTGCAAATTAAATTGGCCAGAATCTGTGTGTAACTTGCAACGAAAACCATGACCATCAGATGCCAATTCATCATAAGCCAAAAATCGGGAAAAACCGTGGCAATCACTTAGGCGCCCATACACTAAAACCGGCAATTGCGCGACTTGCGCCAATTTCTTGCCAAAGGCGTCGGAAACGTTAATTACCGCATTGCGACTTTGTTCGGCGATAAATAGCAACGCCTTAGCCTCGCCGTAAGCTTCCATGGTGCCGTGATAGTCCAGATGATCTCGACTCAGATTAGTGAAAATTGCCGTTTCGAATTTTAACCCTGCAACCCGTCGCTGCACCAAGGCATGCGACGACACTTCCATTGCCGCCAGATTTCGTTGCTGCGCATGCAATTCCGAGAAAATTCTATGCAAATCAACAAGATGAGGCGTAGTGTTTTGCAGTGGCGTGAGCGATTGGTAATGACCATAACCCAAAGTACCAATCACAGCCGAAGGTGCGTCCAGTAACTCACTCAATTGATTAATAAAAATCGCAGTGCTGGATTTACCATTTGTGCCGGTCACTGCAACTAAACGCATCGCTTTTACTGCATCATGATAAAAACCGCTGACCAATTCCGGCAAAACAGTTGGCATATCAGGCCAGACAATGACCGCGGGATCTCGCCTTAAGGCATCATCACCCTCGGCCAATTGGTCGGTCAACACCACCGCTGCACCTGATGCAAGTGCTTGACGAATAAAACGGTTGCCATGGCCAGCCACCCCAGCTAATGCTAAAAAGACATCACCTGGTTTTACTGCATTGCTATTGATCTGCAGCTGGGCATGAAGTTGAATTTCAGGCAGGTTTTCTAACGCACAAAGCGACTGCCCTGCGGCAGTCGCTTTGAACGGAGTCAACCAGCTTTGCAGTGGGTTAACCGGCATCCGGGCCTCCAGTGACTTTACTGATTCGGCTATCATTGCCGTCAGGGGGAAGATTCATTAGTTGCATTGCCGCCCCCATTACCGCACTAAACACCGGAGCTGCGACTTCGCCACCATAATAATAATCACCACTTGGCTCGTTAATAATCACGACACAAGCTAAACGTGGTGCGGAAATTGGACCAATGCCAGCAAATGAACCGATATAGTCATCGCCATAACCGCCAGCAATCGCTTTCTTTGCCGTGCCAGTTTTGCCACCAACACGATAACCAGGAACCTTCGCTTTAGTTGCTGTACCGCCTTTTTCAGTCACTTGCTCCAGCATTTCTACCATAGCATCAGCGTTTTGTTCGCTCACTACTCTCATGCCTTCAGGAGGCGTTTCGGTTTTCAAAATAGTTAACGGTCGAACCACGCCACCATTAGCTATCGCGGAGTACATCCGAGCCATCTGAACTGCAGTTACAGATAAACCATAACCAAATGATAAAGTGGCACGTTCATGATCAGACCAGCGCGCACGCTCACGCAACATCCCTGAACTTTCACCTTGCAGTCCCAAACCAGTTTCTGCGCCCAAGCCCATGTCATAATAAAGTTTCAGCAAATCTTCATGAGGCATATTCAGTGCAAGCTTAGTAACACCAATATTTGAAGACTTACGCATAATGCCCGTTAAATCTAAATCACCATAACCGTGAGTATCTTTGACTCGACGGCCACCCACCATGATTGGGCCATAACCAGTTGCAACCACAGTGTTTAAATCAGCTGTACCATTTTCCAGCGCGGCTAGCACGGGCAATGGCTTAACAATTGAACCGGGTTCAATCGAATCCGTGATAGCACGGTTACGGAAGCGATGGATCTCAGTATTTTTTCGATTGTTCGGATTGTAGGATGGGCTATTGACCATCGCTAACACCTCACCGGTATGCACATCGACCAAAACGACGGAACCGGATGTGGCGCCAAAAGTCAGAACTGCTTTTTTCAGCTCACGATAAGCAACCGCTTGAATACGTTGATCGATGGATAAATGCAGATTGCGTGATGCCGTCGCATCGGTTTGTTCAAGCACTTCAATTTCACGGCCTTTGGCATCTTTACGGATCAGCTTACGTCCCGGAGTACCTTGCAACAATTCATCAAATTGCCGTTCAACGCCTTCAACCCCATGGTCATCGACGTTGGTAAAACCAACCACATGTGCAGCAACTTCACCGGCTGGATAATAGCGTTTGGCTTCTTGTTTAAAATAAATGCCAGGAACTTTTAACTTGCGAATGTAATCAGTAGTCGCTGGGCTTGCTTGACGCAGCAGATAAACGTAGCGTTTTTTCGGATCAGTAGCGATTTTCTTCGTCAGTTCTTCTGGCGACATTTGCAGCATTTCTGCCAAGGCATACCAGCGACGGACATCATTTTTCGCATTCGCTTGCATGACAATTTTAGAATCTGCATAAATAGATTCGACCGGCACACTTACCGCTAGCTCTTCACCATTGCGGTCAAAAATCATACCACGCATGACTTCGTCGGATTTCACTCTAAGTGAACGCATATCTCCCTGTTCCACCAGCATGTCCGGTTCGACAACTTGGATATAAGCTGCACGCGCGACCAAGCCGACAAAAATTGTCGACAACGACAACACCACGAAGGCAAAACGCCAGCTGATGACCATTGATTTTTTCTTGTTTTTGGCTTGTCTGGTCATGGTTCATCCACCACTATGTCTTGCTGTCCTGTTGGCCGAACCATTTGCAACTGCATGGTTGCAATTTCTTCAACGCGACTGTGTTCAGACAGCGCGCGTTGTTCAACCAGTAAATTCCGCCACTCCATTTCGAGCGCGTCCCTTTCTTGGAATAACTTATCCTGCGAAATACTCAATTGCCGAGTTTGGTGGGTCATTTCAATCACCGCTAAGGCAGATAACACACAACAAACCAACAAAAAAATCACCACTTTATGACCAGCAAGGTCATTTAAAATTAAACGACTTAAGCGGATCTGACTCATGCTTATTGCCGCTCCGCAATCCGAAGAACCGCACTACGAGCACGCGGATTCACTGCAAGTTCTTGTTCAGACGGCATAATCGCTTTGCCAATCAATTTCAGTGGCAAATGCTGTTTTAATTGCGCTTCGGTAAGCGGCATCCCTTTTGGCACAGGCGCAGGCTTACTATGCTTGCGCATAAATTGCTTCACTAAACGGTCTTCAAGACTGTGGAAGCTAATCACCGCTAAACGACCACCAGGCTTTAAAACCTTCATTGCCGCGTCTAACGCCTGATTAACTTGTTCAAGCTCGCTGTTGATATAAATCCGAATTGCTTGAAAGCTGCGTGTAGCTGGGTGCTTCTTCTCTTTAAAACTTTTTGGCGCTGTCGCCGAAATTAATGCTGCTAACTGACTAGTGCGAGTTAGCGGCGAAGTTTCACGGGTATTGACTATCGCGTTAGCAATTTTCCAGGCGAATTTTTCTTCGCCGTATTCACGCAGCACAAAAGTAATGTCTTCAACATCGGCTTTGGCTAACCAATCTGCTGCCGAAATACCGCTGGTTGGATCCATACGCATATCCAATGGACCGTCACGCATAAAGCTAAAACCGCGTTCGGCATCATCAAGTTGCGGCGATGACACACCCAAATCTAATAAAATACCGTCAACCTGACCAACGATCTGCTGAGTTTCAGCGACATGCGCTAACTCGGCGAATGCGCAATGACTGATATGAAAGCGCGCATCATCGGCAAACTGCTGCGCTGCGGCAATCGCTGATGGATCTCTATCTATCGCAAATAAACGACCTTGAGCACCGAGGTGGCTAAGTACAACACGACTATGCCCTCCCCTACCGAAAGTGCCGTCGATGTATATGCCATCTGCTTTAATTGCTAAACCGTCAATTGTTTCATGCAACAAGACGGAAATATGTGCTTGCTGCTCAATCACAATGAAAGGTCCTGTAATCGTTCGGACAACTCGGCATCGCCGGCTGCTGCCAATTCTTGTTCAACGGCCATGTCTGCAACGACACGCTGATGCCAGGTATCTTCGTCCCAGATCTCAAATTTGTTCAGTTGTCCCACTAAACGTAAACCTTTTGTCAGATGCGCGTGACTGCGCAGAGTGCCTGGCAACAAAATACGCCCAGCTTTATCCATCTCGCAGTCAGTTGCATGGCCAAGCAACAAGCGTTTTAAACGCTGCTCTTGCGGATTAAAGCTAGAAAGTCGCTTCAGTTTCTCTTCAATTTCTTCCCATTCGCTTAGTGGATACAGCAGTAGGCAAGGATCTTTGTGATCAATGGTGCAAATCAATTGCCCGCCAGTTTCAGACAATAGGCTATCGCGGTAACGCGTTGGCAGCGTCAACCGGCCCTTGTCATCCAAACTTAAAGCAAATGAACCACGAAACATCTATCGATCCCACTTGGTTATTATTAGATCCGAACAAAGATCCACTTCTACCCACGATTTTCCACAATGCCACAGTTTAGGGCGCGAAAAACAGCCTTGTCAAGGTAAAACCCACTCGGATCGATCGAATAAGATCCAATAGCGACGCGGCTTTGCGCCAAGGTGGTGATTTATGGAGAAAAAGTGGGAGAAAAAACCACAAAACGGATAATTTGGTATCGCGTAACCGATCTAATGCTGGAGCAATTCGCGAATGCCAAGCCTTACCCAAGCCAGTTGAATCCGTAACAATCATAGGGGCCGCTAGAGCGCAGACTGAGGACAGGCAAAGTGCTTGCAATGCATCCAGTCTGTTTTGCTTGATAGCTAATTAAGTAATTGATCTGTAATATTTAACTAGAAAGCCTTGCCGGGATCCAAGCAACTTAACCTCAGGATGCTGAGTTTGACCTAGCCGCGTTTAAGAGTTATTTAGGTGAGGCAAAACTAGTATTTTGCGCAACCAAACCCAACAGCGGCAAGCTATTCCATATATTGTTGGTAAATGCGCACCTGTGGATCTGCCTGACTCTGCCATAGCGCTTGGGTTATTGCTGGTTGTTTTTGATAAAACCGATGGCTAAACACCAAATAACCGTGCAGCTCTTGCACGGGTGGAGTCAGTATTTCCATGCTTTTTGGATCGAAAGATTTCGCGACGATTTTTTGCTCCATGATTTGGCAAACTTGGGTGACGACTTGAACTCGCCCCTGCGTTAGCATTTGTAAACTGTTGGCGTCAGCTGAGGCTTGAATAAAAGTAAACTTAGTGGCAAGAGCGGGGTCAAAATTGATCCTCGGAGTTTGTAGAGTCACACTTACTTTATGAGCAACATCAAAAAATCGGCCATTCCAGTGCTTCGCCAGTTGTTTGGTGGTGACAAAACAAACATCTTGCCGCGTAAACATTTTCGATTGGTCTGGTTTACCATTGCGGGACGGAAAGACGCCTAGTGACTCACGATTTTTTGAGTAATTGGCCACCACAGCATCAACAACACCAGTTTGCAGATATTTTAGGCAGCGATTCCAAGGATATCGCACGAGTTCTAACTGCAGGCCAGGAACATTTGCAACCAACTTTTGCAGATGCTCGATGGTCGCACCAGGCTTAACTTTCGGCACTTGCGAACCAGCCCCCGAGTAAAATGGCGACAGCGGCTGATCTTGATAACAAAATTTCAATGTTGTGGCAAAAGTAGGGAGCGCCAGAACCACTAAAAAAAAGCAAACAAATTTCGCTAAGCAATTTTTCCTATTCAAGAAAAACTTCATTTACCTTTCATCCTGAAAAACTCAACTATGCCGTATTATCAACTATGCCGTATTAATAACCGAACTATAAACACTGTAAACGAATATCGGCAAAATTGGATGACCTACCTTCTGTCATTTCACCACAGCATCAAGCGGCCTAGTTTACAAAAAACAAAGCCCCGATGACACATGCCATCGGGGCCTTCGAAAGAGGGTGAGTCAGCTTTTAAGCCGGGTTCTGTGCTCTGTTGCCAGAGTGACAATCATTCCTCTAGGACGTACGTCACCATACGCCTCAAGCAACCTACCCGCCCCCAACGCGGGCCGCGCCAAAGGGGGCCTATTTGGTCTTGCTCCGGGTGGAGTTTACCGTGCCACGAACTGTTACCAGCCGCGCGGTGCGCTCTTACCGCACCCTTTCACCCTTACCTGATCCCACTTGCGTGGGCCATCGGCGGTTTGCTCTCTGTTGCACTGGTCGTAGGCTCGCGCCCCCCAGGCGTTACCTGGCACCCTGCCCTGTGGAGCCCGGACTTTCCTCCCCCTGCTTGCACAGGCAGCGATTGTCTTAGCCAACTCACGGCGCGCATTATACGCGAAAAACGCGCCTGAGCTAGCAAATCCTCAGTGCAACCCAGCCGCCACAGTCGAATTTCCGAAATTGCAGAATTATTCGCTCCAACTGAGGCCTAATTTATACAAGGCATTTTTCTTTTCACCATGGATTTCAGCGGTTAATGCCGCTGCTTTTTTCAATGGCAACTCAGCCAATAACAGTTTTAACGTTTGCACAGCTGCGGGATGGATATCGTCATCTGCTTTTGCTGCCGCTGGCGCAATCATCAGCACCATTTCACCTTGACAGCGCTGCGGATCTTCTTCCAGCCATGCGGTAATTGTTGCTGCAGTACCATGCTCAAAATGTTCAAAAGTTTTGGTGAGCTCTTTCGCCAGCACCAACTCACGATCTTCACCAAACACAGCCACCACATCCGCAAGAGTGTCTTTCACTCGACGCGCGGCTTCATAACAGATTAACGTACCGACATTATTTGGAATTTGTTGCAATACTTGCTGACGCTGACCACTTTTGGCGGGTAAAAACCCAATAAAATGAAACTTATCGGTCGGTAAACCTGCGCAGCAGAGTGCGGAAATTAATGCACAAGGCCCGGGGACTGGCACAACCCGAACACCTGCATCACGACAAAGCCGCACTAAGCTGTAACCCGGATCAGAAATTAGTGGAGTACCAGCATCGGAAATCAGCGCAACATCTTCACCCGCTTGCAATTTTTGTAGCAGGCTTGCCGCGCGCTGCTTCTCATTATGATCATGCAACGCCAAAAACCGAGCAGAAATTCCCAAATGACTGAGCAGTTTTCCGCTATGGCGAGTGTCTTCAGCTGCAACCCAACTGACTTGACGCAAAATCGCAATTGCGCGCTGGCTAATGTCATCCAAATGACCAATTGGTGTGGCAACGATATATAACTGACCTTGAACTTGCGACATATGAGGTTCCGAGCGGGCACTAGCCCTTGACTAACAATCACTTGAATTCATCGGCGACCGCAAGCAAAGCATGCAAGCAGGATGATCCGATCCAGGAAATGGTATAAAATAAAGCCCATTCAACGGCTATTGTACCTGTGCATTGTGAAAACCAGCAAATTACTGCCCGGCTTAAAAGCGATTTATCTGCCAGTATGCGCCTTGCTACTGGTCAGCTGTACTCAAACTAGTGCGCCACCAGCCCCTGTCGTCACGGCCAATCAGCCACCTGCGCAGCCTGTGGAAACAGCACCAGAGGAAGTCCAAGCTGAAGCGTTCAAATATGAACAAGTGGCGATTACGCCTGTTGCACCGTCTACTGCAATTAGTAATACCGATGAGGAAGAAACGCATCAGCTTGGCTTAATTGAGGTTGCCCGCAAGGAATTAGCCGGCGGCGATAAACGCCGCGCATTAGCAATTAGCTTTACCTTGCAACAATCTGAATATTCTCAGGTTCGCCAACAAAATCAGCTGGTATTAGCGCAAAGTTTGGCAGCAAATCAACAATGGGCAGAATTTGAAGCATGGCTGCAACGTCTATCTTTGCAGTCGATCCCAGCCAATGACCGCCTACAATTTGTGCTTGAAACGACCAACTACTATAGCTTGCAGCAGGACTCTCTATCCGCGCTGAATTGGCTGTTTGAGTTAGATATTTTGGCAGCAAACGCGCCTGAAAATGCCAAAGGTCGTGAGTTGTTATGGCAGCAATTGGTTCAGCTTTCTGATGCTGACATTCAACGTTTAACTAGCAATCATCCACGCAGCCAAGCTTGGTTAGAATTACTGAAAATTGCTCGTGGTTTTGCTGGCGATCAGGCGTCGTTGAAAAAAGCTGTGACCGATTGGGTTGTGCGAAACCCGATGATGCCTGCCGAAGCTGATTTACCTGCAGACGTGCAAAAGCTTGGCGTTACTGTAGCTTACGCGCCCACTAGAGTCGGTGTGGTGTTACCATTAAGTGGCCAGTTCAAAACACTTGGCGAATCACTGCAGCTGGGGATGGTCGCTGCAACAGTAGAGAGTCAGCGCAGTTTGGTGTTTGTTGATAGTTCGCAAAACCCTGACGCCATCATCGCCGAACTTGAAAAAGCGAATGTCGAATTTGTCCTTGGCCCGCTACTGCGCGAAGATGTCGATAAACTGCAAGCGCATATCGGCTGGCGTTGGCCTACCTTATTTCTAAACTCTAAACCAGAAACGGCTGAGACTAAACCAGACCAGTTCTATTTTGCCCTTGGAGTTGAAGATGAAGCTGCGCAAATGATGCAATATTTTATGCAACGCCAGTTCCACAACCTAGTGCTAATTTATGCCATCAACCCAATTGGTCAACGGATGGCGCAACATTTCCAAATGTTGTGGCAACAGCGCACCGGCAAAGCGGTAGAAAGTTATAGCTATGGCTCTCAGGATCAATTGCAGTCGTTAATTAATCGATTCTTAGAAACTAGCGCCAGTGAAGAACGAGTTAAAGAGCTTAATCGTCTATCAGGCCGCACAGTGAAAGCAGAAATGCATAGTCGCCAAGATATTGATGCTATTTATTTGATTGCAGATCCTGTGCAAACGCGGCTATTTAAACCGTTTATTGATGTAACTGTTAGTCCAACAGCTCGAAGCTTACCTATTTTCACCAGTTCACGAAGCCATAGTTTGAAAGTCGACCGCAGCGATCAACGGGATCTAGCTGGTTTAACGATGACAGAAATGCCTTGGTTATTGCCAGAAGCCACGACAGCTACACCACTTCGTGCGAGCTATGATCAACTTTTTCCTGAGCAGGATGAAACTTTACAGCGTTTGTTTGCGATGGGTTTTGATGCGGTACAGTTGATTGAACGCTTGAAAATTCAGCAGCAATTCCCAACTATGAGTTATCAAGGACTTACCGGCAGTTTACGCCTGCCTGATGGCGTTAGCATTCAACGGCAATTAACCATGGCACAATACCGTCAAGGCAAATTGCAGTTGCTGGAAAAATCCAGCAGCAGCCGTTAGTGACTGACGCCAATGAATAGCACGTCACAAGGTTTTTTGTTTGAAACTCTCGCTTTAGCATATTTAGAGCGTCAAGGGTTGTTCTTTGTGGCGCGTAACGTTTCAGGGCGTTATGGTGAAATCGATTTAATCATGAAAGACCAAACGCAGTTGGTCTTTGTTGAAGTGAAATACCGTAAATCATCAAATTATGGTGGACCACTGGCAGCTATCACAGCCAGCAAACAACAAAAATTGCGGCTTACTGCAACGGCTTATTTGCAACAACACGCACCCAAAGCCTATGCCAGATTTGACGTTATCGCCATCAGCGGTGACGAGCCGTTTCATTTTGAATGGCTCAAAAACGCTTTTTAATCAGGAATTTTGCATGCAAGAACATATTCGTCAGCTGTTTACTGAAAATATTCAGACGATGATCGCCACCGGTGAAGCATTATCAGGACCGATTGAAAGCGCAGCCTTGACGATTGTGCAAGCGTTAATCTCCGACCGTAAAGTGCTATGTTGCGGGCAAGGTGCTGCTCGTTCATTAGCCGGTCATTTTGCCCAGCTATTGTTGGACCAATTTGAAACTGAACGCCCATGCTTACCGGCACTTGCGCTTACCGTAGAATCAGCCAACCTGCACCATCGAATGCTGGCGAATCAGGACTTTCTGGCTCGGCAAGTCAGAGCTTTAGGACAAGAAGGCGATATTTTATTGGTGTTGTCGCTAAGTGGTGATGAGGCAAGTTTAATCCAAGCCGTTGAAGCTGCCCTCACCAAAGATATGACAGTAATAGCATTAACTGTCGATAACAATGGCGAGCTTTCAGGCTTGCTTGGTAACACTGATACTGAATTACGAGTTCCTGCACATCGGCCGGCTCGCGTTTATGAATGTTACGCATTTTTATTACACTGCGTCGTGGAATTAATCGACAACACCTTGTTCCCGCAACAAGATGAAGTTTAGCAATGAATGGAGTTTATCATTATGAAAATTAAAGAAATTATCAAACTAAGCGTTGTGCTGGGTTTTGCAATTGTGCTGCAAGCTTGTGCCGTTTCCGACCGTCGCACTATTGGCTCACAAATCGACGATAACAGCATCTCTATCAAAGCGAATAACGCTATCGAAGGCAATAAAACTCTAGACCAAAAAGCCAATATCAACGTGTATGTCTACAACGGGATAGTACTTTTAACAGGCCAAGCCCC
Source organism: Alteromonadaceae bacterium (assembly GCA_041914845.1). GTDB lineage: Bacteria > Pseudomonadota > Gammaproteobacteria > Enterobacterales > Alteromonadaceae > Pararheinheimera. The sequence continues at coordinate 158,422 of JAYSCP010000001.1, forward strand.
TAACGACGAATGGGTTGGTGTGGCTGGCGATTTGGTGCGGCCAGTGCAAGGGGTTCGTGATGTCCAAAACCAAATTCGTGTCGGCAATCCAATTTCCTTCACCACCAAAACCCGTGATTCTTGGATCACAACACGCGTGAAGTCTTTATTAGCCGGTGATAAACAGGTTAGCGCGCTAAATGTCAGAGTATTTACCGAAAATGGTGAAGTGTTTTTGATGGGATTAGTCAGCGCAGCAGAAGCGGACAAAGCGGTAGAAATTGCCCGCCATGTTGACGGTGTTTCACGTGTCATCAAAGCTTTTGAGACAAGTGACAATTAAGTTCCCACAGTTGCTGGCAACAAACATAATTGTTGCCAGCATATTTCCAAGTAAATGCTCACATTAACTTGTGCACTGAACGATTTACCCGCCTTAAATTTCTATATTAATCAGCAGTATTCCTTATCTTTCAAACTCTATACATCCCACTAATTAACGCAGTTTAGGGCCTTAAGCAGCACTGCAAATAATACTCAATGAAAATAAATTCACATTTTTTTTGCAAAAAATGCACAGCTCTACTAACTTAAATTTGTTTACGAATAATTAATTAAAACACCCGTTAAAGTACAAAGTAGGGATTCATCACCACATCCATCTAGTTATGGATTTGCCAGGCGACTGCGGTGTAATAATCCATGCCTAAGCTCTCACATCGAATTTGTAAATAAACAAAGGATGTGCCAAAGAGTAGCAGCTTGGTATAAGAAGGTGTTCGCTTGAATTCTTTTGAAGTTGTTGTAGATCAGAAAGTTAAGTACAGCCCAACGGTTTATTAAATGACAAGGATAGCATCATGCGTAGCCACTATTTATTTCTGTGTATCTCAGTACCCTTGCTTGCGAGCTTGAATGCGGCAGCGGCAGCGACAACAACAGTCACCTATATTCATAGCGACATTTTAGGCTCAGTGATCGCCAAAAGTAACGTCTATGGCAGAATTACCGAGCGCACCGATTATGAAGCTTATGGTGAGCAAACGAACGGCCAAAAAGCCGGTATCGGCTACACCGGCCATTTAGAAGCGCCAGAACTTGGCCTGACCTACATGCAACAACGCTACTACGACCCCAGCATCGGCAGGTTTTATAGCAACGATCCGGTCGGATTTAATACCGCAAACTTAATGACATTCAATCGATACGCTTATGCGAATAACAATCCATATAAATATGTGGATCCGGATGGTAGGGAAACAAATCCAGTTAGTGGTGGCTCTGGCATTTCTGACAGCCAACTTAGAACTAATGCCACAAATTCCAATATAGGCAAATATGGAAATACTCGAGATAAAAATAATTGGAATAAAGGTGATCACAATGGGGTTGATGTTGCAGCAGCAAAAGGCTCAAAATTAGTCGCACCAATTGGAGGTACCGTAACAACGATATCAGCAGATAAAAACCCCAAAGGTGGAAATGCCATATTTGTTGAAAAGGTTGTAAATGGAAAGACCATAAAAATTGGATTGGCACATTTAGATTCAATCAGCGCAACAAATAACAGCACGGTAGCGGAAGGCGACGAAATAGGAACTTCAGGTACAACTGGGAATGCAGAGGGGTTGCCTGAAGATGAACAGCATGTGCATGTTACGGTTAGAGTAAATGGAAAGTTAGTAGATCCACAGACTCATTTTGCAGAAAACCCTAGTACTACCGAGGACAAAAAATGAGAACTATTCTATTACCATGCATACTGTTTTTAAATGTGTCGTTTGCTGCATGCACAAAAGATAGCGTGACAGAAAATATAACATTTAGCGAAAACGGAGAATTAATAGCTCTGTATGACAAGAGTTTAAACTGTTTTAAAATTATCAAACAAAATGGCTTGAAAAAAATATACAAAATTGAAGGAATCAATACAACCACAGAATTTAACAGCCAAATTTCACTCGAAATATCCAAAAATGGCAAATTACTCCTAATAGGATTCAACACATCTGAATCATCAAGGGTATTTTCACTACGAAATGCTGAAAACTTTTCAGAAATACGCTCTTTCCCTGCAATACAAGCTATTTTTAATTCCGACAACAGTGCCATAATCTTTGTATCTGACTACAGTGATGCACTTGGCCAAAAAACCAATGGATTGAATATATATAAAATAGACACAGAAAAAACAGAGGAAAAATTCAAAAATTTTATATTCTCCGGACCATTAATTATTAAAGGCGATTACGTCGCAGCGGAAATTATGAAGTCTAGCGAAATTGACTCTAATAGAAGCTTTATACTATTAAACACAAAAAATGAAACCTGGCGAAATATTGAGTAAAAAGCACTAATCAACAAAATGAAATGTTCGTGGAAATCCAAATCCAGATTGAATTAGAGAAATTATTTTCACAATAAAATACTACCAATCAAACCTCCTGCAGTGCCTTAAGCGCTTTTGAATGAAACTCTCGGTGTTTCATAATAAGTAGTACCAGCACTGTCGCGAGCATGAATAATCGGGCATCGATAAACCATGCGAGGGTGGCGAGTGAAAAGTAAATCGCTCTAAGCCCATAGTTGAACGAATGTGCAGCTTGGTCTATCACTTTGGCGGCACGATTGGCGTATAACATCAGATCTGATTCTGATAGATTCCGGCCATCAGGGGCGGCACCAATAAGGACACCACCAAAGCCATATTGGCGCAATGACCAGGTGAATTGGAAGAAAGTGAATACATAAATAAGCCCTAAAAACAATAACTTGAACTGCAACAAACCATCGACATGTTCAAGCCAAGGCAGCACTTGCATGAGCACAGCAGCAATTTTATCGCTTGATGCAATTGCAGTTAATAAACCCGCTAAAATCAGCATTGAACTCGACGCAAAGAAACTGACATTTCGCTCTAAGGTGGAAATCAGCGCAACATCGGCCATCTTGTTGTCGCGAAGTAACATTTGCCGCATCCAATCGGTGCGTTTACGGCGCAGCTCAAAGGACAAACAACTCACTACCCTCGCGCGTTTTTTCGCAAAAATGGTATAACCAACCCACAACGCCAAAAACCAAGTGACGGCAATTAAATCCCACACTAAAAAACCATATGATTCCAAAACAAGCCCTCGCCCACAGCTAAATCAGTGGTAATTCAAAATAAAAACAAGCACCTTGCGGTGTATTTGGCTGATATCCGATATAACCATCCATGTGCTCTATCAACTGCTTGCAAATAGCCAAACCGAGCCCAGTGCCACCAATTGCTCGACTATCAGAACTATCCGCTTGCGAAAACTTTTGGAACAACCGACTTTCAAATTCAGCAGGAACACCTGGGCCTGAGTCGCAAATACTCACTCGCACCCGATTTGCAATAATTTCAGCTTTCACTTGCACACTACTTCCCGGAGGCGAAAATCGAATGGCGTTCACTAGTAAATTGGCCAGAACTTGCTGCAGTCGATTCACGTCAATATCGACCTGTTCCTGAAACGGCATTGGCCACAATGCATCTATCTGCACACTATGCTGATTGGCTAAAGGTAAGTGGCGCTGCATGGCTTGAAGTAGTTGTGGCTGTAATGCTGTCGGCTTTTTGAAAAGCTGCATTTTCCCAGCGACCAACTTCTCAATGTCGAGTAAATCATTGATCAATGTATTTAATTGCTGACTACTCTGCAAGGCGATGTCGAGCATCTGCTGCTGCTTGATTTCTAAACGCCCTAAAGTTCCTGCCGCCAGCAAGCCAAGAGCGCCACTGATGGCGGTTAACGGCGTTCGCAGCTCATGACTGACTGTCGAGACAAATTCATCTTTCATTTGCTCGTTTTGCCGACGCACCGTGATATCGCGAAGCAGTAATAACAACATGCTGCGGTCGCCCAAATCGAGATGACTTTGCACCAGCTCAACAGTCAACAACTGACCATGTTTGTTCATGACTTGCACCTCGCTCCCCCCATCTTTGGTGGTCAATGGCTGACCTGATGGAAAAAGCACTTCGCAAGATAAACCATATAATTCATCACTGTCGTAGCCAAACATGCGCTGCGCTGCCGGGTTAATTTTATCAATACGGCATTGTGGATCTAACACAACTAAGGCATCAGCAACATGAAAAATTACAGTTCGATAGTAGGCTTCACTTTCACGCAAGGCCTCAGCCGTTTGCGCGGAACGCTGATTTGCCCGAAAAACTGCCGCAACGAATAATAAAATCAGCGCAGATAGAGACCATCCACCAACACGAATTGGCCATAAGAAATGCTCCGAGGAATGCGCAGGTGTTGCCGCCAGCTGCCATTGCACCCCCGCGATACTTAGTTCTTGTAATAACGCATCACCGACAAACAGGTTACTCTCACCAACCAGCACATCCCCCCAATGATCGCCTCGGTATTGACGAATACTAACGCGGATCTCTTCGTCTTTGGCTTGTTCCAATAACAGTTTCCAGATTGAATCAATATCAAGTACTGTGCTCACGATGCCCCAATAACTGCCGTCATCTAAAAACACAGGGATCCGGTGGATAAGCCCCTCGCCACCTTGTGTCAATTGCACCGGCCCCGCCAGAGCAGCTTCACGCCTTGCAATTATCGCTTCGATTTGTGGCCATTGATTGATGAGATCAGGATAAAACACCCCAAGCGCTTTTTCGTTGCCTTCCAACGGGTGGATATAAGTGATTCTATTGCCAGGAGCCACTCCGATGTTGCGGATATGCTTTCCCTGTCGAACTAAGTTCGGTAATAACGTGCGGAATACTTCAGGCGCCACGTTGCCATTGCTGGCTTGAATATATGCGACTAAGCCTGCACTTAAATGCAGCGGAGAATTGACTTCAGTTTCCATGCGAGCCCGCAACTGACCAACAGCAACGGACACTTGGCGCAGACTAATCAAATTTTGTCGTTGCTGCTCCTGCCGAGCCAACAGCTCCGTGACAATAATAAAAATCAACAGTAAGGTGGCCAAAACAGTCCATTGCATCGGCGTTAATAAGGCAGAATCTTTGCGCATAATTGACCTTTTATCGCTGAAATCGCTATCGGCCGAGTTGATGGGCTGCACGCGATGACTGAACTAATGATACACTTAGCCGCCTGTTCCGGCAGATAAAATTCGCTTCGAAGGAGCCCGATGTGACTGATTTAACCATTCAAACCCCTGATGACTGGCATTTACATTTTCGCGACGGTGACATGCTGCAAGAAACGGTCCCTGCAACCGCGCGTTGCTTCCGCCGTGCAGTTGTGATGCCTAACCTAGTTCCCCCCGTGACCACAGGTGAACTTGCCAGCGCCTACCGTGAACGAATTTTAGCCGCGCGACCAGCAAATAGCGCTTTCGAACCTATCATGACTATTTATCTCACTGATACCACCACAGCGCAAGACATCAAAGCCGCGAAAGCAGCTGGAGTATTAGCCGCTAAAATGTATCCAGCTGGCGCCACGACCAATTCACACTCTGGAGTTTCTAGTTTAAGTAGCTTATTCCCAGTGTTAGCGGCCTTGGTTGAAAACGACATGCTGCTGTTGGTGCATGGCGAAGTGACTGAAGCCCATGTCGATATTTTTGATCGGGAAAAAGTCTTCATCGAACAACATTTATCGCAAATCGTTGCTAAATTCCCAGATTTACGCATTGTGCTTGAGCATATCACTACGGCAGATGCCGTTGAGTTTGTTAGCAACAGCTCTGCAAATGTTGCCGCAACCATCACGCCACAACACTTGATGCTGAACCGTAACGATATGTTAGTTGGCGGCATTCGCCCACATAACTACTGTTTACCGGTGTTAAAACGGGCGACGCACCAACAAGCGCTACGCGCTATTGTGGCAAGCGGCAATCCGAAGTTCTTTCTTGGTACTGATTCTGCACCACATGCCAAACACCGCAAAGAATCTGCCTGCGGTTGTGCGGGGTGTTATAGCGCTTGGAGCGCGATTGAGCTGTATGCGCAAGTCTTTGAAGAGCTTGGTGCTTTAGACAAACTTGAAGGTTTTGCCAGCCACTACGGCGCAGATTTCTATCGCTTGCCACGCAACGAAGGCACTATCACGCTGACTCGCGACACGTGGCAAATTCCTGACGAAATCACCCTGCCAGATGGCAGCCCAATTGTGCCGTTTTTTGCTGGGCAGCAAGTCAATTGGAAACTGAAGGTTTAACTGGGGATCAAAAATTCTGGTTTGCAGTTTTAAGCTAAAACCAAGCTGGCAATCACAATTCATCATCTGAGGGAGCGCTTGCTCCCTTACTTTTTAGCACTTAAGACTTGCCACATCAGCTTAGTTAAACTCGAAACTAACATCTCAGCTAACAAAACGGAGCAATTTTCGCCAACTGCAAAGCGCATTGTTCCCGCAAAAAATCCCGTAATAACAACACCGCTGGCGTTATTACTTGCCGGTTGGCACAGACTAAATTCAACGGCAGATCTGGCCCATGAAATTCACTGAGCAAAGGCACCACCCGACCCGCCGCCATATCATCCGACATATCAAGTGCTGACTTCAAGCCAATGCCTTTGCCCGAAACAATCCACCGGTGCACCACTTCAGCGTCATTACTAATACGATTGCCACTGACATTCACACTAAAAGGCGTACCTGCTTCTTGAAACCACCATTTATCAAAAGCGCGCTCGTCGATTAAATACAGCACACACGCATGCTGCATAAGCTGTAATGGATGCGTTGGCGCAGGCTGCTGTTACAGATAGCTCGGCGCGGCAAACACCCGCCGCGGCACTGAGGCAATAGCAAAAGCCACATGCGCAGAATCTTGCACAGGCCCGTAACGTAGCGCCAAATCCACCGGCTCGCGATACAAACCAACCAAACGGTCGCTTAACTCTAGACGCAAACGCACTGCGGGATGTCGCTGCATAAATTCATCAAGCCAAGGCAACAGCAGGTGTCGGCCTAGATCACTTGGCGCAGACAAACGCAATTCGCCACCAACTTGCGCTTGGCTCATCGCCAATTCTTGCTCACCCTGCGCAAGCGCCGTTAAAGCATTTTGACAATGCGATAAAAACCGCTCGCCGGCAGGGGTTAATCTTAGACTTCGCGTCGAACGCACCAGCAACTGGCTTTGTAGATGCTGCTCCAAGCGCTTTAATGCGGCACTCGCTGCTGCTGGCGTTAACTGAAATTGCGCTGCGGCTTTACTTATATTGCCGGTATGCACGATTTGCATAAAAAGTTGAAGATCTTGCACTTGCAGCATCAGTCACCGCCATTTTCAAATAATATTTGATAAAGAATGCAGAATTAGTCGGTTTTTCTTTAGCTGTCAATCCGTCACACTAGCTCGCATACAAAATCCCCCGAAACTATTAAGGTGAAATAATGATGCGAGCTATTGGTTATTTTCAGTCTTTACCTATTAACTCCACAGAGTCTTTAGTCGATATCGAGCTGCCAACTCCAACTGCGACAGGCCATGATTTGCTGGTCCGCGTGGAAGCGATTGCTGCCAACCCAGTTGACTATAAAATTCGAAAAAATCGAGCACCACAAGCGGGCACCGCAGAAGTGCTCGGCTGGGATGCGGCAGGCACGGTAGTGGCTGTTGGCGAATTGGTGAGCCTGTTTAAGGTCGGCGACCCAGTGTTTTATGCGGGAGCGTTGAATCGCCCAGGTGCTAATAGTGAATTCCATCTGGTGGACGAGCGTTTAGTAGGCGCCAAACCACAGAATTTAAGTTTTGCCGACGCAGCAGCGCTGCCGCTTACAGCAATTACAGCATGGGAGTTGTTATTTGACCGACTGCAATTGGACGTTGCCAGCCCGCAATTTCAACAAAAAGTTTTATTAGTCAGCGGCGCTGCTGGTGGCGTAGGCTCAGTATTGCTGCAATTAGCACGGCAAAAAACCGACGCCTTTATCATCGCGACTGCCTCACGGCTAGAAAGCCAAGCTTGGGTTAAGCAGATGGGCGCGCACGCCGTCATCAACCACCAACTGCCACTCGCGGACGAATTGGCGCGTATTGGCATCAAGGAAGTGAGCCACGTGGTGAGTTTGGTCGACACCGCAGCTTATTATGAGCAGTTTATCGCGGCACTTGCGCCACAAGGCAAATTGGCACTGATTGACGACCCGCAAACTGCGCTCGACATTCGCCCGTTAAAACTGAAAAGCTTGAGTTTGCATTGGGAATTAATGTTCACTCGGTCGTTGTTCCAAACCCCAGACCAAATTGCGCAGCATCAACTCTTGAATGCTGTCAGCAAAATGGTTGAAGACGGCACACTACAAAGCACCACAGGCCAGCACTTGGGGCAAATCACCGCCGCCAATCTACGTATCGCGCATGAACTACTAGAAAGCGGTAAGGTCGTCGGCAAGTTGGTATTAAGTGGTTTTCCAAAGCCTTAAAGTTTATGGCGTAGCGAGCTGCGAACTGTGCGAGTGATGAAAGTGGTTCATGACTCGCAATAACCGATTCACGCAAAGCATTCAGTTGCCCGCTGAACATGTGGCTGTGCATGCAGTATGGCGTAAGATTGCCGAAGAAAATCACGACGGGAAATACAAAATCAAGACAAAGCAATGAACTCGTTGATTTGGTTATTTTTTGACTAATCAGCGATAAAGCAAGGCTTCGCATGATTTTCCATCTGGACAACGCCATCAAGGCACAATACAATGCCACCCGTCGTGCACCCATAGCTCAGCTGGATAGAGCGCTGCCCTCCGGAGGCAGAGGTCTCAGGTTCGAATCCTGATGGGTGCGCCATATAAATCAACCACTTAGAGGCAACTCAAGTGGTTTTTTTATGCCTGTAAGTTTCCCCATGTAGCACCTATGTAGCAGATTTATAGCAATAGCAACCCAGCTAAAAACGGAAAGCCCATCAGGATAACTCGAATCCTTAAATAAATAATTCTTGAGCTACACGTTATCTAAGACTTAAAGAAATTTTTCGGAGAGTTAAAAGCTTGCTTGAAAGTCAAATCAGTTATTGCCAGAGTTGTGAATATTGAAACAAATGTTTAAAGTAGAAGTTTTTAAGGTCTATAACTTAGGATTCTTACTAGATGGATTTAAAACTAATTAGCCTCTTCTTTAGCAAATTCGACTCAATACTCTACGCTTTTAAATTACTTCTAGTAATTGGGGTTACTTTTCTTGCTCCATTATCTTTCGCGAACACCACTGAAAAACCAGAAATTGTTCGGCCGTTACTCCATCAGACGCAGGAGACAAAGCTAAGCGATGAAAAACTTGAAAATGCCCTTTCGAAGATAAATGAACTGCAAGCGTTAATCCAAACTCAGAATCAAAGTATTAAGAAATTGAACGAACAAATAATTGAAGTTCAAAAGAAAAATAGTGGAGGTATGAGCTTTGAAGTTTGGACGGGTATTTTACTGGCCTGTGCTGCATTACTGCTTACGATAGTGGGCGTAGGAATTGCTCTTATATCAATTTTTGGCTATCAAAAAATTGTCGGTTTATCATCTGATGCTGCTGAGAAGATTGCAAGAGAAGTCGCAACACAAACTTCAGCAGATACGATGCATCATGCCATCACGAAGGAACTGATTAAGTTAATTGACGAACGAAAATTAGAGCCAATGATTAAAGACGCTGTTGAAGCATTTTCATATCGAGGGCTAACATCTTTAGCTGATGTCGTAGAAAATGACCAAGTATAGGATCATAGTATTATGAAATATTCTTTTGAGTGGAATCGCATTGGAAATAATGAAAGGCAAGCAATACTCAAGTACCATGATCAATTGCCAGTAAAACTGAGTAGCATTACTACTGAACTAGGCCTTAAAGTCAAAAGCGCTACTTTGGATACAGGAGTATCAGGCGAAATTAAGAAGGATGGCGACCATTATTTGATTAGAGTTAATAGGCATGACGTTAAAGAGCGTCAACGCTTTACCGTAGCTCATGAAGTCGCACATTTTTTACTTCATAAAGACTTAATCGGAGATGGCATTGTAGATGACATTCTTTATAGGTCGACCCTTACCGATAGTTTGGAAGCTGAAGCTAATAGGCTTGCTGCAGATATTCTTTTGCCATGGACGAAAATAATGGAATGCTACAACAATATGGGGGATCTTAAAATTGAAGAACGTATTGAAAAAGTTGCAAGTATCGCGGAAGTTTCTGTAACAGCAATAAAAATTAGACTAGGAAAGGTTTAACAGTTCATGAATTTTACAGAACCCAATTTCAATTATAAATACGCACCGATTTTGTCAATAAGTCCGGCAGAAATGTCAGCAATCCAAGAGCTTCCAGATAAAGATAAAGATCTGATTTTGCCAATTTTCCCTCTGCGAGGTTGGGTTGGCTCACAAAAATTAGAAAGCACCATAAAACGAATTTCAAAAGCGATCGGGAACCGATATTGGATTGCAAACGTTGATGCGACTTTCTTCACAGAAAATACAGAGTATCTACTTACGGGTACTTTCCCTCGTGAAGTTTTTCTTGAAGTTCAAAATCTTGTTGATCCAAAAGATGGATACGATAATTGGTTTAAATTCATTCAACAGAACCCTTATTCAGTTCCATGCCTACTGTGGGGAAATCCGCAGCAAATTGAAGTGCAAATCGAAAAATTAAATAGTCTCGGCCGAGGACTAGTTCTACTTATATCTTCAATAACTAATCCATATGAAATTAGAGAAGCAGTTAGAGTTATCAAAGCCAATAACATATCGAACGTTTTTATAATTATTGATTTAGGGCAAATTAATAGTACAGTTTTTTCACAACAAAGTACTATTGAAAGCCAGTTACTATTTTTTTCTACTGCACTTCCATCTTGTTTACTTGCTATAACGGCCTCATCTTTCCCTTCAACATTTTCAGGTTATAACAAAGGCGAGAATCCCATCTACGAAAGAATTTTATTTAATAAAATTAAAAGTAACTATGCAGATTTACGACTGATTTATTCAGATAGGGGAAGCGCCAGATCTGAAAAAATTAGTGGTGGTGGAGGAATCCCATCGCCACGTATTGATTATCCTCTAGAACATGACTGGAGATTTATACGGGAAGAATTTTCAGATTCTAAAGACCCTCAGGAGGGGGAAAAACAAGCTTTGTATTCATTAATCGCTAGAAAAATAATTAATGAACAATATTGGGAACCAAATCTTAAACTTTGGGGAACTCAATTGATTGAACTAACAAGTAAAAATGATGCGTTTGGAATAAACTCACCGATAAAAGCTACAGCTGTAAGGATCAATATTCATCTTCATCTGCAGCTTCACTATGGTGTTAAAATCGGTTCGATCGACACGGATGACGATTGGACTGATTAAGTTCTAGTTATCTTTGAATTCAGCTAAAATATCAGTTATCCCCGACAACCAATCTTTATTTGGTTTAATTTTCGATTTCTTAGTTAAATTATTTACACTTAAATTCGCTACTGTCTCAATTGAAATGGGCTTTTCTAAAACGCTTTTCCAAAAATATTCTGAAGTCATACAGTAGCGTTTTTTCAGGTTCAGAAAAACTTCTTTACGGATTGCTTTGATGGAGCGGGAATTTAAAAACTCTGTGAGTAATTCTCTGGTTTTTGATTCATTAGAATATCCTAACTTTATTGCTAAAGCAGATAACTCTCTCTTAGTCATCATTTTTAAAAGTGAAATTTTGTTTGTGATGATTTTCTTTCTCCCACGCCGAATAACCGATATCGAGTTCTCGTCAAAAAGCAAGATTTCTACATTAGTACAAACTTTACTCATTGCGTTTTGGATATGGTTGCTAGTAGTAACAAGAATGACCTTGTCGAAAAATTCGGAATATTTTTCAGTTTGACCAGATAGTCTTTTAAGCGAATCAAATTGACTTTTAATTTCTATAGCAATTAGTTCGTCTTCACGAACAATAACGAGATCAGCTCTCCTTAAGTATCCATCAACCGTTAATTCACTAATTATTAGATCATTTTCAGAGATCCTTTTTCTGGATCTCAGGTACTCCAACACATGCGCCTTTATATGTGGTTCTAGTTTTTTTTGGACTAACGTATTGGTTGCTTTTTGCATTTTCGACTTTACGGCAAAGCACTGGTTAAATACACAGTAACCTATTTGTGCACTATGAGCTAATTTTTGATAGTTTAACATAGGTTCAATTATTTAATTTCAGTAGATCGGTACAGTTATTTACAGAACTCCAAGTAAAGGCGAAGAGCGGCCTACGGCCTGTTCCAAACACCATTGGTGCAGGCGGGTTATGATTGCCTGCCCTTCGTAAACGATGCCTTTAAGCTTTAACACAATCACATTATCGAACCAGCTAGTTTTGATTAGGCCTGTTTGCTGATCAGCTTCTAAGTTGTAATAAGGGCGAATAAGCAAATCTTTGCGCTTACAAAAGACACCGCCCATTAATTGCGTATAGGTTTTCCAATCGCTTTTGTCTGCGGCAATTCGTACTTGTTCAAATTGTTCATCGTGGTTTGATTCAGATGTTAATCGGCGCAACTCGCGCCACGGTGTCACAGGCACACCGCCAATTTGTTGAAACTGCCGAATACCCCAACAACTCGCCCAAGCTTCAACTCGTTGCGCGGCATGATTAGCGTCCCCGCCGTCAATATCGGTATCGATGCCTTGCCCGTCGATGTTCTTGGAAATGTATTTAGCGAGATAACCAGTGGCAGAGCCCTTCACTGAGTCTATATCCACCAACTTTACTCGGTTTTCTTGTGCGCCTTTTTCCTCACCATCTTCTGCTAAGGCATAATGCGTTACGATTTTTTTAAATGCGGCTAAATGCGCAGGCTCCATGAATAGCACCATGTGCCAATGTGGCGTGCCGTCATGTTGTGGTTCTGTCACTCGCAAACCATAAATAGCTATTTCCTGCCGCGCTAACTCGGCTCGAATTCTTGCCCATACTCGATTTAAATATTGCTGTGCTTGGTAAGGTGTCGAACCATTCCAATTTGGATTTCTATCGCCCGTCTTGGCATAGGCGCAATGATATTTTGATGGGCAAGTGATTGTTACAAATGAGCCTATATGGCCAAGCTCATTTGCAAGATTTTCTGTGCCTCGCATCCGAGTCATTAACTCGCCTTTGCGAATAGTTGGGTTTGATACATTTTTATCTGAAATTTCTTTCAGTGAATAACGCTGCTGGTGTTGGTTAACTATAAAAGTTCGAGACAAATACTTAGCGGATTCAGCTTTCTCGGCGAGTCGGTTTTTCAGGGTTACATCACTGCAATATTTTCCGGTCTTTTGACTTACCTTGCCAAGCAAAGCCATCACTTGTTCTGTCGTGCGCTTCTGCAATTGGCGCAACTGTCGCCGCCACCAATAAACGTCCTGCATCCGTTTTAATGCCCCAAGAAACCCAGAATGTTGAGTTAATTTTGGCGGGTTTATGCCTTGCTGACGAAGATATGAAGCACAAGCATTGTATGCGGCACGTTGCGCAATGAGGCGCACTGGTTCGTTAACGGAATTTAATTCACGTAATTGTTCGAATTCACCCGCACTCGTTCGCACCTGTTCGTTAACGGAATAATTTTCCGGACAAATTTCGGCATCATCCGTCATTGTTCGAACTGGCTTGTCAATAGATGCGCTCGGCTCAAGTGGCAAACTCGCTCTTGCAGAAGTTAACTCGCGCACATAAATTCGATGCATTCGGCGGGAGAATTCTTCTGCCAAATCACGCCGCCGCTTTTCACACATATCAAAATCAGAGCGCAAAATTATGGGCAAAATTGCATTAATTTTGTCTGTGGTAATACGCAGGTTTATATTCGCTGCAACTCGGTTTGGCTCTTTACGATAGTTATTAAACAATATCTTTTGAATTGCAGTAGGCAAACCCTCCAACCGACTGTGTAAGAAATTCCGATCATCAACATGCAGTAGCATATAAAAAGCGGGATCGACTTCGTTTAGTTGCTTTAGTAGCTTCTCAAACTCAGTGGAGCGGCGAATTGTCATCATCCCCTCCGGCATTAACTTGGAATACTGAGCCTTTAGCTACTCCTAACCGCGTCCAACGCAAACCAAAGTTGAATACTTCGGTTTGCTCAAGCAAATCATATTGGATTAGCGTATTTAAAGCTGGTTTTATAGAAATGCTCGGTGGTTCGCCTATTACCACTAACTCATCTAGGCAACGACCAACGGAAGTACACCATTCAACCGTATTGTTAGGATCAGCGGCAAACCAATTCAGTAAGGCTTGCACATTTGCTGATAATTTTGGATGTGTAATTAACATTGCAGAGCCCCCGCACTTTCGCTTAAGTGACTGAATTTTTGCAATTTGCTTAACCACAAATCTAAATCATCCTTAAGGTAACGCACTGAACGACCAATTTTAATAAATGGCGGTGCAGGTGTGCGGTTCTCGCGATTACCTTCCATACGTGATTGACGCAAGAAAGAGCGGCTCATACCGATATACTCGGCGGTTTCAATTTCTGATAGGACTTTTTTAACTGATGTGTTCATGAGTTATCTCCTGTACGTTGATGAACAACGCGATAATCCATGAGGAAAAATGGGCGATTAGGATTCTGATGAATTAATTAGGATTTTGGTGAATTTTAATTACTATTGACGTGTTAAAAATTCTAATTTAATCTCTGTTCTGGTCAGAAACACAGTCCAGATGGATTGAAAGTAGTATTAACGAATCGTATCAATACTGAACTATTCGGGATGGGCATCCATTACTACTCGATACACGCCTTAGGCGGTATAGTGATTCTAAATTATTGGGGGTATATCAGTCTGATGGCCTCTTCTCATGCGATGTTGCCATAAACACGCGTTGAGCTTAATTTGGTCTATTAACTATGCCACTCAAAACTTATATCCTCGCATCCGAACACCATCGTCACTATCAAAGTCATTCTTTTGAGAAATATGCTGCAGGCCTACTTATGGCTGACGGTTGGGAAGTCTTTGAGCCACATCTTGACCATGGACGAAAGACAGATTTGCTGATTTCAGATGGTCATGTTTATTATCGAATACAAATTAAATCGTTAGAAACAACCGATGAATCAGTTATCGTTAAAAATCAATGGAAAAACAGCGATGCCAAAATTGACTACGTGATTTATTTCTCACAAAAGGGAAATTGGGGCTACATCATCAAACCATTTGGGAGCAATCACAAGCGCTTAAACGCTGCTGATGGCATTAGGTTTCACAAACATCAAAAGAATTTCTCTCAAGCTTTTGCCAAAATTTAATGATCGCATTTATTGGAGTCTGTGCTGCTAAATCTGGGAAATACTACTGGCAATTCTCCTTGCCAGTAGCTTCAAATAAAAGACAATTTAAATTTTTACGCTAACTTTTCTAACATCACTTATTACATTTCTTAGACTATCAAGTTTATAAGATCGCTCGGCATTTCCGCGATATTTGTCTCGCCACGAAATAACGCCGTCTGTTTCCCCAAGCAAAATATCAGACTTATCATAAAGTCTACAGCCCTCTTCATTAGCGGCCTCATGGCACAGAATACGGTGAATTTCTTTGGCTTTTAGTAAGGGTTTATCAAGCAGAATTCGAGCGATTAACTCTTCAAACTCATTTTTGAAAAGCTCTGAAGTAACAGATAGTTTTGATTGCGATTCAATTTTGTTGCCTGCCGTTTGATTATTCGTTGTTTCTTGTACCAATTCCAAACGAACGAGATCAACATGCTGAATGCAAATTTCTGCAAACTGTAACGCCTCTTCTTCCGCGCATAGAATTTTGTCATTTAGAGCGTAAGGCCGTTGTGTCTGATATGTATCTATAGCTTGAACATTGCTTGTAGCGCCGTCACTTAATTTATTAAGCAACTTAAAATATAGATTTTCAGGATTAGTAAAAGATTTTGGATATATCTGTGCAGGGATCACAGGCAACTTAAAGGTTTTCAGATCCGCTTTTTTCCATCCCTCAATAAAATTGTTTGGGCATGCAACGTCAAATGGATAGTCATACGAGATAACTGAAATATTCTCTCTCTGAATAAGTGAAACATGTACCGTTTTAACCTTCCCGATTTTCAGAAGTTCATCTAATTTAGCTGTGGGGATTGAAACTAAGCCTTTGTAATTGGCTATAGCAAAGCCATTAAACTTGCCTTGGATAAAACCACCAAGCACGTATTTAGCTAACGGCAGATAGAACACAGGTTGTAAATTGCTCTGTTCAATTAAAAAACGGATTTCTCCTTCAGGAATTCCTATATCCTTGAGTTCATCAAGTCGGTAATATTCCTTCACTCGCTTTAAAAGTTTCATAGCCATTTTATCCAATCAAATTAACAGCGGCCGCTTTATGCTCCGGCGCTAAATGGGCGTAACGTAAGGTCATTGCTAAATCGCCATGCCCTAACAATTCACGAACGGTATTCAAATCGACACTTGCCATTACTAGCTTGCTGGCGAAGTGATGGCGTATATCGTGGAAACGAAATTTAGTGATGCCCGCATCCTCTAATAGCTTGTCCCAGCCTTTGCCAATATCGGTCATGGCATTGCCGCTCTGTCCTTTAAACACAATGCCTTTATCGTCAGTGTCGGCTTGCCAGCTTTGCAGAGTTCGAAACGCTTCACCATTAAGCGGGATATGACGGGTTTTTCCTGATTTCGCATTTTCGAAAAGTACAGTGAGGGTTTTGGTATCAAAGTTAACGTTATCCCAGCGAAGACTGAGGATTTCACCACGTCGCATTCCGGTGTTCATCGCCAATAACACAATCGGTTCAAGATGATCGGCAAAAGTCCTCTGACTTAAACACGGCAATAAATCATAGGAACGCTCTGCACGATGTTTGTTGCCATTCATACGCTCTTGTTTAATTCTGGCGTCCCGCTCGCGCATGGTGGCGCGTAATGCTTTCTCTTCGACTTTGGACAGGTATCTGACTTTGGAGTTATCTTCCGGCAATCGCTTAATTTTGTTCAGCTCATGCTTTTCAATCACTTCCCATTCCACTGCTCGGCTCAAACAGCTTTGCAAATTACAAATTTGGCGATTAATAGTGGCGTTACTATTACCTTTGGCTTTGCGCTCAATGCGCCATTGCTCAATTAAATGGGGTTTGATGTCTGTTAGTTGATAATCCATCAGGTGAGCGAAGCTCTTATTAAACACATCAATGCGCGCTTTGGCGGTCTTTGGGTTTTGTGAGTAGAGCCAAGGAGAAAATTTTAATTCGATAAATTTACGTAATGTCGCAAGTTCAACCAGCTTTTGTTCCACTCGTTCTTGCTTTTTCACTTCCTGAACATCAGTGCCTTTAGAAACATCACCAATCTTTTGCTTGGCAAGGTCGCGAGCCAATGCGGGTGTAATTTGGCCTTCAGTGCCTAACTTATAATTCACTTGCTTACCATTTAGTCGGTAATACAAGTAATAATGAATTTTTCCTTCCGGTGTAATTCGAGCATGAAAACCGCTAATCTCAGTGTCATTCAAACGCTGATCTTCAGGCTTCAAATTCTTGATTGACGTGTTGCTGATTTTCGCCCTGATTGCCACTCAGTTTTCTCCCATGTAGCACCTATGTAGCAGTTCCATCGTGCAGCCGTGAAAATGAATGAACAATGAAGAACAAACTCATGGAAAAAACTTGCAGAGTATCAGATAGTTACAGAGCTTCGCTGTTCACCCTTGTTCATCTAAGTGCATGAAATATTGGGCTTTTTTCGGCTCCGGAGGCAGAGGTCTCAGGTTCGAATCCTGATGGGTGCGCCATAAACGTCAAAACCGCCTTCCGGCGGTTTTTGTGTTTATTGCACCTTATCGGATACTCACCTGGTGCAGCACACCATATAAATCAACAACTTAGATGGATTTCAAGTGGTTTTTATGCCCTGTGACAACCGCAAATTTCACCACCCCTCGTTTTTCTGCAAAATTGACCTCTGCTTGTTTTTAGCTTTGAAAAGAATTTTGCGATTAATTAATCTAAAAGATGTTATGCATATTATTTATGCTGGCATTCCTAACTTACTAAATAGCCTGAAAGACACGCTCAAACCCCACAAACGACTCACTATTACCTAACCAGACTTGGCCAAAGCCTAGGCAAAATCTCAAAACTAGCCTAAAATCAGTTTTATAGCTAAAAAATAGGAGTGTCGTTATGCTTCGTCAATTTACCATTGGCAAACGCCTAAGTGCTGGTTTCGCTGCCCTTGTGCTTATTAGTATTATTGTCGGATTAAGCGCTTTTTATCGTTTAAGTGAAATCCAAGGCAACCTCAACAATATCGCAGAACGCCGCTTGCCTGCTGCGTTATTGGTTGGCGAGATGAATCGTGAATTTTTACTAATTCGCGTTGAAACCATCAACTGGTTATTCGATGCTAACAACGCGAATGCCGGAATCTACCAGAACAAAATCAAACAAGCGCAACAGGCTTATGACAACGCGCAAAATCTTGCCGAGAACTTCCATAAAACCCCTGCGGGACGGGCCACGTTCGAAACAGTTCTAGAAGCGAAAAAACAATATGATCAACTTCATCAAGCGCTAATAGCACAACTCGCTGCAGGCAACCATAACGCAGCAACAGCACTGCGCAGTGAAAATTTCGATAAAGCATCAGCCCATTTGACAGAAACGTTACAGGCGCTCGCAAATTACCAACGTGAAACTGGCAAAAAACAAGCACAACAGGCCGCCGACAGCATCATCGCCGCAGAAACGGGGATTGTCATTAGCATCATTATCGCAGTCATTTTGGGTGGAGGATTTGCGATATTTATCACCCGCAGCCTAGTAGTACCAATGAACCATGCTGTGTATGTCAGTGAATCTATCGCCAAAGGCAACTTGGTGGAACGCTTCAACGACGAATCCCCTGATGAAGCCGGCGCGCTTATTCGAGCCATGTCCACCATGCAAGGTCAACTGCGCGAAACAATTGCCGACATTAATACCTCTGCAAATCAGCTCGGGGTAACTTCAGAAGAGCTACATGCCGTAACCGACCAGTCTGCGCGCATCATGCAACAGCAAAGCTTTGAAGTCGATTTAGCAGTGACAGCGGTCACCGAATTGACTACCGCTATTGAAGAAGTCGCTCAAAGTGCTGCCTCC
Source organism: Alteromonadaceae bacterium (assembly GCA_041914845.1). Taxonomy (GTDB): domain Bacteria; phylum Pseudomonadota; class Gammaproteobacteria; order Enterobacterales; family Alteromonadaceae; genus Pararheinheimera. Next base: position 177,511 of record JAYSCP010000001.1, read on the forward strand.
ACATCAAATAACTCGGCAAACGCTGATGCAACGGCCCGTGATGGACAACAGCAAGTCCAGCACACTATTGCGGCTATTCAGACGCTCGAACAGGAACTGCAAGTTTCGCGCAGTGGCATTGAACAGTTGTCGACCCGAGTGAACGAAATTGGCTCAGTACTTGATGTTATCCGCGGCATTGCCGAACAAACCAATTTGCTTGCGCTTAATGCAGCTATTGAGGCTGCGCGCGCAGGCGATAGCGGACGTGGCTTTGCTGTCGTCGCGGATGAAGTTAGAGCGCTTGCACACCGGACTCAAGAATCGACCAAAGTGATTGAACAAACCATTCGCACCGTCCAAGCCGAAACCGCCCAGACCGTCGTTGCCATGGGTCAGAGCAGTGAACGCGCCACGGAAACCTTACAACTCGCGCGTAAAGCAGGCGGTGCTTTGGCGCAAATCACCAGTGCTATTAGTCAAATTAGCGACCAAAACATGACTATCGCCAGTGCCGCTGAAGAACAAGCGACAGTAGCGCGGGAAGTTGACAGAAATCTGGTGAATATTCGCGATCTTGCTGCCCAAACCGCTGCGGGCGCCGATGAAACCCGCATATCCAGCGAGTCTTTGGCGGAATTAGCGGAACATCTAAATATGCGAGTGCGGCAGTTTAAAGTGAATTAAACGTCAACACCGCCAAGCAAGAAACTTTCGCATGCGCGCAAGCAGTCGTGATTGGCGTGGCATTAATAGCAAGCCCATTAAACAATAAAACCGTGAATTCCGCGGTTTTATTGTCTTTGAAAAAAGCATTAACTTTAAGATAGCCATGTCACTAATTGCTCATGAAAATTGCCACTAATTGGTTGGTCGAAGAACTCAAGGGTTAAGTTTTCGGTATATTTTTCAATTCTGCAATGCTGTTTGTTTACACCCTCACTTTGTAAGCAATATTTTTACCGCCACTTTAAAGTCTTAAAAAGCTATCAGAAATGTAGTTTAGGTTAAGTAGGAAGTAACCATTGAATAGCGGCCTCACTGCTTCTATGGTGCGAATTGTCCAGATTTAGCCTGCTGTCCAAAAGCGACTAAACGATAGCCATTCCGTGATTGCCATCAACACGGCGCAAAAACAGGGCAGCTTTAATAGTTTACTACGGCGGTAACTGTGCTCATATCACGATATTCCCCCCACTTCTTCTCTGTTAGCGAAACTCCAACCTAAGTCTGTGCCTATCAGTCTTAAAGCTAATTTTACTAGCAACAGACGTTTAAATTCCCCATAAAAAAACCGCTGGCATTGCCAGCGGTTTTTGTTCATTCAAGCTTTAAATTAATTAAGCTTTACGACGACGTAACAACGCCAGAGGTAACATCAGCAGAGCCATCCAACCGAAGCTACCGCTAGATTTCTTAGGCGGAGTTGCTGGAACGTTGGTTACTTTCAGAGACACAGCTGACTTCACGCTGTCTTTGCCGTCACTTACAGTAACTTCAAAGCCCAGAGTTTCAGATGCGGTCACTTGTGGTGCTGTCACAGTTGCTTCAGCAGTATTACCGTTGGTAATAGTTGCTTTAGAACCTGAAGTTTGTACCCAGCTGTATGTCAGCTTATCTGCAGCGTTTGCATCGCGTGCCGCTACAGTCAACTTCGCAGTACCACCTTCGTTAACGGCTGCAACACTCGCAGCAGCTGCTGAAGTAATCACTGGTACACGGTTATCACAAGCGAAGGTGTCACCTGCTACCACGTCTGTGAATACTGCAGAAGTGATGTTGCGGACATTAACATTGTCAATAAACCAACCAAATTCATTTGAGTTGCTATCCGATACCGCACGGAAACGGAATTTCACTTGGTTACCATTTAAGCCTGGGCCAAAGTTAATGGTTTCAACACCACCAAACTGTGCGTTCATATTACCAGTATAGGTTTTACGACCTGGTAATAATTCGTCAAGCTCAGCCGTGTAACCCACTTTGAAGGTAGGATAAATTGCTGCACCAGTAGTTGCATTAGTACCAACTTGCAATTTAGCGGCATCAACCCAGGCACCACCGTTTACACTAACTTCAACCACACCACCATCATACTTATCTTCAAACCAGAAGTAGTGCCAGAAATCAAGTACGAAATCGCCACCATAACCAACTTCAAATGCTTGCGTTTCATAAGCAACGTCAGAGGTGAAGCCATTGTTAGCAATAAACATCACTTGCGAGCCTACTGGATGACCTTGGCTTACAAAGAATTCAGCATTAACATCATCTAACAGACGAGAACCTTCAGCCTGAGCACCGCCAGCCAGCACAACTTCTTTAAAGTTATTTAAAGAAGCATAGGTTTCCATGTTATCAGTGCTTTGCTGATTCACTGGGGCCTGATCTTTAAAGTTCAGGTTAACCAAGTCTGATAACTCGTATTCCTCAGTAATAATACCTTCAGGTAAATCTGGGAAGCTAACCTTAAAGCTTAAGGTGTCTGCCGTTTCAGCGCCTTCCAGCTTGAACTCTAATGGTGTTGACGCCGTTGATTTTAATACATCAAGTTTTGGCAGGGTGAACTCACCGTTATTAGCAAAGGTCACTGTTTGACCGCTAGTAACTTCAACCTTCGCTTTTACGTTGGTTAGCGCTGAGCTACCGCGGTTTAGGAAGTTGAAGCTAACAGTTCCTGTTTCACCGTTGTCAAGGATACCGTTGTTAGTACAGAAACCTGTAGTCGCACCTTCATAGTCGCGATCTAAAGAATGACTTGAAACTTCAAAAGTGCTCAATTCAGTTTTATTAGATTCAACAACGCCAGTATGTTTACCATTATCACGGGCTGGAGATACAGCACCTAAGCCCATTCCACGGTCAGCAAATGCTTTTAACAGTAACTTGTAGTCTGCAGGGTCTTTAGCATAAGCAGCTGCCAAAATTGCATCCCGAGCTTCAGTGTACGTTGGGCCAACTGGGGTCATCTTATAACCATTGACCAAGTAACCGAGCATGCGATGTTTAGCTTCATCGAAACTATGACGGTCATCGTTTACCAAATTCGCAAAACCATCCCACAACACGGTAGCCCAAACTTCACCAGCTGAGTGAACTTGTGCATTGCCTGTTTGAGTATCAACAACAACACCCTTACCGACTTCAATATTTTGGAATGATTTAGGGTTAACTGCACGGTCTTGTGAGTATGGCACACTGCGAATACCGTAATAGAATGAATCTACATAAGTAATTGCAGCATAAGCACGTTGCAGCTTATCGTTACCTGGTAATTCCAGATCTTTTGCTTCTGAAATCATCATCAAGGCGTGGAAATCACCCCAACCTTCGCCCATTGAACGACCTTGGTTGTTGTATAAACCGCTACCATTACCGACTAAACGGTTGCTGATATAATGACCCCATTCGTGCGATACGATGGCGTTATCCCAAGAACTGTCTTTGTAAGGTTTTTTGTTAAACATTTCGATGTTAACAGTTTTGCCTTCAGCCAGCGCTGCGTAAAGGTTATTCCCCTCCGCCAAGGTAATACCAATACTTGGGATTGTAACAGTCGCGTCAGAACCACCCATACCAGGCAGTACTGGTGGCGTAGCTGTGTTGTTCACAACAATTACAGCGATAGCACCAGCATCTTGCGCCGCCTTCACTTTAACAGTGAAAGCACAAGTACCACGGTTAACAATCGCAATCTTACCGGCTAGAGCCGCACCATTTACCGCTGGAGTACAAGCATCACGTGTTGGTGCTACCGCATCAACAAACTCAACAAGCTCACCTGAAAGGTTAAATTGACCTGCACCAAAGCTAGCTGGTTGCAGTGCAGTTAGAGTAATTGGCGTGCCGTTAGCAGTTGCTATTACTGCATAATCTTTGCCAAACACAGCATCTTTACTATCCCACAGATACATTTGCATACGTGGTGAACGACCATCTGCAGGCGTTGACATGTTCGCGTTGTTGAAGCCTGAGTTATCTTGCACTTCAGCACGAATTGGGTCGCCTTCTACACCGCCACGGCCGTAGTTTAGAGCTTGGGCGTTACCTGCAGCTTCGTTAAAACCGTAGTCATAGAAGATGTCATGCAAGTAGTTGTTCATGTAGAACAAGTTAACGATGGCCGCTTTGCGGTTATGCATTGAAGTTTCAGCTTCTGCAGTGCGGTATTTATAATCAAATGTCTTCGGACCAGTGATTTCAGCGTTGTAGTCACCGTTAGTGAAGCCATCTGGAGCAACGACGTCTGCATAAGCATTTACGTTGTTACCGATAGTCTTCGTTGCAGATTCCAGCAACCATGGGTCTTTCTTACTGATAGGACCATGCAGTAATTTAACCAGTGGCGCATCCAAATACGTAGTTTTATCAACTTGGTCAGCGCTATCGGCAGGAATCACGTTACCGTGTGGACCATCCCAAGGACGACCATTGCTATCAGCATAAATACGGTACTCGAAATCAGCAGCGTGAGCTTTCAGGCTGTTTTTAAATAAAACTTCACCGGTTTCGCTGGCAATTACATAGCTGTAATATTCAGAATCCACAGCATCTTCTGCTGCAACTTCAATCTCAACATAGTGCGCAGGGATCAGTTTTGACTTTTTCTCGAAAAATACAGGCTTAGCACGAGGTTCACCGATTAATTTAACCGACCCTTGCTGGTCAGCGGCAGCGAACTGCTGATATTTACCATCAGATTCTAGTGCATTTAACGATAATTCATTTTCATTACCACCGGCGGCAACGAATGCTTGCAATACCGCTTTATCGGCATTACCAAACGCTGATAATGAAGATATAGAAGGGGCAGCTGCGGCTGACGCTAAGGCACCAGAACCAGCGACCAGATTAAATTCTGCGCCCATTAATACGTTGTATTCTTTATTGAATACTTCAATGCCCGCAAACTCTTGGTTGAATTTTGCGATTTTCACGCCATCTTCGCTCATGTGTGAGCTAATTAATGTTGGTTTCAAACCAACCAAACCACCTTTAGAGACCGCGCCAGTCAGCACATTTAGGTAATGCTCTGCTGCGAATTCCAATTGATGTTCAGGCGCAACTGCTGACATATTTGGAACTGCAACACCTACCGGAGCCCAAGCAAATGTAGTTTGACCGCTGACGGAATCAACCTGATTTCTCATGCCAGAAACTGTAGGAACATCTTTCGATGCAAATACCGTTGCTTGGTTTTTCAGTTGAATATCATTTTGATCGTTAGCAGCAACTGGGAGAGTTGACACTGTGACAGCGGAAGCAACCAGTACAGCGAGTACTGAAAATTTAAATTGTTTCATGCATGTTCCTTGAGATTCTTATTATCAACATATTCGTATCGTGCCATGGCACTTTGTAAAGCTTTGCAATAACCTGCGCCAAGTTATGTTATAAATAGTTTCTAATTCCTTTTCAATCTTTTTAAAACCTATCAGTAAAGATTTTTAGGTGGTTAAATTATGTTCGCACTTTTTCCCAAAGCAATTTTTGTTATCGGGTTCTTGTTAATTTCTTGCTGCATGCAGGCGTGTGCAACCAGTCACTCGGCCAATTCAAGCCTACAGCCAGAAAATGAACAGCAATTACCAGCGAAGCCGCTTAAAATGCAGGCAACGCCGCCAACCACGCGCCATGTCACTATTAATAAACAAAAATTCGAATTAATCTCCCAACACGAAGATCATTGGCTTTTATTCGACCCGCAAACTGGACAATATTGCACAACATCGAATCAAATCGTTGTAATTACAACAGTTTTGCCAAATTTGCTGCAAAAAATAAGTTGGCCTTACCAAGTGCAAGAATGGCATAAAGTCGCTAGAGACACTTATCGTTGGACTGGCACTTTTAGCAAAGCTATCGAACTCAACAGCCAGTTAAAAAGAGTGCCCGATGTACAATTTGAATGGCAATTGCAGTACCAGACGCACTCTCAAGCCGAAGAGATGTAAACAAGAAATTACAAGAAACAGGTTTTTGCCTTATTATTATTTAGTTGGATTGTATTAAAACCGTAATATTAAGCATTACTTTCGAATTGTTACGAAATTTGCGGCCGAGCATTTCAGCGAATGTCCAAATCGCGCTAAATTTGGTTGGATGCATAGCTTTCAAAATAACTGTTTCGCTTGGCTCTTTGCTGACTTTGAGGTTCAGTATTGGGAACAGTTCCGGCAAATTCACCTACCATCTTGCTTAGTAAAATCAGGTATGATCGGCAAGATGCAAAGCCTTGGTATTAGCGGATCCTGTCATGTGGCTAAATGAAGAAAAAATCACCGAAGCCGCCATTCGAGCTTATCGTAAAACACTCAATCGCTCGACACCTCGCCATGTCGTGATCGATGATTTATTCGAACCAACGCAACTCGCAGCGGTCTGTGCAGTGTTGCAACAAGACTTTTTATGGCGAACGCAAAAACACACCTACTCGGCGCTGTATGTCAAAGAATCAACTTGGATGCAAACCCCGAATGAACAACAATTCGTGCAACGCGACATGTGGCAAAGGGCGGATGAACGTGCGGCACAAGCCCCACAAAAAGTTGCCCTCGATTTTTTGCATTTTTTGCGCAGTGACTCTTTCACCGCACTGCTAAGTCAGATCTTCCGCGTGCAGTTGACCGATTTAAATGTGGCAAAGCCCGAGATTAATTGTAATTATTTTCGCTTAGCGAGTTCGGATTTCGTTAGGGAGCACGCCGACGATTCGCCGGGCAGAGAAGTCTGTATGCTGGTTTACTTAAATGAACACTGGCAGGCCAGCCAAGGTGGCGAATTGGTATTTGCCGGCGACAACCAAACACCGATAAAAATTGCCCCGATGTACAACCGCTGTGTATTGTTTGATCCGGCATCGTTAGGCTCAGAGCATTGGGTGGAACAAGTTTCACCATCTGCTGACAACTTAGCTGTAACGTATCGCTACAACATCACAAGCTGGTATTGGTCGAAATAGACGACAGAAATATTGAGTGAGCGATTGAAGCTTAACGCTAGGTGTGTGCACTCGCATGCGATGCTTGGTGCGTTGTTACAACCATAAATACAGTAATATCGCTAACAGATTAACAATCAATGTTGTTGGATTTTATAAAATAAGGATATTTCAGCATGGCAACTAAACTGGTGCTGGGGCCAATTTTAGGGCTCGAAGCAGATCACCACTACACAGTCACTTTTGTCAGTAATAAAGCAGTCACCGCTGCAACATTAAGCTATGGGGACAATCAGCACGCCAGCGCTAAAATCATCGGTGAAATCTATTCAGGTCTCGTCTGGCGCTGTGATTTAACCCTGCTAAATCATGGCTACATCACCTACAAAGTATTGCTTGATGGCAAAGAAGCGCAAGCAAAGTCAGGCGCGCAAGCTTTTAATTTCTATGCGCCAGCGCCGCAAGAGCAGCCCAAAATTGCTTATGCCTCTTGTAATGGCTTTTCCGATTTTAAACTAATGACCTCAACCGACCAACCCTATCGGTTGTGGCAATCGCTGAAGTTTGAGCACGAACAAGCGCCATTTTCCTTACTGCTACTTGGTGGCGATCAAGTTTATGCTGACTCCATTTGGACCCAGCTTTCTGCCTTAAAACAATGGAATGAATTAGGCCGCGCGGAAAAGGTCAAACGCAAAGCAAGTCAAACACTTAAGGCTCAAATCGATAGGTTCTTCAGTGAGTTATATGTTGACCGTTGGAATGTAGCGCCAGTGGCCGACATGTTAGCGAGCATCCCATCACTGATGATGTGGGACGACCATGATATTTTTGACGGCTGGGGCAGCTACCCTGCAGACATTCAAAATTGTGATATTTACCAGGCGATTTTTGCCGCAGCAAAAAAACATTTTGAGTTACTACAAGTGCGCGGTGCAGAAAATACCACCTTGTTGGCAGCTGCGTCTCGTAACCATTTCTCAGCGGCACTGAAATTTCATGGCTACACCATTTTGGCGCTGGACAATCGCTCAGAGCGGACACTCAACCAAGTAATGAGCAAAAGCCAGTGGCAGCACATCACTGATTATTTAGATCAACACTGCCAAAGCGGCGATTTATTGCTGTTGAGCGCGGTTCCCGTGGTGTATCGCGACTTTTCATTTTCCGAGCGCATGGTTGATGCCACACCTTGGGAAGAAGAACTCACTGATGATTTAAAAGATCATTGGCGCGCCAAAGAGCATCAAGGCGAGCGGCTGAAACTCATCATGCGTTTGTTGGCAAATGCCAAAGCGCGCTCCGCGAAATCGCAAGGGCGCGCCAGAACGGTAATTTTATCTGGGGATGTGCACATTGGTTGTCTTGGGGTTATTCGTGATAACTCGGGGCATGATATCTTAGGGCGTGAAAACTCAAGCCTCGACAGCGCAGATCATGGAAACCGAGGCCCGAAACCAACCAGCATCCACCAAGTGGTATCATCAGCCATTGTGCATCCTGCGCCGACCTATTTGGAATGGCTGGGTATTTTGGCGCTGACCAATGATGACACCGAATATCTCGATGAGACCCGTACCATCAGCGCAGAAATGCTAAAACCGCACGGTTCTGCCAAGTATATCCGCACCCGGAATTTCGTCACCTTGCTCGAAGGTACTGACCATAAACTGTGGGTCAATTGGATTTGCGAAGGCAAAGATAACCCTGCCTACCCGCTACAGTAATCACAAGGAATATTGATGAAAAAATTGATGAAAGCATTGTATTTTTTACTGCCACTACTGCTGACGTTGGCCGGTTGCACCAGTGCCCCCAAAGCCACGGTTGAACTAGCCGAAATTACCGACCAGCAAGTCATTGAACTGCAAAAATCACACACTAAATTCGTCAAACTTTACTACGGCAAGCTTCGTGATGATGTGAACCGATTTATTGATGAGAAATGGACACCCGCGTTTTTAACGCGAGCGGTCAATAACCCAGAATTTCGCGCCGACTTGGATGCGGCTTATGTAACTAGCACCATTTCGCCTAACGATTTAAACGTGTTATGGCGCGGTAAAGCCTTAGCTGAGCCGCAAAAAACTGCATTATTACGTGGGGTGAAACAAGCCGTCGATGCCGAAACCAGCAAACTCGGGCTGATTTTGCTCGACTGGTCGCAAGCGGCGCAGCTACAAATTAACAAAAAACGCCAAGAAATGCTGAAGCCGATTGATGCGCAAGAGCAATTTATCTTAAGCGAAATCGACAGTGCATATGCCGATTTGCAACGCTCACAAGCGACTATCAAAGCTTATTTGGCGTCAGTCGTTGAGCTTAAATCGCAGCAAGAGCAAGCCACTGCAAAAATTGTTGCCTTAGAAAAAGTTGAGGCAACAATGGCAAAGCTTATTGAAACCAATGAAAAACTATCCAAAGTGTTGGCGTCAGAACAGGCCGATAAAGCGGCGACGCAGTTTTTACAACTCATGGAAAAAGCCAAATAGCTAAAGCCGCAATTACCGCGGTAATGCTACTGCAATTTAGGGAGCACTACGATATGGGAAAATATGATTTAAGCGCAGAAGCAGCAGCAACTGATGCCGACTATGCGCCAGTTCTGGCAAAACTTGGGTTGTTGACCGAGGCGCAAATTGCCGAATTGCTGCCCCAAAAAACCGACCAAGTGCAGCTACAAGCACTTATCGCCGAAGTGAATGCGGCGACCGATAACAACGGGAAAACCTCGGCATTACTGGCCAATCTGGCAAACGCGACTGAGGCTGTCAAAAACCTCATCAAGCAAATCAGCTAGCAAGTTCATTCCTTGTGCTCTGCGAGGTACTGCGCTTGTTGCGCTGGCTTGATACTCGCAGTTTGCAACAATCGCTTGCTGCGCCGCCCCAACAGGCAAACCTAGCAAGCGATTGATTTAATTAACTATAAAGTTGATATGCCTCACTTTACTGCTTAAGTGCCGCAGCATCTTGCGCGGCCTTTAATGCTTCGTAACCGCCAGCATTATGCACATTGGTAAAGCCTAATTTCTTAAGCTCAGCCTCGGCCAACCCCGAGCGGCGACCAGAACGACAATAAAGCTGAATTTCGGCGTTTTTATCTGCAGTCACTTCAGCAATTTTGCTGCCAATCTCGGTGTGCACGATATTTACTGCCCCTGGCAAATGCCCGGCTTGAAACTCTTCAGCACTTCGAACATCAATCCAAATCGGATCAGCAGCACCGACCATAGCACTGGCCAAAGTAACAACACTGAATAAACTCACAGCAAGCAATGATTTTAGAGCAACCATAAACATTTCCTTCGTAGAGGGCCATAAATTAGAAAATTCTACAATACAGAATATCAGCTCTCCTAGCGATTTGCACATAGTAGCCAGCGCCATTCAATACTAAGCATTAGATACTATCCATTTAGTAATTATGCCTTGTTAACAACTGACTTTGCTGCCCGAGGTCTACGTAAGTAATAACGCCACAGTCCACTCACATATAACAGCACGGGCATCATTCCAATGAACAGCCATCCCCATCTTAAACCATTGCCGCCAGCAGAGCCGTCGTGCAGCGGATGTAACCAGAGCTTAATTTGTTCTGATACAGAGCCTTGCTGACTATCAATAACCAACACAACCTCACCGGAGTATTGATTCATTTGTAGGTAGCTATGTGGGAATCGGCGCGATGGATCTGTTGGCTGTTGCAATCGAAATTTGTAAAAACCTCCAGAAATCGCTGGCACCTCAATCCAAGCAAGTGTTGCTGCCGAAAAATGACTATCCAGCTGCTGTATCGCAGTAGCTATTGCTAGAGGCTCAGTCGAGGTTGTCGGTGCAGACCAAATTTTAAAGGCGGGTTGGACTTTTGCACCGAACAGCTGTTGTAGCAATTGCTCCGTGGGCTGTGGCAGTGCAAGCATCACCCCAGTGATGGTTAAAACGAACAGCGGCACACAACTGAACACTCCAATCAATTTATGCAAATCAGCCAACAAACCAATAGTGATAGTTCGTCGCCTAAAACTGAGGCTTTTTCGCCATTGCCCAGCTTTAGGCCACCAATGGTAAAGCCCTGATACCAATAACAAACTGATAGCAAGACCAATATACCCAAGCACTAGGGTGCCGGTGCTCCCTAACAACAATTGATAGTGCAAGTTGTAAAGCCAAGTCATGGCAAAATGCCCCCAGTAATCCTTTCGCAAGATTGCTGTACCGTCAGCCGACAACCAGACTAACATTGGCGCAAAATGTTCCCCGCGGGTTTCTGCTGGTTGATAATAACGCGCGGGAATAATTTGCGCGTCTGGAGTGACTTCAAAGCGCCAGGGGCCAGTTTTGTCTGGATAAGTTTGTCTTAACGTTTGTAACGCTTTGTCCCAATCTGGTTTGCCAACATGCTTGGTGGTTGTGGCAGGTAGATCGTGCAGCCATTGGTCGATTTCGACATAAAACACAATAGCTGCGCCCGATAAAGCAATGATTAAAAACAATAAACCAACAGAAAGTCCCAGCCACAAATGCAGCTGACGATTGAATTTGCGCCAGGACATCATTGCAGAACTTAGTAGCGTAAATGCAGTGATAGCATGACAGCACGACTTTCGCCCGGACTATGTAGAGTTTGGCTGCCATCCCACCAGACATATTCATAATAGTCGTCAGTTAAGTTTTGCAGCTGTAGGCTCAACTCAGTTTGCGGATTAACAATATACCGAGTTTGTAAATCCAGCAGCAGGTAATCACCATAGGCACCACGATCATTCGCTGTGGTTAACTGGTAAGAAGACTGGGCACGCAAGCTCGTCGAAAATATCAATGCTTCCGTTGCGTTATAGTCCACACCCGCGCTGTATAGCCAATTGGGAATATGATCGATGTCGTTTCCTTGCAAACTAGGTGTTGCCGGATCTGGGGTTGCTATCTTGGCCTGCTGCCACGCAATCGCCGCCCACAGACTCAATGATGACATTGGAGTTACTGAAAATTGCACATCAACCCCTTTGCGTTTGGTGGCGCCAAGATTGTCAAAATCGCCCAGCGGATCATTTAATTTTCGTTTAAATTCACCGGTTGCCGTCTGTTGCCACAACGTGGTCCGCAACTGTGTAAACGTTGATGTTTGATATTTCGCACCGACTTCCCATCCTTGGTTAATCGACGGTTTTAAATCAACTTGCCGAGGCGGGATTAAGTAAGCGCCAGAGCCCGCACCAATTTGAAAACTGCGGCCCCAGTTGCTAAACAACGTCAGTTCATCGCTCGCCAATACTGCTAGCGCTAACTTTGGCTGGCTAATAGTGCCATAATCGTTGATAGCCGCTTTAGTATTGGCACGAAAATCTTGATAATTGCCGGAGGCGCGGTCAAGTCGCCATGATGGCGTGATCCGCAACCAGTCGTTTGGCTCCAACACAACCTGACTATAGAGCCCGCTCACCGTCAGATCGAATTGTTGATCACGAGTTTGGCTGGTAATTACCCGTTGATTGGTTAAATACCGACGAGAGTCGTTATCTTGTTTTTCCACACTGGCACCGAACTCCCAATACACGCTTTGAAAACCAGCAAGTTCAGTCGAAATGCCAAGTGTGCTGCGTGCACCATAATGCTGCTCTTGCGTCACGCGATTTTGCTGAGAGCTTGCCGCAGAAAACTTCACGAAGCGATCGTCATCCAACTGATTAAACCACACCAAATTTTTGACTTCGGCTTGTTCAGAAAGTTGTGCGTCAAGACCCAGACTGAACTGGTCCATATCTCGCTCATCAAGATCGGTGGCGTTATAAGCATTCGTCGCACTTGGTGTTGCTTTGGCTAAATCAGCGGTTAAATAACCTGGTTCTTCTTGATCTGCTCTATAGGTTCGAGCGCTTGCCGTTGCCGTCCATAATTCAGTAATATCCCAGCCCCATTTGCCAGAAAGCCCCCACCGAGTAGCCTCTGCATGGTCGCGATAACCGTCGGCTTTGCGGTAATTTAGTGCGTAATTTTGGCGGACATTGCCTTCTTCTGAACCAACAGCAAATTGTGCTTGGTGCTTACCAAAACTACCGCTCGATAACCGGCTTTCCAAGTAATCACCGCCACTGCGGGTAATGAAATTGACATGACCTGCAATATTGTAAAGGCCAAATCTTGGATCTGTGGTGCCACGGACGACTTCTGCGGCTTCGATTTCTAAAGGGAATACCATATCGAGATAAGGCATATTGCCGTCATTGGAATTGGATGGGATGCCATCAATCAACAGTTTAACGGCATTAACCTCTCCTTCCCCGTTAAAACCACGAAATGATAATTTGCCACTAGAGCTGCCTTGGTTAAATTCAGTGGTCATTACCCCTGGTAAACGCCCCAGTAAGCGCCAGCCAAAATCTGCTTCCGAGCTTTGCGCGATATCGGCGCCCATCCGGTCAATCGAAGTTAATACGCGGCTGGCATCGGTCAAGGGTTTGCCTTTAATTTCGATGTGTTCACCGATAACAAAGCTGGTATCGCCTTTGCTTTCTTTGACTGGTTGCTCAGTTCCCTCTGCGCCATCAGCCGCAAAAACTGCACAAGTGAACATCGAAAAAGCGAAAGGGATAGTAAATTTTGCGGCGTTAAAGTTACGAAAAGGCACGATAAGATCCTGATATAAAACCAATAAAAAGAGGGCCGGTATTATAGGTTTTGTCTTGAAAGCAGGCACTGCGGCATATCGTCGCAGGCGAGTGTGACGCTCAGTAAATGCACAAACTAAATTGACTTCCAGAGAAAATTTTAATTTTACTTGCGGTGACTTAATCGATTGTGATGAAATGTTATAGTATAACAACTTGAGGTTTTCCCATTGGCTACTGCAAACAACAATCTGCTATTTTCGGCAAAAACTACCCTTGCCTCTTTTGGCGAAAATTCAAAAAAACACTGTAAGCTCCATCACTTTACTGCACAAAAACCAGCAACCAACATTGCGGTTGCCGTGCGCTTTGCGCTTTGTGGCGTGTTGGGTCTATTACCAACGATCAGTCAGGCTGCAGCGAGCACTCTGGAACAAAAAGTAGAGCGGATTGAAGTTCGTTACCATCAAGCTTACCGAGGGAATGTCAGCGATAATGATTTACCCCAGGCCATCAGCTACATCGATAGTGCACAGATTAGTCGCTTGCAGCTGACTCGCTTTCAAGATGCCCTCGACAGCACCGCCAGCATCGCTCGCCAAAACAATGGCGGCGGCTTGTGGGATAGCTTTTCGCTGCGTGGGTTTCCAGGTAATGAAAACATGCCGTCTGGCTACTTAGTGAATGGCTTTCACGCCGGTCGTGGTTTTAGCGGACACCGCGATGTGGTAAACATTGAGACAATTGAACTTCGTAAAGGCCCTGGCTCAGCGTTATATGGCCGCGGTGAACCTGGTGGTACTGTCAATTTAATAACCAAAAAACCGCAATTTGGGCAAAGCGGCTACCTGAAAGCCACTGCAGGTCAATACGATCAGTATCGGCTTGAAGGCGATTACACCGGCGGTTTAACTGAAGATTTAGCGTTTCGGGTGAATGGCGCGGTGCAAGATCATAAAAGCTTCCGCGATTATGTTTTTAGCGACAAACAAGTAATGAATCCATCTTTATTGTGGCAAATCGATACCGATAGCAGCTTGTTGTACGAATTTGAATACCTGCAACATGATCAACTGTTCGACCGTGGTTACATTGTTCTCAACAATGACTTCAACACGGTGCCGCGCAGCCGCTATCTTGGTGAACCGAATGATAAAGCGACTGAAATTGGTGCTATTGGCCATCAATTAAGTTATCAGCAACAACTTGCCAGCAACTGGCAGTTTGTTGCGGGTATGAGTCGTCGCACTTCGGATTTACAAGGTTTCTCCTCGGATGCTGAGCTTGCCAGCGCGCGCCAAGGCATTTCAACCAGCAACCCACTGCTCACGCGCCAACGTCGTTACCGCGATTATCAATCAACCGATACCACAGTGCGGGCAGAATTTAGTGGCGATAGCCAGTTACTCGGACTCACCCACCACTTGTTGATAGGCGCCGATGCTTATGACTATGAGTTATATACCTATTTAGGCCGTTATCGCGGCCCCAAAGGCAGTTATGCGTTGGACATTCTCAATCCAGTTTATGGCGTTGCTGTTCCTGGGACTGTCAATGCACTGTACGCCAATGATGAATCGCAGCAGGCTGCGGGTATTTATCTACAGGATGTGATTGATTTGACCGAAGATTGGCATTTGCTGCTTGGTGTGCGATATGACCAATATCAACAACGAATTATCGAACGGGTAAAAAGCACGCGCAGTGACGCGGATGACCAATTGCTAAGTCCACGCGCAGGTTTAGTGCATCAGCTGACAGATAGCCTAAGTGTTTACGCCAGCTATTCTGAAGGCTTCGTCCCACTAAGCGGCACCGACTACGCGGGGAAAGCGTTCGACCCGGAACAAAGCGAATCCAGCGAGGTCGGCATGCGTTTGCAACTTGCTGATACCAAAGCCACAGTCGCGCTGTTTGATGCGGAAAAGTCGAATATCCTGACCTCAGATCCGGTCAACGTCGGTTTTTCCGCCACGCTTGGCAAAGCACAAAGCCGTGGTTTAGAAATAGATTTGCAACAATCCTTGCCGTGGCAGCTGCAACTTGACTTGTCTTATGCGTATCTTGACACGCATACCTTAGTCGACGCAGTGAACCCCGATTGGGGAACGCTAGTGCCAGCGGGCTCAGATTTAGTTAATGTGCCAAAGCATACCTATAGCTTAAGCCTGAGTCTGCAAACACAATTTGGCCAATTACCAATGACATGGGGCGCCCGCCTGCGCGGACAAAGCCAGCGGTTAGGTGACACTGTGAACCCAGCTTACCAGTTGCCGGGTTATGGCGTTGTCAGTCTGTTTGCCAATGCTGAGTTATCCAAAGCATGGCAACTTGATTTGCTGCTCGATAACGTTACTGACAAACTCTATGTGCAAAACTCTTATTCGCCACTTTGGACTGTGCCGTCTGAACCCCGCAGCTACCGAGTCAGTGTGCGTTATGAGTTTTAATCGCCTACAAAGCATCGACCAGCTCCGCGGGCTGGTCATGTTGTTAATGTTGGTCGACCATGTGCGCGAGCGGTTTTACTTGCACATGCAAGTGGCTGATCCGATGGATCTGAGTCAAACTGAAAGCGCTCTTGCATTCACTCGGCTTTTGGCGCACTTTTGTGCGCCAATCTTCGTGTTTTTAACCGGCTTAAGTGCTTGGTTATATGCGCAAAAGCATTCACAACAGCAACTTACCAGCTTTTTAATCAAACGTGGTTTAGTGTTATTACTGCTCGAAGCAACGTTGGTGAATGTAGCTTGGCTTGGCAGTTATCATACTCTGTACCTGCAAGTTATTTGGGTGCTTGGCCTTTGTATGCTTATCTTGGCACTGTTACATCACTTGCCGCGCACTGCGCTGTGGGTTATCGCGATTACGCTGATTGCAGGCCATAACCTATTGACACCAATTGAGTTTAGCCCTAACGAGTGGGGTTATAGCTTGTGGACAATTTTGCATGACCGTGGCTATTTAGTCGCGCCTGGCCAAAGTTTCATTGCAATCAAACTAAGCTACCCGCTGCTGCCGTGGATTGGCGTTATTGTGCTTGGGTATCTAGCAGGGGCTTTATTCAAACCTTCGCCAGCGAATCAGCTTAACCTCGAGAGCCATGATTTAGCACTGACTCGTCAACGCATGCTGCGCAGGCTGGGAGTTAGCGCACTTTTGGTGTTAGTCATGCTGCGCGCCACTAATTTCTATGGCGAAACACTGCCATGGCAAAGTGTTGGAGTTGATTGGCAAAGCGCTGTACAAACCGTATTGTCATTTTTTAACTTTACTAAGTATCCACCATCACTTGATTTTTTACTGATGACCTTAGGTGTGATGGCCCTGCTGTTAGCAAGTTTGGAACAGCAAGCCACTAAAACTTGGTTTCAGCCAATTGGCAAAGTACTCGCCAATTTCGGTGCTGCGCCAATGTTCTTTTATTTGCTGCACCTTTATGCCTTATTGCTGATGTATACCATCGCGGTAAGTTCATTTGGCTTGAATAAAGGCACGTATTTTGGCGTAGATGCGGTCTGGCAACTGTGGGTTATTGCAATATTACTGGCCAGTGCACTCTACCCACCAACCCGTTGGTTTGCCGGCTACAAACAGCGCAGCAAAGCGGCTTGGGTGCGATATTTATAGCATCCCAATCAATGGGGTCAGAGTCATTGAACGGCGAGTTAGCGGTTCAATGACTCTGACCCCATTGATTTTCTATCGATAAATCAAAACAGCAAAAGAGCCTTAGGCCCCTTTGCTCTGTTGACTGTGACGCTGCTCAACTATTTGCTGGGCGTCACGTCGATGCGTTCAACATCCTTTGATACCGGGTCCATCATAAAATCGAGTCTTACGTTTGCCTTTTTCATGCCAGATGCGGATGGCGAATAGGCCCATTGCTGAAGTGCCCGCACTGATTCTTTTTCAAACATATTCTCGGGTACCGCCTTGATAATTTTGACATTTTCGACACTGCCATCCGGTTTAATGTCGAACTCAGCAACCACATAACCTTCGATTTTTTGCTCGACCGCTTTAATTGGGTATCGCGGTTCAATACGCACCGTTGGTTCGACAACATCTTTAGCCGCTTGCACTGGTTGTTGTAGCCAAAGTGTTGTAGCTATGAGAGCAATAAAGGTCACAGACATTGCGACTTTGCTAAAACCTTGTTGCTGCTTAAGCTGGGTAAGCCGTTGTTTCATCATTTGTTTATCTCCATAGTGGTTAGTCAGCAACTGCCAATTTGCAGTGCTCTGTTGTGCATTACTTAGTAGCGCATAGCTATAAGCAATTTTTTGCTCGGCACTGGCGTCTTGTAGTACTAATGCATCACAAGCCAGTTCTTGATCTTGTCGGTAAGCGCGATACGCCAACCAACTTAACGGGTGAAACCAAAACAGGGTCAATAGCAAAAACGCCAGTAAGTTGCAGTGCAAGTCTCCCCGCTGCCAGTGGGTTTGTTCGTGCGCTAACACCAGTTGTTGCTGTAAAGGACTAAATCTTTGCTGAAAATCATGCGGTAACAGCACGATTGGACGCAGCCAACCCGCGACATAAGGCCCTTGCTTCGTCGTACTTTGCTTGCAAGCGAGATGAGTATGAATAGCATCGGCGATGGCAGAGACGTCAGTGTGATCGGTAGATGGTTTTACGAATGACAATTGCAGCAGTTTCGCCGATGCTAATTGCTGGGACAACTGTCTTTGTTGACCAAGTAATAGCAGCGTCATCACCACAACGCCAAGACCCCAAATAATGGTGCCAGCGAAACCCAAACCGCTGACAAATTCGGGATCTTTTAGCAGTTCCATGCTGAGTTTACTTGCACTGACTTGCAGCCGATAAAGTGAGCTATCAGCAGTAAATACAATTAACAACGGTACTTGCGATAACAACAGTAATAGCGGCACTGCAGCCCACAAACTATATTGCCAACGAGCGCCCAACCAGCGCAGCGTTAAAGGTCGCAGTAATAAAACTGCGGCAAGCAACAAAGTTAATGGCATTAACTGACTGACGAGCCAATTCATCATTTTTTCTGCTCCTGCTCCCATTGCGCAATCAGCAACTTCAGTTCCGCGACATCTTCCGCTTTCAGCTGTTTTTGTTCAGCAAAACCGGCTACCAGTGGCGCCAAACGGCCAGAAAACACCCGCTGAATAAAACTTATGCTTTCGCGCTGCATATAATCAGCTTGCTGCACCACCGGACTGTATAGATAAGCACGGCCATCTTTTTCAAAACTAACTGCGCCTTTTGTAACCAGTCGGTTTAACAAGGTTTTCACCGTTTTCTCATGCCACTCGCTAGCATTCGCCAGCACGTCAACCACTTCGTTGGCTGTGCGCGGCGATTGTTGCCATAACACCTTCATGACTTCGAGTTCAGCCTGACTTATCTCTTTCATATATACCCCAACCCTAGTTCCAACCCAACCAAGCCCATCAAGGCCATCGAAGAACCCAAATGAATTACATCCGTAATAGATTAACTATTACACACGTAATCAATCATTGCAACTAAAAATCACTTGAGCCAGATCCGTTGCTTGCACCGCAAATAGAGCACTCCCTAGTTGCTTGCATGTTTACAAATGCTTTACCACCGACAAGCAGCAGAAACCAACATCAATTATGTTAAATCGATTACCTACCAGAGACTTACATGTCAAACCTGAAGATCCTGCTTTTAGCTTTATGCATTGTGTCCCCAGCTTTTACCTGCACAACCGAACTGGATTTCGCGAAAATTGATAAAGCGGCGCTGGGCACTCTGCTGTTTACTGAAATTGAACGACTGGATGCAAATGCTATTGCGGTTAGAAACAACACCAAAGTTGCAAAATGGCCAGAATATCGCGCGGAAATGTTAAAGAATATTGTCGCTGCCGACAACAAAGAAGCACTAGCAAGAGCTATCAACCGTGTACAACAAGGATTCACCAATTCGCATGCGGCAATCTAGCCATATCCAGTGCTTTTTGCAGTACCGGCACTTTATGAAAATGCTCCCGACCAACGAGGCCTAAAAATTGGTTTTACTTGTCCAATAGTTAGTTTTTTTTCGTTGGAAACGCAGCAATCAATCAGCCACATTAATGGCATAGATTTACACAACAGGTACAAACACTTCGAAGAGTTTGAATGCCAGTTTGTCCATGCCATTTAGGCGACATCGGCCACATTTTTTAGATACATGTACTAAACAATTTGCACTGTAGCGGACATAAGCAGCACAAAAGCGTAAACTGAGTGTTTTACTTGTGGCAAGGAAATTCTAATGTCGAAAAAGGTTTATTGTCTGGCGCAATTCTTACCAAAACCAGGTCAAGAGCAGGCGTTGTTTCAGGTTTTACAACAACTCGAACCCAATACGCTGCGCGAGGATGGCTGCTTGCAATATCGCGTGACCCGCCATATCCCAAGCCCTTTTGCCGAAGGTACTAGCTTCCCAATCGTGTTTAATGAAATTTGGGCCGATATGGCAAGTTTCGAAGCGCATTGTCAACGCGCTGAAATTAAAATGTTCTTCGAAAAATACTGCTTAGCAGAAGATGGCATTGCTGCCGAGTGGAACGTTTGCGTGTATACCGATGAACCGGTCAATTTTGATGCTCCGACCGTCGGCTAAGCAATAACTGCCGAGAGGCATTTTAATGGTTTATAAAAATAAGGAGCTGCGGTGGCAGCTCCTTGAACAGGGAAAGCTACAGTTTCTGAGTTAACACTTATTCTGTTAACGCGGCAAACACTGTATCTTTCTTATCAGCACCCAAATAGCGGGCGACTTGAATAAAACCGTATTGTTCAGCAAAATCTGCGATTGGCATTTCGTTGCAGCGAACTGCGCTGCGCACTACCTGTAAGCGTTCACCTTTAGCTTGCAACAACATTTTGAGTTCTTTGACATCATCCTGAGTCACGGCAACACACAACTTAGTCTCGAACGACTGATCGGTGCCAACAAACTTATATTGCTCTGCCTGCGCACTCATTGCGCTTACTGCGAAGACCCCTAACATCACTGACATTAACGTTTTCATAGTACCTGCTCCTTAGCCAAGTTGACTTGTTTGGCAGAGCTAGGATGCGCAAAGTTAATGACGGTGCATTGACGAAAACGTGGCAGCCCCGAGAAACTTTGGTGAAAACGTAGTCATAATTTGTCTTATTAATTTCATAAGAAACGAAAGATCTTGGCGTTTAAATCCAATTCACAACGCCCACTTTGCTGCTGATGAATTTTATGTTTATCGGCTAAAAATGGGCATTAACAACGGATATTTGCATACAGTCTTAGATAAAGAGCAACCAAAGTCTCTGAGTTTTATAGTGAAATTTTGATTACACATTAAATTTATCTTTACTGGCTTTTTTTTTAACATTAAATTTCATCTGCATGCATTTGCATGTTCAACATAAACAAGGATCGTGTTTAAATGTCACTACTTAGAAAATTTCTGATTTGTATCACACTGAGCCTGCTTAGTGCATGTGGTGGAGGTGGCGGTGAAAATGGTTCGCCAGCCGAGCGCACATCAATATCCCTCTCAGTTGCCAAAGCTGATTTTCAGCAACAGGTAAATGCCGCAACCACATCTTCTATACTCGTCGACGTGCAGTTTAAAGGCGATGGTATTGTGGTGGGCTACCCGCCAAATGTCCCTGAAGCCAATTGGCTTAGTATCCAAGTAGTGAACAGCACACAAACTACCGCCAAAGTGGAACTCAAGCTTATTCCAATTTTGCAATTAGGCCGATACAGCACAACATTACGCTTTGTCACCGGCAAACAAGATGGTTCCAATTTAAATTATGTTGATTTACCGGTCACTGCTGAAATCTATCCGGGATTTAACGCCACAGCGCCAGCGCTGGATTTTGTGCAAATTATTGGCGATGAGCAAAATACTCTGCCAAAAACCGGTTTTGAGATATCGATCGAGGGTGTAAAAACCAATTGGACTATTAGCGCGAACGTCGACTGGTTAACATTCAGTAAAACCTCTGGCTCAGGCCCTGCAAAATCTCAAGTGACTGTGCAAAAAAATGCAGGCTCGGGAAATGGCATTATCACCGTTAGTGACGCACTGTCTAAACAAAAGCGAGAATTCGCGGTGCGCGTTGTAAGACAAACCAACCAACTCAAAGTCAAAGCAAGTCCACAAGATTTGACCGTCAGCACAACAACAACACCGGCACAAGCGGTTACCTCGCTAGAGTTAACAGACTCGGTTAATAGTTCAGCCGCAAACCTTGCGTTGGCCTGGACGTTTAAACAAGCGAGCGCACCTTGGTTAAAAGTTGACAAAACTCAAGGCTCAACCGCCTCGGCACAAATCATTCAAGTAAGCCTTGATGCAACCATTAACGCAATTCCTGCAGGCACTTATAATGAAAAATTAGTGTTTACCTACACAACTTCAGATAATGTCAGCCGTGAACTCGAAGTGCCAATCAAAGTCACCTCTGAGTTGCCGTCTATTCAAGTTGCTGCGCCTTATGTCATCACCCCAAACACTGCAGGTACGCTTATCATCCGCGGTTATGGCTTCAACCGTCTGAGCGCAAACTCAAGAATAAAAATCGGTGAAAACTTCTACCCAATTAAAACCCTGCAAAGCGACACACAGTTAAAAGTAGAACATACTGGTTTTACCGCTGGCAGCTACCCAGTGAGCCTAGACCTAAACTCAGCCTTCCCATTAAAAGGTAGCAACTTGGTGGTAAAAACGTTGAATAATACTGCCGCTCAAACTTTGGATGCACCGGGTAATCGCAGCGTAATGCTATTTGATGATGAGCGTGAGCAAATTTACGCCTATAACAGTACAACCGAGCAAATTGAAATTTTTAGCTACCAGCAAGGGAAATGGTCATTGAGCTGGACAAAAGATTTTGCCGATATTCGTGCAATGGCGCTGACCAAAGATGGCTCTAAGTTGATTGCAACCCGCCGCAGTGAGCTTTGGAGTTTCGATTTGACTCAAGCGAATTGGCCTGCAACATTATTACTCAATGTCGGTGGGTCTTCTTGTAATCTGAACTTAGCCACAGTCGCCACGTTAAATGACAATAAAGTTGCAGTGAGCTCGTTTTATAATTCATGCTCTGGCTACTCCAATTTGTATATGTTCGACTTAACAAATAACAAAACCTTTGGCAATTTTAGCGCCTTCAATGGCTCGGTTAACTCCTCAAAAGATGGCACGAAACTAGTCATCAGCCAAACCGGATTATCGCCAGCTCCAGAGGTACTGTTATTGGATAGTCTCGCCTACCAAACAATCCCAACCAACTTGTTTGGCAATCATGCGCAAGCAGAACTTAATACTGATGGTTCCAGAATTATGTTCAATAATGCAACTGTCTTTGATGAAAACCTAAAGCCGCACGGCTCGATTGGCAACACGGAAAACTATGTTCAACAAGTGGAGTTTAGCCTTAAAGAGGCTAAAGCTTGGGTGTTGAAATATCGTTATGAAGCACCATTTACGCTGCGGCTAGAAGCTGTGGATATTTCAAAACCATCGGCAACGAATTACCCTCTCCTTAATTCGGTTGCGCTTACCGATTTAGCAAGTGCTATTGAGTTTAGATTTACCACTATGTTGGTGACGCCGGATGACCAGACTGCAATTATCTCCATCCCGAATAAGATAATTTTCCAGCCTTTATCTGTGCTAAGCCCGGTGCAATAACCTTGCATTAAAACCTAAAAACAACAGTGCTGAGCTCTCTCAGCACTGTGCCTTTCCAGCCATTCATGACAATTCTCATCACAGACAACAACTAACAGCTTAATTTAGCTTCAGCGCAACTTGATAAAGTTTTGATATTTTTTTGCTATTTGTTTTTCTCTATTGAGTCGCAACAAAACTCAGTGCTAACTAAGTATTCGTTGGCAGTGAGCGGGCATTTTCAGATACGCCCAGCAATCAACATTCGTTCGATGCAATGCTGCCTGCGAAAAACCAAAATAATAAACTCTATTCAGGAACATTCATGAAAAAATCAATTATTTCAGCGGCATTGTTGCTAAGCGGCCTCTGTAGCTCACAAGTATTCGCCAGCGGAATCCAAGTCGAGTTGTCATTGCCACAAACAAGTTTCAGCACAAGCAACGACGTTAATGTGCAGGTGACGTATACCAACAACGGCAGTAAGGCTGAGAAAATCTTAAAATGGTATACGCCGGATGGCGCGGTTAAAGAAGATTTGTTCGATATTTCCGTTGGTGGTGTTGATGCACCTTACACTGGCATGCATATCAAACGCGCAGCACCAACCAGCCGCGATTATTTAACATTAAAGCCAGGGCAAAAAATTAGCTACAACGTTGAATTAACCTCGTTATATGACTTCCCTGCATCTGGCAACTACCAAATCCAATATCATGTCGAGACCCTCGCATTACATGACATTCCTGCCAAGCTGACCAAAGTGCAAGAACAGGCATTAAGTCAAACCATGGTGGCAGCGCCATTGCCAAAACTGCAATCTGATGCAGTGTTTGCGCAGGTAGACGTTGATAACAAACTACGCGTTGATATTCAGCCGCCCACATTCACTGCGTTAGCGGGGTCGGTCTCTTATGCAGCTAACTGTAGTTCAAGCCGTCGCACAACAATTGCTACTGCGATGACTTCAGCAAAAACTTACGCCTCAAATGCCGCAAATTATTTAACTAATTATGCGTCAGCTTCACGGGCAAATTCAGTCCGTTATAAAACTTGGTTTGGCAGCTATAACAGCACGCGCTGGACCACAGTAAATAACAACTTCAAGAAAATCAGCAGCGCATTACAAAACCAAGCCGTGCAATTTGACTGTGGTTGTACCGACTCTTATTTCGCGTACGTTTATCCAAACCAACCTTACAAGATTTACTTGTGCAATTCGTTCTGGTCAGCACCTAATACGGGCACGGATTCAAAAGCTGGCACTATCGTGCATGAAACTAGCCACTTTACAGTAGTCGCTGCTACAGATGATATCGCTTACGGTCAAACTGCTGCGAAAAATCTCGCGACCAGCAATCCGTCACAAGCGATTAAAAATGCTGACAGCCACGAATATTTTGCTGAAAACACCCCTGCACAAAACTAAAAGTGCGCAATCCCTCGCTGATTTGTTTTCAATAGGCGATTAGCGCATTTGCTTCGGTGGTTTAGCAACTACTTGCAGACTGCGCTTTATCATGTCACGGACCATTTAGCTTGTCGTCCCAACCCGACTGGCTAAATGGGTTCGCTTTTCAGCAGCACTTGGCAATTCCTTAAATTAGCCCGCAGCACTTAACTCGCTAAGTAGCACTTGCAGTCAGTTAGAACTCGATGCTCAACCAATCAATCAACCAACAAACTTAAACATTTAAGATTGTTTAATATCCATTTGCACCACTGCTGAATAAAACAGCAAAAATTGCACCGAAATATGACATTTCGCTTGCGAAAAGCCAAAAATGGTGTTTTATTTAGCGCATAAACGCCCCGCGGAAGCTAGCTCATGCAGAAAACTACTGTGCAGTTGTTGGAAGATCCACAACGCTTATCCCTTGAGTCTGAAAAGTTGCTTAAACGATTAAGCTTGTCTCTTGAGGCGCAAGCACAACATGCTTGGCCGAATTTACAAGCAAGGCTGCAAAAGCAACTCCCCGTTTTATTGCCATTGTATTTGCGTTTATATGGCGATTTATATGACTGCTATTTTCATCTTGAGCAACTTCTGCAATTGCTGGCGAAATGCGCGGCACAGAGACCGGAATATTTACAGCAAGAAGACGCTTATCCGCAAAACTGGCATAAAGCAGAAAATGCGCTTGGAGCTGCTTGTTATGTTGATCTGTTTGCCACTGATTTTGCAGGCCTTGCTGAACGCATCCCTTATTTAAAAAAGACCGGCATCAATTATTTGCATTTAATGCCGTTATTCAAAGCACCGGTGCCAAACAGCGACGGTGGCTACGCAGTTTCTGATTATCGCCAAACCATGCCAGAACTGGGTACGATGCCACAACTAGCAGAGCTTATGGCTCAGTTGCATCAACAAGGCATAAGGCCTGTGCTGGATTTTGTGTTTAATCACACTTCAGATGAGCACGAGTGGGCGGAAAAAGCCAAAGCCGGAGATCCAAACTATCGCGAATTCTATTTCTTCTTCACCGAACAAGAACGTGATCAATTTGCGCCAAGCCTTCGAGAAATTTTTCCCACCATCCGTCGCGGCAGCTTTACCCAAGATCCAAGTTCTGGGCTTTGGATCTGGACGACCTTTAATAGCTTTCAGTGGGATTTAAACTACGCCAATCCAGCAGTATTTAATGCGATGGCTGCAGAAATGCTATTTTTGGCCAATCAGGGGGCATCGGTTCTGAGGTTAGATGCGTTAGCATTCGTCTGGAAACAAGCCGGCACTAGCTGTGAAAATTTGCCCAAAGCTCACACCTTAATTCAAGCTTTTAACGCGGTTGCGCAAATTGTCGCACCTTCCCTGCAGTTTAAATCTGAAGCAATTGTACATCCTGATGAAGTGGTGAAATACATCGCTCCAACGGAATGTCAGCTTTCTTATAACCCACTATTAATGGCTTTATTGTGGAATAGTCTGGCAACTCGCAAAACCCGCTTGATGACCGAATCATTACAGCGACGATTTGCCATTGATCCACACTGTAGCTGGGTTAATTACATTCGTTGTCATGACGATATCGGCTGGACATTCGATGACAATGTGGCATGGCAGCTAGGCATTAATCCTGATCATCATCGCCAATTTCTGAATCAGTTTTATACCGGACAATTTCCGGGAAGTTTCGCCAGTGGTGTGAAGTTTCAAGAAAACCCAGCCACTGGCGATTGTCGAGTTGCTGGGATGTTAGCATCGCTTGCTGGTGTGGAAACCGCGCAGCACAGTGGCAATGCTGAACATATGCAGCATGCGCTTGCTCGAATTTATCTACTAAATAGTGTGATACTGAGCATTGGAGGCTTACCACTGCTGTATCAAGGCGATGAATTGGGCTTACTCAATGATTACAGCTATAGCGATGACCCGGCCAAAGCAGAAGATAGCCGCTGGGTAAATAGAGTCAGGGTGAAGGATGAACACTTCCAAGCGGCGTCTGATAAGCGCAGTATTGCAGGGCAAATCTACCAGCAGTTACAGCAACTCATCCGCTGCCGAGCGCGATTGCCGATTTTGGGTGCCAGTGAGACCCATATAATTCGCTGCAGTAGCCCTCATTTGTTCTGCTATGAGCGGATCAACGCTGAAGAGCGTTTGTTGTGCCTGATGAACTTTTCTGAGCATGTACAACATAGTGATGATCTTGGACATGAGCAATGGTTAGATGAGCTGACAGGCAAACAATTACACGGTGCTCGGCTGACGCTAAAACCTTACCAAGTGCTCTGGCTAAGCCCACAAACCAATTCTTAATTCCCTAAGCTTGGTGTTAATTGAACACCGTCATAGTGATGCTGCGGCCTGAATTCAGGCCGTTTTTTTTATTTGCATACGATTGATTCACTTCATAAAACAGGATCTCCCCGCCCTAAGCCAAAAATAGATTAGGTATTTCTGCGATTAACTATTGGTTTATGTCATGCAACGAATTGCACAAAAATAAATCACTATGATTATTTTATGGCCAAGCTTGACTAATCGAATATTCGGTAGTAAAACGTTTAAGTGACAGGGTTGAAAAATAATAATTTGTATAGATGAACAACTTTGGATTATAGAAATCTACTAGTTGTTTTTTTTAAAAACAAAACTTAATCGATTAAGTGCATCTTCAAATTGAGTGTTTAGGATGCAATAAATGGCAGATTGCTTAATCTTTAGGTCTACGCCCTGATCTTGCGAGAGTGAATAACAGACAACGTTAAATACACCGTAAGCCGACATAGGATAACGAGACGATGAAAACTAAATTATTCAAACCAGCGTTACTGTCCATTGCCGTATCAACGGCCATTTGGTCAGGCCATAGTATTGCGCAAGAACAACAAGCAGTTAAAGAAGCCGCAAAAAATGACATAGAAGTCATTTCAGTAAAAGGCATTAGAGGCTCCTTAATTCGCTCACAAGCAGAAAAAATGGACAACTCGTCCATTGTTGAAGCAATTTCAGCCGAGGACATCGGTAAACTACCAGACTCTTCAATTGCAGAATCACTCTCTCGTTTACCAGGCCTTGCCGGTGAGCGCGTCGGCGGCCGTACTTCAGGGATTTCCGTACGTGGTTTCAAAGAAGACTTTACTGGTACTTCTTTAAATGGCCGAGAACTGATTGGTATCGGTGATAACCGCGGTGTTGAATACGATTTATATCCGTCAGAAATTATGACTGGCGCGACTATTTATAAAACTACAGATGCCACGCTGATGGTGCAAGGCATTGGCGGCACCGTCGATTTAAAAACCGTTCGCCCGTTACAAGCCAAAGAAACTTTAACCTTAAACGGCACCTATGAAATGGGTAGTCGTGATTCAGACAACCCAGAATTCGACAATAAAGGTAAACGCTATGCGTTATCTTTTGTTGAAAAATTTGCTGATGACAAAGTGGGTTTAGCAGTGGCGCTGGCAAGTACCGAATCGCCGAATAACCAACGTAAGTATGGCGTTTGGGGCTATAACACCAATGATGCGGGTCAAATTCTCCCTTCAGGCCTTGATATCGCATCAATTAGCACTGAGCTCGAGCGCGATACTATCTCTGCGGTCTTACAGTATCAGCCAACTGACAAACTGAACTTGGTGTTTGATGTATTAAACATTGATTATTCAGATTCAGGCGTTTCTCGTGGTTTTATCGAACCCTTTGCTTCTGCCAATGTTACCGGCACCGGCACTAACACCAAAGGCACCCAAACTGGCGCTAACCCGGTGCTTAGGACCGATCCATTGCAAAAAGATGGTGACCTCAAAGCCTATGGCTTTAACTTGGAGTACCAATTAACCGACAACTGGGAAATGAAAGTTGATGTTGCCAGCAGTGAATCAACTAAAAAAGATTTACGTGGTGAATCGTACGCTGGCTTAGCTCGTTCTGGCGCCCTCACTAGCGCGCAATTTGGTTCTCGCGAATTTGTCATGAGCCAAGACGGGATCTATTTTACTAAATTAACTGGCCTGGATGCGTTTTCTAACCCAGCAGCATTACAACTCACGGGCCCGCAAGAATGGGGAAATAGTTTAAGAAACCTCGCGTCAAAATTCCAAACAAATGTATTGCAAGCCAATGGCAACCCATACAGTTTTTTAAATGCCCAAGATGGTTTTCTTAATTATGCTAATTTTTCCGAAGAACTAAAAACTTATAAAGTTGAGTTTGTTGGTAATATTGAAAACAGTGTTTTTACCAAAATGACGGCTGGCGCAAATTACAGCGATCGATATAAAGACAAAGACAATAAAGGATTTTTCGCAACTGCAAAAACATATCCATTATCGGGCGCTATCCCGAGTAATTATCTATACAACGGATTAGCAGACTTAACTTGGATGGGGTTAGGGTATGTTGTGGCCTACGACGGTTTTGCTGCTTACAACGATGGTAATTACTTGCTAAATGATGCTGGGACGTTAGAAACAGACCGCTTGGGCGATTCATTTACCGTGTCGGAAGAGGTAGCCACTTTATTTGTCAAAGGTGACTTTGAAACACAGCTTGTTGGTTTTGACGTGTTAGGTAACATCGGCATACAATATGTAAAAACTAATCAGGGTTCAACAGGGGTTTACGGCGTCATTTCGCAAAACTTCAAAGTTTGCGATAATAACGATGACAACACTGTCGATGTTAGTTGTTTAAAAGATATTAGTACTAGCTATAACCACGTTCTACCCAGTTTAAATCTCAGTGTTGAGGTTGGTGAAGACCAATTTGTTCGTTTTGCCGCAAATAAAACCATAAGCCGTGCTCGCATTGATCAAATGAAAGCTTCAGGCTACGTCAAGTTCGATCAAAATTTAGATTTAATTGCAATCCCCAATACTACAGCAGCAGTGAAGCAGTATGGTACTCCATGGTCTAAATTCCTTGGAAACCCTACCTTAAAACCATTGGAATCCAATAATTTTGATTTGGCTTTTGAGAATTACTTCGACGAAGAAGGTTATGTTTCTGCAGCGCTGTTTTACAAAGATTTGGTTAACTGGACACTGGAAAGTAGTCAGTTAATTGACTTTACCAACGATGTAACTGCTAACGGGGCAAATTACTTTGTGCCGGGCTTCCATGATCGAGTCATACAAACTGCTGGGGAATACGGTCCACTAGACACATTCTATCCGGTTGGCGCAATTATGACACCGCCAAACTATGGTTATTATTCCTATTTTGAAGATGGTTTAAAAGGCTCAGTCAAAGGCGCTGAACTGACTGCCAATGTGCCGTTAAACAAGGTTGCGCAAGTACTCGATGGTTTTGGCGTCGCAGGGTCAGCTAGCTACATAAATGCAGAGCTTGACAACGGCAATCGTATCCCTGGGCAATCTGATCGAGTACTGTCTTTAACAACCTACTACGAAAAAGATGGTTTTGAAGTGCGCTTTGCCGGCACGAAACGTTCGGATTTCACAACCTATCAGCGCGGTGGTTCCAACAAAATTGAAACGGCAACTCGCAACGGCGTGACCTTACTTGATGCGCAAATCAGCTATGACTTTAGCGAAAGCGACTTTACTCAGTTAAAAGGTCTGCGAGTGTCATTACAAGGCACCAACTTAACCGATGTTGATGAAGAGTCAGTTGATAGCAATGGCATTGTTACGACTCGTCGGCAGTTTGGACCGACCTATATGTTGAACTTTAACTACGCGTTTTATTAATTACCGAACCCGGTGTAAAGACCTCATCATTCCCTCAGAGTGTTGGGGTCTTTTTTTTTACTTTCTGCGTTTTTGGTTTAAAGTCGTTGGCAAACAACAACGAACTCTCTTGGGATGGCAGTATGCAAAATCCGATCAAAAAAGTCGTAATCGCAGGCGGTGGCACTGCCGGCTGGATGGCCGCAGCGTTATTGAAAAAAGTATTAGCGCAAAACATCGAAATTCAATTAGTCGAATCAGAAGAAATAGGCATTATCGGCGTTGGTGAAGCAACCATCCCACCAATCCAAATATTCAACCAATACATGGGGTTGGATGAAAAAGAATTCTTAAAAGAAACCCACGCCACCATCAAATTGGCGATTAAATTTGAAAACTGGCGAGTGCCTGGTGAGAGTTACTATCATACCTTCGGCGCGCCCGGCGCCCAACTTGGGTTTTGCCCGTTCCAGCATTATTACTTTCATGCCAAGCAACGCGGTTTAACCGCATCACTTTGGGATTTTGATCTCAATTATCTGGCCGCTGAGGCTGGCAAGTTTAATATCATCAAAACGCCAAATCCGGTCTACGATATGCCGTATGCCTACCATTTTGATTCTGCTTTATATGGCAAGTATTTGCGTAAACTGGCTGAACGCGCCGGAGTAGTCCGCACCGAGGGTATGATTGACCAAGTGCTGTTAAACCCAATCACTGGCGCAGTTGACGCATTGCAAATGAAAGATGGCAAGCGTATTCACGGCGATCTATTTATCGACTGCACGGGCATTCGGAGTCTATTGCTGCGTAAAACCTTAGACGTTGCTTACGAATCTTGGTCACATTTATTGCCTGCCAACTCAGCCCTTGCAGTGCCGACCGAACGTTTTGAAAAAACCTTACCTTACACCCGCAGCATTGCACACAAAGTGGGTTGGCAGTGGCGAATTCCACTGACTCATCGAAATGGTAACGGTTTGGTTTATAGCTCGGATTATTTGAGTGATGATGCCGCATACGATGTGCTGATGAACAATTTAGACTCAAAACCACTCGCTGAACCGCGCAAAATCAGTTTTGAAACCGGCCGAACTACCAAGCAGTGGCACAAAAACGTGGTGGCCATAGGCTTGTCGAGCGGCTTCTTAGAGCCTTTGGAATCCACCTCAATTCATCTCATCCAATCCGGCATTGTGCGTTTATTAAAAATGTTTCCGAATCAAGGCATTAGTGATGCTTTAATTGCAAGCTATAACGCAGAATCGAAAACTGAGTTCGAAACAATCCGCGACTTTATCGTGCTGCATTATCATGTGAACGAACGGGATGATTCAGACTTTTGGCGTGATATGCGCAACATGACAATCCCCACTCGGCTCGCAGAAAAAATTGCCTTGTTCCGCGCCCAAGGTGCGGTATTCAACGATAGCAACGATATTTTCCGTGATGCCTCTTGGCTACAAGTCATGCTTGGACAAGGTATTGTCCCACAAGATTATCATCCAGCCGTGAAAGTAGGCACCGACCAAGCATTGCTTGGCGCTTTGCAACAAATCTTGCAAGCGAAACAACAACCGCTCAGCCAAATGCTAAGTCATGATGAGTTTTTGCAACGGTACATCGGAGCTTAAAACCATGACTCAACCACTTCACATCGTGATTGTCGGCGGTGGCACTGCCGGTTGGATGACCGCCAATTTACTTGCGCATCATTGGCGCGGGCAAAACCTGACGATAAGCTTGGTGGAATCGCCAGATATCGGCATTGTCGGCGTTGGCGAAGGTTCGACACCAACACTAAGAAGGTTTTTTCAAGAGCTTGCGATCCCCGACGAAGCGTGGATGCAGCGTTGTCAAGCAACCTACAAACTCAACATCCGCTTCGCGGATTGGAGCCCAACGTCGGGTTTGCCAAGTTACAGCCATCCGTTTATCTCGCAATTGGATGTATTTAGTGAAAGAGCATTTTACGTCAATTGCTTCAATCGCCGGCTTGGCTTGGCTGTTGCGACAGATCCTGAGCAATTTTTATTAAATGGTTATCTAGCCAAAAAACAGGCGGCTCCTAATACTGGGCCGCATTTCCCATTCCGGGTCGAATATGGCTATCACTTTGATTCCGGTTTACTCGGGCAATTTTTACGCGAACATGCATTAACGCTCGGTGTGAGCCACCATGCGCTGACTATTAACCAAGTCGAACAACATTCTGATGGTCGCATTGCCGCAGTTGTCAGCGATGATGGCCAGCGGATCGGAGGTGACCTATTTATCGACTGCAGTGGCTTTCAATCACTGTTGCTACAAAAAACACTTGGCGTGAAATTTAACCACTTCAAAAGTAATCTGTTTAACAATGCCGCAGTAGTTTTACCCACCGCCACCATGGCCGACTTACCGGCAGAAACTAAGGCTACAGCGTTGAGTAATGGCTGGGCTTGGCAAATTCCATTGTTGCATCGAACTGGCAATGGTTATGTATATAGCTCTGATTTTATTAGTAAAGATCAGGCAGAATTAGAACTGCGTCGCCACCTTGGGCTAGAGAACGATTCGACTGTTGCGCGTCATCTCACAATGAATGTTGGTCAAGTCGCCGAGCATTGGCATCAGAACGTTGTAGCTATAGGTTTATCGCAGGGGTTTATCGAGCCTTTGGAAGCGACTGCGCTGCATTTGGTACAAACCGCAGTCGAGACCTTTATTGAAGACTTCCAAGCTGGTGGCTTTAGCAATCAATTCCAAGCGCGTTATAACCAAACTATTTCTGGCCGTTTTGCAGCAACCCGCGATTACATCGTGGCTCATTACAAATACAACACCCGTAATGATTCTGCATACTGGCAAGCTAATCGAGAAAATCAGCATTTGTCCGAGACGTTTCTGCAACGGCAAGACGTCTGGTTCCGTATGGGCGACCTCGGCAAAGAAATTGAACGCCAAAAGCTAGAAACCATGTTTGGCAATACTTCATGGCATTGTTTGTTAGCTGGGTATGGGGTATTTCCAGCGCTCGCAGCCAAACAACCTGATGCCGCGACTTTGGCAAGGACCGATCAATATATCGCGCAAGGCATTGGTGAGTTATTTACTGGTTGTGCGCTTAATTTCCGTCCGCAGCGTGAGCTGCTTTTCGCCAGGAGTTAACATGAAACTGTGGCTGGGATTGCTAGTTTGCTCGGGTTATTTACTGATATCGACTGCTAAAGCTGAGCAATGGCAAGTTGCATCGCCCAGTGGAAACATCAATCTGCAGCTAGAGCTGACGGCGGATGCCTTGCAGTATCAAGTGCAGTTCCAACAAAAGCCTGTCATTAAAGCGTCCAAACTTGGTTTGGCCTTTAAAAATCACCCCAAATTACAAAGCAATCTGCAGGTAACTGACGTTGTCAAACGACAACAAGACCAAAACTGGCAGCCACTTTGGGGTCAACGCAGCAGCATTCGCGATAACTTTAAGGAAATCGCCCTATCACTGAGCGAAACCGGAGCTAAAGCTCGGCAGCTGCAACTGATTTTTCGGGTTTACGACGATGGTGTGGCGTTCCGTTACAAAGTGCCAGCGCAAACTGAATTACAGCAAGTGGTGATAAGCGACGAACTCACCGAGTTTAATTTCGCGCAAAATTACTCTGCATGGTGGCAGCAAGCTTATCAACCACAAAGTTATGAGTACCAATATTTACATTCAGCACTGAGCTCGGTGAATGTCGCGCATACGCCGTTAACCTTAACAGACGACGGGATTGCCATTGCGATCCATGAAGCTGCGTTGGTCGACTACGCGGCTATGACATTGCGTCATCAAGGTGAAAACTTGATCCAATTTACCGCCGATTTAGTGCCTTGGTCTAATGGCGATAAAGTGCGAACCCAAACCCCGTTTCAGAGCCCGTGGCGCACCATCCAGATTGCGCCAAATGCGGTCGCGTTATTAAACTCCGATCTTATTCTGAATTTAAATGAACCGCCGAAAACACAACTTGATACCAGCTACATCAAACCAGGCAAATACATGGGGATTTGGTGGGAAATGCACATTGGCTTAAAAGACTGGTCGCCAGGCCCGAAACAAGGGGCAACCACAGCCAGAGCCAAGCAATACCTCGATTTTGCTAGCAAGCATGACATCGATGGCGTGTTAATTGAAGGCTGGAATCAAGGTTGGGAAGGTGATTGGTGGCAACGACCGCCAACCTTTAGCTTCACTAAGCCAGTCAAAGGCTTAGATATGCAAGAAGTAACAAACTATGCCAAAAGCAAAGGGGTGCAAATTATTGGGCACCATGAAACCGCTGCTGGTGTGGCTTATTACGAAGCACAAATGGCAGCAGGCATGGCTTATTATCAAAAGCTCGGCATTCAATCGGTAAAAATGGGTTATGTCGGCCCTTTACTCGACCAAAAAGAATGGCATGACGGCCAATTTATGGTAAATCACTTCCAGAAAGTGGTTGATACCGCAGCCAAGTATGGCTTAATGGTCAATGCGCATGAAACGGTCAAAGACACTGGCTTAAGTCGAACCTATCCAAATCTCATGACTCGCGAATCGGTTCGTGGCATGGAATACAACGGCGGCAGCCCTGATACTGGCAATTTACCCAATCATACTGTCATCATTCCATTTACTCGCGGCTTAGCAGGACCAACTGATTTTACGCCCGGCATTTTCAATTTTAATTACCAGAAATTCCGCCCAAACAATCGCGTGCCTTCAACATTAGCAAATCAATTATCGCTCTATGTGACACTGTACAGCCCCCTGCAAATGGTGGCAGATCTCCCCGAGCATTACCAAGATAACCAAGGCAAGATGCATCCTGCCTTTGCCTTTATTGACGCAGTCCCCACCGATTGGCAGCAAAGCATCGCGCTACAGGGTGATATTGGCGAGTTTTTAGTTGTTGCTCGGCAAGATAAACATTCTGAGCGGTGGTTCGTCGGCGCCAGCAATAATCAAACTGCCCGTAAGCTTGAACTACCACTTGCGTTCTTACCGGCCAATACTCGCTATCGCTTAACCCTTTATGCTGATGCAGCCGATGCAAACTGGTGCACTAATCCAAGCGCTTATCAAATATCCAGTCAGGAAGTCACTTCGCTTTCTGTCATGCCATTAACGTTAGCCGCAGGCGGTGGCGCGGCAATAACGCTAGAGCCAATAGCCACGAAATGACTTCGCGATTGATAAAAGACGGCTTGGTGACAATTAACTCCAAGTTGTCGCTATTTGCAAGTAAGTTACAAGTGCTTTTCATTGACATAAATAATGCAAAAACCGTCTATATCGATGACATTTAATTGACAATAAAAATCTCAAACTGTAGCATCAGTTTGCTTTTTGGGAGCAGTTAGAAAAATTACAATGTTAAAGGAATATGGAATGAAATCTATTTACACTGCAGTTGCTGTTATCGCAATTTTCGCTACAGGTTGTGCTACTCTAATCACGCCAAAAGAACAAAAAATTAACGTTGCATCTTCTACTGGCGATGCTATTGATGTAACTCTTGATGGTAAAACGTCATCAACTCCAGGTCAATTTACGGTTCTGCGTAACGGTCAAGATAAAATTGTTAACACTTCAACGCCAGGTTGCGCGCCATCAACGCCAGTGAACAAAACTATTGCTCCAGCATTCTGGGGTAACGTTATTATTGGTGGTTTGTTGGGTTCTACTACTGACAACGCAACTGGTAAAATGTACACATACGCGGACAACGTTGTTGTTCAATGTGCGCCGAAATAATTTAATTGTCTAAATTGACAGTTTTGAATAAGAGCTGGTGGATATCAGCTCTTTTTTTATGCTGTTTTAGTAATAATTCATTCGCAGGCTCGGAAGATTTAACCTGGGATTTGTTGATCCACAGTTTCGAGCAACAGGCGCAAGTCACAGATCCAAAATTTTTGCTCTCCGCGAAAGATTTTTCGCCGTTACATGAGCAAGAGTTGACTATCGCCGCCTATCAACAGAGTCCAACTGAAACCTTTTGTCGTTTTCCTGCGCGACTCACTTATTTAGCACAACTAGGTTTGGTTACACTTGCTGAAGAGCGTTTTGAACTCTGCCCCGAATTAAAAAAATTCGTAGATTTCGTACCCATGCAATCCTTAGAACTGGTTTACGCATCCGAAGTATTATCTTCAGCGACCAGTATGATGGGACATGTGTTTCTAAAAGCCAGCGGCCGCAATTTCCGCGGTACTCAAGTTGCCCATTCGTTGGCATATTTCACCGAAATTACCAGTCTCAACCCATTCAAATTAGTGGTTGATAGCACAATGACCGGCATGCCCGGCTTTTTCACTGTGCGTCCGTTTGAATTGGATGTCGAGCAATACCTCAACAAAGAACAGCGGAATTTATGGCAATTTAAACTCAAAGCCACGCCAGAACGTTTAACGTTGTTGAAGTTGCATATTTGGGAATTGCATCAGATTGAAATCACTTATTATTTTCAATCGTTTAATTGCGCGACTATGACCTTAGAAATGTTGGCGTTACTGGACCCGCAGATTTTAGCCTCGCGAGGCACCATCGTTTCGCCTGGCGATGTGGTTAAGGCGGTGAAGCAGTCTTCACGGATTGAACAGACCCAAGTAAATGCAGCTCCACATTGGTTGTATAGTGCATTAAATGACTCAATGAGCAGCGATGAGCAACAGCATGTTCGAGATTGGACAACACAAAGCCTGCAAACAAAGGCATTGCCGACGAACGACTTTGCACCCTCAGCAATTGAAGCCGTTACATTAAAACTGGCAATCGATCGCGCCTTTACCTTGGGTCAATTGAACGAGGCGCAAAAAAATCAGATAGTTGCAAATTTACCGCCCGAATCAAACAGTGTGCTAGATGTCAGTCACTACAAACATCCTGCAGCAACCCCACAAGACTCCGCATTGACCGTTAGCTTTAATCATCAAGCTGATCGCAATCAATTGTTATTAAGCTATTTACCTGCAGGCCATCAGCTCCAAAGTGACAACCGCCAATATTTGTCTGAATCGGAGCTGGTAATCGCCAAAACAACACTAGCTATTGATTCTTTGCACCAACATCTCAAGTTGCAAGAATTTACCGTCTACGGCGTACAGTCATACAGCCCAGATACTGAATTGTTCCCAGTACTTTCCGGCGAATTTTATCTCGGTTATCGCCCCATGCTCGATAATGAGCTCCTGCAACAATCTTTAGGCGAAATCTCTGGCGCAGCAGGTAAAAGCTGGCAATTGCATCCAGATGTTATTGGATTTGCAATGGCTGGAGCAGGCTTGGTCACTGATCTTCGCGATAGTCGATTGTTTGGATATGCCAAAACAGGTCTATTGGTAAATTTGGCAGGCGACCTTAAATTAATCAGCAATTATGAGGCCAATACCGGCAGAGTTACCGGAGATGCCGATTACCAGCAATGGCAGAACACGCTAAGTTGGTTTGCCAAGAACAATCATGGTTTAAGCCTAAGTACGAACCATGCATGGCATAGCCAATTCCAGACTACGAGTCTTGGTTTGGCCTACCATTATTATTTCTAACCTAAACACATAAAAGCAAAGCGCGGCAATTGCCACGCTTTACACTTACATTTGACAGCTAGTCCCACCCCGGCTGCAAATCCTAACCCAAGCATCACATTTATTTTTACATCTCTTCGAGCTGTTTGCCGCGAGTCTCAGTGACATAACGCACTACAAAGAAAATACTCAGCAGCGCCGAAAACGCATAAAAACCATAGGCGCCAGCCAAGCCAACAGAACTCAACATAATTGGGAAAGTCATGGTAATGGCGAAGTTGGCAATCCACTGTGCGCTTGCCGCAACCGCAAGGGCGGCACCGCGAATGCGGTTATTAAACATCTCGCCTAATAACACCCAAACCACAGGACCCCAACTGATGCCAAAAAACACTACGAATAAATTGGCGGTAATCAGCGCTACCGTGCCGGTGCTGTCGCTTAGCATCAACTTGCCAGCGGTATCTAAACCAGCAGTGCCAAAAATCACTGTCAGCACGGCCAAAGTGACAAACATGCCGATACTACCCACCAGCAGCAGCGGCTTACGACCGACTTTGTCAATCAAAGCGATAGCGACAAAAGTGGAAACGATGTTGGTCGTGCCCGCCAAGACATTGATAAACAACGATTGGCTCTCATCAAAACCAGCGGCTTGCCAAAGTTCTGCACCGTAATAAAACACCACGTTGATGCCAACAAATTGCTGGAATACCGACAAAGCGATCCCAACCCAAATAATTGGCTGAATTTTGCTGGTGCCTCTAACCAGAAAGTCGACAAAGCCAGGCTTTTTATCACCGGCCAGCGATTGCTGCACACGTTCGATTTGCGCGGCCTCATCACCAGGGCAAATGCGCGAAAACACTTGATTCGCTTCGGCTAAGCGGCCTTGCGCTACCAAAAATCGTGGCGATTCCGGAATAAGCAACACCCCGAGCAGAAACAAAATCGACGGCACTAACTCCATCCAAAACATCCAGCGCCAGGCCGGAAGTTCTAACCAAAACACAGCTTCAGCACCGCCAGCCACAGCCGCGATTAAATAATTACTGACAAACGCCATAAACAAACCTAGCACGATTGCCAGTTGTTGCAGCGTCGCCAAGCGACCACGAAACGCCGGTGGCGCCACTTCCGAAATATAGGCAGGCGCTAACACTGACGCTGCACCGATACCTAAACCACCCAATAAACGATACCAAATAAAGGCGCTGGCTGTATCGGCATCGCCTGAGCCCCAAGCACTGATCGCAAACACCAACGCCGTCAACAACATCACTGGCTTTCTGCCATATTTATCAGCGGCAGGACCAGCGCATAAAGCGCCAACAGCGCAGCCGAGCAACACCGACGCGACATTAAATCCGGTCGCCACGGCATCGGAATTAAACGCTTTGCTAAGGGCAGTGACAGTGCCGTTGATAACACCGGAGTCAAAGCCAAATAAAAAGCCGCCAATCGCTGCGATAGCAGAAATAAAAATGATGTACGCCATAGCCCCAGCCGAATTTACTGACGTTGCCAAATTTTGCGGTTGCGAAGAGCCCGGCATGGAGTTCGCCATACATGAAGTTCCTTATTGTTATTGTGGAGGAAAGCTCACTTGTGTCGATGTGGCCTGCTGCTGTTGCAAACAGGCCGGACACAGCAATTAACCGGCAAATTTCAACAGAATTTTGTCACGGCTTAAACGCTCATGGCTGATGTTGAAATTGGTACGAAAAATTTCAAGCAAGCCATTCACATCGCCGGTTTTGAACATGCCAGCGACATGGATCTCTTTGAGTTTGGCATCATCAGCCAGCTCAAATTCGATATCGGTATAACGACTAATTTCAGTCAAGGCATCTTCCAGATTTTCGCCACGGAAAATCAAGTTGCCAGAGCGCCAAGATAAACTGGCGGCAAGTTCAACCGCATCCATTTGCTGCACTTGCTCACGGGCTTGGCCTTTTGGATCTAAATCGACCCACTCGCCTTTGGAAATCGCCAATGAACTTTGCGGTAAGCGTTTACTGAGCAATTGTTCTGCCGGTGGCTCGTCACCAGGGTTACTACCCACCAACACTTTGCCATCGGTGACAATCAACTCAACATGATCTTTGCGCAAATCGACATTAAAAGCGGTGCCGACCGCTTGAATAATCTTGCCGCCGGCAATCACACTGAGTGGCCGCGACGTATCGTGCGCGACATCAATGTTGATTTCACCGCGTTGCAACTCGATAACCCGCGCCGCTGCGCTGTAACGCACCACCACAAAACTGTTGGTATTGAGCACCAACTTGCTGCTATCAGGCAGCTCTATCGTAGTATTTTCGCCCACTCGAGTTTGATAAGTCGCTTGCATCGACGCGATAGACGACGATGGATTGACCAGCGGCAACACTTCGCTACGATAGAGTAAGCCGCCGAACAGCAACAATGCTGCGGTCGAAGCAGCCATCGCTAATGTCCGCCACGAGCGTTTGCCATCTCTACCTGAGTGGCTGCTATTGTGGCTGTTATTTTGCGCATGTGACGGTTCAACAGCACCAAATAACGCCGACAGACGACTGAGTGCATCCATTTTGTCCCAGAGTTTGGCGACTTCAAACAACACTTGTTGATTTAACGGCGATGCTGCAAGCCATTGCTGCAACGCTACTTCTTCATCTTCTTGCAGTTCCCGGTCGATACGGGCGATCCATTCACAGGCCTGTTCCAGACGCTGAGCATCCAACATGGTTTGTTGGTGTTTCGACTGCAGATGGATCTGGTGAATATTACTCATACGATCCTCCTCTTGATTGTCGTTTTGCGAGTTGCTGGCCCTGTCCTGTTTCGCTTCCCGTTGCTTTACGCATAAACAGCGTGCAACTTTTCATTCCGGTCGCGATATGTTTTTCTACTGTACTTTCACTAATGTGCAAACTCGCTGCAATTTCTCGCTGCGAATAGCCGTAAACCTTCTTTAAAACAAACACTTTGCGACACTGTAGCGGCAACTGACGCACTGCTTCACAAAAGTGACCAAACTCATTACCGGACAACACTTGGTCGTACACTTCATCGCGACAATTATCAGATAATAGCTGGTCCAGTAATTCAGTGTCTTCGACATGGTCGACATGTCGCACATCGGCTTGTTTGTGATAATCGAATGCCAAATTTCGCGCTATGGTAAACATAAAGGATTTTGGCGAACTGATTTGCGTTTTGTCTTCAATTTGGCAAATCCGCACATAAGTTTCTTGCACGATATCTTCAATTTCGTGCGGTGGTACTATCCGAGACACCGCGCGGTAAATGCCACGCCGCGATGCTAGATAGACTTTATAAAACAATGAATCGTTTGACATGTTTCCCTTTTGTATCGTTCTTATTGGTAGTCAAGTCAAGACCTTGTCGTTGTGTTTTCGCTGCAACGAATCTGCCCCGTTGCTGATAGACGAAATAGCCGCTAAAAATCCGCTAGTGATTTTCAAAAAAAGTTTAAATTAATTGCAAAAAGCTGCTGATAGTCAGTCTGCCATACGCCGGATCGGCCGCTTTTGCGCCCACTTGCCGAATATCACCTGAGTGCAACAAGTTCCCAGGATAGATAATGGCGCGATTGACCCGCGCTTCGACCTTGGCAATTTGTTGAAACAACTCAGTGTCACCACGCATATACCTTGGGTTTTCGTGCAGCCTTGCCGCCATCGCCTGTTGTTTTAACAGCGTGGCATAACTTGGCAGCCGCGCCGCATCAATCCGTTCAAAGCCGGTCTGTTGATGACGGTAAAATGCCGTGCCCCCATGAAACTCATCACATAAATAATGCACCATCGCCAACTGCAAAGGCTCCACCGTATCAAAATGCGGCAACATCTGAATAGGCTTTAACTGCGCAGCTGGGGTGCTTGCTAAAGAAAATGCCGAAGTGAGTAGTCGCAACTGCTGCACTTGCGGCGCATAAACCCGTTGTAGCAACGGCAGTAATGCTGGCAGCAACTGCTGATACAGCGCTGGCGTCTGGCAGCGAATGCCGGGATAAAAATTAGCCGAGTCCGCCTGATAGTCGCCAGCAAGCGCCTGTTGCTGCAACCAATTACTATCGGTAAGTAGGTCATCGATAATCAGCAGCGGCGTTTGCTCTGCGCCAATCAGTTGGCACTCAACCTTTGCGACATGATTGAGCATAACCACTGCATTTTGCGGCATCTTAATATCCAAGTTGCTTATTTTTGCGTTCAATCAAGCCATAAATTTGCGCAGCAGAACCCAAAATGGCATAAACGGCACCGAGCAAACCTTGTTGATGCAACCGCACTAAATGCTCCGCCGGCAGCTGCGCTAATTGTTGCTCGTCGATGGTATATAGCCCATTTAGCCTAGCGGTACTTTGATCGGCAAAAGTGATTTCCAGCGACATCGGCTGCAGCAAACGCAGAGCGAGCAGTTCTGACAGCAACAGTTCGCGTTGTTGCTCACCCTGCAGCAACTGCGCGAGTTTGAGTTTGGCGTCACGGTAAAAGGCTGTTTCGCTGCCATCAGCATTAAACAAGGTCTCAGCACCAACTGGCAATTGTTGTACACCCGAGAGCTCGGCACTAAACAGTGTCGCCGGGCTATCTAAGTCAATGCAGACCACATAATCCGCGGCATCTGGCTTTTCCTTGCCAACAAAAAACGGCTGTCTCTGAATTTGCAACGGCAGATAAATTCCTTGCCACTGCCCTTCTGCCATCATTAAATTTTCTTGCGCAGTAAACCCCGTTAACGCTGATAGCACAAACTGACCGGTTTGACCGTTTTTCGCCAGCACCACCGGTAGTTGCGTAGCGACATGGCTTAATTCACCAGGAATAAGCGGAATTAAATTTTGTCCTGCGGCATGGGTATCAATTTGACTGGGTAACACCAACAGATGTTGATGTAACGCGGGTTGCACCGCAACGAGATTAGCCATGGTTCACCTTGTTGTTATTCGCCAAGCACTTAGCCAATTTCTGAGCCAAAGTCTTCGCGTTGTTATTAGATGTTTTGAAAGCCATAGTGGCGAATTTTTTCAATAAGCTCGCGATTGCTCGGCAACAGCGTCAACGCTTGATCAATCATCTTGCGATTTTGTTGAAGCTGCGAAGCGACAAAATCCCAGTCAGTTAATTGCCGGCTTAATCGCGCAGTTTCGCTGCGAAAGCCCATGCCGTAAAGCACATACTGATAACTCGCAGCCGGGAATACTTCGTTGTTGCTGGTAAAATCTAAATCGCCAGGCGCACGGTGTTGCCATAACTGCATCAGATCTTGCAGGCTTTGCGGAATCGTCGCGGGGTCGCGGTTATCACGCCAAAACGCACTGTCATCACGCTGGCTTAAAATGTAATGCAGCTTCAGAAAATCGATGATTTTGTCCCAGCGATATAAAAAGGTTTCATTAAACCGCCGCGCAACAATATCCATCACTCCCCGTGTCGCAGGTAATTGCTCGGCAATCATTTGTGCTGACAACTCCACTAGCACCAAGGCTGAAGCTTCTAGTGGTTCCAGAAAACCGGCCGAAAGCCCTACTGCCACGCAGTTATTCTGCCA
Source organism: Alteromonadaceae bacterium (assembly GCA_041914845.1). Lineage (GTDB taxonomy): Bacteria > Pseudomonadota > Gammaproteobacteria > Enterobacterales > Alteromonadaceae > Pararheinheimera. The sequence continues at coordinate 220,933 of JAYSCP010000001.1, forward strand.
AAACCGTGTGCGATGACCACTTTCGATCGGAATTTTGCGCACAGCTAAATCGGCGATGGCAGGCCCAACATAACGGGCCAAGGTTTCCCGCGCTTGTGCTTCGCTGCAATAACGGCTGGCATAGACATACCCCACACCTCGGCGATGCTGCAGACCAATATCCCAAATCCAACCACAGTCTTGCGCCGTGGAAATGGTATGTGAAGCAATTGGCTCATCCGGCGTTTCATAAGGCACTTGCACCGCCAGCGCCGTGTCGATAAACAGCACATCATCACAGCGCTTAAACGGCACTTGATAATGCTTGCCTAATAACAAAGATTTAAAGCCTGTGCAGTCGACAAATAAGTCGCCAGCAATCAGCCCATGGTTTTGCGTTTGTACCGCTGCGATATCACCGTTACTGGCACTTTGCACGGCAATCACATCATCTTGAATATGTTCAACGCCCAGCTTTTCCATGCAATGGCGCTGTAAAAATACGCCAAACTTGCCGGAATCCAAGTGATAGGCGTAATTCGCCACTGCGGCAAATTCAGCATGACGAATGGTTTTTGGCGCCAGGCCACGTTCACAAATCGCTTCTTGATAGCATAAATCGTTGGAGAATGAGCTAAAAGGCCCGACATTTGCCGCGGCTTGTGACACATATTCAGCCTTTGAAATGTCTTGGGCCGATGTGCCATGCAGCCAATACGCCGCCATATCCGCTTTGCCAAAACCTTGCGGCAGTACTAGCGGGTGGTAATAAAAATCTTCGGGCGATCCGTCCACCCAACGGGCAAACTTGGCGCCTTGTTTGAAAGTTGCGTCACACTCGCGGATAAAATCAGTCTCGCTGATGCCAAGCGCTAACAAAGTGCTGCGCATGGTCGGCCATGTCCCTTCACCAACCCCAATTGGTGGAATACCCGGTGATTCAATCAAAATCACCCGCACTTGGCCTTGATGTTTTGCCGCAATTCGACCGGCGGTTAGCCAACCGGCATTACCGCCGCCGACAATGACAACGGTGTTAATTTGCTGAGTATGGGAGTGTTGAGGCATGACAGAAATCCTGAGCGAAAACGAACTTTCTCAAAAAATGGCGTTTTAAAAATGGAGTCAGTGGTAGGCCAACTGACTCCGAAAGGGAGCGCAATGGCCACTTTCGGCATGTAGCTCCAAAAGTGGCAATCACTACGTTACACCACCAGGTTAGAACGAACCACGAACACCAAAGGCCACACGACGACCACTGTCTTCAATCAACAACAATTGGTTAGCGAAACGGCCGCGTTTATGCACATACTCGTTGGTCAAGTTGATACCTTCAATCACCACAGTGAAGTCGTCGGTAATGTCGTAACTCGCACTAGCATCAATCTGTGCATAATCTTCGACAATCACCACACCATCACCATTGCTTTGTGTCAGCGATTGCACAAAAGCATCACGCCAGTTGTAAGCGATCCGACCTTGCAGCGGGCCTTGCTCATAAAACGCCACTAAGTTGTACGAATCACTCAAGCCAGTTAATGCAAACACTTGATTGATATCAGCAGGGTCTAAATCGGCATTACTGCCCACCAGAGTGGCATTCGCCATCAAACCATACCCTGAGTCAAAGGTGTGTTGCAGGGCTAATTCAAAACCATCAACAATGGCTGATTCACCGTTGCTTGGCAACGTATTACTAAATACCGCGACGGCATCTGCACTATCAGCCGCACCTGAGTTGGTGCCGGTTGACGGATCTTTTAACAAACTACCATCGGCCAAGGTGAAGGTTTTATCTTGCGTAATGTTGATAATAAAGTTCGACACGTTTTTACGGAAATAACCTCCCGACAAGTAACTTGCATCGCTGTAATACCATTCCAACGACAAGTCGAGGTTGGTGGCGCTAAACGGTTGCAGCGCTGGGTTACCCGAAGTTGAAGTCAAATCACCGCCTTGGCGAGTAGTACCAATCACTGTGACCGGCGACATGCTCTCCAACGTTGGTCGAGTCAGCGTTTGCGACGCAGCAAAACGGCCGACTAAGTCATCCGAAATGTCTAATTTCACACTGAAGTTTGGCAGAATTGCTTCGTAGCTGGCATTTTCATCAATCGGCTGCGCCGCGCCAAACTGCGCGAGCATTTCGGTTTCATCCAAAATCCGCAAGCCATTTACTGGCGCATCAGTACCTACGACATCGACACTGGTGCGCTCATAACGTACACCAGCGGTGCTGGTTAACGGCATGCCTGCTAATGTGCCTTCAAAGTCCATTTCGAAGTATAAAGAAGCAGTATCTTCACCGACTTCAAAGGACTTATTACGTTTTACCGCATCAAAACTAATTGGTTTACCAATAGACGCAGCATATTTTTCTAAAAACGCGAAGTTTGCTTCACCATCATGCGCGAGCCATGAAGTTGGCATGCGGCCGCTGCCACTAACGCCACTTAAGAAATCACTGCCGGCATTAAACACATACTGTGGGAAACCGGCCATATTCGGCGCATCCGGGTAACCGCAGAAGGTACAGTGGATACCAACACCTTCGTTATCCCAACGCTCTAAGCTCTTGGTTTCACTTGATAACATGGCACCAAATTTCACTTTGGTTAAACCGCTGGTTGCATCTTCATTCCAGACACCATCCCAACGCAGTTGGTCGATATCATCCTCCACCGCCCAACCCCGACGCAACATCACGTGCGCACGGCTATTGGCTGGATCTAAGTGATTCGATACGCCATCTGGCGTCACGCCCGGCTGATAAGCGGTGCCATCAAGTTCTTGCTGACCGCTATAGATATTTGGGTTCGCACCAGCGAACTCACTGGCGTATGGCAGGATATTATCATCTAACTGGAAGCGCACACGGTTAGCATAACCAATCAATGATAACTGATCGCCACGGCCATTATTTGGCTCGCGCTTGGCGCTAGAATGGCTGTAGTCAAACTTCATGTTCAGGTTGTTATTGATGTCCCAATCGGCATTCAGACCTAGCGACAGCGTATCGGTCAGACGGTCAAATTTCTTCGCATGCATGTCGGTTGCCAGACCAACTTCTTGGTACAGGTCAATAACAGTACCGTTGGCATCAACCACAGGGCCTGCGGCATTGCCAAAACCTTTAATATTTGGCGCAGTAAACCAATGGCCGTAAGAGGTGGTATCAGCTTTGACATCAAAATCTGAGTACAGTGCATCGGCAGTTAATTCAAGGTTATTGGCTGGCGCGTATTGCAAAACCAAGTTGGCGTTAGTGCGAGTGCGCTCCTCAAAAGTTACTTTGTGGTCGTAGTTACGTGGCGAGAAAATGTTGCCAGTATAAGCAGCACCATTTTGCGTTTTTGGGTTTGGCACCCCAACGTTTTCCAACCAACCGTCAATTTGCGCTTGGTTTAACCGGGTATCGCGTTGCTGATGAGAGACCGCAAGCAATGCCCCCATGGTGCCATCATTGAAAGTATTGCTAATTAAACCAGAGACTTGTGGTGAGGTTTTCTCGCTGTTTTCTTCGTAAACACCTTTGACACTCCCAGCCACTTTAAAGCCACCAATCGCAAATGGCCGTGCGGTGTTAACGTTAACAGTAGAACCAATACCACCAGATTGCTGGGTCGCCGTCGAAGTTTTATGCACATCAAGGCTACGGACTAATTCCGCAGCGATAGTATCAAAGCTAAAAGCACGGCTTTGGTTTTCTGAGGCCATTTGGCGGCCGTTGACCAAGACGGTATTAAATTCTGGGCCAAAACCGCGCACAGTGATCAATTGGCCTTCACCACCAGAACGGTCTATGGAAACCCCTGAAATCCGCTGCAGCGATTCTGCTAAGTTTGTATCTGGAAATTTACCGATGTCTTCCGCGGAAATTGAATCTACTACACCACCGGCTTCGCGTTTAGAATCCATTGCGCGGCCCAAGGCTCCCCGAATACCACGCACTTCAATTACTTCGGTCTTTGCTGGTTCGCTATCCTGTTGTGCAAACGCTGGCGCTACTGCGACAGAACTTAAGACTGCCATCACTGCGGTTGCTACTTTGTTTTTGTTATAATTCGCCATGTCGTCGTTACTCTCGAAAGTCGGATCTATCAAAATAGATACCTGCCCACTTTCGCTAATCACCGGTTTTAGCCCGGTATCCTGCAACAGGATGCGCAACGCCTCATTGAGGCTGTACTGACCACTTAACGGATTCGTCACTTTGCCCGCCATCTTATCGATGGGGAACAACAAGGTGATGTCAGCCTGTTCAGCAAAACTGATTAGCGAGAGTTCGGCTCTTTGCTCTGGGATATTAAAAGCAATCTCAGACGGCTTTTCACTGGCTAGTGCTGCAGTTGATAAATTGCAGACTAATACCAAGGACAACAAAGGCCGTCGCGTGCGTCGATATCCCCCCCGCATGTACTTACGCCATGCAGAGTACCAAGACGACAGAGCGCGAATTTTCCGCCATATCTTTTGAAACAAGCTATATAACAATTGGTGTAAACCTCTCCCCTGCCTGAGCGGATCTATTTGTTTTTATTGTTATTTTTATAAATTTTTATTTTTATAAATTTTTATTTTTATAAATTTTTATTGTGTCGGCTCGCGCAACCCAACATCACCGCAAAACTGCAGCGAGGAAGTGAAGGTAGGTTTATAGCAAAGACGATGTCACCGAAGTTTTTTGTTTTCGCCCGCCATGTTGACTAATAGCAATGGGATACATAGGGCAGTTTTTATCAGCGACTTACCACTTTTTAACCGAAGTTGCTGGTTTGTACCAGACTTTTTTCAAGATTAGCGGACGGGCGTTCTTTAACTTGTACCTTGAAACTGAGCAGCGACGCAGGCTCTTTACATTTAACTAATTTCAATTCAAAACAACATAAAGTTGGAAGCTATACATAACTCAATGACCTTTACCTTCCGTTTTTTCGCAATCAACAACAATCTCATCAGAGATGAGTTTTATGCCGGCTGTTTAAATTGATGAATTGCTCGCGCTAAATAGTCAGCACGAGTAGAAACCCCATAAACTCTAATGCTGTACGCAAAGAATTACCACCCCCTGTAAGTTTTAGCAGCTTATGTATCGCAAAACAGTTTTGTATAAATGTCATCACGACATTGGCTATACCGTTAATGTGGTAAAGAAATAATTGCTGGAATGAATTTACAATATTGCACAATGCCATATTTAAAATTCACTAAAGCAACATCAATTAAGTATAAATAAAATTACTTGTTGAAACTAAATAACAAGATTGCAAAAAATATATAGGAGATAGAAATGATTCAAAAAAATAACATCGCAGAATTATCTGCAAATGAACTATTTTTTGTTGCAGGTGCCGGTGACCACGTACCAGGTGATAATGGTGAACACTGGGAAGACATTGGTTTTAACGGCACAGATTTCAGCGGCAATCTTGGCATGGTTGCGGATGGCTTAAACGATTTATGGGATTCCATTTACGACTTCGGCGGATTTGGTTCTGATCTGGGTGGTTGGGCGTACGACCGTCTGCATTGATACTTATGTCAATTGATATGCAATCGGATTCAATCCGATTGCATCATCACGAATAACCTTAACTCCCACCAATTGTGAATTTATGAATATCGACATCAATCAATTCAAGCCTGGTTTAATAGAATTTCATGCATATGAAATAGCTGATTGCTCAGTTCTATGGCAAAACACTGCTAGATTAGCATCATTAGGTCTTTCTGAAGACTGTGGTTCCTCTTATTTCACTCCTTACTTTGTGTTCGGTAATGATTTTATAAAATCAGAAAGATACAATTTAGCGAAAAGAATTAGTTTTACCGGCGAACGATACGGTGGCATTGGTATTGGCACAAATGGTGGCGGTGCTAGGTGTGGCAACTATAACGGTTTTCAGTACAAAGGGATTGGTTGTAATTTGCTAGCAAGTAATGCTACAAAAAAATCTCATGCCAATGGCACACTTACACTTCTTGATGGCATAACTGAAGTCATATATTCACAAGTCTTGAGTCAATTACTGCCGATGGGGGTCGTGCAGTCAATCGGTCTGTTATTTGTCGGTAACGACTCTGCATATTGTGAGTATTCAGGCACAGGTACAAGAAAAACTACTGCTGGCGCTATTCTTATTCGCGAAACTTGTATTAGACCCGCTCATTTTTTCCCAATCCCGCATTATCAACCAAATGAACAAGATGTTGATTTTAATGATTCAGTTCGATTAAAAGACATTCATAAAATATTCGCCAATCAGTTTAGCGGGTACGATAATTTTGCCAATTATATCGGAGAACTATTAAGCCGCCATGCAAGTCAATTTGCGTTTGCCAGAATTGCCAGAATTGCTCATGGTGCAGTTTCGCCATCAAATATAGCGCTCGATGGTAGATGGCTAGATCTCAATACGGTGAATTTTTTACCAGTAGGATTTAATCATGCGACGAGCGATCGACAAATCCCATTTTATCAAGAAGCACAAAGCGTTAATGATATTTTTCAGGAACTTATCCACACTTTCTGTAAATACAACAAACTGAATTTATCAAAAGAAAAGCTATGTGAATTCTATAAGAAACAATTAAATAGAGCGTTTCAATACCACATACCTTGGTTACTTGGCATTGACAGAAAATTAGTTGGCAACAATTACCCGACAGTTGCTAATGAGATAATGAAAGAGCTATCGTTAGAACCTAGTATTGTCTTGCGACAACCTAAAGAAACTGACAACAAAAACTTAAAATTATTCATCAGTTCCGTATTTAATTATGCGATAACCAACGCTAAATCAAGTTTAGAAGAAAGCAATTTGACTGAAAAAACCGTTGGCGAAAAGTTACTCAAGATAATTAAAAACATTCATCAATCTAAATTAGAAAACCACTGTAGCTTATTAAGCTTTACTATAAAAACTTACCTCACCGCTTGCAAACGTGCTTATTTCTATGAATTTTTCAACAGAGCTAGAATTACAGAAAATGCAATACCGCTGATTAACAAAAACGAAATTGATAATATTAAAGAATTAATTGAGCAAATCACTTTCGCTTCAACTTGGATATTTGATGACAATCACAGCTCGACAGTTTATATATTCAAATCAAAAAAATTAGAGATAACCTTCGATTCAGTTAATAACGAATATTTTGCAAAAAATTTAGCATACGAAGCTCTATTTAAATTCAACCAGCCGAGCAGCACTATTGATTACATTGAAAAATTAGATAGTGACTCACTTGTTACGGCATATTTTGACTTCAAACCGTTAATTATAGAAATACTAAGCGGCATCCCAAATGAGTAATAAAAATTTAGACTATAAAAATTACTATGACCTTAGTGTTGTCGCAATAAGTGCAAACAGCACTTTTGATACGAATCGATTTCAGCTATTAAAAAATGCGCTTGGATCAAATAACTTTGAATTAATTACCACTGCACATAACAGAATACCAATCGCTTATGTGATATGGGCCAAGGTTAGCGCAGAAAGTTATGAACAGTTTACCAGCCATGGAATCCTCCCTAGGTATGACTACGAATGGATGGAAGGCGATAAAATGATCATCATAGATATTGCAATTGCAAAAAACTGGTCAAAAACTGCAATTCCCTTGCTAAAAAACTTCCTCAAAAAACAGCCTGAATTCTCTTTCAAAAAGAATGGTCGTATTAGAACATTTAAAAAACAATAAGGATTATCCAGAATGAATAATTCATACAACTTACAAACAGAAGAAATCCGAAATATAAACCTTACGGATTTAAAATGCATTGCGAAATTTTCACTATCAATTTTGATTATAATGCTTTCAATAAAGCTCACATTTATCACAATCCTTAATGCATTTTTCCTTGAAAAGCAGATCCCCTTAACTGAGATATATCGAAACATACCTAATCTTGACTACGCTCGTTATTTTTCATCATTATTTTTAGCACCAATTATTGAAACAATGATTTTCATCGTATTAGTGCATTTAGCGATTAACAAATTTTTTAAACATGATATTGCTTTTATCGCAACTAGTGCGTTGTTATTTGGCGCCTATCATTACCCCTCAGGTGGCTGGTTTAGCGTAGTTATCACCACTATAGCTGGAGCTATTTTAGCTTACGCTTACAAGTACTTCCTTAAAAAAATCATTAAAGATCATGCAGCTTTTGCCGTTATGTTTATTCATATGCTGTACAATTTTGCTTTGATTTTAATTTACCGTATCGGAAACTAGCATTGAATTAGCCGCCAACCCTGTTTGCAGGCTAACTAACAGTTTGGGGTTACTTTTACTAAAAAATGCCCTTAAAAGTGGCTCATAGGCGAACGGTTCTGCACTGTAACTAGTATTAATTAACGACTTGATAGATTGGTTGGTCACGTTTTGAACGCAAACCAATCCATTCTTTCTGCCAAATCACTGCTGGCATTCATGTGGTAGATAACGGCCGTAATCAATGGGGTCAGAGTCATTGATCCAAGAACTCTGCGAGTGCCAGCTTGGCGCGGTAGTTCCGACTATCGTCGGTGTTCCTTTTTGCTTTGCCAAAAAGGAATCGAAAAAGGCAACCCCTGATCGCTCGAACGCCCACAGCAAACTCAAGACTTTAAGGCACGGGCGAAACTCGCGGGTCGCTAACTTCGCCCCGCTCACACAGTCGCCCGTTTAAAACCTTAAAGCCTTGTTTTGCTTCGGCTCGCTTTATGGGGAGGTAAAAGCAAAAGCTCGCTGAGAGTGATCGATTTGAAGAGTAATCAATGACTCTGACCCCATTGATTAGCGTTTAATAATCCCGTGGCGGTGGATCTAACGTCACTCCCAACTTCTCGGCAATCTTCTGTAAGCTTTTTTCCTGCCACTCTTGTTCTTCGTGGGTAAAGGCACCTTTATCAACCAGAATATGCGTGATGATGCTGGCGACAATCATTGGGATCACACAAAAAATCCAAAAGTGCGCAAACACAATCGCCATTACCCGCCCTTCCACGGTTGCCGGCGATAAATCACCATAACCAATAGTCAACGAGGTGACACAAGCCCACCATAAACCATCAAAAAATGGCTTGCCTTCAAACTGCGCAAATAAAAATGCGGCGGCAATAATGCTGAGCACATACAACGACAAAATAATTTGAATGCGATTAGCGACATACAACAAAATTTTCTTCAAACTTTATCTCCTTATAAAACTGAGAGTTAAACTTCCCGCGCCCATCCGAATTGGGGCGCGAATTGGTGCAGCCAAGTATTAAACAAAAAGAGCCGACAAAATACTAGCAGTTCTGAGATGACGGTTATACAGAATGAAAGATCTGAGTTTTATAAATCATCAGCAAACAGGGTTTGAGAAACTTGAAGAAATCTATTGCTAGGAATGTCTAAAGTAATGCCAATCAGCGAAACTGACTGGCATTAGACATGAGGGAGTTGCTGTTGCTAATTTAAATCAGTCGGCAAATTGCGCTAAACGGGCCGCAGCTGGTTTGGCGAAAAAATTCCACCAAAGGCCAAGACAAAGCACAAGGGCAAACCCAGTGGCCAGATAAAATCCGTAGCTAACATCACCAAACCAATCGCCAACAATCCCCATCAATAATGGCCCAACAGCTGCAGCGAGGGCGGTAAATGCCAGAATAAGGCCTGCGGCTGCACCATGTTGGCTGCGTTCAAAGCAGCTGATGCCTTTAGAATTGAGTGTCGGGTACATCATCGCCATAAATAAACCAGAGAGCGGCATCAACCACAGCGCCCAATCCACGCCAAAAATCATACTGAGAGCAAAACAGCCAAAAATAGCGGTGCCGAAACAGGCCAGCAATAACGCCCAATCAAACAAACTTAATAGCCACTCAGCGAGGAATCTGCCCGCAGTGCGTAAGATAAAAAACAACATGATGGCGTTGGCGGCAAAGAAGGTCCAATTGCCTTGATATTGCTGCAGTAAGGTTGGAAGCCAAACGAAAATTGCTACTTCCGCCGCCACATAAAAAGCGATAGCGAGTGAGAAACCTAAGGCGTACGGATCTTTGACTAATTTCAAACTTTGAAATACCGAGCTTTGCTCAGCTTGTTTATAGTCTGGATAATCCAAACGATACGCAAGCACCAAAAGCACCGCGCAAATAAAACCTGCAAGCAAATACAGCTGCGTCCACGCCATGTCATAGGCAATTAATAAAGTTACCAGACCTGGGCCAAAAATGGCGCCAAGACCGAAAAAACCTTCAACCCGATTCATTAATTTTGTATGCCCGTCGGCATTGTGGCTGACGTCGCCAATCAACGCCAAAGCGCCTGTTTTAAACAAACCGATGCTTAAGCCACACAAACCGAGTAAACATAAATAAAACGGAAAATTCTGCTCTAAAGCAAAGACCACGCAGGCAAAGGTGTACAATGCAAGACCAGCTAAGATCACTTTTTTCCGGCCAATGTTATCGGCCAAACGGCCTAAAAACAGCCCAGAGAAGCCAATAAACACCATCGGCACATAATGAAACGCCGCGGCTTGGGTCAGGCTTAACTGAAATTGCTCAACAACTTTTGGGATAATAACGCCAACGGCGTCGGTAGTCATGGCGAACACAAAAAACATCAAGCAAGTCATCCATTTCACTTGCGTATAATCGTGCGAACTACTGGTCGCTGCCGTGCTTGCTGCTTGTTGCATTACCCTGCCCTTCTAGTTTTCGTGATGAACGCTCTGCCTAATTGCTTTTAATGACAGCATCAACAAAGCTTGTCATATCAAAGCTACACTGCAGGTTGCCCCACGGTGCGCAGCAAACACGCCTCAATCACACTTTTAATTTTTACCCTGCCAACACTTGGTAAAGCAAGGTTGTTATAAATTTCAAGCTACACCTTAAACGATTAAGTTTCAAGATAAGCGCTTTAGAAAATGCTATAAAATTGTACAAATCCTTAAATCGCTCAGCTTAGATTTGTCACCGAAGGTAAAGGTGTTTCTGAAAAGTTACGTTAAAAGCTGTGATGCGGATTGATATCTGGTTTGCGAGTTACAAACAAGTCCGAAGGAGGCGACCATTCTTAGTATTTTCAAACTTGCCTCACCAGCAAATCCGAAGGGCACTGCCAAATTAACAATAGTGCACACAGCCTTTTAATCGCTCCGTGTAAATTTTGCAGTTATCTTCGCCAGTTCAATGTAGAATGTCGCCTTTAAAGCTGGTTCAGCTTTGACCTTTGACTGCACTTCTGTTGGAATTTTAATGAAAAAGACATTCGCTTTAACACACCCGAAAATCAATCCTGCGCGTTTAGCGGACGCCATCAAGCACGAAATTAAAAAGTATCTCAACAGAGAACGTCGTAAGGCTCTACCACAACATGCTGATTACTGGACCTTTGATTGCCGTTTTGGTGCAACTGAGCAGTCCGCCGAAAAGATTTTCACCTCGGAAATCAACAAACATATCGATGCGGCTTTAGCCCAAGATTTGTCTGCGTTTTATATCGAAATTCTGGCGCGTGCAGCTCAGCACCAACCTCGAGCAGCATTTGACAGCGACGACGCGAAATAAGCGAACAACGCCAGCACAAATGGCCAATGCTTGCTGAAATGGGTAAGCATTGGTGCACATTGGCAGGCATTTTTCCGAGAAAATCGCCTTAGAACTGCGTTAAATCGACTTAATAACAAGCAATTCTCTCCAATACTGCCAAAATACTGTATATTCCACACCCTAATTTTTGACTGTAGCAATTCTACAGAGGATCTTTTATGCAATTTTCATCTTTAGATTTAGCTCCAGACTTGCAACGCGGACTGGTTGAATGCGGTTATAGCACCATGACGCCAGTGCAAATGCAGGCCATTGTGCCGGCTCGTCGCGGTAAAGACTTACAAGTCACAGCGCAAACTGGCACTGGTAAAACCGCTGCGTTTGCCCTGCCAATTTTGCAACGCATGTTAGATGCGCCAAAACCAACGGTGGAAAAACGCCCACGCGCGTTAATTCTGACGCCGACCCGCGAGCTTGCTGAGCAAATCGCTGATGCCATTAAAGGGTACGCTAAATTTTTGCCAATCAGCGTGACCGCTCTTTACGGTGGCGTAAAAATGGGCGGCCAAGCGAGCAAATTAGCGGCTGGCGTCGATATTGTAATTAGCACGCCAGGCCGTTTGTTAGAGCACATGAGCCTTGGCAACGTTATTCTTAGCGATGTTGAATTTGTCGTGCTAGATGAAGCCGACCGTATGCTTGATATGGGCTTTATCACTGACGCGTTAAAGCTGATGCAAATGACGGCACCAAATCGTCAAACCCTGTTGTTTTCTGCAACTACGTCACCAGCGGTGAACGAGTTATCGCATAAAATTCTGAAAAATCATCAACAAATTCGCGTGGCTAAAGTAAACAGCACCGCAGACACCGTCAATCATGTGATTTATCCGGTTGAAGAAAGTCGCAAAATTGAGCTATTTGAAAAGCTGTTAGCCGAGAAAAATTGGTTCCAAGTGTTGGTGTTCACCAGCACCAAAGAGCAAGCCGATCGCTTATTGGCGGGTTTGCAACAACGTAAAATTGATGCGGCGGTTTGTCATGGCGATAAAAGCCAAGGCGCGCGTCGTCGGGCCATTGCTGAATTCAAGTCTGCGAAGTTACAAGTATTGATTGCAACCGAAGTTGCAGCACGCGGCTTGGATATTCAAGGCCTTGATTATGTTGTGAATTTCAACTTGCCTTATTTACCAGAAGATTACGTACACCGTATCGGCCGCACCGGTCGCGCTGGCGCAACTGGCAACGCGATTTCGTTTGTCAGCCGTGAAGAAGAGCAAACTTTAGAGCGCATTCAAAAGCTGATTGGCGGTAAAATTGAACGCATCATCACCCCAGGTTTTGAAGTGAGCAACCGTGTGTCATTGCTCAAAAGCATTTCCCGTAAAGTGTTGTCGGGTCGTGCTAACAAAGCCAGCGAAACAGTGATTGAGCCAGCAAGTGGTGGCCGCGCCAAACCGCGTAACAAACCTGAAGGCGAGAAAGCCAGCAAAAAACCAGCACCAAAATTTTTAAAGCGGACTAACGACAGCGCAGCCCCGAAAAAATCTGGCGGCCGCGGTAAGAGCTAATAGCCGAGGCTTTTAAATCGTCTGCACTAGCTGCGGTAAAGAGTCTGCTAAAGCGCTGAAAACTAGTTTCAAGGTCGTTTGAGAACACTCAAGCGACCTTTTTATTTTTCATCGCAGTATCAATGGGGTCAGAGTCATTGAACTAACTACCCCATTTGCTTGCGATAATTTTAGCCTTTTGGCATACCAAACAAGGTAATCATTAGACCTTGCGTAATGAGGTAGATCACTAACACTATTGTAGAGTATCCGGCAATTTTGGCAGTGGAAAACTGAGTCATGTTTTTCAACAATAGAAACGGCGCGACAAAATAGCTCAGTTCCGACCCGTAAGCCAACCAGAAACTGTATTTGCTTTTCAATACTTCAGCCAATTAACTAAGCGCCACATATCCGTCATGCTGAGTGGAGGTTAATGGCACTATCCACTTGCGATTTGGCTCTGCACTCACGTCTGCTTCTGAGTTTGCAGCTAAATCAGCTTCGGTGCTGACATCGGCAATCCCTTCAGCACTGACATAACATAACCAAAGCTTATCTCATACCATTCAGCAAACAGTGGCTCATTCAAATAATCAGCAACTTCGAAAATGATTTCATCTTATTGCAAACGGCGATCAACCCAACCCGCGTTCACCACATAGATTTTAATTTCTTGGCCAATTTTGCGTTTATCTTCAAACGATCTTAGCAGTGATTACTGGTGTAAACAGTCAACGAACAACTGAATTTTGCAGCTATTTCAAAGCGATAGCATTTAATCCAAATGCCAATCTTTCATTCAACATCTAATCAATTTCCTTCTCAACTTGGCAGAAGATGCAGAAATTTAAAAACATTTTCACTGATATCGTTAGTTTAATCTTTTCTTAAGTATTGACTTTTACACTGCTTACCATGATAGCGAATCAGGAGATCATCATGGCTAGCGCACTGCTGTTGACACCAGATGCACCCGCACCTGCTTTATTGGGTAGTTTAGGTTCTTTAACCAGTAAATTAACTCTCGACTCGCGCAATAGCGAAAATCGTCGCGAAGTCGAAGCGCTGATCCAAAAGGTCTTTTTACAGCAACATCAGGCTGAGATTCATTATTTCCTGCCTGAGCTGTTAAGTCTGCGCTGTGCCGGGAGTTTAACTGCTGCGTTGGGCATGCAATCAGCAAGTCACGGCGCACTGTTTCTCGAGCAATACTTACCTCAACCAATTGAACAGGTGTTATCAGCACAAACTGGGCAAATGGTAAGACGCGAGCAAATCTTAGAGATTGGCAATCTCGTTTCGGTGCGGCCGGGCAGCAGTTTATTGCTAATGGTTGCACTGAGTGAGCTGATTGCCGCCAGCCGTTTTCGCTGGGTGACTTTTACTGCAACCAGCGAAGTACAGTCGCTTCTAACCAAACTGCACTACCAACCCTTGCTATTGGCCGCTGCGAGCGCTGATAAGTTGCAGCAACCAGATTCCTGGGGTGCTTATTATCAAAAACAACCGAAAGTCATGGCGGGTTTTGCCCTGCCAGCCATTGAGAGTGCTCGCAACCTGCCGCGCTATAAGCTTTTACAGCAAATGTTGGCTCCACAACTGACAGCGCTGCAATCAGCATTTAGCGTCTTTGCGGAGAAAAGCCATGACTAAACTCCTTCCAGTGCAGCTAGAAAAGCTGCAGCAATTTGCTGAACGCCCAGCGCTTACTGACGGTCAACAAACACTCAGTTATCAACAACTGGCGGCAACGATTGCTGAACTTGCTACATGGTTACAACAATTTAGCGCACAGCGTTTTGCAATTAACGGCCCAAATAGTCTGAGTTGGATCATCGCCGATTTGGCATTAGCGCTCAGTGACAAGATTTGTGTGCCAGTGCCACGGTTTTTCTCTAGCGCGCAACAAGCCTATATCCTTGACACTGCGGGCATTGAAGTCATTTTAGATACAGAAGCGCGAAGCGATAACTCCCCTGCGCCACTGGCTGGCTTATGGTATCGCTTGCAAGTTACCACTCCCGAGCATTCGCTACCGCAATTTCCAATGCAAAGTGGCAAGGTGACTTTTACCTCAGGCACAACTGGCAAGCCCAAAGGCGTTTGTTTAAGTTGGAGTCAGCAAGCGGCAACGCTGGCTGGCCTGGAACAAGCGTTAAGCGCTGAATTTAGTGCAGAGCGTCACTCAGAGCAACTTCGGCATTATTGTTTATTGCCCTTGTCAACGTTGCTGGAAAATCAGGCTGGCGTTTATTTACCGCTGGCTTTAGGGCAGCAAATCGTTGTGTTAAATGAGCAACAAAGTGGCCTCAGTGGCAGCTCAAAACTGGATTTGCCACAACTGGCACAAAGCTTAGGGCAGTTTCAGCCTAACAGCATGATCTTAACGCCACAGCTGCTACAGGCACTTATCATGATTTGCCAGCAACAACCCACGATTGCTGCTCATTTTCAATTTATTGCGGTTGGGGGCGCGCATTGTGCACCGCAACTGTTGGCCCAAGCAGCAGAATTGGGTCTGCCGGTCTATCAAGGTTATGGCTTATCGGAAGCGGGCTCGGTGGTGGCACTGAATTTACCAGGCGCAAATCGCGTAAACGCTGTGGGTAAAGCTTTACCTCATGTAAAGCTCAGAGTGAATGAAGGACATATTGAAGTTAAAGGTCAGCTATTTGCCGGTTATTTAGGCGACACTCCTCGCGATGCCGACAGCTGGCTAGATACTGGCGATTTGGGGCAACTGGATAGCGACGGTTACTTAAGCATCGCAGGTCGCAGCAAACAACTAATCATCAGTAGTTTTGGTCGCAATATCTCTCCTGAATGGTTGGAAGCTGAACTGCAACTTTGTCCTGCTATTGCTCAGGTCATGGTCTGCGGTGATGCCAAACCTTGGCTAAGTGCACTGATTATGCCTCGGCTGCCAAACAACGCGAATGCGCTAAAAGCACAATTACAGGCGCTTAATTCGCGCTTACCCGATTATGCCCAAATTCGCATGGCATTGCTGCTCAAAGAACCTTTTAGTAGCCAAAACCACCAACTTACCGACAACGGCCGCTTGCGCCGCCAGCATATTTTGGCGCAATACCAACCACAACTTGATCAACTGTATCACCTTTACCAGCCAAAGGCAGAGCCCGTGCTGGTAGGGCTAAACGAGGAGTATCGCGATGAGCTTTTATCAGCAATTAATTGAGCAAACTCAAACTGAACGCGCGTATCTGTTAAGCGCGCCGTTGATCCAACGCTGTTTGCAACAACAAGGCTTTACCTTGGGCGAGTATCAGGCATTTTTAACCGAAGCTTATCACCATGTGAAGCATACCGTGCCGCTATTAATGGCTGTGGGCAGTCGCCTCAGCAGTGAACAAGAGTATTACCGTGAAGCGATTGCCGAGTATATCGAAGAAGAGCTCGGCCATCAGGAGTGGGTATTAAATGATATTGCCGCGACCGGGGCCGATAAAGAGCTGGTTCGCCATGGTCAGCCGAATTTAGCAACCGAACTGATGGTGAGCTATGCCTATGACAGCATTCAGCGCGGCAATCCATTGGCGTTTTTCGGCATGGTTCTAGTGCTCGAAGGCACCAGCGTCAATTTGGCCACCGGCGCCGCGGATATTATTCAACATAAGTTACAGTTACCGAAGAAAGCCTTCAGTTACCTGCGCTCGCACGGCAGCTTGGATATCGAACATTTGGGCTTTTTTGAAAAATTGATGGATACCATCAGCAATCCAGCGGATCAACGCGCGATTGTGCATGCGGCCAAAGTATTTTATCAACTGTATGGCAATATTTTCCGCAGTATTGAAGCAGCACCAGCTGCAAAGGCGGCAGCATGAATAGCCTACCATTACAGGGCCAAACCCTGTTATTGCTTGGCGCCAGTGGCGGCATCGGCAGCGCCTTAGCAAAACAAGTCGCGGCGCAGGGGGCGAACCTGATTATTACCGGACGCAACTTGCAACCGCTGCAGCAACTGGCCATCCAATTGCCGACCAAGACTCAGTGTGTACAAGCGGATTTGAGTGAGCAGTCAGGGCGTGACCAGCTACTGCAGGCGCTGCCAAATAAACTGGATGGAGTGCTGTTTGCTGCCGGCTGTAATGATTTCGCACTGTTTACAGAGCAGGAATCCAATACTATTCGCCGATTATTTGAACTCAATACACTGTTACCGATACTGCTGACTCATGCTTTATTGTCGAGGCTTTCACCGCAAGCGCGATTAATCTATGTCGGCTCCACACTTGGCGCTATCGGTTATCCCGGCTACGCAACTTATGGCGCTAGCAAGGCCGCACTGAAACATTTCGTACAGGCGCTACGCCGAGAAATGGCCGATAGTCGTTTGCAATTTTGCTATATCGCCCCGCGCGCCACGCAAACCAGTATGAACAGTCAAGCGGCGGTGGCATTGAATGAAACTTTAGGTAGCCATACCGATCAACCTGACTGGGTCGCCACACAAATCCTGAAGCAGCTACTCGCCAAGCACATGCAAGATCAAAATCTGGGCATGCCTGAACGATTATTCGTTCGATTAAATGCTTGGTTTCCGGCTTTGCTCGACCAAGCCCTTGGTAAACAACTCGCTGTCATCAAAAAATTTGCTCGGCGCACCTCACCGGGACTCAGCCCGAGCCGCCTTGAGAGCTTAACCAACAACACTTTAGAAGCTAACGGAGCATCAAAATGAAACATTCTTCAGCACTGATTGCCATAACTTTATTCACCACCAGCTTACTGTTAGGCAGAGTTCAAGCAGAAACTTCGACTCTGGAGTTAAGCCAAATTCAGCAGCAATGGGCAAGCGCTAAATATCAGCAAAGCGGGGAGCAGCAGGAACAAACTTTTGCTGAGCTGGTAAAATCAGCACAAGCTGCGGTAAAAGCCAACCCTAGCGATGCTCGCTACCTGATTTGGGAAGGCATTATCCGGGCAACCTATGCCGGCAGTGTCGGTGGTTTAGATGCACTCGATGAGGTTGAAACGGCAAAAGATCTGTTTGAGCAAGCACTGAAACAAGACGAAAAAGCGCTCGATGGCTCTGCTTATACCAGCCTAGGCTCGTTGTATTATCAGGTGCCAGGCTGGCCAATCGGTTTTGGCAGTGATAAAAAAGCGCGCGAGTATTTGTTAAAAGGACTGGCAGTAAATCCTGATGGCATCGACAGCAATTACTTTTACGGGGATTTTTTACTGCAACAGAAAGAATATACAAAGGCGGTCGCAGTGCTGGAAAAAGCCTTACTCGCCGCACCAAGGCCAGGCCGTGAAGACGCTGATGCCGGTCGACGGCAGGAAATTGAACAAGCACTTGGCAAGGCACGAAGCAAAATCAAAAGCTAAACAGTTTAAACTCAATTGAAATACCGGCTTGGCCGGTGTTTCAATTGAGTGCCAAATTTTGAAGTGCAACACTAAGCTTTTTGGCGATTAGGGCTGTGCAAATTCCGTCACTAATAACATAGGTTGGTTATTCCCCCAGCCTGCGTTCACCACATAGATTTTAATTTCTTGGCCAATTTTAAGCTCATCAACAAATGAACTTATCAGTGACTGCTGAACTGGGATTTCTATCGGGATCGCTAGACCTTCGACCACCAGCGCTTTTTTATACAGTTGCACAAAGGATGAAACGTTAGGATTACTTTTCTGCCAGTTTTCCAAAAATTCTTGCTGTTTGTGATTCATGTCGACAAATTTGCCGGAATATTTGATGGTGATGAGGTACTTCTCTGGCTGTCCGGTAAACAACGTCGAATCGAGCCCTAAACCATTTTCTGCCAAGAACGCTTTTTCCTGTGCGAGCAGCTCAGAAAATGATGTGGCTTTGTAACTGCCATAGTCAAACATCGCATGTGTGACAAAGCTTGCAAAAGCAACAATTAACATAAAAATCAATTTATTCATGAGATTACCTTCCATTACAGCCATAGTAATTGATTAAACAATCCTAAAAAATTGCGTTGATAGCAAATGACCACAACTATTAAACCAATCACTTTTCGTTGGCAACTTTTTGCTCAAACAACAATAAACCACTCGCCGCAATCTTCGCCGATATGAAAGCCGATTCGACTCAGCGGCGCACAATTCTTAGTTAGGCGCTTAATGTCTTCAACAGTATCTTCTACAACTTTTTGCAATAACTGAAATACCAACTGCGCATGCGTGGTATCAATCGATAATTCCCAAGACACTGATGACAAACTCTTCGCCAAGTAGCGATTTCGCTCGATAGGTCTCTTCTTGCAAATATGCTTGTTGCCATTCTCTAAACTGAAATTCGGCGTACCATGGATATTTGCAATCACCGGGGCTGTTGTTAAATCGGCCATGGGCGTCACTTGCAGCGTCATCGGGATATTGTTGCACCAGCAAATTGCTATGTTCTTCAGTATCAATACTGAGAAAACCACAGCCTGAATGTGCCGTCACTTCGAAGGCAAGCATCGACCACTGTACCGATGCTTGCTCACGTTCAAACTTCAGCACTGAACTTATTAACAGCTCGCGAAGCGGTTGATAATAATCATTAAAATCTAACATTATCTTTTGCGCTATTCGTTGAATTGCCTGAGTTTTTGCTAAAACATGCGTTCTGGCCAAGCCGTGTCAATGAAACTCTGAACTCAGCACTGCTAGCGAATGGTTAACAACAGCCTGCTGGCAACCTTCATGAAGTACAATAGAATTGAGCGCTAATCGCCAGCCAATTTAACTTTGGGCGAGTCGATTAAAGTTTGTTTAGCTTGCTTAAACTCCAACAAGCGCGAATGGCGATACATCTTAAAATCTAATGACTTACACTCAACTTTACTATCATCTAACGCTCGCAAACTTTGCTCTATTTTTTCTCGCACCGAGCTGTTATCGATATAAACCCGCAGAATTTCCAGATAACTGAGTGCGGTTTTGTCTTTGACCACCATCCGAACTTCTTCCATATCGATGTCATCAAGCGGCGCACTACCCTCGCAACGCTCGGAAAGTTTCAGTAACAAGCGCTGGGTAAATTCAATGGAGGCTACTTGCTGTAAAAAATTCAGTGTGGTGGCATCAGGCTCTGAACTTTGCGCGGTAGCAGTGCCGCCAAAGCCAAGTGCTAACGCACACATGATTGGCAGCACTGCCGCTCGGCGGCTCCATAAAAAACTAGGTAGGTTGGATAACATATTTGGCAAACTCTTCGGAAAAATAACTTAGATGGTAAGGTAAATTTGCTCACAGATGAAGCCGTGGTTGATTACATGCGTATTACAACAACACTTTGAAAAACCACGGATCTTTTAACTGATACCGTCAAGCCTAGTCAGCGACCAATTAATATTCGTTCTCAGCAAAATCAGCGCGGCTATGTCGCTCTGGTAATTGCTCGCTGGCATCGCCCCAATTGCGATTCACTTTGTAGCCCCTACGTACGGCTGGGCGCGCATCTATTAATGCCGCCCAACGACAAAGATGCGGATAACTTTGCACGTCCAAAAAGGTCGCAGCTTCATACAAGCGCCCCAATACCAAACCGCCATACCAAGGCCAAATCGCAATATCGGCAATGCTATATTCATCACCAGCAATATAGGTTCGGCTCGCCAACAATTGGTCGAGCACTGACAACTGGCGCTTGGTTTCCATCGCATAACGGTCTATCGGATATTGGAATTTTTCCGGCGCATAATGGTAAAAATGACCAAAACCACCCCCAACAAATGGCGCGCTGCCCACTTGCCAAAATAACCAATTCAGCACTTCGGTGCGCTCAGCAATACTGGCTGGCAACAAAGCGCCAAACTTTTCCGCGAGATAAAGCAAAATAGAACCCGATTCAAACAACCGAAGCGTGGGTGTGACACTGTAGTCATAAAGTGCCGGAATTTTGCTATTAGGGTTTAACGCGACAAAGTCGCTACCAAATTGCGCGCCCTCACGAATACTAATGAGCCAAGCATCATACTCAGCAGCATCAAAACCCGCTTGAATTAACTCTTCCAGCATGATCGATACTTTCATACCATTGGGTGTCGCTAAGGAATACAGCTGCAGAGCATGCTCGCCCCGCGGCAATGTTTGCTGATGGGTTGCGCCCGCGGTTGGCCTGTTGATACTGGCAAAAGCGCCGCCATTTTCTTGCGCTTGTGCCCAAACGAGAGGTGGAACGTAAGATTTATCACTCATTGCTATCTCCCAAACTATTGTTGGCAAAGCAAATATTAAAACTTAGCTCTGCCTAAAACTGAAAAACCTTGTGAGCATCAGCTTAGCACTAAAGTAAAAGCAGGACAGTACAAACAGCAACGCAAAACAAGCAAATGACGGGAACAAACTTGGAACCCAGTCCTTGCCGAATTTCCCAAAAATCCCTAAAGTAGCGGCATTAGGCGGTTTTGCAATTGGCAGCACAGCGCGGCAAATCGCTTAGCATTTGAATTGATGCAACCATAGCGTCAAAAGGGAGGGTTGGTTTTGGCGGGATGTGTACCGACCACATGTTATGTGCCGAGTTTAATGAGTCGCTGGCAAGCCTTGTCGAAGAATGGCGAGCGAGCCATGGCCTGTGGCCAAGTTGGCATTGCCAAATTTGCGTGGCAAGAAGCAGCGCTTTTGGCTGAACAATTTTTACGGACGCCACTGCAAGTTGATGAATTAATTGCCTTTCATACCAGTCAACACCAGCTCGCGCGTTTGGCACTAGCGCAACAACAACCCAGCCTCGCGGCCATGCATTATTGCCAAGCTTACGCCAAACTACGCCGACTTGGCGCTGAACTTAGTGGCTCCGAAGCTATTTGCTCTGAAAAGCGCAGTGAGCAAGTACTGCAGTTACAACCCTATCTGCAGCAATCCGCGGATGCACTGCGGACCTTGTCGGCGCAAGGCATTACCAATCCGCAAATGGATACGCTGCTGCTATAAGCGCAATCGCCTAGATTGCAAACCGCACATGCAATCCCTATTGTTAAAAACGATAAGCGCCCAAATTGAATACCCGCATTCAGTCATTAAAAACAATTTCACGCATCTTTTTAGCAATGGAGTCACATCATGAAGTGCATCATCCTCGGCGCCACCGGCCTAGTCGGGCAACAACTGCTGCAACAAGCGCTGGCAAATCCAGAATATAGCCAAGTCATAGCGCCCACCAGAAAACCGTTGCTGCCGCACGCGAAATTGCACAACCCAATTGTCGACTTCAACAAGTTGCCAACCGACGCCCCTTGGTGGCAAGCCGATGTCGCCGTCTGCGCCTTAGGCACCACTATGAAAATCGCTGGCTCGCGCGAAGCTTTTTGGCAAATTGACCATGACTACGTCTTACATGCCGCAACCATCGCCAAACAAGCTGGAGTATCGGTTTTTATTTACAACTCCTCACTCGGTGCCGATGCACAAGCAAAATCCTTCTACCTGCAAGTCAAAGGCAAAGTCGAAAACGATTTGGCGGCGCTCGGATTTAGCACATTGGGCATAGTGCGCCCATCATTTTTGGACGGCGGCGCAAGGCCAGAAAAACGCCCCGGCGAAGCCATCGCGATATTTTTCGCGAAATTGCTCGCTCCAATAATCCCCAAACGCTATCGCGCAGTAAGCACCAGCAAAGTTGCCAGCGCCATGTGGGCACT
The DNA here is from genome assembly GCA_041914845.1 of Alteromonadaceae bacterium. GTDB lineage: Bacteria > Pseudomonadota > Gammaproteobacteria > Enterobacterales > Alteromonadaceae > Pararheinheimera. Next base: position 243,634 of record JAYSCP010000001.1, read on the forward strand.
CGCGAAACAGCGTGGGCACGGCACTGTGGTTGTTGAATCTGATGAGATTTATAGCCGAATGGATTGAAGGGTTTTGGCGTTGGGTTTTGCATTGCGCTAATGACACTCTGTCATCCTGTTAAAGTGTCCATGAGCTTTAACAATGCTTGAATCATGTTAAAGTGCTAGGACTGAAAAGTGGCGATCAGGCTTTGGACTCATACTTTAGCATTCTAAATTTTATAACGACCACTTAAAACCGCCTGACTAATTCCTAGGGATCAAAAATGGAAGTTGGAGCAAATTTCTTCACAAGAATAACCTCTGTTTTTTTAATTATTTTACTATCAGCATTTTCATTTAATTCAGCTGCCCATGGCTATACCAACAGCGAAAACTACAACTTTAGTATTTATGGCATTACTGATCTTTGTGATGAATCGAAACTAACGGAAGCTCAAAAAGCAGAAGTTGCCCTCATCAGTGACAAAAACAATTTTCAATCCTGCCTTTTGGGGCTTGAAAAGCTATGTAATAAAAACCGACTTACATCCGAGCAAAGATCTCAAATCCATAAGATTGCATTAGAAAGAAATTTTAAAGCCTGCATGCTAGGGCTTGAGCTTAGTTGCGACAAAAAACAACTTACAGAATTGCAGACAAAAGCAGTAAAGGTTGAAGAAGAAGAACGGAATTTCACCTACTGTCTTTTTGATATTGCAAGAAATTGCAATAGACAGGAATTATCACCATCCCAACTGCAATTGATAACAGAGCAACAAAAGGCTTCAAGCAATACCCACGGTGGTGCATTTTCTGATGTGCCTGCTAATGGTCCTAAATGCGCTGAAAACGGTTCATGTCTTGGCGATAGTAGCAACAACACTAACAGGCCAAAAACCATCTATGTAAATGGATCCTACAGGAAGGATGGCACATACGTAAAAGCTCACTACAGAAGCAGGAAAAGAAACTGATCAAATAAAATTAATATAATGATATCAATTAATTAATTAAATTTGGAACTCAAATTTGTACAGCCACTTTCCGTGCAATCCTGTGACACCAACAAACCAACCACTGGCAGCCACGAAGTGAGCACTCAAAAGTGAGCGCGGGAGGCGCGAACGGGCGAACGCAGTGGTGGCAGTGTTTGGTTTGCCGAGTTCGGCACAACATAAACAAAGCCGAGCATAAAGCCGGACTGCCACTTTCCGCGCAATCCGGTGCCGCCAACAAACCAAGCATTGCCAAGCCCCTTTACCTAACCCACTGTTAAAAATTCGCTAGCGCCGCTATCAATAACGACCAATAAAAAAGGTCGGCAGATCATCCAATTCACTGCAACCCAACGCTGTAACTTTATTGATTAACCTGCTAGTTTTGCCCAAGAAAAAACTGCCAAATCCGCGTGTTGGCATCAATCGCGTTGGAAGGCTGCTTGCCACGCACCGGCTCGCTGCCGGGCCACGAATGACCGCCACTTTCCGTAGTAATTAACCGCAGCCGCGCATTGCCGTTTTGATAGGTTTCAATTTTTGCGCCCGGTAATTGTTGAATATTCGCATCAACACTTTGTAGCTGATTGCGCTCGCGCCAGCGCTTTATCGTGTCAGCAACCGAAGTAAAGTCAGTGACTTTGCTTTCATCACGAAACGCATCTTCCCCGGCGCCGCCTTGGTACAGTACATGGGTATCATCAAGCGCATGGATATGTAAAATCGGGATGGCGCGACTTGGCAGGCACAACTTGGTATTATCGGTGCCAGCAACCGCGGCAATGCCAGCGAAAGTGTCGGCCATTTCACAGGCCAACCGATGTGACAACATACCGCCATTGGACATGCCGCTGGCGAAAATTTGTGAAGGATTAATCACCAGACGCTGCTTTACATCGGCGAGCACGGCTTTAACAAAACCGATGTCATCAACTTGCTTATCACGCGCATCACCACAACAGTTGCCAGCATTCCAAGTCGCCAATTTACCGCGCGGCAAACGACTATAACCATTTGGAAATGCGACGACAAAGCCAAAACGATCAGCAGTTTCCCGCCAGCCATAAGCATCCGCCGCTTGTTGCATATTGCCGCCGCCACCATGAAAAAACAGCAATAACGGCGCAGGCTTACCAAGCTCGACCGAGCTTGGGACATACAGCAAGTATTTGCGTTTATCGGCAAGGGTAATTGGATATTCGCCCGCTTGTTGCAGTGACGCCACTGGCGTCGCGGCTTTGCGCCCTAACGCTGAAGCAGGACCCGCTAGCGCTATCGATACCAGTAACAACAGACTTGGCATCGCCTTTTGGCAATAGCGCCAATAGTGTAGAAAGCCTCGACTGACCATTAATCGCTTTTGCATGACATCACCTCCTTGGGAATAACTCATGCTGGCGAAAAATTGCGCGGCTGGCAATCAGGCTTACACAACATTTACTTGGCGTTGACCAACACTAAATTCAGCGCAGCCTGCATAAGCCCAACTTCATTGCCTAAGTGCATCGCAACATTTCGTAGCCAAGCGTCAACACGCCACAATTAATGATGCGAATGCGCATCCTCATGTTTATGCGGCTCACCGTGTTTATGCTTTTCGTCATGGGTTTTATCATGATCGTGTTTATCATCATGTTGATGAGGCTCAGCCGCAGGTTTTGGCTTTAATGGCTGGAAATTCATTTGCGCTGAAGTATTATCTGCAAAAGTGACCACCAAAGTTGCTTGCAACTCAGGGCTTGCAGTAAAGGCCGCATTGCCTTGCAACACATTCTCGCCATCCGCAGTTAATTTCACCAAGACTGGTTTGCCACTGGTTTTCAGTAGCAACTGCGCTTTCATGCCGCTATTTTTTGCAGCTACACCGGCATGGTCAGTCAGGTAAACGTTGACCACTGATGCCTTGTCGGCAGTCGCAGTAGGCGATACCACCAATTCAAAATGATAAGCGCCGCCCATACGTAATTGGCCGCCGTGTGCACCAGGCACTGTATCCAAATAATCGTCAGTGTGGGCGAAGGTTGGTTGTGCCATCGCCGCAGCGGCTAAGCATAGCGCGAAAACTTTTGCGTACATCTTCATAAACTTATCTCCTAAATATAATCATTGGTTTTTGCTGACGCATGCGAGGTTTCAGGTCCCCCATCATCAGCGCCATTGCTTAATAATTGCGAGGGCAATTGCTGCAGAAATTTCTGCACACTCGATTTGCCATAACGCCAAAACATCAAAGGCGTGAGCAAAGTATCTAAAATGGTTGCGCTCACGAGCCCACCAAAAATCACCACCGCCACCGGATACAGCAATTCTTTGCCCGGTGCATCTGCGGTTACTAACAGCGGCAACAGGGCGAAGGCGGCGACTAAGCTGGTCATTAACACCGGCGTTAAGCGCTCCAGCGCACCGCGGATAATCATCGCCTCGTTGAACTGCTCACCCTCAAATTTCAGCAGGTTTAGGTAGTGGCTGATTTTTAGAATCCCGTTCCGAGTCGCAATCCCCGACACCGTAATAAAACCAACCATCGCCGCCACAGAAAGTGGCTGTCCGGAAAGCCATAGTGCCAGCACACTGCCTATCAGTGCTAACGGAATATTGGCCATAATCATCCAAGTCAATGGCAATGACTGATAACGGCTGTACAACAGCATGAAAATCAATAACATCGATAATGCTGCCAGCACTGCCATAGTGCGACTCGCTTGTTCTTGCGCCTGAAATTGGCCTTCAAGCTGCACAAAATACCCTTCAGGCAACGGCAACTTGGCAATCACTTGGCGAATATCAGCAAGGGCGTGCGACCGATCACCTTGGGTATTGGCCGAAAGCACCAAACGGCGTCTGGAATTCTCGCGACTTATTTGGTTCGGACCATCGCCTTGCGTGATGGTTGCCACTTGCGACAGTGGAATACGGCCTTGGTTGGTTTCAATCAAAAGCTCCGGCACGCTTTGTGGCGAACGGGCAGACTCAGGCAATTTCACCAGCAAGGCAAATCGACGATTTTGCTCGATGATTTCAGTCACTTTCACGCCATCCAGCAGTTGCTGCAATTGATTGAGTAACTGACCCGGCGTCACCCCAAGCGCGGCCGCGCGCTGATAATCCAGTTGGATTTTCAACTGTGGGATCAACACCTGTTTCTCGAGCTGCAAGTCGGTGAGACCAGGGACATCGGCCAACTCAGTTTGCAAGCTTTGCGCTAATTGCCGCAGCACGGTTAAATCATCCCCGAAAATCTTAATCGCAATTTCCGCACGTACACCGGAAAGTAGATGATCGAGCCTGTGAGAAATAGGCTGGCCGACGCTCACGCTTGCTGGCAACACCGCCAATTGCTGGCGAATAGCCGCCAGCACCTCTGCACGGCTGCGCTTTGATGGTCGCAGATCGACATCAATTTCACTGTAATGCACGCCCTCAGCATGCTCATCAAGCTCAGCACGGCCAGTGCGACGACCCACTTGCACCACTTCTGGCACCGCCATTAATTGCTGCTCGGCAAGCTGGGCAATTTGTACCGAAGTTTCCAGCGAAGTGCCTGGTTTGGCTTGCACGTTGATGGTCAAAGTGCCTTCGTTAAACGGTGGCAAAAAGGTACGTTCGAAGGTTGGCAACATGGCAATCGCCACCAGCACCGCGATACCGGCAGCCGCTAACAGGCCGCGAGCACGGGGTAAACTCCAATGTAAAAGCTGGCTGTCCCAGATTTTTAACTGACGTACTACCTTGCTATCGCCATGCGAAATGGCAGGCATATTCGGCAGCAAGTAATAACAAAGCACCGGCGTAACGGTCATTGCTACCGCCATACTAGCTAATATCGACACCACGTAAGCAATGCCAAGCGGCGTAAACAAGCGACCTTCAATGCCGGATAACGCAAACAGCGGTAAAAACACCAACACCACAATCATCGTGGCGTAGACCACACCACTTCGAACTTCCATCGAGGCATTGAGTACCACTTGCAAGGCTGACAGTGGTTTGGCTTTTTGCCGATTCTCCTTTAAACGGCGCAACACGTTTTCGACATCAACGACCGCATCATCGACGAGTTCGCCAAGCGCAATCGCCAATCCGCCCAACGTCATGGTGTTGATGGTTAAGCCCAGATATTTAAAAATCAGGATGGTGGTTAATAACGACAGCGGAATTGCCACTAACGAGATGACCGTCGTGCGGCTATTCATTAAAAACAGTGCCAGCACCACCACGACCATCAAAGCACCATCACGAAGCGCTAAAGTCACGTTGTCGATGGAGTTATCGATAAAATCGGCTTGGCGAAATAAGAACTTGGGTGCCGTGAGCCCCGCAGGCAACTGCCGTTCCAGATCAGCAATCGCCATTTCTACTTCTGAGGTAAGCGACAAGGTGTCGGCGGTCGGCTGCTTTTGTACCGACAAAATTACCGCAGGTTGCCCTTGGTATCCGGCATCCCCGCGTTTTACTGCTGCAGCGATACCGATATTGGCAACTTGCTGCAACTGCACTGGAGGTTTGCCATCAACAGACACTAATAACGACTTCAGATCTGCCAGATCGTTACTGCGGCCTAACTGGCGGATCAGGTATTCCTGGCCAGCCACTTGTAAAAAACCACCGCTGGTATTGGCACCAAAACTTTCGAGCGCCGCGAAGACTTCTGCTTGACTCACACCAAGCTGGTGCATCTGGTTTAGCTTGAGTTCGACGCGATATTGCCGAACTTCACCGCCAATTGGCACCACTTGCGCAACACCGGGAATGCTAAGAAGCCTTGGACGAACCACCCAATCCGCAAATTCGCGCACAGCCATCGGATCTACTTTGGCTGGCTCTATCGGTAAGGCGATTAATAAAATTTCGCCCATAATCGACGACACTGGTGCTAACTGCGGCACCACGCCGTTGGGTAGTTGGCTTTGCACCTGACTCAAGCGTTCAACCACCAGCTGGCGATTGCGGTAGATGTCACTGCCCCATTCGAATTCTAAATACAGTACCGATAAACCAGCGCTCGCCACAGCGCGCACGCGGCTCACGCCCGGCATGCCGCTAAGCGCCTGCTCGAGTGGCAAACTCACCAGCTGTTCGACTTCTTCCGCCGCCATGCCACCGGCTTCAGTGAGCAAAGTGACCGTCGGCTTGTTTAAATCCGGAAATACATCCACCGCACTTTGCTTCATCGCGACAAAGCCGGCTATGCTGAGTGCTAAGGCAAAACCCAATACTAATAAGCGTTGCTGCAGACTTTGGGTGATTAGCCAATTAAACATTGCTTACCTCACCTGCGCTAACAATTGCACGCCTTGCACGACAACACGCGCACCTGTTAGCAAACCGCTAGTCACCAACATGCGTTCAGCATCAAGCGGCAAAGTAGCAACTCTAACCAATTGAAATTGTTCTGGCTCGGTATGCAGCCACAGCGCTTGCTGACCATCATCTAGTTTCAGTAACGCGGCTTTTGGCACGGCGATGCCTTCGATTGCAGCGCCTTGGGGCAGCAACACTTCGATTGGCTGCTCAGCGACCAGCGGCTGGGCCATGTAGTTGTCGATGCCAGTATTTGCACTACTCGCGACCTTAAACCACAGCGCAATACTCTGTTGCTGCATTTCTTGGCTATGACCAACATATTGCAACGCTAAGCTCTGGCCTTTTAATTCTGGAGCACTGACGAGCGCTTGGGCACTGACCTCAACGGTATCAATGGTACGCGCGCTCACCTTCGACTCGGCATTGAGTCCATTCGGCAGCGTGAAAGCTTTGGCTTCTACCCACCAAGCATTTGGATTTTGTAAGCTAAACAGCAGCTGTTTCGGCTCAACCACTTCACCGACACTGACCGCGGTTTTACTGATAACACCGCTGATGGTGGCGATAACTGGAATAGCTTGATTCACACTCTTTTTGATGTGCTCGCGCCGACGTTCAAGCGCCGCGAGCTCAGTTTGTGCGGTTTCTAATTCTGCTTTCGGTACTGCGGTTTGCAGCCGCGTAAAGCGTTGCACCCGGTCCCGAGTGATACGGATCAGTGCATCGATTTCCGCCAGCAAGGCTTGTTGGTTACCTTGTTCAATTGCGGTATCAACTGGTTGTAACCACGCCAAAATCTCGCCTTGTTGCACTGGTTGCCCTGGCATTGGCAGACCATCAGCCGGAGCCAGCAGCACCGCCAATTGCGTCGATTGCACCACGCCACTGGCGCGCGGATCGGCGATCACTTTGGCTTGCAGGATTTGACTTGCTTGTTGCGGTGCGCTTTTGACTAACTTGGTAGTCAGTGCAAAATGTCGCTGCAATTCTTTCGGGAAAAACAGCTGGCCATCGGCCAAACGTCGTGGTGCCGCCGAGTTGCTTGCCGCTGCTTTTTCTGAACTTGCCGATGGCACGGCCTCATGCGCCCAAAGCGGCGTCGCGGCTAAGAGCGCAGCAAAGCAACTCAGGACAGCTAACAACAAAGCTGGACAGCCACCTTTTACACCACCATTCAACAGCAACTCAGGACAGCCACTTTTTTCAACAAAACTGGACCGATAAAGCCCACTGATAAAGCCGGACAGCCACTTTTTGAAATTTGTGGCTGTCCTCATTTGCATGCTCATCTTCATGGCAAATTTGTGGCTGTCCGCATTCATTTGGTCCGCATTCATTTGCACAGTTGTTGAAGAGTGGCTGTCCACAATTAGCGGATTGTGTTTAACGCTCATTGCTGTGCTCCTTTTAACCAAGTGGCAATTTGCTGACGTCGCCACAGCATGACAATAAGCACAAGTGTTGCGCTAATAACAAAGGTCAACCAACCGGGCCAATACGCAGGAAAATCATCGAGATAGCCATGATTGTGCTTGCTAGCTTCAACCGCAGTCGGCCGAATTAAATCCGTAACCAGCAAATCCACTTGCTCGCCAACCTGAATGACAAAAGTTAAGGCAACCCGTTCGCCAAGCACTAAAGGCAGTGAATAAACACCAGTACTTTGCTCTTTGGCTTTGACGCTAAAGTTATCACCAGAAACTTCAATCTGCGCGCCAGTGACAGGCATATTGCTGGCGTAGTCATCTAAATAGATTTGTAGCTCACCAGTTTGGGGCTGCGCCTTCTCTTCGGTGGTCGAAGGATTGTCTTTAGTCTCTTTCGTGTGGATAGCACTCTCCCGCCACACCAACACCAACTCAAATTGTTCAGAATGAGCGCTCGCACGCACCATCGACTGGTTAGCCTCGTTGCTGAGCAGAGGTTTTACTGGCGTCTCATCGTGGCCGGAATGCGCAACAACATTGGCTGCGAATACAGCTGTAAGTAAAACTATGCTTGCCGATGTTGAACTGCGACTGCTGCGGACTTGCGCGTGTTTCAGCCAGAACTCTTTGCAGAAAAAAGCCACTATGTCATCCCATCACTGTTATTTGAGCAGTCATAGTAAAAAACAGTGGCTGTCCAAGACATGACTTCCAGATGACAATCTTGTAATCTTCGAGTCATCTCGCTGACGGTGAAAAGCTGCTAATGTCCAACAAAGCTTATGTCATTGCCGCCGCTCACTTTGATATGCGAAGTTCCGGCGCCATCGCCAGCCTATTCGGTCGTGAAAGGAATTTTAATGCGGATTTTGATTGTCGAAGACGAACTAAAAACCGGCGATTATATGAAACAAGGTCTGTGTGAGGCCGGCTTTAACGTCACGCTCGCCCGTAACGGCTTGGACGGTTTTCATTTGGCCATGACTGAGCCTTTTGCTTTGTTGATTTTGGATGTCATGTTGCCTGATGTCAGCGGCCTTCGTATCGTGCAATCTATTCGCGAAGCAGGCAATATGACGCCAGTGCTGTTTTTAAGTGCGCTTGATACAGTCGATGACCGTGTGCGAGGCTTAGAGTATGGTGCCGACGATTATCTGGTAAAACCTTTTGCCTTTAACGAGTTACTCGCCCGCGCCCGCACGTTATTGCGCCGCGGAGCTTCACAACCTGCAGTACAACGTTTGCAAATCAGTGACTTAGTGCTTGACCTTGGCAAGCGACAAGCGCTGCGCCAAGGCAAGAAAATCACCCTAACGCAAAAAGAATTCGCATTGTTAGAACTGCTGATGCGCCGCGAAGGTGAAGTGTTGCCACGATCGCTGATTGCTTCGCAGATTTGGGACATGAACTTTGATTCTGACACCAACGTGATTGACGTCGCCATCCGCCGATTACGCGGCAAAATTGACGATGATTTTAGTCAAAAACTTATTCATACCGTGCGTGGCATGGGCTATAAAATCGAGGCGCCATTTGCTGATGACTCCCAATAATCTGTCGCCAAATCCCCAAAATTCAACTAACTCGGTCATAGCGCAGCAAAAAAAAACGCGCCCGCCCATGTCATTAGCCAGTCGCGTCATGCTGTTTGTGGCAGTTGCCGTGTTTCTCTGCAGCGTGGCGCTGGGCAGTTTGCTGCAGAGCGCCATCAAAGAACACTTTGCCGAGCAAGATGCTGAAGAGCTGCAAGTCGTCGCCGATTCTGTGCGAAAAATTCTGCAAAACAACAGCATCAGCAGCGAACAATTGCCTTCGGCACTGGCTCTGGCGGTGGTTGGCCATCACGGTGTTTACTTTCAAGTGAGCGCCAATGCGCAAACCCTTTATCAATCGCCGGGCAGTGATTTAGCTTGGCTGCTCACTCAAGTCATGCCGCACCACGCGGTGAATGCTGAAGCTTTATCGAGTTGGCAATCGAGAGACAAGACCTTTCGCGGCACCGTCATTCAAGGGCCAGCGCAAAGCAAAATTGCCGTCGCCACCGAAATTGATTTTCACCTACATTTTTTGCACCACTTTAATGATGCTTTGTGGCTGACCGTCGCAGGATCAGTGGTGTTAACTCTATTTGCCGCGTGGTTGGGTGTTCGCCAAGGCTTAGCGCCACTCAAGAATTTCTCCGATAATATCACCCAAGTTCGAGCAGATCGCTTGCAATTACAGCTAGATCCCGCGACCTCTCCAGATGAGCTACGCGATTTAGTACAGGCATTTAATCAAATGATGAGCCGGTTAGATCGTAGTTTTCAGCAACTGAGCAATTTTTCTGCCGATATCGCCCATGAACTACGTACTCCTTTGACCAACATGATTACCCAGACCCAAGTGAGTCTTGGCAAAGACCGCAGCGCTGAACAATATCGCGATTTGTTGTATTCCAATCTGGAAGAGCAAGAGCGCTTAGCCGCCATGGTCAGCGATATGTTGTGGCTGGCAAAAACTGACCATGGCTTAATTAATCCAGCGTTTAAACCATTGAATTTACGAGCGGAATTACAAGTCGTATTCGATTTTTTTGAGTCTTTAGCGGAAGACAAACAGCTGCAACTTAAAATCTCTGGAGATGCTCCCGCAGTTGCGGGTGATAAAGACATGCTGCGCCGCGCCTTTTCCAACTTGCTCTCGAATGCCATCCGCCATGCCAGCCCGAATTCGTGCATTAACGCTGATTTATCCTATTCGGCCACCAGCGGTTGGACCATTGCGATCAGCAATGTTGGTGATGCTATTTCCCCAGCGCATTTAGCCTGCCTTTTTGATCGATTCTATCGAGTTGATCCATCACGTCAGCGTCAAGGTGAAGGCGCCGGTCTTGGTCTTGCCATCGTTAAATCTATCGTTGAACTACACGGCGGCACTATTTTTGCGAGCTCTGACTTTGCGAGCTCTGACGTTGCAAGCTCAGAAGCTGCGAGCTCTGAAGTAACGACAGTAGCACCGGCAGCTGCGCAAAAAGCCAAAGCAGCCTTAGTGACTTTTGTTATCCAAATCGCAGCGGATTAGGCTAGAACACTAAGCTCAAATTCGCCTGAGCTTTCCTGCATACGAATTCCTTTGGCGCAAATTGCTATTTATCGGCTGTCCCTCTAATGTGGGCAATTCAGGTGAATAAAATTTAAGCGTTCAGAGGATGCCATGCGTAACACCTTTCCACCAAAACTCACTGAGTTATCGAAAAATTACGCCATGGCTTTGGCATCTTCAGCCGTATTACTTTCCGCCTGCGGCGGTGGCACTGAAACGCCGCCAGTAGTAGTTCCGCCGCCGGTCGCTATCACCGCAACATTAACCGCCACAGTTTCCGGCTTACCTATAGGCAGCAACCTCAGTTTGCAACTCGATAAGCAAACTGTGAGTACCAGCAGCAATGGAGTGGTCAATCTCACCAGCAGTTGGTCGCCAACTCAAGCCTATCATGTCAAAGTTGCCAGCCAACCAAGTGGTGCTTATTGCACAGTGCAACGGGGGATCGGTAAGCCGCTGACGGCGACCACCAGCTCGACCATTAGTGATATTGAAGTCAAATGCGAAAGCGGCACTGCGGCTGCCACCGCAGAGCTGTTTGATGCCGACCAATTGCCAACGATGCGGCTCACGGTCAGTGTCGATGAATGGGAGGCTTTTGCCTTTTCGCTGCGCCGCACCGGCAATCAAACCGATTTGTATCGCATCGGTAAACTCGACTATCTGGATAATAAAGGCGTTGTAAAACAGAGTATTGATAACGTCGGTTTTCGCATGCGCGGCAACACCTCTCGTACCGATCCGGAAGTGCGCAGCGGCAATCTCCCCTACAATCCGACAAGATTTCATTGGAATTTAAAATTCGATGAGACTTTTACAGACGACGAAAGTGTTTACTCTTGCATCGATAGCAGTGGTAACCCAACCAAAATCAATAGCAGTAGCTGTTTCAACCGAGTTGCGCGCGATATTCCTGCCATCGCCGCCAATGACAATCGCACATTTTTGGGTCTTGAAAGCATGGCACTGAAAATGAACAAGGATGACCCAGGCTATTTGCATGAGATGTTGGCTTACACAGTGTTGCAAGATCATGGTGTTGCGACCGGGCGGGCGAATCATGCGGCCTTGGAGCTCGTCATTACCCCAAGTGAAACCACCACTACTTTATATGGCCGGGCATTACCGCAAACTCACCAAATGGGCGTATTCACCATGGTGGAACCGGTCGATAAAGTGCTGGTGAAAAACCGCTATGGCAAAAATGGCTACCTGTTTAAAGTCGGTGTTAGCAATCTCGCGCAGCCAACCCCTGCAGATTGTCTCGATTACAACCCGGCGTTACACGGCCATCAAAATGGTCGCTACTGTAATGTCGGTGTCGAAGTGATAGATCCAGTCAGTCGGGCGGACTGGCTTGGCGCTGATAAAGTATTAGACGTCAACTATGTGAATAATCATACCGCGGGTAGCAGTAGCCAATTTGCTGCGTATAAACCAGCGTTTGATTTAAAAACTAAAAAAGACGAAATTGTTGTGGCACGCACCGAACTCAACAAGCTTATGCAATTGATAAAAAGTAACCCAAGCCAACTTCAATTGGCACAAGCGCTGGATGTCGATTCGTTTATTAAAGCGCAAGCGGCCGATATTGTGCTCGGGGCAGTCGACCATTATGTGCGGATCGCCAATAACTATTATGTCTACCTCAATCCAACCACGAAAAAATGGGTTTATCTAACCTATGACTATGATTTCAGCTGGCGCAATAACCATCCACAGGGTTGGACAACCGACCCAATTCCGGTGTTTGATGATGTGGCTACCAGTACTATTTTCAGTGGCAGTGGTAACAACTGGAACAGCCGCCATTTCGGCAACGAACCAGTGCTCTATAACTTAGTGTTTGCTGATGCCAATAACCGCCAACAACTACTCACTGAAGTGGCGCGATTGCGTCAACGTTGGTTGGACTGGGAGCATCGCATTGAACCAATCAGCCAAGTTTGGCTGAGCAAAATTACCGACTCAGTAAATCGCACCAGCGCAAGCAGTGAGTTTCCAGACAGTAGCTTTCGTCCGCAAGCGGTGCTCGGCAATAGTTATGATTATTTGCTTTGGGGGCAAAGTCGTACATCGACCGATACATTACGCAACTATGTCATCCAACGACACAACACTTTGTCAGCAGAAACACCCTAATAGTTTGGATCAACCAATTGAATCATCACAGCAATCTTAGTGTTGTCACTCTTTAAAAGAAGCACTGGAACATGCGTGATTTTGATGTGGTAGATACCTGGAAATTAAAAAATAAAAAATTTTAATTTTTCATGAAAGAACTTTGCTTGAACAGAGGTCTAGTCTACTGAAAGGGCCAAAACCGTCGAAAATAAACCGGCAATCTTGGCGCATAGCAACAAACAGACATCCAACAACAGGGTTATACCAATGAACAAAATGCAAAAAACTTCAGCTTTAGGCGCAATGGTTCTGGCTTCAATGGCGGCGGTATCTGTACCAGCCCAAGCGCAATTATTCCAAGCGGCCGAATTAGTCGCAGGTTATGAATTAGCAGCAACTGAAGCCGCTTGTGGTGGCGATAAAGCCAAAACTGATGGCGCTGCCGACAAAGCGAAAGAAGGGAAATGTGGCGAAGGCAAATGCGGTGGCGATAAAGCTGCTGCGGGTGCTGATAAAACCAAAGAAGGGAAATGTGGCGAAGGCAAATGTGGTGGCGATAAAGCAGCAGGCGCTGATAAAGCCAAAGAAGGTAAATGCGGTGGCGATAAAAGCAAAGAAGCCAGCTGTGGCGGTGCTATCTAAGTCGTTGTAGCGTTGCGTTGGCGAAATTCACTAAAACAACGTGGCATGCTCAAGCAGAAGTCAGCGCTGTAAACGCTGACTTTTTACTTCTCATCGAAATTGAGATTATGACTTTGCCACTTCCCGTTTGCGCACAGGGCCTGCTGCGTCATCAATTTGCGCTTGCAGCCCTTTCGCGAAGCCCAAACTAAACGCAAGCTCGGCCAGAATAAACATCGGTCCAATTAATAGTCCTACCAAATCATCAACAAAAGCCGGCTTTTTGCCTTCAAAGTAATGGCCAATAAACTGAAATACCCAACCCACCACAAAGATGCCGATAGAGGCAGTTAACCAACTGCTAAACTCCAGCGCCAGCAGCGGCATAGCTGCGGTGTAGCATATAGCGCTAAACGCTAACATCACTAGGCCAAAGCGTAAATCTAACAGCAAATAAAACAGACAAGAACCAACAATTAAGCCATGCGTTAACGAGAAATCACCGAATAAAGGCGCGCCAAGCAAACTGAAAATCGCAATAACAATCAAAGGAATACCTACATAATGCGTCATGATATTACGAGGATCGCGATGGTATAACGCATATTGGCTGAGCTGTTGCACAAGAGTTTTCATGAAGTGACACCTTATATAGTTAAGTTGTCATGACTTTAAGCGAAATTAGACAGCAACACTGTCAAGCAGTTGACAATGTTGCCGCCTTATCGAAAAGTTAATGGTCTTGCATTTAGCCAAAGAAAGAACTGCTGGTTTAGCGAGGTCTTTTCGCTAACAAGGCTGTAGGCAGGCAGTTTAACAGCCGAATTACCCAATGCATCCGCCGTGGAAATACCACTTGAGCTTGGCGTTGGGCAAGCGCGCGGATGATACGTTCGGCCGCTTGTTGTTCACTGATTAAAAACGGTTTTTTACTGACATCTTGCTGATTAATCTCACGAAGTTTCGCGGTATCGACATAACCAGGAATGATAGCGGTGACACTAATACCAAAAGGTTTTAGCGCGATGCGATAACTATCACAAAGCTGGATCACCGACTTTTTACAGGAACTATACAACGATGCGCCGGGATAATCGCGTAGCAATCCTGCGACCGACGCAATGGCCGCAAGCTGGCCAAAGCCCTGCTGCAACAACTGTTTGCTGGCTAAGGAGAACGCAACATCTAACCCTAAAATATTGGTGTTGAGCATGCGTAACGTGGTGCTCGCATCTAATTTTTCAAATCTATCGCGAAAATAAAAACCGGCACTTACCAACACTAAATCCAATACTTCTGACGACAACTGCGCAAATAGCGCTTGGACTTGCGCGAGATCGGTCATGTCGCAAGCAACCGCTTGCACGTTGTTGGCGATGGATTCAGGCAAAGGGCTCGGTAACTTAGCTAAATCACGACCACACACCAGCACTTGCTGGCCAGCCTCGGCATATTGCCTCGCAACTGCCCAGCCAATACCGCTGGTGCCACCAATGATTAAAATCATCTGCTTATTCCTTGCACATTTGGCAGTGCTTGCCCAATTGAATTTATTGGCAGTCCAAGTTCAATACAAGTACATTCGGTGGCTGTCCACATTCAATATTTCGACGCACAGGTAAAGCCATATTGCCATTGTTGTAGCACCAAGTCGCGATATGCTGCATAACTTGGCGCAGCTGAAAGCTTTAATAAATTCTGACGCCAATCCAACGACTTTTGCACTATGCCTTGCGGTAATTGCTGACGCATATCACGGGTGTCGAGCCAACTCACGTCAGTATGCGCCATCGCCTGTACCAGCCGCTGGTTTGGATCCACACCAAAAACCTTGGCGATCGCGGGGCTTGCCAGTAAAAAATCATAGGAAGCTTTACGCTCGGCAATCACCTCTAAAGCTAAGGCCTTGGCAATTTCTAGCGGCATTAAATCAATGGCACCACCTAAATAGCACCGTTCTTGATAACAAGCCGGTCGAAAGTAAAACATATCACTAATGGCGATACGCAACATCACACCGAGCGGCACTTCTGCTTGCACGGCAATCTTTGGTAAAATCACCGTATTATTGCTACTAAGCGGCGCTTGCACATGAGCAATAGCGGCCGCCACCGCTTCGGTATTGGCAGCAAATAACACCTGCTGAAACAAGGCTTGTTGGTTACGAAGCTGCCCTGCGTGCTGTGGCGAAAATAATAACTCTGCACCAATAATGGCAATACTTGGGGCATTCGCTGGGTGAAGCGAATGACGGAAGTCAGCCGAATTCCCAATCTTCGGATGTGGCAATTCGTCAGGTAATTCAAACAAATACTGCGAGAATAAATCGGGAATGCGCGAACATTGTTGTCGACTAAAACGCCGCAGCCCCGCCTGCAGCAAAATCGAACTTAGCCTCGCACCTGGACCTGGCGCAATTTGCTGCAAGTGCTGATACATGGTTTCACTCGCAAGATACGCTAGGCGACTTTGTGCATCAGGTAAGGCTTGAATGATGGCCGCAGCGAGAGCACCTCCGCAGCTGGCCAACAACAAATCTGGCGTTCGGCCTTGTTGTTCCAAGGCCGCGTGGATCCCGAGATAATACCCAAAACGAAAGCCGCCACCGGCCATGACCAGGCAGCGCTGATAGGGCTTGGTGGTTTTTGGCGCCATCGCCAATGGTTCTGACTTGCTTGAGGTTTGCATGCTGGTATGATTGCTCGAAGTTCTTGGGTAGCGCAAATGGAATTTTCAATTAACAGTCAAGGATCTAGCTCGCTCAAACAGCGCATTCTCGCGTTGGTTTGGTTTTCGCTGCTGTTTGCCACAAGCTACTTAGCAAGCCTCTCGATGGCGGCCAAGCAGGCGTTGCCTAATCTAGTTACTGACAGTGCACTGACAGCAGCTGCAGTGACAGACGGAGCGGTGACAAACAGCCTGCAACTGCCTTTTGAACAGCACATGCCGTTTATTCCGCTGTTTATCCTGCCTTATCTAAGCTCTGGCTTGTTACTCGCTTGGCTGTTTTTACGAGAGCAAACTTCCGCGCAGCTCCGCCTATTAAGCCAACGCTTGAACCTCACGACCTTGTTCGCTGCTTGCTGTTTTATGCTGTGGCCAAACCGCTTTGCCTTTGACACACCTGCCCTTGGCGCATACTGGTTAGGCGAGCAGTTGCAACCACTGTTTGCGCTGCTTTATAGCGTCGATGATCGCTATAACCAATGCCCCTCATTACATGTGGCCTATGCGTTATTGGCATGGTTTGCCGTGAAAGCTGAATTAAAAACACCGTGGCAAAGGGGTTTAGTTGCGCTGTGGTTACTGCTCTTGATGAGCTCTACCTTATTGATTTATCAGCATCATCTGCTGGATTTAGTCGGCGCAGCTGTTTTGGTTTCGCTCGTTTGTTGGCTTGTACCAACAGTCCAACCGCAGCAAGGGGTGTTTTATTTAACCGCAGCTTTACTGAGTGTGGTGCTCGCTTTGTACCTATGGTGGTTGCTCGAAGCATTTCAATACTGGCGATACGTGGCTTTATTGTCGTCTTGTTATCTGGCACTCAGTTTTTTGCTGGTCAGCCAAGCGCATTGGCGCGGCGATCGGCAGTTTTTGCAGAAGAAAAACGGCCGGCATTCTTGCTGGATTTGGCTGCTGTATGCGCCCTATTTACTTGGCTATCGGCTGACTTGGCTCGCGGTACTTTGGCGCGAGCGTAAAAACCCGGCATTTACAGAATTCGCTCCGAATTTATGGGTCGGCAGGCGCCTGACCGCGCCAGAAAGTAAACAACTTCCAGCGAACTGTTGGGTCATCGATTTAAGCTGTGAATTGCCAGAACAAGGCGCTTTACTCAAAGCGCCTCATCAGTATTGGCATTTTCCACTGCTCGATTTAACGGCGGTGGATAGTGACACCAGCGCGCCAGCCATTGCCAAAATCCAACAAATCCTTAGCAACGGCGACTGCGTTTACCTACACTGCGCTATGGGATATTCGCGCTGCAAAGCGATGAGTGAAGCAATCCAAAAGATTAAAATTTAGAGTTTATCGACCAAACAATTTATCGCCACTGAGTTAACAGCCTTGGACTTCTGATGGTACTGTATTTACCCAATGCCTGATTTGAAGCAGCTGATTTGCAATAAATAACTAGGATTGACTGTGCAATTTTCGATTTACCGATTAAAACCAGCTTTTCAGCGCTTATTGCAGCCATTGGTGAAAGGTCTGGCCGCTTGTGGCATCACACCTAACCAAGTCACTATCAGCACTTTATTGGTATCGATAGCTGTCGCAGCGCTGTTATGGCAATGTGCCGAAACTCCGACAGTTTGGTGGGTATTTCCGCTGTGGATGTTGCTGCGGATGGCGTTTAATGCGCTCGATGGCATGTTGGCGGTGTATCGGCAGCAACAAACAAAACTCGGCGCGTTACTGAATGAAATGGCCGATGTACTCTCTGACATTACATTGTATCTGCCATTGTTTGCCGTAACAGTGCTTGCCCCTTATTGGGTATTGCTGCTGTTACTTGGCGCAATGCTCAGTGAATTTGCCGGAGTGTTGGCATTACAAATTGGTGCCGCGCGCCGGTTTGATGGCCCAATGGGTAAAAGCGACCGTGCATTTTGGCTAAGTTTGCTGGCGATTGGCATCGCTCTTGAACTTCCGCCGCCATTGTTAAACGGCTTATTAGCCTTAATCGGAATGCTGACCCTACTAACTTGTGTGAATCGCTTAGCAAAAGCGCTAAATCAATGGGGTCAGAGTCACTGAAATCGCGAAGTGCAGGCAGTGCAGTAGTTTTAAGGCTGCTGTAGTTTTAAGAGCGCGGCGATCTGCAACATGAAAAGTGGCTGTCTAAGATTATCTGGCGTGCTAACTCAAAATCACAGCAGTGCAAAACTTAAGAAGAGGAATTTATTTTATGTGGCGACAAAAATCGAGTGGATATCAACCTGCTGTCCTTGTTGGGGAATTTACCATTTACGACGCCCAAGGCAAGGTGCTGCAAAAAGAGCAACTCTACCTTCGAGTTCCCAAAGGCCGAGATATTTTCGCTACTCCAGCGTTGTTTGCTTACTTACAAGAGTGTTCAATAATTTCCAGCGAGATTTACCAAGGACTGCTGAGCGAACGCTATATTTTTGATGGCAATCTTGATGTTAAAGCGCTGCCAATACCCAGCAATATTGATACATTTGTTGATGATTCACAGGCAGATGCGCCAACGAGCACGCCATCGAAAATCCATTGAATAGTTCTCGGGCACTGGAATTTTTCTTACTTGTAAATCAATGTACTGAAATCGCGAAGTGCTGGCAGTGCAGTAGTTTTAAGGCTGCAGTAGAGTTAAGAGCGCCGCGATCTGCAACATGAAAAGTGGCTGTTAAAGGTTATCGTTGTAGATGTTGCTTTTCAGATTTATCCAAAGCGTTTAATTCGCCAAACGCGGCCAGCCATTTTTAACTTCTAGCTGGCCAAGGGTTCAGCCGCAGAGTGCCACGCCTTGTTAACTGTACCTACCAAAATTGCCACCATGGCTTTTTCACGCCATTATGAGTTACTTTTAAATATTGTGGCTCGCTTTGACCTCCGTCTTTAGAGACTGCGACTATTTTAATGGTTATGTCGATAGGCTCCTGCTCGGTAGTACGGCCATCATTCCATATAAAAAAGTATTCATCCGATCCGGTGTGGCCTCGTTCTAAAATCATCGGTTCAGGATAAAAAAGTTGGTCTTCAAATTGGCCTTCCTCAATGGAAAATATAAAGCCAGTGTCTATCTCGGCAGAGGTTGTAACTAAAGTAAGTACTCCTGCATCAGCACAGGAACCAGCACCACCGAACTCTCCACGTGAAATAGACTTCACGGAGAAAATTGGCATTTTGGGAATGATATTGCCTGCCTTGGTGTGCTCAAAATCGATAAACGGTCTGGGAAATGAACATGCAAATGCATTCCCATAAAATAAAACCGCTGAAATAGTTACAAAAAACTTCATGGAGTTTCCTAGTAAAGTTAACACCCCACTTAGGGGCCAAAACAAATGGGCTAAAATGTGAGCGAAGCGAGACAGCCCATGTGTTTTTGTCCCTGCGAACGCAGTGAGCGACTAGATTGGATTGTTAGCAACATGACGCCCAATGTGCTATTTAAAAAGTACGGGAGCAACAAGAAAAAACCACGTTCCCCCCCTTTGCATTGGTAGTTTTACAAGATATTTAACCAATTAATTTGCAAGCAAATCTGCGTACCAAATTTGTCTTTTAAGTTTGGTCGTTTTCAAATTTGTTTTTCAACTCAAACCAAGAAAAATAAGTCAACAGCCACCCCCATCCAATTAGGAATGGGATCCAGCCCCAGTCGTTAGACAGAAATACTGAATAATCAATAAACTGTTTTTGGGTGATACTCATATACGCATATCGAAATGACATACCTAAAAAACAGCCAAATAAGCCGCCAAATGCTCCATATTTAAGTGTGAAATTGAGAAGCCCCTTTCGTCGTATATTTTCCCACTTGTGTTTATTCACATTTACCTCCAGGTTCTGTTCGCAGGCAAGTCGCTGGAGCATCGTTGTAATACCTGTTAACACTGATCTCATTAACTTTTAGGAACACAGGCAACAAATTAATGCCGTGCGACCGTTTTCCCCGCCAACGCTTTGCTAATGGGCTGCCGCAGCGCAGCGTAGCAATCCCGCTCCGCCACGCCGTTTGTGGCCGGAACGAAATTAAACAACTTGTTAAATTGTATTGGGTTACAACACAATATCGGAACACACTTGAGGAGATATCTGCGAATCTTGCAACATAGTTTGTTCAATCCAATTTCTGAAGTATGAAATCCGTGAATAATTTTCAATAACGCCGTACTTCCCTTCTTGCCAACCGGTTGATTCGGCATTTTGCCACGAGCTCACGCCAATAATACAAACTGAATTAGCCGAGATAATATATGCAGGCCCGCCAGAATCTCCGGGACCGCTTATTCCTTCCAATGGCAAGGCTTCCTCTCCCTTGTCAAATACAAACTGCACCCACTGTTCTTTTGCTACAGTCACCACATTGTTTGCCGCTCTCAACTGTTTATCCGCGCCGACTACTCCAGTAACACCATTCCCATGATCACCACGCCCGACGAAAGTTGCAATTTTGCCAGCTTCGTTTGGTAAGTCATTCAGCTTAGCAATTGTCGAATTTTCAATAGCAGAAGATAATTTAACAAGAGCTATATCATTTGGTAGTTGCTGATCTTTCCAAAGTGGATGCCTTACAACTTTGTCAATTGTATAAAAACTATCCTTAAATTGGACTTTGCCACCTTTAGATAAGTAATTAGCAACGTGCGCAGCAGTAACAATCCATTTGTCGGCGATGATACTTCCGGTTCCCGCAACAATCTCTTCGCCTTTATAGATACCATAGAAAGTAACAGTAGAATTATCGCGTTTTGCTAACTTTTTATAATCCTCGTCTGACGTATCATGTCTGATGATTATTGCGTTGGCTGAAAAGGTTATGACCAGTAAAATCAAAAATATGCATTTCATTTAGAAGTTCCTATGATTTATTTCAAATGGTAGCGACAATTCAGGGAAGACCTAGCTGAAGAGAAGCTCCGGTTTATTGCCGGAACAAAATTAAGCAACTGGTTAAATTGCATTTGGTTTCAACCTAATATCAGCACAGACTTCGGGTAAAATCTTTTCTGTGAGTCCTACAGGAAGACGCTGCAATTTGGGAAATGCCAATTGCTGCTGCAAAGTCTCTTCACCTGCTGTGATTTTTTCAATCCAAGGCGTAAAAAATGAGACTCTGGAATACACTTCCATGACACCGTATTTCCCTATATCCCCACCTTCAACCCTAGAGCTAATACCAAGTAAGTAATGCGTCCCGTCAATAGTAGAATATGCCGGGCCGCCACTATCACCGCTCCCTGAAACCCCCTCTAAGGGCAAAGCTGCATCATCGCTATCAAATTTAAATTTTAATAGCGGCCCTTCTGCTTGTTCGATTTTATTCTGAGCTTTTCGTAAAACCCCGCCATTTTCATAGTTATCGACAATTTGCCCGGTTAGCCCATTGCCAGTGCCACCGACACCGATAAACCAAATGATTTTTCCAAGCTCATCGACTGGTTTGTAAAGATTCGCCGGTTTTACATCGTTGATTGGATTTACTAATTTTATTAAAGCGATGTCGTGACTTTTACCGGGTTGATAATCTTTATGAACAAAAACGCTTTCAACTTTGTGATAGCCATTATTTAAGCGGATGTAACTGCCAGGATTCATACAGAAAGTTGCGTGAGCGGCAGTTACAATCCAATCAGGCTTAATTAATGTACCATGAGCCCCATCAACATAAAGTGTTGCTAACGGTGAAAAATCTATAGCGTCAGCAAGATATTTTTTGTTATTAACATCGTGACGAACAATAATTGCTGAAGCTGAAAAACTAGAAATAATTAATAAAATCGGCAGGATTATACGCATGATTTCCTTATGCAATTTAACGCCGCGCTTTGCGGCTGTTTTTAATTTGTAGTTTTGTGGAATTCTTTTTCGCAGCAAAACTAAAAACTGCGACTTAAAAACTGTCCAGCGGAACGGTGCTGCAACGACTTGTTAAAGTTAAATTTTTACGCACTCAAAACCGCTTGAAATTAATATTTCTTTCAGAATTGAGTATATTGCTTCTTCTTTATTGTCTTTATTTCTACCCAAGATAATTTCTTTGAGTTTACGTTTTTTCTCTAACATAACATGCCATTCTCCGTAATTCGGATTATTTGGCAGTTTATCTGAATTACCAGCTATACAAAGTAAGTAAACTTGTTCATTCAATGTAACCTGATTAGCCCAGCCAAAATCTTCCATACAGATAACGTCAGCTTTTAGGCCTTTATCGTTCAGCTCTTCAACCAACCATATTGAAAAGTCTTCACCAAAACAACAATCATTTATGAAGTCCTCTCCAATTACAGACAAGTTGAACCTATCAGTCTTGCACGTTATATCGATTGGCATAGGACTTCCTTAGTCTAACTACCGCCACACAGGCGAATAACTTGTTGCGAGTCCAGCGGCCGGAGGCGCGGTGTGCTGGCGTTTGTTAGAGCTAGCTAGAGCGGAGCGCATGTTGTCCCTTGATGATAAATCATTTGCCACTGACCACTCTCACTCCGACGCCAAATTGAACACCTATGCGAGTAGGCTGGTGATAGTTGTTCAATTCTTAACACCTCTGCTTTGTACAATAACTGAGCGCAATCTAGACCAAGCAATCGTAACTCATAATCTCTAGCAGTTATCTCAGGCGCAACTTCAGTTGGCAAACGCTTCAAAACGTCTGACTTACCGAATCGTAATCCTGAGGCATTAATCTCAGTGAAATCGTCGGAAATTAACTCAGTAAGTTCAGTTAAGGAGCTCCGAACATTCGGTTGAAAAAGCCGCTCCTCAAGCCCAATCAATAAACTTTCCAAGTCTTCCACAGGTGCTCCTAAACGCCCTAACGCCCGCCACACACGCGAGCAACTTGTTGCGAGTCGAGCGCCCAAAGGGCGCGTTTGTGCTGGCGCTTATTAGGTGATTTCGACATGTAATCGCCACTCTGGTGAATTGTTTGAGTATTTACAATCATTCGAATACTCACTTAAGTAGCTATAACCTTTGCCTCGCCCTGCCAGATCAATTAAAAAAGCTTGAAGAGCAATTAGTGCGTTGGCGTTCCCGAAAATCCTTAGAATATTTCGAGCTTTCCAATCATCCATTGAAATGTAGTTATTTGTCTTGTTTTGGAGCGATGTAGAAAGTTCTTCCCCTGCATCTCTATAGATAATTTCAATTAAAATATCTGATTCAGACAATATGAGTTTAGGTTGCTTTGAATTAATGGCTTGGTCGACAATTTCAGCAAATTGAAGATATTCTTCAGGCTTCGCATGTAAAACAAGGTCATCTATCAATCCGTTTGAGCGGAACAGTTGCCGCGCTTCGATTCTCACTGTTTTTTCACCTAACGTCGCAATTTGCGGCGAGCGTTAGCGAGTCCAGCTGCGAAGCAGCGATGCAACATTGCCTTGTTAGGTTTTTGGAGCTTCATTCACTGCAACCTCAAGTTCTTCATCATATAACTCAGAATTATCAATATACCGTCGCTCTAGCCTAAACTTAGCTTCTGGAATAGTGATTGATAGAGCAAACCTTTGTCGAATGAAGGTAGCCAGAACATGGTTTGTAACCTGTGATATTGGGACAGACCAATTGTTCCTACACCGTTGAATTAAACCTGAATTCAACTCTGGTTCAACCCAAGGGCCTTCGACATCAGCAACACACTTATCCTTCATGATGAAACCTAACAATACTTTTTCAACAGCACAAAACCCGCGAGATGCGGTTCATCCTGCCTGTTTTCGTTAAAATTACTCGTAGCAAAATAACCTTTAAGTCACATCAAATCAACTATTTAAACTGGCGTTATAAAATTTCAGGCTGGCGAAAAACGACAAAAAGTGGCGTTTATGGTGGAGATAAAACTCAAAAAAACTATGTGAATAACCAACTGTTCTCACGCCAAACATTGGCTGGATTTTGCAGCTGATACTTATTCCTTAGCTTGTTTATCCAGTTATTTTTGGGTTTAACATCGATAACAGTCATTTCATTTTTAAACCTGTTAGGCAAACCTTTCAGGCCCAAACCTTGCAAACCAGCCACAGCTTACTCGGCGAAAATAGTAGTTCAGAGTTTTAGTGGTACTGCGAAATACCATAAAACTAACAATAAACTATTCGGACAAGTTTCATAAAACAACGCGTTAAAAGGGAGGTCTCAATGTCTGGAAACATTGTGCTGAAACTGCGCATTTAATTAACTTGTAAGGTATTTTTCGGCCAAAACGAGCATTTTGCGACATAAAGCATCAATATTATTGCTGGAAATGCAAGAATAATTGCTAGGAACATAGAAAACACTACAGAACAAACACCAACAACAAAGCCGATAACAACGAGTGCTTTTGGTGCTCTATTATCTCTGACCCAATAAAATAACATTAAAAAATATAAAGACCACGCGGGAATGAATAGCGGAAATGCAATTTTCAAAGACAACCAAATAGCCATATAAGAAAAACAACTGCATAAAACTGCCGTAAAAAATCTGTGTTTCATATAACCCCTAACTATCGCCGCAACGGCAAGTTACCTATTGCGAGTTTGGCAAAACGCGCAAACTCGCAGCATATTCAATCATACACTCGGCTTTTGACCATCAACGCTATCTAGCCAGTGAATGACTGCCACCCCAAACTTTGGGTATCAAGCAAGCTGAGCGCAACCAAACTGCGCCACCGACACGGTAAAAATGCCATCAATCCCGATATAAGTTTTTACTTTGCGGCCACCGGCAATTTGCACTAATGCATCCATTTCCGCTTGCGGTCTTGGCCGCATCACCCACATTTCGCCGCGATGGTTATTTAGGGTATTGGCGATTAACTCGAGTTGCGGGTGCCAAGGTTGGCCGGTATAGACTAAATGGCCACCTTCCGCGATTTGCTGACTGATGCCAGCCAATGACTTCGCAATCAGATTGTTATCACTAAATAACTCATACAAACCAGACACAATGACAATATCAAAAGGCTCTGCCAATGCGGGATAACTAGCTTCAGAAAAGGCATCGCGCACTTCAAAACTAACCTGCTGCTTTAACGCTAAGCTTTGCGCCAACTGCTCGGCGTCCGCCAAGTTTTGCGGCAAAAAGTCGCGCAAGGTCGCTTGGATATCGCGGTCTTGGTAGCGTTTTAAAATTTCCAACACATATCGGCCTGAGCCAGTGGCAATATCTAAAATGCGCAGCGGTTGGTCTTTCGGATGCTGCTCAATAAGGGCAATTAACGCTTGCTGCATATCAGTTTTGCGCTGACGGATCCCACGCCAGCCAACCGCTTCCAGATAACCTTGGTCGAGTATTTTTCCCAGCACTAATCGCCCTTGCGGCTGGTTTTTATAGACGTAATCGAGCGATTTTCCTGAGTCAAAACCGTGAGTTAATCCAATCTGCATACCGACACTCAAACGGCCGAGGCTATTGAGCAACAAACGCTGCGTGCCATAAAACAGTTGTTTAGCAAACCCAAGTTTTGCCGCAGCAACGGCGCTTAGCGGTTTTTCAAAATGTCGTGATGAACTTTGCAATTCCGCGCTCTGCTTCAGCAGTTGCTCGGCATTTTGTGGCGCTTTCGCATAACAATCGGCGATAAATTCATGAATAACCCGAAGCGTTAACGACATGTCCGCTTCGTACAAAATGGCATGAAAGCTTTCGGGCACCACCACCAAGCGTTTTAACTTGGCAGAAAGTCTTTGGAAATACTGCTGCTGTGGCGCCGCTTTTACCACATAATCCCGCCCCGCTACTAACATCAAGGTAGGGGTCTGAATAGCATTCGCATCTTGCACAATCCGTTTGGCGGTATCGGCAAGCTCCAACAAAATCCGCGCGGAAATCGCCTTGGCAATCAGTGGGTCGGCATCATATAACGCAGCTTGCTGTGGGCAATGGGTTAACATCGACGAGCGAATGTAACTTTTCACAAATAAATCCGGCTTAAAGCCAATCGCAAGGCGCAGCGCGGGTTTGGCAAGCGGCACATACAGATTGATATCAAAAGCGGCCGCTGCCATCACAATACCGCGCACCGGCACCGCGTAATCATGCAGCCAGGTCGAAGCCACCACAGCACCGACGCTGTTGGCAATTAGCAACATATTCTCTGGCGCAATCTGATAGGTCGCGCTGATATGCTGCACAAACTCGTCGAGATCTTGCACTAGCTGCATAAAACTCGGCGCATCACCACGCGCGCCCGGCGAATGGCCATGGCCACGCGCATCCCAGGCAAAAGCCCAATCTTGTTGATAACCTAGCTGCTCCACCAACGGGGTAATACGGCCAGAGTGTTCGTGTCCGCGATGTAAAAAAATGAGCGCACGCCGCTCAGAAATTGCCCTATCTTGCGCGGGCTGCCACGCACGGTAAAACAGCCGCTCACCGCTACTTAAAAAACCCGCTTCAAATTGTTGCCACGCTGCAGATCCATTCATCAAACCACTCCAAAACTAAATTGCGCCCACAACACCATGACAGGGGTGGTGAAAATTAAACTGTCGACCCGATCCAAGATGCCACCATGACCAGGAATTAGCTGCGAAAAATCTTTAATCAATAGCTGCCGCTTGGCATAAGACAAGCTTAAATCGCCGATGATGCCGGCAATAGCCAACGTGATGCCAATGCCAACTAACCAAGAATTGGCAGCCAACTGCCAGTAATTGCCGATCACTAGCGCCAAAATCACCGAAACGACAACGCCACCAAACGCGCCTTGCCAAGTTTTGTTGGGGCTAAGCGTTGCCGCCAAAAAATGCCGGCCAAATAACTTCCCCGTAATAAACTGCGCGACATCGTTTAGCGCAGTCAGTACGAATAACATCACCACAAGCTGCAAATGAACCAATTCAGCTCCCTTTGCAACGGTTGCGAGCAACATGTTCGCCACCGAAATCTCGGTAAAAGCTGTTGTGGCCAAAGCTGAGTCACCAAGCCAGTGCGGTGTTGTTAGCAAGCAACCTAAGCCAGTCAACGCCAATAACCAACAGGCCATTGCAACTTTTTGGCGTCTAATCAGCGTCCGATAGCAAACACAGGCCAGGCCAAAACCAAACAATTGCAGTGGCAGCTGCCAATACTCAGGCAACATCAATACGGCACTGTAGAACAACAATGACCCAGCACAATAAATAGCAAAATGCTGAGCATTCGCGGCGTATTGTCGTAACTCTCGCCAAATCAGCCAGAGCAAAAAGTAGCACAAGGCACTGATCCCTAATGGCAACAATACGATTGCCAGTGTGACTATCGGGAAAATACGCCACCAAGCCAAAATTTGCTGCCGCAGACTCACTTGCCGATCTAAACGCCACACGAGGGCCGAGCTTATCGCGAGAAATGCATAGAGACCGGTAAAAACCACCGCGATGGGTTGAAGGGGATCAGGCAGAGAAAATGACAAACGAGCCTCAGTGACATTGTTAGCAAATCGCTAAGAAATCTAACACACGCAGTTTTGAATAACAGCCACCGCCATAAAAAACGCCTGACTTTTAAAGAAAAGCCGGCCAGAATTCAGGGCACTTCATACAATAACAGTTAATCGTTGCTATTTAATTCAGCCACTTGCTGTAAGCCTTGCAAATTCAGCACGGTAATTTGGCCGTAGCGCTTTTCGATATATCCGGCTGCTTCCAATTGTTGCAATAATTGATTGGTTGTCTGTCGTGATAAAGCCAGCAATTGGCCAAGTTGTTCTTGCGAGATAGGAATAACACAGGGTTCTGCGGGCGTTTGGTGAAGCCGACAACAAAGCAACAAACGCCTGGCCAAGCGCACTTGGGCACTTTGCAAACTCATGTCTTCAAAAGCTTGAAACACCATACGAATTTTTGCCGTGAGTAACTGACCAAAACGCTGCCACCATAGTGGTTGTTCGTTTAACAATTGCTGTAATTGCGAAGCGGGCCACCACAACAATTGCACTGCACTGCTTGCCGTCGCGTCATGAGTTCGCGGTTTTTTGTCGAACAAGGCAATCTCACCAATAAAATCGCCGCCTTCCACGATGGTCAACAAGGCTTCTTTGCCGGTTTGATCCACGCCTGCGATCAACACCCCGCCCTGCAATAACACATAAATGCCATCGAAACTGTCGCCCCGACTAAATAAACGCTGGCCCACCGGCAATTGTTTAGGTTGTGCTAACGTCAACAATTGCTGTTGTTCGCTAGCCGACAACCCAGCAAACCAAGGACTCAACCGAGTGAGTAAAATCGCGACATTGCCAAGCGCTTGTGGCTGATTTGTATCAGGATGATGCGACGATGGTGACATGAGTTTTGACCCAGCGAAGAAACTTGGGTTGATTCTGCCCTGAGCAAGCCAGCGGAGCAACATGCACGTTGAACTGGCTAGAGCCGGGGGGACTTTCAGGGCAGAAGCAACACTCAAAAAACGGTGGCTAAAGCGTCATCTTTTATAGGCGCCATAGCCCAAAGCAGCACACAAAAGCTACGGAAAAGCTGGACGTGAATTCGGCCAAAATCAGTTCCTTTTTCAACTACAAATCAGCATATACCGAAATTAGGGCCTAGGTCTAGCCCCTTTTGGCAATAGCTCGAGCATTTAAAAAATCGTTTAAATGCAGAACAACTAATTCATTTATTTTACATATACCGCCCCTTTTTAGGCTGAAAAAGCAGCCAATAAATTAGAAACATCTGTTATAATCCAGCGCCAAAAAATAACCATAAAACAAAAATACATTTAAAATCATGGTGTTGAATCCTGGAAGTATCAACACGATAAACAGAGACAACCACTAATAATAAAACATAAGGAAGTGTCAGAATGAGAACACTGTTATTACTTGCCGCACTAGGTGGTGCCGGTTATTGCTTTTATTACCAACAAGAACTTTTTAGCCCGCCAGTGTTTCGCGAAACAAAAATCTCGACTTACCTTGACGGCAGAACGCTGAACTTAGTGACAGTAGAAGAAGTTAACGGCATGGGACGCTGTGAAAACGAGCCAGTTTTAGCGCAGTTCGTCAATCTCTGCCACAAAGGATTGCAATGCACGACGACGAGTGTCGAATGCAAAAAAACGTTGAGTCCGCGCTACCTATCCATGCTCAATTCAAATCAGCAGCCAAATAAATATTTACACGTGCAATCAATGACTTCAGAGAGACGCGCTATCTATACCTTGTGGGGTGTCAATAGCGAAGAATCGAATATGCTGTGCCAAACATGGCTCACTACAATTTACCAAGACGCTAAACTTCGCGATCTCGACAAGTTTAATTGGCAGTGTATTTAGAGATTTTCAGCCTGAGCGCGGTACTCTACGCTCAGGCGACAATCAAAGTGTTTTAAAAGTTGATTCACCGACACCGGCACAGCCTGTGCGACCTCAAGCGTCGACAGTTGCAGCAGAATATCGCAATCGTCGAGCTCGACTTGCTGACGGACCACAAACATCATCAACTCTTCAAGCAGCTCAGTCGACAATGGCACTGCGACTGCATAATGAGTCGGAAATTCGTTCACCTGCAGATCCGCGAACAACCTCGACAAAGTCACCATTTGTAATTTATTTAGACGTAACAATCGGAAAAACACTTGCACGGGAGTACTCCAAATTTAACAGGATGACCCTAGTTAGGTCGTTGGAACATAACACCATTTCATAATACTGACCCACTCCCCTTCATAACGCTCCTGCTTTAATAGTTGCCAACCCAGCCGCTGATAAAACTGTTGCTGATCCTCGGTAAATAAATACAGCGGACTCACTTGTCGGGCGGCAGCTTTTGCCATTGCGGCTTGTACAACTTGCTTGCCGATCCCTTGCCCACGGAACTCAGGCGCGATAAACACGTTGGCAAGCCAAGGTGATAAATCTTGATTGGTCGTCATATCCGACAGCAACAAGGAAACTGTGCCACAAATCTCACCCTGCGCGCTTAGCACTAACCACGTTTGTGGCAGCGGTTGTTGCAACTCATCTTGGCTTGCATCATGTAAACAACAAGCCAAATCGTCAGCAAAATCTTGCGCGTTTTTTTGCGGAAATAACGCGTGCCACTCGGCAAAATGCCAGCTTGCAATTAACGGAATGGCAGAGGGTTGGTGCATTAAATTAAGCAGTTGCATCGAAATCTCGGTCAGCGCTGATAGAACATGCCGCTATTGTATCGAATAAAGCGGCTTAGTGTCGGAACTGTTGTTCACATGGTTGACCATCCTGGTCACCATCCATTTTGACGCCAGGGCAATTGGCCATGAAATACTCGGCTTCCGCCAAGCTACGCATTTCCGTGCAATGCTGACGGCCGTCACATTGAAATACTGGGCTTTTCGGCTCGTTACTAACTGGCGCAAGATATTCATCTGGGGTATCAAAAAATGCTTCTTTGCTAGGTTCGGCAATAGGCAATTGTGCATGCGCAGCAAATCCTTGTTGGTAGCCGTATTGTTTTCCGACCATAACCCCCGCAGCAAAAACCACACCTAACATCAGTAAAACATTCCGCATCTCAATTTCCTTTTATGGCATTCCCTGAACAAGGGGCAAGAAAATAAGGAAAATTAGGGACAAACACAACTTAAATCGCAACATAGCATTTAAGCGTTCGCAGATCATGGCTAAAAGTCTGTCAATTGCGCCAGCGAACACAGCAATGCAGCAAATGTTTTCTATAAAAATAACGATAATAATCATGCAAATAGAATTACACGAAAAGGTGCACTCAAAATTAATTGGAAAACGTTTTCCTAAGGTGATATAAATTCACCTGCTCGTATCAACGGTTATTATCCGAACAATACCGAATATGACTGTCGCAATCGACGATAGCCTAATAAAATATAAACTCTGACAGGGGTGGAATATGACGAAAACGTTTAACAAAACAGCGTTAGCACTGGCGATATCGCCATTATTTTTCGGTGCTATGGCTCAAGCTCAGCAGACTACAAATCCAGCAAGCACTGAAAAAGAAATCGAAGTCATTGAAGTTAAAGGCTTTGGTGCCACCCTTGGTAAATCACTGCGGCAAAAAAAATTAGCCGACAGTGTTGTTGAAATTGTCTCTACCGACGATTTAGGTTCATTACCTGATGTCACTATCGCCGACGCCATCGCTCGCTTGCCTGGTGTTGCGGCTGAACGTGATCGCGGCAATGCCTCTAGTATTTCTATCCGCGGCATGGGACCACGCCTGAATATGGCAACGATGAATGGCCGTGAAATTGTCAGTGCCGAGCCAAGCCGTGAAGTGCGCTATGAGCAATTCCCTTCTGAACTGATTAACTCTGTCGAAGTTTTTAAAAGCCCTGTTGCCAACCACGTTGAAGGCGGCATCTCGGGCTTAGTCAACATGAACTTCATTAGCCCTTTAGCCGCAGGTAAACAGCGCGTCACAGTGACCGGCCATCTGATGGACTATCAATTAGGCCATGATTTAAAAGATGCTGGCGCTGATGCCAATGGCCATAAAGAAAGTTTCTCTTACGTTGACCAATTTGGCGAGAATTTTGGTGTAGTCGTTGGCCTCACTTACCAAGACCAACCGTCACTGCAACGTGAAACCAGCTCGTATGGTTATAACAAAAACCCAAGTAATCAGGGCGATGTTAATGGCGATGGCATTAAAGAAGCCGCGCCTTGGGGCGGTAAAGCAGCCACCAAACTCGGTGACAATCAACGGACTGGCGCCATGACCATTTTAGAATGGCAAGCCAGCGAACAACTGAATCTCAAATACGATTTATTCTATTCAGAGTTCGATATTACCGAACGCGAAGACCAATTCTGGTTCGATGGTTGGGGTAACTGGAACGGTGACTCTAACTGGAATTACAATAATTCGAAAAGCCCAGCGCAAATCATCACGAAAGCGGATGGCAGCCAACAAATCACTGGCGGCGGCGTACTCTGGGGTACCCATTCTGCCAATAATGCCACTTGGTTCCAAGCCAATGAACTCATGAGCACAGGGCTTAAATCGGTGTGGAATGGTGATTTTTGGACTATTAGCGCTGATGTTGGCTATTCAGAGGCAAGTATCGAATCACGCTGGGTGAATATTACCTCGACCTTTAATGGCACTCCGCCATTGGATGTGCAATGGAACACCCAGGGCGGTCGCTTGGGCGTTATCGTCGATAAAGATATCAGCAACCCAGCAAGCTACACCATTAACGGCATGACTGTGGATAGCGATCGCGAGTTAACCGATGAAATGACCAGTGCCAAACTAGATTTTGAACGCGACATGGAATGGCATGCCGTTGACTCATTCTCCTTTGGTGCTCGGGTCAGTGACCGCGAAAAAGACAACGATGTTATCAGCTGGTGGCAAGGCGTTACGAATAACAAGCTCAGCGACTACGGCCGCAACTACCAGCTTGGTGGTGGTTTTGTTGCACCAGCACTTTATAGCTTCAAAGATTGGCAATATGTTGCAGATCAAGGCTTTGGCGGCATCGGTAGCCGCAATGGCCGAGTGAAACAAAATCAAGACCATATCAATAGCTGGTTTGTCAGCGAAACCAACTCAGCGGCTTATGCGATGGTGAAATTAAACGCTGAAATCTTTGGCTTCCCTTACACAGGCAACGCCGGTGTGCGCTTGGTACACACCTCGTCAACATCAGCAGGCCATCAAACCAAAGACGGCGTGTTTGGTCCAATTGAACTTGACCACAGCTACACCGAAGTATTGCCGTCGGTGAACCTCAACATTAGTCTTGATGAGCAAACGCAATTGCGCATCGGTTTATCACGGGCACTGGCGCGGCCACCGTTGATTGAAATGCGTACCGGCTTCCAATTGGATTCACAAAGTCCACTGAAAACTGGCTCTGGCGGCAACCCACTGCTAGACCCATTTGTAGCCAACCAGTTTGATATCGGCCTCGAATATTTCTTTGAAGATGACCATGCGCTGACGACGTCATTCTTCTTCAAAGATTTAGAATCGCATATTGGCAGCAGCACTGAAAAACTGACAGTTGATGGCGTCGATTATGATTTCACCGGCCCAATGAACGGCGATGGCGGCCAAATCAAAGGCGTCGAGGTGATGTATCAAAAAGCCTTTACCTCGTTACCAGCGCCATTTGACGGGTTGGGTTTCTACAGCAACTACTCTTACACCGATAGTAACGTGCACGAATTTGTGCCGGTTGAAAATCCGCTACCTCTTGGCGGTTTATCAAAACATGTCGGCAATTTAACACTGTGGTACTACCGTTCAGGGGTTGATGCCAAAGTGTCATACAACTACCGCAGCAGTTTCACCCGTGTAGGTAGCTGGACACCAACAGAAATTAATAGCATCAGTGCCGAACGCACAGTGGATGCCAGCATTTCTTATGAAGTGAATGAGCAACTGAAATTGATGCTGCAAGGGCAAAACCTCACCAACGAAGCATCACAAAGTTACTTCGATAATGATGTGACTCGCCCTGGTAGTTACCTTGAATGGGGCCGTCGTTACTTGATTGGTTTCTCATACTCAATGTAAGTCCATCACGGTCAGTGGCAAACGATTCGATTGCCACTGACTGCAACGCTGTTTGCGGAGTATCCCCATGAAACATCATGTATTGTTGACTGGCGCATCGTCAGGCATTGGCCGCGCCTTGGCTGTGCAACTGGCTAGCGCAGGCTATCGTCTGAGTTTACAAGGACGCCAAGCCGACAAACTGGCCAGTACTATCGCACAAATCGAACAACAATCATCACCGCAAGCAACTGCGCAGCAACTCGTGCATAGCGCCGCGTTTTGTTTAAGCCAACGCGAGGCAATTGCTGAATTTGTGGCAACGGCACAGGCAAAAGCGCCAGTCGATATCTTGATCAATTGCGCAGGCGCGAATCTTAGTCGTGATGCCAGCGCAACCCCCGACTACTCAGCCATGAACGCCATGATGCAATTGAATTTTTTTGCGCCCGTTAGCCTCTGTGCTGCGGTGTTGCCAAGTATGTTGGCGCGAGAAACAGGCACTGTCCTCAACGTGCTTTCAACCTGCTGTCTATTCGCCAACCCCTACAACGGGGCTTATACCGCCAGCAAATTAGCATTGGACGGCTACAGCAAAGTCATGCGCAAAGAACTGCAAGGCAGTGGAATCCGCGTTCTTTGCGTCTATCCAGGTGGCGTCAATACCGAGTTTCGCCCCGCAGAACGCCCTGATTACCTATGCCCAACGGAAGTTGCATCAGCGATCGTTGCCATGCTCGACACCCCTTCGCATGTGCATTGGCATGAACTGGTGCTTAGGCCCAAGGTTGAAACCAATTACGCCTAGAGTAACGCCGCTTAGTTGAGCCTGACTGTAGCCGCCAAACTATTGAGCTTTCACGGAATTTATAAAATGACACCAAGTAACCAGTTGACGATGACGCCATTTTCAACCAACTCAACACTTAAGACATTGCTGTTGGCTTTAAGTAAAGTCGCTTTGTTGACCACTGCAATAAGCACAAGCCAAGGCGCGTTTAGCACGCCAGTAAACCAAGCAATGCCAACAACTGATCTGAAGGCTTGTGCCACAACAAGTTGTGACGTGCACCTTCAACATTGGCTATTTACCAGCGCCATGACCGGCGCAGGGCAACTGCCTCTGGCCGATAGCAAGTGGCAACAAGTCCGAGTTCCGCATACGCCAGTGCTCGAGCCTTTAGTGGTCAACCAACAATGGCAAGGTACAGCCTGGTATAAAACCACCATCAACGTTGCTACCTTGGCGGATCAGCAACTCTGGTTGCACTTTGGCGGTGCCATGAACATTGCCGATGTTTATCTAAACGGCCAACATTTAAAACAACACCTTGGTGGCTATTTACCTTTTACCGTTGATTTAACCCAGTTTATTAAAAGCGGTGACAACGAATTAATGGTGCGTTTGGATAACCGCGATAATGCGATTACTGGCCCCAAACCCTTAGCTCAACTCGATTTTAATTTCTACGGTGGCCTGTACCGAGAAGTGCTGTTACAACGCCGCCCTGCCATTCATTTGGGCAATGATCAACTGCCAGCCCAAGCCAATGCCTCCTTGCCAGCCGCGACAACTCGGCAACTTAGTGCCATCGAAATCTCTTACCCGAAGCTTGATGCACAGCAAGCCACTATTGCGCTGAAAACCGGCCTGAACAACACCGCCAAACAAGCAAAACTCGTAGAAATCGAACAGCAACTGTTTGACGGCAAAAAACTGGTGGCAAACACCCGCAGCAAGGCACGACTTGGCGCAAACCAACAGCTGTCAGTTGCGCAAGAGCTCAGTCTGCAAGCTCCGCAGCTGTGGAGCCCGGCACAACCTAAGTTATACCAATTACAAACGACCGTTTGGCAAGGTGAGCAACAACTTGAACAACAAACGCGGCGAATTGGCCTTCGCAGCATCGCCTTTAATCAGCAACATCAGCTGCTGTTAAACGGCAAAGTGACTTATTTGCGTGGGGTGAATCGACACCAAGAATTCCCACATGTTGGCTATGCCAGCTCTGCACTTGCGGATTATCGCGATGCGGTCCGCATCAAAGGCGCAGGATTTGATTACGTCCGTCTTTCTCATTATCCACAGTCCGAAGCTTTTATGGATGCCGCTGACGAACTTGGCTTGTTGCTGCTAGACGCGGTGCCTGGCTGGCAGTACTACAGCGCGGATCCGGCGTTTTCTGCCTACATCGTCCAAAGCTGTGCTGACTTAGTGCGTCGGAGTCGGCATCGCCCAAGTATTTTGGCGTTCGAATGCTCGCTCAATGAGACACCAATGCCAGAAAGCTTAATTTCGACATTGCATCAAACGGTAAAACAACATGCACCAGCGGCCTACTCAGCAGGTTGGACTCCTGGTTTTGATATTTACCTGCAAGCTCGTCAGCACCGACTGCAACATTACACCCCACCAACTCAGCCGTACATCGTCTCCGAATATGGCGATTGGGAGTATTACGCACAGGATGCCGGGTTTGCCCAGCATCATTGGAACAGCTTAAAGCCGGCCGAACGCACCTCTCGCCAACTGTTATCCGCCGGCGAAAAACCGCTGCTGCAACAAGCTCGCAATCTGCAGGAAGCGCATAACGATAATTTCAACACCCCAGCGTTTGCCGATGGCTATTGGGTGATGTTCGATTACAACCGCGGTTATGCCAACGATTTGGAAGCGTCAGGCATTATGAGCATCAACCGCTTGCCTAAATACAGCTATTACTTTTTTCAAAGTCAGCGCCCTGCGAGTGAGCAAAACCCAGCATATCCATCAGGCCCAATGGTATTTATAGCCAGCGATTGGACTGCAGATTCGGCGTTGCAAGTGCGGGTTTTTAGTAATGCTGAGCAAGTAGAACTGTGGCGTAACGACGAGCTCATCGCGCGACAAAAGCCAGACCAAGACCAATTTAGCCATCAATTAGCGCAACCGCCGTTTAGCTTTAATCTCGACAAATTTGTCGCCGGTACCCTGACGGCCAAAGCATTCATCAACGGCAAAATCGTCGCGACACATCAAGTCAAAACGCCTGGGAAACCGGCGCAGTTACGCCTTCGTGTCGAAACTGCAAGCACTAAAGTCGAAGCCTTTGATCAAGTATTTGTTTATGCCGATGTGCTGGATGACGAGGGCAATTTAGTGGCTGTCCAGCATTTGCCAGTGCAATTTCAAACGGATAAGAGCGGTTTGCGCTTATTAAACCCAGAAACTCCGCAAACTGAACGTGGCGTCGCGGCCATGCTGGTCGAGACCGCGAGTGGCGGCACAATTAGTGTCAGCGCAGAAGGTTTACGTGGCGCCAGTCTGACGCTGCAAACACTAAAAAATAGCAAGAAGTAACAGGAACTTGTATGAACATTCTGCTCACCGGCGGTACCGGTTATATCGCTTCGCACACCGCAGTTAAGCTGCTTGCTGCCGGCCATCAATTGGTTCTGGTGGATAATCTGGCTAACAGTAATATTGCGGTGCTGCAACGGATTGAACAATTGAGCGGACATCGTCCGCACTTCTATCAAGCAGACATTGGCAACTACGCCGCGTTGGCCGCGATTTTTACCGCCCATAATATTGATGCAGTCATTCATTTTGCAGGACTCAAAGCCGTGGGCGAGTCCACGCGCGAACCACTGCGTTATTACCGCGAAAACGTCGCCGGCAGCTTACAGTTGTTGGAAGTCATGCAGGAATTTGCAGTGAAAAGCCTTATTTTTAGCTCCTCAGCAACCGTATACGGCGACCCCAGCGAATTACCGCTAACGGAACAATCGCCTATCCAGCCGCAAAGTGTCTATGGCCGCACCAAATGGATGGTTGAACAGATTATTGCGGACTATTGCCAAGCAGATAGCAGTTTCAGCGCGGTTTGTTTGCGTTATTTCAACCCTGTTGGCGCCCATCCATCTGGCCTGATTGGGGAAGATCCAAGCGGCATTCCTAACAACTTATTACCATTTATCAGTCAAGTCGCCATTGGCAGACGCGACCAGTTGTCGGTGTTTGGCGATGATTATCCAACGCCCGATGGTACAGGGGTTCGTGACTACATCCATGTGGAAGATTTAGCGCAAGGCCATTGTCTTGCGTTACAACTCGCCAAATCAGCAGGTTGTCATCGCCTTAATTTAGGCACAGGCAGTGGTGTCTCGGTCTTGGAAATGGTGAATGCATTTCGCACCGTCAGTGGTCACCCAGTGCCACTGACCATTTGCCCAAGACGAGCTGGCGATGTCGCGGCCTGTTATGCCGATGCTAGCAAGGCAAAGCAACAATTAGGCTGGCAAGCGCAATTAACGTTAACTGATATGGTCACTGACACTTGGCGTTGGCAGCAACAAAACCCAACAGGTTATGCCAACCTCAGCACTAACCAGCCAATGCCTTCATCTCAAGCCAATAACACCGACACTCAGCAGTCAAAGGAGTCGCAATGAGCCAGCAGTTTCAACCCGAGTCTTGTCAGACCGAATCTTGTCAGACCGAATCTTGTCAGACCGAATCTTGTCAGACCGAATCTTTTCAACCGACCCAGCACCCGCATCGTCGGCTGAATGTGCTAACTGGTGATTGGATTTTAGTCTCGCCGCATCGGGCAAAACGGCCTTGGCAAGGCCAAGTTGAAGCGGCTGATGAAAAGCAGCTGCCAGCGTATGACGAACACTGCTATTTGTGTCCGGGCAACCAGCGGATTAATGGCGAGCAAAACCCGAATTATCAGGGCCCGTTTGTCTTTCAAAACGACTTTGCCGCACTCAACCAGCACACACCGACGCACCAAAGCAATGTCGATGATTTATTGGTGTTACAAGCAGAACAAGGCTTAAGCCGCGTGATCTGCTATTCACCTGATCATAGCAAAACGCTGCCCGAACTGGCTTTAACTGAAATTGTGCAAGTGATCCAGTTATGGACGGCCCAATATCAAGAGCTGGGGCAAAGCCATCGTTGGGTACAAATTTTTGAAAATAAAGGCGCGATTAACGGCTGCTCTAATCCACATCCGCATGGCCAAATTTGGGCCAGCCACGGCATTCCGACATTGCCAGCGCGGGAAGACGACAAGCAGCGACAATATTATCAACAGCACCAGCGCAATTTGTTGCAAAGTTATGTGGCATTGGAACTGCAAGATCGCAGCCGCATCGTTGATGAAAATGCCGATTGGTTGGTTGTAGTGCCCTATTGGGCAAGTTGGCCGTTTGAAACCCTGTTATTACCGAAAATGGCCGTGCAACGTTTGGAGCAACTGACTTCTGAACAACAACATAGTCTTGCACAAATTCTGCAAGCGTTGACCTGTCGTTACGACAATCTATTCCAATGTTCATTCCCTTATTCAATGGGTTGGCACGCCGCCCCTTATCCATTGGCAAACGATAGCACTAGCGATTACGGTCATTGGTTATTGCATGCGCATTTTTATCCGCCACTGTTGCGCTCCGCCAGCGTGAAAAAATTTATGGTTGGTTATGAAATGCTGGCAGAAACCCAGCGTGATATGACCCCAGAGCAAGCGGCTGAGCGCTTACGGGCAGTCTCAAGCCAACATTATAAAACTTCAAGTCAAACCCTTGGCCAATCGAGTACTGAATCATGTCGTTAATCACTGCTGTGCGCGCCCACTTCCAACAACAATTTCAAAGCACTCCAACCCAGTTATTCAGCGCGCCTGGGCGGGTTAATTTAATTGGTGAGCACACTGATTACAACGATGGTTTTGTACTGCCATGTGCCATCCAATTTGCCACAGTGTTGGCAAGCGAGTTGAACCAAAGCCAGGTGATTCAAATTTATGCCGCAGATTATAATGAGCTGCATCTGATTGATTTAACAAAGGCTATCACCCCTGTCGCCAGCCCTCGCTGGGCCAATTATGTGCGCGGTGTGGTGGCAGGCCTGGTTGCCAAAGGCATCGCTGTTCCAGGGTGTAACTTGGTAGTCGCTGGCAATGTCCCACAAGGCGCAGGATTGAGCTCTTCAGCCTCTTTAGAAATGGTGCTCGGGCTTGGTTTAAGTAGTTTGGCTGGCGCACCATTGTCGCCTGCGGAAAACGCCTTAAACGGCCAACAAGCAGAACATCAGTTTGCCGGTTGCCAATGCGGCATTATGGATCAATTGGTGAGCGCAGCGGGCCAAGCCGGACACGCGATGTTGCTAGACTGCCGCTCGTTGCAGTTTCAGGCCGTGCCGATGAGCTCAAGTTTATCGGTGTTGATTATCAACTCCAACGTCAAACGAGGTTTGGTCGATAGCGCCTACAACGAGCGTCGGCAGCAATGCGAGCAAGCCGCACAGTTTTTTGGCGTTCAAGCACTGCGTGATGTCAGTTTGTCGATGCTAGAACAGGCAGCCACCGCGCTGGATCCGCTGATTTATCAACGCGCTCGGCATGTAGTCAGCGAAAATGCCCGAACCCTCGCTGCAGCCAAAGCGCTTGCCGAGGGCGATGTCGCAAGCTTAAGCCAATTGATGGCCGCATCACACGCCTCAATGCGTGACGATTTTGCCATTACCGTGCCTGCTATTGACTTTTTAGTCTCTGAAATCAGCGATGTTATTGGTGAACAAGGTGGCGTCCGCATGACTGGCGGCGGTTTTGGCGGTTGTGTGGTGGCATTACTCCCACACGATTTAGTGCCTGAGGTTATGGCGCGTGTTGATGCAACCTATCCGGCATTCTCGGGCTTGCACGCCACCATGTTTGTTTGCACTGCCAGCCAAGGTGCTCAAGAACTGCCAAAGGATCAGCACTGATGCAAACAGCAACGCGACAAAACGCGATAGCTGCATCGCAAACCCTGACCCCACCAAATGATAGGCACGGTCAGGAAACAGCGACTGGCGTAAAAATTGCGGGCATTGATATCTCGCCCTTTACGCCTTTGCGTCTTTGCAATGCCGAAGGCTTAGTCGTGCAAGTATTGCCATATGGTGCGACCGTGGCAAGTATTCACTGGCAAGGCCAAGCACTGACGTTAGGTTATCAAACCCCTGAACAATGGCAGCAAGATACGGCTTGTATGGGAGCAACAGCGGGACGATATGCCAATCGCATCGCCAATGCCAGTTATCCAAATTCAGCAGGTGAATTAGTAAAGTTGCAGGCCAACCAAGGCCGCCATACTTTGCATGGAGGCCCTCAAGGTTATCAGTACCAAACATGGCAAGTGCTCAGTCACAGTGCTGAACGTGTGGTGCTGTATTTAGATAGCGCAAATGGCGATCAGGGATTTCCTGGCCGCCTCCAAATTTGGCAAACAATTCAACTCGCCCACAACGATGTGCAAATCAATTACACCGCCATTAGCGACAGCGAAACTGTGGTGAACCTCACCAATCACTGTTACTTCAATCTGGGTGACGGCCAACAGTTGCGTGACCATGAATTACAAATTTTTGCCGACACTGTCATTCCTGTGGATCTGGACGGGATCCCGACCGGCTTGCCAGTCGCGGTGGAAACGCTGGCATTAGATTTCCGCGAAGGACAATGTTTAGCAAAAGCGTTTGAACGCTCGGATGCGCTTCCGCATGGGCTTGATCATTGTTTTGTGCCAGTGAACTCGACTGACGCAGAACGTGCGAGTGAACCCGCGCCATTACGGCGCTTGGCAAGACTGCGCTGTGGCGAGCGGCAACTTGAAGTACACAGCACACAACCTGGTTTGCAGGTCTATATGGGCTGTTATTTGAGTGCACCTTTTATGCCATACCAAGGCATTTGTTTAGAGGCGCAAAACTGGCCGGATGCACCAAATCGACCAGAGTTTCCAAGCGCCAGACTCAATGCTGGTGAGTTATATCAACAACAAATTGTATATCGCTTTTTTTAGTCAATATTGCCGGTTCTTCGCAGCAATACTGAATAAAACAAGCATGTAACCATGGACTATTTGCCGGTTTCTGGCTGAAACGGCGCAGCGCAACGAGCATCAATTTGCGGTTTATCGCAATGCAGGGATGTTCGAAAACTTGGGATGTTAGCAAGCGCCCGCGTGTGAAAGCCACTGAGGCGGCATAGTCTGACCAGAACAATCTAACAACTAGAGAAACAGGGCAAGTATGACTTTATCAACTTTGGATATGACAATTTTTGTCATTTATATTCTGGGATTGCTGTTTGTCGCCTATTGGGTGTCGCGCGAGGAGCAAGGCCATCAAAAAGATACTAACGAGTATTTCTTGGCGGGCAATAGCCTGCCTTGGTGGGCCATCGGGGCGTCGTTGATTGCAGCGAATATCTCAGCCGAACAAATCATTGGCATGTCAGGCTCAGGCTATGCCATCGGCCTTGGCATCGCCTCCTACGAGTGGATGGCGGCGCTGACTTTAATGTTGGTTGGTAAATACTTCTTACCTATTTTCCTTAAACGCAAAATTTACACCATGCCACAGTTCCTGCAGCAGCGCTTTGACAACCGCGTGCGCACTACGCTGGCGATGTTTTGGTTGGCCGTGTATGTGTTCGTGAATTTGACCGCAGTGTTATGGCTTGGTGCGCTAGCAGTTAATGCTCTGACTGGTATCGATTTATTCTGGAGCATGGCGTTATTGGCAATTTTCTCAGTGAGTTATTCGCTGTATGGCGGATTAAAAGCTGTTGCGTTCACTGACATTTTACAAGTGGTATTGCTGGTATTTGGCGGCTTATTTATGTCGTACCTCGCCCTAGAAATGATTGGCCAAGGCCAAGGGGTCATCTCAGGGTTTACCACCTTATTGGCAAAAGCCCCAGAAAAATTCGATATGATTTTAAGCCCTGACAATCCGCATTATGTCAGCTTGCCAGGCCTATCTGTACTGATTGGCGGGATGTGGATCATGAACTTAAGTTACTGGGGTTTTAACCAATACATTATTCAGCGCGCATTGGCAGCGAAAAGCTTAGCGGAAGCACAAAAAGGTATCGCTTTTGCGGCATTCTTGAAACTGTTGATGCCACTGATTGTCGTGTTACCTGGGATTGCTGCGGTACTGATCCTGCCTGACTTAGCCAAACCTGACCAAGCCTATCCGCAACTGATGGGGTTAATGCCAAGCGGCTTAAAAGGTTTAATCTTTGCAGCCTTAGTGGCAGCCATCCTGTCGAGCTTAGCGTCAATGACCAATTCAGTCGCGACCTTGTTCACCATGGATTTGTACGCGCAAATTAAGCCAAATAAAAACCAGCAGCATTATGTGTTGGTGGGGCGAGTTGCCAGTTTAACCGCCTTAGTCATTGCGCTATTTACCGCTAAGCCATTACTTGGTGATTTTGACCAAGCATTCCAATACATTCAGGAATTTACAGGCTTCTTTACCCCAGGCATTGTGGTGTTATTCTTCCTTGGCATGTTCTGGCGTCGCACCACCGCCAATGGTGCGTTAGCTGCTGCAGTTGGCTCAGCCGTATTCTCAGGATTGTTCTATTGGTTCTGGCCAGAACTGCCGTTTATGGATCGGGTCGGCTTAGTGTTCTTGCTGTGTTTAGGCCTTGCGGTCATAGCTTCCTTGCTAACACCAACCAAAGTACACACAGGCTCTGTCGATTTAGCGGATATCGACTTTAGCACTAGCAAAGGTTTTAATAGTGCGATGGTGCTGGTGGTGTTAATTCTGATCCTATTTTATTCAGTCTGGTGGTAAGAAGATGCAAACGAAGATGGTGTTGATGCAAACCAAAGTGACTCGCACTGCTTGCCAAGCGGCACTGTTAACCGGACTTTTGGCGGCAAGCTCAACGAGCTTGCCCGCGTTGGCAGCTACGAGCACAGCCGAGTCAGAGTACCAAGTTAAAAACGGTGTACTGTTCGCGCCAAATGGTGAGGAGGTGGCGTTATTTGGCGTTAACTATTCGCTGCCGTTTGCTTTTGGTTATCGTTCGGTTGCCGCGCTGGGGCTTGATCATCGCGAGGCTATTGCTATGGACGTCGCGCATCTGGCGCGACTGGGCGTGAAAGCCTATCGCGTTCATTTGTGGGATAAGTTGCTTACCGATCGCGACGGCAATTTGCTTAACAATGAGCATCTTGCCTTATTTGATTTCCTGCTGCAGCAACTTCATCAACACAACATCAAAGTCATTATTACGCCTATCGCTTGGTGGGGCAGCGGCTATCCGGCTCCAGATCCAGTCGAGCCGGGTTTTGCTGTGCCCTATTCAAAAAACCAAATGAACGAACAGCCCAAAGCGATTGCCGCGCAGCATCGCTACTTGCAACAACTCATGGCGCATAAAAATTTGGATGGGGTCAGTTATGCCCAAGATCCAAACATCGTCGCTTTTGAACTGTTTAACGAACCCAAACACGCCAAAGCCGAGCCGGTGACTGATTACGTCAATCAATTAATCACCACAATGCGCGCAGCAGGCGTA
This sequence comes from Alteromonadaceae bacterium, assembly GCA_041914845.1. GTDB lineage: Bacteria > Pseudomonadota > Gammaproteobacteria > Enterobacterales > Alteromonadaceae > Pararheinheimera. The sequence goes on from JAYSCP010000001.1 coordinate 287,663, forward strand.
ACTAAGCCTTTGTTTTATAACATTAGCGAGCAAGGTAATTGGCCTGAGTTCGCCGAGGCTTTGTGTGCAAGCAATATCGACGGTGTTGCCTACCAATGGTATCCAACTGGATTGTTGAAAAACAGCAGTATTCACAGCAACGTGCTTGGTTCAGTCGCAAACTACCACAACCCATTTGCCGATATCGCCAAATGCCAGCACAAAGCCAAAATGATTTACGAGTTTGATGCGGCCGATGTACCACAAACGGTGATGTATCCTGCGATGGCGCGCAGTTTTCGCAGCGCAGGCTTTCAGTGGGCCACGCAATTTGCCTACGATCCGGCCGCACTGGCGGCGACCAATGCTGAGTACAACACGCATTATCTCAACTTGCTCTACACTCCAGGCAAAGCAATTAGCTTACTGATCGCTGGCGAAGTTTTTCGAAATACCCCACGCAACAGCCAGTTCCCTGCCTACCCTGCGTCCAACCGCTTTGGCAATGTTGAATTAGTGCCGAGCCAAGATTTAGCAGTTCTCAATAATGACACTCATTTTTATCACAGCAATAGCACCGACCTGTCGCCAAAGGATCCAAACCGTCTACAGCATATTGCTGGCGTAGGCAGCTCCGCGCTGGTGCAATATCAAGGCAGCGGCGCCTATTTTCTCGATAAAGTCAGTCAAGACGTTTGGCAACTCGACGTTTACCCAGATGCGATACAATTGCAAGATCCTTATCAAAACTCCAGTCTTGCTCGGCAAGTGGTGGCGCTTTATGCCCAACCCCGAGCGCTCACGTTAAAGCTGCCAAAGCTTGGTGAGCAATTTTTTGGTCGCGATAGTCTCGGCGATGGGGGGAAAGGCATTCAGCAAGCCAAGGATGGGGCTATTCAAGTCAAGCCAGGTCGTTATTGGCTAGCCAGAACTCAACAGGCGCTGGCAGACACCGCTAACCTTAATAAATCAACGGCAAATTATCGGCTGCCAACCATCAAGCCACAACCGATGCAACTTCACCACCAACCGCTGCGGCTTTGGGATTTGACCCAAACACTCCCCATCTGCGCGCAATTGGGGAGTAATGAACCTGCAACTTTAACGCTTTACTGGCGGATGCTGGGTGAAAAAGACTTCCAAAGCAAACCCATGCAAGCCACGGATAAAGCCAACTACTGTGCAAAACTCAGTAAGACCGACCTGAAACAAAGCGGCCAACTGCAATATCTTATTAGCGCGCAGAGTAAGAATCAGCAACTGACTTTCCCTCATGGCATTGCAGCGTTGCCATCAGCTTGGGACTACCCATTGCAAGCTCTGGATAATCATCATTTGTACCGCACGCAGTTGCAGCAAACTGGGGCGATGGTGCCGATTTTCTCTGCAGATCACGATCAGGCGCAGTTGCTTTATCCAAAAGCCTCGCAGGTCCGCCAAAGTTGGGTTGCCGGCGAGCGACAACAAGGTCTGGCGCTGCGCTTACAAACTGCGGCCACTACTGAGCCAAGCCTGCTGCGAACTCAGATCAATCCAGCGCTGGGGTTAGCTGCTCGCGATCTGCAAGGATACGATAAGGTTGCCATCAAAATCCGCGCGCTCAACCAAACACAATCAGTGCAGTTTGCGTTGTTAAATGCCGACGGCTTGGCCTTTGGCACTGAACTTGAGGTTGGAGAACAGTGGCGATATTTAGTAGTACCATTCGCTGCACTAAAACCAATGCCGACTGAACTTACCCAAGCGTACCCAACCTTTATGCCAGCACAGCTGCCACATCAAACCTTAGAATTTGGTGAGCTGTCGAAGCTACAAGGTTTGCAGTTACGCTTAATTGCAAGCCCAACGCAAAGTGTTGCAGTAGAATTGGCGGAAGTGTCCTTGCTTAGAAGCCAATAAATGTTAGAACTACCACCGAGGTCAACACAGCACGCGCCCGAAAAATTATTGCCACGCCAAATTTTTAGCGTGGCGATGGGCTATTTGGCACTATTTTTTGCAAGTCAAAGTGTCATGGTGTTAGCACTGCCGTTTTACCAGATGACCTTGGCAGTAGATCCTGTGCTGTTGGCATTGGCCCTCACAGTGCCAATGTTGCTCGGCACAGCGCTTAGCCCTTGGTTTGGTGGTTATTCGGATCGATTTCACAGCAGATTTGGCCGCAGGCGGCCTTTTCTGCTGCTCGGAACCTTAATTTGTGCGAGTAGTTTTGCCGCCATATGGCAAGTCCCAACAACCTGGTCGGCCAATTGGCAGCTGGGTTATTTTGCTGGTTTCAGTCTGATTTTTTTTGCCGCGCTGCCTCTGATGGCGGTGCCGCTTAGCAGTTTAGTCTTTGAACAATCAGCCAATGAGCAGCAGCGTACCCGATTGTTTGGCATCACCAGTGCTGTGCAAAAGCTTGGGGCATTGGGTTATCAATGGCTGGTCCCTTTTAGTCAAATGGCAACTTTTGGTGGCATCGTACAAGGTGTGCGCAGTGTTGGTGCTTTGGTCGCAGTGTTATTGATTGCCTTGCCCGGATTAATCGCGGTGTTTTTTAGCTCAGAGCAACATCGCGCTGCAGCCCCATCACCAGCAAAACCGACTGACATTCAGCAAAACAGCTTACGCCAGAGCTTTCGACTGTTATATCAACCGGGGCCATTACGGCTGTTATTTGCCATCTGTTTATTACAATTAGGTGGCTGTGCATGGGTTGCCGGGGCTGATTATTATTTGCTGGTCTACTTTATGTTTGACGGGGATTTGGCTGCAGGCTCTTGGTGGAAAGCATTATTATCAACAAGTTATGCTGTTGTTGGTTTATTATCAGTGCCAGTTTTAGCAAAACTCAGTCAGCGCTACAGTATTGGTACAGTCCTCGTTTGGGTGTTTACCTTAAATGCCATCGGCGGATTAGCTAAATGGCTGCTGTTCACCCCAGGGGTTGGCTATTGGTTATTGCTGGATGCCTTACTATGCAGCCCAGCGTGGACAGCGATGGTGATGTTAATCCCCCCGTTACTAGCCAAACCCTCCAGTGATCAACCGATGGCATTTGGCCAAATCTCTGGTTTGCATCATTGGGTAGTGAGTATGAGCGGTGCTGTGGCGATGTTGTTATCTGGTGCCACGCTAAATTGGTCCGGTTTTTCCGCCGCGCTTGGCGCTGCGCAAAGTGAGCATAGTTTACTTGTGCTTAGGCTAGTCTTGGCGCTTGGCACCTTTGCCTGTAGTCTTGCTATTTTGTATTTATTGGCGCGCTTGCGCCGCACCCCATCTTTCAGGAGTATTAATGATGGTCACTATTAAAGATGTAGCGCGCGTCGCCGGAGTGTCAATTGCGACGGTATCGCGAGTCATTAATGGCAATCATCAAGTGGGTGACGCCTGTCGTGCCCGCGTGAAAAAAGTGATCAAAGAACTTGGATACCGGCCAAATAGTAATGCGCAAGCCTTGGTTAGCAAAACCAATAGCACTATTGGTGTGGTCACGCCTAAGCTGGCTATGACGTTTTTTGGCACGCTGGCCGCAGGCGTGGAAAAAACCGCGCGCGAACAACATTATAAATTGCTGATGGCCAACTCTATGTATGAAACGGAATCTGAATTGCTGGCAATCAATTCGTTGCGTGATCACAACTGCCAGGCAATTATTCTGCATAGCGAATATTCTGACGAAAAAACCTTGATAAAACTTGCTGCGGAGATCCCAGGGTTAGTGTTAATCAACCGCTATATTCCAGCGATTGCCAACCGCTGTGTGTGGCTTGATAACATTGCTGGTGCCAGTGAAGCAACCCGTTTTCTACTGGATAAAAAACATCGCCACTTTGCCGTCATCACCAGTATTTACCAAAATGGTGATCCAGGAGCACGACTGACCGGGATCCGGCAAACGCTTAGCACGCAACAAATTGAATTAAAAGAAGATGCCATTGAAGAATCTACCGCCAACATTGAAGGCGGCATGCAAGCCGTGCAGGCATTATTGGCAAAAAATATCCAGTTTACCGCCTTGCTGGCATATAACGATCTGATGGCAGTTGGGGCAATTCATGCGCTCTTTGCTGCGGGATTACGCGTACCCGAAGATGTCTCGGTAATAGGCTTTGACGATTTAATTGTGGCAAGAGCTTGCAGGCCACAACTGACAACCATGCATTATCCGGTGGAAGAAATGGCAAGTTATGCGACAAAATTAGCCATCGAATTAAGCACGCAAGCAGAAGCGGTTGGGCATCGTACTCACCTATTCCTGCCGCAATTAATTGAAAGAGAATCGGTAAGCAATTGCTCAGACTGATATTTAATCATTCGTCGACGTTTTCTTGCAGTTAGTCCATTAAAAATAGCAGCTTACCGAAAATCCTTGGAGAACCGGTGGAAGCCGCTTATTGTGTCTTTGAGCAGTAGATGTCAGTTGTAATAAGTAGAGGAGGTCCATTGAATAATAAACAGCAATTCATTCGTTTATCAGTGTTGGCCTATCTCGCCTTTGCTACATTGTGGATATTACTTTCAGATCAATTGCTTACCGTTTTTATCACCCCCACTGACTTAATCGAATTCTCCACGGTAAAAGGGCTATTTTTTATTTGTGCCAGCGCGGCAGTTTGGTACCTATTGATGCAACGCTTAGTGCGACAACGGGAAAAAATTGACGTCACTCAGAGTTTGGCTGCACCTCATCATAGCAATATCAGCCATTACATCGTTGCTTGCGCGCTAGTCATTTCCGTTTTGCAACTGCGCATCCTCTTGCCGGTGGATATCAGTGACCGGCCGATGATGATAGTGATGATGTTTCCCATCGTGGTCTCGGCACTGCTTGGTGGCTTTGGCCCTGGCCTGCTCGCTACTTTTATTGCAGCCACGAGCACGGCATGGATGCTTGGCTCCCAGATTTGGTATTCGCCTTTACAAAGTTACTTGTTGTTGCAGTGGTTTTTCTTACTGATTAACGGGATTGCGGTCAGTTGGCTCAGTCATTCTCTGCGCAAACTGTTGCACCACGTGGCGGCGCAGCGCCGTTTACTGGATTCGGTTATTGAAGGAACCGATGACGCGATATTCGTCAAAAGCCCAGATGGCAAATATCAATTAGTCAATCGCGCCACAACCGAAATCCTCCAGCTTAGCGCTGCGCAAATGCTAGGCAAAACTGACAACGAATTATTTGAGCCTAACGTCGTTGCCGAGTTTGTTGCGCACGACCAACAGGTGTTGGCAAGCGCGCAAATGCACCAGTATGAAGAGCACTTTCAACCGCCATCCCGCCAAGCTCAATGGTTTTCAGTACTTAAAGGGCCTATCTTTGACCATGACCAAAACATTGTCGGTCTCTTTGGTATTTCTCGCAATATCACCGCTTTGAAGCAGCAAGCTGCAGCTTTGCAACAAAGCCAGCAAGCTTTACAAGAAACGCAAAATTTAGCCAAACTTGGCGGCTGGCGCTGGGATATTGCCAGTCAAACCACCGAGTGGACCGCAGAACTTTATCAACTCCACCAACGAGATCCAGCTCTTGGTCCTATCCCTTTTGCTGAATTAAAAAATCAATTTATCGACAGTGACTGGCAACGTCTATTTCAGGCTCACCAACAATGTGAACAAAGTGCGACGCCATACGAATTAGAAGTACAAATGCAGGGCGTACCAACACGTTGGCTGTTACTTCGAGGCGTCGCCAATATTAACGAACAAGGCCATATTTATGCGCTCAGCGGCACAGTACAGGATATTTCACAACGCAAAGCGCAAGAACAAGCGGTACTTGCAAGTCAGCAACAATTACAGCGGGCATTAGAAGGCGCAGAACTCGGCTTTTGGGATTGGGATTTGGTGAGCGATCAGATGCAGGTTTGCGATCGTTGGCTGTCGATGATTGGCTACCAGCGCGGTGATATCAACACCAACCCAAGTGATTGGCAGCACATCGTTCATCCTGAGGATTTAGTGAGTGCCAGAACGGCGATTGCCGAACATATCGCCGGAAAAACCCCGCTGTACGAACTAGAGTTTCGCGCTAAACACAAATCCGGTGACTGGCGTTGGCTACTGACTCGCGGCAAAGTAGTAGCATGGGATGAAACCGGCGCGCCCACCAGAATGTCTGGCACTCATACCGACATCCATGAGCGTCGCCTGCTAACCGAAGCAGGACGCCAAGCCTCAGTAGTGTTTGATAGTTGCTCCGAAGGCATCATGGTCACTGACCACAACATCCGAATTAGCAGAGTGAACCCAGCATTTTGTAAAATTACTGGCTACAGCGCTGAAGAAGTCATCGGCAAATCCCCTGCAATTTTGTCGTCTGAAATCCACGACCGACATTTTTACCAGCAAGTTTGGGAGCAATTAAGCACACAAGGAATATGGCGCGGTGAAATTATCAATCGCCGTAAAGACGGCACTATCTACACCGAAATGTTGTCTATTTCGAAAGTGCCGCACCAACAAAGTGATTTGGTCGAATATATTGGCATCTTTTCCGATATCTCGAAAATCAAAGCGCATGAAGCCGAATTAAAACAACTTGCACACTACGACACGCTCACTGGTGCGGCTAATCGTCGCTTATTGTCAGAACGCTTTAATCAGGCGATTATCCGCGCGGTCCGCCAGAACTTAAATTGCGCAGTCTGTATGTTAGATCTCGATGGCTTTAAAGCCATTAATGATCATTATGGCCATTTAGTCGGCGACCAATTACTCATCCATGTGACCCGCAACCTCGAAGCCATGTTAAGACCGGAAGATACCCTCGCCAGACTCGGCGGTGATGAATTTGTGGTATTACTCAGTGATATGACCGCGGTACACGAGTGCAATCAAATTTTACAACGCCTGCTGCTCGCCATCGCTAAACCCATGCAAATTGAGCATAATTGGCTGTCGGTTACCGCCAGTGTTGGCGTTAGCCTTTACCCCATCGATAACTCAGATCCGGACACCCTACTGCGCCATGCCGATAAGGCAATGTTTCAAGCTAAAGAAGCAGGAAAAAATAGAGTGCACTGGTTTGATCCGCAGACAGAGAAACAGCTATTACAACATCGGATGATGCTTGATGAGCTGCAAGATGCACTTAATCACAATCAGTTTGTGATGTTTTACCAACCCAAAGTCAACATGGCCACAGGCGAAGTTTATGGCGCGGAAGCACTGATCCGTTGGCAACACCCAGAACGCGGTTTGCTGGCGCCTGGCGCATTTTTGTCGTTTATTGAAGGCAGCAACCTAGAAGTTGCGTTTGGTCAGTGGGTGATCAAACATACATTACGACAAGCGGCGATTTGGCAACGCCAAGGGTTGCAGCTTGTTATTAGCCTCAATATCAGCGCCAACCATTTGTTAACCGAAGACTTTTGCCGCTATCTCCAACAAGAATTAGCGGAAAACCCCAACTTAGATCCACGCAGTATTGAACTCGAAGTGTTAGAAAGCACCGCGATTAGCGACATTGGTTTAGCCAGTGCCATGATCAAACGTTGCCAATCACTCGGTTTTGGTTTTGCATTGGATGATTTTGGCACCGGCTATTCTTCTTTAACCTACCTGCGGCAATTACCGATTCAAACCATCAAAATTGACCAAAGTTTTGTCCGCGATATGTTAATCGACCCCGACGATTTAAAAATTATCGAGGGTGTCATTCAACTGGCGCTGGTATTTGACCGCCAAGTGGTGGCGGAAGGCGTGGAAACTTTAGAACACGGCAAACAATTGTTGGCCTTGGGCTGCCAACTTGCGCAAGGTTATGGTGTGGCAAAACCACTACCGGCCGCACAACTCCCCTCTTGGATTGCAAATTGGTCAAAGCAAAGTGATTGGCAAGCGTTAACAGTTGCATAGCGCAGCGGCCCGCTAATGCACCAGCACCGCGAGCGGAGCTAATTGGCTCGTTCGTGCATGCGTAAAAACTGTTGTAGCACGCGTTGCACATGGGCAGGAATATTTACCGGATTGCGTTTCGACGTTTGATGGAACACATTTCGCAGCATATCCATCCCGACTAACATCCCAAACAAACACTCTGCACTGAATTCAGGATCTGGACAGTGGATGATTTCCGCTTGGTGCGATAGCGCCAAGAAAGATTCTACTTGTTGGCAAGTTGCCAATGGCCCAAGTTCGTACATCCGCTCCCGCAGTTCCACCGGCATACACTCGTGACCATGCAAGGTCTTCAATAAACATAAGTGATCGTCGCTAAACAGATATTCTAACAAGCGAACGCTAAACCCTTCCGCAGCAGCCAACCATTGCTGACGATTAGTGACCCCCAAACTTAAGGATTCGACAAAAAAATCGGATTGCGCGCGTAACACCGCTTCAATCAAATCATTGCGATTGCTATAACGTGAATACAACGTAGCTTTTGACACCGCAGCCTTGTTGGCAACCGCTTCCATCGTCAATGCGCTTGCACCATCTCGCAGCAAAATCTCTCTTGCCGCCAATAAGATAGCTTTGTCTTTGCTGCGATCAACCGGTCTGCCACTGGGTAAAATCATAGTTTACTCTTGTTTATTGAACGATAACGTTCAATAATACATTTCTGAACGCTGTCGTTTAATAATATCAGAATCTGCCAGAGGTGGCTATGCTTGGTCTTTCCAATCGATTTTCGCTCATTACTAAAAGCTTGTTGTTAAGTGCCTTGATTAGTCCTTGGCTGAGCGGCTGCTCTGACGCATCTTCCGACCAACAGATTGCGGCAAAGCCACAATTGGTATTGACCTACCCCATCAAACACGATGCTACCGAACAGCTAGAACTCACCGGGACCGTGAAAGCCCGCAAAGAAATCCCAGTGGCCTTTCAAGTGAATGGCCGGATTGCTGAGCGCAAGGTGGAAGCAGGCCAACTGGTGAAAAAAGGCGAAGAATTATATCGGCTAGATCCCAAAGATCTCACGGAAGCACTGAGAGTGGCGCAAGCCGGTCAAGCGGGTGCAAAAGCCAGTTTAGATACTGCGACGGCAGAACTTAACCGCACCCAAGAGCTGATTAAAAAGCGCTTCATCAGCGAACAAGCCAGCGAACAGGCACAGTTGAAATTTAATGAAGCCAAAGCAAATCTGGATAAAGCCAATGCGCAGCAACAACAAGCAGAACACGCGTTAAGTTACGCAGTGATCCGCGCATCTGCTGCGGGCATCATTACGGATATCAGCGCAGAGCCAGGGCAAGTCGTTAGCGCCGGTCAGCGTTTAGCTGCGTTAGCCACGATTCAAAATTTAGAAATCGAAGTGCAATTGCCAGAACAAATCACACCACCGGCTGAAGGTTTCTCGCAGGTCGCCAACAATAAAATCACCTTAAAACTGCGCAGTGCCGCAGGCAGTGCTGATAGTGCCAGCCTTACTCGCCAAGCGCGTTATCAAGTGCTTGAAAACAATAGCGCACTACGTTTAGGCCAAGTACTACCAGTGACACTGCCTTTAACCACCGGCAATAACGATGTGTTAGTGCCTATCGCGGCGTTAGATGAACGCGGTAAAAATCCGCAAATTTGGCACATTGTTGATGGCAAAGCGCAACCTGCAGCAGTACAAATCAAGGCGATGAACGGTGACTTCGCCACAATCGGCACCGAATTACCGAATGGCACATCAGTGATTGCACTAGGCACTCATTTACTTTCAGCTGGGATGGCGGTTGAGGAGCTCAAGCCATGAGCTTTAACTTATCGACTCTTGCGGTGCGAGAACGCGCCATAACACTATTTTTTATTTTGCTGTCCTTTATCGGTGGCGTTTATGCATTTTTATCTTTAGGTCGTGCTGAAGATCCTTCATTCACCATCCGCGCAATGGTGGTCTCAGTGTATTGGCCTGGGGCAACTGCTGAGGAAATGCAGTCGCAGCTCGCTGATCGCTTGGAAAAGCGCATTCAAGAAGTGCGCAACATTCACAAAATTGACAGTCAAATTCGTCCGGGCGCAGCAAACTTAACTATTGAATTTAAAGACTATACCCCATCAGAAATGGTGCCTGATTTGTTTTATCAGGTGCGAAAACGTATGCAAGAAGAAGCGACGTCATTACCCGCAGGCGTGATTGGCCCCGTGGTCAATGATTCATTCTCGGATGTGTATTTCAGTCTGCTCTCATTAACCGCACCAGGGTTGCCGTTTCGCGATTTAAGTCGTCAGGCAGAGCAGTTACGCGATGAACTGAGCTTAGTGCCTGGCGTGCATAAAGCGGTCATTATCGCTGACCGGCCAGAGCGGGTATTTATCGATTTTGACCAAAGCAAGCTGGCATCGTTGGGCGTGAGTGCCAATGATATTCAACAACAAATAAACGCGGCGAGCCGCTTGTTGCCGGCAGGACAAGTTGAAACTGCAGGCCCTGCCCTGGCTCTTCGCATTGATGCGCGTATTGACGACCTTGAGTCATTACAACAACTGCCCATTCGCGTGGGGGGCAAATTAATTCGCTTGGCAGAACTTGCCAGTATTCGTCGTGGTTATGAAGAGCCGGCCCGCTTACTCGCTCGAACTGCCGGTGAAGATGCGGTCCTAGTCGGTGTAGTGATGCAACCGGGTGAAAATGGACTGACGCTTGGCAAGGCGCTTGAAACCAAACTTGCTGACATGCAAAGCCGTCTACCACTTGGCATGGAGTTACATCAATTAACCAACCAAGCTGATGCTATCTCCAAAGCCGTCGATTTATTTGAAATTAAATTCTTAGTCGCGGTACTCGTGGTCATGGCGGTCAGCATTTTAGCCATCGGCTTAAAAGCAGGGTTGGTGGTTGGTATTGCCATTCCACTGACACTCGGCATCACCTTTTTGCTGATGAAAATGGCTGGTATTAACCTTGACCGCATCACGCTAGGCGCACTGATTATTTCGCTTGGTTTGTTGGTCGATGATGCCATCATTGCTATTGAAATGATGATGGTGAAAATGGAACAAGGTTTAGATCGAATTAAAGCCGCCAGCTTTGCTTGGTCAGCCACCGCCGCACCAATGTTATTTGGTACTTTGGTCACTATCGCTGGTTTTGTGCCAATTGGCTTTGCCAAATCAGGCGTCGGCGAATATACCGGCAACATTTTCTGGGTAGTCGGTTTTGCCTTGATAGTGTCTTGGGTGGTCGCGGTAACGTTCACCCCTTACCTTGGGGTAAAAATTCTACCCGCGGTCACTACTCATCATCGCGACCCTTATCAAACACCGTTTTATCGGAAATTACGCGCTTTAATTTTATGGTGCATCCAACATAAAAAAGCGGTCATCAGCATCACCGTGGTGGCCTTTGTGCTGGCCGTGTTAGGCATGGGCAAATTGGTACAAAAGCAATTTTTCCCAAGCTCTGACCGCCCAGAAGTTCTGGTTAGTATCTTCATGCCACACGGCACTGCGATTGCGAACACTAACACAACAGCCCTCCATGTGGAAAAACTGCTGCATGGCAACGAAGATGTAAAATCACTATCTAGTTTTGTCGGCGCTGGCGCGCCACGATTCTTTATTTCCGCCAACCCTGAGCAACCAGATCCTTCCTTCGCGAAAATATTGATCGTCGCCAAAGATGCCGCTGGCCGGGATCGCATCATACACTTATTAGAAAAGCATATTGCTGCGGGCGAATTCAGTGCTGCACGCGTTCGCGTTAGTCGATTATTGTTTGGTCCACCAGTGCCATGGCCGGTGAGTTTCCGCGTCATTGGTAAAGATCCATTGGTGCTAAGAGAAATAGCCAATCAAGTGCAACAAGTGATGGCGAAAGATCCAAACACCGTTGGTGCCCATTTGGAGTGGGATGAACGCGTGCCAGTTTTGCAATTGAGCCTAAATAGCGATCAATTAATTGCCTATGGTTTAACTGCTGCGGAAGTAGCACAACAACTGCAATTCCAATTTAGCGGCAGTACCGTCAGCCAATTACGTGAAGATATTCGCACTGTGGATGTCGTCGCACGGTTATCCCGTGACCAAGCTTTACAGCCGGAATCAATTGAGATTAAAACTAGCCAAGGCAAAGCAGTATCAATCCGCCAGCTAGGTGACTTCACGATTGCTTATGAAGAACCATTACTGAAACGCTATAACCGGCAAACCTATTTGGCAGTAGTTGCAGATATCCAAGGGGCGCAAGCCAACGATATATCCAACCGCATTTGGGCACAGCTCGCGGATATTCAAGCAAAACTACCGCATGGTTATCGCATCCAGCAAGCGGGTTCGGTGGAAGAATCAGGCAAAGCCAATGCCTCAATCCAAAAATTGATGCCGCTAATGGTTTCCTTAATGCTGATCTTTATCATGCTGCAAATGCGCTCATTTACCGGCATGTGGATGGTACTGGCAACAGCACCGCTGGGTTTAATTGGCGCAACTATTGGTCTGTTAGTATTTAACCAACCATTTGGTTTTGTCGCGCTGCTCGGCTTAATTGGTCTGGCTGGCATTTTAATGCGCAATACGCTGATTTTGACGCAACAAGTGACGGACAATCTCAAACAAGGTTATCAAAGTAAAGATGCTGTGGTTGAAGCCACTGTCCATCGTGCTCGTCCGGTGTTATTGACCGCACTGGCTGCGATGTTAGCCTTCGTGCCACTCACCTTAGATACATTCTGGGGACCACTCGCTTTTGTATTAATTGGTGGGGTTGGTGTGGGCACTGTATTAACACTATTGTTTGTGCCTGCGCTTTACATGGTGTTTTTCCGTAACCGTTTACCTACGGCTCGTGCTAGCGCCAATTAATACCGGTTGAAAGCTTGAGCGCTAACTCAACAAAGCCGCAGTTCACCGCTGCAGCTTTGTTGTTTATCCAGCTCACACAGATAAAATGAGCAGATAGAATTATCGCAAAGGCATTTAAGTCCACGACCAAGTTGTTTACTATCGAGAGGAAAGCCCTACTATTGCTGTACAGATTTGGGCGTTGTTGTCGAGGAACAAAATGTTTAGGCATATAGTGCGAACGCTGGCACTCCCGTTTGCTGTGATTACCATGTCATTACAGGCTCAGCCTCAGGCCAATATTTTCGCTGTTTGCGAATACTCTAGTCAGCTTTGTCTTGATCAAATAGATCCGGAAATAGCAAAAGCCACTGCGCAAAGTGCGCGGTGGTATGAACTTACCTTATTAAAACTGGATACGCTATTTGCGTTGCAATACGACGAGCCGTTATGGCAAGCAACGTCAAAACTAGTGCTTGAACAAAACGCACCGGCGTCATTTCTCGCGCGGATTTATATCTATCATGCGAAAATGCTGTCATCCAAAGGCAGCAAACTCCAAGCAGAACATTATTTAAAGAAAGCGGTAAAACTCTTAGAAAGTCTCAATCGCTCGGCACCAAATCCGCTAACAACCATTCGCTTGGTAAATGTACAGACTTATGTCGGTGCAGATCCCTTGGTTGGTTACGAGACTTTGCAAAAGTTGGAAGCACAGTTCTCGCGCAGCCATGACGAATTAATGAAATACGATTTATACAATAACTTAGGCCACGGGGCGCATTTCTTAAAACGCCTTGAAGAGTCGCAACAACATCGCGAAAAAGCGCTCATTGCCATTCAAAAAACCACCAACAAAGCCAAGCTTGCCGAAGGCCATTACAATCTCGCGCGAGTGATGGCTTATCGGGGATTATGGGCAGATGCCGAACCGCATTTAGTGCATGCTGAAGGTTATTACCACGAAATTGGCGACCAATTACTTACATCCTTGGCGCGGATGCATCTAGCTGAATCGTTGTATCGCCAAGGGAAAACTGCGGCCGCCGCCACTATGTTTGCCACGGTCGATATCAATAAAATTCCTACTTATGCCAACGAACATTTAACTCGTATTCGTGGATTGTTCAGCGGGCGAGCTGCAGCAAAACCATAAAAGTGCTAAGTATCAAAACAACAACGGCCGCAATTGCGGCCGGTTTCCCACTGAGGGACTGATTAATTTTTACGATAAGTTATTTTCTTAGTGCCACTATCGCAGCTACCAATCACTTTCTCGTCCTTAATCGCACTCGTCTCAATCACCTCTAGCACGTAGCTGGTCACACCTTTTGCTTGTAACTTGGTATCAATTTCCGCTTTTAACGAATCGCAGCTTTTAATTTCTGCACTTACTGATGCAGACAACACCAAAGCAAAACCTACCAAAATGTTCTTTATCATTGTAAAACTCCTTTTTTATGTGCGACAAAACCCCACCTAGCTTAGTGGGCGAATGTAAAGCTGACAACGCTCCCAGCAAAACTATCTTGCTCGTCACCAGCAATCAACCGCGCTGACAAGCCGACGCTTCCAGTAAAAACGGCTCAGCAGACTGCTGCAATTCGGTAAAATCTTGCTTCGAGTGGAGGCCCAGCCAACCGATTTCAATCAGACTTTGCGCCACTGCCCCGCCGAGGTTTTGCCCAGGGCCGAGTAAAATCACGCAGTCTGGCGCAAATTCCCGCACCGCCACCTGCACGGCCTTTTTGAAGTCGTAACATGCACTCACTTGCGTACCAAAAGTGTAATGATGGAGCGCAGATTTTTGCACTGGCGCCGCCGGCCATATCCGCCCTTCACCATCGATCATTGGCAATTGTGGATTGGCAAAAACAGCTGTTTGCCAACGCGCTAAGGCTTGCGTCGATGCTTCTTGCATCAGCGGGCTATGAAACGCGGCATGGCCTTGCAGCAACAGCGGAAAGCGCTGATCCAAAGGCGGCAGCGCGGCCATTGCCGTTTGCACAGCGGCATTGCTGCCTGCCAACACGGCGTAACCGCCATATTGGATAGAGCTGTATAAATCGGGCATTTCCAGTTGCTTGGCAACTGCGGCTACTTTTTCTGGATCTAAGCGCCACTGTTCATCGAGTAATGGGTAAATAAACTGCTGACCGGCGGCCGTTGCTGTCAAACTGGCCATACCAGAGACAATTTCGGTGCCAATCTCGGCATCCCAGACGCCAGCACAACTGAGTGTGGTGTACCACCCCATCGAGTTACCACTCACGGCCACGATGTCGTATTCGTCGCGGTCGATCCCCTGAAACTGCAATAAACCCGCCGCATAAATCAGTGCCGCATTGTTGCTCGGCAATTGATGCACCGCATGTAAATAACGCTCGGCTTGGTCGAGCTCACTCACGCTCGCTACACCTAATGCTTTGCGCACGCCATCAATTTGCGCGAGCAATGGGTTTTGGTAATAGGCTGCTAACGAGCCCAATTCGGTTTTTTGATAAGTGCCGCGCCCAGGGCAAAGTACTACTGCTGTTTTTTTCATGATGAAAGGCCTCCACGCTTGGCTTCACCAAGTAGCGCTGTCACTTTGTCCAAAATCTGTTTCACCGACGGCAAAACGGTATAGGCCGCAGCGCCCAGTGGAATAAAACTATCTTCGGCGCATAAGCGGCGAATTTGGTAATGCTCAGGTTTTAGTTCGTGCAGGGCAGTAAACAACTCTTCGCTTAACGAGCCACGCTGACGACACTCATCAACGATGAGCACCTGACGACAATCGCCAATCGCCTCGCTGATCGCATCAACATGCAGCGGCACCAAATAACGGATATCGAGAACTTTGGCGGCAATCCCCTGCTCGGCGAGCTGCTGCTGCGCTTGGCAACTTAAGAAAAAGCCGTTGGCATAACTGATGATCACCAAATCAGGCGCTGCTTTAACTAAGCTCGATTCACGCACTGCCGGCGTACCAAGTACTGGCAGCGGAGTTTCTGCTAAAGGCAACTCATGACACCACAAACCATCACCTGGCGCGTGTAAATCCCGCACCATATAAAGCGCGATTGGTTCTAAGAAAATCACCAGACGTTGTTCGCGATAGGCGAGTTCGACTGCTTGGCGTAACAACAAACTGGCATCGTGACCGTTGGATGGACAGAACAGCAACACGCCAGGAATGTCTCTAAATACCGCAAAGGAGTTGTCATTGTGGAAGTGACCGCCAAAACCACGTTGATAGCCTAAACCTGCGATCCTAACCACCATCGGGTTGGTGTATTGGCCGTTTGAGAAAAATGGCAAGGTTGCGGCTTCACCGCGAATTTGGTCTTCAGCGTTATGCACATAAGCCAAAAATTGAATTTCTGGAATTGGCAAAAAGCCTTGTTGCGCGAGGCCAATACCGAGACCCAAAATACTTTGTTCGTCGAGCAGCGTGTTTAATACCCGATTATTGCCAAACTGATGCACCAATTGCTGCGTGACGTTGTAAACGCCGCCTTTTTTACCGACGTCTTCGCCAAGCACCACGGTCGTTGGCAGCTGCGCCATGATTTCATGCAGCGTCCAGTTGATGATTTTGGCGAGGTGTTGTGGTTTGCCTAAATTATGTTTATCAAACGCCAACACATCTTCACGCACTTGTCGCGCCGGTAGTTGTTTGTCTAAACGCGGCGGCACAATACTCTTCATCACCGCAGCTGCACTGGTGAGTTTTGGCCGACTGACCGCGACTGCCGCTACACGCGCAGTTTGTGCATCTAAGGCCTGCACTTGCTCGGCGAGTTGCTCGGCATCGACAATGCCGCGCGCCAGCATCAAGGCCGTGGCGAATAACAGCGGATCTTGTTCAAGCTCGGATTCAATTTGTTGTTTGCGCCGATAAGCCACTTCCGCATCTGCGCCAGCATGACCAAATAAGCGATAGGTTTTTAATTGCAATAACGCTGGCCGACGTTCAGTTCTGACAAACTCAACCGCAGCGCGCGCTTGCAAAGCAACATCAGCTAAATCGCGACTATCCGCGACATAAGTTTGCATATGTGGGCTTAGGGTATGGTGGATCCAGCCGGTTGGGGTTGGTGTCGAAATACCTAAGCCATTGTCTTCACATAAAAATAATACCGGAACCGGTAGATGCTGGTAATCAGTCCAGCAGGCCGCGTTAATGGCGCCTTGCGCCGTGGAATGATTCGCCGAGGCATCACCAAAGCTACACAGCGAGATTGCGTCCGCTGGCCACTTGCCTTCCAGACCCAACCTTTGTGTTAAATCAATTGCGAAGGCAGTGCCGACCGCTTTGGGTAAATGCGAAGCGATGGTACTAGTTTGTGGCGGGATCGAAAGCGCTAGACTTCCAAGCACTTTATGGCGACCGCCTGAAATTGGGTCGTCACTGGAGGCGCTAAACGACAGCAGCAAATCATAAATTGGCGTTGAGCCCGCGAATTGCTTACTGCGTTCAATAAAAAAAGCGCCGCTGCGGTAGTGCAAAAAGGCTGGATCATTGACCCGCAGTGCAGAAGCGACCACACAGTTGGCTTCATGACCGCTACTGCCGATGGTATAAAAACTCTGACCTTTCGCCTGCAATAACCGCGAGCGCAGATCTAATAAACGGCTGGTTAGCATGGAATTATAGAAACGGGCGATCTCGGCATCTGTTAACAGTTCGGCACGACTGAGCAGCGTTGGCAGCGCGTTCGAGCGAATTTTATCAAGATAACCGAGCGTCCAAGCGTGTTGCTCGAATGTGCTCATAGGTGGATCCCTGTCTGTTTACCCTTCGTCTTTGCAACCCCTGCGGTGTTGGTGCTTGCACTGACTTTGGGTGCATGATTAAGCCTTTTATGTTTCGAGCACACAGACGCAAACTGCATGCAGAATTTAGGCTTTATTAGTTTTATTTTTTGATTTCTTTTGCCTACTAAAACTACAGGCGCAAAAACAACAAGCGGCGCTGTCTCAAAAAGCACATCGCCGCTTTTTACCCCTTAACTAAAGGCCTGTAAGCCAGTGATGGCGCGGCCTAAAATCAGCGCGTGCACATCATGAGTGCCTTCATAGGTGTTGACGGCTTCCAAGTTCATCACATGACGAATGACATGGTATTCATCAGCAATACCGTTACCACCGTGCATGTCACGTGCAACGCGGGCAATGTCTAAAGCTTTGCCACATGAGTTGCGTTTAATCAGTGAAATGGTTTCCACTGGCAAGGCGTTGGCATCCATCAGACGACCGGCTTGTAAACAGCCCAATAAACCTAAGTTGATATCGGTTTGCATATCTGCCAGTTTTTTCTGAATAAGCTGGGTTTGCGCTAATGGCCGGCCAAATTGCTGACGATCCAGTGTGTATTGGCGCGCCGCATTAAAGCAGAACTCCGCCGCACCTAATGCGCCCCAAGCGATGCCGTAACGAGCTTTGTTTAAACAGCCAAATGGGCCACCTAAACCTTTGGTATTTGGTAATAATTGCGCTTCACTCACTGCCACTTCATCCATGACGATTTCGCCGGTGATAGAAGCGCGCAGTGAGAACTTCCCTTCGATTTTTGGCGCCGACAGGCCTTTCATGCCTTTTTCTAAAATGAAGCCACGAATTTCGCCGTCTAGCTTCGCCCACACCACAAAGACATCGGCGATTGGCGAGTTGGTGATCCACATTTTATTGCCGGTAATTTTGTAGCCGCCATCAATACGCGTGGCGTAGGTGCTCATGCTGGCTGGATCAGAGCCTGAATTTGGCTCAGTTAAGCCAAAACAACCGATCCATTCGCCCGTCGCCAGTTTTGGCAGATACTTGATGCGCTGCGCTTCTGAGCCATAGGTATAAATTGGGTGCATCACCAAAGAAGATTGCACGCTCATCGCACTGCGATAGCCGCTATCCACCCGCTCGACTTCGCGGGCAATTAAGCCATAGCTCACGTAATTCACCGCCGCGCAGCCGTATTGTTCTGGCAAAGTCGCACCTAAAAAGCCGAGCGCCCCTAACTCTTGCATGATTTCGACATCAAAACGCTCGTGGCGGTTTGCTTCCAAGATCCGCGGCATCAGCTTTTCTTGGCAATAAGCGTGCGCAGCGTCTTGGATCATCCGCTCTTCTTCGGTCAGTAAGCTATTGAAAGAAAATGGGTCTTGCCAGTTAAACGGGGTTTTGCTCATGGTGATAAATCCAGCATTTTAGGTTGATGTTGCTATCTTATGAAGGCTCGGTTTAAAGTAAAAATATATAGAACCTGTTGGTAGTATAGGATTTAACTATGGATATGCGTCAACTGAGTTATTTTGTCGCGGTTTATGAGCAAGGCAGTATCAGCGCCGCAGCTCGACATTGCGCGGTTGCGCAGCCCTCCGTGTCCAGTGCATTGCAGCAGCTTGAAAGCCAACTCGGCTGCCCGTTATTTTTGCGTCTGCCCAAAGGGGTACGAGCCACCGAAGAAGGTGAGCGTTTGTATAGTCAGGCTTGTCAGATTTTAAGCCAGCTGCAAGCCATCAAAGCTTCCTTTAAAAAACCAGCCAAACGCCTGCAATTTCGCTTGGGTTTGGTGCGCGCCTTGGGGGTCGAACGGATGTGTCAGCTACTTAATGACTTTAACGCGGAGTTGCCTGGGCTTGAGCTGCATTTGGTCGAGCCGGATGAAGCCTGCGACGCACGCATTATCAATATTCGGCAACTCAAAGCCGGAGAGCTTTATCAACCACTTTGGAATGACCACTATTTATTAGCCATTCCAAACCAACATCCGTTGTGCGCCAAAGCCGAAATCAGTTTTAGTGATTTCAAACGATTGCCGATCATTAAACGCACACCATGTGAAGCGTGGGATCAGGTGCAATTGGCACTGAACCGCCATAACGTGAAACCAGATATTCGCGCCAACATTCACACCATCGAATATGCCATAGGTTTAGTCGGCGCCGGCATCGGCTGCGCCTTGTTACCGGCGTTTGAAAGCCAACGTAACAAAGCCACCATGCAATGCCGCCCCATCGAAGGCCTCACGCTTGAGCGACAACTGGTACTTGCTTTTGACAAAAACCTACAGCATCAATCGGCAGTGAAAACCCTTTGCGACGTGGCGAAAAAGCAGTAATCAATGGGGTCAGAGTCGTTGAAATCTAATCAATGGGGTCAGAGTCACTGAAACTTTGTTTCAGTGACTCTGACCCCATTGATTTGCCGACAGTGATTACAATCTCAACAATAACGTCACGATTCTGAAATATCTATGCTCTAGGCTATTGCGCTTCTATCTCAGTAGTTTTAGGTATGACTGATGACCTCGAGTACACAACATTCTGCGATTCTGGCCGCTGCGCTCGCCAGATTAGTTCAACTGTGCCAAAGCAATTTCCAAATCCAGCTTTCGTTATCGCAATTGCAGCAGAACGCCGCATACCGCGATGCCGTGCTGGCTGAGCTTTCTGAATTAGATGACAATCCGCTGCAATTGTTGATTGCAGAAATTAAACAGTTAATGCTGCAACCGCAGGCAGAGCCAGCGCCGGCTACAGCTGTTCAAACTATTGCTCAAACGGCTATTCCCGCTACCACAGAACCGAGCGGTAATAAAACAAAACTTTTAGCCGTCGCAGCGACATTAGTACTTTGCCTTGGCGTGGGTGCTTGGTTTGTAACAAATAATAACCCCTCATCTACCTCGCTAACGAAAGCGCAAACAACCACTGCAGCGCCACAAGCGGCCGCTGCGCTCATTCGCTTACACGGTTCCAATACCGTTGGTGAGAAATTAGCACCGGCATTACTCGAAGCTTTTTTGACGCAACAAGGTGGCGCTGAATTTTCATGGCAACAACAAGCGCATGCGAATGAGCGGCAAGTGAGCTTTAAAGATGATGGCAAAACTCAGCTAGTTGAACTGCACGCGCATGGCTCTAGCACCGCATTTAAAGACTTATTAAGTGGCAAAGCAGATGTTGGCATGTCTTCACGCCGCATCAGCTTAGATGAAGTCGACAAAGGCATGTTAAAGCTTGGCGATCTGAGCAAAATTGGTAATGAACACATTATCGCTTTAGATGGTTTGGCAATTATCGTCAATCAAAACAATGCATTAAAATCACTTTCCACCGAACAACTAGCCAAGATTTATTCTGGCGAAGTCAGTCGTTGGTCGGAACTTGGTGGCGCAGATAAACCGATCGTGATTTTGGCGCGCGATGATAACTCAGGCACTTTTGATACTTTTAACAGCTTGGTTTTGAAAAAGTTCAACAAAACATTAAGCGCAAAGGCCCGCCGTTTTGAATCCAGCACTGAATTGTCAGTCGCAGTCTCGCAAGATGAAAATGCGATCGGTTTTATTGGCTTAGATTTTATTTCCTACAACAAAGCGCTAGCGATTTCCGAAGGTGCTGATACTCCGGCAATTTATCCAACACGTTTTACTATTAGTACCGAAGATTATGCTTTAGCGCGTCGCTTGTATTTATACACGCCAACCTCAGCCTCGCAAATCGCCAAAGACTTTGCGCAATTTGCCATTTCAGATCAAGGCCAAGCATTGGTAGAACAAGCGGGTTTGATTTCACAGAACATCAAAGTTGAGAAAACATTCCCACAAGATAACGCCCCTGCGTCTTACAACCGCTATGCCGAAACCGGTCAACGTTTGTCACTGAACTTCCGCTTCAATCTAGGTGAAAACGAATTGGACAATAAAGGCAAACGCGATTTAGAGCGCCTGATTCGTTTTATGGAGCAAAACAGTGGTCGCCGTTTGGTGCTTATGGGATTTTCCGATTCAACTGGCGACGAGTTAGTGAACACCGATCTAGCAATGCGACGCGCCAAGGCGATTGAAACTGAGTTGGTATCACGCGGCATCACGGTGCGTGCTGTTGAGTCCTATGGCGAAATGTTACCAATCGCCAATAACGACAGTGATGCCGGGCGGGAACGTAACCGTCGGGTTGAGGTGTGGGTCATTTAATTGAGTGTGGCTAGTTTTTAAGGATGGCATGTTATGTACCGATTATTTTCTAACCCAAGCAATCTTGAAGCAGTGTTTGCCAGTTTCGGCACCATCGAAGCGGTCAAAGTGAAATGCAATATTGACTTGGTCACGCGTCGGTTGAAAATTCCATCGCGCGCTTTATTAGAACAAATGAAGCAAGAAGGTATTTCGTTAAATGACATCGCCCAAACCACGAGTACCGAAACCGATTGGAGTTTAATGTCAGAAACTGTACTGCGCAGCCACTTACGCGCAGCATTTTTAGACGAAACCAAATTATTCAACGCCATCGGAACGCTAAGCTTACCGCAACAAGTTGAACTTCGAGATATGTTTGCCATTGCTGCTGCACACTTACGATTACCCTCAGAGATGTTGCTACGGCGGATGCAAGATGAAGGCTTGGGCCTAGAAAAGTTCGGAGTTCCGGCCTTAGCTATTGATAAGGTTGATAAAGTTCGCGATAAGCTTAATGCGCTCAGCGTACTGACACAAAGCCCTGTGATGAGCGATGTCCATAATAATTCGGCGCGGCCAAGCTATGGGCTGACAAATGCGATGCCAAATAACGCAGAATCACCAGACGCCGAATCAATTGCCAGCCTTAAACAGCGGATCAACCAATTAAAAAACCAGCGACCGGTCGATCTCAGCCAATCCCAATCGGCCAATGTAGTAACGCTTGTCAACCTGCCAAATCGCCTCAAAGCCTAGCATCAATGGGGTCAGAGTCATTGAAACTTTGTTTCAGTGACTCTGACCCCATTGATTACAAGCGCTACGACGAGGTTAATTGCCAGTAGTAAATACCACCGTCATCGCTGCCGCCGACGGCTGTATTGCCGTTGACCGTGATCATCATCGGCCAATTCATCACCGTTGTTTGGTATTGCCATAATTGCTTGCCAGAATTGGCGTCAAACAGATAGAAGTGGCCGGGTGATTCTTTTTGATTGTTCCCACCATTACTTTCATCCGGTTTGCCGTCGGTGGCCGTGACTACTGTGGCCGCTGCATCTAAGGTAACCCCAGGATTTACCGCATACAGCACCGACTGACTCCAAGCAAATTGCGCGGTCCAAAGCGGGAAATTGGCAATTTCGGCCGCGGATTTCACGGCATTCACTCGATAAAGCACTCCACCCTCGCCTTGATTTGCCCCGACAACAATTACTAGCTGCTCTGCAGGTGTTTGCGTGATGGCAACAGCATAAGCAATATTTAAGTTGGCTAAATCTGGTTTATACACAAAGGCTGTCGTGGCTTGTGCGGCTTGGAAAAAAGCACAGCTGCCATCATGCAGCGCGGCGGCGGCATACTCGCCATCGGCTGTAGTGACCACCCGCATCACGCCCTGGGTTTGATCATAGCGCGTGGACGCGCCAAACTTGCCATTCTCGACCGCAATTTGCTGGACAAAACCAGTATAAACCGGCTTTACGTTATAGTTAATTGCCGCAACCCAAGCGCGACCGCCATTTCCTGCCAAGACCGCACTGTAACTTGAAAAATCGACTGGCAGAGCCAGTAAGTCGGTTTGCTCCCAATTCGGCGTCGCAACCGCACTAGCTGGCGCAAAACTATATAGCCTTAATTCATGTTGGAAATCGGCAAGTAACACAGTGCCATCACTGGCGAAGCTCAGTTGATTCACACGTGCAGGTAAGTTATTGTCTTGAAATAAAATATCGCCGTTTCTTGCATCAACGATACAGAGAAAACCACAGGTTTTAGTGGTTTCACCACCGCAGGCAGCAAACCGCTTATCATCACTCACCGCCACCCAAAAAATACCCTGCGTGACATTAGCCGCAGTCACCGCGACTGACCACAACTGCTGGCCTGTGGCCGCAAAACCATAAAAATTAAATTGGCCAGTGCCAAATTCACTGGAAGTGCCGCCGACAGTCAAT
The DNA here is from genome assembly GCA_041914845.1 of Alteromonadaceae bacterium. Taxonomy (GTDB): domain Bacteria; phylum Pseudomonadota; class Gammaproteobacteria; order Enterobacterales; family Alteromonadaceae; genus Pararheinheimera. The sequence goes on from JAYSCP010000001.1 coordinate 311,234, forward strand.
TCACCATCCGGACTCACTGCCACTGAATTCACTTGCAAGCCCGTTTGGGGCGTTACTTGCCAGGTCGGTTGACGATTATTGTTCACTAAAGCGGTGGTCATCACTGCATCCTCAAGGCTGGAATCAATGGGGTCAGAGTCATTGAAACCTATTTTCAGTGACTCTGACCCCATTGATTTTTAATATCTGTAAAAAAGGCCGGAAACCGGCCTTTTTCTTACGCTAACTTAAATTGGCAATTACCAAATTTTGACGCGTTTTTCAGGAGCGATATACATCTTGTCGCCTTCTTTCACATCAAACGCTGTGTAGAACTCAGGGATATTCGACACGATACCAATAACACGGTATTCGCTTGGTGAATGCGGATCAGTCATCAGCATGTTGCGTAAGTATTCGTCACGACCTTTACGGCGCCATACTTGTGACCAGCTAATGAAGAAGCGTTGTTCGCCAGTGAAACCATCTAATACTGGAGCATCTTTGCCTTCCAATGACAGTTTGTAGGCTTTTAACGCAACAGTTAAGCCACCTAAGTCGCCAATGTTTTCGCCAAGCGTCAGCTCGCCGTTCACATGCATGCCTTCGATTGGTGAATACTGGTTATATTGTTCAACCAGTTGCTTACCACGTTTTTCGAATTCAGCTTTATCGGCGTCAGTCCACCAGTTACGCAGGTTACCGTCGCCATCGAATTTCGCGCCTTGGTCGTCAAAACCGTGGCCTAATTCGTGACCGATAACAGCACCGATACCACCGTAGTTCACGGCGTCATCTGCGTCCATATTGAAGAACGGAGGTTGTAAAATTGCCGCAGGGAATACGATTTCGTTGTTAGTTGGGTTGTAGTAAGCGTTAACAGTTTGCGGTGTCATGAACCACTCTGAACGGTCTACTGGTTTACCCAGTTTGTTGCGCATTTCACTATAAGCAAAAGCAGCAGCCGCTTTGTAGTTACCCACTAAATCGTCAGCTTTAATATCTAACTTACTGTAATCTTTCCACTTATCTGGGTAGCCGATTTTTGGCGTAAACTTGTTCAGCTTCTCATGCGCCGCTTTTTTGGTTTCAGGCGTCATCCATTCCAGCGTGTCGATACTCGCATGGTAGGCTTTGATTAAGTTCTGCACCAACACTTCCATCCGCGCTTTCGCTTCTGGTTTGAAGTGATCTGCCACATATAACTTACCCACGATTTCGCCCAACACTTCATCAGAAGCATTGACTGCTTTTTTCCAACGTGGTTGTTGTTCTGTAGTACCTGATAAAGTTTTGCCGTAGAAGTCGAATTGACGATCAACAAAGGCTTTGCTTAATTTGCCTGAGTATTCAGACACTAAACGCAACGATAAATAATCTTTCCAGCTTTGTAAGTCTGTGTCTTTGTAGATAGCGCCAAAGGCTTCAAAATACGAAGGCTGTTCAACAATGATTTCAGTCACTGCATCCAGTTGTACTGCTTTAGCGTAATCAGCCCATGGGAATGCGCCCATTAACTTTGCCAAATCTGCTGTAGCTAGTTTGTTGTAAGTCTTATCGGCATCACGGTTTTCAACGCGAGACCAATGTTTTTCAGCAATCTTAGTTTCCAGCGCCATGATACGCGCAGCAGCTTTTTTAGCATCAGCAACGCCAGCTAAGGTCAGCATATCTTTGACATAAGCGACATAAGCTTCACGGATTGATTTCGATTTTTCGTCATCTTTTAAGTAGTAATCGCGATCTGGCAGACCTAAACCCGATTGACCTAAATACACCGCATATTGCGTTGAATTTTTCGCATCGTTGTTTACATACCAACCGAATGGAATTGAAATACCCATGCCTTGCAGTTGGCCAAATGAAGTCGCTAATTCAGTGGCATCTTTAATCGCAGCAATTGCTGTTAAATCAGCGCTGATTGGCTTCACGCCTAAAGCTTCGATAGCCGCTTCGTTCATGTAGCTGTTGTAGAAATCGCCAAGTTTTTGTTCGTCAGAACCGGCAACTTTGCCTTCTTTTTTTGCAGCAGTTTCGATGATAGTGCGCATCGCGACTTGTGAGTCGTCATACAGCTTAGTGAATGCGCCGTAGTTTGATTTGTCTGCCGGGATTTCAGTATTTTTTAACCAAGTACCATTGATGCTGTAGAAAAAGTTTTCAGTGTGTTTAACACCGGCATCAAAGTTTTCTTTTTCAACACCGGAAACCAGTGTTTTTGCTGGCGTTACTGCCGCAGTTTCAGTCGGGGCTGTTTGCGGGGCTTTGTCACAAGCCACTAAGCCTAAGGCCAGCGCAACACTGGCTGCCATCAGGGTAATTTTTTTCATTGGAGTTGTTCCTGGTTCAGGGTGAAAATCAGCTTTGTACTATTGCCAATAGTACTCCGACTGCCAAGGCTTCGACAATCAGCATGTTTGCCAAGTTGTAACAGAATGCAACAAACTTGGCAGAAATTCAGCTTGTGCCGCAAAAAACTTAGGCAAGTAAGGGTTGGCCGGCTAATTGTTGGTAATGCGCCTGCAGTTTGTCGATACGAGGCATCGCCTGGGCGGTGGCGTAGGGCTTAAATAACAACAGTACTTTTAACACACCTTGATAAGCTTGGGCTTGGTCAATTGGCGCATGTGGAGCCTGTGTTTTCAGGTAGCTAATCCAAAAAGTGACCACCAGTTTTACCGTATGAGCAAAATTGGCTAAATCAGCAGAATCTATCACAATAACATCAGCAGCTTTTAGGGCCTGCAACACCGAAATCACTTTGGTCAATACGCCCTTTTGTACTTGCAGATAATCTTGTTGCAGCATCGGGTCGCGGCTCAAAATATCCGGCAAATTTGCGTAAAAAAAGTGAAAACGCCACATCAATTCAAAGACGACATCGAGGTATTGAGCGAGCGCATCTAAGGCTTCTGACGGACGCGTCGGCGGCTGCAGGCGGTTGTCCAACAACTTGGCGTATTCTTTAAAAATCTGCCGAACGATATCTTCTTTATTTCGAAAATGGTAATACAAATTACCAGGGCTAATTCCTAAGTGCGCGGCAATGTGATTGGTGGTAACTTGGCGTTCACCTTGCTGGTTGAACAGCTCGATGCTGGCCTGCAAAATTTTATCTTTGGTGCGTAACTTCTTATCCATTGCCGTATGAACTTATTTTTTGTGTTGTTATTGCGTTATAGTAACGCCAAATAGATCAAAAACTCTAGTGTTGGCATTTCCTTGTCGACTCCGTGGCAGAATTCGAGACATCCTTATGAAAACAAAAGCAATTTACCCAGGCACATTCGATCCTTTGACTAATGGTCATTCAGATTTAGTGATCCGTGCTGCCAAATTATTTGACGAAGTGATTGTCGCAGTAGCGTCGAACCCGTCCAAACAACCTATGTTTAGCCTCGACGAGCGCGTTGCGCTGGCTCAGCAAGTGTTTAGCCATGTGCCTAATGTGTCTGTTATGGGGTTTTCTGGGTTATTGGCTGACTTTGCCCGCCAGCACCAAGCGCAAGTGTTGCTGCGAGGCGTTCGTGCAGTGGCGGATTTTGAATATGAATTCCAACTGGCTAGCATGAACCGGCAGCTGAATCCGGATTTGGATAGCTTGTTTATGACGCCTTCAGAGAAGAATACCTTTATATCCTCGACGCTGGTGAAAGAAGTAGCACGCCATGGCGGAGATGTCAGTCGCTTTGTGGCGCCAGTGGTGTTGGCGGCTTTATCCGCTAAACTTGCCTAATCGCGGCAAGCTTGATGATGGCACCTAATTAGGTTGCCATCATCAAGCTACGTCAGCATAACGAGCAACATAAAAGTTTCAGAGTTTTATAAAAATATCTCTTTGATACAGCCACTTAGAAACCCACCAAAACAATAGAACATGGCTTAAGGCAAAGCACAACGATGCGACTTTCGCCGGCATTGCCTGCGCCAAACCATCAAAGAGAAACTGACTGACAGAGACCACGTCGCCACCGAATTCGATGTGCAGCAAACGCCCCAGTGCCATGCTCCAGATAAACGACAACATGTAAATAAATAGCGGATTGGTGCCATAAATTCGTAGTGGTTCGGTGAGTTGTTTTAATTGCCGGACATCCACCAAATAAACCAACATCGCCAATAGCCAAACCAATAAACCAGCAGCCAAAAATGCATAACTACCGGTCCACAATGCTTTGTTGATAGGCCAAACCAAACTAAGTAACACGGCACTACCAATCAAGCCGACACCAACGACAGCTAACCAGCGAATACCTTGTTCTGCTGATTTAGCTTGTAGCCTGTCGGCAACCCAAAAGCCAATCAACACATTAAATACCGCCGGAATGGTGCTGACGAGCCCTTCCGGGTCAAAAGGCACACCAAAACCTTGGTATAAATGGGCAGGTCCAAACACGGCTAAATCGACCTGTCTCACCCAATTTCCGGCAAGCTCATAAGGCATTTCGCCGAGTTGCAACAAACCAAAGTACATCGCCACTAATGCCAAAGCGCTTGGCAACACCGCCACTTTCGGCAAATAAAGCACAATCAAAGCCGCCACACCATAGGCTAAGGCGATACGTTGCAATACGCCCATAATGCGTAGGTTTTCCCATTCCAGCAGCCAAAACCAATTGAGGAATAAACCACACGCGAACATCAAGACGGTGCGTTTTAGAATTTTTTGCACACTTGCGAAATTGCGTGGCGCTTGTTTCATCGAAAAGGCCATCGCTGCGCCAACTACGAATAAAAAGCCGGGGAAGACGATATCGGCAAAAGTAAAACCATGCCAAGGTGCATGCAACAACGGGGTGTACACATGCTGCCAAGAGCCTGGCGTATTCACCAAAATCATCAAGGCGATGGCTAATCCTCGCAATACATCAAGCGCATAAAACCGGCGGGTCTGACTCATTTTCTATTCTCCAAGCAACGCAATTTGCGTTAAACAGCCAGTGCTGACTTTTCATGTGAAAAAAGCGCCAGCTGCTGGCGCTTAGGATTGGTGAATGGACACAATTGACCGAGGCGGCGGTTAGGTCCGACTCGGCCTAAGCTGCTACAGATTTACCACTGGCGTTTTTTGTAGCCCACGAAGGCGTAATACAAAATAAAGCCATAGCATGGGATCATCAGCCAGTATGCGGTTTGCCCATTGCCTGATGCCGTGGCGATAAAGCCATAAAGTTTTGGCAAAATCGCACCGCCAGCAATGCCCATAATCAGTAAAGCAGAAGCGGTGGCAGTAAATTTACCCAACCCATCCAGCGCCAGTGGCCAAACTGCAGGCCACACTAACGCATTAGCAAAGCCAAGCAACGCTAAAAACAACACGGTATCAGGCACTGTCGGGATAGCAGCCCAACCAAAGAATACGCTGGATAATTGATGACTTTCACTGGAGGCAAACATCACACCCAAGGTAAATAAGATACCAAACAGAGCAGATCCCTGCAGCGCCCGTGGTTGAGATAGGTAGCGCGGAATACAAGTGACACCCACCACATAACCTAACACCATAAACACCATGGTGTAAGAAGTCAGCGCGCCCCAGTTTGAGACTCCGAGATGTTGGCCATATAAACCGATGGTATCACCGGCGATAACCTCAACACCGACATAGAAAAACAACGCAATAACACCAAGCACCAGTTGCGGGAATTGCAGCACCGAGCTGCGCTGTATCGTCGGATTGCTCTCAACATGTTCGCTGCTCGCGACTTCTAAATCTGGCTCAGGCAATTTCGAAAACTTCACAAAAGCCATCAGCGCAACCAAAGCCAACGTCATGTAAACATAAGGCACGACCAAGCGATTTGATAACTCAGCAATTTTTACCGCTTTATCGTCCGCACTTAAAGTTGCAAGGGCTGCCGGCGTGAATTCATCCATGCCTGTTAAAATCCAAGCAGTAAACACCAAAGGCACGATGACACCAGCACCTTTATTCACCAAGCCCATGATACTAATGCGCATTGCTGCCGTTTCACGCGGGCCAATACACACGATGTATGGGTTTGACGCGGTTTGTAAAATGGTGAGGCCAGTGCCTAAGGTAAACAATGCCACTAAAAACAAGCTGTATTCTGTGCTAAGGGCGGCAGGAATAAATAACACCGAACCGACGGCCATAATGCCAAGCCCTGCTAACATGCCATTTTTATAACCAGTTCGATTTAGCACCCATGACATCGGTAACGCCATGACAAAATAGGCAATGTAAAAGGCGAAAGTCACCCACATCGCTTGTGATTCGGTTAAATCACAAACCAATTTTAAGAACGGGATTAAAGAGCCGTTTAACCAAGTGACAAAGCCGAAAACAAAGAACAACGTGCCGATGATCATCATCGGCAACAAGGTACTGTTTGGCTTCGCGGTTTGCTGCGCCGTTACCATAAAAACCTCATGTTGATTTGCGGTCCTTTTAGCTCTTTTGAGTTTGAGGACACTGGTTATTGTAATTATTCTTTATTAATTATGAGTCTTTTCAATCTGTTGAAATACTAACTTACCATCAATCCAAGTGGCGATGGCATTACCTTCGACATCCAGCAATACCATATCAGCGCTATACCCCGGCAATAATCTACCTTTGTGTGAAGCGATGCCTAAGTACTCTGCAGGATATAGAGATGCCATGCGCACCGCTTCACCTTGGCTGAGCGCCAAATGCACAACCGCAAATTGCACCGCGCCCGCCATATCAAGCACTGAACCTGCTAATGAACCATGCTGATTGGTGAGTTTGCTGCCGTCACGGGTGACAACACCATCGAAAAACGGGAACTCCGTTTGACTCGTGCCGACGGGTGACATCGCATCAGTGACCAACAATAACTTGCCTTGCGGTTTGGCCAATAATGCTAACTTCGCGGCAGTGACATCAACATGATGACCATCGAGAATAATGCCACACCAACTATTGGCATCGGTCAGTGCCACGCCAACCATTCCGGGCTCGCGCGAGGTTAATGGCGACATGGCATTGTATAAATGGGTAAAACCGCTAGCACCCGCGGCCAGCGCTTTGCTAACCGTGGCACCATCCGCGTTGGAATGGCCAAGACACACCCGGACATTGAGTGCCACGAGTTGCTGAATTTGTTCAGCGCTGACATTTTCTGGCGCAACAGTCACCATCTTGATGCCGATGTCAGTTCTGGCATAAACCGCAAGCTCGGCTTCAGATAATTCTCGAATATAAGTCGTGGAATGCACGCCACGTTTAGGTACCGACAAATGCGGCCCCTCAAAGTGAATCCCTAATATCCCTGGCTCACCTTGGGCAATAGCAGCAGCAACCGCATCGGCCGCTTGCGCCATCACGTCCACCGAGTCAGTGATGACTGTCGGCATTAAACCAGTGCTCCCAAACTGCGCATGCGCCTTTACCATGGTTCGAAGTGCACTCACTGTTGGATCTGAGTTAAACAAAGCACCACCGCCGCCATTGACTTGAATATCAATAAAACCCGGCACTAACTGCGTTTGCACAACTTTCGCCGGATCAACTGGGGTAATTGTTTGAATTGCTCCATCAGCGACATGCACTTGCACATTATCGTGCCAATGCTCACCATCAAAAAATTTGGCAACTGCAATGACTTGCTCGTTATGCTGTGGCTTCACTACCCTTCACTCCCGTTAATTGTCAGAGGATGCTGCTGACTAGAATTAAATTGTCTTCGTCACTTTGTTTAAGCCTGGAGGTGCGTCAGGGTCAACACCACGGCTGCGTGCGACGGCTTCCACATCTAAATAGAACCGCTGCAACACTAACAGTGGCAACACGCGTGGGTGACAGATTAATTCGGCGTGATTTAAATGGACTAAGCTGGCACCGCGCGCATGCACTTCTTTGATTTGTGCTTTATGTGCAGCATAAGCTTCATCCTGCACCGACACATCAATAATGGCAAATTGGTCTTTCACTAAAGTGACTGGGCCATGCAAGAATTCGGCACTAGAAAAAGCTTCGGCATGAATACCGCATACTTCTTTGAGTTTGAGCGCGATTTCGCGGGAAATAGCGTAACCAGGACCACGCCCCAGTACCACACAATGCGCGACATCTGCCACCAATTCGGCCGTCAGCTGAGCTGGCAATGCTTGCGCTTGCAGTAATAACTCAGGGAGTTGATTCACCGCGTCTAACAAACTTTGTTGTGCTGACCACACGGCGACTAATTGCAATAAAGCACTGAGTGTTGCCAAGTAACTCTTGGTGGCTGCGACTGCTTTTTCCGGCCCAACAAACAATGGCACCACAAAATCGGCTTGCTCAGCGAGTGGCGATGTCGTGTCATTCACTAACGCAACTACCATTGCGCCAGCATTTTTCGCCATAGCGACTTGCGCCAGAATATCTGGACTACGGCCACTTTGTGAAATACAAATCACTAGTGCGTCGGTCAGCTGCAGTTGTTTGTTGTAAACACTGGCAATTGACGGCGCTGCAGCAACAACCGGTAAACCGATTTCAGTTTCAATTAAATACTTGCCAAAAACCCCGGCGTGATCTGAAGAGCCGCGACCGACCATATAGACGTACTTGGGTTGACGCAGGCGAATTTGGCTAACAACCACAGCAATAACACCGGCATTGCTAACCAGTTGTTCACGAATACGGGCTGGGGCTTCGGCGGCTTCTTGCGCCATAATAGTGGTGGTCATCATTCTTTATCTCACTTCAAGGTCATTGCGGGAAATTCATGCTCTGGCGCTGCTGTTGCGCAAACCAGACTGCGCCATATTCTGGAGCTGCCACTGCATCACAAATGCGTTGCTGCACTACGTCAGAAAGGTATGGAATCACTTTGTAAGCCAAGCCGCCGATCATCGAAAGTCGTGGCGGATTGATACTGAATAAACGTAAGGCAATCTTTTCAATATGCTGCGCACCTAAGCGAACAATGTACTGCGCCACCTCATCACCTTGCTCTGCAGCGGCAAAAACAAGCGGTGCATACTTGGCGAAAATTGTTGGGGTCGCATGCATGAAATGCGCAACAATATCTAAAGTGGCATTAGTGCCAAGCTGTTCGGTTAATAAGTCGGTGAGCTTGGTTGCTGGGCCTAATTGGTCTTTGTGCAACAACACATGATGCACTAATTGATTACCAAACCATGCGCCACTGCCGTTATCGCCATATGGGAAGCCATGGCCACCAACTTCCAGCACTTGTCCCTGCACATCGGCCAAACCACAAGAGCCGGTCCCTGCGATAATCACAGCGCCATCCTTGGCTTGATGAGCACCGATACAGGCCACATGTAAATCGGTCGTCAGATAAAACTCGGCAAACGGATGCTGCCATTCAGTCATGGCTTGAAAGTATTGCGGCATATTGACGCCAGCAAGCCCTGCACCAACAACCATCCGCGCCATGTCGTTAAAACCAAGCCCAGCACTTGTCAACGCTTGTTGCGTTGCCGCCAGTATTGAATCAGTCGCAACTTTCATCCCACGCAATGGATTAGCCGGACCGCCAAGTCCTTCACCCAGCAGTTGGCCGTCTGCGGTGAGTAACACCACTTTGCATTTGCTACCGCCACCGTCAATGCCCAAAAATAATGAGCCTGAGCGCCCCGCTTTCGCGTTCATCCGTTACCCTCATGATGCGTAATTCGCTGTACAACCATGCCAAAGACAAGCCAAAACTCTGCTGTATTTTTTTTCGACATTTTTAAATTGACAGCGTTGTCATTTTTTCAGTTCAGCATATAATAAATCTGACAAATAACAAGACCCTTGTTTGAAAAAGCATCGATAAATCGTTCAAACTAGTGTTAACCACATAAAAAATATAAACTTTTTAAATAGGCAATGCCGAAATGACATGAATTTGTTGTTCGCTTTGCAGCTGACGGGGAATATGGATGAAGGCAATACAACGACTTTTCGCTTGCGACCGAACGCCAACGACTAAAGCATCGACCGCCAGCACGGCTCTGCGACGGCTGTTGCCGCTTAGTTTGGCAATGATACTTAGCTCGCACTTGCCAGTTCTCGCGGCAGTAAAAACAATAACCTCGCCTTTTCACACCCAAACGGATTTGGACAATTTTACCAAACAAAGCACCGTGCAATTTGCCCTCATCGCCAACGGAGCTGACGCAAATGGCAAACCAATAGAAGGCAAATTACACGCGCAAATTCGCCTAACGAACCATTCGCCCCTTGCGCTGCCAGCTGGTACTAGCGATTGGCAAATTTACTTTCATGCCATTCGAAAATTGCAGAGTGTGAATTCGCCAGGTTTAACTGTTGAACACGTGCAAGGCGATTTACATCGCATCACCGCGAATAAGCAATTTACTGGGCTGGCACCTGGGAAATCGGTGCAGATTGATGTTGTTGGTGGCCCTTGGATCGTTAGTTACAGCGACTGGATGCCACGGGCATTTATGGTAAGTAATCAGTTCACTCCGGCGGTTTTTGCCAATACCGACACTGAGCAACTAATTGATTTTATTGCCCATTTTGCCAAGCCTGAGCAGCAATTACGCCATGCCAAAGATTTGTTCCCTGTGACGACGACAAGTTCAAGGTATGCCCATAATCTGATGGTCAATCAACGCGATATTGATGTCGCATCAGCACGAGATCGGATTTTACCAACGCCAAAAGCTGTGAGTTATCAAAAAGGCCGCACCGAAATCAGCCAAGAGTGGCAGATCCAATTTCAAGGTCGCTTAAAAAGTGAAGCCAATTATCTACAGCAACAACTACAAAATGCAGGCTTAGCGTTAACGCAAACCGCCAGTGTTGCTGCTCCAAGCGCGCAAAGTATTATTTTGGTGGTTGCTGAGCGCGCCCCTGATGATGTGATGCCCGCGGAAGGCTATCAACTGCAAATTTTGCCAGATCGCATCATCATTACTGGCGCTGATAATGCCGGGGTGTTTTATGGCGTGCAATCGTTGTTAAATCTCATCCCTGCAGGACAAGCCAACAAATATAGCCTGCCCCAATTGGTTGCCAGCGATGCACCAAGATACGGTTGGCGCGGCATGCACTATGACATGGCGCGCAATTTCCACGGTAAAGCCGTCACTTTACAACTGATCGAGCAAATGGCGCGTTATAAACTGAATAAGCTACATTTACACCTTACGGAAGATGAAGGCTGGCGCATAGAAATTCCGGGCTTACCAGAACTCACTGAGATTGGCGCCACTCGCTGCTTTGATTTAACCGAACAAACATGCTTGTTAACGCAACTTGGCACTGGACCGCATCGCACCGGATCTGGCAATGGTTACTACAGCAAAACTGATTTTATTGAAATCTTGAAATTCGCCGCCGCTCGTCATATTGAAGTGATCCCAGAAATTGATATGCCGGGCCATGCCCGTGCCGCAGTAGTAGCGATGGAAGCACGTTATAACCGACTGAAAAAAGCAGGGCAACTCCAAGCAGCCGAACAATTTTTGTTAAGTGATCCTAATGACAAATCGAGTTATTTGACTGTACAAAACTATAACGACAACTCAGTCAACGTCTGTTTAGACTCAAGTTATGCTTTTATTGATAAAGTCGTGTACGAGTTACAACAAATGTATCGCCAAGCCGGCTTACAACTCACCACATATCACATGGGTGGCGATGAAGTAGGCGCTGGTTCTTGGCAGCAATCCCCTGCTTGTCAGGCACTCCTTGCTAAAGGACTGCCTGGCTTAAGTGGTATCAGCGATTTAAAACCTTATTTTGTTGGACGGGTTGCGGCACTTCTGCAAAAACGTCGTTTGGCGCTGGGTGGTTGGGAAGATGGCTTAATGTATGACGCCAACAGCCCATTTAATCGCAGCGAATTTGCCAACGACCGGGTGTACGCCAATGTCTGGGACAATATCTGGGAATGGGGCGTGGCCGACCGCGCCTATCGCCTCGCGAATGCTGGCTATCAAGTGGTGTTATCGCATGGCACTCATTTATACCTCGACCATCCGAACGAAGTGGCCGCTGAAGAACGAGGCTATTATTGGGCATCGCGGTTTACCGATGCGCAAAAGATTTTTGGTTATATGCCAGATCATCTTTACGCCAACGCTGACAAAACTTTGGCAGGTGAAGCGATTACCAACTTAGAAACATTGTTAGGCCGAGCCTTGCCAAAGCTTGAACAGCCACAAAATATTTTGGGTATTCAAGGACAAGTGTGGTCAGAAACCATTCGCACAGCAGAGCAGCTAGAGCAAATGGTGTATCCGCGCTTGCTGCCTATTGCCGAGCGCGCTTGGCATCAAGCAAGTTGGGAAGGTGAAGTGGTTGATCAAAAACGCCGAGATGCCGATTATCAAGCATTCGCCCAAACTATGACGCTGAAAGAGCTGCCAAAACTCGCGCAAGCGGGGGTTAGTTTTTACCTGCCACCGCCAGGGGCACTCATCAAAGATGGACTGTTAACCGCGAACTCCGCCTATCCTGGACTGCCTATCGAATATAGTCTCGATCAAGGCAAAAGCTGGGTTCGTTACACTGAAGCGACCCAAATTAACAGCCAAGGGATCCACCAAGCAAAAGTCTGGCTTCGCACAACCCTCCCCGCCAGCAACAATAAACCAGCAACACACAGCCGAGTCGTACATATCGATCAATGGGGTCAGAGTCATTGAACGAGATTAATCGCTAACCCAGAGACCTGCGATCAATGACTCTGACCCCATTGATCCAACCGCTGCGTAATTTTTTGTAGTAACTTGCGCAGCGGTACTTCGGCAAATCTGGCTATCAGCCATGCTAAAGCACTCACCAGCGCAATCACCACAGGTACATACAGTTCACTGTAAGCCAGTGGGAAAACCTTTTGTAGTTTGACTAACAACGCCACGCCAAGATTCTCATGAATTAAATACAGTGGATAACTGATAAACCCGAAAAACCACCACACAGGCCCTGTCATAACCCGCTGACAAGGCAGCCATAACACACAAACCAGCATCCATAATGACACCAGTAGACCTGCTACAAATATCCCCAATTGCCCACCTGCAACATCAAAACAACTGAGGACAATCATGGCAATGGTCAACACTAACAACCAACTTTGGGGCCGTTGTCGATACAGATACAAACCAGCTCCAGCAAAAAACCAACCATAATATTTCGCGCCAATTTGGTCTATTCCACTATGTAAAACTACCAATAGTCGGCCTGCGCCTTCACTCTCTGTGGTTAGAATCAGTTGATTACCGAGCAACCATGCCAGATAGATTAATCCCAGACTGAGCCAGGCTGTGCGCACACCCAAGCGGAAAAACAAAATTCCAGCCACTACATAAAACTTGAACTCAATAAACAGCGACCAAAATGTACCTTCGAGCACACCAAAAGGCCAACCTGTGGCAACTTCTAACCAATAAGGGTCAATAAACAACAATCCTGAAACCAGATTAATGGCACTGGGCTGACCTTGCGGCCGCTCAGGAAGCCATACCGCCGTCATAAAAATTAGTACGCTCGCCAATAGCATTGCGGGAAACAACCGCAACCATCGTTTGTATAAATAGCCATGTAGATTTTCACAGCGTTCCAGCGTCATAAAAATTACAAAGCCAGAAATTAAGAAAAATAAATTAACGCCAAGATAACCCATCTCAAAAATCGGCCAGTGTTGGTACTCTGATCCAAAAGGGACCAGCTCAGCCCAACGCGATAAAAAGTGGTATAAAAGCACCCAGATGATTGCTAAGCCACGCAGTCCGTCTAAATACTCAAGACGTGGTCTACTCATAACATTCCTTGGCTAACGCCCGTTGCAGTTGACTTCGCAGCACATGATATCCGCGTTCTGATAAATGGATCTTATCCGCAAGCAACAATCTATCGGCAACTTGCGCTGACAAATTCTGCCAAGTTCCGCGGATAAACTCAGTTTGTGACAAGCCTACAGCGAGCTTTTGTAATTCAAGATTAAGTTGTTGAATACGCTGAGCAGCCTCTAAGTCAGCAAAATCACTCGCGGGGGGCGGTACTGCGATTACAATTTTTCGCGTGAACTTGGGGATTTGCATCAAAATCTGCTGATATTGCTCTAGGATCTGTTGATTACTCCGATAGCGCAAATCATTAAAGCCAACCAAGATAACTACAGCACTGGCGTTGTCGATAGTCGAATACAAAGGCAACCGCGCTAATAAACCGCTCGTGGTATCACCGCCAATGCCTAAATTAAGCACATTCGGGCAAATATCATTGAGATAAAGCCCTTGGATATGGCTGTCACCAATCAGGTGAATAGCACCTTTTTGCACAAAAGGCTGCTGTCGCAGTTGAAATGCCAGTAAGTTCGTTTGGTAGCTGCCGCCTTCATCTGGTGGTATCCCGAAGTACCCTAACAACATTTGGTAAGCATCAGTTCTTACCACAAGTACCGCAATCAATAGATGCAAAATCAATATATAGAGGATAAACATCCTAGGTTTACGCATCAGCGTGGCTCTCATAAAGACTTATAAATTGAAATTCTGCTGACAGATTTGTCCGCTGATAAGCTGCATAGTCGTTGATTTCCAGTGCCAAAATCAATGGCCCTGAACATTCAAACAATGGAAGTCCTGCGAAAAACTGAGATTGTTAAGATAAAAAAACAGGACACTGCGACGCAGTATCCTGAAAAACCTTGGATAAGGATTGGCAAATAAACACAACATCAAATGCTTTTACCGTAGACAACCAACTACCAATCGTCGACAGCTGATAAGGGAGAGACTTATCAAAATTTAGCACAGACGGCAGTGAAGCTTGCGCTTACTGTTCGACGTTACAGCAAACCAACAGGGGTATAAATTCGCCGCAACGCCACTGCCCAAGCAGTTTAACAGCAAATGACAACGCTGTCATTATCTTTTTTGCTGAAAATTCCACCGCCATACTGTTAGCAACTGCAGTAGCCATCAGCGCGACAATTACGATCAATAAACGCACTACATCACCTCTCCATGACTTTCAAAACAAGCTTGAGCAGCTAAAAAAACAATAGTCCCAAGCGACAATTGTCTGAGTCATTGGTGAATAACAAACTCGCAGGTGTTGCAGCTAATACGCTTGAATTTGGTATGCCTATTAAACGGTGGCTATGCTCCTGTCAGAATACCATCGCACTAACCGCTGGACATTGGCCAACGATTTGAAATGCGCATTAATGTATTGCGCATCACCGGCTAAATGAAACGCCTGCTGCTGCTCGGGAGATAAATTCTGTAACTTATGCTCAGAAACTAAGTACAAGCCATTAATCTCTTGACCATCGGCTAACTGCAACACTTTTGCTTCTAGCACATCAGCCGTCGCCAATCGCTGCACCCAGGCCCGCATCAGTTGCGTTTGCTGCAGATGTTGCAGCCATTGTGCTCGTCGCTGTTGCAGTAGCGGCGCTTCTTGGCCGTCGGCCAGATAAAATGCCAAACCTTCGCTTTGGTTTAACAACGGACAGTTATTAAAAATAGCCAGCCGCAATTGGTTATCCTGCACCACCATGGCAAAGGGATAGAGTTTTAGCCACTGCGGTAATTGTGCCGCTCGCCAAGTATTCTGCTGACAATACAGATTATCCCCAGCGATTAATCCGGTCAGAGCCACGGCCTGAAACTGCCCCGTCTGCGAGTTTTTCACAAAAACCAATGGGTAATCACTGGCTAACTGGCAATACTCATCAAGGACGACAGGAACAAGATGCTCATGCTTGGCGTGGCTAAAATCGGCAACCGCACTCAGTTTGTAAGCGCGATGCAATTCATAACATAATGGAATTGCACTCACAGTCATCAGATACTCCATGGATAATTTTGTTTAAATTCTCTGTAGGCCATATTGACGGATTTTTTCTAAAAGCGTCCGATGTCCTGGCAATTGTTCGGTCAACATCAAGGCTTGCTGGGCAACCTGCTGCCGATGTTTGGCAGCGATTGCTAAATACTCAGCAGCACAAATTGGTGTTTGCGTTGGATACTTCATGCCATAAAGGACATACAGGAAATTCTCAAAATCGAATATCTCAAACTTGCTAAAGAAATCCTCTCGACATGGTGGAAAGCTTCGCCATAGTTGTAACTTGTCCCGTAGCTGTGGCGGAATAGTCGCGGGGTCACGATTGTCTCGCCAAAACTGGCTGTCGCTGCGGTCAGAGGCACAATAGTGTAGTTTGATAAACTCCAAGATCTGATCCCAACAATGGACCACTCGCTGATTAAAACGAGCCGCCAGCAATTCATTTTCGGCACGATCTTTGGGGAAACGTTTGCTTAATAGATCGGCTGAAAAGTCGGCAACAAGAATTGCAGTCGCCTCTAATGGCTCAACAAAACCTTGTGACAAACCAATAGCCACACAATTTCGCTGCCAGAAATGCTGACGACGACCGACCTTCATCGGGATTTTGCGAAAGCTGTGTTGAGCCAAATTACCGCCTAGATATTTATCTAATTTCGCGGTCGCCGCATCTTCGGAGAGATGTGCAGAAGAATAAACCAAGCCAACACCCCGGCGACTGTTCAGATGGATATCCCAAACCCATCCAGCTTGATGCGCGGTCGCTAAAGTAAATGATGGAATTTCAATATCTTGAGCAAAAGGTACTTGCACAGCTAACGCAGTATCGGTGAGCAACCAATCACTACGATCTATGAAAGGCACACCGAGTTTTTGTCCTAAAATTAGCGCACTAAAGCCGGTACAATCCACCACAAAGTCAGCTTCGACTCGCCCTTGTTGAGCGGTATTTAACGCCACAATATATCCTGCAGCATCCAGCTCAACATCAAGCACATCAGCTTGCTGGTAACAAACGCCTGCCTTTTCAGTGGCATGTCGTTGCATAAATGCCGCAAATTTTTTGGCATCCAGATGGTAAGCGTAAGAGGTTAATCCCTGATATTCCGGTGTACTAATTAGCTTTGGTGCTTTATTTGCTTGCACCACCGCATATTGTTTGGCCACATGTGCAGCAAAAGGTTGCTGAGGCTGCTGCAACCAATCAGCAGTTAAATCGAGGCCAAAGGGAATCGGCACATCGAATAGATGGTGATAAGCATTCTCGCCATGCCGTGCGCGATCTAACCAATTTATAAATTTGATACTTTGTTTAAAAGTGACATCACATTCACGAATAAAATCGGCTTCACTGATGCCCATCTTTTTCAGCGACTGCCGAATGGCTGGGACAGTTCCCTCACCAACCCCAATCGTGGGAATAGTCGGTGACTCCAAAAGCGTTATTTGTACAGGCTGGCCTTTTAAACTATGTGCAAGATGGTTCACCGCAAGCCAACCTGCTGTGCCACCACCGACGACTACCACTTTTGAAATCATAGCAAGGCCCTAATTGAATACGATCTAGATAGCGAAAAGCCCAGCAAAAACTGGGCTTTGTTTCAGTTAGTTATCATTAGAAACGTAAATTCAAACCAACTTTATATCGTGCTTCACCTTCAAAGAACCACGCTGGGTAACCATCTTTTAATTCAGGCTTCACTTGCGCTGAAGTTGGAGCAACACCAGTTTGCACGCTGTCTTCTTCTAAAATATTGACCGCTTCAAATGTGACCGTCAGCATTTCATTGAATTTATAGTTTGCACTTAAATCCACGCTACCAAAGCTGTCATGCATGCGGTTGCCATAGAAGCCAGGTAACTCACGGATCATGAACTCAGAGCGCCAGTTATACGCGACGCGCGCACTGAACTTGTCCATTTCATAATAACCGACCAAATTGACGGTGTTATCTGAAGAATCAGTGAACTGACCTATACGATCAGGGTAATTTGTTTCTGGCGAATCAGCATCAACTATAGTGTAGTTGGCGATATAACCTAAGCCATTATCAAAGGCATCTTGCAGTTGGAATTCGATACCACGAATATCACCGCCCTCACCATTCAGAATAGTGGAAACCGTCCAGTTATCCTGCTTGGAATTAGGATCAATTATGCCAATTTTTTGATTCAGTAACTGGCCGGAAGTTACAAACGTATCCACATTCTTAAAGAAGGCAGCAACACTAACCATACCGGACTTACCGAAGTAGTATTCGACACCGATATCACCTTGCAGTGCTTTGAATGGTTCAAGGCCAACGTTGCCTTTGGTTAACACTTCATTGCCTGGCGTGCCATCGTTATAGCCAGCAAAAGAAGAGCGCGAGAACATGTCAGTGTAATTTGGACGGGCAATAACTTCAGCTAAAGAACCACGCAGAATCACTGAATCAGCTAAATCATAGGCGATGTTGAAGCTTGGTAGAACATCGGAATAATCAGCCTTGTCAGTCTTCAAATTGTTGGTGTAAACGCCATCGGCAAAACCAAAGTAATCCGATTCGGCATCGGTAGAAATATAGCGAACACCAAAGTTACCACGCAGTTTTTCAGCTTCGAAATCGGCCATTAAATACAGTGCTAAATTATCTTCGCGGATGGTGCCATAGGCAGACTTATAATCCGCACCGGTACTATCAAAAGATGCAATAGCGGCATAAGCGTCGCGAATCATCGCGTCGAGGTTAGGCGATGGTAAAGTAAATCCTGCACCTGAAGAAACGGTTCCAGAATAATACTTGCTCGCAGCGCCTGATGGCACTGTGCTCTTGAGATTCGAAGTAAAGGTTTCAGTGTTCACTTCATGATCAGTAAACCGCACGCCAGTACGAAGATTGTTAACAACGCCAAGGGTAACTGGCAGTTTCAAATCAAGCTGTGCGTAGGTTTCTTCATCGCTATTTGGTCCTTTCTTTAATGACCAACCGGCTGGACTTAACTCCCCAGTAAAATCTGCAGCGGTGAAGTATTTCTTAGCGATGTCGATGTTAATTTTATCGCCAGTCGCATCATAAGTTCCTTTGAAATCGGCTGGCTTACCAATCCACAATCCATAGTTTGCAGTGAGATCGGTACCGCCTTCAGCTTTGGTAGAACCTGCACGACCAGATAATTCAAATTTATCGTGATCATATTTAAAGCTCAGGTCAACGGTGTCAGATGACATACTGGCAACACGAGCCCAAGTTTGTGCCCAACCCGGATTTTCGTCACTGCCATCACGAGTATAATACACACAAGTGCCAGAGGCATTGCGTTTAGTACAAGCCGCGTTTTTATCATCAGGGAACATGACAAACAACGAGGTATTGGCGTTATTTGCTTCTAACTCCAAGCTAACAACATTTAGTGCCAATTCAAGTTGTTCTGAAGGGCGATATTGAAACGTGGTATTAATCGCAGTGCGTTCACGTTCTTGTTGGAAGGTCGTAGGAACGATGTCGCCCCAACCAACTAAAGATTCAATGCCGTTACGTTGGTAGTCAGTTTCTGCATAAGCAACAGCAACTAAAGCACCGAACGTCTCATCTAAATTTTTCCAGCTATATAAACCTGATACTTGTGGATCTGTGGCTTCAGACACTGTGCCATAATCTGCTTTGACACTGGCAAACACTTGATCAGCATCTAAGTCCAAAGGCTTACGAGTATTGACAATGACTGTACCGCCAACACCACCTTCAGCAATATTAGCCTGTGAAGATTTATAGACTTCAATGTCACCCAATAACTCTGGAGGCAACAGAGAATAGTTGAAGCTGCGATCGATTGACTGCTGATCGTACCAACCAGTTGATGCGACTGAATGGCCATTTAGCAGCGTTGAAGTTAATTGGCTTGACGCGCCACGGATAGAAACCTGTTGGCCCTGACCAAACTGACGGCTGACCGCAACACCTGAAATACGACCTAAAGACTCGCCGACATCACTGTCAGGAAATTTACCGATGTCTTCAGCGGTAACAACATCAATCACAGCATCGCTAAAACGTTTTGCGTTTAAGTTAGCTTCTTGTGATGCGCGGATCCCACGAACTTCAATCACTTCAACTTTTTGATCTTTTGCCGCTGCAGCAGGAGCTTGTTGCGCCATGGTTGGAGCAGCAAGAGCCGCTGTACCGACGAACAAACCTAATTTCACAGCTACGGCACATTTATGTAATTTGGTGTGCGACATGAGCTTCTCCCATTCCTGTTCTTTTTCGTATGCGATGAGTATTTTTTTTCTGTCCTGTAATGACAACGCTGTCATTGGGATTCAACATACACAAAAATATTTCGATTTGCAAACGCATTTAGACGATTTTTTAGTCGAATTTTTTTGAGCTCTGCGAAACGGAAATTAACAGGGCTACTGGACAGAAGCAGAGATACAACCGCGATTAACTAAGAAAAATAAGCTATAAGACAATGAGTTATGTGATAGAACCGAGTTTGGCATAAGAATGAATCAATTTTCAGCAGTTTAATTGCAAATAAATAATTGCTGTTTTAGCAAAAAAGTTGTATCCATTTATTCAATAATAACTACAAATTGACTAGCGCTGTCATTCTTTGCTGACAACTGCCTATTTTTCTGTACAGCAGAGGCTTGGCATCCACTCAGTAATTTTACAATTTTTAGGGTGTTAAAATGAAAGTAACCATCAACGATG
This sequence comes from Alteromonadaceae bacterium, assembly GCA_041914845.1. GTDB lineage: Bacteria > Pseudomonadota > Gammaproteobacteria > Enterobacterales > Alteromonadaceae > Pararheinheimera. The sequence continues at coordinate 331,673 of JAYSCP010000001.1, forward strand.
TTGCCGACTTGGCCGGTGTTTCGATCAAAACGGTATCGCGGGTGATGAACAATGAGCCCTCGGTTAAAAAAGCAACCTTGGATAAGGTTAATGCAGCGATTGCGCAATTAAACTACCAACCAAATGCAGCTGCGCGCAATTTAGCTGGCACTCGCTCTTACAGTATCGGTTATATCTATGATAACCCAAACGCTTATTACGTCATTGATATGCAACGCGGTTTGCTGGATGCGTGCCGTAAAAATGGCTACGAACTAGTCATCCATCCGACTAATGCTAAATCAGCAGGCATAGTGCAAGAAGTAATTGAGCTGGTGCAGCGTGCACGATTGGCAGGACTCGTACTCACACCACCTTTTTCTGAAATGCCGGAAATTGCCGAAGCTTTGGAAAAGATAGGTGTAGATTTTGTAAGGATCATATCAGGCTCAACCCCTTCACCAAAATTAACCAATTGCGTATTAGTTGATGACTTTACCGCGGCCTTCAAAATCACCAATCACTTATTGGAGCTCGGGCATACTGACATTGCATTTTTATGCGGTGATGAGGAGCATAGCTCGAGTGGCGAACGACTAGCAGGCTTTAAAGCGGCATTGACCAAACGCGGTATTCAAGCAAATCCAAAGTTTGTTGTGCCAGGCAGTTATTCGTTTGAATCTGGCGTTAAAGGCGCAAAACACTTGTTGCATCTAACTCAAAAGCCTACTGCGATTTTCGCTTGTAACGACGAAATTGCAGCGGGCGCATTATTTTCTGCACGTTTATCTAACGTTGATATTCCTACTGAATTATCGATAGTTGGCTTTGAAAACAGCCCATTCTCTCGTCAAACTTGGCCACCGCTGACCACCGCCAATCAGCCCAACAGCACTATTGCGATGCAAGCCGCAGAATTGTTATTTAAACACGCAAGACCTGCCGGACATCAGCTAAATACTACAGAGCAACAACCAGTGTTTATCCCGGAATTGTTAGTGCGCGAATCTACGGCGATTTGTCTAAAAGGTCACTCTGCAGCAGAAAGCCGACAAAAGTCAGCACAAAAAAACACCCGTTCGTAGTCTTACAAGCGGGTGTTTTTAGTCATATTTGCCAACTTATCGATAGAAAGTTTGCAAGCCTTTGCTGGATGTTTCCCAGCAAAAGCTCTAGAAATTTAAGGCGCAACCGCCTGCATCATCAATGCTGACAAATAACCGCCATAGGTACCCAATGCGTAGCCTAGCACTGCTAGCAATACGCCAACAGGTGCAAGCGCCGGGTGGAATGCTGCCGCAACAACTGGAGCTGAAGCTGCGCCACCTATATTCGCTTGGCTACCAACTGCCATGTAAAATACTGGCGCTTTAAGCACGCGCATCATCAATAACATTAAGCCTGCGTGGACACTAATCCAGACTAAACCGGCTAAAAACATCACTGGATATTTGGTGATTGCTGAGACATCCATGTGCATACCAATAGTAGCAACTAAAATGTACACCATCACCGAGCCCACTTTGGACGCGCCGACCGCTTCTAAACGTTTTAATTTAGTCGCAGATAACAGCAAACCAAAGGTGGTTGCCAGCACCACAATCCAAAAGAACCCACTCGTTAAACTATACATAGCAAGCTCTGGCGCATTCGTCGCAATCCATGGCGCGATGTAATCGGCCAACAAATGGGAAACGCCCGCAACCGCAAAACCGACCGCAATAATCATCATCAAATCAGTGGTTGAAGGATTACGTGAATGCTCGGCTTGATATGTTTCAATTTTATTCTTTAGATGTTCCATTGCGGTGGTATCGGCACCATTTCGACGGTCAATCGCCGCAGAGTTAGCTGCCATCCACAACAGCACTGCCGTCCAAATGTTGGCAACAATCACATCAACCGTAATCATTACTGAGAAAATTTCTGCACTTGGCTCAAACACTTCTTTCATCGCAGCTTGGTTAGCTGACCCGCCAATCCAACTTCCCGCGATAGTAGCCATGCCCCGCCAGGCCGCATTCGCACCTTCGCCACCAAGCTGTTCCGGGAACAGACTACCAACGACCAATAACGCAATTGGCCCGCCAAGGATAATCCCAACTGTACCCGTAAGGAATAAAATCAGCGCTTTACTGCCTAAACCTAAAATAGCTTTAAAATCCACACTTAAGGTTAGCAACACCAAACAGACTGGCAGTAGATAGGTTTTAGCCACGTCGTACAATTTTGAATGTTCACCATCGATGATCCCAAAGGTGTTAAACAACGAAGGGATGAAATAACAAAGTAAAATTGACGGCACATAACGGTAAAATCGTTGCCAGTTTGGATTTTCACTGTTGCTGGTGTAAAAAATGAAACCCAAGATGGCAGCTAAAAGCCCCATCACTACGGCGTCATTTGCTATTAAAGGCGCGGCTGTTGACATGAAACGTCCTCAACAATTAATTGGAAACTAAGCGAGTTTAGTAATTTTGCGTTTTTCAGCAAAGTTAACGTCTATTCGGAGCCATTTACCGACTCACATCGGAATAAAACGTTAATTACTGCTTGCCTGCTAAAATTTGGTATGCCCGCAATCTAGCACAGATAAAGCAATGGTTAAAGCCAAAAGCCACAAACTTAGCTTTGCGATAATTATTGAACTAAAGCTGCTGAAAATACATTTTAAATGTGAGCTAAAAGCAGGTTGAAGCTTCAGAAAAGTTTATTGCTGACGTTTATTTCACCAAAAAAATTCAGGCAGAAATATCTCTCAAATGCGCAAAGCGCGCAATCATCGGAAAAAGCAAGAAGACTGGTTTAGGCAGTTTGTTGAAGCTATGCATTCAGCTAAATTGCTGTAGCATAAATCCAATATAAGAACTGGATTTATGCTCACAGCACGCACATCCGTAGTGAATTACTCTTCACTAGAAGCGCGAAACTTTAACTGCACGCCATGGATAAAGTTTCTCAGAACCTGGTCTTGGCAAACGCGATAATGCGGATGATCAACGCGACGGAAGAATGCGCTTAATTCATGTTTACTCAATTTGAAATCAGCAAGTTGCAATAAAGCCAAAATGTCATCGTCTTTTAAATCAAGAGCAATTTTCAACTTACGAAACACAATATTGTGAGTTAACTTGCGCTCAACTGGCGGTTGCTCACCTTCTTTTTTACCACGACGCTCAATAATCAAACCATTTAAAAACGCTGCTAAAGCAATATCAGGCAGTGGTAAAAATGCGCTGTCGTCATCTTTTTTCAGCCAATCACTGACTTCTGCACGTGTGACAGTTACCTCGGCGTGAGCGAATATTTGAATCATCTTTTGATCATTTAAATCAAAAGCATAACGAAGACGGCGTAAAATTTGGTTATTGGTCATGATATTTCCTAGCTAAAACAGCATCGCGTTGCTTATTAGCTACGTCGATTTCAAGTGACGACTACTTTAACAGATCCGAGTTGATTTGGCTTTGCTATATCCCCAAAAACATTGCGGATTGCCTTTCTCGCCAACAATCGGCGATTTGCATATCGCTCATAATCTTGGCAAACATCCGCATTATTGTGCACAAATAGCGTATAGTAAGAATAATTAAGAGGAGCTTACGTTGACTAAAATCGCTGTGTTCGTGGATGTCCAAAACATGTATTACACCTGCCGCGACCAATTTGGCTCTAGCTTGAATTATCGCCACTTCTACGCATTTCTGCAGCAACGCGGTGAGGTAGTGCATGCCTTTGCCTATGCCATCGAGCGGGCTGACGACAAGCAACGAAAATTCCAAGATGCGCTTCGGCATATTGGGTTTACAGTGAAGCTCAAACCTTTTATTCAGCGCAGTGATGGTTCTAGTAAAGGCGATTGGGATGTCGGTATTACCATTGATATGCTTGAATATGCTAATAATGTTGATGAAATGATTTTAATGTCAGGCGATGGCGATTTTGCTATGTTGCTCAGTCACATTAAGTATAAGTTTGCAACCCGTTGCACTGTTGTTGGCGTCGATCAACTGACCGCCTTCGCTTTGCGCCAAAGTGCAGATGAGTTTCTACCGATTCATCAGCAGTGGCTGCAAGGCAGCTAAGAACATCCTGAGTAGACCAACGGCTTTATTCCCAAATCAGTGGGCACAATTGCAGGCGTTTGGCACATACATCGATTGAACAAAGCCGTACACGCGCAGTAAACATATGGATTTTTAACACAATATTTAGCGACTCACCAATGTGCTTGGCACACGCTTTAACAATAGATAATAAAAATACACATGAGCTAATCAGGGATTTCCGCTAACACCACACAATTACGTCCTTTATATTTTGCGCGATACAATGCTTGGTCAGCACGCATAAATAAGCTGTCGTAATCGTCCTCGTCATGTAACTGCGCCACCCCAAAACTAGCCGTTAAACGTTGCACATCGGCAACTCGAACGTGCTGTAGCTCGGTAAGAATGCGCTCTGCAACCAAGCCAGCAGCTATTTGCGAAGTTTTGGGTAACAGAATAACAAATTCATCTCCGCCAAAACGCCCTAATAAGTCACCAGGCCTTAGCGAATGTTGGGCGATGAGGCATAGCTGCTGCAATGCACGATCGCCAATATGGTGGCCAAACTCGTCATTAATTTGTTTGAAATTATCAATATCAAACACCATTAACGCGAAATCTTCATCGTCTTGCCGAGCTTTATTAATCTCCAGTAATGCCCGATGTTCTAAGCGATCGCGAGAGGCGACTTGGGTTAAATTATCAGTAAAAGCAACTTTACGCAGCTGAATGTTATCAGCAAGTAGTGTCGGTAATGCCAAGCCAAATAAGGTATTTGCTGCAATCACGTTAATAGCAAATTGGTAGACCATGACAAAATCCATTAGCCCTAGCACATGGACTAAAAACACAATCAAAAAGCTACTAAATGCCACGCTGAATACATTGTAAAATGGCGATTCAGAACAGGCGATCCACATTTGTGGGATCACTAAAAAGAAGATAGCAAACGCACTGTTTTGTGATTTTGTGGCATAGGCTAGCAGCATGGCAATGACAACTAGCACAGCATTGAGTGAGAGCTTCAGCCAAAAATGAGGGCTCGCTTGCTGCGGTTGCAATGCAGATAAATCGGTTAAACGCAATAACACGCCAGGCACTAGCTTACTCAGTAATGCCACGAAAAAAGGCGCCATAACCATGACACCCGCCATGTCACCTATCCAAAAAGGTAACCAGGTTTTTGCAACATCCACCACGGGCAACATGTTGGAAATAACCAAGGCAGTTAATACCGCACCGGTAGCCAATAGTGAACTACCAGCAGCAATAACCAAGAACGATACAATAACCAATGTCACATCACGAATGCCGTTACGTGCGATAAATCTTAGTAGAAACGCCCCTAATCCATATGGCACGAGATGGGCGACCCCAAACAACAAACCGCCTTTGATGATATCGGCATCCGATAGCGGGAGTTGGTAGTGATATGCGGAAATAAAAGTAATAACGACACAGCCGATTAACAGCGCAGGAACCGCGGTTAAACCCATCATCAATAAGGCAGCAAAGGTAAAACCGGCGACAGGAAACCAGACACTGGCATGGCTGGTATATTCGACCAACCAACCAATTTCAAATAAAACTAACCAAGAAATCAGCAATAAAACTGAACGCAGAAGCAGCGAATGTTGAACTCGGTATATGAAACTTTGGAACTGAGTCATGGTCACGACGCCTAACGTTTTTGTTTTCACTCAATTACCCGGCGACGCCACAAAATATTCAAGTTGCTAACCATACAAATGCCACACAAAGCAAAGTTTAGTGGATAACGCATATTGCCATATACAACTAGATTGGCAACAGCAAAATAGCATAACTGGATTGCAATAAATTTACACCCCCTGTTGGCAAATTGCCTCATGGCCATTCATTACCAATCCCTTAAGACTACCCTGGTTATGGGTTAGAAATCACGCCACGATTCGTAACTTTTCTGACGAATGATTGGCTAGCGAAGTCCGCTTTGCTGCTAATAAGTACTAAATTTGGCGGATACGAGGACTATGCTTTTTGCAAAAAGTAGATGACGTTATTGGGCGCCAATAGTGCGAATTGGCAAAGGCGCCACAATTGTGCTGCCTTTGCGCGTAACAGAGCTAAAAAATTAGAAACGATAACCCAGACCTAACGCAATCACAGGATAAATTTCGAAGCCATCTAAATCTTCTTGCAGATTCGCTTGCTCAATCCCTAACTGTTGACGGAATGCCACTGCAGCTTCAGAATTTCCGGTAACACTGAATGTCTGCGTCGGAGCATTCACGTTGTATGCTGTGCCGCTTGCAGAAAGATTGGCAACCGCTTTACCACTTAATAACGCGCCAAGTTCAAAATTGAAGCTCACACCGCTACTGTAAGAGTTGCCCCAACCTAAGCCCAAATAACCTGCCGATGATTTACCCAAATCGACTTTAGCAGATAAGCTCAGCGGGTCATTTACTGCACCGCGAAATTCACTATTACCGATTTCAAAAGTTTTGTCTGAGCGTGACACAGCGCTTGCAGCAAGGTTGTTTTTGTTGGAAAAGAAGCCAGCCGTCAGTTTAAAAACACCATCAAATGGTCTGAAATCGACTAAAGCACCGAAAGTAGATAAATCTAATTCACCGTTATATTCGATATCACTTTCGTTAAAGGTATCGTCATAATTAAAGCTGTTCATCTGCAGACGCAAATTCCAACTTGCATTGATTGGATAATCTAACTCGGCACCGTAGCCTAGCGTGCCCAAACGTGCTGAAACAGCAATCCCGGGTTTTTCAGCAGTTGCAACAGTTTCTGCCTCTTGTGCAAACACAGGTAATGCACAGCCAAGTATTAACCCCGCGCAAAAAACCGATTGTAATTTATTCATTTGAACGTTCTCCATCCCTTGTAATTAGCTTTATTTAGCTTTTTTTGGTGCTTCAAGCGATTGCCATAACTGGCAATCTGACTGCTTTGCTTGCTGTAAAAACTTAATTGATCCAAGCAGGAATCACAAGTTGTTACGCAATTTTGTGATAAATAAAACGGTCAATAGCAAACCTGAGAATTCAAAATTTAGTAGCTTTATAGCGTATAACTCGGAGCAGTTGACGATTCAAACAATTCAACGTTGAACTAGTAATGAGCGCCCAAAAATGTGATAACATAACAATACGTTCCTATCTGCGATTATAATGCAGACGCTTTTCAGAGCTATTACGATGAAACAACGAATTCCATTATATTTACTAACTGGTTTTTTAGGTGCAGGTAAAACCACCCTGCTGAACCAACTAGTACAACAGCCAGATTTTGCACGAACCTTAGTCATCATTAATGAATTTGGCACAACTCCGCTCGATCACAAGTTAGTCACCCGCAGTAACGACGAGCAAATCATTGAACTATCCAGTGGTTGCATTTGCTGCACCATCCGCGGTGATTTAGCTAAAACACTAAGCGATGCGCATTGGCGATTTTCTCGCAACAACGAACGCATGTTCGACCGGGTCATTATAGAAACCACCGGACTTGCTGACCCGGCGCCTGTGCTACGCACTATCATTGAAACACCAAATCTATTTGACTTATACCGACTACAAGGCACCGTTACCCTGGTCGATGCAGTCAATGGCACAGCAACGCTAACCGCCCATCCCGAAGCTCGTCGACAAGTTGGCGTAGCGGATTTACTGTTATTTAGCAAAACCGAATTAACCGCTCCCGAACCGCTAGCGACATTGACATCTCAAGTTCGACAATACAACCCGACAGCACCTATTGTTCATCGCACCATCGAGGCAGTCGATTTAAGCAAAATCCTTAGTTTAGATCATGCCGAACCCGTCCAAACTGAAACTCCACTTCGTGACTGGTTACCAACGACAGGACTCAGCTTTGCGCCACTCACTCCTGGACAAAACGTATTTTTGAAAGCGCAAAGCTCAAGCCATAGTCAATCAGATCGGATCCAATCTTTTTGCTATGAATTAACAACGCCAATAAAAGTCAGCGCTCTCGATCAATGGTTAGATGCATTGCTACCAACCCTTGGCCATCAACTGCTAAGAATGAAAGCAATTTTACATGTCGAAGGGTTTCCTGGGCCTATTGCAGTCCATGCGGTGCAAACCCTACTCCATCCGGCTGGAGTGATGGAGAATTGGCCAGATGATAACCGTCACAGCCAGTTAGTCTTTATCACCGATGGCATTGATGCCGCGCAACTTGAACAGAGCTTACTGATTTTACAACGCTAATTAATATTTAGCTTTTGGCTAATTCAAGTTGCTGAGCCAACATTTCGCGCTCAATCAGTAAATCGTAACTAAGTTCGAGTGCGGCCAACACCGCAGCTTGTTCGTTACTTAAATTGCGCCCACGTTGGCGAACAGCATGAATTTTTTCATTAAGCTGCTCTGCAGCTTCGGTGAGGCCTGTGGCATGCTGCGGTGCTGTGCGCAATTTATAATCGCGCCCAGCGACATCAAGAACTAGATCAATGCTTTGAGTTGATTTTTTGGTCACTGCGAACTCCTTCAAAAACCGCGGCAGCATATCAGGTTGCCACAAACTGGCAACTAGGTTGTTTTCGCGAGTTATGCCATACTGCGGTAAATATCGGCTGCTGAGAACTGCGTCGTGCGTCTGCCAACATTAATTTCTGTTTTAGGTTTGCTCTGCATTTCCACATCATCGCTGGCTACGGAAGTCATGCGATTTTGTTATGAAGACAAGCAGTTAAGACCTTATTATTTTGGCGACAACAACCAAATTCCATTCGAACAACCTGGAGCTACCATTGAGCATTTGCAACTGCTCGCCAGCTTAATGCCATCGCTCAGCTTAAAATTAGAGCGACTCCCCTGGAAACGGTGTTTGGCAAAATTAGCCAGTGGCGAAGTCGATGCAATCATTGGCAGTTACGCCAAAGAACGGGAAAAAATTGGTCGTTTTCCGTTTGATAAAAACCAGAAACCAGATCCAACCCGTGCTTTTTCCGAGCATCAAACATGTTTAGTTACCCGTGCAGACGCAACATGGCATTGGGATGGTCAGCATTTTATTGGTATTGATCAAGTCGTCATCGCACGGCCACTTGGGTATGCACCGCTAAAATCTCCTGACAAACAGAAAATAGTCATGCATTTTACGCTGTCAGGGACAATGGATTTAGACTTGTTAGAGCGCGGTCGAGTGAATGCAGTCACCACTTTATGTCGCATCGCTGGCGAAAATGCGGTGACACCTTACATTCAACAGCGTAACTTGAAGGTTTTGTTGCCACCTTTATATAGCAACACAGGTTATTTAATTTTTAGCCACCAATTTTATGATCGCAATTCCAAACTAGTAGAGCAGATGTGGGCGTTATTGGCACAACATCGCGGCCAAGCTATCTACCAACGCTATTTAGAATTAATGTTTCGGTTGCCGCCGCAAGTAACAAAACCAGCTGCATCAGACAAATAATAGTTTTGCGATTAAACAAGCATTGGTATCGCCAAGTCCGGTTGCGCGAGCAAGCTCGCTTGGCCTATGCTAGCAGCATCAATTGCGCCTGGGACAATATCTATGAAATTGCGCTTCACTTTCAGTCTGTTAGCTTTAACTTTACATGCTAGTTCGATATGGGCTGCTACGACTCCACTAACCGCAACGGACCTTTGGCAAGTGGCAAGGCCATCCGGTTTAACCGTGTCACCAGATGGTCAACGTGCGTTGTTTAGCATGACTCGGTATGACTTGGCGCAAGACAAAGGTAATGCTGATCTGCACTTATTAGATTTAAGTAGCGGCCGCCAGCAACAATTAACTTTTCATCCAGGAAATGACAATCAAGCTAATTGGAGTCCCGATGGCCGATTAATCACTTTCATTGCCAAGCGTGACAGTGAACAAGCGCAAATCATGTTAATGCCAACCTATGGCGGTGAGGCAAGGGCATTAACGCAATTGCCGGTGAATGCCAGTAAACCCACTTTTTTACCCGATGGTAAAAAGATTTTATTCGTGGCAGATGTCCCAGCAGGTTTTACTGGTGATTTCAAAGCTTTAGCGCAGGAACTTGCCAAGAAAAAACAAAATAAAGTAAGTGCAAAAGTCACTGAAAACCGTTTGTATCGTTATTGGGATAGGTTTTTAACTGACGAAATGGTGCCACAATTTTTCAGTGTTGATATTCAGACTGGCGATATTCAAGCGTTGACACCTGGCTGGCGTTATTTAATGGAATTAGAAGGCGCTCCTGATTTCAGCATTTCTCCAGATGGTAAAACCCTCGCTGTAAGTGTTATTTCCAGTCAACCTCCTTACGAATCGCTCAATAGCGATATCCTCATAGTGCCGCTTGATGGCACTGGTAAGGCGCAAAACATTACCGAAGCCAACAAAGCCGATGATCGCAATCCAGTGTTTAGTCCAAACGGCCGCAGCCTCATTTATGGCGCTCAGCAGCGACTCGATTTTGGTAACGATAACGTGCGTTTAACCCATTTCGACATCGCGAAAAAGTCTGCAACTGTGCTTGCGGGTAACGTTGATTTATCACCGGAACGTTGGTTTTTTGCCAAAGATGGCAGCATGTTGTATTTCACCGCGCAAGATAAAGGCAAAGTGTCTTTTTTTTCTGTACCTGCTATCGGCGGCGCAGTGAAGCAAGTATTACGTCAAGGCAGTAACGAGCAAGTGCAAATTGCCGGCCCACAGCAATTTGCCTTAGTGCAAAGTGGTATTAGCCAATTACCGGAAATCTTTTTGCTCGATAATAAAAGCCGCACGTTAAAGCAAATCAGCCAGCTAAACAGTAACTTGCAGCAAAATACCGCATGGGGCAAAGTCGAAGAAGTGTCTTATGCTGGCAGTGATGGCAAAGCCATTCAGATGTTCATAATTTACCCTGCAAATTTTGACGCCAACAAACGCTGGCCGTTACTGAGTTTATTGCACGGTGGTCCGCACAGTGCCTTTAACGATAGTTTTAGCCCGCGTTGGCATCCTCAGGTGTTTGCGGCGATGGGGTACGTGGTGATCATGCCTAACTTCCACGGTTCAACTGGTTTTGGTGAAGCATTCACCGCATCCATTCATGGTGACCACGCCAGTAAACCATTTTTTGATTCAGAAGCCGCTGTCGATTATATGATTTCTCGCGGTTATATCGACGAGGGCCGTATCGCTGCAGCAGGCGGCAGTTATGGCGGCTATTTAGTGAGTTGGATTGCCGGTCATAGCAACAAATACAAAACGCTGATAAACCATGCCGGTGTTTATGATTTGATGGCGCAATTTGCTTCAGACGCGACCTATATGCGGGTTCACGCCTACAACGGTTCACCTTGGCAAAACAAAGACAATGTGCTCAAAGCAAGTCCTGCGATGTATGCCGAGAATTTTAAAGTTCCGATGTTGATTACTCACGGTGAACAAGATTATCGAGTGCCGGTAACGCAAGGACTGGCTCTATACGGCGTGCTCAAAGGCAAAGGCATTGAATCACGTTTAGTGTACTTCCCGGATGAAAATCATTGGATTTTAAAGCCAAATAACTCAATTTTCTGGTATCACGAAGTGCAGCAGTGGTTAGAGCGCCACATTGGCAAAGGCCCATCACAGTAATTGCGGGAAAGCTTGCCTATGTTGCAGCAGTACCAAGCTTTAGTTGCTAGTGGCGATTTACGCTATGACGAGCAACAATGGCAAATCCTAGCAAAATTGGCGGAGTTGTCAGAGTCCCTGACAACTCGTCCATCGACCTTGCAGCGCCAAGTCAGCCCGCAAATGCTCGGCAAAAAGCAAGGTTTGTATATCTTTGGACCTGTCGGTCGCGGCAAAACCATGTTAATGGATTTGTTCTTTGCCAGCGTGACCAACCAAGCCAAAATCCGTTTGCATTTCCATCATTTTATGCAGCGAGTGCATCAAGAGCTGCATGCTCTCACCGGCATCAGTGACCCATTATTGGTTATTGCCAGACGCTGGGCGCAGCAATATCAACTGCTTTGTTTTGACGAGTTTTTTGTCAACGACATTGGCGATGCAATGTTATTGGGTACTCTATGGCGCTATCTGTTTGCCGAGGGTGTGCTGCTGGTGACGACTTCCAACGCACATCCAACTGAGCTTTACCGAGATGGTTTACAGCGCAGCCGATTTTTACCGACCATTGATTTACTTCAACAACACTGTGCGCTGCATAATCTAGATAATGGTGTCGATTATCGCCGGTTAGCAATCACCAACATGCCGTTTCTGTGCGTCTGCACCACCGAGCAATGGTTAAGAGACATCGCAGAACAACACTTCGGCAAAGTTGCGCTTGCAGATCAGGCTACTGATGCATCGCTCATTCAACTGTTAAATCGGCCCGTTCGATATTTGTGGCGCAACGAGCAAGTTATCGCCTTTGACTTTATGGCATTGTGCGCCAGCCCGCGCAGCCAACTGGATTACATGGAACTCGCGAAAACATATAGGGCAATTGCGGTACACAGAGTCCCACAATTTACTGCGCAAAGTGCTACAGCCATTCTGCATGGGGTCGAAGAAAACTATCAACGTGAGCACTCAAACATCTATGTGAGTCGACTTGATAACGAAGCGCGTCGTTTTATTGCCCTTGTTGACGAATGTTATGAAAAAGATTGTTTGTTGATACTGACTACCGAAGCGCCACTGCTTGAGCTGTACCAAGCTAGCCAACTCAGTTTTGCTTTTGAACGTTGCATCTCAAGGCTTTATGAAATGCAACGTTGGGCACCTCAAAGCAGTCCATCTGAGCAAAATCAGCGATTACGCAGTCGCTGTAAATAATCAGTAAAATCAGGCGTGGTTCGCTGATAGCTTGTATTTAAAAGACGAGAGTTAACAATAAAATCGGCAGTTGCTTGATTACAAGCTACAGGGATATTCCAGACAACAGCTAAGCGAATTAATGCTTTTACGTCGGGATCATGTGGCTGTGAACTTAACGGATCCCAGAAAAACACTAACCAATCAATCTTCTGCTCAGCAATTAGCGCACCTATTTGCTGATCCCCCCCAAGTGGGCCACTGGTAAAGCAATGCACAGGGTACTGCAGTTTCTCAGCAATTAATTGCCCTGTTGTGCCAGTGGCATACAAAGTTTTACCTTGGAAGAAATCGCGGTGTTGCTCGACCCAGGCTAATAATTCCGGCTTTTTCCCATCATGAGCAACTAAGGCAATTGATTTCATTGAATATCCTTAAATGTAATTAGTCACATCTACCCTATCATAATAGGTCAATTGAGACAGTTCAGGTACAAGACCTCACTCATTTAACCATAAAAAAAGCCCGGCAAAGCCGGGCAAACAACCAAGGTCCACGTAAAAAACTCAGTGTGGGGGTTTAAGCCGATTAGGCTTAGCTATTTACGATCCGCTTCATCGCGGTCATGTATCCCCGTAATTTTTTGCCAACGATCTCAACAGGATGGTTGCGGATCGCTTCGTTAACTGCAATCAATTGGACGTTATCAACGCCGTTACTACCAGCTAAACCTTTACCAAGCAGCGCTGGGTCTATGTTATTGACCAAATCGCGCAGCATCGGCACTGCAGCGTTAGCGAATAAATAGTTACCGTATTCTGCGGTGTCGCTAATTACCACGTTCATTTCATACAAACGTTTACGAGCGATGGTATTAGCAATTAACGGTGTTTCATGCAGTGATTCGTAATATGCGGATTCTTCAACAATCCCCGCTTCAACCATGGTGTCAAACGCCAGTTCAACCCCTGCTTTCACCATGGCAACTAATAAAATTGCGCGGTCGAAGTAATCTTGCTCTGCAATGTGCTCCGCTGAAACAGGGGCATTTTCGAAACCGCTTTGACGGGTCTCTTCGCGCCAGCCCAGCAATTGTTTGTCATCATTCGCCCAGTCAGCCATCATGGTCGCTGAAAAGTGGCCAGAAATAATGTCATCCATATGCTTGGCGAACAGCGGTTGCAAAATCGCTTTTAACTGTTCAGTTAATTCAAATGCTTTTATTTTTGCTGGGTTAGACAAGCGATCCATCATGTTGGTAATACCACCATGCTTCAGCGCTTCGGTAATAGTTTCAAAGCCGTATTGAATCAATTTCGCCGCAAAACCCGCTTCGTAGCCATCAGCAACTAATTTGTCATAAGCCAAAATTGCGCCGGTTTGTAACATGCCACATAAAATAGTTTGCTCGCCCATCAAGTCCGATTTCACTTCGGCTACAAAGCTTGACTCAAGCACACCAGCACGATCGCCACCAGTTGCAGAAGCATAGGCTTTGGCAATTGCTAAACCATTGCCATTTGGATCGTTTTCCGGATGGACTGCGATTAAGGTTGGAACACCAAAACCACGCTTGTATTCTTCACGAACCTCGGTACCTGGGCACTTCGGTGCAACCATGATGACCGTGATGTCTTTGCGAATTTGTGTGCCTTCTTCGACGATATTAAAACCATGTGAATAAGCCAAAGTAGCGCCTTGTTTCATTAATGGCATTACCGCTTTCACCACTGAGGTATGCTGCTTGTCAGGGGTTAAATTCAACACCAAATCTGCTGTTGGGATTAACTGCTCATAAGTACCCACGGTGAAACCATTTTCGCTCGCTTGCACAAATGACTTTCGTTTCTGCGCAATGGCATCAGCCCGTAACGCGTAAGAAATATCTAAACCTGAATCACGCATATTTAAACCTTGGTTTAAACCTTGCGCGCCGCAACCGACGATAACAATCTTCCAACCTTTCAGTAATTGACAACCATCAGCAAACTCCGCTTTTTGCATAAAGCGACATTTTCCCAGTTGTTTTAACTGCTGACGTAAGTTCAGCGTGTTGAAGTAATTTGCCATAGTCGGTCACCTAAATTTGTTACTTTGCCTGCGCCACCCAGCTTCGGCAGAACAGTCGCACTCAGCGCTGTTTTGATAAGTTCAGAATACTATCGCCTTTCAATTGCGTGAAGTGATATATTTACAAGACAGTATTTCATTTATTGCAATACAAACAACAAAAGAGGTAAAGAATGGACATCCGCAGCGCCCAGTTATTTCTGCATTTAGCGAGTAGCCTTAATTACAGCAAAACTGCCGAACAGCTTTATGTCAGTCCATCGACCTTAACTCGTATTGTGCAGCGCCTTGAAGAAGAAGTGGGTGTGGCATTGCTGACGAGGGACAAACGCTCGGTTCGACTAACGCCCGCAGGCAGCAGATTTGCTCAATTCGCTAAGCAATACTTAGAAAATTGGCATCAATTACTCATCGATTTGTCGCAAAGCAGTGGTGCATTACAAGGTGAAATACGACTATTTTGTACAGTGACGGCTAGCTATAGCCACCTACCGACCATTTTGGATAAATTCCGAGTATTGTGCCCACGTGCAGAAATCAAACTAACAACTGGGGACGCAGCAGCAGCCTTAGAAAAGGTGAAAAACGATGAAGCTGATATCGCCCTTGCGGTTTATCCACCAAATCTACCGCTCAATATCGCTTTTGCCAGTATCGCCAAACTACCACTGCAACTTATTGCACCCGTAATCCAATGTAAGGTCAATGATTTATTAAATGAGCCCGTTATTGCATGGGATAAAGTTCCATTAATAGTACCAGAGCATGGGCCAGCACGCAGCCGCTTGGATGCTTGGCTCAAACATCAGAACATTACACCCAATATTGTGGCCAAAGTGGAAGGTCACGAAGCAATGGTCAGCATGGTAGCGCTTGGCACCGGTATTGCCATTGCTCCAGATCCTGTCGTACAGCACAGCCCAGTTAGAGAGCGAGTCAGGGAATTGGCGATTGACTACCAGTTCAGCCCTTTTGATTTAGGTATTTGCATGCAATCGAAACGGTTGCATGAGCCTTTGATGCGCGCATTTTGGCAAGTCGCAGCAGGTGGGTCGGCACTGCCCTAAGCACACAACGTATTTTGATTTATCTTGTCCTTTGCGACCAACCAGATGAAATCGAGAGGTTGTAGGTATAACTGCACTGATTCCATAGATTTACCTAACCTTTACTTGGATTTACACCATTCAGACAGGCTGGACAATACACTAAGTATGTCGAAACACACTCAATAAGGGATCTGAAATGCACAAAATAGGTTCTTCGCTAAGAATTTGGCTGGTAAGTCTGACGGCTCTGGTCATGCTCTCAGGTTGCGTAGTTCACCCTTCACATCATCGGCATGTAGTAGTGGCAAAACCTGTTGCGAAAAATGTCGTGGTTAAGCCTGTTGTTGTGGTGAAAAAACCAGTTGTAGTGAAAAAAGTCCGAGTCCACTAACACAGTGACTCAACTTGATAGTGAGGTTATAAACTGGTGTGAGTAAAACCGTTTGCCAAAATAAAAACCACCTCAAACTGAGGTGGTTCAAAACAATGTCTAAAACTTGAGGAGCGTTCTAGCACCGACAATCAACTATTTGACCACCCGTAGGTGGTTGCCTTTTTTCGGCTTGTCATCATCTGGGCTAGGTTCTGTCGTCAGCTCTTCTGATGTGACTTCAATATCAATATTTGGATCTTCAACAGCGTCTTCAGCAAGTTCAATATCTTCCTCAGGACTAAACATTGTGCCAGCACCGTTTTCTCGAGCATAAATCGCTAACGCGGCTCGTATCGGGATATAAAGGGCAAAAGGTTGGCCACCAAAGCGGGCATTAAAAGTCACAGCATCATTCCCGAGCTGTAAATTACCGACAGCACCAGGGCTTATGTTTAATACAATTTGGCCATTCTGCACATGCTGAGCAGGCACTTTGACTTGCGGATAAGTCGCATCAACCACTAAATAAGGTGTGCAATTATTATCAACAATCCATTCATAGAATGCGCGTAATAAATATGGCCGATTTGAGGTCATTTCCATGGAAAACTCCGAATGTTAATAACTATGCTGCCGACGAATATCGCGCTCGGCTTCGGTCAAGGACAGCTGAAAAGCATCACGTTCAAACAAACGGATCATGTAGTTTTTGATTGGTTTACTGCCAGGGCCTGATAAATCAATGCCCAATTGTGGCAATCGCCATAATAATGCAGACATATAACAATCTAACAAGCTGTATTCATTACTCATGAAAAAAGCGGTTTCTTGAAAAAGTGGGCCAATTGATAATAAGCTCTCACGTAAATCACGACGGGCCTCAGCAGCACTGTCATCATTTGCCAGAATTTTCTCAGCAAGACCATACCAATCCCGTTTAATCCGATACATCATTAAACGAGTTTTGCCGCGATCTACTGGATAAACCGGTAGCAAAGGTGGGTGTGGAAAACGTTCGTCTAAAAACTCCATGATTATGTCAGCTTGATAAAGAGCCATATCACGGTCTAGTAATGTCGGTAGTGAACCATATGGATTCACTTCATATACTTCTTCAGGCAGATTATCTCGACTCACTTGCAGGACTTCGGCAGTTACGCCTTTTTCAGCGAGTACCATTCTGACTTGATGGCTATACATGTCGTCTGCAGCCGAAAAAACAGTCATCACTGTACGTCTGTTGGCAGGAATTGCCATGCGGTCCTCCGGAAAAGCAAAAAGGCAAAAGGGGCCACCAGGCCCCTTTTAGGCTGAAAAACAACGAATTAGTGGACGTCTTTCCAGTATTCTTTCTTCAGCAAGAATGCGAAGATAAAGAAAATAACTAGGAAAATCAGAACCTTGATACCAAGGCTATGTGACTCTAACTTAGTTGGTTCACCGGTATATTCTAAATAATTCACTAAATCACCGATTGCAGCATCATACTCGTCTGTACTTAGCTCACCGGTGCCATCAGTTTCGAATTTAGTAATTGTGTGCTCAACACCATCTACCACATGCTTTTCTACAACTTTAGTTGGGATACCTTGCAGCTCTTGCAATACATGTGGCATACCGACCAGTGGGAAAACTTCGTTGTTCACACCGAATGGACGAGTCGGGTCAACGTAGAATGTCCGCAAGTAGGTATAAATCCAATCTGGACCTCGTACTCGAGCAACGTTCGTTAAATCTGGTGGAGCAGCACCAAACCAACGTGCCAGATCTTCTTTTGGCGCAGAGTTTTTGATGTAGTCACCAACTTTGTTGGCGGTAAACGCTAACTCTTTCATACCAACTTCATCAGGGATCCCTAAATCACGGAAAGTCCGAGAATAACGTTGATACTGCATTTGGTGACAACCTAAGCAGTAGTTTTGGAAAAGTTTCGCGCCGCGTTGCAACGAAGCTTGGTCTTTTAAGTTAATTGGCGCTTTATCCAGGTGAACTGTATGTCCACCTGCTGCCATTACACTTGCAGAACCGACCAACGCCAACACTGTGAATAACTTTTTAAGCATTATGATAACCTCACAGGCAATGGTTTGGTTTTCTCATCTTTACTGTACCACCACAGCAAACCAAAGTAGCCGAAGTAAGCAACCGAAGCAATTTGTGCAATCAGCGTGTAAGTTGGCGTTGCAGGTAGTACACCAAGCACACCTAGTACCACGAAACTGATGACGAAATTCACTAAATTCACTTTGTGCAGCGTTGAACGGTAACGTACAGAGCGCACCTTACAACGGTCTAACCATGGCAACAAAGCTAACATGATAATTGCTGCAAACATGGCTATAGCACCAAACAACTGATCAGGCACTGCGCGCAAAATTGCATAGAACGGAGTGAAATACCATACAGGTGCGATGTGCTCAGGGGTTTTCATAGGGTTCGCTGGTTCAAAGTTAGGCGGCTCTAAGAAGAAACCACCACCCTCAGGGGCGAAGAAAATCACTGCACAGAATAACAACAGGAAACCAACCACGCCAACGATGTCTTTCACAGTGTAATAAGGGTGGAATGGGATTGCATCAACGATAATTTTCTTACCGCCTTTGGTGAAATATTCATGGAAAGTGAACTTGTCAGAAACGTTGTTTTCAAATTTCTGGCCTTCGTTTGGCACTTTCACATCGATACCGTCTGGGTTGTTTGAACCGACTTCATGCAGTGCAATGATGTGCAGGAACACTAAAATTACCAGAACTAAAGGCAGCGCAATCACGTGTAACGCGAAGAAACGGTTTAAAGTAGCACCAGAGATAACGTAGTCACCACGGATCCACAGTGTTAAATCATCACCAATACCTGGAATAACACCAAAGATTGAAATAATTACTTGTGCACCCCAGAACGACATTTGACCCCATGGTAATAAATAACCCATAAAGGCTTCTGCCATTAACACTAAGAAAATCAACATACCGAAAATCCACAGTAATTCGCGTGGTTTTTGGTAAGAACCGTACATCATCCCGCGGAACATATGCAGATATACGACGATAAAGAAAGCCGAAGCACCGGTAGAGTGCATATAACGCAGCAACCAACCGTAATCAACTTCACGCATAATGTATTCAACTGACGCGAAGGCGCGTTCAGATGAAGGTTCGAAGTTCATGGTTAACCAAACACCGGTAAGGATTTGGTTAACTAGTACTAACATCGCAAGTGAGCCGAAGAAGTACCAGAAGTTAAAGTTTTTTGGCGCTGGATACTGCATCACATGGAGATTCATCTTCTCCATAAATGGCATGCGATATTCAATCCAATTCATAAAATTTTTGAACATTACGCAGTCCCCTCGTCAGCACCGATTAATAAAACGGTGTCATTGTCTTGGAACATGTAAGGTGGGATCATCAGGTTCTTAGGTGCTGGTACACCTTGGAATACGCGGCCTGCCATGTCATAAGTAGAACCGTGACATGGGCAGAAGAAACCTGAAGCAATGCCTTCAACATGTGCATCGAAATCCGCCATTTTGTAGGTCGGTGAACAACCTAAATGGGTACAAATGCCGACAGCGACAAAAATCTCAGGATTTTTAGAGCGATGCTGGTTCTTAGCATAAGCAGGTTGTTGTTCCTCTTCCGAACCTGGATCTCTTAACTTACCTTCAACTTCGGCAAGCGTTTTCAACATTTCTGGGGTACGTTTTACGACCCATACTGGTTTACCACGCCATTCAACCCGAATTAGCTGGCCTGGCTCGAGTTTGCTGATATTCGCAGTCACAGGCGCACCGGCTTGTTTTGCTTTTTCACTCGGATTCCAAGAAGCTATAAAGGGAACGGCTGCTCCGATTGCACCAACACCACCTACAACTGAGGTAGCGATGGTCAAGAAGCGACGGCGACCATGATCGACTGGCGCATTGCTCATCCACTCATCTCCACGTTAACGCTTAAATTTTAATCGGTTTAAGCGGCTGAATTTCAGCGATTATTATAGTTTGCAAAATACCGCGGATCATAATGAAAACCCCTGCCTGTTACAAGGATTTAGCTACATTCTTCACCGCACAAATCCACTTTTTTTTGAAGTTAAGCTGATCCCCGTCAAAGCGAGGCAAGCTTGCAACTGTATTAACAATTTGCTTACCAACTTTGCAAACAGAACTATTCCTGAAAACTATAGCTGCAATTTTTAAAGTTAGCGCATCCAGAATGTGCTGAAATCAAAAAGAATCTGGTCCTGAATCATTTTAAAAAATTGGATAGTTGCAGAGTAAAAAATACATGATCGCAATCAGATTATTTCGTCGTAGCAATCGAAATTGCTCGATAATATTTTAGGTAAAAAAAAGCCCGGTAGAAACCGGGCTTTTGCAGTAGAAAACGAATTAACGTTTTGAGTACTGTGGACGTTTACGGGCTTTGTGCAGACCGACTTTCTTACGTTCAACTTTACGAGCATCGCGGGTTACGAAACCAGCTTTACGCAGTGAAGGACGCAGAGATTCGTCAAATTCCATCAGAGCACGGGTGATACCGTGACGGATTGCGCCAGCTTGACCAGAAATACCACCACCTTTAACAGTGATGTACATGTCAAACTTGCCAACCATTTCAACTAACTCTAATGGTTGCATAACAACCATACGAGCAGTTTCACGACCGAAGTATTCAGTGATAGTGCGTTGGTTGATAACGATGTTACCAGAACCTGCCTTCAGGAATACACGTGCTGTAGAGGTCTTACGACGACCAGTACCGTAATATTGATTCTGTGCCATGTTATGCTCCGATTAGATATCTAAAACTTGTGGTTGCTGGGCAGCGTGCTGATGCTCTGCGCCTGCATACACTTTTAACTTACGGAACATAGCGCGACCCAGTGGACCTTTAGGCAGCATGCCTTTGATCGCTGACTCAAGTACCATCTCAGGTTTTTTCGCAAGTAGCTTTTCAAAGTTAATTTCTTTGATGCCACCTGGGAAACCAGAGTGAGAGTAGTACATTTTGTTTTTCGCTTTGTTACCAGTTACAGTCACTTTGTCAGCGTTAACTACGATGATGTAGTCGCCGGTGTCAACGTGTGGCGTGTATTCTGGCTTGTGCTTGCCGCGTAAGCGGAGAGCGATTTCAGTTGCGATACGACCCAGGGTTTTACCTGCAGCATCAACAACATACCAGTCGCGTTGTACGCTTTCTGGTTTAGCGGTAAAAGTTTTCATCAAACTATCCAAAAAATTATCAGTTACACCTCACATAACCTTTGGGCAAAAGTTATGTCGTTTATCGTACCCCTTCGAGTACATCAAACTGCCAGGCTACGGCAGATTCAGGCTGTAACGTGGGCCGGCCGCGGATTATATATTAACCAGCAGCAAAATACAGCTGTTTGTGCAGAAAATTTATGGCAAATGTGCCAGAGCTAAATAATCATGCGACTGCATTTCTTGAAGCCGACTCAAGCACCGTTTAAATTCGAAACTTAACAGGCCTTGCGTATACAGTTGTTCCATTGGCACATCAGCAGAAATAATCAATTTTACCTTGCGTTCATAAAACTCGTCGACCAGAGCGATAAATCGGCGAGCGACGTCATCCGTGCCCTGCCCCATTTGCCGCACATTCGACATTAACAAAGTATGATAAATTTTACTGAGTTCCATATAATCGTATTGGCTGCGCGCACTTTCACACAACTCACTAAATTCAAACCAAATAACACCCTCGGCTTCATGCAGAAAACGCAGAGGCCGATGAGCAATTTCGATAGTACTATTTGCCAAACGAGGTTCTGAAGATAACGCCATAAAATACTGCAATAAGTTAGTATTGGCGGTTTCGTCGAGTGGCGAATGGTAGATTTCTGCTTGGGTTAAGGTACGAAGTCGATAATCAATACCGCTATCAACGTTCACAACATCTGTAAATTGCTTAATCAAAGCAATAGCCGGTAAAAAACGCGCCCTTTGCAAGCCATTGCGATAAAGCCCATCAGGTTCAATATTCGACGTAGCAACTAGGGTAATACCGCGAGCAAACAATGCCTGCATCAGGGTACCTAGAATCATTGCATCTGTGATATCAGAAACGAAAAACTCATCAAAGCAAATTATATCTGTTTCAGCTTTAAAACGATCAGCGACAATTTCTAGCGGATCAGATTGGCCAGATAAGGTTTTAAGTTCATCGTGGACTTTGTGCATAAAACGGTGAAAATGGATCCGCAGTTTGCGATCTGTCGGTAAACAATCGTAAAAAGTATCAACTAGATAGGTTTTACCACGACCAACGCCACCCCAAAAATATAAGCCTTGCAAAGGACGTTGCGTAGCGGTTTTCCCTGTCAATTTTTGCCACAAACTTTGCTTAGCGGGTTTGTGTGTGACAAAGTCGTCATACAAGCGCTGCAGGTGCTGGACTGCAAGTTGTTGAGCAGCATCGAACTGAAAGTCAGTACGCGTCAGATCCTGCTGATATTTTTGCAATGGTGTTATCATAACTCGCGAAATCGTATTGGGCTTTATCACTGATCAATTGCTGAATATTGTAACATGCCTTACCACTCAGCATAAGAAGTTAGGTTACACTAGAGATGTATTAACTTGTTTTTGGAGTATTTATGAGTTTTCCTCTTGCGTTATCTTGGTTGCTGGCAGGTATCATCATCGGCGCAGTGGCAGCACGTTTATATAGCTTACGGCAATTTAACCAAAACAAATTGCAGTTAGAACTTGATGAAAGTAAGCAACAGTTACAAAAGTACCGCTCAGAAGTCTCTAGCCACTTGGAGACAACACAACAACTAATGAGCCAACTGCAAGACAATTATGAACGGATTGCCAGCCATATGGCTTCAACTCGTATGCAGTTGGTAGAACGCGCCGGTTATGTTGAAAAAACCGATCTGAACTATTTGTCTGCCGACGCAGCTGCGCATTTTCGCGAGACGATTGGTAAAGTTGATGAGCGTCGCCGCAAGAAGTCAGCTGAAATTGCGCAACAACCTTTAGACTACTCAGGTCATTCCAGTGGCTTGATGAAGACCTTCCCAACAGAAAAAAAATCAGAAGTGTGAAACTTTTTTCAAATGCATGAGTCTCTTAAGTCAGTATTCCTTAGGAGACAATTGCGTTATGAAAATGAAGTTATCCTTTGTCACCGCTAGCATCATCGCGGCCGTATTAGCCTCTCAGTCTTTTCAGCTGGAAGCAAAAATTCCATTCTTCGGTGCTGAAAGTTCTGAGCAAATGCCCAGCCTTGCACCCATGCTAGAAAACGTGACACCTGCGGTTGTAAATATTAATGTCGCGGGCAATCGCCAAGTTCGCCAACGAGTTCCAGATGCCTTCCAGCAATTTTTCGGCCAAGGAGAAATGCGCAGGGAGCAACCTTTCAGTGCCCTCGGCTCTGGTGTCATTATTGATGCCGACAAAGGTTACGTGGTTACCAACTCGCATGTTGTGAATCAAGCAGATGAAATTCAAGTCACTCTAAAAGACGGGCGAACGTTCAAAGCAAAAAAAATAGGCGAGGATCCAGAAAGTGATATAGCGCTTTTACAAATCGACGCTGAAAAACTAACCGCCCTAAAAATTGCCGATTCAGACGCTCTTCGTGTTGGCGATTTCACCATCGCTATCGGCAATCCATTTGGTCTTGGCCAAACCGTAACATCTGGTATTGTCAGTGCCCTTGGCCGCGGTGGCCTCGACATTGAAAAATATGAAGATTTCATTCAAACCGATGCAGCAATTAACAGCGGCAACTCCGGTGGTGCATTAGTGAACTTGCGGGGTGAGTTAATCGGCATTAACACGGCAATCCTGGGGCCTAATGGTGGAAACATCGGGATTGGTTTTGCAATTCCTTCCAATATGATGAAAAACTTAGTTGATCAAATCATTGAATCAGGCGAAGTCAAACGTGGCGTATTAGGAATAGAAGGCTCTGATTTAAATGCTGAACTAGCGCAAGGAATGAATGTTAAACAAACCAAAGGCGTATTCGTCGGTCGAGTCACTCCGGATTCTGGTGCCGATAAAGCAGGTTTAAAAGCTGGCGACGTTATCACCAGTATTAATGGCAAAACCATCTCAAGCATGTCGGAATTACGAGCTAGAGTGGGCACACTTGGGGTTGGCAAGTCAGTTAAAATTGGTGTCGCTCGCGAAGATAAACAACTATCTTTTGATGTCAAATTGACCTCAGCCGATCAAGCAAACACAAGTGCTGGCGAAATGCATCGCATGCTCGTCGGCGCCAGCTTTAGTAATGGTAAAACTATTGATGGTGAACCGGGCGTGGTTATCTCACAAATTGAGAATGGATCAATTGCCTCACGACTTGGTTTAGAACAAGGTGATGTAATTATCGGTGTAGGTCGAATCAAGGTAAATAATATCAGTGAATTACGTGAGATT
Organism: Alteromonadaceae bacterium; assembly: GCA_041914845.1. Classification (GTDB taxonomy): domain Bacteria; phylum Pseudomonadota; class Gammaproteobacteria; order Enterobacterales; family Alteromonadaceae; genus Pararheinheimera. Next base: position 356,381 of record JAYSCP010000001.1, read on the forward strand.
TTAACAAGAGCAAAAGGCGTTGTTGCCTTGCAAATTCAACGTGAAGATACTGTACTTTACAAACTGATCCAGTAAAACTGCTACTTCAATGCCGAACTTTACGGTGGCTTTATGCCACCGTTTTTTTTCCTTTCAATTTCAGTATAACTTTACATTTGAGGGTTTTGGTAACATTTTAGACTGCCGGTTTTCGATAACTAATGCTATGCTGCATCACTTCAAATTATCTCACTATCAGGCATCAATTCGAATTGAATCAATTTCTGCACACTATCCTGAAAAGCGCTGTTTACGGACTGGCCATTGCTTTTATATGGTTGGTGTTTTTTCAACAAGAGAGTCAATTCAATTTTCGCCACTTAATGAATAGCTCGCAAAATGAAACGCCTCCGATTTCTTATGCAAAAGCAGTAAGAGCTGCCGCACCTGCCGTGGTAAACATTTACACCCGCAGCACTCAACTTGACGTTCAATCCTATCAGCAAAGAGTGATTCAAAATCAATCGCTAGGATCAGGGGTTATTATGAACGCCGAAGGTTACATCCTAACAAACTATCATGTGGTCAATGGAGCGGACCAGATCGTCGTCGCCTTACAAGATGGTCGACAACTTGATGCGGTATTAATCGGCCAAGACAGTGTGACGGATTTGGCAGTTTTATTTGTTGAAGCCACCAATTTACCGGTAATCCCTCAGCACGCCGATACCGAACCACAAGTCGGTGATTTAGTGCTGGCAATTGGCAACCCTTTAAATCTTGGTCAATCAATCACCCAAGGTATTGTGAGCGGTACCGGCAGAGCAGGTTTAGGTTCTAACTCATATTCTGACTTGATGCAGATGGATGCAGCTATTAATGAAGGGAATTCGGGTGGGGCATTGGTCAATAGCAATGGCGTATTAGTCGGTATCAATACCGCAGCTTTTCAACGGCGAAGAAATATCGAAGTCCAAGGGATCTTCTTCGCAGTGCCATATAAATTAGCACACACCGTTATGCAAAAACTTATTAAACATGGTCGTGTCGTACGCGGTTACCTTGGAATGAGCGGTGTTCCTGTAATCAATTCGTCTGGAGAGCGGCAGATATCCACTGGCCAACATTTTTATGGTGTGATGGTTGATGTGTTAGAGCCATTTGGACCTGCAGAGCAATCAGGGTTACAACGTGGCGATATTATTCTAGAAATTAACAAAATTGCTCTAAATAGTGTCAACCAAGCTCTTGATATTGTTGCAGAATCTGACCCAGAAGCACTACTAAACATGAATATTGAGCGAAACGGACAAAAATTAACAATAGCGTGCAAACTTGGTATTTACCAAGAACCGACTAATTAAATAGCAATCACCATCTGTTACGCATAAAAAAACCACCTATTTTTCAGGTGGTTTTTTTGTGAACCTAAAGACCACAACAGCTGTCTTTTAAGCCTCAACACTCACTGTGGAGCTTGGATGCGTTCTATATGAGCGCCAAGACCCTGAAGCTTATGCTCAATTTGCTCATATCCGCGGTCGATGTGGTAAATTCGATCGACAATCGTATCGCCACTTGCCACAAGGCCTGCAATTACTAAACTTGCAGAAGCCCGTAAATCTGTAGCCATCACCTGTGCGGAAGTTAAGCTTGGTGTAAATTGGCACACGGCAGTGTTACCTTCCAATTGGATAAGTGCACCCATCCGTTGTAATTCTGGCACATGCATAAAACGATTTTCAAAGATCGTCTCAGTGACGACGCCAACGCCCTCAGCCAGCACATTCAGTACCGTAAACTGCGCTTGCATATCTGTTGGAAAGCCAGGATGCGGCACTGTCTTCACATTCACAGACTTCAAACGACGCCCAGTCATATCAAGACGGATCCAGTCCTGCCCTGTTGTGACTTCAGCGCCAGCCTCACGAAGCTTTTCTAGCACGACTTCAAGCTCTGTTGGATCTGTATTTAAACAGGTCACATCACCGCCTGTTACTGCAGCAGCAACCAAGAAAGTGCCTGTCTCAATACGATCTGGCAATACTTTATGTTGCGCGCCTTGCAGTCGTTCCACACCTTCGACTCTGATTGTCGCCGAGCCAGCACCAGTTATTTTCGCGCCCATCGAAATCAAGTAGTTCGCTAAATCAACAACTTCTGGTTCACGGGCAGCATTTTCGATAATAGTCACACCGTCAGCTAATGTTGCAGCCATTAGCAAGTTTTCTGTGCCAGTCACACTGACCAAATCCATAACTAAATGTGCGCCATGCAAACGCGAAGCTTTTGCTTTGATATAGCCATTTTCGACGACGATATCTGCACCCATTTTGCGCAAGCCTTCGATATGCAAATTAACCGGACGAGCACCGATGGCACAACCGCCAGGTAAAGAAACTTCTGCATAACCGAAACGAGCCAATAATGGACCGAGCGCCAGAATCGAAGCGCGCATAGTCCGAACCAATTCATAAGGAGCGACTTGGTTATTCACGGCTGTCGCGTCAACTGTGACGCTATCGTTGTTACGTTCGACGGTTGCACCGAATAAACGTAATAATTTGAACGTTGTATCAATGTCCTTTAATGCCGGGACATTACTAATTACGGATGGCTGTTCTGCCAAAATCGTGGCGAAGAGGATTGGCAAAGCTGCATTCTTGGCGCCAGAGATCTTAACATTGCCACGCAAAGTTGCGCCGCCTTTCACTAAAAACTGTTGCATATCGTTATTACACCGGTGGGTTAAGAAGTTTTTCACGACGCCATTGAGTCGGCGTGAATGCTTTAATTTGCAGTGCATGAATAGCACCACTGCTGATAGCATCCATCAGTGGTCCATAGACTAACTGCTGCTGTTTGACCCGACTTAACCCTTCAAAACACTCACCAACCGCGGTCACAGAAAAATGACTACCATCAGTTTTTGCGTAGACTTCGGTCAATTGCAACTGTTCTGTTAAGCGTTGTTCAATATCTTTGCAATCCATCTTGAAACCTGTATTTAAATGCGAATGGTGGCGCCCTAAGGGCAAAAAATAACCCGGCGCGTCGGCCGGGTTGTGATTATATCCTGAGTTGCGGATCTTTTCAGCTTTCAAGCGGTAAAAGTGCAAATACGTCACTCACTAACGCCAAAGATTTTAGCTGCTGCGGGGTATTGCGCAATTTCACTTGAATACTGGCATTTTTAGCCTGGCCAAGTTGTTGAAGCAACCAAGCTAAGCCTGCTGTGTCAACGTGCTCCAGTGCCGCTAAATCAAATGTAAGCTCACCGCTGACATTTTTGAGCAAGGTAAAGGGCCAAAAATTAACGACAGTGTCGCGATTTAATTCACCAGTAAAGGTGATGACCTCATCCTGCTTCGTAATATTAAGCATTTTTTGCTTTCTCAGGCGCTTTAATTGGCGCTTTCGCTTTCTCGTCTAACAATGTTGCAACGCTTTTCAGCCCCTGCTGACGGATCAGGCTACCGAATTCAGAGCGCTTGCTGTCCAACAACGAAATACCCTCTGCAACCATGTCAAACACTAACCAATTATTTGCATCTTTGATTCGACGTAATTTGAATTCGATTTTGATATCTGGCTTGCCTGGATCGATTACGCGAGTTTTAATCGTAATAATTTTTTTACTCGGATCGAGTGGGGTACCTGGCTCAATAATAACTTTTTGATCACGGTATTGCGTAAATACCCCAGCATAGGTCCCAACCATGTAATTCTGGAAAGCAGTTACAAAGGTATTAAAGTCTTCTTTTGGTACCGTATTTAACTTAACCGAATTACCGATGACATAACCTGCTGCATATCGGCTGTCGATATAAGGTACTAGCTCTTCAGTAACAATAGTGCGCAAGATCTCAGGATTCTTTTTAATTTCGGTTTGTTCACGTGCAATACGTTGGAACGTTTTATCTGCCAGCACTTCCATCATTTTGTATGGATCGGTATAAGTCGGCACAGTCGCTTGCTGAGCTAAACTCTGAAAAGTGCTAATTGCCACGAGCAGCACTGCTGCTTTTTTAAGAAAATTTCTCATTACGAATTCCCGCGATTAAATAAAAACTGTCCAATTAGTTCCTCAAGCACGATAGCGCCCTTGGTATTCTCAACGTAGTCACCGTTTTTCAGAATGGTGACTGTTTCATCGACAAAGCCGGCCTGTAAACCAATATATTGTTCCCCTAACAAACCTGAAGTGAGGATAGCTAACGAGCTTGTCTCCGGGAAATTGCTATAATTTGCGTTAATCTCAAGAGTGACCACTGGTTGGAAACTTTCTGGGTCCAATTGAATATCACTGACTCTACCGACGACAACGCCACCCACTTTAACCGGGGAGCGCACTTTTAACCCGCCAATATTTTCGAATTTTGCCATTAACTTATAGGTTTCGTCAGAACCAGTAACACCGGTATTGGCAACTTTTAATGCAAGCAATAATAATGCTGCAATAGCGATTGCAACAAACGCACCTACGATAATCTCTAACTTACGTGTGGTCATTTTTTATCCACCAAACATGACTGCTGTTAATATAAAATCGAAACCCAAAACCGCCAACGATGCCGTAACTACTGTTTGCGTCGTTGCTTGGCTAATCCCTTCTGAAGTTGGTATTGCATCAAAACCTTTATGCAATGCAATAACTGTGACTATAAAAGCAAAGACAGCGCTTTTAATAATGCCATTTACAATATCATCGTATAAATCAACGTTTGCTTGCATAGCGGACCAATAACCACCGCCATCTACGCCGAGCCAATCGACCCCAACTAAATGTCCACCTAAAATACCGACAGCATTAAATATTAGAGCTAATAGCGGCATACAGATCACGCCAGCCCAAAATCGTGGAGCAATAATCCGACGGAGCGGATCAACAGCCATCATTTCCATGCTTGATAGCTGTTCAGTAGCCTTCATCAAACCGATTTCCGCAGTCAAAGCACTACCTGCCCTACCTGCAAATAATAAAGCAGTGACTACGGGCCCCAATTCGCGCAACAAACTTAAAGCTACCAAAGGGCCGAGCATCTGTTCGGCACCAAATTTTGCCAAGACCGTATAGCCCTGAAGTGCCAACACCATGCCGATGAACAGTCCAGACACTAAGATGATGAGTAAAGACAACACCCCAACGACATAAAACTGTTTGACATAAAGGGGCCAAGCTTTAATTGGTCTTGGTCTTCCCCAGAGAGCACCAAACAACATTAGCACCGCACGACCTAATCCCTGAATAGTAGCAATTGTCGTTGCGCCTAATTGTTGTAACTTGTTCAACATTAGCCCTTCATCTCCATTAAGTCCTGCGCATAATCTGCTGCTTTAAAATGGAATGGTACAGGACCATCTGCCTGCCCCTGCAAGAATTGTTGCACGAGTGGCGACTCGTGTTGTAACAATTGTGCTGGAGTACCGTGACCTATGACTTTACGCTCGGCAACGATATATACGTAATCAGCAATACTCATCACTTCGGTGACATCATGCGACACCACTATCGATGTCATACCCAACGCATCGTTTAATGATTTAATTAATCGCACGATGACCCCCATCGATATTGGGTCTTGGCCTGCAAATGGCTCATCATACATAATTAACTGCGGATCAAGTGCGATCGCCCGAGCCAGTGCAGCACGACGAGCCATACCACCTGATAATTCAGATGGCATCAAATCACGAGCACCACGCAAACCGACGGCTTCTAACTTCATCAAGACCATCATACGAACGATCGTCTCTGGCAAACGAGTATGCTCACGGATCGGAAATGCAACATTGTCAAAGACTGACATTTCGGTAAATAAAGCGCCGCTTTGAAACAACATGCTCATTTTTTTCCGAGCTTGGTACAATTCGTGGCGCTTTAACGTCGGAATATTGTCACCGTCGAACACAATAGAACCAGAGTCAGGCTTCAACTGCCCACCGATCAAACGTAATAAGGTAGTTTTACCAATACCACTAGGCCCCATAATGGCGGTTACTTTGCCACGACTGAACTGCATACTCATATTGTCGTAGATAACACGCTCGCCACGACGAAACGTTAGATTCTGGATGTCAACCAATGGTTTATCCAAACCGTGCCCCACTTTTAAATTAAATGTCTTAACACAATGCGATTCGCAAACTTAACGACTAGCAAAAACGGCGCGCAATATACGTTGACACCTCAAACGATACAACTGAAGAGTCAGAGTTACCCAGCATTTTAACTCGAATACGCTTGAGAGTCGTCCTATTAAATTGTAATAAACAGTTGCATTTTTCGAACAATTGGCAAAATTCCAAGGTTTTTTTGCAATTCACGAAAATAAGCAGGAAAATGTCTGTCTATTCGGTATTTGCAATTATATACCAACTGGTATTAAATTCAAAGACACCTGCATTTTGTCAAAGATAACTGAATTTCAGCTTAACTGCCTGAAAATGTTATTTTCTTGTTAAAGGAGTTATGCTTTGAGTACTGATTTTTGTGCGATTGGCCATAAAGTCTTGGATATTGAAACCAAAGCATTAGCTGATTTACATCGCTATATCGACCAAAGCTTTAGTCAGGCATGTGAACTGATGATGCAATGTCAGGGGCGCATCGTTGTCATAGGCATGGGGAAATCAGGCCATATCGGCAACAAAATCGCAGCGACGCTGGCATCGACTGGCACCCCAGCATTTTTCGTGCATCCAGGTGAAGCAAGCCACGGAGATCTGGGCATGATCACCGACAAAGACATCGTGCTGGCTTTATCCAATTCAGGTGAAACTGACGAAGTTATCAAATTACTGCCCGTGTTAAAACGAATCGGCATCGCCATCATTGCAGTCACCGGAAATCCTCAATCTACGCTTGCGCGGCTGGCCGAAGTGCATTTGTGTGTAAAAGTCGAACAAGAAGCCTGTCCACTTGGACTTGCGCCAACAGCTTCAACAACAGCAGCACTTGCAATGGGAGATGCATTAGCAGTGGCTTTGCTTGAAGCGCGTGGATTTTCCGCCGATGACTTTGCACTTTCTCATCCAGGCGGCAGTTTGGGCAGACGATTGTTATTGCGCATTGCTGATATAATGCATAAGGACGAGCAAATTCCTTTGGTGCAAAGCCATGCGAGCATTAAACAAGCACTGCTCGAAATCTCAGCCAAGGGTCTTGGCATGACAGGAATCCAAGCTGCTGACGGCACGCTGGCCGGTATATTTACTGATGGTGATTTGCGCCGCATTCTAGATTTACGTGTGGATATACATCAAACAAGTATCGCTGACGTAATGACCAAAAAATGCATTACCGCAAAAGCTGAGATGCTTGCAGCCGAAGCACTAAAAATCATGGAAACTAAAAAAATCAATAGTTTACTTGTTGTTAATGCCGAAAATATAGTCGTCGGTGCTTTTAATATGCATGATTTATTGAAGGCAGGGGTTTTGTGATGAGTCGACTTTTTAATGAGCTATACCAGCCAATCACAGATTCTGTATCCGATAAAGCACGGCAAATTCGCTTGCTCATTTGCGATGTTGACGGTGTATTTTCAGATGGTCGTATTTACCTTGGCAATCAAGGGGAAGAACTCAAAGCTTTCCACACGCGAGATGGATATGGTGTGAAGGCATTACGACAAGCAGGAATCGAGGTTGCTGTCATTACCGGACGAAACTCTGCGATTGTCGCTCAGCGCATGCGTTCCTTGACAGTACAGCACATTTATCAGGGCCAAGAAGATAAAATTCCAGCGTACGCTGAGCTTAAACACACATTAAATCTGTCGGATCAGCAAATTGCTTATATCGGTGATGATTTGTCTGATTGGGCTGTCATGCAACACGTAGGCTTGAGCGTCGCGGTACAAGACGCACATCCGCTGTTAACGCAACGCGCACACTATCGAACTAAACTATCAGGCGGTTTTGGTGCTGTTAGAGAGCTTGCTGATATGTTATTAATTAGTCAGGATAAATTTCAACAATTTACTGGAAGTAGCTCATGATCCGTCAGTTATTTTGGCTCGCTGTGGTAATTTGCTGTTGCGCAGTTCTTTACACTTGGATTGAAGCTGAGAACGAACCGAAGCAACAACACGTTGAACGTGAGCTAGTACCAGATTATGTCGCCTTCCAACTAGTGCGCAGCAGTTTTGACAAAAACGGTAACCTTTCGGGTCTCGTTAGAGCCGAACAAATGGCGCAATATGAACAACTAGGCCAGATCCAATTTGAACAACCAGCTTATAGCATCTTTGAAGCGGATCTTCCCCACTGGCAAATCAGTGCAGATACCGGTGTGATGTATATCGACGATAAAGTGTTACTTGAGCAGAATGTTGTCGTCGATAATCTCCGGTCCAATGAGCTATTTCAGAAAATGGAAACACCACAGCTGGAATATTTGCTCGAAACGCAGCTTTTACAAACGAATGCTGGGGTGAAAATCAGCGGAGATGGTTTTGCAATTCAAGGTCAGGGCGTTACAATCGAATTATTGAGCAAAATGATCACGCTAAAACAACATAATGGGACTATTTACCGCAATGAACGATAAATTATTGCTTACTATCGCTTTAGGCTTGTTGGCTTTTAGTGCCGTGCCGTCGATTTCTTTTGCCAAAAACAGCGATTTTGAGCAGTCTGTGAATGTTACTGCTAATATCTTCGGCGGCAGTTTAGATGAAAAAACGCTGGTATATCGTGGTAATGTCACTGTCGCCCAAGGCTCCTTGTTGATTAAAGCTGACAAGTTAGTTATTGATAGTTCTGCTGGCAAGGGCAAAGAAGTCTTCATCGCGAGCGGCGAGCCAGCTGTTTATTCCCAAACATTAGAAGGCGATAAACCAATTCAAGCCAACGCCAATGAAATTCGCTATGACTTTGCAACGCGAGTTTTGACCTTAATTGGTAAAGCAGAAATCAACCAAAGTGGCTCATTAGTTCAAAGCGCGAAAATTCAATATGATTTGGAAAAACAGACTCTTAAAGCCGAAAGCGGTGGCAAAGAAGAACGCGTAAGTACCATCTTTACTCCAGAGAAAAAATAATTTGAAAACCTTGCTTGTCTCGCATTTGGCGAAAAGTTACAAAGGTCGCCAAGTCGTCAAAGATGTCAGCCTCACTGTGAACGCTGGCCAAATTGTCGGCTTGTTGGGCCCCAATGGCGCAGGTAAAACCACCACCTTCTACATGATCGTGGGTTTAGTGCCATCAGATAAAGGCCAAATCACCTTAGGCGGTCAAGATATTACCTTTGAGCCTATCCATGCCCGCGCTCGACTTGGTATTGGTTATCTGCCGCAAGAGAGCTCAATTTTTCGTAAACTTAGCGTTTTCGATAACCTAATGGCCGTTTTGCAAACACGCAAAGAACTTTCGAGCACCCAGCGTGAGCAACAAGCAGATGAATTGTTAGACGAATTTAATATTACTCATATTCGTAACAGCTTAGGCATGAGTTTGTCAGGTGGTGAGCGGCGTCGTGTTGAAATAGCGCGTGCGCTGGCAGCTAACCCTGCGTTTATCTTACTCGATGAACCGTTCGCTGGCGTCGATCCTATATCAGTGCTGGATATCAAAAAGATCATTCAACATCTGCGTAATCGTGGCATCGGTGTATTAATTACTGATCATAACGTACGCGAAACCCTTGATGTTTGTGAAGTCGCCTACATAGTTAGTCATGGAGAGCTAATCGCAAGTGGCGCTCCAGCTGAAGTTCTCGCCAACCAGCAGGTCAGAGATGTATACCTCGGTGAGCAATTCAGGCTATAGTTAGCAAAAAATCAGCCTCTGGCTGGTGGTCAGGAGTGACAGGAAGTACATGAAGCCATCTTTACAACTTCGGCTTGGACAGCAACTTACAATGACTCCACAGCTGCAGCAAGCCATCAAGCTGCTGCAATTGTCGACTATTGAGTTGCAACAAGAAATCCAAGAAGCCCTTGAAGCCAATCCTTTGCTCGAGGCCGAAGATGATTACAACTTTGCCGAATTAGCTGTTCAAAATGATATGAATAGCCAAGATCACGAGCCCCAAGGCGAAACTGACAGCTACTCACAAGATGAGCTCTATGAACCGGAAATCCCGGATAGCAGCGAATCAATGACCGAACAAAATATCAAAGAAGATCTGCCGCTCGATAGTAACTGGGATGATTTAGTCAGCGCAGCCCCAGTTGCTAATACCTACAATGGTGAAGAGGATATGGTGTTTCAGGGGGAAACCACGGAAACACTGCAAGACTACTTACGCTGGCAGATGCAACTCACTCCATTTTCTGAAACCGACCGCGCTATTGCTGAAATAATTATCGAAGCCATCGATGAATCGGGCTTGTTAACCATCAGCTGCGATGAAATTTTAGAATCACTGGCAATGCCAGAGATCGAGGCTGATGAAGTTGAAGCCGTTATCAAACGAGTTCAACTGTTTGATCCTGTTGGCGTTGGCGCTCGGACTATCCAAGAATGTTTGTTAGTCCAGTTAAAACAATTTGATCCTAAAACTCCTTACTTATCTGAAACTTGCGAAATAATTCGCGAATATGCTGATTATTTAGCCAATCGTGATTTCCGTTCTTTGATGCGAGTGACTAAACTCAAAGAAGAAGAACTGCGCGAAGTAATGCGATTAATTCACAGTCTTAACCCAAGACCTGGGGCTGACGTGATCCGTGAGGAGCAGCAGTACACAATTCCTGATGTCTCGGTGAAGAAAATTAAAGGTCGTTGGGTCGTAGAACTAAACCCGGATGCCTTTCCGAAAATCAGAATTAATGAACAATATGCGGCCATGTCTCGGCAAGTCCGTAATTCCTCAGACAGTCAATTTATTCGGTCTCACTTACAGGAAGCTAAGTGGTTTTTGAAAAGTTTAGAAAGTCGGAATGAAACGCTACTGAAGGTTGCTAACTGCATAGTGCAACAACAGCAAGCATTTTTTGAACATGGCGAAGAGGCCATGAAACCGATGGTACTTAATGACGTTGCAGAAATGGTTGGTATGCATGAATCGACAATTTCTCGAGTAACAACTCAGAAATTTATGCATACACCGAAAGGAATTTTTGAACTTAAATACTTTTTCTCGAGTCATGTAAGTACAGAGAGTGGTGGCGAGTGCTCTTCAACCGCCATTAGAGCTTTTATTAAAAAATTGGTGGCAGCGGAAAATCCGGCCAAGCCGTTAAGTGACAGCCGGATGGCAGAAATTCTTTCTGAACAAGGGATCAACGTAGCTCGGCGTACTATCGCTAAGTATCGAGAATCTTTGTACATTCCGCCGTCAAATCAGCGCAAGAGCTTGCTTTAAGTGCTCATCAAAGAAGGAAATGTCTATGCAAATTAATCTTACTGGCCGTCATGTAGAAATTACTGAAGCACTAAAAGAGTATGTAGACGTCAAGTTTGCAAAACTAGAACGACATTTTGACCACATTAACAATGTCCATGTAATTCTCAATGTGGAAAAACTCAAACAAATCGCCGAAGCTAAAGTGCATTTAAACGGTGGAGAGGTGTTTGCGCTCTGCGAAGATGATAATATGTACGCAGCCATCGACCAGCTGATCGACAAACTAGATCGCCAGGTCATTAAACATAAAGAGAAAATTTCTCGTCACTGAAATCAGGACTTATGAACTTAAGCTCAATGTTATCGGAGGACTGCACGAAAAGTGCGGTCCTTTTTACTAGCAAAAAACGCATTCTGGAGTACATCGCTGAAATTTCACATCAGCAGATGCCGGAGTTAGCTGAATCAACTGTGTTCGAAGCCTTAATGGCTCGAGAAAAGCTTGGATCTACAGGCATTGGTGGTGGCATTGCCATTCCTCACGGTAAACTCAAAGGCGTGAGTACCCCAGTGCTTATCTTCGTTGTTAGCCAGGACACTATCGCTTTTGATGCGATAGATAACCAACCAGTCGATATTTTCTGTGCAATTTTGATCCCAGAAAATCAGTGCCAAACGCATTTGACTACCCTCGCAGGTATTGCGCGATTGTTAAGTCAAAAAGAACTTACGAAAAAGATTCGGCAAGCAAAAACCGACCATGAGTTGTATCAGTTGCTACTGAGTCACGCCGAGCATGGAGCTAGCAAATGAAACTTTTGGTTGTCAGCGGTAGATCAGGCTCCGGCAAATCCGTAGCACTGCGAGTAATGGAAGACTTGGGTTACTACTGTGTTGACAATATTCCCGTAAATTTATTGCCCACATTAGCAAATGCAGTAATGGGTCAGTATGAGCGTGTTGCAGTTAGTATTGATGTGCGGAATTTGCCGCAAGATCCTGATGAACTTACCGAAATTCTGTCTTACCTCCCGCGAAAGGTCGATTTAACCATCCTATATTTGGATGCCGATCACATCAGCCTGATTAAGCGTTTTAGCGAAACACGTCGCTTACATCCGTTATCACATCAAGCCATGTCGTTAGACGAAGCGATCCAACGCGAGCAGCAGCTGCTAGATCCAATCTCAAGCCGAGCAGATCTTTATATTGATACGACCGAGCTCAACGTGCATCAGCTCGCTGAGCAGCTGCGAGAACGCATTCTCGGCCAAAAAACCGGACGTCTGGTCATTCTCTTTGAATCGTTCGGTTTTAAATATGGGATCCCAAAAGACGCGGACTATGTTTTTGATGCTCGCTTTCTACCAAACCCGCATTGGGAGCCTGAGCTGAAAATTTTGACCGGCCTTGATCAACCAGTCAAAGATTACCTTGAGGCTCAACCGGTAGTTGCCAAATATACATGGCAAATCAATAGCTTTATTAATACCTGGTTACCCCACCTTGAGCGTAATAACCGTAGCTATTTAACCATCGCGGTCGGTTGCACCGGTGGCCAACACCGCTCAGTTTATATTGTTGAATGCTTAGCTGAAGCCTTCCGTGCGCTGCGTGAAGATGTGCAAGTACGTCATCGTGAATTAGTGAGACATCATGCCAAATAGCTACAGAGCCACAGTCACTATTGTCAATCAATTAGGTTTACATGCTCGTGCAGCAACGAAGTTAGTGCAATTATGCCGTCAATTCGATGCGCAAATTGAACTACAACAAGAAGGGAAGTCAGCAGATGCTAGCAGCGTTTTGGCGTTATTAATGCTTGCAAGTAGCAAAGGTAAAAATGTGGACGTCGTAACAACAGGTACACAAGCCGAAACCGCGCTTAATGCCGTGGTGGCTTTGATCGAAAATGGTTTCGACGAAAACTAAGTTTACTTATACGTCATCAGCTTTTGTTTGTGCTACCAGCTGTTGCTGCCAATTTTTATTCGAAGTTTTTTCTGCCATTGGCAATTTTTGATGAAGCGCAACTTTGATTAGCATATGTGCACTAATTGGCGCGCTGATAAATAAGAAGACTGCGATTAATAATGGTTGCACACTCACGTCGGTGAGTTCTAAGCTGAAGTAACAAACCGAAGACAGCACTAAACTACCAAGACCTAGCGTTGTCGCTTTAGTTGGGCCATGCAGCCGAGTGTAAAAATCGGGCAGTTTAACAAGGGCAAAAGACCCAAGCAGCACAAATAGTGCCCCCAGCAGCAATAACCCACTCACAAAAATATCCAGCATAATGTCTCCGCTATTCGATGATATCGCCACGCAATAAAAATTTGCAGATAGCCACTGTACTGACAAAACCTAGCATGGCAATCAGTAATGCCGCTTCAAAATACAATTGCGTTGCAGTGTACATCCCATAACAAAGCAACAACGCAATACTATTAATATACATGGTGTCCAAGGCTAACAAACGATCGGGTAATGAAGGCCCACGGATCAATGCCCATAGATTAAGTAAAAGGGCAATTCCGATGATGCACATGACTACAATCAACACAGTAATAATCATTGGAATATCTCCAAGAGCGGCCGTTCATAACGTTGTTTAAGTTCAGCAATTAATGCTGTTTCATCCGCTAAATCTAAGACATGCAATAACAAATATCTTGGCTGTTTCGAATTATGTGGGTATACATCAGCGCTCACTGTACCTGGTGTTAGGCAGATTGTTCCTGCTAAAACGGTGATCCCCAATGGGTCTTTGATCTCCAAAGGCATAATGACAAAGCCAGGCTTCAAAGCCTGATTTGGACCAAGTACACGCAAAACTACTTGAGCATTTGCGACAACAATGTCCCACAACAGCACGAATAAATAACGCAAGCTCAGGATAAATCTGCGACCAACGTGGCCGTTCATCCGCAAGGATTGATCATGAAAAGCAATGGTCAACCAAGGGATAAACCAAGCCAAAATTATACCGGTTAGCAAATAAATTAGGGCAACACTGTTATTGAGTAACAACCAGACTACAAAAAGCAGCAGACTGCGAAATGGCGCAGGGAATAATTTAGCCATTTTAAACTCCTCCGCCTTGTCGTAATGGCACAGAAAATTCGTGCGTAGCATCGCTCAAATACTGCAATATCGGTTCTGCAGCGAATACCAGTGCTGACAATCCTATCAGCAACCAAGCTAGACCTATCCATTGCCAGATTGATACTGGCTGGCCATTTGATTGGCCTGGGAGTAACCGCCAAAAAATAGTGCTGCCCGCCCGACTTAACACGATTAACACAAACAAACTGCCAAGTAACAACATCCCCCAAAACTCATACTGCCATGGACTGCCATAAACAGACTGCAATAATTGGATTTTGCCGATAAAGCCTGACAGTGGCGGCATGCCAATAATAGCCAACGTCAGAAAGGCAAAAGCCCATCCGGTCAATAATTGGTGTGGTAATCGTCGCCCACGCGCCAAGCGATCACCCAAATTACCTCGCTGTGTTGCAATAATATCAACCAACAAAAACATAGCGCCAGTTGCTAAGGTTGAATGCACGGCATAGTACAACAACGCGGTATCGGCTGAGACCAAACCAATGCCGATTAAGCTCAGCAAAGTGCCTGCGGACATTAAAACTAAAGCCGCGACTACGCTTCGTAAATCAGCAGCAGCAAGTAACAACACCACTGTAATTGCCATCGTCAATAGCCCTGCAACAACTAAGGCGGTTTGACCAAATCCAGCCAACTGCCCAGCATCATCTGAAAACAAGGTCGTGAACACCCTTAATAGACTATAAATTCCAACCTTTGTCATAACCGCAAAAACACAAGCGACAACAGGAGATGCCTGCTTATATGCAGACGGTAACCAGAAATGGAAAGGCAGCATCGCGGCTTTAAGCCCAAATACAATCAGTAATAGCCCTGCTGCCGATTGCACTATCCACTGCTGTGAATCTGCCAGCTTTGCAATACGTGCGCCCATATCAGTAATTTGCAGTGAGCCTAACTGCGAATATAACAATGCTAAAGCTAATAAAAATAACGCAGAGCCTACGAGATTTAACAGTACATAATGCAGCGCAGCTCGCACTCTATTTTTGCCACCGCCATGTATTAGCAGGCCATAGGAAGAAATCAGTAATATTTCAAAAAACACGAATAAATTAAACAAATCACCAGTGAGGAACGCGCCATTAACACCCATCAGCAGAAATTGTAACAGCGCAAGGAAAAACGGCTCTTGTGTATCATCTCGGCTACAACTGTAAAGCCACCCGCCAATCATTAACACGGTACTCAATAGTACGAAAGTTGACGAAATTCTATCTGCAACTAGCACAATTCCAAATGGCGCAGGCCAATCGCCGAGTTGATATAACTGAGCTCCAGTTTGGACCTGTACGAGCAGCAAAATCGCTAACACTAAAGTAGAAGCAAAACCCAAAGCACTCAGCACAAAACGCGATTGCTGGTGATTAGCAAAATAAGGAAATAGTAATAATGAAGCAGTGACAACCGGCACTAAAATTGGCAGGACGGCTAAGTGGTTCAACATCAACGAGGCTCCTGCGGTTGCTGACCATCGACATGATCATTGCCAAGCTCTGCCCGTGCGCGGATGGCAAGCACGACTAAAAATGCGGTCATAGCAAAACCAATTACAATAGCAGTAAGCACTAATGCTTGAGGTAATGGATCGGCATAAGTCTCTGTTTTTCCTAATACCGCACCTGCTCCAGCCGTTAAACCACCGCTGACAAATATGAATAAATTCACCGCATAAGACAGCATCGTTAAACCAAGCATCACGGCAAATGTGCGAGCTCTTAGGATTAAAAACACACCACAACAAGTCAGTAGCCCAATCATGCCAGCAATAATTAGCTCCATTAGTCATTCTCCTGCGGACGGTGTTTGGTCGTCAATTTGCCAAGGTTGGCTAATATCAATAAGGTCGAACCAACAACGGTTAAATAAACGCCTAAATCAAAAATCATGGCACTCGCAAGTTCAATCTCACCGACTAGCGGCAACTGAAAATAATCAAACCACGACGTTAAAAACGGTCGCTCAAACACAAAACTGCCTGCGCCCGTGGCAAAAGCAAACAATATCCCTGCGGCAATCAAGGCTGGATAAGCCAGAAGTAGGCGTTGCTTAACCCAATCAACGCCTTGCGCTACATACTGCAGCACTAGCGCAACAGCGGTAATTAACCCAGCAACAAACCCCCCACCCGGCATATTGTGACCACGGAAGAAAATATAAACTGAAACCAATAATGCTAATGGCAATAGCGCCTGGGACACGACTGCAAGCAATTGTGGATGACGATCATCACTCCAATATCGTCCATCCATATCCGCACCCGCCTTAAACAATGGAATGCCAGTCAATAGTTTATAAATACCTAACGCAGCAATCCCGAGCACTGTAATTTCACCAAAGGTATCAAAACCACGGAAATCAACCAAAATCACATTCACTACGTTGGTGCCACCTCCGCCAGTTTTGGCATTATCAAGGAAATATTGTGCAATAGAATCAACCGAATTGGTCATCATGGCGTAAGCAAGACTGGCAACTACAGCGCCTAACGCTGCAGCCAACAACAAATCGATTAATACACGGCTTGGCGCAGAGGTTTTGACACTTTTATGAGGAAGAAAATATAACGCCAGCATCAACAGCACCACAGTGACAACTTCTACCGACAACTGAGTTAAAGCTAAATCTGGCGCTGAATACCGCACAAACAACAAACTGATAATCAATCCAACAACTGAAATCATTAACAATGACAGCAAGCGCTGCCGATGCAATAACACCGTTGCCACTGCGCAAATAGTTAGCAAGATAGCGCCAACCGTAACAACAGGGTCAAACGCCAACTGTTCACGGTTACCGGTCAAACCCAATAGTTTGAATAACGGATAGCCACTAAGTATGACTGTCGCCCACAGCAAAACCGAGACATAGAATTGGAAGGAGCCGCTATCAAACCAACGATTAAATTTCCCTGCAAGCAGGGAAAGCCGCTGCATCAACCACTCAAATTGATAGATAGCGCGGACCGAGGTAAAGCCAGCTTGAAAGAGAAACAATTGCTTGCGATTAAAATATAAGACGATGCCACCAACAAACGCCAACAAACTCATGCCAAGTGGGACATTTAAACCATGCCATAGCGCCAAACTATAAGCAGGAGGAGTTCCTTGCAAAGCTGCAGCCGCCGCTAACTGCAATAAATCACCAACAATAAAATGTGGAAACAACCCGACTAAAATACATAAAGCGACTAGCACTTCCATCGGCACCCGCATATACCGCGGAGGTTCATGTGGGATCCGATCAAGACCAATTGGCTGGCCGTTAAAGAAAATGTCGTGTACAAAACGCGCCGAATAAGCGACTGATAATACCGCGGCTACCGTGGCTAATATTGGCAAAACCCAAGATAAACTGCCAAAAACACTTTGATGCAATGTCTCAGTAAAAAACATTTCTTTAGATAAAAATCCGTTGAGAAGAGGTACACCAGCCATCGCTGAAGCGGCAACCATCGCCAGTGTTGCAGTGACCGGCATGAATTGCCACAGCCCATTAATCTTTCTCATATCGCGGGAGCCGGTTTCATGGTCAATGATACCCGCAGCCATAAACAGCGACGCTTTGAATATTGCATGATTCAGTACATGAAAAATCGCTGCAACCAACGCTAAATCAGTATCAAGCCCGATCAATAAAGTAATCAGACCTAAATGAGAAATCGTGGAGTACGCCAGTAATCCCTTAATGTCATGCTGAAAAAGTGCAAAGTATGCACCGACAAGCAAGGTCATTAATCCCGCCACTGTCACTAACAAAAACCATAAATCGGTTCCTGCCAGCACAGGATAAAAACGGATCAACAAGAAAATCCCCGCTTTGACCATAGTCGCGGAATGTAAATAAGCACTGACCGGCGTTGGGGCTGCCATCGCATTCGGCAGCCAAAAATGGAATGGAAACTGTGCAGACTTAGTAAATGCACCCAACAAAATTAGGGTTAACATCAGCGGATAATCGCCATGAGCCTGTACAGTTTTCGCCTGCGCCAAAACCTCATTTAAATCGTAACTACCGGCGATTTGCCCCAGCATAATTAAACCGGAAAGTAATGCTAGACCGCCTGCACCAGTAACGGTAAGCGCCATTCGGGCACCTTTACGGGCTTCACTTTTTCCTGACCAGTAACTGATGAGTAAAAAAGAACTGATGCTGGTTAGTTCCCAAAAAAACCAAAGTTGCAGCAAGTTACCTGATAATACAATGCCTACCATCGCTTGCATAAACAGCAGCAAGCTGGCATAAAAACGAGCCATTGGATCATGACGATGTAAATAATAACGCGCATAAAACAGCACTAAGCTACCTATGCCCAAAATCAGTGTCAAGAATAAGAATGCTAGCCCATCAAGCCGCAACGAAAAATCTAGCCCAAGCTGCGGTAACCAGTTCATTTGCCAAGACAATACCTCACCGGCAAAGATCTGCTGCGCTAGACTAATTAACAACACTAAACCTAGAATTGGTGCCGTCAAAGCAAGTGCCGTCATTATGTTGGCGTGGCGAGAATTGACTGTCTTTACTGACAACACCGCAATAGCGCTTAGTAACGGCAACAATAGAATCCACAACAACATCGACATTATTTCAAATCCTTGTGTAGGTTTCCCCACTCACAATATTGGAGAACATTACGAGGTATTCAATTGCAACACTGACCAATTGGTGTTGGAATTTTCCCCAGTTATCAATTGCCACTTCAGCAATCGACAACACCAATTAGCCGCAAACCTTAGCAAAAATAACGAAAGAGCATTTTATTGCTCTTTCGTTATTAACAAACATCAATGCCCGCTGCTTTGCCCTGCAGCACCTGGAACATAATGATGAATCAACCCTGCGTCATAAAAATAATGGGTTAACTCAGGAAGTAAATAAATCGTAGATAGCAAACCAACAACTGTTAGTACAATGGTGTATGGCGCTGCCATCCACACCATTTTCATGTAAGACAGACGAATCAACGGCGCCAAAGCACTCGTTAACAAGAACAAGAATGCCGCCTGACCATTTGGGGTTGCTACACTTGGAAGATTAGTCCCTGCATTAATGGCAATCGCTAACATTTCGAATTGCTCGCGGCTGATATTCCCAGCTTCCCATGCAGCTTTAACCTCATTGATGTATACAGTGCCAACAAACACGTTGTCACTGACCATTGATAGTAAGCCATTGGCCATAAACAACACAGCCAGTTGCAACTGCCCATCAAAAGTTAGTACCCAAGCGATAATTGGTGTGAATAAGTGTTGGTCGATAATGACCGCAACAATGGCAAAAAACACCACTAAAAGCGCGGTAAATGGCAACGCTTCTTTAAATGCATTCCCAATGGCATGTTCATCGGTCACACCACAGAAGGTCGTAGCCAGAATAATCACCATTAAACCAATTAAGCCAACCGAAGCAATATGCAAGCTTAAACAAACAATCAGCAATACCGCGATTGTTCCTTGCACCCACAGCTTAGAAATATCGCTAGAGGTTAACTTTTCACTTTGGAATGTATCGTAGGCAACTAACACATCACGAACAGGGGTTGGTAATAAAGTACCAAAATCAAACAGTTTGAATTTTTCAACGACAACAGTGGTCAGTAAACCAAAAATCAACACCGGAACACTTACAGCACACATCCGCAAGGCAAATTCGGCAAACCCCCAGCCAACAGCCTCTGCGATAATCAAGTTTTGCGGCTCACCCACCATAGTTGCCACGCCACCAAGTGCCGTACCAACACCCGCATGCATTAACAAATTGCGCAAAAACCCACGGAAATCTTCAAGATTTTGCCGTGATAATTCATGTACATCATTATCACCAGTATGATCGTGGCTATCAATAAACCCTTTGCCAGAAGATACTTTGTGGTAAATCGAATAAAAACCAACCGCGACTGCAATAACTACAGCGACAACCGTCAGTGCATCAAGGAAGGCAGATAAAAATGCGGACATCACACAGAATGCTAGCGAAATGCCGATTTTAGACCGCACCCGTAGCAGTAATTTGGTAAACACAAACAACAATAAATCTTTAACAAAATGAATACCCGCAACCATGAACACCAGAAGTAGCACCACTTCGATATTTGCGGAAACTTCATGCATAACTTTTTCAGTCGAGGTCATCCCCATGGCGATGGCTTGAATAGCCAATAAACCTCCTGGCTGTAATGGATAACACTTAAGCGCCATGGCAAGTGTAAAGATGAATTCAATGACTAAAAGCCATCCTGCGAGGTAAGGATGATTGATAAACACTAATGGGTTCAAAAACATAAACGCGATGATAGTCAGCTTGTACCAATTCGGTGACTGACCTAAAAAATTCGTGTAGAGCGCAAGGGCCATGCCTGATGGTTTCATAGATATATCCACTGTTGTTTAATAATCAAGCAAACATCGTGATTAGGTCTGCAATAATGAAGATAGCAAATTGCCAACAGTTGTGGGGAAAAAGCCATTTACAATTTAGCGTGCCCACGAAAATTGCTATCATCCTCAGAATGTTATACCCATTCCTGCAACTGCTGTCTACCGCGAGCATCACAAGTTGCGGTCAATTGGTTTGCTTTTGTGTTCAATCGCCAAGCGATGACTCGGCAAAATGAAGCCTAACAAAATGCCGCTTAGACAGTGCGCCTTAATCAATTAAGCGAAGCAATTTCATGGAAGACACGCTTCATCTATTCACAAAGTTGAAAAATTAGGCTTATATTAAATAGATTAATAACCTCAGGACCTTATCATGGCATTAATGACAGTAGCTGAAGTCGCCGCTTACTTGGCAATTCAAGATATTCGCGTAGAACGTTTGGCTCGTGAAAATTTATTGGTTGCCGCAGGCAAAGACGAGCAAGGAAAACCAGTATTCTCTGAAGAGGATGTAAAACGCTATAAAATTCTCGCGGAACGCTTAGGTGGCATTTAATGCATTAGATCCCTAACGCAACAAGAGCTTTACCAAGACACGGCTGCACAATGAATTAATTGCTGCAGCTTTTGTTTTGCTATATCCGCTTTTTCTTTCGCTGCTGGTAAGCACAAATACCACAACCAACAAAAACCGATGTAGAGTTGCTTTGCTAATGCCAAGCGCTTTACCAAGTTTTGTCCGGCGATAGGTCTTGCTTTTAGATAAAGCTCGAGCATTGCCTGCTCTTCTTGCGACGACAATTCTAAATTAATGATTAGTGCCGCAAGGTCAAAACAGCTATCGGCTTTCTGACAGTACTCAAAATCAATAAACCACAATTTATTATGTTGCATCAATATGTTACCGCTATGCAAATCCATATGACATAGCACCATATCTTGCGAACAGGTTTGCAGTTGTGTCGCTGCGTTTTGCAGATGTAGGTAACACTGTTCATCGCTTTGCGACCAAATAGTGGGCAACATTTGCTCCCTCAATCTGGGCAAATACAACTGAGCATCCAATACCGGAGTCTGCACATTCAGCTGATGCATTTTAACCAACTGACTAATGAGTTGCGGGAGCTGCGCTTTATGTAAATCCCAGCTGAAATGGCGCGAATGCGTTAAAAATTCAGTGATTAGAATACGTTGATGATTGTTTAAACATAAAGGAGCTGCGGCAATCCCCACCGCAGCTGCAGCGTGCTGACAGCGTAACTCTTGTTGACGGCACACGCCAGTGACAAAACTGGCGTAATGGCGCAATAAATAATGACCACGCTGCGTATGAATATAGTAATTATCGTTGGTGCTACTAGTCGCGAGTTTTTGTAATGCCAATGGCAGATGATTGGCAAAAAACTCTAATCGCTGACATAAATGCCAGATTTGTTGTTCAACTGCTGTGACCGGTAGCTGCTGCGCCATGAAAAATATCCTATTACGGCAATGAGCGTATAAATAACAAAAAGCGCAGTAAAAAAATACAACTCTTTTTGCAAGTACATGTAGATAGACGCTGCATCGATGGCCACCCAATACATCCAATTCGACACAACTTTTTGTGCGACCAACCAAGTGGTGACAATAGCAAAACAACTAATTTGGGCGCCAAGCCAAGCGAACTCGGTTTCGGTATATTCGTTCATCACATAGCCAAACAACAAACCAACCAATGCGGTAAACACAATTAATTGCAGATGGCTGACCAGAGGCCATTCGATCACCGCATCTGGGGTATGATGCGCATTATTTTGAATTTGT
Organism: Alteromonadaceae bacterium; assembly: GCA_041914845.1. Taxonomy (GTDB): domain Bacteria; phylum Pseudomonadota; class Gammaproteobacteria; order Enterobacterales; family Alteromonadaceae; genus Pararheinheimera. The sequence goes on from JAYSCP010000001.1 coordinate 378,968, forward strand.
TGCCAATTCCACCAGCCATAAATCGCCATACCTGCGTAGTAAAGTTGCAGTAATGCATCAGTGTACAAATTGGATTGCAGCATAATCTGCAAAGTGAGAATAGTGCTGAGTAGGGCTGCAGGCCAGCACCACAAACTATGGCAAATCGCCAAAATCGTGTATGCCAACGCTAAAATCGTTGCAGCAAGTTCGAGGCTCGTCTGCACTTGCCATTGCGCTAATAACTGATGCAAAAACTCGGTCATGGACGCAAATCACCATGCAGAAATTTGCAGACAAAAATCACTTTGCCATAACGCTCAAATGACCAACGAATACCGCGCTGCAATGCAGCCATTACCACATCATAATCACCAAATATTTGTGTACTCATCGTGTTAGTTAATACAAACAAACCTGGCTCTTTGTTTAATTCATCAATAAAGCCTTTAATAGGTTCGATATATTCACTCGTTAATGGATATTTACTAATTTCGACCGACAGTTGCATCTGGATACTCCGACAAAGGGCCGCCTAGTCAACGATTAGACGGCAAAATAACTTAAAACTGGTAACTGGCGCTGATGCCTACACGACGAGGTTCAGCGAACTGTTCGTACATATGTGGGGTATAACCATCACGAGGATCGTTGCCGAAATAAAAACCTCTGGTTCCGATATCACGATCTAACAAGTTCCTTGCCCATAAGCCTAAGCTCAGCTGCTGGAATTGATAATTCGCGCTAAAATTCACCAAAGTACTGTTATCAGCTTCAATGTCCTCAGAGTCTGAATAAAAATAGCCGGCTTTATGCGCTAAACTCAGTGACAATTGCAGCCTATCATGAATTTGCCAATCCCCTCCAAAACTATATTGAAATTCAGGAGCGTTCGCCTGAGCGCGACCTGTTTTATCCACGCCTTCTTTAGTTACGAACCCTTTGATTTCAGTTTCTAGCCAACCGAAATTAGCAAATAACGAAACATCTGGACGCCACTGCCAACGGTTTTCTGTTTCAATTCCGTAGTTCACACCGCTCGCAGCATTGTCGATATACCCAACAAATTTAGTACCTTGATTCAACCAACCTTTGAGTTGCATATCTTCACGCCACATATAAAACATTGAAGTTCTACTCGACAGCCGTTGATCTGCGCTTTGACCTTTTACCCCAAATTCAGCATTCCATAGCTGCTCTGAAGCAAAGTTCGCTTTTCTCCGCAGGAACTCGGCATTGTCAGGGGTTAATTGCGGATTATTAATTTCCGCCAGAGCTTCACCATTCACCCCACCGACTTTGTAACCCTTAGATGCCAAACCATAAAGTTGAGTATTGGCAGAAACTTTATAAGCAAGACTTAACTTCGCACCTGACATCCACTCGGAATTGTCGTTTAGCACAGGGCTGTTGTCGCGATAATCATCACGATAACGCTCAACTCGGCCACCGTAAGTCAGTTCTAACTCTGGGCTCAACGATTGTTGATGTTCCGCATAAAATGCCAGATTTTCTCGGGAAAATTCACTTTGGAAGTTGTTAGATAAATAGGTGTATGCTCTTACCAGTGCAATATCTTGACTGCTGCCATAAACCCCTGCAACCCAAGACGAATCACTCTGATCACTCGGCTTGCTTAAAAATCGCTGTTCAATGCTCTGTAAATCTCGATCACGCAAGTAACGGTCAACCGACGAATATCCGTCCGGGTGGATCCCCGCATAAGCCCAATCTTCGTCATAGCCATAATCTGTTTTGGCATCGATCACGCTGACTTGCGTTAAACTGTCAGCAAAAGCAAAACCACTGTAATTGGCTTTTAATGCGTTAGCGAGCACGTCTTGTCGATCAGCGCCAGGTTGGTCTGATAACGTTGTGCGATTTCTATCGAGCGAAAAAGCGTCATAACCATTATCGATATCGTGTTGATTAATCACCCAATCCAACGTCAATTCATCATTAACTTGCAACCGCGTCTTGCCATGCAACGTTGTTTCATTAATGCCATTGGTATCATCACGATGTAAAAATTCATTCCGGATAAAACCATCAGATTGCTGCTTATCCACAACCAAACGCACAGCAACATCGTCAGTTAAGTCTCTATTTAACATCACGTTATATTGCCAACTACCATAGTCAGCTAAGGTCATTTGCACGAGACCTTCCGTCGCAAATACTGGGTCTACCGTTTGAAAGTTAATCATTCCAGCCATTGCGTTGGCCCCAAACCGAGTTGCCTCAGGCCCACGGAACACTTCAATCTGGGAAGCATCTGCCAAAGACACCAATCCCAATGCCGAATAATCCATGCCATCAACTAGCACACCGACCGAAGAATTTATTGTATCGACAAATTCGCTACGCTCACCAATTCCGCGCACTTGCAAAAATCTGCCCCGTGACGCTCCAGCGGCGAAATTAACATTGACCAAATGTGGCAGCACATCATCAAAATGCGTTGCAGCTTGCCGTTGCAAATCTTGGTTGGTAATTACCGCAATACTGCCGGCAGTTTTTAATAAATTGCCCTGACGAAAATCGCCTTGAACTGTGATGACTTCAACATCGGCTTCTGCAGCGTTTGCCAAAACAATGGATGGGACTAGCATTGCCTGTAAACATAAGGCTGTGAATGAAAGTTTTGATATCGGGAACTGCGGCATTCAATAAATCTCCGGTTGGTTCCCGGATCACGCGCGCAAAAATGGTCGGAATCTTTACCATCCCTCCGCCGGCATAATCCGGATCAGGTTCTAAGGGTTTGCCTTACGGCATCTCAGCTTTCGCACCCCTTGGTTAGCGGCGGCAGTTTAGCCGTGTTTCTAGCCGTCTGCAACTCCATGTCCTGAAAAACCTTTGTCACATCGCTGGCGAAGTAAAAAGAATGAACTACTGTTAAAGAGAACGTCATTAAGACGTGCTAATAACAAGAGGAAAAATATGAAAAAAAGTCTTATCTTATTACTTGCCACTGGGGTTTTATTGAGCAATTCCGTTCTTGCATCTGACACTGATGATGAAGTGGTCTATTCAACCGAGGGATACTGTTTACTCGCAAATGAAGGGATAGCTCCTGATTATTTACGTGCTTATTCAAAAAAGTTAGGCGCAACACCATCAAAAAAAGTGTGCAACAGTTTTAAAGAAATCGTCGCTGAATCTCGTCCTGCAAATTGGGATTTCCCACAAGGCAAACCATACCCAGGCAGTATAGTGCGCTTGAGTGCAGCTCAAATTAAATTGCTAAAAGCAGCAAAAAAAACTGAATAACCTCAGCCCAGACAGATGTGAAAAATGTTTCACATCTGTCTGCTACTCAAGTTGCCTTTTAGCAATAGTTGCAATTAATATCCGTCACGCCATCGCTTATAGAGACAATTCATGAGACGGATACTCAGCATTCTTAGCCTTTTCCCCATTTATTCGTGGGCTAATTGTTATCAGCTCACTGCCGCTGATCAGTCGACAGTGATGGGCATGGATGCAACCATCAAAGAAATTATTTTTGTGCGTAACGATATTTTCGAAATCAAAAATGAACGTAGTTTTTGGTTTCACCGTTTTGCCAATGACTATCATGTCATCACCACTGAAGATACCATCCGCAAAGATCTGCTATTTAAGACTGGTGACCCGCTGAATTTGTCGCTCATCAGTGAAACCGAGCGATTACTTCGCAGTCGGCGCCATCTGCGCAAAGCGCAAATTCATGTGAGTACCTACTGCCCAGATAGCAAACAAGCAACAATTACGGTTGAAACTTGGGACAATTGGTCGTTACTGCCCAAATTAGGCTTTGGTCACGAAGGAGGCGCTACTAAACTGAGTTTAGGTCTGGCTGAAGACAACTTATGGGGCACCGGTAACCAGGCACAGGTCGAATACTTCTCAGACAGTGAACGCGATGGCTACAAAACTAAATGGTTTGCTCCCAACATCAATGGCAGCCATTGGCAAAGTAGCCTGCAATATGCCAATAGCTCAGATGGCGAATCCTACCAATTTGGTATCAACCTGCCTTTTTATCAACAAAGCAGTGAATGGGCATTTCATTTAGAAACCATTAAGGACATCAAAGATGTTAGCGAATACGCTCGCGGTGAAGTTTACAACGAGTATCAAAGCAAACAGCAACAACTAGAGCTTGGTGCTGGTTGGAAACTATGGCAACAGGACGCACAAGTTCAGCATTTATCAGCTGGCATTCGTTTGGATGATTGGCATTTTAACCCCAATGCACAGAGTGTCTTGGTAGAACCCGAAGATAGGGATTTATCTGGTGTTTGGCTGAGTTGGGATTTTATTGATGCAGATTATCGTGAGCTTACCAATTTCAATTTGTTTAATCGCATTGAAGACATCAACTTTGGTTGGCAGTTACAAGCCACTTATGGCCGCTTAACCCCAGGCCTTGGCGCTTACGACTCGGGTCATTGGTGGGAATTAAACGCTGAGAAAAACTATCAATTAAGCGCAGGGAACTGGTTGGTGCTTCGTAGTAATTTGCGACAGCTTGACCGCACATCACAACCGCTACAACGGCTATTCAGTACTGAAGTGAGATACATTCGGCATTTAACTGAGCGTCAAGTATTGATTAGCCAAGTGAAATGGTTCAACGGTAAAAACTTGTTCAGAGATCAATTTATTGCTGTCGGTGGCGACGAAGGGATGCGCGCGTTTCCGTTGAATTATCAAGTCGGTAACAAAGCCGTGTTAGCCTCAGTGGAGTATCGTTACATCACCGGCATTAACCTCTATCAATTAGTTGATGTTGCTTTTGCCGGTTTCGCAGATATTGGTAAAGCATGGGATAACCCACAGCTTCCAGCAGGACCAGATAACAGCACATTGCATGGTTATGGTGTGGGTTTACGCTTATTTCCAAGTCACTCTAGTCGGGGCAGTATGATTAGCATCGACTTGGCGCATCCAATCACCGATAACCCAGAAATTTCCGGTTGGAATCTCCGCCTTATCGCGAAAAAACCGTTTTAGCTGCATAAAATTCGAAAGAGCACTGCCAGATTATTGCTGACAGTGGTGACAATACACCGTACTGCGTTGGCCTAAGCGAATTTCAGTTAGGTTAGTGCTGCACACAGGGCAAGGCTTGCCGCCACGTCCATAAACTTGCAACTCCTGTTTGAAATATCCAGGTTTGCCATCGACTTGGCTGAAATCCTTCAGCGTGGTGCCGCCTTGAGTGATTGCTTGCGCCAAGGTTTGGCGAACAACTTCTCGAAGCACCGTACACTGTGCCAAGGTTAAAGTATTTGCCGGGCGAGTCGGCGCTATCCCCGCCTTAAATAATGCCTCATTGGCGTAAATATTCCCAACACCAACCACCACATGATTATCCATCAACACGGTTTTCATCGGAGCTTGGCGTTTTTGACACTGCTGAAAAAGATGCTCCGCGGTAAATTCAGGCTGCAGTGGTTCTGGTCCCAAAGTGCTTAACAATGGATGTGTGCTGCCTTTGGCCTGCCAAAGTACGGCCCCAAAACGTCGAGTATCATTGAGCCGCAATACCGTGCCATTATCAAAGCACCAATCAATGTGATCGTGTTTACCCGGTGCAACATCACTTGCCACGACTTTCAAATGGCCCGACATGCCAAGATGGACAATAATGCTGCCACTGTTGAGTTCAATCAGTAAATATTTGGCCCGCCGAGTCACCGCCAATATCGGCTCATTGGCAACGGCCAAAACTTCATCGGGCACTTGCCATCGCAACTGTCGTTGTCGAGCCGTCACCCCAACTAAAATTCGACCCACTAAATGCGGGCTTATGCCCAAACGCGACACTTCAACTTCTGGTAATTCAGGCATGAAAATCTCTTAACAATAGTTTGTGCAAAATCGTACGGAAAAATAGCGTGTTAACGACGAAGCGCTTGTGGACACAAGGCATCAGCTTCTTTGGGATGGATTTTAAAAACCCGTTGTTGTTGCTGTAAATACCATTGCGATTGGTCGGTAACTAACTGCCATTGTTGCCATTGTGGTTCGCCACTGTAAAGCAATTCAACTTTGCAAACCATCGCAAAAATTGCATCCGCCAGCACAGGTTCAGGCCGAAGCGGCTGCTGCTGCCATGCTTGCAGCAAATGTGGAATATCGACGTCCGTGGCTGGCGCAGGATGCAAACGCCAATTTGGACCATGACGCTCTAAGACAATTCGTGGGAATCGGATTTGCACAATGCTGGCTGTACTTGGTACCAAAGTCGGCGCCTGTTCGTCACGAAATTTTGCCATTTGGTTTGGTGCGATGTAAAACAACAAAAATAATGCAAGCACGCCAAAAACGATGACATTATTCCAGGTCGAACGACTCATTCTAATCATAAATCAAATCAAAGCTGTGACTAATGGCCTCGAGTGTAGCGGAAACTGTGGCAGGAGGCTAGAAAGCAAAAACCCAGCCGAAGCTGGGTTTTTTCTGGAAATGCATCCGATTACTTGATTTTCGCTTCTTTGAAAATCACGTGCTTACGCACTTTAGGATCGAACTTTTTGATTTCCATTTTTTCTGGCATGGTGCGCTTGTTTTTATCAGTTGTATAAAAAAAGCCAGTGCCAGCAGTAGAAACTAAACGAATTTTATCGCGCATTTTCTATTCCTTAGACCTTTTGACCTTGCTTACGCAGATCAGCTAAAACAGCATCGATACCATTTTTATCGATGATACGCATAGCGCGCGTTGAAAGGCGCAGCGATACGAAACGGTTTTCGCTTTCAACCCAGAAACGGTGAGTTTGCAGGTTAGGCAGGAAACGGCGCTTTGTTGCGTTGTTGGCGTGTGAACGACGGTTACCTACCATCGGACCTTTGCCAGTGATTTGGCACACTCTAGACATGTCAATGTTTCTCCAAAATTACTTCAGCTCGAGCTATCGTCATCCTTCCGGCCAAGAAGAATGCCCCGGATTTCTGAAAGGGCGCAATTTATACACGATAAGCAAGAAAAACTCAAGGTAATTCTACCCGAGATCCTCACGCGGTGTTGCGATCCACTCAGTTCTTAAAGCCAGCCGCGTTCAGCAAAGGAAATCACCTCTGCGTCGCCGACGACAAAATGATCCAATAACTTAATGTCGACCAAGGCCATAGCCTGTGTCAGGCGTTCCGTTATCGCTCTGTCAGCGCGACTCGGCTCAGCAACTCCGGATGGATGATTGTGAGCCAAAATAACGGCGGCCGCATTATGCGCTAAAGCGCTCTGAACTACAATACGCGGATACACCGGTGAGGCATCAATTGTGCCATAAAACAGTGGTTCGGCTTTAATTAATCGATGTTGGCTATCCAAATATAGCAACATAAACACTTCGCGCTGCTCTAATCCGATGCTGTATTGCAGATAGTTTTTGACTAATGAAGGTTCAGTAAATACGGTCTCTCGTTGCATATTTTGGTATAAACAGCGTCGGCATAACTCCAAAACCGCTTGCGTTTTCACGTAGCGACTCACCCCCAGCCCCTGCTTTTGACAAAATTGGCTTTGCGGTGCAGAAAAAAACTGTTTTAAGCCACCAAATTCATTTAATAACTGCCGAGCCAGCGCCACCGCATCAAGTCCTTGGCAGCCATGCCCCAAAAATACTGCAAGTAATTCACCATCAGATAAAGAGCTTGCGCCACGCGCCAGCAATTTTTCTCTGGGTTGTTCGGCCAATGGCCAGTGTCGTAATGTCATATCCCACTCGTCCTTGAGTTAAAGTTCATGATATCTTATTGGCAATTTTTCCCATGAGTCCCTCGATAATGGCGAACACATTGCACAATAAAAGCATACTGCTTGGTAAACGCATCCTGCTGGGTATTAGTGGTGGCATCGCGGCCTATAAAGCTGCAGATTTAGTCCGCCGTTTAAAAGACCGAGGGGCTGAAGTTCGAGTCATTCTTACCCCTGCCGCCAGTGAATTTATTACGCCTTTGACCTTACAAGCCTTATCCGGTAACCCGGTTGGGCAAAGCCTGCTTGACCCAGCAGCCGAAGCTGCGATGGGCCATATCGAACTCGCACGGTGGGCAGACCTTATTTTGGTAGCGCCGGCATCTGCTGATGTCATCGCTCGCATTGCCCACGGCATGGCGAATGATTTATTAACCACCTGTGTGCTTGCCTGTGCCGCTCCGCTCGCTGTGGCGCCCGCCATGAATCAGCAGATGTATAAAAACATAGCTACTCAAAATAATTTAGCAACTTTAATTTCACGCAAAATTCACATTCTAGGGCCTGCAGCCGGTGAACAAGCTTGTGGTGATGTAGGCCCTGGTCGAATGCTGGAGCCTCTGCAAATTGTTGATGCGGTGATAGATATCTTTGCAAACAAGGCGCAGACTAGTGCAGAAAACGTCAAACCTTTGGCTGGAAGCCGCGTTGTGATTACGGCAGGCCCAACTCGTGAAGCCATTGATCCGGTTAGATTTATTTCAAACCATAGCTCTGGAAAAATGGGTTTTTCTTTGGCGCAAGCCGCTGCTGAACTTGGCGCTGAAGTCACCTTGATTAGCGGTCCGGTACAACTGGCAACCCCGGACGGGGTTCGCAGAATTGACGTGGTCACTGCCCAAGACATGCATCAAGCTGCCCTAACCGAAGCACCAAAACATCATATTTTTATTGGTTGCGCCGCGGTTGCGGATTATCGCGTTGCCGCCGTCGCTACCCAAAAAATCAAAAAAACCGATGATACTGATGACATGCAACTGCGCTTGGTGAAAAATCCAGACATTATCGCGAGTGTCGCAGCTCTCAAACAAAATCGACCATTTACCGTGGGTTTTGCTGCCGAAACCGAACAGGTTGAGCATTACGCTCGGTTGAAACTGGCAAAGAAAAACCTTAATTTAATTTGCGCTAATGATGTGTCAGTCCCAGACCAAGGCTTTAACGCCGACCAAAATGCCCTCACTGTATATTCGGCAACACAAGTATTTCCTTTGCCTTTGCAGTCAAAAACTGCACTGAGTAACGCATTGATTTCGTTAATTTATGAGCAATTCCAACATGAAAAAAGCCATTGAACTGAAAATTCTTGACCCACGCATCGGTACTGAATATCCGCTGCCAACATACGCCACACCTGGCTCTGCAGGCTTAGATTTACGCGCGTTACTGGATGCTCCACTTACCCTGAAACCGGGGCAAACTGAGCTCATCCCAACCGGTATTGCCATCCACATTGGCGATGCCAACTTATGTGCGACTATTCTGCCGCGCTCAGGCATGGGCCATAAACATGGCATCGTACTTGGCAACCTGGTGGGATTAATTGATTCTGACTATCAAGGCCAGCTGATGGTTTCAACTTGGAACCGTGGTCAAACCGAATTCACCATTCAACCTGGTGATCGCATTGCTCAGTTAGTCTTTATGCCAGTGGTACAAGCGGAATTTAACCTAGTTGCTGATTTTGACCAGTCAGAACGTGGTGAAGGCGGCTTTGGCCATTCCGGTCGGCAATAACATGCACAACGCTTTTAGAGCTTTAGCATGAACTCTTTCTTGCCAAAGGCGTCACAGGACGCCGTTGCTGAACTGAGCGCAGGAAACGATAGCGCGGCAAAAACTGTCGCGCAATCAACTCCGCGTAGCAATAATCGCAAAGAAGAAATTTTGCAGGCGCTTGCCGCCATGCTTGAGCAAAGCCCAGGTCAGCGCATTACTACTGCGGCGATCGCTCACAAAGTCGGTGTTTCTGAAGCGGCGTTGTATCGACATTTCCCCAGTAAAGCCCGGATGTTTGAAGGGCTTATCGAATTTATCGAAACCACCTTACTTGGTAAAATCGAGCAAATTATCCATCAGCACAAAAGCGCAGAGACACGACTGAGACTTATAGTGCAGTTACTGTTAGTTTTTGCTGAGAAAAATCCTGGCATGTGCCGGATCCTCACTGGGGATGCTTTGCACAACGAACAAGAACGTTTGCGTGAACGGGTGCTGCAGTTATTTGACAAGCTAGAGCAGCAACTAAAATGGTGCTTGCGTGAGCGTAAGCTGCGTGAAGGCAAAGGCGTGCACGATGAAGCCGCGCTTGCCAATTGGTTGCTAGCAAGCTGCGAAGGTAAAATTCAGCAATTTGTGCGTTCCAGTTTTAGTCGTCTGCCGACTCAACACTTCGATACACAATGGCAATTGCTGCGATTGGCGCTGCACACTTAGCGCCATCCGCAGCGTTACCAGCTGATGGTGTTTACTAAATTTTTTATAAAAACATACCGCCGGAGGCTTCAATACGCTGCGCGGTGATCCAGCCAGCATCGTCACTTAATAACATCCGCATCACAGCGCCGATATCATCGGGCTGCCCCACTCTGCCAAGCGCGGTGTTGCTGGCTAAAAACTGATTTAGCCCCTGATTATCACGCACCGCACCACCGCCAAAATCGGTTTCGATAGCACCAGGCGCTAGTACATTGACCCGGATCCCAGAGCCTGCAAGTTCTTTGGCAAGATATAACGACATGGTTTCAACTGCCCCCTTCATCATCGCATAAGCGCTGTAGCCCGGAATGGCAAAACGGGTTAAACCGGTTGATAACAATAAGATCCGAGCATTTTCAGCCAACAGCGGCAGCAACATTTGGGTTAAAAAGTACGGACCTTTCACGTGGATGTTCATCAGTAGATCAAATTGCGCCATGCTGGTACTGACAAATGGCGTATGAATGCCAATGCCGGCATTATGGATCACCGCATCTAGTTTTCGACCTGTCCACCCTGTTTGCAATGCATCGGCCAAGCGCTGAATAAAATCTGGCAGACTGTCCATTGCCGCTACATCGAGTTGCAGCGCCAGCGACTGGCGTCCGAATTCACGCACTTGCTCTGCGACCTGCTCAGCTTCAAACGCGTTGTGCTGGTAAGTGACAATGACATCAAAACCCGCTTGCGCTAATTGCAATGCGCCATTTTTCCCTAGGCCACGGCTAGCACCGGTGATTAATACAATTTTATTCGCCATCTTTTGCTCCTTAACGCTGCGGAAATTTGCAGCTGACGGCGACAGTTTATTGCCATACAATTTAAGGATAAACATCGAAAAAATGCTTAAACTATTCTCTAAAAGCGGATAATTACATGCAAGAGTTACTCCCAGCATATCGAGCGTTCATCCGAATTGCCCAGCTCAAGAGCTTTAATTTAGCGGCAGAAAGCCTCGGACTTTCAAATACTTATGTTTCAACCCTAGTGCGACAGCTCGAACAACAATTAGGTTGTCGTTTGCTCGCTCGTACCACCAGGCGGGTGCAACTAACCAGTGACGGCCAATTATTTTACCCACGATGCCTAGACTTACTGGCCGAACTTGATGATTTAAATCAGTTATTTATGCAACAACAAGGCGAGATCACAGGCCGTTTGCGCATCGACTTACCCACCGGCATTGCTCGGCACTATCTCTTTCCGGCACTCCCTCAAGTCTTAGCGCAACATCCCAAACTTGAACTCGACATCAGCAGTACCGACCGTAAAGTCGATATTGTGGCTGAAGGTTTTGATTTAGTGCTACGGGTTGGCAGCGTTGACAATGACGGCTTGGTCGCGCGCAAAATAGGGGTGGCGCCGATGGCAATCGCCGCAAGCCCAGCATATATCGCGCGCCACGGCGAGCCCAAAACTTTGGCAGAGCTCGCAGGTCATCAACAAGTGCATTATGTCCGCCATTTTGGCGGCCACGATTTAGGGATCGCCTACTTGCAGTCCGGTGACATTCGGTACGTGACCCTGCCAGGCTCAGTTAGCGTGAATCATACTGATAGTTACCAAATGGCTTGCCTACAAGGCATTGGCATCATTCAATCGCCACGACTTGGTCTCGCACGGCATTTCGCCAGCGGCGAATTGATTGAGCTGATGCCTGAATTGGCACAACCATCAATGCCCGTGTGGTTACTGTACCCGCACCGCCGACATCTCACGCCCCGCTTACAATGGGCGCTGCAGTGGTTGCAGGATTTAATCAGCCCACATTTGAGCCACGATTAATTGATCCCCCAAAAGGCAATTAAGGCTAGACATTGCTCTGCATCAGCACGCGGCTTACACTAAGGCTGGCTGCCGGTCGCGCGTTGCGCACAACTCGCATAACGTACTGTTTTTCACTATAGCTCTCCATCCTAAAGGCGCTTTTTCATGCAGCACGTAAAGGCAAATCACGGTTTCTGGTTGTACCAAAGCTTAGGCTGGAGTCTATTTGCCTTAGTCCAGTTGCTAGTGATCACCTCCGATGAAGCACTCAGTTGGCATAACGCGATGCCCGCGTTGCTGCTGTTACTCTTGGCATTTAGCGGCTCACTGCTGCTGCGATTATTTTGGCAACGGCTCAGCGGCAAAACTGTCGGCAGTGCGGGGACGCTGGGTTATTGGCTTGGCAGTTCAATGCTGTTGGCGATCTGCCTGGATCTCGCACATTATTGGTCGTTATGGCCGCTTGCGAAGTTGCATCCGGAGTTCGCTGGTCTATTTGACGCGCAGCCGCCTGGCGCCAAGTTTGTCATGGTATGGCCGCTGTATTTAGCCTGGAGTGCTTTGTACTTAATGCTGAGCCGCCAACAGCAGCTTCGACACACGCAGCAGCTGCAGCAAGAATCTGAACTACGCTTGCAACAAACTCAGCTGCAAGGCTTATTGGCGCAGCTTAATCCGCACTTCATGTTTAATTGCATCAACAACATTCGGGCGCTGATTTTAGAAGACCCAAGCGCGGCCCGCACTATGCTGGCGCATTTTGCGGATATGCTGCGTTACCAAATCGCTGCCGACCACCAAGTACTGGTGCCACTTCGCACTGAACTGACTGTCGCTGAAGATTATATCGCCTTGATGAAAATTCAGTTTGAAGAGCGCTTAACCTTCACCACACAGATAGACCCTGCCTGTTTAGGGCTAAAACTGCCAAAACTGACCCTGCAGTTATTATTGGAAAACGCCATCAAACATGGCATTAACCCAGTCGCTGGCGGCGGGCGCATTCACCTAGACGTACAGCGAATCAACTCGCTTGCGGCCTCCACACCACAGTGCTGGCAGTTGCAATTAACCAATTCCGGACACTTAAGCGCACATCAACCACCGACGATGGCGCGAACTGGCACCGGACTTACTAATTTGCGTGAACGGTTAAGACTATTGTTTGGCAAAAACGCGGATCTCAATTTGCAGCAAGAACAGGACAACGTTGTCGTCACGCTCCACTTTAGCGGACCACCGCTGGCAACAACAATGCCGACTTCTGCAAACATTGCTGAGCCACCGAGCGATTTGCTGCAAAGCACAACGCCAATTAAAAGGCAGTAAATCTTATGAACGTACTAATTATTGAAGACTCGCGGCTGGCAAGGCTTGAACTTAAAGAGTTGCTGCAAGCCTATCCACAACTGCAATTGGTCGGTGAAGCGGCCGATGTGCCAACGGCGCTTAAATTAGTTGCCGCCAAACAACCGGATTTGCTACTACTCGATATCGATTTAGGCGGTGCCACCGCATTTGATTTACTGGCTGAATTGGTGTTTGTGCCAAAAATCATTTTCACCACGGCCTTTGCCGAACATGCCTTGCAAGCGTTTGATTACCCGACCGTCGACTATCTGCTGAAACCAGTCACTGCTGAGCGTTTAGCCCAAGCGTTGGCCAAGCTACCACTGCCTGCCGCGGCACCTCACTCGCAAGCGCAAACCGACGACTGCGCCACGCCAGTGGCAACCGAGCCAAAGCAGAGTGAGGACAGTAACGCAGGCAATCCGCCAGAGCGCTTACTCCGAGCCGATAGCAATTTTTTCATCAAAGATGGCGATCATTGTTACTTTTTAAAAATCAGCGAAGTACGTTGGTTTGAGGCCGTCGGCAATTACAGCAAAGTACATCTAAAATCCGCCGCGCCTATGGTCTATCGCACCTTGGCAAGCATCGAACAACGCTTAGCGCCAGGGCTATTTTTCCGGGCCAATCGGCAGCAGCTAGTCAATTTAACTGCAGTCGTGTCGATAGAACCCTCGGTAAGCGGTGGCCTTACCCTGCGATTAGTCTGCGGGACTGAAGTTGAAGTCTCAAGACGGCAAAGCGCCGAACTGCGACAGCAACTCAGTTTATAAGATCCGCAGCTCGCGAACGCGAGAGCGGGAGCGCCAATGTAAAAAAGCGAGCCAATGTAAAAAAGCAAGCCAATGTAAAAAAGCCAGTCAGCAAAACTGACTGGCTTTGTTGTTAGCGCGGGTTATTTCACAGGTTTGGCTGGGAATTCACCAAAGCCACGAATGACTAGGGTAAGTTCCGCTTGACCTTGTTTGATCTGCCCCAGTTGCAGGAAACTAGTGTCGTCACTTAAGTACAATTTGCCATCCTTAGATGGCGTTAACGTTTGACGCGGACCTGCTTTGGTCTGACAAATTAATTGCCCTTTCTCCAAGGTAATCAAACGCTCTGTACCATCCTCAAAACTATAGTTGCCGGTGATGGCAGACAAAGTCGCCGCTGGCAAAACTATTGGATCTGGCTCCATCGGTTGGCCGATCGCCATCGCCGCGAGCTTCACCGCCATGGTGTAGCTGTCAAAGGTGCCAGTGTTCGCGAGCACCGCCACATAGACTTTTTGTGATGGCACTCGAATGACGTAACTCGAGAAACCATCGATACCACCGCTATGTTCATGCGTGACCGCACCAGCCAAGTCCGCCATCATCCAACCATAACCATAAGGGAGTGGTTGACCATCGTTTGACGGATGCATGACAAAGGACTGCTGCAACAGTGGTTGTGGCACTAACTCGTTGGTATATAACGCTTGGTCCCAACGATTTAGGTCATCGACCGTACTACGAAGCGCCCCCGCACCTCGTGGTCTGGTCATACTAATCGCATCGGCGTTGCGAAAGCCGGTGGCGGTTTGTTCATAGCCACTCGCCCGCTTATTGATTAACGCCGTTGCGCTATCAACCATGGTATTTTTCATGCCAAGTGGCTGAAAAATATGTTGTTGCAAATAGTCGGTGTAAGTTTGGCCGCTGGCCTTTTCGATAATGGCGGTCAACAACACATAATTTGAATTGGAATAGTTAAAACGACTGCCCGGCTTAAATTGCAGTGGCTTGGCTGAAAACAACTGCAGCAATTCCGGCAATTCCGCGTCTTTCGCTTTGTTTTCTTTAAACTCCGGCATTCGGCTTAAATTTGGAATGCCACTGCTGTGCGTCAGCAATTGCTGAACGCTGATATCACGCCCCACCGCAGGGTATTCCGGCAACACCTGCCCAACTTTATGCTGCAGGGTGATTTTGCCCTCATGCACCAATTGCAGCACTGCCATCGCTGTAAACTGCTTGGTGAGTGAGGCCAAACGCATGTTGCTGTCGGCTTGCATCGGCACCGACAACTCAAGGTTGGCTTGGCCGTAACCACCGCGCAGCATGACTGTATCGCCTTTACGCACAATCACCGTGAAGCCTGGTTCGTTGGCTTTGGCCTTACTTTGCACTAGCTGTTGCATGGCTTGTTGTGGTGCCGCCTTGGCGGCCGCTGCGGAGATTTGGTTCGCGGTCGCTGGCAGTGCCAACGTTGCAGTGAGTAGCGCTGGAACTATGAACGAAGTAGGTGTCGACATCAGATTATCCTCGGTTGATGAACTGACGCCAGCATGCCGCAGCGCCTATTCTGCAGCGCGGTTTTTATGATAAACGGGAGTTTTGCGATGTAAGTGGTAAGCGCACTCGCTGCCAGCAGAGGTTTTTCGCGCGCCAGACTTGAGCAGACCAGCCGCTTTGCCTACAATGTCGGCCAATTTCCCCTGACTAAGATTTAAATCATGACCGATACTATTGAACGTCCAGCTTTACCTGATCGCCTTGCAGTTCACCCAAAAAGCCCATTTTACAATGCTGACATTTTTCAGTTTGAAATTGGCATTCGCTTAAACGGCAAAGAACGTTTTGACGTTGAAGAATATTGCATCAGCGAAGGTTGGGTGCGCGTGCCTGCGGGCAAAGCGGTTGATCGCCGTGGTAATGCGTTGTTGATTAAGGTGAATGGGACTGTAGAAGCGTTCTATCGCTAATTTAGCCTTCATCATTGAAAATTTGGGGGTGTTGGCCTCTTCAAAATTTTCAGTCACATAGACAGCTATGCTCCTGAAAATTTTGGCTAATGCCTGCTTCTTAGGGCACAAAAAAAGCGGCTAAGCCGCTTTTTTTATTCGTGCAGTCAGCTGGTGCTAGACGACAAACTTGTCGTAAATTGCTGCGCCCCATACGACTGCAACTACCGTCAAACTTAAGGTCACTGCCGCTGAGGCGATGTCTTTCGCGCGACCCGATAACTCGTGGCGCTCGAGGCTTACACGGTCGGTTAGCGTTTCGATGCTTGAATTCAGCAGCTCAACAATCAACACCAACAACAACGTTGCGACTAACATCGCCCAATGGCTCGTTGATTGCGCTAACCAAAACGACAACGGCAGCATAATCAGTGCCAGCACTGTTTCTTGGCGAAACGCAGCTTCATGCGTCCACGCCGCAATAAAACCCTTCCGCGAACAATCAGTTGCTTTGATGATGCGGCCTAAACCGCCGCCATTTGGCTTATTCATCGTCATGCAAATATCCTTAGTTGCTCACGCCGAACTCGGCACGGTAGGCAGAAACCGCCGCCAAATGCTCAGCCAGCTCTGGCTTGCCTTGCAAGTAGTTAATTAAGTCATTAAGCCCAATAATTGACACCACTTTGGTGCCAAAATCGCGCTCAACTTCTTGAATTGCAGACAATTCACCTTGGCCACGTTCTTGACGGTCTAACGCAATTAACACACCCGCCAAAGTTGCCCCTTGCGCTTGGATAATTTGCATCGACTCGCGAATGGCCGTGCCTGCGGTAATCACATCATCCACTAACATGATGTCGCCTTTGAGCGCCGAACCCACTAGGCTTCCGCCCTCGCCATGAGTTTTCGCTTCTTTGCGGTTAAAGCAGTACGGCACGTCTCGGCCATGATGTTCGGCCAGCGCCACTGCGGTGGTCGTCGCAATAGGAATACCTTTGTAGGCCGGGCCAAACAACACATCAAAGGCAATCCCTGAGTCTTGCAGCGCAGCCGCGTAAAAACGACCTAATTTCGCCAAGTCGCCACCGGTATTAAATAAGCCAGCATTAAAAAAATACGGGCTGGTGCGGCCAGATTTCAAAGTGAAGGAACCGAATTTTAACACCTGACGGCTAATGGCAAATTCAATAAATTCTTGTTGAAAGGCTTTCATCACTGACCTCAAGCTAATACGCGTTTTTGTTCGTCGATGATTTCACGGATAGCGACTTTCGCCAGCCCCATCAACTCTTGCATTTCTTCAAAGCTAAATGGCTCAGCTTCAGCGGTGCCTTGAATTTCAATCAGCTTGCCAGTTTCTGTCATCACCACGTTCATGTCGGTGTCGGCAGCTGAATCTTCCAAATATTCTAAATCGGCAACTGGTTCGCCTTTATAAATACCCACTGACACGGCAGCGACCATGTATTTCAATGGGTTAGTCTTGATAGCGCCTTTCGCGCGCAGGAAATTCAGCGCATCCACTAACGCCACACAAGCGCCAGAAATCGCTGCAGTGCGGGTGCCGCCATCAGCTTGAATCACATCGCAGTCAAACGTAATGGTGTTTTCACCGAGCAGGCTTAAATCGACCGCCGCCCGTAAAGCGCGACCAATTAAGCGTTGAATTTCCATGGTGCGACCGCTTTGCTTACCGCGTGCCGCTTCCCGATCGTTACGAGTGTGGGTTGCGCGTGGCAGCATGCCGTATTCGGCGGTGATCCAACCTTTGCCTTGGCCTTTCATAAACCGTGGCACACCTTCTTCAACCGAAGCGGTACATAACACTTTGGTGTTGCCAAATTCAACAAGGACGGAGCCTTCGGCATGAGCGGTGTAATTGCGAGTGAAACTGATAGGACGGATCTGACTGGCTGTTCTGCCGCTTGGACGCATGGAAACCTCTGCTGTTGCCTGATGAGCTTTTAAAAAAAAGTATTATAGGGCGGCCAGCACTTTTCGCCTAGCCAAAACCGCATTGAACTAGCAAAGCGCACGCTAAAAATTTAGCCATTTTCGGTAAACTCAGCCGAAAACACGCAACAATTCAGCACAAAACCAAGACAACGCAACGGCTAACAAGGCAACGCTCGCCAGCGCTAACTTTCTAAAATATATGGTGAAAACAGGGAAAACTCCGGCAAAAAACCGCGAGTTAGCCGCCCATCACTGCAAGAATTAGCCTATTGCAACTGAACTGGTTATACTCAATTTTTTTGTAAATTCAAGGACCGCCTAATGATCCATAGCATGACCGCCTTTGCCCGCCACGAAGTTAAAGCCAGTTGGGGCACCGCCGTTTGGGAAATTCGTTCAGTTAACCAAAGATATCTCGAGAGTTATTTTCGGTTACCTGAGCAATTTCGCGGCTTAGAATCATTATTGCGCGACAAATTACGCAACAGCATGCAACGCGGCAAAGTTGAAATTAACCTGCGCTACAACGCCGCGCAAAAAGCGGGCGAGCTGAAAATCAACGACGCATTTGCTGCCCAATTAATGCAAGTGGCCAGCAACTTAGTGAGCAAATGCCCGCAAGCCCAGTTAAATGTTGCTGACATTCTGCGCTGGCCAGGCGTGATGGAAACGCAAGAAGAAGACATGGACGGCGTACAAGCCGAACTGCTGGCTGGTTTTGATATCGCAATGAAAGACTTTCTCGCTGGCCGTGGCCGCGAAGGCCAAGCGATCGAGCAACTGATCCGCGACCGGTTAGAGCAAATCACCACTCACGTCGCCAACCTGCGCGTGCATTTACCGCAAGCGCTGCAATGGCAACGCGACAAAATGCTCACCCGCCTGCAAGAAATTAAAGGCGAACTTGACCAAAACCGCTTAGAGCAAGAAATGGCCTTCCTCGCGCAAAAATCCGACGTCGCCGAAGAACTCGACCGCCTCGACGCGCACATCAAAGAAACCCGCCACCACCTAAAACAAGGCGGCGCCATCGGCCGGCGTTTAGATTTCATGATGCAAGAGTTCAACCGCGAATCGAACACCCTGTCATCCAAAGCGATTTCTACAGAAATCACCAATACCGCGGTGGAATTGAAGGTGCTGATTGAACAGATGCGCGAGCAGATCCAAAACATCGAATGATTTTTTAAGCTGGTTCAAGCTGAACCAGCCTAAGTTAAGTGATTGATTTAAAAATAATTACCTAATAAACCTGTATCTTTCTGGCTCAATTAGCGTAAAACGTATGGTTACCAGTTGAGGTCTTGTAGATCTTAATCATGGTTACAAGCATAAGCTCCATTAGAGTCCAATTTATGGAGCTTTGCCAAAATTGATCCATTCCAGTTACTAACGTCTGTCGACTATTAGCATCAAGCTCGGCGACTGGTGCTAACTGGCCTGCGTACAACCAACCTTGTTGCAGCACGCCAGCCACTTTTTTACCGACTCGACGGTTATTACCATCCACCAGATAATCGATGGTTTTAGCGCCTTGACCGTGGTCTGGCTGTGTGACCTGCAATAAGTTGCCAAAGACATCATAGGTGTACCCCGTGGTACCGGCATTAAATTGCTTTTGCAGCAGTTCACCGTTGACGGTGTAGCTGTACTGGCAATCGCCATCATGAACGAGGCTGAATCAGCAAGCGACTAAATGAGATAGAAGTTCATATCGCACTAGCTCTTGCTGATATATCAGAGAAACAAATCAGAAAACAGTTTTCGAGCGAACAGTCAGAGAATTTGACGGCGAATCCTGCTTGAATCTGCTCTAAATAGAAAGTTATAAAATGAAATAGTGAGCTCTCATTTGTTTATCGCAAGGATTATCAATAGAACTCTGTTGCTTGAAGCATTTTCAGAATAAATAGATCAAGCTTCCGACAAACTCAGAACGCAACAGATAAAAGCGAAGTATCTTACGAATTACTTACGGACAATTCCATTTAACGACCATCAAACAGAGTCATATTATGCAATCTCTCAATAGCCAACTGATCTATCCAAGCACAGATAAACGCTATTTTCCGAATTTGACCAGTAAACTAGTGTAAAAAACATGGAAAAATGTCTATAAATACACCAAATCGGGCGTTATGCTGACAGACTTTTACGACAATAACATCACACAATTCGATTCATTCAGTGAGTCATCAGATTATCTTCAACAATTATGGTCAAAGAGGATCTTATAAAATTACGGAGTAAATTTATCTGTCACATGAAATGTGTTTTATAGTTTTGACATATACATACTTAGCCGATACGCTAATCGAATTAATACTTAAATAAGACGACTGAAAAATGCCTCAGCATATTCAACATATAGATAAGATTTGTCGAGAAAAACATCGGGATGTACTTTACCTAACTTTTGATAGACAGGTATTTAATACTCCAGATTGCAATTCATGGCAAGTCAGAAAAATAATTATTGACTGGCTAGAGCAAAACCATATACACCATTCTCCCTGTGGTGGCATGGCAAGTGAGCATACTTTTCCGTCTTATGGAGGACAAATATATATTGATGTTCCCTATGATGAAAATCATTCTAACTTTCAAAAATTGAGAAATTATCTTGAATTTCCAGATGGTCGCTGCAAATTCGAAGGGGTTATTTTTTGTTATTTACCACTTGAACATGCGATGAAAAACCAACATCATGACGAAATTGGTTTTTGGGAAAAACTAATGGAGCGCTTTTAGTATTCCAATGAAAGTACCAAAATAGTGGTTAGAAACAGCTTAATCACCGTTCTTCATGTTCTCATCTATTCATATTTTTTCGCTGAGCACATCAAGACACTATTGCCAACCTAATCATGAAAAAAATAGAAATTATCAATAAACACACACCAACCTGCTCCGTCACTCTAAACAATATTTAAATCCTCTTTGTATTTTAAGATTGAATCGCCATTACCGAACACAATACTTAACTCATCGTTTTATAAGTAGTTAAATATTCATTAGCAAATTTATTAGTTGTTAACCTTCAAAACCATATGCTTAAAAAATTGGAGACAGATTAACATCAAATAATTATATTTAATAAAAATAGTGATATCTGATTAAAATAACACTAATACACGAATAGCATTCTTTATTAAAGAATTCCGACACCTTGGGTATAGCATCACTAATTTATGTTATTGCGATTTCAACCTTGATACTTTTCGGTTGTAATGTAATCCCACTTGTATCCACATGAACTGCACTTATTATTATTTTTATACTTTTTGTAGATCATATGAACCTGTTCTTTCCGCTCTGTTCTACTGATCTCATTACCACGCCTATCTCTTGTAATGTCGTGTCGAGTAACTGTTTCATAGCCTCCCCAGTGTTCTAAAAGATTACGTCCTATATATTGCGTTGAAAATAATTTTCCACACTTAGTGCACCGCTTTGAGGCTATAAACATCATTAAAGCAACAAAGCCAACTATCGCCATTAAAAAAACAAATGAAAAAAAATAATCTTTATCAATCATAACCATCATCCAATATTATTCTATGATATATAATATATTTGCGTAGATTCATTACCGTTACATCTGGAATATTTACTTGACAACTAACTATGTTTTCAGAAAGGAATAATCTATCAATTTCCAAGACTAGCTAAACTAGCGTAGTAAACTTTTCCTTTCAAGATATCAGTTGATTTCCAGACCGAAGACCCAACAAATACCTAGTACTCCGCCCGCCCGATTCAGTTTTGCGCAAGCAGCCCATTTCAACCAACTGCGCCAAATGACGGCTTGCAGTTGCTGGGCTTACCTTGGCCACTTTGCCGTATTGGCTATTGCTGATGCCTTCGCTGAAGTCACCATTCAGTAAGCGATTCAGTACTTTAACTTGCTCTTTACTGAGCCTAGTTTGGTCAACTTGTTGCCAGAACCTGGTTTTTTGCAGCGTTTGTTCGATATCCGCCAGCACTTGTTGCAGGCTCTGGCGTAAGGTTTCGAGAAACCACTTGAGCCATGCGGTGAGATTGGTGTCGCCTTTTTGGCTTTGTTCGAGGATATCGTAGTAACTACTGCGTCGCTCTAAGATTGCCACCGACATGGCATAAAACCGGATGGACTGATGCTCTGCCTGCGCAAGCGCTAGATCGGTGAGTAAACGCGCTAAGCGGCCATTGCCATCTTCCAGCGGATGGATGGTAATAAACCAGAAATGCGCGATACCGGCACGTAACAGTGGGTCTAAATGAGCATCCTCTTTCGAGCGGTTAAACCACTCGATAAAGCAATTAAGCTCGCTTTCTAATACGTCGCGTGGTGGCGCTTCGAAATGTACTTTAGGGCGATCTATCAGGCCAGACACAACCTGCATCGGTTCGTTGCCGCGCATCTGCCCGCCTTGCACTCGCTGCGTCAGTGAGTGATCCTCAGGAAAAAGCTAAGTATGCCATTGCAACAAGCGCTCTAAAGTTAATGGCTGCTGCCAGTTCCCAATTGCGTCTGTCACCATGGCCGCCAAGCCTTCGGACTGTGCGGTTGTTGCGACGCTCTGTGGCTCTTCAATCCCTAGCTTCCTTGCCAGTGACGAGCGCACCACACTGTGATTCAAGCGCTCCCCCTCAATCGCACTCGAGGTTAGAATGTTCGCGAGCATGGTATCAAGTGCGGCCTGCTGATTTTCCTGCACGCCCATTTTGCCAAGCAAAACGCCCTGTAAAAAATGTAATTCTCGAAGCATAGGCGCAAGTGCCGTTTCGGCATAACGAAAAGCCTTTAATTCAACTTGCTGCTGACTGGGCCAGTCTGGTTGTTGCCAAATCCACATAGCCAAAGCTCCGGGTTATTGAGGGGAATACAGACATCAATCTACTCACATGGTGAGGTGATTACAAGCATTAATCTACTCACAAAGCGAGGCGAATAGTGCGTTTATTCACCTCAAAAAGTGAGGTTGGCGCTTAAATACTTGGCTTGAATGATATAACTTGCTACGGTGATTTATCAGCAACAGCTGGCAAAAGCATATTAAATGTTAATTGGTTAACCAAAATAAAACATAATGCACCCTCCGAACTGGTGGGTAAAGTGGCGATTAACACTCAATATGCAGCAACACTTAAAACCTAAATAATTGTTTTAGCTAACATAAATTCGAATAACAATAAATAGATCCGGACTTAGCAGCTGTCTACATTGGCCACTTAACCCATCAGTGATTTATTCGAAACTCTAACCTGCTCAAGCTGTTGTGTGATGAGTTTAATGGTCTGCGCAGAAACGGCATATTCCCTAGCCACCACCGCAAATTGCTGCATCACATCAACAATTTCCTGAATAACTTGCTGTGCTTGCGACCAAGTTGCAAAGTTTGCTTGTGCTGCTAGCTTTTGCATGGCCTTTAGCGTGGGCGTTTTACCATAGCCAACAAAGGCAGTTGCATGTTCACCATAAGCGGACGGACTGAAGGTCACATCATAAAAAGGGGCGAGTTGCCACTGGCCGTTGTCTGCCTGTAAAAATGCCGAGTTTTTGCTGTGGTCATCCTGATTCAGCGCAAATAGGTTAAACACCGCACGCTTAAATTGTTGTTGGCCAGCAGCCGGACTTTTACAAAGTGCGCTACTGACTTTAATCAAATCTTCGTAGTCCAAACTTGGCAATCTGAAATTAGCATCAAGCAATCCGCAGGCGCTATGCAGATGCAAGCGACCCTCGACATGCTTATTGGAGGTGACGTCAAAGCGCTTTAATGCCAACCAATGTCGCGTCTCAGTACCGTCAGTAGATCCCAGCAATTTCCAGTCAGGCACATCAATACCCACAGTTTTTGCCAGCTTTAAATACGCCGCCTCGCAGATGCCTTCTTCATGACCCAGCGCTAACCGCTCAGAGGTAAACTTCACCAACCAAGCTTCTGCGTTTTCAAACGTCGTGGTACTGCAGCGCTGACTATCGTTTGGTGCAAAATACAGTTGTGCTTTAGGACGAGCGCCACCAGAACTACCAGCCTGCACTAATGCAGCGAGCACATCTTCGGTATGACCATCAAAAAATAGCTGTGCTTCGGTGCCTAAAGTATTCAGGTCAAACAACTCATGCGGATTTTGCACACTCAGTTCAGACACTGGCTGAAACGACAGTGCGCCCATACCGCGATTGCCGACGAAAGCAAGTCTATCCATTGCAGTCACTTGTGAAGGCAGTAACTGATGTTGTCGAAACAGTCTGTCCATCAGCAACATGCCCCAACCATCAGGCAGAGAATCAGCAAATACACCATGTAAACCCAAATGTGGTTCAGCAGGTGCGAGTTGCAATGACGTGTCGGCTTTGAGCTTAAACGGCGACAAATTGCCAAACTTTTGCAGATAGTCGGCCTGATATTGAAAGAACGTACCCTGGCGGTTTTGCGCCATCACGCCAACCAAGACCTGCTTACCCGTCGTTAGCGTTCGGTACACATCTAACCGATTCGTTCGCTTGAATGCAGTCTTATCGAGGCTCATTCGCCAATACCTCATCAATGCTGGTTGGTAATGGTTTGACGCGATCTGCATTGGTTAACTGTTGCAGTCGTGACAGCTCATCAACCGATTGCCACAACATCAAAAATTGCCGTAGTGAGATCTGACCGGTCGTTTCAAACTTTTTAATGGTGGCAGCAGGCACTAGGCTTTTTTCCGCTAAGTCGTCTCGTGACCATTTACGCTGTTTGCGCTGATCACGTAACCACCGACCGAAATCAGTTTGTACATCGTGGACCGATAAAAGGCTTAAGTGTTCCATAGCACCTCAAAAAGATACAGTTATGTCTTAATTTCTAAATTAAGACAAAAATAGACACTATTATAGCCATAAAATCATCCATCACCTAATTTGTAAAAAGTCACCTCTCCACAGTTGATTGAAGAAATCAACTCGCGTTGAACGATGAAATTAGACTCGCGAATAACACCTCTAGTTACAGCGTAAATTTGAAAGTTTGTGCAAGTAGCGGCTGCACATGTAACTGACTGACTGGCGGCACTTGTGTCGAGTATCGTTTCGGTTCAACGATGAGAAAGCCCCAAAATTCTAAAAAGCGTTTAATAAACCGACATTCGATGATCAGGCTTAAATAGTGTTCGGCGCTACTGAATGAACTTCCCTCGCAGGCCCGTAATAAATCTGGGAATGCTGTTTTCATCTCTTCGACTAATAAAGCTAAGTTTTGGTGATGCTGAACACGCCAAAGCATAAACAGCCAAAAGCCTCGTAAATCCACCTGTTCGCCAAACGCATCCAAATAAGCCCAGTTATATTCCCGAATAGCCGCCATTAACATTGGCTGGAAAAAAGCCTGCAAGCCCTGGCGCTGGTATTGCTGCTGCGCCGCTTTTTTCAGATGAAAACTACCACTGCGTTTATAAATAATGCCGGCAATTTCGGCAAGCACGCGGGTATAGTGCAAGGCATTGAATTTATCTTCGTTGCTACCGGCATACTCACTGATCATGATATGCGTTGGATACTTGGCAACAGCAAATTCTGGCAATAAGTCCGTAGCTTGCTTCACAATGGAGGTGGGTAAATTGCCTTTTGCGGTCGTCTTAAACGCACCATCCTGCCGCATCGCTTCATCTAAAATCAGTTGTAAATAGCGCATCACAGGGCTTGAGGATAAGTCTGCTGGGGTTTGGATGCTAAAAAACTGCAACCGCTCAAAAGGCGCATATAGCCAATTCGCCATTTGCGTAGGTGATAAGCCGCAGAAATCTGGATGCGGACGGTTATTGCGAAACTCCATCTGACGCTGCAGCGCTGCATTAAGCTCGTCAATCGATAAATTGGGATTCATCGCCACCAGCGATTGCACCTCATCAAACACTTCCGCATGTTGCTTGCCAATAGCACTCATACAACAATGCTTGTACTTTTTACCACTGCCACAAGGACATGGCTCGTTACGCCCAATTTTCATAACCGATTTTTCAGCAAATTCTTATGCTGATATTAAAGCCGATGGGCTGCTTACACGGCAAGAGTTAGCTGAGCATTCACAAAGTGGCGAATTAATTCTTATGGCAAATATTGATGCAATTTTCGATTTTTTAAGATGCAAACCCGCTGAGTCTGCCAGCGCTTGTCGTTGTAATGGCTGCTTCTTTTTTAAAGAAAGCTCATCACAAAATCCTTCAAGCCAATTAACACTTTGCTATCTGCTTGAATTTTGTCACTATGTTCTAAACGCCAATTTGCAACCCTTGTTATGCAAAACTCCGGTGCTCGCTACCTATGAACATTTACCACCAAAATGCGACTGCTTTTGTTGCCCAATATGAATCAGTCAGTGCCGAACAAGTGCATCACAGTTGGTTGCACTTGTTGCCTGAAATTTGCCAAGCGTGCTTTGCGTTGGATGTTGGTGCGGGCTCTGGCCGTGATGCTCGTTTTTTAGCGACGCGAGGTTATCAAGTTTTCGCGGTAGAACCGGCAGCAGAGCTACGTCGGCAGGCCATCGCCTTAACTGAAAAAGCAAGCTCAGAAGTGACCGTACACTTGCCATCTGCAATTCGTTGGTTCGATGATACCTTGCCAAATCTCCAGCAAATTCAGGCGCTCACACAGGATTTTTCGCTCATTTTACTCTCTGCCGTGTGGATGCATTTAACCAACGAACAACGCTCCGCCAGCTTGCAGACGTTAACGCAGTTACTCGCATCAGGCGGTCTACTGGTTATTACCTTGCGCCACGGCGATTTTAGCGATGACCGAGTTGCCTACCCGGTTTCTGCGGCGGAAATTTTAGAGTTAGTTACGAAGCATCACTTGGCACTGACACCAACACTTGTTACCGAAATTGTGACAGATGCACTTGGTCGCGGCGATATTGCGTGGCAAACTGTGGTACTAAAAAAGAGATAGCACCCTACTCATAGCAAGGACGCGCAAGGATGAGCCTCGAATTTTATCTGCAGAAATTCCAAGATCTAAATACCATGCGCCTTGGCGGCCATAACAAACCGCATAAAGTTTGTATGTTATTGGCAGTGATGGATTTAATTTCGATTGGTGTTATTTCAACTAATCGCATCGAACTCAACGAAGCGTTGAAGCAATGTTTTACCAGCCACTTTCAGCGCTTAAAGGCTGGCAACGACGCGAACACGCCAGAAAATCCGTTTTTCCACCTAAAATCTGAAGGCTTCTGGCATTTGCAGTACCAGCCAGGCATTGAACCAAACCAAGTTGACCGCTTTAGCAAAACTAAAATCGCCTTCGCTTATTTAGATGACGAATTATTTCAATTTTTCCAAAGCAGCATTATCACGGCTGATTTACGTTTGGCACTGACGATGAATTTGACTCGTTTACCAGAGTTATATCAGCGCTGGGCTTTGGGTTTGGGGAAATCGGAAAAAACTGTCCAGCAGTATCTGAATGTGATGCAAAACAAACTCAGCAAGTTGGCGCAAAACCATGGCATCTGGCAAGGGCAACTGACTGATATTGGCTCTTTTCATCAATATCAACGCGTGGTGACGCCGCTTAGGGAACTCTCAGAATTTCGAACTAAAGATCACGAAAACAAAACCCAATACAGTAACGCGTTAAAAAGCTACGGCGAATTTCTGGCAGAACTTGGCCAAGTTGATGTGGCAGCGGATGTTGATGAAATTTTGGTATCAACAGCACTATCCCCAACCGAAAAACAAGTGCTGATGAACGCCCGCCTTGGCCAGGGGCGCTTTCGGGAGCATTTACTGCAGCAATGGCAAGGCTGCGCCATTACCGGCTACCCGATGCCTGCGATGTTAGTCGCATCCCACATCAAACCCTGGCGCGCCGCCAGCAACTTAGAGCGGCTTGATCCGAATAATGGTTTATTGCTACTGGCAAACTTAGATAAAGCGTTCGACAAAGGCTTTATTAGCTTTGAACACAACGGCAAAATCCTCATTTCAGCAACACTAGAAAAGCCGGAAGTATTGGGTATTCACCAGCAAATGAAATTGGCGGTGCGAGAAGCCCATAAGCCCTACTTACACTATCATCGGCAAAGCGTTTTTAACGGATAAACACAGCATCATGTATTGCAGGAACTGGAAATTGAACAAGGTAAACGGATAAGTTTATCCATGATTTCTGTAGCTAGGCATCACGTCCGAATACACATATTCAATCTCAGTGAACTTGCTAATTGTTGCTAGTTTTTGTCTTGTGGTAAGGCGCAGCTGATGCTGCTCGCTATCAAAACCGCCAATTGGCTTATCCAGCTTAAATGCCGGTCCAAATTCAAATAACCAATACATTTTTTGATAACGACTATCGCCTGAATTCAGTTGCAGCCCAGTTTGGTGCTTGTTTAACACACTGCGTTTTACCAGACTCACTTTTTTCACCGGCCATACATACCGAGCAATTCGCCCCAGCTGCCCCGCCTCTTCAGTAGCAATCACACAATAACGCACTTCATTTATAACATTCTGCTCCAGATTTTCACGGGTCGTTGCTTCAAGTCTGGTGTGATAACAGCTCGCAGTGCCGTGCTTGAAACTATCGATATAAGCAAGATCTCGTCCTGCCTCAGGGGCTGCGGTAATCACCAGTGTCAGATCGGGATAAAACACCTGCTGCATACCGTGATGCGGAATACGGGCAGAATCCTCCATCAAATATCGGTCCACGGCTTCTGCTTTTGACAGCGCAGGGTGCTGAGCAAATTGCTTTTGTAGAAAAGCTTTTAACCATAAACAGCCATTGTCACCCTTTGCCGATGGCAGTAGTGGAAAGGCACCAATGCCTATTGAATCGATAGCTTCCGCATATTCACTGCTGGCCAGAGGTTCATTTTGATCATTTGCCCCCGGATACAATGCATAAGCGCCATACACCGGGCGGCTTTTATGTTTTTGTTCTCCGGTTTTTTCGACATGGATCAGTGCATCACGGTATCTGTGCATCTGATAAATAGCATCTGCAGGCACCAGATCCTGTTCAGAATCATCAGTTTTATTATCAATTCGGTATTTTGCATCAAACAACCACATGAGACGGAAGTCATCGGCGAAGGTCGCTTCCAGCACAATGTCGGGTTTGTGATCATATAACCAGGAACGGACTGGCTTGGTTTTTTCTCCAAACCTGGGTTCATGCGCCAGCCTGATAGTTAAACCGTCCTCACGTGTCAGCAAATATGAATCTGCCAACACATCATCAAGCTTTAATTCTGCACCAGAATGCCCAACACGCAGAGGCGTCTGCTTTATTTCGTTAAAGCCCAAATCTTCAATCAGGATCCGCCGGATTTCAAGAAAACACCAAACCTCATACAGTTCATCGATGGTTTTCATTGAAACAGAACTTTGGTTGCCCATGACATCGAGATAGCGCTTTAGCTCATGCCATGTTTGATACACGCCGCTGTAACCGGTTTTTTGCTGCAACACCAACGATTCTTTGCTCATCCCTTTAAACGAACCAATCTCTTTGAAAATTGGATGATGCAGGTATTTTTCCAACGTTTTTTGCCAGCCATTTAATTGAACAGAAAATGATTCAGAGAAGATCTGGGTATCCGGCCTTTTGTTCGCGTCTTTCACCAAATTGATAAACCTGCCAAGCTGGAAATGTGCATGCTGCAGCACCATTTTTATAAAACGGTTTTCCGGCGTATCAAGACTAAGATTCTTTCGCTTGGTCGCATAACTATTGTGGTAATTCTGGCCGCTAAAGTCCTGCCCGAGTTTTTCCTGCAAGGTTACAGACAACTTGCCTTTCAGTCGCTCGGCTTTCACCCTGCGCTCTACCTCAACCAAGCGGCTATGAGGGGAATTCAGCAGAATACGGATGCTTTTTTCAAATTTGCTGCGCAAGCTGGTAAAACGAGCCAGCCATAAGAGCGGAAAATTATGATTGGATTGCTTTTTTGCATCCGCGGTAGACTCTGTACTGTTACCAAAAGCAAAACGCCATAACGGGTAATCATGGTCCAATCGTTGATAAATGGCCTGTAAATCTGAGTCCAGATCCATTTTGGTCGGCAACACGACAAATTTCACTGAAATGTTCTGCAGCAAACCGCAGCGGCTATAGCTAAAGGGCAATGAGAACCAGCCGACATTGTTGCCAAAATTCAGGGTGCCACTGAGCAATAACTGACTGCCAATTTGTTTAGACCGGAATGAATTCTGAATAGCGGCCAATTTATGCATAATCTGTGGACGAAATGCCGGATCAGCGCAGTCTTTAAACACCAGCTCAAACATGTAATCAGTGTTTTCAAACAACAGGGCTTTCGGGCTGATAAGACCGCCCACTTCCGCGTTCAGCATTGTAGGGTTTTGATCGACGACAAAGCTACCAATATGCAACGGCTGGTCAAATACAATGATACCTGATGGCGCGGCTTTCCCACGGCTGGCCATGGTTTTAGCCAATACACGCTGTTTACCGGCAACATCCGAGCCGTAGACCGACAATTGCCAATCGTTGGTATCAATCTGGAGAAGTTCACGCATCCCTGTGCTCATGAATTATGGCCAGAAACTGGTAAAGCTATTACGTTCCAGCCGGTTTTTCATCCATTCCAGTTTGGCTTTACTGCGACAGGGAACTAAAACAGGCTCATCATTATTAATATTTTCTCGGAGCAAATCAGGCCGCGCCGAATCCCAAATTTGCGCCAATGCAACTGATAGCGTTTTAATCAGCGCATCCAGCACCGTTTCAGAGATATTCGAAGCATCTGTGTTAGCTGTCAATTTCTCGTCATCACCTTCGATGCGGGGTAACACCTTACACATTAAAAAGTCATCCCATACCGCCTGAAGTTCAGGCTCAGTCTGTGGCTTGTGGCAAACCACAGCAAGTAACAACTCGTTGAGCGCACGGTATGCAAGTTCAAAGGGTGTGTCTCGCAAAACGGTATTTACCGTCTGTAAAAAATGAATTGTTTTTGCGCCGTCAGTATCCGCTTCGCAATCCACAAATGCATCAGGGGATGCATGCGACATTCTTGAAAATTGCAGAGTTTTGGGGTGCGTTTCAGGCGACCAAAGCTGTTGAAAATCATTGGGGAAAAAACGACCAAAATCAAACGTTAGTGCCCGATCGATTACTTTTCTGGAGAAACCATGTGTGGTTTCATCCATATTCACAGTACCCGCAACGACGAGGTTAAAAGGCACAGGGATACCATGCTGCAGGAAACTAGCCCAAAGCTTAAAATCATCAGGGTTATTTTGTATATCAAGACCAAGATCAGATGCTAATTCAACTCGATTCGTTTCATTGACTGCATTTAGTGACGAAGCAGAAACAATTGGCTGGCAACAATAGACATAGTCTTTGCCTGTAGTTTCTAACTCTTCTGCATGAAGCCAGTGACGGCTTTCTATTACCGATAAATAGTCAGCAAAATACTGCTCCACTGGGGCAAGATTCATCTCATCTAGGCACAACCAATAGGTTTTTATTTCATCCAGTGTCTTACCTGTCCAGCCGATTTTGCCATTGGACAAGAGGATATTTTGCGCAGCTGTTGCTTTCCAAGCCTTAACGATAAACCGCAGAGCGTCAGTCACTACAAATCTGGGCGAGCCACCAATTCTGGAAACATACCCCAATAAGTCAGAGGGTTCATGCCAGTCAGGACGCACCGGCACCAGTTGATAAAACTCTTGTTCACTACCCTGAGCTTCAGCTTGCTTGCGGACAAACCTTGATTTTCCAGTGCCTGAGATACCTGCTAGCAAAAGAAATGGTTTTGAAATTGTTGTCTGATTGACATAATTAACCCTCGGAAAAGTTTCTTTCTTCCCAATAGACTCTGAGTATATATTTAAAATTTCTTGTAAATCTTTTGCCAGAACGTTGTCATCAGGAAAATTATCTAAAGAGTAGAATTTTGCACCTGCAGAAGCCCATTCATAGGATCTACCCAGAACGGTTGAAGACTTTAAATCTATACTGTCATCCCAATTTTTCAGCATTTCATGATTCGCTCTCAACGAGTCCCTCAATGCAAGTGCATGTTTTTTAGCTTCAGCAAGGCCGTACTTTTGGCGTAAGTCAGTTGTACCAAAACCTAATGAAAGATAGATGCCTGTACCGTCAGCCCTAAAAAGAAAAACTGGATAAATACCGCGTTGAGTCGTTTTAGTTACTTGAGGGTTCAAAATTGCAACCCAGGGGACATCTGCCCAATTGCCTGCACCAGGGCTAGATTTGACAATATATGGAGTTTGTTTTGTATCAAGTAACGCTTCAACGGCAGTAATCAGTTCATTTCTGATTAAATTGGCAATTGGGTGAGCAGTAAATTGTTCATTCGTTGCACTCGCCCACTGTTGTGCGATATCAGATAACAGCGAAGCTAAACTCATAATTATCCCTAATCTAAAAACTAAAACCTACGTGTCAGCAAGCATAAATAATTGCTGTTTAATAACGTTAATGTAACCCGATTATTGGAACTCTGCCTATACCAATTAAGCTAATCTCTTACCAATTGCTTGATAAAAAACGATGTCCCTAGTTGTAAATACTAAAAACCATAAAAAGGATATCTTTTTATTACTTACTAAAAGCAACCTCTTAAAAAAATGCTTATACATCCAACCCTAAGCGCTCCCCAAACATCAAATCTTTATCAAATGAAAACCGATGCTCCTGCTGGTTTTGCAAGCATTTCCCAATAAATGGTCCGAAAACAGCATATTTTCGCTCTACTATCACTGAGTTTTTGACACCATACTTTTGCAAACACACTGGGCAATCGGCTTGAATCACGCCTGTTACCAATCGACGTTCTACTTTTTCTATACTGAGGCCTCGACTATTTTCGGTAATCACAGAAAGAGCAAATAGGCTTATGTCTGAGAAATCCAACTCGGCGATTTTGTGTTGCAT
Organism: Alteromonadaceae bacterium; assembly: GCA_041914845.1. Lineage (GTDB taxonomy): Bacteria > Pseudomonadota > Gammaproteobacteria > Enterobacterales > Alteromonadaceae > Pararheinheimera. The sequence goes on from JAYSCP010000001.1 coordinate 411,863, forward strand.
CAAGTCAATTACCTTCACTAACTTTCGGCTCAACAGTGCTGAAACAAATACCAATAATGCGCCTTCTGAAATCGAAAGCATCCTAATCAGTATCAACAGAAAACAGAGTACAGGTAGGCCATACACAACGAATGCAGCAGCTGCCAAATAACCTAAACGGATCGTGCGGTTATTAAATTCTCGCGTTAAATGACGCAGCCACCATGGCGTTTTAGTGAGTTGATTCAAGCGGTATTGGACTGAATGTGCATTTTCAACTTTCGATTTACTCGCTAATGTGTTGATCGTATTTTCCGTTTGGTCTGCTCGATTTAACTCATAGCGGTTCATTTTTCCATTCCCGCCACCATTCACTATTTCGATCATTGGATATTTGGTTAATCCAAAGTCAGCCATTAATCCTGAAAGTGAACTTTGCTCTTGAACCAAGTAGTTGCAGAACTTTTTCATTCGATCTCGAAGCGCTCGACTATCAATCTGCTTGCCACTGCACCGCTCTTCAAGATCGATTAAATCAGCTGTTGTAAGCTGTCCTTTCTCGGAAAGTTCACTGACAACTTGAATATAAAATGGGATCTCAGAACTTGGCAGGTACCCACTTTCAGCTTTTTCGATACATTTAATAAGAAACTTAAACTCTCTATCTTTCAGAGACATAGACTGCATAACTTCCGGTAGTTCCGGAACTCCTAGTTGTTTATCGGAAAGCATCCATTATGCACATCGAGCGCGTTGGCGCCATTAAATGTAAATAAAGGAAACTAAGATGAACGAGCAAACAACAGTGTATGAAGTTAAAAACGAAAGTAGTATTGAACTGGTTTATGGCTTAAAAGCTGGACAACTTGTCTCTATCAATGAAGTTGAGCAAGGCTTGGCGTGTGATTGCGTTTGCCCTGGTTGTGGAGCGTCCCTAATAGCCCGAAAAGGTAATCAACGTGCGCATCATTTTGCTCATTACAATGCCAATGAATGTAGTTATGGCCCAGAAAGCGCGCTGCATTTCCGAGCAAAAAATGTCTTCCAAACCGAATCGTATCTTTTGTTACCTCTACTCGTGATTCCAGATAGTGAAACAAAAAATACTCCCTGCGACTCTCATATATTTGATGTGATTGAAAGTGAGGTTACTGAGCTTACGCAAGTCGAGATTGAAAAACATCTAGGCAGCTTTAAACCCGATATCAGCGCAGTCACAATTGCTGGTGAATCTCTCGATATCGAAATTCATGTTAACCATAAAGTTGATATGGAAAAGCATCGTAAAGTACAAAATGCTGATCGGTTGATGGTCGAAATCGATTTATCAAAAGTAGGCAGGAATTGCAGCGACAAGGAATTGATCGAACAAGTGTTATGGCGCAGCCCTCGCCACTTTATACACCACCCACAACTACCAGAAAGACTGCAACTATTAGCTGAAAAGCTCAAACAGTGGCAGCAACGTTTACTCGATGCGGCAAAACCAACCCAAACGGTCACCTCAGCCAATCTGCAGTTAAACCAAAATGATGAGGTGCTCATTTTGGGCTTTAAAGTTGGCAGTGGGTATTCGAACAAATACAAATCTGACTTTTCTTTGGCTAACTTATACATTTCAAAAGTGGTACAAAAACAAAGCACGACCAATTTTAAGTTGGAAAGCTCAGGAGGCTTAGTCGGCGAAGAGCAAAATATGCACCCTTCACTTGCCGAAAAACTCAAAAAACTAAGTTTCCCAGTCAAAGCCAAACTCATCTATGAACCGAGGCCATCAAGCCATGGCTATAAAACCAACTGGATGATCACAGATTTTGAGCTAAGAGATTGATTTAAATAGTGGGCTTTGAAAAATGCCAGCTAGATGCATTGGCTGGCACAACCCCAACTTATGCTAAATTGCAGCCGTTTAGGCACTTAAACACATTTTCAAAAGGATCTCCCCAAGGATGGCAAGACGTAAGCAATCAGCCCCTATCAACGACATTATGTTTATTTTCAGCAAATTACCTTGGTGGCTTGGTCTGATATTTGCTCCGCTGAGTTACGTTTTCATTAGTAGCTATGCAGTAGCGCCGGTGTTTGATACCTCAAATCCAACGCAGTTTTTTATTAACACTGCGATTTTTCAAGCAGCGGCAATTTTCCAGTATGTCATTCCTGCATTGATCATTCTCGGCTCGCTCAAATCACTCTTTGGCATGCTAAAACGGATCATGTTGCTCAATGGCGTGCGAAACGCTGCGCATGACGACCCGGCGCAAGCATTGGCAAAAATCTCTTGGGCTGAATTTGAAATGCTGGTTGGTCAGTATTTTAAGGAACTTGGTTACAAGGTGGTCGAAACTGGTGGCCGTGCCGATGGCGGTGTCGATTTACGTCTGCGAAAAGCAACTGGTGAGTTATTTCTGGTGCAATGCAAGCACTGGAAAACCAGTAAAGTGCCGGTGAATATCGTTAGAGAAATCTTTGGGGTGATGCAGGCCGAGCAAGCCAGTGGCGCTTTTGTGGTAGCTTCTGGGGTATTTACCAAAGACGCTGCCACTTTTGCCAAAGGCAAAGCGATTGAACTCTTGGATGGCGCAACGCTGATTGCCGCCATCAAACAGCGCCCAACTAGCGCAGCGATACCAACTAGCGCAGCAGTGCCAACGCCCCAAGTTAATCAAGCACCGCAAGCAAAAGTAGAACCCATGTTATCCATGCAACCGACAACACCAGCTTGCCCAATCTGTCAAAGCGCAATGGTGCTAAGAACAGCCAAGCGCGGCGCGAATGCCGGTAATAGCTTTTTTGGCTGCAGTAAATATCCGTTATGCCGCGGGACCTTGGCGAATGCTTGAAGCCTTAACGGCGTCAGGTGCAGCGTTTACAGCATCGAACACTTCTCGCTGTGACACAACCGCTCGGTTTTGTTGATGCCGAGCGGTTGAAGGCATCGCCACTTACAAACACACTTTGGGTAGTTCTATGCTGCCTTTGGGCATCATGACGGGCTCACTGCAATTGTTATTTTCGCAGCGCTGAAAACTCAACGTGGTGTCATCAGAGGTGGCGTGGATGAACTCTGGCTGCTCGATTTCCGTCAATAAACTCGGAGCTCCGCCATTTTGAGTACGGTAAATTTTATAGCTGATGCCGGTTTGCTTGATGGCTGCTGCGCCTAGCGTGTAACGCAAGGTTTGGCATGCACTCGCTTTGGGTTGTAGCGCCGTCATCCATTGCAGATCGGCAGCGCTACTGAAACCTTGGTAACGATGTTCAACGCGATAGGTTTGCGCATGGGCAGGTAATTGATAGCCCATCGCCGGTTGTACTTGCACCAAGCCGCCCCCGCAGCCGTAAAATCTGCAGATGGAGTTGATGTTCTGTGATGGATTTTTAATTGCCGTGGTTTTTAATCGCGCTTCAACCTGCAAACCAGTTAAGGATGGCTCTTGCGCAATCATGGCTCCGGCCAAGGCCGACACCAGTGGCGCAGAAAAACTGGTACCAGAGCCTGCGCTATATTTGTTGTTAAGTTCAGTATCTAGCAAGGCATTTTGAATGATATTGCCCTCAGCAACCACATCAATTGCCGAGCCATAGTTGGAAAAACTAGTTAGATCGCCGGCAGTGTTAATCGAGCCTACAGTGATAGCATTAGCACAAGCACCCGGGGCAAATTGTGCTGCTGGAATGTGTTCATTCCCAGCGGCAATCACCACCGTCACCCCTAGCTCGGCAACCTGATTTAAAATATCTTGTTCGAATTTGCTACAACCATTGCTGCGCACACTGCCCAAACTTAAATTTGCCACATCAACAGCTTGACTGATGGTTGGCACACCAGGCACTTGGCCACCCGCGGCCCATAGCAATCCGTCCATCACATCGGTGGTGCTGCCATTCGCACACCCCAACACGCGCACCGGTACTATCTCTGCATGCTCGCTTGGGAATGCCCCAGTGATCCCAAGGTCGTTATTACTGGTGGCAGCCAAAATACTCGCCACCGATAAACCATGGCCGTTTTGGCAACTGGTGCCCTCAGCATTGGTATATTTGGCATTGGTGTCAGCACCGCGCCCCCGATTCGGCTCATCTTGGCTACTAACAAAATTGTAGCCCGGCGCAAACTGCACATCCTCATGCGGCCAACTACCAGCATCTAACACTGCAAATCGTACTTTTCGGCCAAGATTATTTTGAAACTCGTTATGCAGCGCCAAAAAATTACTGCTGCTTTTTTGCCGATTATTATACGGGCGCAGATAAAATTGCTCTTTTGCCAACGGATCATTCGGCTCCGCAGCTGTGGCATACACGCGGTAAACCGGCTCTACAGATAAAAATTGGCCAGTCGCCATCAGCGCAGAAATCGCCGCCTTGGCATCAGGGGTATTAACGGTGAGTTCGTCATACCCCAACGAGACTGAACGATGATGGGCGATTGCCAAGCCCGTCTTGTTGACGATGGGCTGTAACAAGGCTTGCGCAACTACTGGCTGAGCATGCACATGATGGCGCTCGGCAAATGCTTGTGCTTGCTCGGTGTTTTTGAGGGTGTTGAGCACCCGACTCGTTTCGGGCGTTGATAAAAGCGCTTGGTGCATTTGTGGGTTGGCAAATTTAACCACCAAATGCCATCCCTGTTCTGAGCGTAATCGCGGTTCGGTTGGTTTCGACGCCTCGGCAACAACATGGGGCGCGATGGCCGTCATAAAAACCAGAGCAATAAACTTCTTCATGATAACTGTCCCTGCATGTCCGCTATTTAAGGCGTTTCTCAGTATTTTCTTTAACCTTGGCATCAATTGCGGCCAAGAACCGATAAGCCGGTGCATATTGCCACTGACCATTTTCAACACTGCCGTAAAGCGCTTTGCCATAAAACTTCGAATAATGCGTTGGCGTCACTTCTGCGAGACTGCTTTCAAATGGCAAACTTGGGAAATAGCCATTACTTTTCGCCGCCAATTCGTTGATTTTATTAATAGAACTACGATTTAATTCTTCAGTAGACGTCAGATATTGCTGCAAGCTGGTCATGGTATTCGTGACCGAAGCACTACCGGTGTTAAATTCGTTGTTGTAGACCTGTTCTAGGTAATAATTAATAAAAAATTCTGCCGTTGAAAATTGCGTGTTGGCGGTGTCATCGATTTTCAGTTGGTCGTAAAGTTCATCGACTGCCTGCGCGTCCAATACCCCGATATTTTGCAGGTGCTCTGCGTAAAGCTTGCCAACTAGTTGGTAGGCCCTTGCGGCTTCTACCTTGGCAATCGCGGTGTTGAGGGCTGAAATTACTGCTAAATCCGTCTCACTGAATTCATAAGTTTTGAAGTATAGGACCACCGCACCACCACGCCGCACATCTTGATAACTAACCTTGATAGCAAATTTTTCTCCCACCTCAAACCCCGTCAGGGTTAAGGTTAATTGGCGAAGGCTATCGTCATACGCCATAGTATAGGTGCCAGCTTTGGAATCGTTGCTGTATGCCTCAGGTTGCGCAATCACCACGCGACTCGGCATATCATCCTTAACCTGCAGAGTCAGCGTAGTCGTTCCAGAATTTTGAATCCTGAGAAATTTATTAAAAATATTAGGCACTTCTAGAATTGGCGCAGCGTTTAACCTCTGTAACACTTGCAAACGAACAGCAGCCGACTTAATCGTATGCCGTCCATTGGTTGCGCTGGCGATTATGTTGAAACTAACGCTTTCGTTGTTGCCTGTGAGATTGAGCGCTGCTGCACTAAGATTAAGCTTGTTGCCTGTGACGGTGTAAGTTAAATCGCTGAGCTTGCCATCAACACTTTCGATAGCCACTGACGGCACATAATTGGCGGCTCTGGGGCCGACAATCTCAATCGGCACGGCAATGCTTTGCTGCTCTTCCATTTCGATACTGACGTTTTGATTGAGACTGACCACAGGTAATACTTCCGGTGTGACTCTGATACTCACGCTGGAATTGACTGTGTATTCACCATCCACCAAACGAATGGTTAATGTTGTACTGCCCGATTTGACGCCAGTGACAATAATCTCTCCTCCACGAACCTCGGCTGTTGCTATGGCGGAAGATGCGCTAGCCACGCTGAGTACGCCGGTTTTTAGCGCACTGCCATCCGGATCTGTGATGGTCGGGGTGATTTTGGCTTCGATAGTTTCTTCCACAGAGAGGCTATTGGCCGAAAGTGTTAAGCTCGGCTGTTGATTGCCAACGGTGTTGACCTCAATAGATTTTTTATATTGCAAGCCTGAACGCGCAGTTCCGCTAATTTCCACCCGTGTACTCCCAGTTTTGAGTGCATTGAGGGTGATCACCGATGCTTGGTGTTGTACTTGCAATATGGCGGGATTGGCAGAGACCGCTGCACTTACTGGGATTTCGTTGTTTTGTTCATCAACCACACTAAACGTCAGTGGCTTGGCATATTCTGCGGTTAATGCTTGCTGACGAACGCCATTCACTAAGGCGAATAGCGTTAGTTTTGGGAAAATATCCACGGCAATTTGTTGAGTTGTTTGCTTTTTCGCGGGGTTATTTTCGGTCGCGACCACCACAACCGAGCCTTTTTCATTGGCAGTGACTGTGCGAGCAGTAATAGTGACGGTGTTGCCATCAGCTGCTAACTCCGCACTGATGTTGGCCGATACACTCGACAAACTCAGCACAGGTGCACCGTCATCATCTCTGGCGCTAAGTGTCACCGGTAGCGCTTGGCCACTCTCAAGAGTCAGTTGCGATGGTGTCGCCGTTAAACTCGGTGCTGAATTGGGTTTCGCCCCGCCATCGGTAGTGGCCGTTGACTCGCCCCCACCGCCACACGCTGACAACAACAACACTGTCGACAACGTCACAATACAACCTGCGTTTTTGAAAATAGGCATAGGCAACTTATCCATGTCTGGAGTTTAACAGTCTCATTCATCGAAATTCTTGAATGTTCAGCACTATTTAACGGTACCGCCAAAGACACCGGAAAATAGCAAAAGCCATATCAATCAATATTCTACATGCTTATTAGAATGTACCTTAGATTGCTAAATTTGCCAATATTAGTGCCAATAGGAAAAACATAACATCGGTTAAATAGACGAATTTTTTCAATACCTGTTACCGTTTGCCTGAGCTAGCTCGCCATTTATCAGCAAGTTTCAATGAGTCTGACCCCATTGGTGCTGTGCACATTTTAGGTATGCACCAAGTTTGGTGTCGATAAATTTTACACTCAGTGTAAAAAATTACTTAACATCAATAGCAAGCCATTGATTTTAAATATAATTAAATTTGGGTACAATATTTGCTTATAACTAACGAGCATAACCAAACATAGTTTAGCAACTTAAAATATTAGGAATTACATGAATCGCTTTACTAAATTCGCCACTATTCTCGCCAGTGTTTTTGGCCTTTCAAATGCAGCCAATGCCACTGTCATAACATTTGAATCACCAACTGACGTTGCAAATAGTGGTTTGGTCTTTTCACAAGCTTACCGTATACAATGCAGTACCTACCAAATTCCTGACAGTGGTTATTGCCGCGGTCGGGCCTCTGGTGATTACACTGCGTTTTTCTTTGGCACCAACACCATCAGCAAAAATGGCGGTGGTCTGTTTGATTTCAACGGTAGTTTCCTTACTGCTGCATGGAATGACAGACAGACCGTAGAGGTCAAAGGTTACAAAAACAACGTTCTGCTGTATAGCCAGTCGCACCTAATCAGTGACGATGTAGCAACTTATTTCGCGTTCAATTATTTTGGCATCGATCGTCTTACCATGAATACGTTTGGCGGTGTTGATGCAGGCACTCCTGGTGCTGGTACGTTTGTAGCCATGGACAACTTCCGCTTCAACGAAGTCGCCGTATCTACACCTGGTTCATTCGCTCTACTCGGGTTAGGTTTTGCCGGCATTGCGCTGACTCGTCGTCGTCGCAAAGCTTAATCCCTTTTCTATATCGTAAAAAACCGCGTGATATTCGCGGTTTTTTTACTTATGAGCCTAAATCTTCTCTCACCCGCACAAACCTAGCAAACCTTGGTAGGCCCTTTTTGGTGAAACCGTTGTAGCGGTAGGTAACCAAGCTGCCAATTGGCGGTGGATTTTGCCGCAGGGCGTCGGTGAGGCCGCTGCCGATAGCAAAGGTTTTGCCATCCGGCATTTTCATCACCAAAGCCCCGACCATGCCAAGGTATTTACCTTTGCCTGGCCGATAGCCAATCACTTCCGCTTCGGTATCTTGATAGCTTTTCAGTTTCAGCAAATCACTGCTGCGACCGGTTTTATAAAGCGCATCTTGATGGTGAAGCATCAAGCCTTCAGCGCCTTGCTGTTCGAGTTCTTGGAGTTTTGCCATCAGTACGCGATGGTCTAGTAGGCGAAACTGCGGAATTATTTGCCAATACTGGGTGTTTGTTTGGTTTTTGTTGTTATGGGCTATTGCCTGCATCGCGGCAATTCGCTCGGTAAAAGTACCTGGCGCATTAGGCAATTCAAAAACATGGTAGCGTAGTTGCTGCCACTCACTATCTATCGGCTGGGCTTTGCTCAAAATACTCATGGTTTGTGCAAACTGATTACGGCCAAGCCACAACTCGCCATCCAAGGCCGTTTTCGGGAAATCAGCGATAAACCATGCAGGTGCAGCAATCACCTGCCCGCCTCGGGTTACCAACTTTTTACCATCCCAAAACGCGCGCACGCCATCGAGCTTTTCACTCACCCAATATTTGGAAACATCAATATTCTCATGGTAAAGCTCGGCCAAAAGCAGATCGGGTTTAGTGGCGGCACCTACGAGAAACCAGCAGCAAAGTAAACATAGCACTCGAAGCATAACAAATCCTTGTTAATTAAAATTTAACAAAGTGTAGCTCCCCACGTACTTTCAGCAAGTTTCAATGACTCTGACCCCATTGATCGGATCAATGGGGTCAGAGTCATTGAATTGTTATTCTGGGCATGTGCTGTTGGCAGTTGCTGCTTTTTTGATTTTTGCTTGGCTGTCTAGCAAGTTCACATCGGTTGGCTTAATGGCTAAAGCTGCATTGATTAAGGCTTCCGCCTTGGCATTACACCCGAGCTGACTTTGTAACATGGCATGATTATTTAAATACGCAACTTCTTGTGTGGCGTGCTTTTGACCAAGTTCAAACCAATAAGCTGCGGTTTTCGGCTCGTTTTGATAGTAATAATTACCCAATAAAAAATATGGTAACCAATAATTTGGCCATTGCTCGGTGGCTGTTACCAACGCTGTCACGCCGCTTGCTATTTGCTGGGTATCGAGTAAATCTTGGGCCGATTTGGTGTACACAAACGGTTTTAACTGGGCACTGCTGCGCTCTGGGGGCAAAATCGCCAGCAACCAATAATTGCCGCGCTGCCAAGTGCGTTCGAAGGTCGCGAGATCTAACCGATATTCAGCAGTCACACCGCTATGTAAAACAATCTGCTGATTTGGCAAATCATAACCAATCACCACCGCGTAGTGCCAACGAGGCAACCAATCTACCGAGTTATTTTGCAGCACGATAACTGGAATATCATCAGCAACTAACCGCAATAACTGTAGCAAACTTCCGCGTTCAGCATAGGCGACCATGCCGAGTTGGCGTGTCGCTGCGGTCATTTCAATTTGCAGCGTACCTTCAAGTTCGGGAATAAATGTCTGAGGGGCTATTTGTTCAGGGGCAAGCGATCGACCATAAAAATTAACGACTTCGGCAATAGTAGTTGGCCCGCAAAAATACTGTTGCTGCGGATAAAATGGCACCTTGGCAATTTGATGTTGGCGAGGCTGGAAATTAGTCTCACTCAGCAATTGCTGAGTTTGTGGCGGTGTTTGGCAACCAAACAGTTGCAGCAATAACAGTAATAACCCCCATCGCAAAACTGAACCAGAAGTAGGCCGCAATATACGCTGCAACCTACGCCAAAGGCCACTCTGCATGAAGATCGGTATTAACATTAGCCGCGAATAGGATTGATAAACGGATAAACGTCGGTTAACCCCATCAAATCTAACACTGCCACTACAACTAACACCGTCACTACAGTATCTACAATGCCACCTGCAGGCATGTCATTGAGTTGGGTATTTAAAGCAGTCAGTTCGTCATGGGTCATATTGGCAATGCGCTGCTGAGCAACCGCAGGGCTGACACCTAAAGCAACCAACTTATTTTGCACCGCGGCATCATTTACAAACGACAGCACTTGCTGCTTGTTGTAATTAAACTGCTGACTAGCCAGCACTTGCTCAGAGCTCACCACATCAGCCATCGCCTGCCCTGTAACAAACAACAACGACGCAGCTAGTGTAGTTTTTATAATTTTATTCAGCATTTTTATATCCTTTGTAGTCAGTATTATGGGACATGCGTATAAATAGCAATTTCAACCACTGCAATTGCTATTTGTTGGTCTTTGGCAGATTAGTCGATTGATTCATAGCTTTCAACAAGTTATCACAACTGGTTATCAAGCGAAGTACAGCTAAATGACCTTCGACAGCTGAAGGCTGTTTTAGTGTATAAATTTGATTTTGATGACGCCCACCCCCTCCTTTGGGTACATATTGCCGATATGCGTGCTATATTTCCCTCACAAAGTTTCTTGATTTGTCGTGATTTAGTTCGCTAAAGATTTCCATCTCGTAGTGCCGACGATGATAGATGCTCAATAAAGAAGCCATCACACTGCTTTGCTTAAATTGACATTAGGATGATTTCGATGAAAACGCGTTTCTTCGTCTGTTGTTTCATTGCTTGCTGTTTTTTGCTTACCGACTTTGTTGGGAATTTTCAGTACCTGCTAATGATAATGGCAGGTTTGTCGGTTTTTATGATTAAAACCAACGAAGCTCCCCCCACAACAATCGAAAAACCACAAGGCTGGCCGACTGAGCGCGTGATTAATGCAACAACACGAATGGCGATTGGCGCTGCTGAAGTGTCTTATCTTTCCGACAAACTTAATACAGACCTTCAGCGTACTTCGCAGCAAATCACTGCAATTTCCCAAGTATCTTCTACCTTATTACAGCATGTAACCAAGTTAAAGGACGTATCATTCACCGTCGATAAGAATATGCAACTTACCGCGCAGGCTTGTGGTAGTGCCAATTCACAGTTTGATATGAGCAAACAGCAATATCAGGAACTTTTGCATAAATTCAGCATGGCGTATCAGGAAATCATCGCGCTGAATAGTTCCGCAGACGCGATCCAAGAGATGACCACGTTAATTCGACAAATCGCAGAACAAACGAATTTGCTTTCGCTAAATGCAGCGATTGAAGCTGCGCGCGCAGGTGAACATGGTCGTGGTTTTGCAGTAGTTGCTGATGAGGTGAGATCTTTAGCCACAAAGACTGCAAGTGCAACTCAACAAATCGAAAGCAATATTAGTCATTTCAGAACGTTGAGCCAGCAGTCTAAACAAACCATGGGCTCGTTAAAAACTAACAGCGATATCATCGAACAAAACTTTCAGGCGGTGGAAGAGAACTTACGACAAATTTCAGCAAACGTTGGTATGACGCAAAAGACCACTTTAACTTCAGAGGAAATTACCACGGATATCGCAGCCTCCGGTTCGTCTTTAAGTCGAGCGGTCGCTGAAATAGAAAATGCTGCAGCGGAGATTAATAGCAAAAGCAAATCAGTTTCAGCACAAGCCGAGAATGTCGCGCTGGAGGCAGAATCGATTTACTTTGATGTTGCCGATTTTGCGGAAAATCTAGAGTATGGCAAAATTCTGCAAGTTGCTGAAAACTCAGCGTCCCAAATCGCACTTATTCTGGAGAATTTTGTTAAATCAGGATTAGTTAGCAAAGAACAGTTGTTCTCGACAAAATATGTAGAGATCCCAAATACCAACCCACAAAAATACCATAACGCAATCGATCATCTGACGGATAAAGAATTCCCTGCGGTGCAAGAGCAGCTTTTAAATAACCACCCAAATATCATTTACGCTGGAGCTGTTGACGTGAATGGCTACTTCCCAACTCACAATCGTAAATTTAGCCAGCCACTCACCGGTGACTATCAAAAGGATCTCGTCGCCAATCGCACCAAGCGAATTTATAGCGATAAAACCGGCAGCCGTTGTAGTAAAAATAAACAGCGGTTTTTACTACAAACCTATAAGCGGGATACCGGCCAAGTGATGAATGATTTGTCAGTGCCAATCATCGTATTTGGTCAACATTGGGGCGGTTTTCGAATTGGATTTACTCAGTAAGTAAGCTTAAGTAACTAAAATTGCTAATTTTAATCTGCTTATTAACAGCCTGAATTCAGTCAAAGGCTGGCGCATGGAGCTCCAGCCTTTGGTTTGCTTGTTAGAGTTTGCGGATGGTCATTTCCCCGAGACGAACTTTATCCTCTGGGTGGTTAAATTCTTTTCTAAGCGCCGTTTCTTCACAGGTTAGCTCCGCCGTAGAGTCGATAGGCTGACAGTTGGCTTTTACTTTGCGATAAAGGCCGGTTTTTATCCCGTAGACCTCGTTGCTCTGATCTTGCCACATCTTCAAATTAGTATGTTTTTCATTAATATAGATAGTCTCTGGCTTTAATTTGTCGCGTACCTGAACTTCAAGATAGCCCTGCTCACCACAAGAAAAACGCATAGAAATCGCCAGCCAATTGTTTTTCACTTGCTCCCAAGGCACTGCCGCCAGCGGCTCCAGTTTGGTACCGCCTTGCACATGATTCAGCCGCAATGCTTTGACACTTTGGGTATTTTGCACGGACAGGGTAAACAGCGGCGTATCCGCTTTGCCTTTTAGCTGGAAGATATGGGTAAAACTTGGCGATAAATCGATGTCATCGGTCTTAAAATTAAAGTCGAGTTCCATACGGTCATCTTTGCGGCAGACCAATGACTCAGCACTTTGACTATAACTCTTCACTTCGACCCGTTGCCGATCAGTCATCTTCAGTGGCACGTCACGATCGCCATCATCAGACAGATGCACTGTGAATACAAAATGTGCACCACCGACATCATCGCTGGCAATACTGAGATGTTCTGCGCCCTCATGAGTTGTAGGCACATCTAAGCTGCCTTCACCAAAAAAAGCTGTCAGTTGTTGCGAGGCACTTAAGCTACTGCTGGCATCGGCTTTTAACGTCAAAGCTGATTTGTATGCCGTAAAGGCCACTTCATCACTAACACTATTTACCCCATCACTTAAAGTAAGCTTGAACCGATAGTCGCCTGAGACAATCGGCGTAATATCAATTTGGCTTTGTTGCGCCAACGTAAGCGAACTGCCTTGTGGCTCAGCAAGCACTTGCCACTGATACTGTAAAGGGCGAGCTTCTGGGTCTTTACTCGCCGCGGCATCTAAGCGAATGGCCTTGTTGGTCAACAAGTTCTTCAGCTCTGGAGTTACCAACTTTAATTGCGGGATTTGGTTAGCCGCAACTTGAATCAAAGCGCTGGTGGTCTTGCTCTGCCCACCGTCGGTCACCGTTAAGGTTAATTTATAATCACCAGCCAGATCTGCAATAAACTGCACATCAACTGCATTCGCGTTGACTAAACTTGACCGACTGCCAGCTGGTTGCTCGGTAATTACCCAGCTGTACACCGCGGAGGCACTCGCTGTGACACTTTGTTTTGCGCTCAGGCGCAGCGTATCCCCGACAATAGCGTCCGATGCCGCGCCAGAAATAATGGCGCTAATTGGCGGAACAACTTCAGCAGCATCCCCACCACCACAACCAGATAACAGCAGATTGAGACAAACAACAGGTATCAATTGGCGCATAAGCGTTCCTTATTACTACAGGCAGATGAAAAACGAAGCGAGCGACTTCCCATGAAGGTAACCAATACTTAGCTTAGCATTGTTTAACGGCAGTTTTCCCCAGAAATCAATGGGGTCAGAGTCATTGATTATTCTCCGCATTCAAAAAATCAACGACTCTGACCCCATTGAAGACAATCGTTTAGTGCAGCCTGTGCACTTACTCTAAGCGTGCCGTGCTTTTATGCTGCAAAATCACTGCAATGGCTCGCGGCAATGCTTGGTCCGCGGCAACTGCAATGTCGGGTTTAACACCCCGTTGCTCGAAGTTATCACCTGTTTTGGGGAATAATGGCCGCGACAGCGGTATGCGCACAAACAGCCAGTCATTGATAGCCATGGCGCCCGTGTAATGCGCGAGGCCAGCGCTGGTTTCACCGATGATAGTCGCTCGCCCTTGTTGTTGTAACGTATAGCTAAAAAACTCACCGGCACTGGCGAGGTTTTTATGCTGCAGGATATACAGCGGCATCTGCTGAAGCGCCTCGACATTAGGCAACTTTATGGCTTTTACTTCGGTCAACTCGACACTTTGGCGGTCTTGCAAACGCCATAACACCGTTTTTGCCGGCACAAAATGACTGACCAAGAAGCGTACCAGCTCTGGCGATCCGCCGACACTTTCGCGTAGGTCGATGATTAAGGCATCACTGCGACTCACAAAGTTTAGCGCGTGACCTGCCACCGCAAATACTTCATTCGCTTGCACAAACTTATTCATTTTCAGATAACCAATATTGCCCGGCAGAATTTTCAGTTGCTCGAAGGCGTAATTGTTAATCCGTTTTTCGTCGATTTCATGACGCACATGGGTCACCTCCCCATAATCTTTGGTGAGTTCTAACCCCAAATGTCCATCCTTGCTCTGCTCGCGTAACCACAACCCCACTTCTTCAACAAATTGAGCTTGATGTTGAATGTGATTAAAGCGGCCTGCGGCTTCCGCTTGCTTCAAGGAAGTCGCAAGACTAGCGGCAACCTTCGGTAGCACATAGTGCTCTGCAAGAATGCTCGCCAATTGTTGCACCGCCAAAGTTCGCTCAGCGTTAGACAAATCAGCGGGAGACTCTGGTGTGGCGGAAAACGCCGGGGTAATTAATGATTGCAGGACAATAACAACGAACAATATCGCGAGAATAACCAGACGCCACGCACGTTGCGCTGGCGATTTTTTATTAAAAAGTTTCATAAACACCTCTATTGATTGGAAATATTAAATTTTCAATTGCAATAGAAGCACTCAGTGATAAAGCTGACTTTTACAGCAAAGATTGGCGTCATGCCACAAACCAAGCCGAAAACTTCGGCGTGGTCCGGCGCGGATATACCACGCCAGCACAACCAAGACTGGTAGCAATAACGCAATGGTCAGCAATGCTTGCTGGATTGGGGCAAAAACTAGCTCAAACGTGGGTTGTTGTTTTGGATGCAAAAACAGCTGCGCGCTTTGCCGATCGGGTAAACTTTGCAGCAACACTACATCGGATTGCTCTGCAATCAACAGCCACTGACCGACGCTGCCCTTTGCTTCAGTTTTAACAGTTTCCTGCGGACCAAAGACCCCAGCAAGCACCCACACCAGCAAAAACATCGTCAACACCATCCGCCAGCCATCCATAAATGCGACAGCAATGCGCCGCGTAACCGCGGTAGTTGATGGCATTAAAAACGATTTTGCGTTCAGGATGTAGCGCTCAAGTTAGTGACAGATGAAATCACGATGTTGGGATTATCACCTAAAAATCAATGGGGTCAGAGTCATTGATTATTCGCAGTGAGCAAATATCAGTGACTCTGACCCCATTGAAAATGGCTTGCTGGGGGCAGCGTTCAATGACTCTGACCCCATTGGTTTGGTTATTTCGCTGCTAAATCAAAGCGGTCGTTTTGCATCACTTTGGTCCAAGCTTTGACAAAGTCCTGCGCGAATTTATCTTTGGCATCGTCAGCGGCATAAACTTCAGCGACAGCGCGTAGCTCAGCGTGTGAACCAAACACTAAGTCGACTGAGGTGGCTGTCCATTTTAACTTGCCAGTTTTGCGGTCAAACCCTTCATATAAACCGGCTTGTTTGCTCGACTTTTCCCATTTGGTTGCCATATCCAGCAAGTTCACGAAGAAGTCGTTACTTAGCACGCCAGGCTTGGCAGTAAAGACCCCATGTTTCACGCCTGCAGTATTGGCATCAAGCGCACGTAAACCGCCCAGCAATACCGTCATTTCTGGTACTGACAGGTTCAGCATGTAAGCTTTTTCTACCATGGCTTCGGTTGGTGACACCATACTGTCGGCACTGAAGTAGTTACGGAAAGCGTCGGCTTTTGGCTCGAGTACCGCAAATGACTTCGCATCAGTTTGGGCTTGCGATGCATCCATCCGACCCGGCGTAAATGGCACACTCAAGTTGTAACCACCGGCTTTCGCGGCTTGCTCGATCGCTGCATTACCCCCTAACACGATTAAATCGGCCAGCGACACTTTTTTCGCTGAAGCATTGAAGTCTTTTTGTACTTTCTCAAGTTTTGCCAAGACCTTAGCGATTTCTTTCGGGTTATTCACCGCCCAATCTTTTTGCGGATCTAACCGTAAACGTCCACCGTTGGCGCCACCACGCAAGTCAGTACCGCGGAAGCTCGCCGCCGCAGCCCAAGCCGTGCGAATCAGTTCAGCGTTCGTTAGTCCTGTCGCCAGAATTTGGCCTTTTAACTTAGCAATATCAGCATCGCCAATGAGTGGATGGTCCACTTTTGGAATAGGATCTTGCCAAATCTGCGCTTCAGTCGGCACCATGTTGCCTAAATAGCGAGTTGCAGGCCCCATATCACGGTGAGTTAATTTAAACCAAGCTTTGGCAAACGCGAGCTCAAAGGCTTTCGGATCTTGGCGAAAACGCGTGGTGATTTCGCGATAAATCGGGTCTTCTTTTAGCGCAATATCGGTGGTGAACATAATTGGCGCATGCCGTTTACCAGCAATATGCGCATCAGGCACTAAATTCGCAGCCTGACCATTGGCAGGGATCCACTGAATGTGGCCAGTCGGGCTTTTACTTTTAACCCATTCAAACGCATATAAATTATCGAGATATTGCATGGTCCACTTGGTTGGACTGACTGACCAAGCGCCTTCTAAACCACTGCTGGTGGTATCTTCTGAGTGACCTTTACCACAAGTATTTTTCCAACCGGTGCCTTGCGCTTCTAAGCCAGCTGAACCTGGGTCAACGCCAACGCATTTTTTCGGATCCCGCGCGCCATGCGCTTTACCAAAGGTGTGACCGCCTGCAATCAATGCCACAGTTTCTTCATCATTCATTGCCATCCGGCCGAAGGTATCGCGAATTTCTTGCGCTGAGGCCAATGGATCAG
Source organism: Alteromonadaceae bacterium (assembly GCA_041914845.1). Classification (GTDB taxonomy): domain Bacteria; phylum Pseudomonadota; class Gammaproteobacteria; order Enterobacterales; family Alteromonadaceae; genus Pararheinheimera. The sequence continues at coordinate 429,032 of JAYSCP010000001.1, forward strand.
GCACGCCATTTGGCCCTTCCGGATTCACATAAATTAAGCCCATCTGAGTTGCGCCCATAGGTTTGGTAAGCTCACCCTTGGCATTACGGCGTTTGCTATCTAACCAGGCTTTTTCACTACCCCAGTTTACTTGTTCTGCTTGCCAGTCATCAGTGCGACCGCCCGCAAAACCAAAGGTTTTAAAGCCCATGTCCTCCATTGCCACATTACCGGCCAGTACCATCAAATCGGCCCAAGAGATTTTGCTGCCGTATTTTTGTTTGATGGGCCACAGTAAACGACGCGCTTTGTCGAGGTTGACGTTATCAGGCCAGCTGTTGAGAGGTTCAAACCGTTGTTGGCCACCATTAGCGCCGCCGCGGCCATCAAAAATGCGGTAAACGCCAGCGCTATGCCAAGCCATCCGCACAAAAAACGGGCCGTAATGGCCATAGTCAGCCGGCCACCAATCTTGCGAAGTGGTCAACACTTTGCGCAAATCAACTTCGAGCGCTTTTAAATCTAAACTTTGGAATTGCTTAGCATAATCATAATCGGCGCCATACGGATTTGATTCCGCAGCATGCTGACGCAATGGTGCCAAATTCAGTTGTTGTGGCCACCAATATTGATTGGTGGTGGTGTCGTTTGCTGCGACATTGGCTGGAGCGCCGTTGGCAAAAGCGCTGCCTTGGCTAAGTGCTAGAGATAAAGCCATGGCCACGGCAGAGATTATCGGAGTATTTTTCATGGTCATATTCCTGTGCTGAAAGCTTCCATATCGGTGGAAGCGGGTTAACGACACTTGCGTCCAATGCGCAAGTCCGTGGTTTGGATAAACGACAACCAAACCACTATCAGTTATCCAAACACCTATTCAGACTAAACCGAGAATACCCATCGCACTAAATGATTAATAACGATTGTTATTTTCGAAAAAAATGCTTAAGCCATCACACGGCGAGCATAGCCCCCCCCTATTAGATATGTTAAGAAACAGAAATTATTTAGTCAGTGAAGGCGGCACAGGACGGTTCACAGGTACTAACTGTGCAGGTTGCTGAGGCATATGTTGAGCTGCTGCCGCTAATTGGGCACGGAACAACGCACTACGGCGAAGTTGCAAACGACGAACTCGATGCATTAAAAACTCGATTAAGTTGATGATCAGATCTTCACCATAAGCGAGCAAGGTGACAGAATTATGACCAAAATCTGCTGTTGCACGCGCGCAATCTCAGGTCAATAAAAAAGCCAAGGCGAGTTTATTGCCTTGGCTTTTTCAGTTTGCTTTTTCAGTTTTCTTAGTTGGCGTTACTTAACCGCAAACCCATTCGCTTGAATATCCACTTGCGTGACTTTGCCAAACTTCGCGGCAATCGGCGCAATAGTTTTTGCCTCACCAATCATCACAAACTTCAAGTTTTGCTGTGGGAAATAAAGATCAATCAAACGCTTACTTTCAGCAAGGGTCAGGTTATCGACTTTTTGTTGAAAGCTATTGATATAATCTTCATTAAAACCATAAACATACATGTCGCCTAATAAACCTGCCAAGGCAGCATTGGTTTCAAAACGTGGCGGGAACTGGCCTTTCACATAGGCTTTTGCTGAATCTAGCGTCGCTTGATCAAGCCCTTGTTGCCACAAGCGCTGGTAGGTTTTTACCGCTAAATCGAGTGCTGCTTGAGTATTTTCTTTGGCAGTAAAAGTGCTGATGGCAAACAAACCGCTTTCAGCAAAACGGCTGAACGCCGAGCGTGCACCATAGGTTAGGCCTGAATTGACCCGAAGTTCATCGTTTAACCATGAAGTAAAACGACCGCCTAATACGGTGTTAATTACGCTAATTCCGACATAATCAGGATTATCTTGGGCAACACCTGGACCACCAATCATGAAGGTGGTTTCTATTGCATCGCTTTTATTAACCAATAAAACTTCCGCTTGTTTCGCCGCATTTGGTAATGCTGGCAACTTCGCTTTGGCTGCATTTTTGTCTGCTGAGCCAGTATTTTTCCAATTTGCAAATAAGCCATTTAACTGCTTTTTCATTTGCTTGGAATCAAAATCACCCACCACCGCAATAGCAGTGTGTGCTGGCTGATAATTGGCCTGGTAAAAAGCCTTCACATCTTCAAGGCTGATTTGCTTCACCGAGTTGATATCACCTTCAACTGCGTTGCCGTATGGATGCGCACCATAATTTAACCGGCGGAAATACGGCTCGATAACCTCGCGTGGGCTTTGCCGCGCATTTTCCAGCGCTGCTAAATGCCGTTGTTTCATTTTGGCAAAATCTGCGCTGGCAAACGCAGGTTTTAGCAAAGTGGCTTGCACTAAATTCAGCATAGTGTCGCGATCTTTCGCCATAAAAGTCGTTTGCAACACCGAAGCTTCTAAATCACCGGCAACATTCAAGTTGGCGCCCAAGAAATCCACGGTCTGCGCCACTTGCGCTTTACTTTGATTACCCGCCCCCAGCATTAGACTTTGTGCGGTTAAACTAGCAAGGCCCGGTTTGTTATCTAAAATTGCACCGGCTTTGACTGTGACATTAACAGTCATCAACGGCACTTCATGCTGTTCCAGTAAGTAGATGGTCAAGCCATTTTCCAACTGCACTTTTTCATAGGCTGGAAATTGAAAGGCTGGAGCTGCTTGCAGCATGCTAGTGAGCAACAACGCTGTTGCCACGGTAACGCTTTGCACCACTAATTTGACGCTAAATTTCATAAATCTAAGTCCTCTTTTGCGTCTAAGACCGCCACAGAACGGTTGGATTTTTTCAGGTAAGTTTTGGCCACTCGTTGAATGTCGGCACTGCTGACCTTGTTGTAATAACTTGGCGCATCAAATAACCGTTGGTAGCTGCCGAAATAGAGCTCGTAAGTACCGAGCATATTGGCTTTGCCATTGATTGTTTCCATCTCACGATAGAACTGCATCAATTTGAAATTACGGACTTTATCCAGCTCTTCTTTAGTGACACCATTGCTTGCAATCCGATTTACTTCAGTAATCAACGCTTGTTCTAATTTGTCGGCACTCACGCCGCTCGCCGCATTGGCATACACGTAAAACAAGTTCGGATCAAATGACTGTGGCTGCTCAGCATAGACTTCAAGTGCCAGTTCTTTATCAACTAAACCTTTGAATAAACGTGAACTTTCGCCCTGAGCTAAAATTGAAGCTAATAAATCCAAGGCGTAATAATCTGCGTGTGAACTTGCTGGCGTGTGATAGCCCAATAAAATCGTTGGGGCGGTTACCGATGCTTTTTGCACATAAGTACGACGCTCACCGGTTTGTATCGGTTCAACCGTACGAACTTTGGCGGGGGCAGGTTGTGCTGGAATAGGCTCAATGTATTTGGCGGCGAGTTTTTTTACTTCGGCAAGGGTCACAGCGCCCGCAACCACCAGTACACCATTGTTCGGAGCGTAATAAGTTTTGTGATATTGTTTGAGGTCAGCCAAAGTCCAAGCTTGAATGTCTGACTCATAGCCAATTACCGACCAACGGTATGGATGCGCTTGAAAAGCAATGCCTTTTAGCTGTTCATGCACGACTTGGAAATTCGAGTTCTCTAAACCGGTAGTGCGCTCAGAAGCGACAACACCACGCTCGCTTTCCACCATTTTGGCATTGATATCTAAATGACCTATCCGATCCGCTTCTAAGTCAAAAATGGTTTCCATGGCTGATGCTGGGAACCAATTGGTATAAACCGTAATATCTTCGGTGGTATAAGCATTGTTAGCGCCGCCCGCTGCTTCCATGGTGCGGTCGAACATTTTCGGGCCATACTTTTTCGCACCGTTAAACATCATATGCTCGAAAAAATGCGAAATCCCAGTAATACCAGGCACTTCGTTGCGAGAGCCAACTTTCCAGAACAAATAACTGTTGGCATTCGGAATTGAGTTATCCTCAAGCACTAACACTTTCATGCCATTTTTAAGCGTAAAACTTTGCACTTGACTGGCATCAGCAGCATATGCGCTTAGTTTTGTGAAGCTAAGCCCCAGCATCACCAGCGGAAAGATAAATTTCATTGGTCGGGATCTCCTTAACCAAACATTGAAGGGTTTTAACATGAATTAAGATGACTGGTTTTTACTGCAACCAATATTTCAATAAATCTTAACAAGCACTACACCAAGCGCCTAGAACTTTATCCGGTAATTCTAGTGAATTGGTCGCATTGCTGGCGAAAATATACTCAGACCAAGCCGTCTCTTGTTCATTTCACAAACATCGCTATCCAGCTAGTCACTCAACAAGTAAGATAAACTTAGAAAAATCCTGCTGTTTGAAACATCGAGTTTTCCATGCTGCATTTTGTTGAACCAGAGAAAAAACTGACTCGGCATTGGCCATTATTACTAGGAGCAGCGCTAAAACGCGCAGGGCCACATCAAGATTTTTGGTTGACCTTACCTTGGCAAGATCTTTCAGCTAACGCTTTATCTAACTATCAACGCATGTTTCAGTTTGTCGAGACGAGACGGCCGCTGACCAGCTATTTCTTACCAATACAACGTGCGCAATTGTACTGTATGTTAAATCGAAGCTTTGGCTTCTCGCCAGTAGGGCTTATTCATACCAAAAATAGCATGCGTTGGTTGCAACCTGCAGCAGCATTACCAGTGACTGGCCAATTACAATTGAGTACCTCAGTCCAATTATTGGAGAACGCTCCCAGTCAACCATTAATTTGTCAGTTTTCTAGTTATTTGCACCCCAAGCTCGAACAATTTCCAGCACATCCAAGCGAGTTACCCTCAGTGTATTTGCATTGCCAGAGCCATTATTTACTTAAACGCGGCAACACATCAGAAGCAAGAGCGCCGCTTCAAGCACCAGAACGGACAACAGCAAGTGCTCACTGGCAAGCAACGGTGCGAGCAGCGCGGCAATATGCTTGGTTATCTGGTGATCTCAATCCCATTCATCTGAGCAACCTCAGCGCAAAATTACTCGGAATGAGACAAGCAATCATGCACGGGATGCATACGGTTGCAATGGTTGAAGCAGCATTGACACAACAACAAGCGCCATTAAATGCACTCTCTGCGAATTTCAAAAGAGCGCTACCGCTTGGGAAATCCGCACATTTATTTCGTCACAGCGCCAACAGTGGCAGCGTTTGGCAAGCCGATAACTTAGTGATGCAGTTTGATTATTGTTAGCAATTTGTATATTTAAATTTGGCAAAATTTGCCAAATGAAACTATGGTTAGTTTCAACAAATTATTCACAAGGTCGTGAGTATGCAACTGCAAGCTATGGAATGGTGGTCGCGCAGCGCGCAACAATTTCACCTGACAACAGGATGGTTAAAACCTCTCATTATTGGGCTCCTAACGTTTAACTTAATTGCCAGCAGTCCGGTACAATCGGTTGAGCAGTTAACTTTGGCACAATGCGAGCAGCTCGACCAAGCGCTCGAAAGTAATAGAGATGAACAGCGCGCAGGCTACGCATTACGGGACTCAGAACGCATCAAAGATGAAGAGTTGCAACTTGAAAAACAACTAAGAACCTACTGCGAATCCCCTGTCAGCGCTGAAACAACGTTTTTGCCACTCCCCAAAGCCAGCCGACGCTCAGCCAAGACAAGCTTGGCAAAAACTGATGCCAAACAACATCCAAAATTAACTAAAAGTCAGAATAAAGCGAGCAAGATCAACAAAGACCAAGGCAAAGTTGCATCTGGTTCTGAGCAAGCAGGCCTGCGCGGAGCTCTCAGTCCACAAGCGCAACATCGACATTTTTTGGCAAGTTTAGTGGAGCTACGCACACCTTACGCTGGCGCGCAGCAACAAGCATGGTTGGCATGGTATCAAGAGCCGTATTGGTGTTATGGCGTGAAAATGACCGCGAAAATTGTGGCTTGCGTGAACAAACGGCAACACGCACAGGAGCAATTTGAAAAATGGTGGCAGAGCCAAAACTTGTCTGACCAGTAAGTCGAATGCTAAGCTGGACGTTTTGAGCAACTTCGGATACTCCTCGCATGAGCATTAGCATGAAACAAGCCAACCGGATGCTGTTTTGGTTTGGATTGCGGTACATCCCGCTGATTGGCTTCTGTAGCCCGACCATCCGCGAAATGTCAGATTCCCACTTAGTGATTAGCATGCCGCATACGTGGCGTACCAAAAACCATCTTGGGAGTATTTATTTCGGTGCATTGGCGATTGGCGCAGATTTAGCTGGGGCGTTTTTAGTATTTAGTAAAGCACGCGAACGCGGTATTAATGCCAATTTTGCCTTTAAAGATGTGCAAGGGGAATTTTTAAAGCGTCCAGAAGCAGAAGTATGGTTTCGCAGTGACGATGGCAAAGTGATAGACGAAATGATGGATGAATCTATTGCCACAGGTCAGCGGATTAACCGCACTGTCAGCATCAACATCACTTGCCCATCGTTACACGGTGACGAAGCAATGGCCAAGTTTCGATTAACCTTGTCGGTTAAAGCGACCAAACGCAAGTAAGTAGGTTTGCCAGAGTGCAACTAAAGGCAAAAGTTGCTTTATGGTGATCATCCCCTGTATTTCACAGGACGAATATTTGCAGCAGTTGCAGTTCAGTCGTAAACTGCAACTTTTTAGTAGGTCATGAGGTCGTTATGCAACATTTGCTCGGCAATTTATTTATTCTCTCAGCACCAAGTGGTGCCGGAAAATCAACTTTAATTAATGCCTTGCTTTCTCAGCATGCCGACATGCAACTGAGCGTTTCTCATACCACGCGCGCACCACGTGCTGGAGAAGTTGATGGCGTACATTACCATTTTGTCAGTATTGATACCTTCAAAAGCTTAATTGTCCAAAACGAATTTTTAGAATGGGCCGAAGTGTTTGGTAATTATTACGGCACATCGAAAACAGCTATCGCCGATGAATTAGCAAAAGGTCGCGACGTATTTTTAGATATTGATTGGCAAGGCGCGCGGCAAATTCGTGAATTAGTGCCTTCGGTGCAGAGTATTTTTATTCTGCCGCCAAGCGTAGAAGAACTCGAACGGCGCTTAAACCAGCGGGGCCAAGATAGTGCAGAGGTCATCCACAAGCGGATGCAACAAGCCAAAAGCGAAATCAGTCATGTTACTGAATATGATTTTGTTCTTGTGAATGATGATTTTCAGCAGTGCTTTAACGATTTTCAACATGTTGTACTTGCGCAAAGACTGCAAAGACACAAGCAGCAACAAAAGCATCAGGCTTTGCTTGCAGGACTGTTGGCGGATTGAGCAAAATAGCGTACACTTGTCGGTCTTTTCAGATATTCAATTTCACTACCGGAGTGGTAAATGGCCCGCGTAACAGTCGAAGATGCAGTAAATAAAATTGGTAACCGTTTTGACCTGATTTTGGTCGCGTCACGTCGTGCACGTCAAATCGCGGTTGAAGGCAAAGAAGCGATGGTTGACATCGAAAATGATAAGCCAACTGTAGTTGCCCTGCGTGAAATCGAAAAAGGTTACATCACCGCGGCGATCCTTGACCAACAAGAGCGTCGTGACCAATTACAACAAGAAGCCTCAGAAATGGCTGCTGTTGCCGCAATAATCGGTTCTGATGAATAAAAATTAGTAAAAACAGCTTAGTTTTTAACTATCTTTTGGCCAACGGGTGCACTCCCGTTGGCAACCTCAAAAAATCCACGTATATTTTATGAAGATAGCGGACGTATCCCTGACGTCTCGATGTGGAGCTTTATTCTGTGTATTTATTTGAAGGTCTGAAACAACAGATCAGCGCTTATCTGCCAGCTGAGCAGGTTGCCTTGGTGCAACAAGCTTACGTATTGGCTCGAGATGCGCACGCCCCGCAAACCCGAAGCAGCGGCGAACCTTATATCACCCACCCTGTCGCAGTTGCCAGCATTCTGGCCGATATGCGCATGGATCACGAAACGCTGATGGCTGCACTTTGCCATGATGTTATCGAAGACACTGAATATAGTAAAGAAGACCTAGAACAACGATTTGGCAATACAGTTGCAGAATTGGTGCAGGGTGTTAGCAAGCTCGATAAAGTCAAATTTAAAGACATGAAAGAGTTTGAAGTCACTAATTTGCAAAAAATGTTCATGGCGATGACACAAGATATTCGCGTCATTTTAATTAAACTTGCTGATCGCACGCACAACATGCGCACTATCGGCGCGTTAAAGCCAGAAAAACGCCGCCGGATCGCCCGTGAAACCTTGGAACTTTATGCGCCAATTGCCAATCGTTTGGGTATTCACAACATCAAAAACGAGTTAGAAAATTGGGGTTTTCGCGCATTATATCCAATGCGATATCGCGCATTGGAAACTGCAGTGAAACAAGCGCGTGGCAATAGACGCGAGCTGATTGAAAAAATTCAAAGTGAAATTGAAGGCCGTATTCGCGATGCGGGTATTGTTGCCGAGGTAAGCGGCCGCGAAAAACACTTGTATAGCATCTATCGTAAGATGAAATCAAAAGAGTTGATGTTCAACGATGTGATGGATATTTACGGCTTCCGTGTCGTGGTTGAAAACACTGATAACTGTTATCGAGTGTTGGGGTTAGTGCATAACTTATACAAGCCTATTGAAATTCGCTTTAAAGACTACATCGCAATTCCTAAACAAAACGGCTATCAATCATTGCACACCTCACTAGTAGGTCCGCATGGTATTCCGGTAGAAATACAAATGCGCACCCGTGAAATGGATGAAATGGCCGATAATGGCATCGCTGCCCATTGGAAGTATAAAAAATCTGGTGAACAAGGTGACTCAGCCGCACAAATTCGCGCGAAGCGCTGGATGCAAAGCTTACTGGAAATTCAACAAAGCGCAGGGAACACCTACGAGTTTGTCGAAAACGTCAAAACTGAGTTATACCCAGACGAACTTTATGTATTTACGCCAAAAGGTAAAATCGTCGAACTGCCGATTGGCGCAACCTCAGTTGACTTTGCCTACGCCGTGCACACCGACATCGGTAATCGTTGCGTGGGTGCCCGCGTCGATCGTAAACCTTATCCATTAAGTAAACCTTTAGAAACCGGACAATCGGTCGAAATTATTACCAGCACCGGTGGTAAACCAAACGCAAATTGGTTGAATTATGTTGTCACTAGTCGAGCGATCATGGGGATCCGCAACTTCCTCAAACGTCAGCAACAAAGTGAAGCAGTTGCGCTTGGTAAACGTTTATTAAGTTCTGCACTTGGCGAAGTCAAACTAGAAAACATTTGTGCTGAGCGCATTGAGCAAGTCCTGCAAAACAGCACCCAGCAAACTCTGGATGAACTTTACACTGACATAGGTCTTGGTAACCAGTTACCTATCGCCGTGGCTCGCCGTTTACTGGGTGAATTTGAAGAAAACACGGCTATCACCACGCCTGAATTGTCGAGTAAACCTAAAGCATTTATTGTGGGTTCCGAAGGGATGTTGACTACGTTTGCCAAGTGTTGCCGACCAATTCCAGGCGATCCAATTGCTGCTAGCGCATCTCCAGGCAAAGGTTTAAACGTCCATCGTGTCGAATGTCGAAATATTCGTGGTTGGGAAAAAGAACCAGGTAAGTATTTCCCCGTAAAATGGGATAAGACCGGTGAAAAACAATTCTTAGCCGATATTCGGGTTTTTATCGTCAACAAGCAAGGCATGTTGGCCAAATTGACCACCGCGATTGCCGCTCAAGACTCTAATATTCAAGATCTGTCCACTGATGACCGCGACTCCGGTGATTACGTGATTAAAATCACCTTGTCAGTGCGAGATCGGGTGCATCTTGCCAATGTGATGCGCAAAATTCGGGTTACCCCCGATGTGATTAAAGTTTATAGAAGGAAGTAGTTTTAATGTCGAAAATCATTATTAACACTGAACAAGCTCCTGCCGCTATTGGTACTTACAGCCAAGCTGTTCAAGTCGGCGATACCGTTTATTTATCAGGCCAAATTCCATTAGTGCCAGCAACTATGCAAATGGTATCTGAAGATTTTGCAGAACAAGCCGATCAAGTATTTAAAAACCTCTCTGCAGTATGCCAAGCAGCGGGCGGTAATATTAATGACATGGTCAAAGTAAACATTTTCCTCACAGACTTGAGCCAATTTGCCAAAGTGAATGAAATCATGGCGAATTACTTCCACCAGCCGTTCCCAGCGCGTGCAGCTGTACAAGTCAGCGCTTTACCACGCGGCGCCCAAATTGAAATTGATGGTGTAATGACTTTATCTGGCGGCTTTTAATTGCGCAGGCGCCAGCTCCTGATTGCGCTTGTTTGCAGCCTTTTTTGGCTGCAAACAAGCGCTGTCCATGCGCAAGTCCGCGCTGAGGACAAACCGGTCTTGCGCTGGTGTCTTGATCATTTCCCTGGTTTCCACGAGTTTAACGGCAGACTCCCCGTCGGTCCTTCAGTCGAGGTCATGCAAGAATTAGCAAAACGCGCGGGCTTTACCTTGGAATACAGCACACGCACGCCTGTTGCCCGTTGTTTTCGGCAAATGGAAACTGGCGATACCGACTTAATGACAAACCTCAATTTTACCGCGGAACGCGATGCCATCATGTATTTGATGCCATACAGTGAACGCATTCCAGAATCATTATATTTGCGCGCCGATGATAAACGTTTGGTTGACCAACTCAGCCAGCTTGACCCTTTAACCTTAGTGACGATCCGCAACTATGCCTATCACCCATCACTGCAAGCGCTGATAAAATCACGGACCCAGCATATTGAAGTCGAGAACGTGGCCGCAGGCTTTGAAATGCTGGCTAAGGGGCGAGTTGATGGCTTAATAGCCCCCACTTTTAGCTCGCTTGATGTATTGCAAAAAAGTCCGCATTTACACCGAGTCTTTCGCAAAGCCCCATTGCAAATGAAATTCAATAAGCCACAGTTTATTTTCGTAGGCTTGTCGAAAAAGAGTCCGTTTGCTGCGAAGCATCAGTTACTGACAACGACATTGGCTGAAATGATGGCTGATGGCACCATTAAACGACTTTATGATAAACAGGCCGAATTGATTCGGCCGGAAATTTTGCTATATAACTAATCACAGTTTGAATGGAGTTTCTCATAACTTTTTGATGGCATCGTAGGCTGGAGCCGGTAGTCCCCGCCATTATTAACCTCTTGCTCGAGTGATCAGCAGATGTATCGATATGTACTTTGTGCGTTGACGATAGTGCTTACATTTGGTGGATGGGCGGGCGAGTTGCAAAAGCCCAAATTAGAATGGTGCCTTGATGAATTGCCACCGCGGCATTACTTTGTCGAAGGCGTGCCCACAGGGCCTATGGTTGACATGATGAAAAACCTCGCTGAACGCGCTGGTTTTGAACTGACTTTTAGCCAACCAACCCCGACTTCGCGTTGTTTATTAAAAATGAAAAACGGACAAACCGATTTGATGACAGGTTTGTTGTTCTCAACCGAACGCGCGGCCTTTATTCAACTGTGGCCTTTTGATGAGGCGCGTCCCGCCGCAGCTTTTATCCGTAAAGGGTCTATCCCAGCGGACAGTCATAATTTTATGACGGGCCAAACCCTAGTAATAGCCAAAGATCGTTTCTATCCAGCAAGCTTGCTGAAACAATTAAACGCAGAATCGCGCGTGGTTTATGCGACAAATATTGAAGCGGCGCTGGCGATGTTGCTTTATGGCGACGCCGACATAATGCTCGGCCCACAACACATCACCGAATTTGCCATCCATAAAAATAAACGTTTCGACGATTTATTGCAGTTGAGTCCACAACAACTGCCCGCTTCCGCAAACATAGTCAATCACTTAGGGATCTCCAGACAAAGCCGCCATCTAAAAATTGCGCCAAGGATTGAACAAGCACTTCGCAGTTTAGTGGCCGAGAACAAAACTCACTTCTATCAAGGTGCTCACCAGAAACAAACGGACGATGCACAATGAATGGGCACAGTCTGACAAATCCGCTATGATGTCAATCTACGCTTAACTATTGAATTGTCACAATTTTGAGTAAAACCTTGCTGGCCAATTTGGCCATTGCTCACCTCAAAGGGGTTGGCGCCAAAACTGCAGAACAACTAGCGCGACTCGGTATCGAATCGGTGCAAGATGTGTTATTCCATTTGCCTCTGCGTTATGAAGATCGAACTCGGGTTTGCCCTATCGCCGATGCATGGCCGGCAACAACGGTCAGTGTGCAAGGGGAAGTCGTCAGTAGCGACATTACTTTTGGCAAAAGGCGCAGCTGGGTTGTGGTGATGCGTGATGGTAGCGGCAGCATGACGTTGCGATTTTTCCACTTTAGTGCGGCGCAGAAAAATGCGGTGGTGCCTGGTGTGCAAATTCGCTGTTTTGGCGAGGTCAAACGAGGCATGCGTGGTGTTGAAATGCTGCACCCAGAGTATCGCATCATCAAAGCGGATAATGAGCCCTTGCTGCAAGAAAGCCTGACCCCGGTCTACCCAACTACCGAAGGTTTAAAACAGGCGAGTTGGCGTCAATTGACCAGCCAAGCCTTGGTGGAATTACAACGTTGTGATCCAGAGGAATGGTTAGCTCCGGTCCTCGGCCCCCAAGCGTGGAGTTTATCGCAAGCCTTGTTGTATCTGCATCGTCCGCCGGCCGACGCCTCATTGCAATGGCTGGAATCCGGCCAACACCCAGCACAACAACGGCTAATTTTCGAAGAATTAGTCGCCCAACAATTAAGCATGCTGCAATTACGCAGCCAAAGTCAGGCGCAGCAGGCCAGAAGTTATCAGCGCGATCAACGACTAACCCCACAGTTACTGGCAATGTTGCCATTTAAACCCACCAATGCGCAGCAACGTGTGTTAGCGGATATTGACCGCGACTTAGCAAAGACCGAACCGATGCTCAGGCTAGTGCAAGGCGATGTTGGCTCCGGGAAGACATTAGTAGCCATCCTGAGCGCCCTTCCTGTCATTGCAGCGGGCGACCAAGTAGCATTGATGGCACCGACCGAATTATTAGCTGAACAACATGCCGCGACCTTCCGTCGTTGGTTAGAACCGCTGGGCATTCAAATTGCTTGGCTTGGCGGCAAAACCAAAGGGAAAAGTCGCGACGCACAGTTGCAAAGTATTAGTGATGGCTCGGCACTGATGGTAATAGGCACCCATGCACTGTTTCAACAGCAGGTACAATTCGCTAAATTAGCCTTGGTGATCATCGATGAGCAACATCGGTTTGGTGTACATCAACGCTTAGAACTTCGTGAAAAAGGTAAAAGCCAAGGATTTTACCCACATCAACTGGTCATGACAGCAACCCCTATTCCGCGAACGTTAGCGATGTCTGCGTATGCAGATTTGGATACCTCAACTATTGATGAGTTGCCGCCAGGGCGTACCCCAATCACCACAGTGGCGCTGCCAGATACTCGCCGAGCAGATGTCGTTGAACGAGTTAGAAAAGTGGTCATGAGCGAACAACGCCAAGCCTATTGGGTTTGTACGCTCATTGATGAATCTGAAGTTTTGCAGTGCCAAGCCGCGGAAATCACCGCAGCAGAACTTGCCGCAGCCTTGCCGGAACTAAAAATCGGGCTGGTGCATGGCCGACTAAAAAGTAGCGAAAAACAAAGTATCATGCAGCAATTCAGTGAAGGATTGCTTCATGTGTTGGTGGCAACTACGGTGATTGAAGTTGGCGTCGACGTGCCAAATGCCAGTCTGATGATTATTGAAAACCCTGAGCGCTTGGGGCTTGCACAGCTGCATCAACTTCGTGGACGGGTCGGTCGTGGCAGTACCGCATCGCATTGTGTGTTGATGTATCACGCGCCATTGTCGCCTACAGCACAAGCACGGCTCTCAGTGTTACGAGAAAGTAACGATGGCTTTGTTATTGCGCAGCGCGATTTAGAAATTCGTGGACCAGGTGAATTACTAGGCACCAAACAGACGGGACTCGCCAATTTCCGCATCGCTGATTTGACTCGAGATGCTGCACTCTTGCCCGCAGCACAACATGCGGCACAGCAACTCTGGCGGTTGGATAAAGCAGCAGCTGAAGCATTGATCCGGCGCTGGCTAGGCTATCGCGATATTTATGCTCAAGCCTAGTCAATACCCTAAACACTTTATGTTTATGCTTTAGAGCCAGCAGACACCGCTGCACCGTTCTGTGCATTTACCGTTGCTTGTGCTGAGTTTCGTCCTTTACGCACCTGATTCAGCGCATCCAAGGAATACACCACCAAGGCAGTCCAAATAAAGCCAAAGGTCAGCAATTTGCTCGGATCTAAAGGTTCGTTATACAAAAACACACCAAAGCAGAACATAAAACTTGGGCCTATGTATTGGAAAAAACCCATGGTCGATAACTGTAATCGCCGCGCAGCAGCGATAAAACATAACAGCGGCACGGTAGTGACAATGCCTGCAGCCATCAGCCAGAGATTAAGTTGTAGCGTGTTATCCAAGAGATTTGCCGCAGGGCTATCGGCAAATTGCCACCAGTAGAATAACGCCAGCGGTAATAACAACATGGATTCGATAAACAAACCGCCAATCGCATCAACCGCTAACTTCTTTCTAAACAAACCATAGAGTGCAAAAGAGCTGGCCAACACCAAGGCAATCCACGGTAGTGAGCCATAATGAATCAGCTGCAAGCCAACGCCAGTGACCGCTAACCCTACAGCAGCCCATTGCAATTTACGTAAACGCTCGCCTAAAAATACCATTCCTAACAGGACGTTAAGTAATGGATTAATGTAATATCCTAAACTGGCATCAAGCATGTGATGGTTATTCACCGCCCAAATAAACAACCCCCAGTTGCCGGCAAGCAGTAAACCCGTGCCTAACATCGCGAGCATCTTTTTCGGTTGGCGTAACACCGTAGCGATGCCTGACCAAGCACGCATCGCACTTAACATCAGCACCAATAAAGCAAAAGACCAGACAATGCGGTGGATCAAAATCTCTTGCGCAGGGACTTCGGAAATTTGTTTGAAATACAGTGGAGCAATGCCCCACAAGGTATAAGCTGTGGCAGCAAAGGCCCCACCTAATTTTTGTTGTTGCGTCAGTTGCATGAAATACCTTGTTGTCTGACGCCATAACTTATCCAATATAAGCCATCGGGCTGATGCCACGTATCGTCAGTAAGGGCGCCATTCTACCCAAATGTAGCGCATCACGCAGCCTGACTTATCGCAACAGATTGTTTCTTTGCGGAAACAAAGCGGAGTCATGGTCCCATGTAATTAGACTAAGTGTTTACAATTAGATGATAGGAATTAGCCAACCATATAGGTGCCAGTACCTAGTGCGATATGCACACCTAATTCATTGTGCAACTCCATTTTGCAAACACAGACTTTGTTGCCTGAGCGGATGACTTGTGCGCTGGCAATAAACTCCGCACCTCGCCCGGGACGCAAATAGTCGGTGCGCATATCGATGGTACTCATTTTGCCAAGTTTTGTTGCGAGTTGTGCAGGATCTAGGGTATCTAAGCGCACTAAAGCACTGGAAACTGCCATGATGCCACCAACTACATCCAGCACAGAAGCAATCACACCGCCGTGGAGGATTTGCTGCACAGGATTGCCGACCAAATCTGCTTTCCAAGCAAAACGAACTTCGGCACGATCGCTCGCAAATGCGGTGACTCGCAATCCAAGCAATTGATTAAATGGCATTTGATCAAAAACATTGGCGATAAAGGGGAGCAATTGTTCGGTGTGCATAGCTGCCTCGTCAACTGGTATGAGCAGTTAATGTAGGCAGCTTTGCTTGTGCTGTAAAGAGCATTTACTTGCGGAAACTACTTGGCTTGTTGGATATACGTACGCATCCAGGCATATTGTTGCTGATTTACTTTCGAACCAGTTTCCAAAATTTCTGTCATTTGTTGCACCCTCGAACACTCCATTTTCAAATCGCGCTCTCCCTCTTTACTGCTTCTAAGTTCGCGAATAATTTTAATAAGGGCAGAAGTGTGTGGTTTCTTTTGCTCTTCAAATGCAATGAATTCTTTTTCAATCAACATATTCGCTAAAATCTGCTGGACCTTTGGTTCGCTCCAACCGTTCTTGAGTTTTTCGCTGGCTAAGAAAGTCAACAATTCTTCGCGCTGCTTACTATCCCAAGCTTTCGCTTGTTGTTGTTTGTCCGCAATTTGTTGCTTGATCTGTTGCAAGCTCGCTTCATCAGTGCAACGTTGTTCCGCATGTGCTGTAAAAGCCAGTAAAGTACTCAAAACAATACTCGGAATGACTCGAAATACAAAAACCTGTTTCAATCGCCTATCCTCACCAATGCCATGCCAAGACGGCCGTTTAAAAAATGCACTACCCGAGAGTCGTTAGGAATATCACATTAGCTCATTTTAGCCATTGTAACTTGGTGTTAACCTGTTTGCATCCGTAGAACTCGCATTTAGCGCGGTGAAAGCACTTACTGCAAGGCTTGAGATTGATTACAATGATGGCCTTGTTTCTCATCTCTGAGTTTACCTTGACCGATTTGCTCTTAAGCACACTCAAACAGTATTTTGGCTACAGCGAGTTTCGCGCTGGCCAGTCTGAAGTGATCGCCGAAGCGATGCTTGGTCGCGATACCTTTGTCTTAATGCCAACAGGTGGTGGTAAATCAATCTGTTATCAATTACCTGCATTATTACTACCTAGCTTAACTGTGGTGGTATCACCGCTGATGTCGTTGATGAAAGATCAGGTCGACGGTTTATTAGCGATGGGTATTCCTGCGGACTACATTAACAGTAGTCTCGACCGCGAAGAAACCTTGGCGGCGATGAGTCGCATTAGCGATGGTTACACAAAGTTGCTTTATGTGGCGCCAGAGCGCTTGCTGCAAGCGGCATTTATTGATTTGCTGCATCGGATAGGTGTGAGCTTGTTTGCTATCGATGAAGCGCATTGTGTGTCGCAATGGGGCCATGATTTCCGTCCAGATTACATGGCGTTAGGCAAGCTTAAACAGCATTTTCCGACAGTTCCGGTCATGGCATTAACCGCGACAGCCGATCCGGCAACTCAGCAAGATATTCGCCAACAGTTGTGTCTGCAAAACCCATATACAGCGATTAGCAGCTTCGACCGACCCAATATTCGTTACACAGTATTAGAGAAATTCCGTCCTATCGAACAAATCGTGAGTTTGCTCAAAGGCCAAGAAAATCAAAGCGGCATTATTTATTGCTCATCTCGGAAAAAAGTCGATGAACTGACTGAGCAATTAAAAAATAAAGGCTTTACCGTTGGTGCCTATCATGCAGGACTCCCGAACACTGAACGTGCGCGGGTGCAAGATGCTTTCAAACGCGACCACATTCAAATTATTGTGGCGACTGTTGCTTTTGGCATGGGTGTCAACAAGCCCAATATTCGCTTTGTGGTGCATTTTGATTTGCCTC
Source organism: Alteromonadaceae bacterium (assembly GCA_041914845.1). Classification (GTDB taxonomy): domain Bacteria; phylum Pseudomonadota; class Gammaproteobacteria; order Enterobacterales; family Alteromonadaceae; genus Pararheinheimera. The sequence continues at coordinate 446,415 of JAYSCP010000001.1, forward strand.
GGACTATCGAAGCTTATTATCAAGAAACCGGACGAGCTGGGCGTGATGGTGTTGCCGCAGAAGCTGTGATGTTATTTGACTCAGCAGACACCCCACGCATGCGAAAATGGATTGAACAAGAAGAAAGTCAGCAACGTTTAGAAGTAACGATGCAACGTTTTAATGCGATGGCAGCATTTGCCGAAGCGCAAACCTGTCGACGTTTGGTACTCTTAAATTATTTTGGTGAAGCCAGCCAACAGCCTTGTGGTAACTGCGATATTTGCTTAGATCCACCGACCCGTTTTGATGCCACAGAACTTGCGCAAAAAGCACTCTCTTGTGTATATCGAGTTGGACAAAATTTTGGTATGCACCATGTCATTGATGTTCTGCGTGGCAGTAAAAATCAGCGTATTTTAGAGCTTGGCCATGACAAGCTCACGACTTTTGGTATCGGCAAAGACCAATCCCACGATTATTGGCTGTCCATTTTTCGGCAATTAATCCATTACGGTTTATTACAACAAGATATTACTCGGCATAGTATTCTGCAGTTACAGCAAGCTGCCCGCCCTTTATTGCGCAGTGAAATACAATTGCAACTAGCAGTTCCGCGGCTTGATCGAAGCAAAGCGACCCCCAAAGCAGGGAAAGTTCAGCAGAAACAGCAGTACGACCGAGTTTTATTTAGTAAACTGCGTGCGCTGCGTAAGCAAATCGCGGATCGAACCGATGTTGCGCCTTTTGTCGTCTTTAGTGATGCCACTTTGATAGAAATGGCCCAACAACTTCCGCAAACCCGGCAAGAATTTTTAGCGCTCAGTGGCGTCGGCCAAACCAAACTGAGTCGATATGGCGATGAGTTTTTGGATTTAATTGCTGAATATGATCATTCATAGCAACACTGCTAGTTTTCAGCATTGTCGCTGCATCGCAGTTTTTCACGGAGTTATTTGATGTTTTCAGCGGTGGTTAGTGAACCAAATCACTTACGACTTATGCAACTGAGTCAGTTGCTAGAACATTTGGACACAAGTCAAATTGGCGTTGCCTTTGCCAAATGGTTAAGTGATGTCCCTTGCATTTCGCAAGTGCAGCTCGAACAGGGACTGGATTTAATCGAACTTAGATTTTATTTCAGCGATGAAATTTTCTATGGTCATTATGAGCATTATACCGATTCTTTTTGGCTGGATACTGACAGTGCCCCAGCGCTTATGTTACTGTCTAACTTAGCGTATGAGCTGCAAAAGCATATAGAGCAAACCATTGAATTCAATTAAGTTTTTTAAAATATGGCTTCAAAAAATGCGATGGCATTGGCTGAGTATTTTGTGCTTACTGTTATGGGCTAATTTGGCGGCAGCCTTCCCCGCAGAAACTACGCGTATTGATCACACGGTGAAGCAAAAAGGTTTGTTTCCGAACCTGTACTACCAACCCCTAGATAACAAAGTTAGTGTTGAAGACATTATCTTCGAACCGGCATATCATCATGGATTTGTACCGATTGATCTGCCGAATCAAACCTTAAGAGCCTATCCTGAGGCACTCTGGTTTTTCACTCGTGTGCATCATGTTGGACAAAAGGCCCAACAATACATCCTCAATTATGAATCGGTGAATGCCGACAGAGTCGAATTTTATACCTTCGACCGCAAAACCCATGAGCTGAATTTGCTAAACCGCGCTGGCAGCGAATTACCTTTTAGCGAAAGACAAATTCAGAGCAGAGCCTATGCTGTGACCTTAAATTTTAAAGCAGATCAAGAACTTGATATCTTTGTTAAAGTGCAAGATGGTGCAGTCATCCCCTCTGATCTTAGTTTGTGGAGCCAATCTGCCTTTGGCAGCCGACAGTTAGAAGACCAATTGGGTGACGGGATCATCTTGGGTTTGCTTATCGTCATGGCGCTTTACAATTTGATGCTGTTTTTTAATCTTCGCGAAGGTTTGTATTTTTTATTCTCAGGTTTTTTCTTTAGCTTTTCATTGGTGATCGCAGTATTAAATGGCACTGGTTTTGCGCTGCTATGGCCAGACTATCCAGAACTCAACCCTGCTATCTTTTACGTGTCCGCTGGTGCCTGTATGCTGTTTTTGACGGCATTAACCCATACGATTGTGAGTAGACAATTGCTCAGCTCCCATCGTTGGATGTTGTGGCTTAGCCTTGCTTCCTCGGCATTTTTACTGTTTAGCCCACTGTATGTCCCTCGTGCAATCCAACTTGATATTTTGCTTATCGTCACGTGCCAAGTCATGCTAACAAACCTCATTCGCGCAATTGGCTATGGTTTTAGTGGTTTAGTGCTAGCTCGGACTTTTGCCTTGGGTTGGTTATTATTCTTTGTCGCCAGTATGGTGTTAATCCTTACGGAATTAGGTTACATATCAGGCAATCACATTTGGCAATATTTACTAGTTCTTTCAGTAATTTGCAGTATGTTACTGATGAGCTACAGCCTAGCTCAGCGCTTACAAATTGCTACTGACCAAAGTGAATTGGCACACAAAGAAACCATTCGCTCACTGCAGCAGTATTACGATATTTATCACAATGCAGTGGAAGGGATGTTTAGCACGACTGTAGACGGTCAGTTACTTTCTGCTAACCGTGCTTTATTAAATATTCTTGGCTACCAAGAACTGAGCCAAATGGAACAAGATGTTCGGCAACACGGCATGGGGCTTTATTACGCCAATCCTGATGAACGTTTGCAGATGGTGAGACAACTTCAGCACACCAGTAATCAAAGCTTTGAATTACGTGGGTTAAAAGCGGACGGCTCGCCATTTTGGGCGCTGATGTCCGCTCGCTTCACTCGAAATAACCAAGGCGAAGCCTTCATCCATGGCTCAGTAGTCGATATTACCGAACAAAAAGTTGCCCATGAACAACTGGCTTATCTTGCGTCACATGACCCACTGACTGGCCTATACAATCGGCATCATTTTGTGAATCTGGTACAAAACGCCTGGATCCGCCATAGTTTAGATCGAAGCACCAGCGCGATTCTTTTTATCGACATCGATCAATTTAAACTAGTCAACACCACCTGTAACCATGACGCCGGTGATGCATTATTAAAACAAATCAGTGACCAACTCCGGCGCACTTTAGGCTCGCAAGGTGTGCTCGCTCGTTTAGGCGGAGATGAATTCGGAGTACTGTTACCCGGTAAAACCGCACAAGAAGCCTTTAGCATTTCCTACTCATTACTGGAAGTGGTAAAGGAATTCCGCTTCTTTTGGCAAGACAGCCTGTTTAATATCAGTGTCAGTATCGGTTTGTGCGATATTAGCAATGAAGATTTATCCGCTGAGCAAACGCTGAAGAAAGCCGACTCCGCCTGTTTTGTGGCAAAAGAGAAAGGCCGTAATCGCATCCATGTATTTAATGCCAACGATATTGAGTTACAGAAACATCAAGCAGAAATTCAATGGCTACATGTCTTACGACAAGCCTTAGAACAAGACCACTTTGTGCTTTACGTGCAACCCATTCAAGCGATTCAAGAACGGGACACAGTCGCGCATTACGAAGTGCTCATCCGTTTAAAATCTGATGATGGCGCCATTATTTCGCCAGGAAATTTTTTAAGCTCTGCAGAGCGTTATGGATTGATGCCACAAATTGATCGCTGGGTTATCCGTAATTACTTCCGATGGCTATCGCAACATCCTGCGCATATGACCACTTTAGGGCTATGTAGCATCAACCTCTCTGGTGCGTCGTTGATAGATCCGCTTTTCAAAGCCTATGTGCAAAACTTGTTTGATGAATACAAAATTCCAGCGCGGCATATCTGCTTTGAAATCACTGAAAGTATGGCGATTCTAAACCTGCAAAATACGCTTGATTTTATTCATCATTTCAGAAGTTTAGGCTGCCACTTTTCGCTGGATGATTTCGGCAGTGGTTTCTCGTCGTACGGTTATCTGAAAAACTTCCCAGTCGATTTCATAAAAATTGACGGTAATTTTGTTCGCGATTTACTCGAAGACCAATTTGACCGCGCTATTGTTAACTCAATCCATGACGTTGCTGCGGCAATGGGGATTAAAACTATTGCCGAATTCGTGGAAAATGGCCAAATTTTGGCAGAACTAAAAGCCATGGGTGTTAATTACGGTCAGGGATACGGCATCGCCAAACCAAGGCCATTGGCCGAACTGGTGCTTGACGACGACGCGAACTAAGCAGCGACCGCGAGCACGGAGTTCTGGGCTTGCGGCTTCTGGGGTTAACTCAGTACAATACGCGCCCAAACTGAGGTAGCTATGCAACGTTTACAACAACTGTCCGCCCAAGTCGAAGTGGTATTCAAAGAAATTGGTGAGCGTTATGCGCAATACCAACGCGATCGTGGTCTTTTTTGCCGAAATGGCTGTGGTGAATGTTGTTTGCATCCAGGTATCGAAGCCACAGTATTAGAAATGTTGCCACTTGCTTATCAGCTGATTGCCGAAGGCAAAGCTGAAAGTACCCTAGATGCGCTCGCTCAGCATGATGCACCTGGCTGTTTTTTCTATAGCCGCCATTCAGCAGATGGCAAAATGGGCCAATGTAGCGTTTATCAAAACCGCCCAGGGATTTGCCGACTGTTCGGTGCTGCTGGCTACAATGGACGTGAAGGTGAAGTGTTGCTCTCCGTCTGCAAAAACATTAAAGCCGATCACCCTACTGCTTATGCCGATACCCTCATTGCGCTCGAGTCAGATCAACCGCCCATGATCCGCAACGGCAAAGAACAAATTCGCCAAATCGACTATGAATTAGGTGGCATGAATTTCCCTATCAACGAAGCGATGCGACAAGCGCTAGAAAAAGTGCTTTTCGAACAATATTATGCCGGTTTAGCAGACCCTTTCGCTGACGCCGAATCACAATAACTGCAGCAAATGACAACTGCGCAAAATTTGCCGCAGTTGTCACGATTGCCGAACTCCCACTTATTCAGATGTCAGCTACAGTTATGACTGTTACCACTGATTTCCGAAGGAAGTTCAATGCAGAAACACGTCTTCATCTCGATCCGCACTCGGCTCGGTGCTTGGTTATTGTTTATTTTGATTGCGACAGCGCTGGGCGTTGTTTCTGTGGTTTCAAGCGCAAATCGGCATATTGAACTGGCAAGTGCCGCCCAAATTATAAACCACGCGGCGACGCAATATGCGACCGCCATCGCCAGTGACCCTGTCGTCCTTCCTTCTGCTTTTACTATCGAAAAATTACAAAACCAGCCTGCAACACAACTACAGCAGCTCAACGCCCAGCTTGCCAGTAGTTTTGTCGTATTAGTCGACCAGGAAGGAACAATTATCAGCCACAGCTTAGCGACGTTAAGCTCCGAGCATAACGCGAAGATCCGCAGCAGTTTCTTAACATTCAATGACAAAAAGGCGGAAAGCTTATTGTTGCTCGACCCGCAAATTTATCGCCTGCAATGGCTTAAGCTGAACCCCGAAAAGTACTTGGCGATAGCCATGGCGCTGCCGCTTCGTTTTGCAGAATTTCAGCCTATGTTTGGCGTCGACAGCGAAATTTTGCACAGGACTCGGGTGTTATCCTCGGTAGATAATGAGGAAATCATTCCGGAATTAAAAGCAGAGTTAGCCCAAGCGCTAGCAATGCCTGCAAGCGACGAAAGCCAAGTTATAACAGAGGCTAATAACAATAGCGAAGCCCATCACGTGTTTATGAGTGATGTCGACCAAAACTTTCATCAAATTCGCCCGTTACTCGGCTCCGACGAAATCTTATTGCATTTGCGGCTAACGCCAAGTGCATCAATGCAATTGGCTGAAGAAACCCAGAAAAAGATCCTGATCGTCTTTGCCTTGGCTGGCCTCGCCACCTTGTTGTTTGTTCACCAGTTTTCCAACGCACTGGTCCAGCCAATTCAAGCTTTAGGCCGCATCGCAAGAGCCTTAGGTCGTGGCGAATCGGTGAAAATGCATGGCAAATTTACCCTGGATGAAGTCGGTGAATTACGTCAGGCCATGTATGGCATGCAACAAAGCCTGCATCAACGAACTCAACAACTGCGCTACCAAGCGAACCACGATGCCTTAACTGGCCTGTTAAATCGCTTTGCGGTAGGGCAACAATTAGAAACGCATTTGCTGACGCAATCACTCTGTTTAGTGCAAATCAATATCAAAGGCTTTAAAGAAATCAACCAAAGCTTGGGATTCGTCAGTGGCGATGAACTGTTGCAACAATTGGCCAAGCGCTTTGCCGAGCTTGAGCCTGAGCCGGTGTTGTCATCGCGTTTAGATAGTGTTGAATTTCTATTAGTGTACGCGACGCCACTGTCCAATAATGAACTCAGCACTTTATTGAATAAATTGAGTAAACAATATCAACTTGTCCATAGTAGTTTGCAGCTAAGTATCGCCGCCGGTATCGCGCTGATTGAACAACATGCCGACATGGGACAAGCTCTGCGCCAAGTGAGTTTAGCGGCGCAACAAGCGATGCAGGAGGAGTCTGGAATTTTCCATTATCATCCGGCGATGGACGATGGTCACAAACGTCGCTTAACCATCATTCGCGATTTGCCTGTGACTAATCAAAGTGATGATTTTTATGTCACTTATCTGCCGAAAATTAACCTCCGCACCATGAAATGTGAGGGCGCCGAAGCGCTGATCAGATGGCAACATCCCAAACTTGGGGTTATTCCACCTGATGAATTTATTCGCATAGCTGAATACGCAGGTAGCATTCATTTCATTACACAATGGATGTTCACGCATGTCTTGGCCGACCAAAGCCGCTGGCACAAACAAGGACATGACTTACAAATCTCAATCAACTTATCAGTCTACGACCTGCTTGATGAGCACCTAGGCAGTGAGTTATTGGCAATGCTAAAAACCCATGAACTCAACCCTGAGCGGCTCGTTTTAGAAGTCACTGAAGCAGTCGTGATGAATGCCCCAAGTAGCGCCATTGCTCGGCTGCATCAAATTCAGCAACGCGGTATTCGCTTAGCCTTAGATAAGTTTGGTTCTGGCAATTCCTCACTGGCATTTCTGAAAACCTTGCCAGTGGCGGAAGTGAAAATCGATCGCGTTTTTGTCAAAAACTTACAGTCCGATGTGCAAGATCAGCTCATCATCAACACTTCAACCAAACTCGCCCATGACTTTGGTTTCACCGTCACGGCCGAAGGTGTTGAAGACTCTGCAACCCTTGAGCTACTGCAGCAAGCAGGATGTGACGCCGCGCAGGGTTATCATTTTGCCAAGCCTCTGCCAGCACGTGAGTTTATTCAATGGTTACAGGAATATAACCAAAGCCAGAATTGATAAGAAGAGTTGACTAGATTTGGTTGACCATGAGCGCATAGCATTGACATACGGAAAAACATATATACTATATTTTGCATATATGGATTTCCGCATATCCAATTGAAATTTTACCGAATTGTCGATACGCATCAAATCCAGTAAGCGTTACTGAACAGCTAACTTTGGCCTCACATTAACCAAATGCGTTTTAAAAAAGCTCAGAGACTCAAATGCTACCCGTTGAATTTTTTAAATTATTAGCCGACGAAACCCGCTTGTTTTCACTGCTGTTGATTGTGCAGGAGGGCGAACTTTGTGTCTGTGAATTGACATCAGCGCTTGGTGAATCCCAGCCGAAAATATCCCGACATCTAGCGATGTTGCGCAGTGCAAAAGTGTTATTAGATCGCCGCCAAGGTCAATGGGTGTTTTACCAACTAAATCCAGAGTTACCAAAGTGGGCTCTTGATACTTTGGAGCAAACCCGAGCCCAGAACGCAGAGTTATTGACACCGCTGATGCAGAATCTTTGTGCCATGGGTGAACGTCCGGAGCGCGCAAAAGCCTGTTGCTAAAAAATGACTCTCTCCGACGGCTACTGAATCAAACAAGAGCCAAAGGGTTATGGTTTTCGGGGTCTGAGGTCAAATGGAAAAATTGAAGACCCACAACAAATCATCGCTTATGGCGTCATGAGTACACCAGCGGTTGTACTCGATGAAGTGGTTGTGCATGCGGGTTCTATTCCGCATCGCGATGTTATCGAACAATGGCTGCAAGCCGGAAATTGAGGAAAAAATAATGACAATTAAAGTAGGAATTAATGGTTTTGGTCGTATCGGTCGTTTAGCACTGCGCGCGGCGTTTGACTGGCCGGAGTTCGAGTTTGTCCGTATCAATGACCCTGCCGGTGATGCCGCAACTTTTGCCCACCTGCTGAACTTTGATTCAGTACACGGTCGCTGGCAGCATGAAGCAACGCACACCGATGACAGCATCGTCATCCACGACAAAACCAACATCCAAAAAACCATTGCGGTAAGTCACAACAAAGCCATCGCTGATACCGATTGGTCGGGCTGTGACATTGTCATCGAATGCTCCGGCAAGATGAAGAGCAAAGCGTTGCTGGAAGCTTATTTAGCCCAAGGCGTAAAACGCGTGGTGGTGAGTGCACCAGTAAAAGAAGCAGGCGTACTTAACGTGGTGATGGGCGTGAATCACCAACTCTATAATAAAGAACAGCACCGCATTGTCACCGCAGCCAGCTGCACCACGAACTGTCTAGCACCTGTGGTGAAGGTAATCCACGAAAATCTGGGGATTAAACACGGCTCAATTACCACTATCCACGATTTAACCAACACCCAATCAATTTTGGATACTCCCCACAAAGATTTACGCCGTGCCCGTGCTTGTGGCGCCAGTTTAATTCCGACCACCACTGGTTCTGCAACGGCGATCACCGAGATTTTCCCTGAACTGAAAGGTCGGTTAAATGGCCACGCCGTGCGTGTGCCATTGGCCAATGCGTCTTTAACCGATTGTGTGTTTGAAGTCGAACGCGCCACCACAGCTGCTGAAGTGAATCAGTTACTCAAAGCCGCTGCCGACGGTGCGCTTCAAGGTATTTTGGGTTACGAAGAGCGGCCGCTGGTGTCGGTGGATTACAAAACCGACCCGCGTTCTAGTGTGATTGATGCCCTCTCAACCATGGTCATCAATGGCACTCAAGTCAAAATCTATGCGTGGTATGACAACGAATGGGGTTATGCGAATCGGACGGTCGAACTGGCCCGATTGGTTGGTTTAGCTGATCTCAGCTAAGCAGTGCAACACGCAACCAGCGGTGAATTCTGTAATTTTTCACTGCTGGTGCTTTATGAAATAAAAAGTCGAGCTCGAAAACTCAGGGTTAAAAACAATGTCAGAGACGTTAAACAACAGCGGCCTTCGCCAATATCTAGTTGTCACCGGTAACTACTGGGCCTTTACTCTGACCGATGGTGCACTGCGAATGCTGGTAGTCCTGCATTTTTACCGCCTAGGTTACAGCCCTCTTGCTATCGCTTCGTTGTTTTTGTTTTATGAGCTGTTTGGAGTGATCACCAATTTAATCGGTGGCTGGTTAGGTGCGCGTATAGGCCTTAACAAGACCATGAATATCGGCCTGTTTTTGCAAGTACTGGCATTGTCGATGCTGTTGGTGCCAACATCGATGCTAACCGTGGTTTGGGTGATGGCCGCACAAGCAATGTCGGGGATCGCCAAAGATCTCAATAAAATGAGCGCTAAGAGTTCGCTGAAACTACTGCTGCCAGAGGATGCACAGGGTGCTTTATACAAGTGGGTCGCTATCCTAACGGGGTCAAAGAATGCCCTGAAAGGCGTTGGTTTCTTTTTAGGCGGTTTGCTGTTAGCCCAACTGGGCTTTCAGGGCGCTGTAGCTTGCATGGCTGCAGTCCTTGCAGGAGTTTGGCTGCTGAGTTTGTTGCTGCAGAAAAAAGACCTCGGTAAAAGTAAGTTCAAACCCAAATTCAAAGATTTATTTTCAAAAAGCGCGGCCCTCAACAAGTTGTCAGCGGCCAGATTATTTTTATTTGGCGCTCGCGACGTCTGGTTTGTGATTGCATTGCCGCTGTATTTAGCGACTGAATTTCAATGGAGCCAAACCTCAATCGGCAGTTTTTTGGCGCTCTGGGTCATTGGCTATGGTGCAGTGCAAGCCTTCGCACCGATGATCACAGGCAAAAAAGCAGGGAAAGTTCCCGGAGCATCGACCGCTGTCGGCTGGGCAATCGCTCTTTGCGCAATACCGCTGCTGATAAGTACTGGGATGCAATACAGCACGGCACCGTTATGGGTATTGATCGGTGGCCTGATGGTGTTCGGTGCGGTATTTGCGGTCAATTCATCACTGCACAGTTATCTTATTGTCAGCCTTGCTAGCCGCGATGGTGTATCACTGGATGTTGGTTTTTATTACATGGCTAATGCCATGGGTCGACTCATCGGGACAATGTTGTCGGGGTGGATTTATCAAGCGTATGGCCTTGCAGCCTGTTTATGGATATCCAGTGCGTTTTTACTGTTGACGGTCTTTATCAGCAGCACGTTGCCGAAAACAAGCAATGTAAATCAGCAATGAAAATCAGCATTGAGCAAAGTCAAAGCTGTGAACGCATAGCGTGAACATCGTTAATTGACCGCGGTCAAGCAACTACCATCACGCAACATCCTCATCACTGCCAATCTCCAGCAAGCCGTAACGTTCAATCTTCTTTAATAAACCTTGGCGTGACAAGCCAAGCTGGCGTGCGGCTTGGCTGCGGTTGCCGCCAGCTTGCTGCAAGGCTTGGGTTAATAACTGGATCTCCAACGCCTTCACTTGTTGCTCTAAACTGCCTTCGGTGACTTCAGCGCTTAGCTGCACTTCTACATCAGTTAGTTCACCGTGCAAAAGTTGGATATCAGCGAGCTGCACCACGCCTTGTCTCGCAATCGCGACCACGCTTTCTAGGGTGTTGCGCAGCTCTCGCACATTGCCTGGCCATTCGCGCTGTAAAAACCATTGTAAGGCGGCTGGCGCTAATTGCAGGCCTTGGCCATGTTGCTGGGCGAGTAAAGCCAAAAAATGCTGAACTAACAAAGGGATGTCTTCACGACGATCGCTAAGCCCCGAGGTTTCCAAGGTAATACCTTTAATGCGGTAAAACAAATCTTCGCGAAACTTGCCTTGCTTGACCAATTCCGGCAGCGAAGCATTGGTTGCCGACACTAAACGCACATCAATGTGTTTTTGCTCACGACCGCCTACTGGATAAAAAGTCCCTTCTTGCAGCACCCGCAGCATTTTTACCTGCATCGGCAGTGGCATTTCGCCGATTTCATCCAAAAATAAAGTGCCACCATCGGCCAGCGTCAATAAACCTTGGCGATCTTTGTCGGCCCCAGTGAAGGCGCCTTTGACGTAGCCAAACAATTCACTTTCTAACAATTCTGCCGGAATAGCACCACAATGCACCGAAACAAAAGGTCCTTGTTTGCGCCGACTTAATTGATGCAAGACTCGCGAAATGACTTCTTTGCCAGTGCCGGATGGCCCTGTCACCAGCACTCGCACATCTGTAGGTGCTATACGTTCAATCAGCGTGCGCACGTTTTCCATTTGTTTGGAAACACCAATAATTTGCTGACTGCCCTGCACTGGCAATAAGCGTTGCTGCAGTCGATTTAACTCCAGCTCCAGCTGATGTTTACCAACAGCGCGTTTGACCACCACCGCCAATAAATCGGGGTCGACCGGTTTGGCAATAAAATCCCACGCCCCTGCCGCTATCGCTTGTAAGGCGAGCTCGCGCTCAGCATGTCCGGTTAAAATAATCACCGGCTGTGCTAAAAACTCAGGAATTGCTGCTAAGGTATGCTGCGGATCAAACAGCGGCGGTAGCGATAAATCCAACAGCACTAAATCCACCACATTTGATGCGAGCACGGCGCGAGCTTGGGTCAAGTCAGCCGCACAATGCACCTTGTAACCTTGTTTTGACAAAAATCTTTCGCCAAGCAAGCGAAACGACGGCTCATCATCCACCAGCAGAATATGGGCGGTACTCAAGGTGTCTAACACTATTGCTCTCCTAGCTTTTGGGTAACTGGATTTTGCTCAATTGGCTTTTGCGTCGCAGGCTGCTCTGCAAATGGCAGCTCTGCGACTAATTGCGTTACGGCAGCAGGCAAAGTCAGCACAAAACTGACGTTAAAACCGAGATCTTGCCGATGCTCAATGCGACCTTGGTGCGCATCAATAATTCGTTTAACAATGGCAAGGCCTAGCCCGCTGCCACCGGGTCTTTTGCTGACAAAAGGCCGGAACAGACCGCCTTGCAGCAATTGCGCATCTAAGGCTGGCCCGTTGTTTTGCACCCGGATTTCAATCCAGCCGCTGCTAAGCTGAAAAGCCTGTATTTGCAATTGCCCAGCAGCTTCGTTTCGCAAAAACGCATGGGCATTATCGAGTAAATTTATAAACACTTGCTGCAACCGATAAGGATCTGCAGTTAATTGCAGATCATCAGCAACCAAAAGCTCAACCTGCACCGGTGACCATTGCCACTGCGTGAGCACGGACTGCAACAATGGTTTTAATTGCACGGTTTGCAGCTGGATTTGCAGACGGCCGGCATACACCAACATATCGGCAATCAGCCGGTCGGCGCGCTTTAATTGCGTTTGGATGTGGCCGCGCAGTTCATCGTCCACGGCGGCCGACGCCATCGAAATAATATTCAGGGGATTTCGGAGCTCATGCGCCATCGCCGCAGCTAAAGCGCCCAGTTCAATGAGATGTTGCTGACTCAACTGCTGTTTATGCACAGCGGCTAGCGCTAAGCTGCGTTCTAAACTGGCACAGGCGCTACACAACAAAGCGCCAAAAACTTCGGTGGTTAGTTTTAACGTCGGCGTTAATTCGACATCATCACTAAAACGGAATTGCCAGCGATTGTCGACGGCACTGCATTCAAGATAAAAGGAGCTCTGCAGTGCTGCCTTGGCATGCTCGTCAGGCGGGCCACTTTGGCTGTCACTTTTTGCACTTTTTGCATAGCTTTGCGCTTGGCTTGTCACATCAGCGGGCAAAATGCGGATCTGTAATCGCTGTTTTAGGGGCTCACTAATCAACTGTGCCGCGGTTTCGGCCAAATCACCCCAAGTCGCGGGTACTGCCAATTGCGCTTGCCAGCGGCTAACCATTTGCTCATTCATTTGTACGCCTGGGTAAATTAGACGTTCGGCAAATCGAGCGACGGGTCGATAGCTTGCTGTCGCCAGCAACAGCAGCACGGACGAGTACAACCACAATTGCCAACCTGGGACTGAAGCAAGCGCTGGCATTCCAAGCTGGGCGAACAACACGCTACTGAGTGCAACCCCAAGCACAATCAACAATGCCATCACCACATAAAGCAAAGCTCGCGTGGCAAACGCATTCACCGCCAGCATTTGATACCGCAATACGCTATAGACCAACAGCACTAAGTAGCCGGGTAATAACAACATCGGATAAGGGAACCAATTAAAGCCAAACGATGGGAAAACAAAGCTCGTGGCAAGTAATAACCCCAACCCTGCGGTCATACTGATGGCCAACAATGAACGACGTTTGTTGGCCGAAGGTTCATGCCGTCCAAGCCATAACAGCCAATGCGCGAGAATGCCGATAAACACTGTGTAGGCTAAGTTAAACCATCCAAAACCGGCAAAGATGAAAAACACGGGCTTTTCAGCAAGCAATAACACCGACGATGATGGCAAACTCCAACTGAGCAACACCACAAGCAACGAAGCGGCCGTAATAAACGGCAACGCTTGGCGCAGACGCTGCAACCATTTGCGACCTGAACTATCGACATATCTGAGCGCAAACTGCAAAAAAAAGGTCGGCATCAGCGGATTGGCGAGAATGAGTAGCTGACCAATCAAATAATGCTGATGTTGCAAGGCCAAGTGACCACCACACCACAATGCCATCATCAAACTAAAGCCCGATAGTGGCGCTAACACCGCTTGAAACCTGGCATGCCACCACAACCACAGCGCCGTCCAACCAGCGCATAGGCATGTCAATGCCATGGTAAGTTCAAACCATCGTTGTAAATCCACTCGACCTCCAGACTGTTAACGGTGTTGACAGCATCGCGTGGCGCAGAGCGTAAACCTGATTGACACCCAAGGCAATACCCACGCTAAAATTTGATATAGATCAATAAACTACGATTTATTTACGTCTTGGCCTGATTCTGGCACAGCTAAGCACAGATCCCTTGTTTGGAGTACATTGATGTTAAACAACTTTTATCTACCAGAATTGGCTTTTGTTGGTTCAGTGTTATGCCTGATTTTGCTGGCATCGACAGCCCCAGCTAGCTGGGCTTGGCTGCGTCAAACTCTATTAGCCGCAGAGGAGCGTTAATCATGGAACTGGATAGCGCGATTTTATCCCGCATACAATTTGCGTTTACTGTGAGTTTTCACATCATTTTTCCGTCCATCACTATTGGTCTCGCCACCCTCATTGCGATTTGGGAAGGACTTTACCTAAAAACCAAAGATCCGGTGTACTTACAACTCGCCAAATTTTGGATCAAACCTTTTGCGATTACCTTTGGCATGGGTGTGGTCTCTGGTATTGTTTTGTCCTACGAATTCGGTACTAACTTTTCCAAATTCTCAGAAATCACTGGCGCGGTGCTTGGTCCACTGATGGCTTATGAAGTGCTGACGGCATTTTTCTTAGAAGCAGGTTTCCTCGGCATTATGTTGTTTGGTTGGCAGCGAGTCAGCGCTCGTCTGCATTTCTTTGCCACATGCACTGTTGCGGTGGGTACTTGGATATCAGCATTTTGGATTATCGCCGCCAACAGTTGGATGCAAACACCGGCGGGCTATCATTTCATCGATGGAAAATTCACAGTAGCAAGCTGGTGGGAGGTTATCTTTAACCCATCGATGCCGTATCGCTTAAGCCACATGCTCTTAGCAACTTTCATCACTGCAAGCTTAGTGGTGCTTGCGACTTCCGCTTGGCATTTACGCCGTGATACCCAATCGGCCTTCGCCCGCAAAGGCTTGTCGATGACATTGTGGATTTTGTTAGTGCTAACCCCTCTGCAAGCCTATGTTGGTGACTTGCACGGCCTCAATGTGAAGGAACATCAGCCAGTGAAACTCGCTGCGATGGAAGGTATTTGGCCCGCACGCGAGAGCTCTGTGCCGTTATTGTTATTTGCCGTTCCCGATATGGCGGCAGAGAAAAACCATCTTGAAATCGCGGTCCCCGGTCTTGCCAGTTTGATTCTAACTCACGATTGGCATGGAGAATTAACTGGACTGCAAGCTGTCCCAGCCAGCGACAGGCCGAATGTGCCAATGGTGTTTTTCTCCTTTCGCATCATGGTTGGGCTTGGTTTGCTGATGATTGCAGTCACGGTTTGGGGGCTCGTGCTACGGCGCAAAGACCGACTTTATTCACATCACTGGTTTTTAACTCTTTGCAGTTGGATGGCACCGACTGGGGTTATCGCGGTGCTTGCGGGTTGGTATGTAGTTGAAATCGGCCGCCAGCCTTGGTTAGTGCAAGGCCTAGTAAGAACCATGGATGTGGTATCGCCATTACCTGCGGAACGCGTTGCGTTGTCGTTAAGCTTATTTCTGCTGACTTACACTGTGTTATTTGGCGTGTATTTGTATTTCATGCGCAAGCTCATCAAGAAGGGACCGCCTGATCTTGCCAGTTTAGCGCAACACAAAATCGGTGTGACAGCGAGCGGTTATGCCCTGGCGTTTACCAAAGCGGTGAGCTCTTCATCAAAGCAAGGAGATAAATAATGGATCTGGCACTTTTTTACTTTCTACTGTTAGGTTTTGCCATTTTGATGTACGTCATCCTTGATGGTTTTGACCTTGGCATCGGTATTTTGTATCCGTGGTTCGCTGAAGAGCAGGCGAAAGATCATTTAATGCGTTCGATTTCCCACGTTTGGGATGGCAATGAAACATGGTTAGTATTCGGTGGTGTCATTTTATTTGGCGCCTTCCCAAGCGCATACGCTGGTTTATTGTCGGGTCTTTATCTGCCCATCATGTTGATGCTTATCGGATTGATTTTCCGTGGGGTCGCTTTTGAATATCGATTTAAATCTGAAAGCTCTAAAATCTGGTGGAATCGCGCATTTGCTTCCGGGTCGATGCTTGCCGCTTTTTGCCAAGGTTTAATGCTTGGCGCTGTGATTCAAGGCATCCCAGATACTGCCAGCCACAGCCTCGTGCTGATGACTCCATTTACTATCTTTACCGGCTTTGCCGTGGTCGCCGGTTATGCGCTCCTAGGCTGCACCTACCTAGTAATGAAGAGCCGCAACGACATTCAAGCACAAGCGGCACGTTATGGCCAACGCTTGGTGTTGGTGGTGATGGTCGCTATGGCTGTCGTTAGCTTATGGACTTTGCTAAAAAGCCCAGAGATATTTGCCCGCTGGTTTAGTGGCTGGCATCCTTTGGTATTGGCGCCATTGCCACTGCTGGCAGTTCTCGCAGCGCGATTGTTATGGGTTGACCTTGCCAAAGTACGCACAAAACTAAAAGCTGGCCATATTCCGCGTAGCACTCATGAAGATCGGCCGTTTTGGTTAGCTGTAAGTATTTTTACCTTAGGCTTTATCGGTTTATTAGTTAGCCTGTTCCCAGCATTAATTCCCGGTCAGCTCACTTACTTACAAGCGGCAGCACCAAGCGCAAGTTTATGGTTTATGTTGCCTGGTGTCGCGATTTTTGTGCCACTAATACTGGCATACACCTTATGGGGATATCGGATTTTTGCTGGCAAAGTCGAAGACTTTCAGGAGGGCTACTAATGAATTTCGGACAGCACTATGATGCCATTCGTCGCAAATTAAGCACACTGAGGCTCTCATCGGGCCAGTGGTTTTTAGTCCTGTACTTGCAAGGGCTACTGTTTTTAATGATGCTTGTGTATTTGCTGAAATTCGCTATGAAATTTCTATAGTTAGGCCATTTTTAGCAACTATACACGATTAAAAACCAACCAAAAATGTCAACTTTCTTGACCTAGATCAGTTTTTTACGGTCAGCAAAGTTGACTTTTTTTCATTTATAAAAAAATTAGCGCATTGCCAGAAACAAAATTCAGCTGCTATAGTGCTTACATAGCTCTTGTGTTAGGGCTTTCATTAATCCCCAAGGCCATGCTTTGGCACTAGGATAGCATTATGCGTTTGCTTCAGTTGTGGTTAGTAGTGATCTATGTCAGCAGTTTGCTGTCTGGTTCTGCTCGATCTGTAACTGAAAGCTGGATGGATGTGCATCAAGCCAAGTTTAGCCAGCAAAGCGTCATCGCACCGGTAACCCAGCAAGTTGTTATCGATGTCGAAAATGTACAAAAACCTAAAGACAAATCATACAATTCACACGATTCTCAGGATTGTTTAGCATCTTCAACTTTATCTATTAGAGCTTGTCAACATGCTATCCGTCGCGTGCCGACTGATGAGCAAATATTTTCGGTAGGCCACCATCGTCATTACCGCACGCGGGCACCACCAGTCATCGTTTAACTTCAACTCCAGCATTGGCAGATTTCTGCACTGCTGAACTTTATAAAACATCATGTACCATCAGTGTTTATGCATGCGTTGACGCCTTAGACGACACGCTGCTATTGGAGTTTTCTATGAGAAAGTTAAATGTTTATACCGTTGATCACATTGATCATTTAGTACAGCCAAAAGAGTTTTTAGAAACTAAATTAACTTCGCCTGCATTGCAGATTTTCACCGATTTTCGTCAATATGCGCCGTCAATTCTAGATGCAAAAACGAAGGCCATCGATGCATTGGAAATGATGAATAATGAACATTCTCGGCTCAAGTTGGTGGTTGATGCCGACGAAGAAATGGTCGGCTTGATTAGCACTGAGCAACTTTCTACCCAAAATATTCTTCAACACGTCAGTAAAGACGTGAAAGCAGCAGATTTGTTAGTCGCAGATTTGATGCGGCCACGGGAGCGTATTATTGCGCTGTCTTACCAGCAAATTCAGCATTGCAGCGTTGGCGATGTGTTAAATACATTACAACACAGCGGTGAACCTTACTGCGTGGTAATTGATATTGATAATCATCAAATTCGTGGGGTAATTTCAGCAAAAGATATCGCAGATCGTCTGCATATTGAGCCGGTTACCATCACTCGGAACCCAACATTTTTGAATATTTTCGACCAACTTTCAGCATAAATTCTGCAGGGTTGCACTAGCCCAAGGCATTTGAGGTACTCAATTGCACTGTTGTTCAGTCGCAATTGGGGTTGTTGGTTGGGACTTGCAAGCTCATTAGAGTACTCAAACGGCCACAAAATAAGGGCAGCATTTGCTGCCCTTATTTTTGTCTTGATGCTGTGCATCATTACAGCGCTAATACTCACCCATTCTCGACATCAATGAACTGAGATATTCGATACCATTATCTGCCGATAATGCATTCAGCGGAGCCTGCCCCATCGTGTACGCATTTGCACTAGTCAACCACTGTGCAAATAATTGGTCTGAGCCAAAATAGGCCAGTCCCTGTTGATAGAATTTTTCCGCTTGAGCATCATCAAGTGCTTGCGAGCGAATGAGACGATAAGCATTTTCAGAAGTTGTTGCCATTGTTGCCACCTATTTGGTTAAACCTTGCCGACCCACACCAACTTAACTATAGATGAGTTCTCAAGAGTTCAAGGCAACCCAGCATGCTCTTATCCACACAGCGCATTCGTATGCCCTGTTGCTTTTTGCTAAATACCTGTTATTGATAACAGATTAAAAATCAGGCAACCGCAAATATGCTAAAAAATATTTTTCTGTCGATGCTTTGTATCTTTACTTTGCTCTGCCAAGCCGCCATGCCAAAACCAAGTTTCGGCACTATTGAACGACTGAGTAATTTCCCCTCGCAATTTGTACCCGCCAGACATATTGATATTTGGTTCCCACAGGGTTATAGCAACAAAACCAAGTATGCCGTCCTTTATATGCATGATGGACAGATGTTGTTTGACGGTCGTACGACCTGGAATCAACAGGAGTGGCGCATTGACGAAGTCGGCCAAACATTAATTAATCAGGGAAAAGTGCAGCCTTTTATTGTGGTCGGCATTCACAATGGCGAAGCCAATCGGCATGCTGAATATTTTCCGGAACGACCATTTCACAACCTGAGTCCAGCCCAACAAGAGTCACAATATCAACAAATGCGCAGTGAGCAGGTGAAACTTTTTAGCAAGCCGGTGTACTCCGACCGCTATCTAAAATTCCTCGTCAGCGAAGTGAAACCTTATGTTGATAGTCATTTTTCGGTTTACACCGATCAAGCCCATACTTTTGTGATGGGTTCGAGCATGGGTGGACTTATTTCGATGTACGCAATTACTGAATACCCTGATATTTTTGGCGGTGCCGCTTGTCTCTCAACGCATTGGCCAGGCAGTTTTATGACGGCTGATAATCCCGTCCCAGCAAAATTCTTTGCGTACCTAACCCAACATTTGCCAGCGCCAGGCAAGCATAAATTTTATTTTGATTATGGCGATCAAACCCTAGATGCTTGGTATCCACCTTTGCAAAAGCAGGTGGATGCCATTATGCAGCAGAAAAACTTCGGGCCAGACCTTTGGCAAACTAAGTTTTTCCCTGGCGCAGAACACTCAGAGCAAGCATGGGCGCAACGCTTAGATGTGCCACTGCGCTTTTTATTGGCAAAACAACCAAACAACCCTACAACATTAAAACAATAATGGCTGGAGTTCAGCGCGTTAAATTTTAATCATTCGGCAAAGACTTCGGTCATTGATCGAGAAACTATGCGGCCCCGTACCCTTGCATAACATTGATGGGAGTTTAGTTTATGCAAGTAATTATTCTGGGCGGTGGTGGCATCGCTAGCGCGCTGATGCAGCTTTATCTCGAGCGTGGCTATCAAGTAGTGGTTTTTAGCCGCCAGCAACAACACGAACATCCGTCTGCTGCAAGCCTAAGCGATAACGAAAACTTGCATTGGCATTGTACTTCGTCATTCGATGAAGCCACCTATGCAGCGCTGTTGCCGCAGGTGTTTACTAACCCGACCGAGTTGATATTTTGTTGTATTGGCTTGTTGCATCACGAGACTCGACGCCCGGAGAAAACTTTAAAATCGCTCGACGCCCAATTTATGTTAGAAAATCTGCAAGCCAATACCGTGGAACCGGCACTTTGGCTGCAGCGGCTCATGCCGTTTGTTAGCAAGCAACCTGGGCTGAAAATGCTGTGGTTATCGGCAAAAGTAGGCAGTATCACTGATAACCAACTTGGCGGATGGTATAGCTATCGCGCAAGCAAAGCGGCGTTAAATATGTTAGTGAAAACCGCAGCAATTGAACTTCGTCGCTTACAACCGGCACTTATTTTGGTTACAGTCCACCCTGGCACCACCGATACCGCACTGTCCCAGCCCTTTCAGCAAAACTTAGCGAAAGGCCAGTTGCAAACCACTGAGGCTACGGCATTGCGACTTGCCGATGTCGCAACAAACTTAGTCACTGCGCAGCATGGCCATTTATTAAATTGGGATGGTCAGGTACTGCCATTTTAAGCATGCTCAAGGCGCATCGCAGGTAAACACCAAATGATTGCGCATGGCTTTGAGTACAATACCTTTTTTCAGCAGTAAACGACTGTTAAGCTGCTGCCACCTCAACAGTTCAGGAGTGGCTGCGGTTAAAGATTCGGTGTCAGTAAATTGCACTCGGACTAACAGCGAACTAGGGAACGCTTCATACTCTAAACTAAACCAACATTGCACCACTCCTGCAAGCTCGGTTTTGGCTTGAGCTTCTAGCAATGTTACAGCCTCAAGCACGGCCTTTTGTTGTTTTAGCTGGACTGCAGAAAGTTTTTTCATGCGCGGTTTCCTAAATAAGCAGATGTCTGGCTTTAAAAGCATGCGGCATATTAAAGGTGAATAGTGCATAGCGAAAGTTGTTTTAGCTTAAGCCGTGGATTGTTCAGGCGAAGTCAGTGTTAAAGCGCTGTGACATTTTCGCAGCATTAGTGTTTGAATTAAAATTGGCGGTAAAAAGCTGAGTTCATTTAATCCAATAACCGCTTTTTTAGCTCACGCGCGTAGGTTCGACTAACCTTCAATACTTTTTCGTTGAGTAGCACCGCGTTATATTCTGAATTACCTAACGGCTGCAACTTATCAATATAAGTAAGGTTTACCACTGTGGATTTGTGGATCCGCACAAACACATCTGGCAGCCGCTCATTTAACAAATTTTTCAGTCGCGTTCGCATGACATGCGTTTCATGTTTGGTGTGCACACACATATAATCGCCAGCCGCGTCAATCCAAATAATATCTTCATAAGCAATAAATTGAATCGGACTATGTCGGTCTTGGATCACTAGTTTTTGTTTCTCAATACGATATTGAGGCTCCAAAACTTCAGTATCATCGACACTATGCTTAAACGGGGAATTAAGCTGATAGGCAACATCCAGCATCTGCGATTTATCAGCACTAGCAAGCTGCTTGTAAACTCGGCCTATGGCATCAGCCAAGCGGTCAAGTTTGACTGGTTTTAGTAAGTAATCGATCGCTTTTACTTCGAATGCTTCCACAGCATGGTGATGAAAAGCCGTAACAAAAATGACAGCCGGACATTGCTCTGGTTGAAATTGGCGGATTAAATCAAAGCCAGTTTGTCCTGGCATTTCGATATCAAGGAAAATGAGATCAGGATGGTGATGATTTATCGCATGAATAGCCTCAGCGACATTGGTCGCTTCAGCCACAATGTTGATTTCAGCAAATCCTTGTAAGCGAATGCGCAGCCCTTCAATTGCCGCAGCTTCATCATCTACAATCAAGGTGCGAAGTGTTGTCATACTGTCCTCGATGGTCGAAATACCGAGCGCTCGATAGGGATCTTAATTTGGATCCACGCGCCTTTTTCCGGCCTGTTGCCAAACTTAAATACACTCTGCCCTGGATAAATCAGTGATAAACGTTCTTCACAGTTTTGCAAACCAATGCCCGCAGATACCGAATCAGGGGTTTGTGCAAACCCGCTGCCATTATCCAGCATAGTTATCTCTAAGTATCCGTTGATATTGGCGAAGGTAACGCTGACAGCATAGTTGAGATCAGGCATGCTCATTCCATGCTTAAGTGCATTTTCCGCGAGCGGTTGTAATAACATCGACGGCATTAAAACATCTTTGATTTCCGTGTCGGCTTCAATCGAAATTGTTAGCTTTTCCCGAAATCGACATTGTTCAATCGCGAAGTAAGTTTGTAATATTTGGATCTCTTCCGCCACAGTCACTTTTGCTAACGGATCGGTATACAAACTATAACGCAATAAATCGCATAACCGTTCTAACATGATCACGGCTTGTTGATTGTCGTGTTTTAAAATCAACGTACAAATCGCATTGATGCTGTTAAACATAAAATGCGGGTTCAACTGATAACGCAGCATCTTTAGCTGGGTTTCTTTCGCTAGGTGTATCGCATCAGCAGCTTTTTGCCGTTGTTCCATCGTCTCAAAAGTGGCTTTGGATGCGTAATACAACGCAGTCCAAGTCAATAAAATGGTCAGCGACGCCGAATTCCAAGTCCCAAAATCAAACCAAGTCATTGGTTGCCATATTTGGCCATATAACCACTGCAGACTCAGCCATTTTAATTGTGTCCAGATAAGACATGCCAAAAAAATAACCGAGAGATGTAACATAATTTTGGTGCGAGCATCTTGCTGACTCACCCGTCGATACCAAGTGCGCAACAACAAAGTGAGTAGAAAACCAAAACAGGTATCCAACAACAAATGTGGCAAGCTGACTTGCCAAGGTTCCTGACTCGGGATTTTAATCATTAATTCGGTGAGTAAGGCATAAACAGCCCAGCCGCCAAGTTGGCAGAGCCAAAAAAGTTGATTGCGATTGAGCGCTTGCAACACGATTAAACCCCTAACGTTAAACCCCAACAGCGGTAATCAACATTTTGCTGTTGGGGTTCGTCCAACCAAGTTAAGGTGTTGGACATGCTAAATAAATCACATTGCCAGTTCCGGAGGTCTTTTCTTGCGAGGTTGAAAAGACCACGTCGGCAAGGGCGAGACTATGCCGGCCTTGCGAGCTAAATACCACGGCATCCACCATTGGTGTATCCGCCTGCAAATTGTCACTGCAACCAAGCGCAACCTCTATAGTCTGCCATACCCCCGGTTTTAATGTCCCTAAGCGCTCAGCCAGCGGCAACTGCCTTACACACTGCTGTTTTTCATCACAGAGTATCGCTAAATTAAGCTGCGCAGGGACAGATTGATCGACGCGAAGACTAAAGCGCAAAACCTTTGCTGCGCGATGAGGCATACTCGCCTTTGCATCGACATAACGCAAGCTTGCAGAGGCAAGGCTGTTGCTATGCCAGCGCAGTTGCCGCGCATCTTCTTGGTATGACAGATTAACCGATTGCATGGCCAAACTTTTGCCATCGGCACTAGTGCCTGATGGTGCAGTGACCAAAGTGCTTGTCCGGTCTGTCAACGCCCATGTCATCCCAGCGGTCAAATTCCGTAGAAAAAGCGGCAGGATACCGTCATCAGCAAGGGTTTCCGTGCGGGCAGATCCTTGTTCGGACAGTGCTGGCACCTGCACATTGTCGGCATAAGTTAAGCCATAACCATAGGCAAATAATGGATTGTAATGCGCGTCGGCTTTGTTTAATACAAACTGATCATCCTGGCGCGGCCAAGAAAAACTGAGCTTGCCGTGAAAATCATGCTGGATGTCTCCTTGCTTATTCGTCAGTAGAACATCGGCAATCCCTTGTCCTTCAGAACCAGGGAGCCAAGCAACCACAAAAGCATCTGAGGCATTAAGTTCTTTGTTGACCCAAAGTGGTCGCCCTGTCAGGAACACTGTAACGACCGGGATCCCTTGCTGTTGCAGTTTTCGCATCAGCGCTAAGTCACTTTTATTGGCATATTGGTATTCCAGTCGCTGAATATCACCAAACCATTCCGCATACGGAGCCTCACCCACCACTAGAATAGCGACCTCTGGCTTTTTCGTGTAACGCCCATCCACAGCAAGTTCCACTTCGCCACCTGCCGCAACCACTTGTTGGCGTATCCCTTGATAAATCGACGTAGCATTCGGAAAGTCTGCATTCGTGTTATCGGTGCCTTGCCATGAAACACTCCAACCACCCGCTTGTTTGGCGATGTTGTCAGCGCCATCACCGGCCACGAGGATGCGTTGTTTAGGGTTTAATGGCAGCACTTGTCCATTGTTTTTCAGCAGCACTAGTGATTTGCGAACCGCCTCACGCGCTAAATCTTTATGGGCTTGGCTGTTAAATACTTCCGTGGCTGTCGACTCTGGACGACTGGACGGTTTGCCCCGCTTAAGCATTCCCCAGCGGATTTTTGCGCGCAAAAAGCGTCGTGCGGCATCATCAATACGCTCCTTCGCAATAATCCCCTGTTCCACTTGGCGGATAGTATTGTGGTAAAAAGCCTCAAAATGCTCGGGAACCATTAAGACATCGACACCGGCATTAATGGCGCCAGCGCATTGTTCAAGGTCGCAGCCCTCAACAAATTTGTGACCATTCCAATCACTGACCACAAACCCATCGAAACCCATTTGCTTCTTTAGCACATCGGTCAGGAGATATTTATGCCCGTGCAGCCGCGAACCGTTCCAGCTATTGAAGGACACCATCACCGATTGCACGCCCGCTTCGATAGCCGTCATATAACCTGCTGCATGAATGTCACGAAGACCCTGTTCATCAATCAAGGTGTCGCCGCGGTCAATGCCATTGGCAGTGCCGCCATCACCGACAAAATGCTTGGCCGTGGCTATCCTACCAAAACCAGTCAAATAATCCGTGCCAAGCGTGCCCTGCAAGCCAGAAACCATCTGTCCAGCATAAGCTTTTACGATGGCAGGATCTTCCGAGTAACTTTCATAAGTACGCCCCCAACGATCGTCTCTGACTACTGCAACGGTCGGCGCAAAGCTCCACTCGATGCCGGTGACTGCGACTTCTTTCGCGGTCGCCACGCCAATTCGATGAATGAGTTCAGGGTCATTCGCAGCCCCTAAGCCAATATTGTGCGGAAATAACGTCGCGCCAAAAACATTGCTATGACCATGCATGGCATCTGTTCCCCAAATGGCGGGGATCCGACTACCATCTTGGCTGGCATCAACAGAAGCAGCAT
The DNA here is from genome assembly GCA_041914845.1 of Alteromonadaceae bacterium. GTDB lineage: Bacteria > Pseudomonadota > Gammaproteobacteria > Enterobacterales > Alteromonadaceae > Pararheinheimera. The sequence goes on from JAYSCP010000001.1 coordinate 471,540, forward strand.
ACATTTCATCGGCATATTGCAACCACAAATCAGCAGGAGCGCGTTTTTTCCCATATGGCGCGGTGTTGCCGCCATTGAGGTAAGAACCAAAGCCATATTTGCGCATTTGCGCGACGGTCAAGTAACCAATTTCTGGTTGAATGATCTGCGCCACTTTTTGCGCTAGTGTCATTCTTGCCAGCAGTTGATCAAGAATTTGTTCAAGCTGCGGATCTGGCTGCAGCCCAGTATTGACATAGGGCCACTGCACCTTTTGCGTCTCACTTGCCATTGTTGTCGCGACCGGAGCGAGCAACAAACAGCACAATAGATAACCGCGCTTTGCGCTGATCATTTTGCTTTCCTTTTATCTATGCAGCCTATGTTGCTGCAGGTGAACATGAATGGTTCGCGGGGTAGACTTAATACAGTTCTGATAACACCAAGTGGCTTACCGAAAGTCAAAAGTTGGAACATGAAGACTTGCAGCTACAACCAGGTGCAACCACATCATAGTGATGGTATTGCATACGCATTTCATTGACATCACCGGTTTTACTTCATCTACCCAATCTTGACGAACCGCCACTGCCTAAACCTTCGCAGTGGCGGAGCTGTTGCAATCGTCGGTTTAGAAATTAAAACCAGTGCGAATGCCATAATACCGCGGCATGCCAAAACTACCTTTCGGGAAGCCTTTCCCTGTGTTGCTCCATTGCTGCACAATTTCATCGGTGGCATTGCTGACAAAAACTTCAGCAAACCAAGCTTGACCAACTGGCTCGTACTTAATCGAGGCATTAGCAGACGAATACGCATCCCTGCGGTCATCGATGTAACGTGTTGCTTCATCGGATACCGCGAAGTTCATATCGTCCAAGTGTTTGTCTAAATTCCAAATGGTATTGTACGACTTGTCTTTCCAGCTCCAGTTAAACCAACCGTGGATAAAGCCGTAACTACCTAAATCAATACTATGGGTATAACTTAGGTTAGCGCTGTACTTCGGTACCATCGCGAGCTGATTGCCTTTGAGGTTGGTTTTCAACAGGGTGTTGTTCGGGTCCATTGAGGCTTCATAAGACAATTTAAACAAATATTGCGGGTCGTAATCCCACTTGGTGATCCAGTCTTCGGTCACTCGGGCCTCGGTCCACGTCACATAACCATTGATACGGCCACTTGGATAAGGCTTCCAATCAAACTCTACTTCGATGCCTTTGACTGTGGAGCTTGGGACGTTTTGCGTGTAATAGGCAATGACTGGCATATTGCGATAATCCAATACCGGTTGGCCATTGGCATCTAACACTGGACTACCATCTGGATTTTCCACTGGCGCTAAACGTTCGACAGAACCAATAGAGCCCACCGACGCATACTGCATATCGGTATAGTCGGTATAGAAAAACGCACCTTGTAGATTCAATGAGTTATCTAGCAAACTGGTTTTAGCACCCAGCTCATAAGTCAACACTTGCTCCGGATCAAACTGCGTTTCAAAACGCTTAACCTGCCCCGTTCTGTCGTTAACCACTTCAAACACATCACCAATGCCTCCGGCTTTAAAGCCCGAAGCGACATACCCATACAGCATGGTATCTGCGGTTAGATCATAATCCAGACCTAAGCGAAAATCGTGATTGCGCCAACTGCCTTTGTTGTCATTGGCAAATGAAGATTTATAAATTGCAGGGTTTTCAAAAGCATTCTTTGGCAGTGCCGACAATGTTGTGCGATTAAACCAACCTGGCGCGCAACCATCTGCATTTGAACAACGCAGCGTTCTACCGCCTTTGTCTTCTTTGGTTTCATCGCTGAAACGATAGCCTACGGTCAAGTGCAACTCTGGCGATAGATTGTAAGTGGCTTGACCAAAAGCAGCCAACGCATCGGTAGAACGATCTGGTTGATCCCAAAATGCTTTATCATCCATGGGGTTATCATAATAACCAACGGTGGTTGTTTGTTCGTGGAACAAATTAATACCGGCAATCCAAATCAAATCCCCCACGTCGTCAGACTGCAATTGCACTTCAGTCGAATATGAGCGAGCTCCCGTACCATCGAGGAAAAACATCGCGCCATCCCAAACGTCTAGGCCTATTTCAATATCCTGCGCCGACTGTCGCTTCATATCTTCAAAACCCGCTAACCAAACTAAGCTGAGCTCATCAGTCAGTTCATAATTCAGCGTATTTCGCAGATAAGTAATATCAAGTTCCAACTTTCCTGGCACGTTGACGACGGCTTGATAGGTATTGTCGCTTGGCAAGAATGTCGAGCAATCGCCACCGAATTCACTTGGCCTACCGCGAAGTTTTTCACAATTAACCATATCGACTGAGCCGGCGCTGTCATTTTTATAATACTGAAAGACGGTATGATTGCTAAATTTGCCGCCAGACGGTTCCCAAAAGGTGCTGACACGGAACGACTGTTCATTGGCATTATTGTAAAAATCGGCTTTATCCGCAGGCGTTAGCGCTCTCACTTTCTGGGCGTCAGGATTTGTGCCAGCTGCATCAATCCACCAGTTTTCGCGCTGGGTTAAGGTTTGGCCAATGCCTTGATAGGAGTTTTCCGAAATAACTTCAGCGTTCAAGACTCCGGCAGGTAAGTAGCGAGTGTCATATTGGTTCGGATCAAAGTACCCTTCAACGTAAGAATCGCGTTTGTTTGTTTTGCCGGCAAAACGGATGGAAAAGTCATCGCTAACGGCTAAGTTGAACATGCCTCCGGTACTTTTGGCATTAAAGCGCCCTAACTCGGCATTTAGGTAGCCGTAGGTTTTGCCTAACTCTGGTTTTGCCGACAACACATTGATACTGCCTACCGTTGAATTGCGTCCAAACAACGTCCCTTGTGGACCGCGCAGCGCTTCGACGCGCTCGACGTCATACATCAATGCCAACGCGCCTTGCATCCGTGGCGAGTAGATACCATCTAGGTGAACGCCAACTGCTGGGTCGCCTAATTCAGTAATATTGGTGGACCGAATGCCGCGCATGGTGATCACAGGCGCCGATTGTTCAGACGAAACGGCGATATCAAGACCTGGCACCAAATCTGCGATATCTATCACATTATCAACGCCATGTTGCTTCAGTTGCGCCTCACCGAGCGCAGAAATTGCCACCGGCGTTTCCATCAGTTTGGTTTTACGTTTGGTGGCAGTGACCGAAATCACCTCTAACTCGGTTTCACTGTTTTGCGTTTTGGCAGCAGCCTCATTGTTGTTTTTGACTGCAACATCTTGTGCGACGGCAGGAAAAGCGCATGCGAGCGCTATCGCCAGCGAAAGTGCGTTACGTTTGTGCATTATCTAACCCCTGTCTAAAATTTTATTGCTTTTGTTTTAATGGCAAATCGAAATGCTGGTTGCTGCAACGGATATCACCATAGTGCGGGGAAAAATACAGAGATAGAGAGATTCGACAACCCGAGTGAGTAACACTACAACACGAAATAAGCTAACGAAGACCTGTTGCAAAGAGCGGTAAATTTGTCAGCGGTTGCCATTTTGGCCGTCGGTACAATACAAACTTTGCGCGCTAAATAAGTGAAGAGGGAGTCTGGCGTCGACACGACAATTTCTCTCAAAGTAAATTAGCTAACGCGCTGTTGAGCAAGGCCTCAAGAACAGCGCTAGCGCAGGTGTAAAAGCGAGTATTCCATAAGGTGGGTTTAGGAAAACACCTAACAGTATTGACCAGCAACCCACCCTGAACTCCAAGCCCATTGGAAATTGTAACCACCAAGCCAACCGGTTACATCGACCACTTCGCCAATAAAGTACAAGCCCGGCTGCTTGCGGGCTTCCATGGTTTTTGAGGACAATTCATGCGTGTCGACACCGCCCAAGGTAACTTCAGCGGTGCGATAACCTTCGGTGCCATTTGGTTTAAACACGTATTGCTGCAAGCTATCTGCTATTTTCTGCATGCTCTTGGGATTAAGCGCCTTCAGCGGTTGATTGGTAAATAACTGCTGTGCAAGTAATGTTTCGACCAAACGCTTCGGTAACAATCGCGCTAATGCTGTTTTTAACTCTTGTTCAGGGTGCTTTTGTTGTTCAGTCAACAAATCCATTAGCGACTGCCCAGGTAGCAAGTTTACGGTAAGCTTATCACCTGGCTGCCAAAACGAGGAGATTTGCAAAATTGCCGGCCCACTTAGCCCGCGGTGAGTAAACAGCATATCTTCGGCAAAAACCACATCATTAGCTTCTGCCGTCACCGGCAACGATACACCAGAGATTTCGGCAAATACAGCCTTATCAGCAGGTTGCCAAGTTAGTGGCACTAAGGCCGCCCGCACCGGCAAGACATTAATGCCAAATTGCTCTGCCAACTGAAAGCCAAACGAGGTTGCGCCTAAGTTTGGCAAACTCAAACCACCGCTCGCGACGACTAAACTTTCACAACTCAACTGTTGCGTCGAAGTTGTTAACAAATAGCGACCTTCTTGATGAACAACACTGCTGATTTCTTGGGATAATGCTATCTTCACCCCAGCTTTGTTGCACTCTTGCTGCAACATATCGACGATATCTTTGGCACTGTCATCACAAAATAACTGGCCTAGTGTCTTTTCGTGATAGGGGATTTGGTACTGAGCGACTAAGGCAATAAAATCCCACTGCGTGTAACGGCTTAACGCCGATTTACAGAAATGGGGATTGGCTGACAAGTAATTGGCTGGGCTTGCGTAGATGTTGGTAAAATTACAACGACCACCGCCTGACATTAAGATCTTACGCCCGATCCTTTTGCCATTATCGACCACCAGCACTCGTCTACCGCGCTTTGCCGCGGTAATTGCACAAAATAAACCAGCTGCGCCAGCGCCGACAACCACAACATCCCACTCTTGCACGATTTTCGCCTTTAGACTCTTAAAAGTGTCTATTGTCGACGACATCACGCATAAAGGCAAATTACCGGGCCCATTTCAAAATTTGCGCCGTTAGCGCCAACAAACTGGGGATTTCAAGCTGTCATATCAAATTTGCTTTGATTTTTGACCATTTTAACAAAGTTTTTTTATAACTTTTTGTTCTATGTTATTTAATTAATCTAAATAACACAGATGTAACCAAATGTAATACATCCTTTATATCATGCGGATCTTGAGCGATCTTTTAACGATTTTCCCCAAAATCCTCACTTACAACTTTTCACACTTTTTCCTATTTTGTTATTTTTGTGAAAATAAAGCCACTTTACAGCAACCGCATATTGATGTTTTATTGGTCGACCCGCTCAACAAGCTCATTAGAAGCAACCTAAAAACAGCGGGCAGTCCAGGCCAATAACACCAACATGTAGCGAGACCTAAAAGATGCATAAGAATAAATTTACCTTATCACGTGTAGCCCTCTGCACCGCAGCGGTTCTGTTGTCAGCAAATGCATTTGCTGCCACTGTCTCCAAGAAATCTAATGTAATCGTCCCTGAATTGACTCAGGAAGCCGCAACCGGACCTGCGACACGTTTTATCGTTAAATTTAAAGCAACTGACTCAACCATGAGCGCTTCTGCTACTGGCGGTTCAGTGGTGTCATCAGCGAAAGTTAAATCTTTAGTGTCTCAAGATTTAACTGCACTTGCCGGTGAAAAATTATCACACGTGCGTGAAATGTCACTGGCTGGCCGTCACGTTGTGAAAGCCGACCGCACTTTATCTAAGCAAGAAACTAAGCAAATGATTGCGTTGTTGGCGCAAGATCCTAACGTTGCATCTGTAGAAGAAGACCGCATGATGCATGCGTTCGCTACACCAAACGACGCACAATACACCAGCCAATGGCACTACTATGAGTCTACTGGTGGCATGCGCGTCCCAGCAGCTTGGGACTTAGCAACCGGTACTGGTGTTGTTGTTGCTGTGTTAGATACAGGCTACCGCCCTCATGCAGATTTAAATGCTAACATTATCGCTGGTTATGACATGATTTCTGACAGCTTCGTTGGTAACGATGGCGGCGGTCGTGATAACGATGCCAAAGATCCAGGTGATTGGATTGTTGCTAACGAATGTGGCGGTACTCACTCAGCATCGGGCTCTTCTTGGCATGGTACTCACGTTGCCGGTACTATTGCAGCTGTAACAAATAACGGTACTGGTGTTGCAGGTGTTGCTTACGGCGCAAAAGTAATGCCGGTGCGTGTATTAGGTAAATGTGGTGGTTACACCTCAGATATCGCTGACGGTATTATCTGGGCTTCTGGTGGCACAGTGTCTGGTGTACCAACAACTACTACTCCAGCAAAAGTTATCAACATGAGCTTAGGTGGTTCTGGTGCGTGTGATTCAACAACACAAGCTGCCATCAACTCAGCACGCTCACGTGGCACTGTTGTTGTAATCGCATCAGGTAACGATAACGACAACGCAAATAACTACAACCCAGGTAACTGTGCTGGTGTGGTTAACGTAGCTGCAACTAACCGCAGCGGTGGCCGTGCATACTACTCAAACTATGGTACTTCAATTGACGTTGCTGCACCTGGTGGCGCACAAAACTCAGCAAACGATTCTAACGGTGTGTTATCGACTCATAACAGCGGTTCAACGACCCCAGGTTCTGATGTCTACAGCTACATGCAAGGTACGTCAATGGCTGCGCCACATGTTGCTGGTGTTGCTGCGTTAATCCTGCAGAAAAAACCAACAGCGACGCCAGACGAAGTAGAATCAATTCTGAAAACTACAACTCGTGCATTCCCAGCAACTTGCACCAACTGCGGTACAGGTATTGTTGATGCTGGTGCGGCAGTTGCAAAAGCTGCTGGCACAACTGGCGGCGGTGGTGGTACGACAACACCAGTTACCTCAACAGTTTCTAACATCAGCGTGGCGAAAAGCGCTTGGAAATACTACACAGTAACAGTACCGTCAGGCAAAACTAACCTGACAGTGACTATCTCTGGTGGTACTGGTGATGCTGACTTGTATGTGCGCCGTGGTGCCAACCCAACCACAACAACTTACGACTGCCGTCCATACAAAACTGGTAGTGCTGAAACTTGTACTTTCGCAAACCCAGTTGCAGGCACTTACAACATCGGTATCCGTGGTTATTCAGCGGTTGCTGGTTTAACACTAACCACATCACATCAATAAGCTTCATCCAGTGAGAAAATCGTAATTCACAAAAAGCCCAGCATTTGCTGGGCTTTTTTATCGGCTAGACTTGAGCATTTTGATAGAGAAAAATACGGTTCAATTCACTCTAACTATTGAAGTTACTAAACAGAATGTTGTTGGTAGCCAGCAAGTAATGCCTGCCAATCTGCGGCTTGCCAATTAAAACCTGCTAATTTCTGTTGTTCTTTATTAAATGACCGCAACAGGCGTGCTAGATTTTGTGTCATCCAATCACCTGACTGACGTCGCTGACATTTATCAAAATCAATTAACCAAACTTTACCCTTGCCATCGAGCATAATATTTCGGCAATTCAGATCTGAATGATAAACCCCCAGTGCGTGCATTTGGGCTATCGTCGCGCCAATCGCATGCCATTCTGGTTTAGTTATTGGGCGGCTTAACAAGATTGCCGCCAAATCTTTGCTATCTGGAATTAACTCAATGAGTAGATCAGCACGGTAAATCAAACCTGTTCGCTGATAATGCGCAGCCACAGGTTTGGGTACCGCTAAACCTTGCTCACGCATCCAACTTAACAACTGATATTCCTGCATGGCTCGGCTTTGACTGACAGGCTGCAACCAAAACTGATCGTGCAGCAATTTACCGACTAAACCACCACGATAATAATGCCGAAGCACCAACTTATGCGGCCCGTGTTGTACAAAATAGGCAGTATTGCGACCGGTTGAGCTACCAATCACCGCGTGCTGAGCTTGCCACCATGCACCTTGGAAATGTTCGGCCTGCATCGCGGTGAAAAATGTAGGGTCAAACCAAAAGTGACTCCCATTATACTGGCTTATTTGCGGGTTATGCTGATCTGCTGCTTGTGGCATAGACGAAGTTCCTAACAGGGTTGCGATAGCATCCAAGGTTCGGCCAGTAGCCCCTTGTTGCTGCGAGAAAAAACGTAAAGCGCGCTGGCCTTGTAACTGCCTTAAGCCGGAGTCGGCAAGCAGCAGTTTGCAGTTATCAACTAATTGTTGGCTATCAGCCACCAAACTGACGCCCTGTTGCTGCTGGAGCTGGCGATAGGCCTCTTTAAAATTGAAAATATGCGGACCGCTTTGTACAGCTTTCGCAAAACAGATGGCTTCTAACGGATTATGACCACCGCGCTCAATCAAACTGCCACCAATAAACACCAAATCTGCGAGTTGATACCACGCCAGCAACTCACCCATCGAATCCCCTAAGGCGATATCGACACCCTGCGTCGGTAGGGTTTGACTACTTCTGCGCCAACCATTTAAGCCTGCTTGTTGGATAAGCGCAGCGACGCTGGCAAAACGCTCCGGATGGCGAGGCACGATGAATAACAGCAAATTAGGAAATTGCCGTTTGAGCTCAGGGTAAATAGCCAATAGCTGCTCATCTTCACCAGCATGAGTACTCGCGGCAACCCAGACCAAGCGCGACGATAAAATTGGCCGGAACTGTTCGACGATGCCGGCCGTTGTTTGCGGAATACTTAACTCAAACTTGAGATTGCCAGTCACCTGCATTTGTCCGTTGAAGCCTAACGCTTGGAAACGACGGCGGCTGGCATGATCTTGAGTCAAAATTGTCCCGATATTTGCCAGAATTGGCCGAGTTAGCGACCCAAGACGACGATAACCTTTGGCAGAACGTGCGGATAAACGAGCATTCACCACGACAACTGGCACTTGCATTTTCGCGCAGGCGGCTAACAGGTTTGGCCACAACTCGGTTTCTAAAATCACCAATAGCTTTGGCCGCACCACCGTCAAAAATCGCTTCACAGCACCGGGGTAATCCAAGGGGAGGTAGCAGTGCTGAACTCGAGTACCAAACCTCTGTATTATGGTGGCTGACCCCGTAGGAGTCGTACAAGTTACTGTAATGGGATAATCAGGATATTGCGCCAACAAACGCTCGATGAGTGGTGTTGCCGCGATCACTTCGCCAACTGACACGGTATGAACCACAATACCATCAGTCACGAGGCCTCTGTGCTTGAGCCCAAATCCCAAACGCTCCGACAGGCGCTGTCGATAGGCTGGATCTTTGCGTGAACGCAATAATAAATAAGCCGCAACCAGCGGGCTCGCTGAATACAATAAACCACGGTAGATCAGCAGACTCAACAGCTCCACTTAAGCACCATGCTCTGATAATTCTGGGCGAGCAAGCTGCATAAATAGCGCCTCATACTGTTCATTCATTCGTTCACGACTGAATTCAGTTAACGCGCGGGTGCGACCAGCGTCTGCAACCGCTTGAAATGCAGCAGCAGATTGCAAGCAGGATTTAATCCGACTGGCGAGCGCGACAGCATCATTTTCCGCGACGAGAAACCCATCGACACCATCATTCAAAACTTCCTGAATCCCTGGCACCGCAGAACCAATCGCAATACAACCTGCAGCCATGCCTTCGAGCAACGCTAACGGCATCCCTTCATAATGCGAACTTAGCACTGCCAGTTGATTTTGTTGCAGCAGCTCAGGGACGTTTCGGACCACACCTAAAAATTCGATTTGCGCGGCGATATCTAAGGTCTGCGCTAACTTTTCTAATGGCTTGCGATGCAACGCTTTACCGCCACCGGCAAGTAGTAGCTTCGGCTCTAAACCTTCAAGTTTTAACAAAGCCAACGCCTTAAATAAAGTGTTGTGATCTTTCTGTTTTGAAAATCTAGACACCATCACAATGTTCGGAGCGCGCTGCGTTAACTTTGGGACGTCTTGCTGAAACGGCGTGGTGTTGATGCCATTGGAAATGGCGTAACATCGATCTTGTGGCATACCTTGGCCAAGCAACACCGATTTTACTCCCTCCGAACAACCGACAATTGCCGAGGTCCGCCGACTAAGCCAACGCGATTGCGCAAGACGCCACGCGGTGTAACGCTCTTTAGTATTATGCTCAACGTGCACCAATACGGGGACCTTTGCCAGCAAACCAGCATAGCGACCCCATAAATGTTCACTAAAACCATGAGCCACTAAAACATCTGGTTGGTGCTCTTGGCATAACTTCACCAAAGCCCAAATAGTGGCAATTTTGCTCCAACCGGGCACTACTGCAAGCGGCACGCCTTGTTGCTGCAACTCCGTAATGCGCGCAGGATCGCCACGGCTTTTTTTCCGCAGCACCAACAACGGGCTGGTGTATTCTGATGTCATTGCAGCACGCACTAATGACAGCGCAACCTGTGTGGCGCCCCCAGAAAAACCACCAGTCACAAAGTGCAGTACTTTAACTTTACCTGCATGATCAGGCATGTCCACTCCAACAAAACTGCCCTAATAAAAAGTGAAATCCCCTAACTATCGAAGTTAGGGGATGCTGAGCAAGCTAAAAATATGGATGATTTAAAGCAATCACTCGCTTTAACGCCATAAATCGGCAACCCACTTAACCGGCATCACACGGCGATACCATTTACCACTGACACCAGCAATCGCATCTGGCGGATTCGGTTTACCATGGAACGCAACTATTTTTGCGCCCTGCGGAATTGTCGCAGGTTTGAACCAACACATTAAACCACCTGGCAGACAGTGGCGTTTAAAGCTAACGCACCAACCTTCCGGCCAGTATTGCAATTTGCCTTGTTTCGCAAGGTTTTGTGTGACGAACTCTTGTTCGTTGCGCACTTTAGCAAGCTCTCGTTCTTTGTGATTTTTCAACAAATCGATTAAATCGCTGTGTGCGCCAATCTCATAACGATAAACTGAGGTATTGCCGGTATCGTCTGACTTATCCCATTCTTTGATAACGAAAAACTCGCCTTTAGGCTGGAAGAAGCAATCAATGTTGTCGACAATTACGACATCTAAATCAATAAACAATGTCGGGCCAGTTAAGTCATATAATGGATTGGCAAAACTGGTTACTTTTAACCAGCCATGGCCAAAACTCCATGGTTGACGCTCATCAAAATCTTTAAAACCGACGGCAGGAATAGGTTTAACTTCGATATGACTATCAATACCGACGTTATCGTCAGTTAAACAAATGAATCGAAACGGTAAGGTCAAATTGCGGCTGACCATCGAATGCAGTTTATTCACATATTCAGGGCCATACTTTTTGCCCCATTTAATACACAGTACGTTTACTGTTGTCATAAATTCCTCGTTAGCTGAGCAATCAGTCATCCGCTTCGAGCCGAATTGATTGAGGTTGTTCAGATAAATATCACTGTTTCTTTGAATGCAGTAATAATACCCCTTAACAGCGGATTTGGCACAAATTTTCTGCCAAAGCACACATTTTAACGGGTCATAACAGATCTGTAATGATTTGAAAGGTCTGAAATGCTAACATTAATCTTTCAATTTATTTCCCAATAAGAATTTTTGATGGACCAGACTGTATATTTATCACTCATTATTCCTTTTTATAATGTTGGTGACAATTTTAAGCCCCTACTTTCCTCCCTTGAACAACAATTGGTCGAAGGAGTAGAAGCCGTATTGATTTGTGATGGGGCTACAGATGGCAGCTTGGATATTGCCAAGCAACATATTGAAAAGTCTAAGGTCCCATTTAGATACCAATTAATCGTGCAAGAAAATGCAGGAGTCAGTGCAGCCCGCAACCATGCAATAGCCAAAGCCAATGGCGCTTATATAGGTTTTGTCGATGCCGATGATGTTTTATTGGAAAATTACAGTTCACGTATCCTTGCAGTGATTGCTCAACACGACCCTGACTTAATAGAAATTGGCTTTAGACGTTTTCATGACATCAAGGATGTTCATAAAAACAAACCGCGGTTTTTGCATAAAAAACGGGGCCTACAAGCGTGCAAAGATATTGCTTTAGCCACATTTAAGACTAATCGCTGGTACCCTTGGCTGCGGATTTATCGCAAAGCGATGGCTGCGAATTTCCAATTTCCGCTCAATGTCGCTTTTTGTGAAGATCTGATGGCATTACCCGCACTATATCAGCAGGCGACTACAGTCTATTGCCTCGATGAAGCATTGTATGGTTATCGCGAACATGCTGCGAGTGCTACGTTTAATGTCAAACCTGAATCTCTAAATGCGCTTTTACAATTCAGTAAAGCTCTCTGTTCAGGGGAGTGTTATGCAAATTTGCCAGTAAAATGGCGATCCGTGTTGCAGTTTAATCTCGGGTATCTACTGCTAAAAATGCATGCCAATGCCACCAATGCTGCAGCAATGAATGCGGAATTGAGTGCACATTTAAAAAGCGTCGGCCGCATGCATATGTTTACGTCGGGTATGTCGCTGCGCAAAAAGCTGCGCTTAGCATTTCCGGAAGTCTTTTACCGCAGCAAAAAGTAAACGCATTTGTACTGTGCGTTTGTGTATTAAAAAACCAGCGATACGGGTTAATGCCAGTCTTTTAAGCTAACTGGCATTATTTCTTGTTTAAATGAACCTTTAAAGGCGAACAGTGGCAACAAAAAAGCAGACCGTAAGCCGCTGGGATAGCGGATGACGAGCCTACATTGACGTATTTACGGCGTGTCGGCGTTTTGTTACCACTGCCGTTTTCGCCAAACTACCTGAGTAGTTGCATAAAAGCCCTTAACTGACTGGCATTAGCGATACGTTTTTTTTAATACACGTATTGGCTTCGCAGTACTTAGAATCCAGTACCAAACGAAATACCGATAGCTGAGCCTAAATCACCACTGATGTGGGTTCTGCCGATAAAGCCTAACGTAAACGAACCGACATTTCGCTCGTAACCAACTTGAACCAGCGCCCCACCGTCAATTTTAATCTCTTCGGTACGACAATTACTGCAAGAAGCAATACCGCGTTCTGAACTTAACATCGCGTCAAATCCGCCTTGCACGTAAGCAACCGCGTTCCCGTCATTGCCTAACACCCATTGTGGGCCAAACATGAACCCTGCGCTAATGCCAGTAGCATCTGAAGATTCATTACTGACATCACCATTGTTATACCAGCCAGATCCTTCAACCCATTGTGAAAAACCGTATTTGTCATCGTACATAAAAATGTCTAAAAACAATGTTGTTCGATAGCCCGATTGAAGGTAGTTGCCACCGAGCGCAATACTAAATGCAGATTTATCGATCCCCGCTAAGTACGCAGCATCTTTATCAAAAGAATTGCTAAAGGCAGCGCCATAAAATTCCCATTTACCGACGACTTCTTCAGCAGGAACAACCACTTGTTGTGCTAACGTTTGGCTACTAAACGCTGCAGATAATAAAAAGAGTCCTGCTAATTTACATAATTTCATTTATGTATACTTCCCGTTAATTAAAAATTCGATTTTAACGACAATTCGTACATTAAACAATCGGTATGCAAATAGAGATTCGCTCTAGGCATTTGACGTCATTTTTTGTTATTGCTGAACGTTATTGTGATATTTACGCAGGGGTAAGCATGGGCAGTCGAGCACTAATTTCAAGTAAGAAATCGCTGATAATCGACAGCATAGGTGCTTTGGTCGTTTGTCGTTTGAGTTCAACTTGGCCTGCAGTTAGTGTCGTGTATTATCTGTTGCTAATTTTGAGCTTTGGAGACTGCGGATGCGTCGAAATCTTGCCTTGTTTGCTTTACTGATGCCAAGTGTGATTGCGATCGCCTGTTCACCGGCGCTTGCCTATGACCGTGTCACTGGTTTTGATTTTGCCAGCCGCTCGGAAGTCATCGCCCCCCATGCCATGGCCGCGACTAGTCAGCCTTTGGCCACCCAAATTGCCTTGGATGTCATGAAACAAGGCGGCAACGCCATTGATGCGGCAATTGCTGCCAACGCAGCGCTCGGCTTAATGGAACCAACCGGCAACGGCATGGGCGGTGATTTGTACGCCATCGTTTGGTCGGCCCGCGACCAAAAACTTTATGGGCTGAATGCGTCCGGACGCGCGCCCAAAGGCATGACCTTAGCGCAAATGCAGGCGGAAGTGAAAAAGCTTGGCCGCACCGACATTCCGCCGCTTGGCATGTTGCCAATTTCGGTGCCTGGTGCGGTGGATGGTTGGTTTAGTTTGCATGACAAATTCGGCAAATTGCCGATGAAAACCATCTTCGCGCCGGCGATTCAATACGCCGAACAAGGCTTTCCGGTGTCCGAGTTAATTGCCTATTACTGGAACGCATCGGTGCCAAAATTATCACCACAACCCGGTGATTTCGTTGGGACTTTTACCATCAATGGCAAAGCGCCCACCAAAGGCGAAATGTTCAAAAATCCTGCGCTCGCTAACACGCTGAAAATTCTGGCTAAAGATGGTCGTGATGCTTTTTATCGCGGGGACATCGCGAAAAAAATCGATGCCTTTATGAAAAAAGAAGGTGGGTATTTACGCTATGAAGATTTTGCCAGCCACAGTTCGACCTGGGTTGAACCGGTATCGGTGAATTACAAAGGCTATGATGTCTGGGAATTACCGCCCAATGGCCAAGGCATTGCCGCACTGCAGATGCTGCAAATTTTGAAGAATTTTGACTTAAAAGCCATGGGTTTTAATAGCCCAGAGAGTTTGCATACCTTGATTGAAGCAAAAAAACTGGCCTTTGAAGACCGCGCCAAATATTACGCTGATATGGATTTTCAAAAAGTCCCAGTAAAAGAATTAATCTCTGAAGCCTATGGCCGTGAACGCGCCAAACTAATTGGTCCCAAAGCTGCGCAACGTGTTGATGCTGGCAATCCGCATCTTTACACCGGCGATACCATCTACATGACCACTGCCGATGCCGAAGGCAACATGGTCTCACTCATTCAATCGAATTATCGCGGCATGGGCTCAGGCGTTGTGGTGCCGGGGCTTGGTTTTGTTTTTCAAGACCGCGGCCAAATGTTCTCGTTAGATGCCATGCATGCCAACGCGTTTGCCCCAGGCAAACGGCCTTTTAATACCATTATTCCGGCTTTTATTACCAAAGATGGCAAACCTTGGGTCAGTTTTGGCGTGATGGGCGGAGCGATGCAACCGCAAGGTCATGTGCAAATTGTGGTGAATATGATTGATTACGGCATGAACCTGCAAGAAGCTGGTGACGCTGCGCGTTGGCAACATTTAGGCAGCACCGAACCTACCGATGGCACAGACCTGTATCTGACCAATGGCGGTTACACCGAAGTTGAACGCGGCGTGCCATACCAAACCATTCAAGCGCTGATGCAAAAAGGCCACGACATCCGCTACGGTTTAGGCGGCTTTGGCGGTTATCAAGCTATTATGAAGGACACAAAAACCGGCGTGTATTACGGAGCATCGGAATCACGCAAAGATGGACAAGCAGCTGGGTTCTAGTTTCTTTTTTATAAAATGCAATCCAGCCAGAAATTATATTATTACAGCGTAAGCGTAACTCAAACCCCACATTCCCCGGTTAGCTAAACCACCATACCCTGT
>JAYSCP010000002.1:0-356282 GCA_041914845.1 Alteromonadaceae bacterium
TGACGCCGGATCGGGAGCGTCCATCTCATCATCCACAATTTAAAAAGTGGATGGCTGTGCTCAGGAATTAAAGCTCAACGTGAGCATAACTTATTTAGAACGTGGCTTTGTGCCAAGAGCAGACAAAAATAGAAACCCTAGGTATTTTATTTGGTAGTATCTGTCTACATACATGTTAACCTGATAATCTTAAATTGGTGCTTTGATTTATGCTCGACGCATTATGTATTCGTTCTTATAGCACTAAGCCCACCAATCACTCACATGACTATTACCAATTGGTTTTGCCACTCCGTGGCGTGATAGTTATTAAAGTCGGAAGTTTTAGCGGCAGAGTCGCAGCGGGTGAATGTGTAGTAGTAAGGAAGCATGAAGCACATCTTTTTAATGCAAACCCTGAAGCGCTATTTGTCGTCGCAGATATGAGCGAGCTTCCTGAAAATATTAATTTTTTTGATGGTACTGTTTTCACGATTTCAAAATCACTTTCCTGCTATCTGTCATTTATAGAAGCGCAATTACAGCTTCAGCTAAATGCTGAACTAGAGCGATCTATGTACAAAACATTTTATCTCTTGCTAGCAGAACAGGAACTGCTTCCGAAGCTGGATAGTCGTATTGTCAGCGCAATGCGCTACATTCAAGAGAACCTTCAAGAGACGTTAACGATAAACCTACTAGCAAAAGTAGCGTGCCTTAGCGGCACACAACTTAAATTTTTATTTAAAAAGCAAACTGGTTTGACTGTTAATAGCTATATCACCAAGTTACGGATGGAAAAAGCTCAGGCAGTGCTTAGACATACGGATTTTACTGTTCAACTGGTCGGTGAAATGGTCGGCTATCCTGAGCTATCCGCATTTAGCCGTAAATTCACTCAATACTTTGGATTTCCTCCGACGCATTTTAAGAAATAACTTCCGTCTGAATCGACAACAAATACGTCCTTATAGCCAAATGTTTAATCTATAACACTTGTACCATCTCACCACTTTGGTTAATTGGTAGTTAAGGATAGCGGCGATGTCAATAAATTCTCGTTTTAACGGCGCTCTGGCAATTGTCTTTGCGAGCTTGCTTTGGGGAACAACGGGGACGGTAGCTCATTTCGCATCGAACGTAAGCCCTTTAGCAATAGGCGCTTTCGCTATGGGGTTTGGTGGCATTTTTTTATGTGCTAATGCCGCAAAGAGCTTAGTGCATGACTTATCAAAAATGCGAAAAATGCCGGTTATCCTTGTTGCTGGGAGCATATGTGTAGCGGTGTACCCGTTAGCATTTTATACATCTATGCGCTGGTCTGGCGTTACTATAGGTACTTTAGTATCTATCGCTAGTGCACCGCTTTTTTCAGTGATTCTGGAGCGTCTTTTTTGCCAAAAACCTTTCTCTTGGAAATGGGGAGTTAGCTTCGTGTTAGGTGCTGGAGGTGTTTTGTTGTTGAGTTCAGGAAAAACATCAAGGGAAGTCATCGAGATGGATACTCACCTACAGCAAATTGGTGTTTGTCTTGGCTTGGTAGCTGGACTGACTTATGCAGGTTATTCATTGGCAGTGAAATCCATGATAAATTCGGGAGTCAATTCAAGATCTGCGATGGCTGGGTTATTTGGTCTTGCAGCACTCATCCTATTACCTTCATTATTTGTTACCGGCGAAAACCTGTTCGTTTCAGCCGGAAATACAATTGTTGCTCTTTATATGGCTATTATCCCCATGTTTTTTGGCTACTTATTATATGGTTATGGGCTTCGGTCTATCGATGCAAGTAAGGCAACGTTGATCACTTTAATAGAGCCATTAATTGCTGCACTTTTAGCAGTCTGGATTCTTGACGAAACATTTAGACCAATAGGTTGGCTGGGTATGATGCTTGTGTGTGCATGCCTATTAATCCAGTCAGTCAAAATAGAGAGCAGAGCTTCAA
Organism: Alteromonadaceae bacterium; assembly: GCA_041914845.1. Taxonomy (GTDB): domain Bacteria; phylum Pseudomonadota; class Gammaproteobacteria; order Enterobacterales; family Alteromonadaceae; genus Pararheinheimera. Next base: position 1,928 of record JAYSCP010000002.1, read on the forward strand.
GTTGATCTCTTAAGCGACTAACCGACAAAATGCTGCATGAAGTAATAGTGCTCATAAGGAATAGGTATTCGGCGTAATGTCCGCTTTTCGCTCATAGCAAACCTCCAATAAAGTGGGTGATTACCATGGCAGGAACTGGTACTCAGGCGTCAGTGATTATGGTTCATTTGGGTGAGGTTAATCATCTAGGCAGCAAATCACACTGCCTAGATGATTACTAAACGACACGGTCGAGCTTAGATCACCAACCGCAAGTGCGGCCTTTGTTTTGCTCGTCTAGATAGGCTTTCAGCGGGGCAAAGTAATCCAGCATGGCTTTTGAATCCATTGCTGGTGTGCCCGTTAAGCCACCGATGGCTTCTTGCCAAGGCTTGCTCGCGCCCATTTCCAACATTTTGTTCAGCGCTGCGCCTGCTTCTTTGCTGTTGTAAATAGAACAGCGATGAATTGGGCCATCATCTTTGGCGATTTCACATAACGATTTGTGGAATTGGAACTGCAATAATGCCGCGAGGAAATAGCGGGTATATGGCGTGTTGCCTGGCACATGGTATTTGGCGCCCGGATCAAAATCCGCTTCGCTACGCGCTACAGGAGCGCTGACGCCTTGGTATTTTTCCCGCAGCTGCCACCATGCTTGGTTGTATTGTTCAGGTTGTACTTGCCCTGAAAATACCTGCCAGCGCCATTGGTCTACCAACAAACTGAAAGGCAGGAACGCAACTTTTTCCAACGCTTTTTTCATTAACAAGCCAATATCTTTAGACTCATCAGGAACTTGCTCTAACAAGCCAATTTGTTTTAAGTACTTTGGTGTCACAGATAACGCGATGGTATCGCCGATGGCTTCATGGAAGCCGTCATTGGCGCTGTCTTGATAAAACACAGGCTGATCTTTGTAGGCGCGTTGATAGAAATTGTGCCCAAGTTCATGGTGGATCACCGAGAATTCTTCACCTGTACGTTGAATACACATTTTAATGCGCACATCGTCTTTGGCGTCCAAATCCCACGCTGATGCATGGCATACCACATCACGGTCACGTGGTTTAACAAACAGTGAGCGAGTCCAGAAGGTCTCAGGTAACGGTGCAAAACCGAGCGAGGTGAAGAAGCCTTCGGCGCCTTTCACCATCTTCAGTTCGTCATAGTTTTTATCAGCCAGTAACTTGGTGACGTCATAGCCTGGATCGGAATTTTCTGGTGCCACTAAATCGTATATATTTTCCCAGCTTTGCGCCCACATATTGCCAAGAAGGTGCGCAGGGATGGGTTTATCCAGTGGCACTTTGTCAGCGCCATATTTTTCAGACAATTTGGCGCGGACGTGGCAATGCAAGGCTTCGTAAAGTGGTTTTACTTCGTTCCACTGCTTATCGAGCTCAAGCGCGAACGCATCGGCTTCCATATCGTATTTTGAACGCCATAACGCACCGGTGTCCGCATAACCAAGTTCGCGAGCGCCTTCATTGGCGAGTTCCACCTGACGCATATACAGCGGACGCATTGGCGCGGCGGTGTCGTGCCAGCCTTTCCACATTTCCAGTTGTTCGTCGTAACTACGCGATGACGCCATCACACTCGACATATCGCCAAGCGCCATACAGCTGCCATCAGCTTTACAGTATTTGCCTTTGCCATACATGGCGTTGAGTTTCGCGACAATTTCTGCAAGTTCAGTGGTTTTTGCCTGATCTTTTGGTGCGGCCAGGGTCAGTGCGAGTTTTAATTTATCCAGTTGACGACGGGTGTCGGCATCCACAGTGATGGCGTTAAAGCGGGCCGCTTCGTTGGCTAAACGCACCACAGTTGAGGTCATCTTTTCATTCACGGCCGCTGATAACGCTTCGGTATCTTCGGTAATAAAGTTGCTGGCGATCCAATCGGCGCGGTTGGCTTCAATCAACAAAGCGGCCATTTCTTTGGAGGCATTGTCGATAAAGGTCTTGGCTTCCGCCGCGGTCGCTGCTGGTTGTGTACCCACTGCTTGCGAGTCTACAGTCTTGTCGCTAGCTGGCTGGCATGCAACCAAGCCGATACTGCTGGCGATCAGGACCGCTAATAAAGTCGGTTTAAAAGGCTGATTCATGATGACGTTCCAGAGGTTATTATTGTTATCTTGAGAAGCAGGGCTTTTGCGTAAAAGCCCACGCCAGTATCGGCCGCAGCACAGTTTTTTGCAAATTTAGCTGCAACGTGAACGCGAAGCATGCAATTCCCGTTAACAATGTTTGAGCACCTTGGCGTTGGATTAAGCTGGTGTCGTGGAGGGCGAGCCTGGATGGTTATTTTTCGGTCGTTGGCATTTTCCTATCTTTCAGTCAAACTGCTGCAGCTCGGCACACATTGAAAGTTTCCGAACAGGAGTTTTTGCATGGCATGGTTTTATTTAATTCTCGCGGGTGTTTTTGAAATTGGTTGGCCAGTTGGACTGAAGATTTCTCAAAATCCTGAGACTCGATGGCTGGGAATTACCATTGCTATCGTCTTTATGGCTTTAAGTGGATTTTTATTATGGTTAGCGCAGAAATCTATTCCAATTGGCACCGCTTATGCGATTTGGACCGGGATTGGCGCGGCGGGAACATTTTTGGTGGGCGTTTGGTACTTTGGCGATCCTAGCTCGCTGGCTAAATACTTAGGTGTGGTGTTAATTATTGCGGGTGTTGCTACTTTAAAATTCAGTGCTTAGTGTGTTCGCTTTCATAAAGTTCAAGGCAACTCACGACACTGGCAGACGTTGAATTATTTCGATTATCTAAATAATTCAACGTCCTGCGTAAATCGCTCGATCTGCGAGACCCAATCTTCTAGACCCGGTCTGCGAGACCAAGCATGCTAAGCCATGAAATTATGCTAAAAAGCTCAGCGCTCTAGCTAAATCTTCAATCAAATCATCGGCATCTTCGACACCAATACTTAAGCGCACCAGTTGCTCGGTTACTCCGGCTTTCGCTCTGTCGTCTGCTGACATTGCAGCATGGGTGGTTGACGCTGGATGGCAGGCCAAACTTTCCAAATCACCCAAACTCACTGCTTGTGCAAATAAGTTTAAGTTATCTAAAAAGCGTGCAGCATCGGCAAAACCACCCGCTAAATCAAGCGCCACCATGCCACCAAAACCGCTGGCGGTGTCGGCAATCACTTGATGGCCTAAATGACTTGGCAAGCCAGGGAAATAGACTTTAGCAACTTTTGGGTGACTGGCTAAGAACGCAGCCACTTTCGCGGCATTTTCGCAATGAGCCTGCATCCGCAATGGCAGAGTTTTCACCCCGCGTTGCAATAAATACGCTTCTTGTGGCCCCATGGGTACGCCCAAGTGCTTCAGTGCCACAGTGCGCACACGTTGGATAAGCGGACCATTACCAGCAATAACGCCCGCAATAATATCGCCATGACCACACAAATACTTGGTGCCACTGTGCATCACTAAGTCGATGCCAAGTTCCAGTGGGCGAAATAAGTACGGGGTTAAAAAGGTGTTGTCACACACGGTGATGGCGCCGATTTGTTTGGCGATGTTAACAATCTTGCGGCTATCGATGACTTTTAGCGTCGGGTTGGTCACGGGTTCCCATAACACCAAACGGGTATTTGGGCTGTGGTTGGCGACAAAATCATCATCGCTGCGATAGCTGGTTACTGTCACGCCAGCACGCACTAAAGTATTGCGCAGGAATGAGTCCGTGCCGCCGTAAACTGGGTCGATAAAGGCCACTTCATCGCCTTGTTGGGTCAGGGCATAGACGATGCTACTGATGGCCGCCATGCCGCTCGCCACAACAATGGCTTCATCTGCGCCTTCCAGCGCCGCCAGCTTTTGCTCCAAGGCACTACTGGTTGGATTGGCGAAACGACTGTAAATATAACCTGGGTTTTGCCCAGCAAACCGCGCTTTGCCTTCTTCGGCAGTGCCGTAGCTATAAGTGCTAGTGAGATACACTGGCGTATTTAAGGCGCCAGTTGATGGATCTGGTTGTTGGCCGGCGTGAATTGCCACTGTTTGAAATTTCATAAAAAACCTTTGAGTAAAATCTTGGAATCAAAGCAAAAAGTTATCGCGGCATCGCGATTAAACAGAACACTGCGATGCCATTTTGTAATAATGGGGTTAAGGCTACTGAATTTGGCTTAAATTGCCGAGCCTTCTGGATGGGCAGCCTTGTGCGTGGCCGCCAATCCATTCAACTATCGGCTTTGTGCTTTGTGGCAAAAACAATACAGTGAGCCTGTTTTTCGCCACGTTTTCGCAAAGTTTTAGCCGCTTTTATCCGACTTTGGCCAGTTCAGGCAGCACATCGCTGTAATGGCGAGCTGCGACATCTGGATGAGAGCGCAGTCGGCCTTTTAACACATTCGCGCCCACTTGATGGAATAATGGATTGTTCGGATCAGAGGCTGGCCCTTTGGCTTCAGCTGCTAATTCAGCGCTGAGTGGTAACAAGGGCACTGTGGCGTCAAGCTGAGCCGCCATAAAAAAGGCACACGAAAAACGTTCGATACCCGCTTGTGGTGTTACCACGCGATGCATCGTGGCTTTTAAGTAGCCATTGGACGCTAATTCCAGCAATTCGCCAATATTCACCACAAAAGCACCCGGCATTGGTGCCGCATCAATCCAACCATCGGCCGTTTCCACTTGCAAGCCGGACTGGCTGTCTTGCAAGACCAGTGTTAAGTAACCTGGATCTTTATGCGCACCAACCCCTTGATTGCTGGTGGTCGCATGCGCACCTGGGTAATGAATCAATTTCATATGTTGATACGGGCCATCGGCAATAGTTGCCGCCAAGGCGTCGGCTGGCAATTGCAGCGCTTGCATCAATGATTCCAGCAGTAGCACTGTGATATCTGAAAGTTGCTGCTGAAATTGCAGCAACTCTTGGCGCATGGCAGGCAACTGCGCTGGCCATTGGTTTGGGCCAATCAAACGGCGCCATAACGCGTCTTGAGTTGGCAAGCCCAACACATCATCTTCTTTCATGATGTCGAATTGCTCGCGTTGATCGGGTTTGCCGCGTGTCAGTTCGCCTTGAAAGCCGGTATAACCGCGAAAATGTGCAGAATTCAACATCTGCACTTGGCGTTTATCGGCAAGCGGCAGCGCGAAAAAGTCTTTGGCCAGTTGCAGCATGGCTTGTTGTTTGGTTGTCGAAATGCCATGACCAATCACATAAAAAAAGCCGACATCCCGAGCCGCAATGCGCAATTGTTCGATGAAGCAAGCGCGTTCAGTCGCGGTTCCTTGCAACAGAGCTAAATCCAATACTGGTAATGTAGAAACATTGGCGGTGGTCGCGAACGAAGTCATAAATGTGCCTCTTACACGGTTCCGGTCTGGCGGCCGGCAGCAATGGCGCGCATTTAATCAGCAAACAACTGTGGAAAAAACAACAGAAAACAACTTGGAAAGAATTTTTAGTTATAACCGGATGTCTGGATATTTAGACTTGTCATTTATTTTGGTTATAACGGATGGCTAGCAGGCTGTAAAATATAGAGTCGTTAAATCCTTCATAGTAATTTGTTTAAATTCATTCGGTTACAATCTTTCGTAGATTTATGCTGGCGGCTATGCAGACGTCTGCTTACAACCAAAAGTTCTAATACATAGCGAAATCGGCAAAGCTAGTTTGCTGGCTTGCTGGACAATTCCTCGATTGTTCAGGCTTATCTGTGGAAGGTTGCTTAAGGATTTTGGCCAAAAAAAAGCACTGCCGAAGCAGTGCTGAAAGTCCACAACGAGTGGTGGGTACAACATGGATATCCGACGAACAGTAATCTCAATGTTTGCTTATTTCATCTAAGCAAACAGCAACCAAAAACTAGTTTTGCGTACAAGGTTGTGCCGTGCTAACCGACACACAAGGTTTCTTCGGAGCAACTAAGGGTTCATTTGCTGTCGGCGGTTTGCGCTCCAGTTGCATGCCGTCGAGCTCTAACAATCCTTTGAATACTGCAAAAAGTATGTTTAAAAACATGGTCTTGCTCCTTGTTGGCTGCCCTTATGGGCTAAAGTGCAGACATTTTAACCGCAGTTTACCTGCTTGATTAGTCGCCAACTTCGACATACATTGTTTCCAAAGAGAAACAATGTCAGCGCAATGGCTTTGGTAGACTAAGGCAATTTTGTGACAAACCCCTTGGAGTACCTGTGTCTTTATTACAACGACTCAGTGATATGGCAATTTTCGCCAAAGTGGTGGAAACCGACAGTTTTACCCAGGCGGCTGTGGCCCTGCAGATGTCAAAAGGTGCAGTGAGCAAAGCCATCGCACGCTTAGAGCAGCATTTATCCGTGCGTTTGCTTCAGCGCACCACACGGCAACTGAAGCTTACTGCGGAAGGCCAAGCCTTTTTAACATACTGTCAGCAAGTGGTGCGGCAAGCTGACCAAGCAGAGCATCACCTCGATGAATTACGTGATCAACCCGTGGGGATTATTCGCATCAGTGTTGCGGTTACTTTTGGTTCAACCATTATCGCGCCGCAGCTACCAGAGTTATTGCAACGTTATCCGAAGTTACAGATCGAGCTGGATTTAAATGATCGGCTGGTGGATTTGGTCGGTGAAGAAATTGATGTGGCGATCCGCTTTGGCAAATTGCCTAGTTCCAGTTTGATAGCCCGGCCACTAACGCGTTTGCCCATTGTATTAGTGGCTGCGCCAAGTTATTTGGCGGCGCAAGGTATTCCACAACACCCAGATGATTTGGTGCATCACAGCTGTCTCTCGACCTCAACCGGCCCTATCGACCGCGCATGGCAGTTTTTGGATAAAGGCCAGCCAATCACCGTGTTCACTAATGGTCCATTACTGACCAACAGTAATAGAGCTGCCAAACCGGCGGTGTTGGCGGGAATGGGTTTGATGTATGTGACGCGCTATCAGGTTGAGGAGGAAATTCAATCTGGGCTGTTGGTGCCGGTGCTTGCCGATTACATGCCTGAGCCATTGCCGGTGCATTTGGTGTATCCGCACCGGACACATATGAAAGCTGGTTTGAAATTGGTGCTGCAATTTTTGCAAAGTCGGATCGGTCAAAACTAGTGAAGCTTGTTTTTGTTGCTTGTATTTGTTTGGGAATTTTGGCTGAACAAGTGAAAAGACTGTGACTGGCCTGACTTGCACCCTATCATATTCTGTGCAATGATTAATTTGTTGTAACCGCTTACATTTGCTGTTTTGCTAGTTACCTTGCTTGCTAAATAAAGTCGGTGAGGTTCCACGTGGAACGACGTAGGTGTTAAGCGAATCGGCATTCTTGCCGATTCGCATGTGGTACTGGTGTGGTGACCAGTGGATTTTCTGTCTGTTGTATGTTCTTGGCTGACTGTCTGGGTCAAGCTAATTTGGAACGTTCTCCCACAGTGACTTTGTTTATTGCTCGTCATCCCAATAAGCCAAGTCACTGATTTTTCTTTGTAAACTCCAATACCATTTCCGCTGCTGAGCAGTGGCAGTCATATCCGCAGATCACGCATTCGTAGCCATTTAAACTGTCAGCTCGCCATTTATCAGGGTGAACTTTCACCAACATGCCACCGTGCTTGCTAAAGTACTTCACCGCGGCATTGCCAGGACTTTGCATCCACAAATGGGCTATCCCTGCTTTAGCACCTTGCGCTTGCAGTGCTTGAATGGAAAGTTGCAGCAACTTACCGCCAATGCCCGCGCCTTGCAGCGTTGGCGCTATGGTGTTGCATTTGAAATACGCCATGTGCTTCGGGGCAACTGGCCAAAGTTCGGGGCTACTCCATTGATCGCTTTGCCACTGGCCGGCAGCAAAAGCCAAGCGAAAGCCGACGATGTCTTGCCCGCGATACGCCACATGTCCGGCATTAATGCCCTTGGCGATACCTTGTTGATGGTATTTTGCAATCAATTCGGGAGTGAGATAGCCATCGCCATGTACCAGATTGCCCAAGGCAATGACATCGGCAAAGTGTGCTGGTAGCAACTCGCTAAAGGTAATGCTCAAATCGTTCACAATTCATGTCTGGAAGGCTTGGAATTAGTCACTTATCTTGCCATGATGCGGCAAGAATTGCAGTAGCCGAATCTTTATTGATTTTGCGGAAAATGGAATAGGTTGACTATGTACGATCCCTTGCATGAACGTTCACCTGGCTGTGGTGAAGCCTACCCTCAGAGTTACTGGGCTGATCACGCAGGCCCTGCACCTGCCGATGACGGCGTGTTAATGCATGATTTGACGGTTGATGTGGTGATTATTGGCGCGGGCTACACAGGCCTTTCCGCGGCTTATCATTTGGCAACTGAGCATGGCGTGCAAGCGGTTGTGTTGGAAGCCAATCAGCTCGCGTGGGGTTGCAGCGGTCGTAATGCCGGTTTTGTGCTGCGTTCGAGCGGTCGTAAACCTTATGCGCAAATGCAAAAGCAGTGGGGCGAATCGGTGATGCGTGGTGTTTACCACGAGTTTTGCCAAGGCGTTGATTTAGTGAAATCGCTGATTGATAAAGGCATTGACTGCGACAGGCAAGCACCGGGTTATCTGCGTATGGCGCATAAACCTAGCATGGTGAAAACCTTGCAAGCCCAAGCCGATCTGTTGCATCGTACCTTTGGCTCTGACGTGGAATTACTGACTCAGCAGCAAGTGCGAAGCCAGTACGTTGATGACCAGCAAAGTTTTGGTGCGCTGCGTTTCGCCGACGGCTTTGGTGTCAATCCATTAAAGCTCGCTTACGGCTATCAGCGCTTGGCGCGAGCCGCCGGTGCCAAGGTGCATACTGGTAGCCCAGTACTTAGCTGGACTACCGAAGGCCGAACCCAAGTTTTGCAAACACCAAATGCCACGGTGCGGGCGAAAAAAGTCATTTTGGCCACCAACGGCTATACGCCAAAACATTTTCATCAAGGGGTGCAAGCACGCACTTTACCGGTGCTGTCGCAAATTATCGTCACAGAACCATTAAATGCCGCGCAATTAGCGGCGACCAATTTCCTTACTAGCCATGTGGTGATGGATACCCGCGCGCTGAAATACTATTACCGGAAATTGCCGGACAATCGCTTATTGTTTGGCGGGCGCGGCGCCATTACCGGCAAAGATGCCGAAGATCCGTATTATGCCGATCGGTTATTACAAGTGCTGAAATTGAGTTTTCCAGCATTACAAACGTTGCGATATGACTATCAATGGTCCGGCTGGATTTGTATGTCGCTGGATGATATTCCGCATATCCATCAAGCAGATGCCTTCGGTGATGTGGTTTACAGCATGGGGTATTGCGGCAGTGGTTTGGCGTTTTCCGTACAAGCGGGTAAACGTTTAGCCCAGAAGGTGATGGGATTGGCTCAGCCCGACTTACCCATGTTTAATCGACCGTTACCGAAGTTTCCGTTTGCGCCGCTGCGCCGTGTCGGCCAGTGGGGTTATTTTCACTATGGCAAATGGAAAGACCAATGGTGGTAGTCATTTGCGTTGAGGACATTCAGCGGTAGTCAAATTAACCATTTGCTAAGCAAAGCAACCAGTTAATGGCGAGAACGCTCAGCTCAAGAAATTAAAAGCATTGTAAATAATTGAATTTAAATGGATTTTAAATTGGCACTCAAATTGCCAAGATCCTGTAATTGTTGAAATCAGGAGACTGCAGATGGCAGCACTAGCACCCGCGTTGAGCCAAGTAAAGAATCTTTGGCTGATTACCCGCTTTGAATTACATCGCTTATTTGCCAGTCCACGCGGTTGTTTTGCACTGAGTGCTTTTGTCATTATTTGGTACGTTCTACTGCGTTATCCAATTTTTCAAGCTAGTGCTGGTATGCAAGATCCGGAAATTCTACGCATTTTCAGTGGTATTTTTGGTATGGCAGGCATGTACAACATTCTGAATTGGCCGCTCCCAGAACTCAGTGCTTATTGGGTGGTGTGTGTGGGATTGTTGCCAATGTGCACGCTATTTTTTGCTGCAGACCAAACCAGTTCCGATAGATCGCGTGGCACTTTACGTTTTTTGATGCTGCGCACAAGCAGAGATAGCGTGTTTTTTGGACGTTTTCTCGGGCAAATGCTGATTCAATCCATCCTAATCAGCTTGTCGATTGCTGCTACCTTAGCGATGGCATGGTGGCGATTGGGGAGTTTGTCGGCTGCTGCTTTGGAAGCTGCACTGATCATGGTAATTAATTTAGTGGTTATTATCGCGCCCTTTACGGCATTAATGGCGATGTGTTCAGCCTTAGTGAAGTCCAGTCGGATGGCGATAAGTTTAGCTGTGGTTGGTAGTGGTGTAGTGCTAGGGAGCTTGGGGTGGGCCGCCTGGTATCTGCCGGTATTGCGCGATGCCATGGCCTATGTGCCAGGCGCGCAAATACCTCAAGTATTGTCGCAAGCTGGTTGGTCAACATTGCAGTTTAGTGTTTTACCACTGGCACAAACTGCGGTGTTTTTGTTGATCGGACGCCAAATTATGCAAGGAAAATCACTATGAACGTATTGATGCAAGCATCCAACTTACGTAAGTCTTTCGGAAGCAAATTGGTGTTGGACACTATCAATTTTGAATTAGCGGCTGGCGAGCCTATCGCCCTCATCGGCCCAAACGGTGCGGGTAAAACGACACTGTTTAGCATCATGTGTGGTTATCTCAAACCAGACACCGGTGATATCAAATTGTTGGGGCATACTCCTGGCAGTAGCGCATTATTTGGCAGAGTCGGCGCGTTGCCGCAAGATGCGTTGTTTGACCCTAATTTTAGTTTGTTAAACCAACTGAGTTTTTATGCCCAGTTACAAGGCATGAATAAAGCGCGCGCCGATGCCGATGCGATGCGGGTGTTAACGCTGGTAGATTTAGCCGATTGCGCTAAACAAAAAGCCACATCACTCAGTCATGGCATGAAAAAACGGTTGTCGATTGCGCAGGCATTGCTTGGTGAGCCAGAGTTAGTGTTATTAGATGAACCCACCGCAGGCCTTGACCCGATGAATGCGCTGCAAATCCGCCAACTCATTGCCAAAATGTCGGAGCAAGCAACCTTTGTCATCAGCTCACATAATTTGTTCGAACTCGAAAAGCTCTGCGGCACTATTTTGTATCTTGAACACGGCAAGTTGGTGCAGCAACGCACCCTTAACAGCAAAGTTAACCAAGGTTTTTTGACCCTGACCTTAGAGCAAGGCGAAGCTAACCAGGTGCAAAAAGAATTGGCCTTGGTCAGCGGGGTGCACAAGGTCGAGTCACGGCAGAAGAATGAATACCTCATTTGGTTTGATGCGGACTTAGCGCCTGATACCGATTTGGCGGTGTTACAAGCCTTACGGAGCAATGGTTGGCGCTATAAATCGTTGCAACGCGGACAATCGTTAGAGCAGCAGCTGTTTGCTGTGGCAAATGGTTAAGAATAACCGACTCTTTCGAAATGCTTGTGAAAGACCAATTAGGTTTCTAGAAATTGCAGTTTGTCGGGGATGCCGTTCCAGGCGTCGGCGTCCGCTGGTGCTGCTTTGGCGCTGGTGATATTTGGCCAGACTTTGGCAAGTTCGGCATTGAGTTCAACAAAAGCGATTTGCGCTGGCGGCACAGCATCTTCTTGGAAAATGGCGTTGGCAGGGCATTCTGGCTCACACAATCCGCAGTCAATGCAGTCCACAGGACTGATTGCCAAGAAGTTGGGGCCTTCATAAAAAGCATCCGCTGGGCACACAGAAACACAGTCGGTGTACTTACATTTGATGCAGTTGTCAGTGACGATAAATGCCATCTGGAGCCCTTGGTTGAGTGAGTTGCCTCTATGGCGCGAATTGTACGCATCAGCCGCGAAAATTCAAGTTCGAACCATCTGCTAATAACGCGGGAAATATTCGGGTAGATCACGTAAAATGGCGCAACTTAACTTGTTTGTGAGCGCAGATCGATGGTCTGTTGCGATGACACCACTTGGAAAATAATCAGCATGCTACGTTTGACCGAAATAAAATTACCGTTAAATCATACAGAAGAGGCATTAGCCGCTGCTGTTATTGCCAAATTAAAAATTAAACCAGAGCAGTTAAAACAGCTGCATTTGTTTAAACGTGGCTACGATGCGCGGAAAAAATCCGATATCCAATTAATTTATACCTTAGACATTGAAGTTGATGGCGAAGCCGCATTATTAGCGAAATTCGCCAAAGATCAGCATGTGCGCCCCTCTCCAGACACCAGCTACAAATTTGTTGGTAAAGCGCCTGCTGATTTAACTGAGCGACCAGTTGTCATTGGCCTAGGCCCTTGTGGTTTATTTGCTGCGTTAGTGCTCGCGCAAATGGGTTTTAAACCTATTGTGCTTGAGCGCGGTAAAGAAGTGCGTGAACGCACCAAAGATACCTTCGGCTTTTGGCGGAAAAAGCCGCTGAATACCGAATCGAATGTGCAATTTGGTGAAGGCGGCGCAGGTACTTTTTCTGACGGTAAACTCTACAGCCAAGTCAAAGATCCGAAACATTACGGCCGTAAAGTACTGACCGAATTTGTTGCCGCAGGCGCGCCAGATGAAATCATGTATGTCAGCAAACCGCATATCGGTACCTTTAAATTGGTAACGATGGTTGAGCAAATGCGAGCCAAAATCATCGAGTTAGGCGGTGAAGTGCGTTTTAGCACTCGGGTTGATGACCTGTTGATTGAAAACGACGAAATCCAAGGCCTGATGTTGTCGAACGGCGAGTTACTGCGTAGTCGCCATGTGGTGCTGGCGGTCGGTCATAGTGCCCGCGATACTTTCGAAATGTTGTACCGTCGTGGTGTTTACATTGAAGCAAAACCATTCTCGGTGGGCTTTCGCATCGAGCATCGCCAATCGATGATTGATGAATGTCGGTTTGGTCCGAATGCTGGCCATCCACTTTTAGGCGCCGCCGATTATAAGCTGGTGCATCACTGCGATAACGGCCGCACGGTCTACAGCTTCTGTATGTGCCCAGGCGGTACTGTCGTTGCTGCGGCGTCTGAAGAAGGTCGTGTGGTAACCAACGGCATGAGCCAATACTCGCGCAATGAACGCAATGCCAATAGCGCCATTGTGGTGGGCATCGATCCAGAAACTGATTACCCAGGCCATCCGCTGGCGGGGATCGAGTTACAGCGCAAATTAGAAGCGCAAGCCTTTGTGCTTGGCGGCAGCAATTACGACGCTCCGGCGCAAACGATTGGCGATTTTTTAGCGGGCAACGCATCAACCGAATTTGGCGATGTGCAGCCGTCTTATACTCCAGGCGTGAAGCTAACCGATTTATCCGAGGTGTTACCGGCTTACGCCATTGCGGCAATTCGTGAAGCTATTCCAGCCTTTGATAAGGAAATTAAAGGTTTTGCGCGGCCAGAAGGCTTGCTGACTGGGGTGGAAACTCGGACCTCTTCACCCATTTGTATTAAGCGTAATGCGCAGTACCAAAGTTTGAACGTGCAAGGGCTGTTTCCGGCAGGGGAAGGCGCTGGTTATGCAGGCGGGATTTTGTCGGCCGGTATCGACGGCATCAAAGTCGCGGAAGCCGTTGCTTTGGCAATATTAGCGAAACAGAGTTAATAAAAGGCTATGGGCTTGTGTCCGGTTCGTAGCCTGTTTAAGATGGACGCGAATTAATAATACCCAAAATCATTATGGTCCTAGTCAGTTTGTACTGATGTTGGAATAACCATAGGAAACTGAACACAGGAGTGAAGTGATGAAGAAGACCCTTATTGCCGTTGCGGTAATTGCAGCCGGTGCCGCTGGTTATTATTTTAAATTTGGTCCAGGCGCAGCTGGCCAAGACAATGCAGTATTAGAATATGTGCCAGCCGATACTGTGCTTTTAACCGCACAGTTAAAGCCAATCAATATGGCTGATTATTTAGCAAGCATGGGTCTATTCCCACAGTATTACGGCGCAGAATCACAAAAAGCAATTCAAGACTTGATTGCTACGACCACTGAGCCAGGCATGAAGTTTGTGTTGTCACTTGCATTAAGTTATATGCAAGCGTTTGAAAAACCACAAGAACTTGAAAAAATCACTGGTTTAAAACTGTCCATGCGTCAATTGATGTATATGGTCGGTATTTCACCTGTGGTAAAGCTTGAAGTTGCCAATGAAGCGGCCATGTGGGCAATGTTTGATAAAGCAGAAAAAGATTCTGGTTACCAACATAAAGCTGGCACTGTGGGTGCAATCAACTACCGTCAATACACTTTTGCGATGCCAGAAGCCGAATTGGGTTTAGTGGTGTCGGTCAATAATGGTTGGGCGACTATTGCACTGACCTCTAGCAAGCTTGATGCTGCAAACTTATCTATTGCGTTGGGTGCAACTAAGCCTGCCCAAAACGTGGTGAGCTCAGGCAAGTTGAAAGAACTGAGCACCAAATATCAATTAAACAACGAGTCTTTCGGTTATGTCAGCACGCAAGAGCTGGTCAAAGCGCTCAATAGCAAAGATGGCAACCAATTAGCAAAAGATGTGGAAGCCTTATTCGGCGCAGAAGCTGGTGCAGCACTTGCCAGCTGGCGTGAACCTGCTTGTCAAACGGATACCAACGCCATTGCGGCAAGCTGGCCTGGTCTGTTCATCGATAGCAACTTCACCTTAGATGCGAGCGGCATGCAAGGTCAAAGCCGTATTCAGATCCCGACTGCCAACAAAGTCACTATCGAAGGCCTGAATCTGTTGCGTGGTTTCATCCCACAACAACAACTGCAATTAATTGGCGATAAGCAAATGATGCAGTTTGCTTTGGGTCTTGATGTTGCCCAAGTTGCTGCAGGTGTTGGTAAGTTATGGGAAGTTGCGACTACCACCACTTACACATGCCCAGCGCTGGTTGAAATGCAAACAGAATTAAAAGCGAGCAACCCAATGGGTGCGCTGGCGATGGCGGGTATGGCTGGCGGTGTGCAAGGCGTTTCTGTGTCGCTTAATAGCATGAAAATGGATGCTGCTACGCAAATGCCAACTGAAGCCGATGCTGCGGTTGTACTTAGTGTTGCCAATGCTCGTACTTTCTTCGAAGGCATTAAAGCAATGGCTCCACCATTAGCTGCGATTACATTACCAGCTGATGGCACTGAGTTAGATTTGGCAACGGCCATTCCAGAATTGGCAATGACCGGCTTAAAACCAAAATTGATTGCCAGTGATTCACACATTGCTGTGTACGTGGGTGAACAAGCGAAAACCCAAGCAACAGCCACTGTTGGCGAAAAATTGGCAAAAAATGGCTTGATGGCGATGGGTATCGACTATGCAAGTTTCTTTGAGCTGATGAAAACCACCATTGAGTCTTCAGGTCAACCAGTACCACCAGAAGTTGCTGGCATGATGAGCATGGACATGAAAAATAGTACTGTTTTTGATGTTAATACCAATGGTCTAGTGATTACTTCGACCGTGAAATTGGCAGCTCCAGCCGCTAAATAAGCTTTGAAACTGAGGGAATAATAATTCCTAAAACAAAAGCCAGTCGGGATAGACTGGCTTTTTTATTGCTGAAACTAGTCTGTCTCGGTCTTTGTGAACTGAGGTTTTGATTGATCTTCTGGTGGCAGCTTATTACCCTGCAACAGCATTGCTCCTAGACTTTGGACTTAAACGATGAAAGAAGACCAGCCAAACTGTACCTCGCAAGATGCGCTGCGATTAGATAACCAACTATGTTTTGCTTTGTATTCCACATCGTTGATGATGACCAAAGCCTATAAACCGCTGTTGGATAAAATTGGACTGACCTATCCTCAGTATTTAGTGATGCTAATTCTCTGGCAGCAAGATGGTATTGGTTTGAAGGATATTAGTGAGCAGTTATTTATCGATTCAGGCGCGTTAACACCAGTCATTAAGCGCATGGAAGTCATGGGATTGTTAACTCGAGTGCGGCCTGCGCACAATGAGCGCTCGCTAGAAATTAGCTTAACTGAGCAGGGACAGCAGCTGAAAGTTGCGGCTGCGCAAATCAATCAACAGATTGGTTTACAATGCGGTATTGCCTTGGCTGATATCCAGCATTTACGGCAAGAGTTGCAACAGTTACGTCAGCAAATTCAGCAAAAATTACTGTAATGACTGCCGCTTAGCTAAAAGCGGCAAACACTAGTTTTAAGCCAAGCAGCGCCATGACAGTACCGGCAGCACGGTCGATACCGGTTTTAAACTTTAAATAGGTTTGGCGTGGCGCTTCAGCAGACAATAAATAAGCCACTAAAATATACCAACCGCCATCAATTAACATGGCCGACAAGGGCAATACCAAATAGAACCAAAATGGAATTTGCGCGGGTAACAACGCCGAAAATACACTGGCAAACACGATAGCAGTTTTAGGGTTACTCAATTGAGTCAACAAACCATGGCGAAATGCCTGAAGTTTGCTGACAGACGAGGGGCTGCCTGCCGTGGTTGATTGCATCTGCAGCGGCGCTTTGGCGTGACGGATGATTAGGGAGGCAATGTACATTAGATACAAACCGCCAGCCACTTTAAGCACTAAAAAAGCCATAGGTAGCGCGGTGAATACCGCATGCAATCCAAGCAGGGCCAACAGTGCAAATGTGCCAGCGCCAAGCCCCATACCACACGCAGTTGCCAAACCATGTTGACGAGATAAGCTCATAGCATTTCGCGCCACCACAATAAAACTAGGGCCGGGACTCACAGCGCCAACCGCCAAGGCCGCCGATATTGCTAAAACTGACCAAATTGCATCCATCAACTACAACTCCAAAACGCAGGGTTGCTTAAGGTAAAGCCTCGATTGTTTTTCTGCAAGTTATCTGGGGTTTGTACCTTTTTACACAGCGCATGCTGATTGCTTTCTAATCGCTATTGCATTGGCGATATCGCACTGAATTGCGCGGTGTCATACAAAAATTCTTGTCTTTGCTATAATTATAGTATAAATACTATATAATTATGGTTAGATAAGCAGCAATGGAGTGGTGTGTGTTTGAGATCTGCACTCAACAAGGTTTATCGGTAAAAGTCAGTCCGATTGGCGCAACGGTCTGTTCTATTTGCTTGCATGGTCAGGAACTGACGCTGTCGTACCCGGAAGAGGCCGTTTATCTTCAAGATCCATATTATCTTGGAGCCACTGTCGGCCCATATGCGAATCGTATACGCCATGCGCAGTTTCAATTGGCTCAGCAGCAGGTGCAATTAACCGCCAATGATGGTGATCATTGTCTGCATGGTGGGCTTGCGGGTTTAAATCATGTGGTGTGGCAAGTTGAACAGAAACAAGCAGACCGATTGACCTTAAGTTGCGTGGTGGCCAATGGAGATGGCGGTTTTCCTGGCAATCGTAAGTTTGTCTGCCATTTTTTTGTGCAGCAGACCGAATTGCAGCTGCAATTTGAAGCGACCACCGATGCATTGACCGTGGTCAGTCTGACCAATCATTGTTATTTCAACCTAGATTTGAGCTCATCCGATATATCTGCTCATGCGCTGCAAACAGGGTTAACCCAGTTTTTAGCAAAGGATACTGACGGGATACCAACCGGACATTTACAACCGACATGCCAACTACTACCAAAACTCGTACAAGGCCAGGTTTTAGCCGAAGTTTTCGAGCAGTTTGGCGCGCTTGATCATTGTTTTGTCGTGCAAAATTACCAAAAAGAATTGCGGGAAATGGCGCAGTTAACTTCGAATGATCGAACGGTCAGCCTCACAGTTCTGAGCGATTTACCAGGGATACAAATTTATAGTGGTGATGGTCTTGGCGCCCCTTTTAAACCTCGGCAGGGTATTTGTTTAGAAGCGCAATTTTGGCCTGACGCGCCCAATCATCATGCTTTTCCTTCGACACAACTTGCAGCAGATCAGATTTATCAACAGCAAATTATCTATCGTTTTAGCCGCGTTTCGCCCGACGCTTTATGTGATAAGTAATATAAAAAAGTTGCAGTCAACGCAACTTTAAAGTATTTATATGATAAATACTCTAATAAGATGTTTCGTTAAAAACATAACACTCGACAATGACAGGGGAGTTCGAAAATGACCAGAGCGAATCCATTCGCGTTTAAATACTCGGCAGTATGCCTTGCAGTCGCTGGGGTGCTCAGCACCTATTCGGTTGCTGCGCAGACGACCAGTGCCGATGCTGCAAAAACACCACAAGCTGATATTGAAGTCATTGAAGTGCGTGGCATCCGCAGTAGTCTCAAGGCATCAATGCAAGACAAAAAAGAATCTAGCTTGGTTACCGATGGCATTGCCGCGGAAGACTTAGGTAAATTTCCGGATTTAAACGTGGCGGAATCGCTACAACGTATCACTGGTGTGTCAATTGACCGTAGTGGCGGTGAGGGGCAAGCGGTCACAATTCGTGGTTTTGGCCCACAGTTTAATACTGTGTTGGTGAATAACCGTCAAATTGCTACAGATTCCAATGGTCGAGAATTCAACTTTGATATTTTGGCGGCAGATCAAATCACTGGCGCAGACGTTTTTAAAAGTAACAGCGCTCGATTGCAAGAGGGCGGTATCGGCGGCACTATCAATGTCAAAACCGCAAGGCCTTTTGACTATGACGATTTCCGCGTCGCGGGTTCTATTAAAGGCATGTACGAGAGTTTATCGGAAAAAACCTCGCCTGCAGCTTCAGTGTTATTAACGCGCAACTGGGATGATAAATTCGGCGCTTTGTTGGCGGTCAGTCATCAGAAACGTGATGTGCAAATTAACCAGATCGCAACGGCAGGTTGGCGTTCAGGTCAAACAATTTCTAACAAACGCGATGGCGTGTTATTCACCAATGCCTACATCCCAAGAAACTGGGACCAAATTATTGATCAACAAGAACGTACTCGGGATAACGCAAGCTTAGTGTTGCAATACGCACCTTCCGAAGATGTGACTGTCACTATGGACGGTTTAGTGTCTCGTTTTGAAGTTGACTCACAAGTGACTGACTTGGCGTCTTGGTTCGAGCCAGATCGAGTCGGCAGTGCAACTATAGATCCTGCCACTGGCACCTTGTTAACGTTCTCCCAAGATGTCGGCTTGCATCAGGGCAGTGGTGATCCAGCGACAGACTTTGTATCACACACCCGTAATTCTCGTGATGTTAGCACCAACGCTTTGGGTTTGAATATCGAGTGGAAAATCAACGACCAGTTAACTGCCAATTTTGATGCATCTAAATCTGATGCAGAAAATGACCGTGCTGGGCGCGATCGTTTTAACGTAGTCGGTATGATTAACAGTTATGCTTTTGATGGCACAGGTTCAGTGCCAACGGTAAAACATAACGGTTTTGGTGGAAGTAGCTTACCCTCAACCAGTTTAGCGCGGATGCACTACAACGAAAAAGGTAACCAGTTCACTGATGAAGACAAGTTATCTGAAATCAAAGCAGATTTTGAATACGTTGCAGAAAAAGGTGTGTTCCAAAAAGCGAATTTCGGTGCCTATCGTCAAGAACGTGAAAAATCTAGCTTCCAAATTTATGGCGGCGAGTGCTTCTACTGCGGTTATTCTCAGCCTGCACCGGTAGATACTATCAAGTTCCGACCTTTCACTGCGAAAAACTTTTTCCCAGGTTTAATCAATACTTTCTATACCTACGACGGTGATGCCGTTGTGAAATATTTGGCTGACACTGGCCACCCAATCAAAACATCATTGCAGAATAACCGTTACACCATCAATGAAGATGTTTCTAGTCTCTACATGGATTTCACGTTTTCTCATGATTTAGGTGATATGCCACTGACGGTTAATTTAGGTGCGCGTTATGCGCAGACAGCGGTTGATGTTGCTGCGGTACAAAGTTTTGTTGTGGATATTGTGCCAACAGCCGATGCCACCTTATTTCAAAACGTTTTAGGCCCCGCCACGAATATTAATCAAGGCACTAAATATGCCAACTTACTGCCAAGCTTAAACATTAAGTTGGAAGTACAAGATGACATGATCGTTCGGTTTGCGTCTTACGACTCACTGACTCGGCCAACCATGGGGCAGATGTCGCCTTCCACGACGTTTAATGAGCCGCGGCGGCAGAACTTAACTGCGACTGGGGGGAATCCTGCACTTAAGCCGTTCCAAGCGGAAAACTGGGATTTGGCCTATGAGTGGTATTATCAAGATACCAACATGTTCAGCTTCACGGTATTCAGCAAAGAAGTTCAAGACTTCATTGTTACGCTCACTGGTCAAGAAACTTACAACATGACAGCCCGAACTGGCCCATCATACAACTGTGTGAGTTCGCCACTCTGTTCTGGCAGCGTTGTGCCTAATACAGCAGAGTTAAATGGTGCTAGTGAAGTGTACACGGTGAGCCGTCCGCAAAATGGTGAGTCCGCTAAGATCACTGGCTATGAAGCGGCAGTCACCCACATGTTCGACAATGGTTTTGGCGTTACCGTCAACGCCACAGTGGTTGACAGCAGCTTGAGCGTTGGTGCTGACACCACCCAAAGTTTCGCGTTAGAAGGCTTAGGTGATTCACAAAACTTAATCCTGTTTTATGAGCAAAATGCTTGGCAGGCTCGTGTGGCGTTTAACAACCGTGAAGGCTTCTTGCGTCAATTGGATAATGGCTTCAATGGTGAACCAATCAACACTGAACGGTTTGGTCAGTGGGATATCAGTGCAAGTTATGACGTCAACGAGTATCTGACGGTCTTCTTCGAAGGGATTAACATCACTGAAGAAGAGTTGGTGCAGACTGGTCGGTTTAAAAACCAGATTTATTCTGTTGAAGACAACGGCTCCCGCTATGCGGTTGGTGTGCGAGGGGCATTCTAAGTCCCGTGCTTAGCTGGGCTTTATGCCCAGCTTTTTTTGATGGCAAGTCCGCTGTAACTAACCAGTTGGCTTGCAGTCAGGATCGCGCAATACTGTTGTTCTTGCGTTTTTATCGGGTTAGGTATGATTAAAGCTATCAGCAATATAGTAGTGGTTGGCGGGGGTACTGCAGGTTGGTTGGCTGCAGCACTTATCGCTTCCTATCATCAAAAATCAGATGGACCGGCATTAACAATCACGTTAATTGAATCGGCCGATATTCCTACAATTGGCGTCGGTGAAGGCACATGGCCGACGATGAAAAATACCCTACAGCAGATTGGCTTATCTGAGCGTGATTTCTTCCGCAGTTGCCATGCCGCATTTAAGCAAGGTGGTAAATTCGTCAATTGGTGTCACGGTGATGGTGACTTTTATTATCACCCGTTTACCGTACCGTTGGGTTATGGTCGGATTGATGTTGCGCCGTACTTAAGTGATATTCGAGATTACGCGCGTCAAGTCAATATGCAACATGAGTTGTGTGAGGCGGGTAAAGCGCCTCGGTCGTTCCATGAAGGTGAATATCAGGGGCCGCTAAATTATGCTTATCATTTGGATGCAGGAGCTTTTGCAGATGTATTGAAGCAGCATGCCAAAACTAAGCTAGGAGTCTTGCATCGGATTGCTACTGTTACTCAAGTGCTATTGGCTGATGACGGCCAAATTGCCGGATTGCAGTTATCCGATGCTGAGTTACCTGTCACCGCAGATTTGTATGTCGATTGTACCGGCATGGCATCTTTGCTGTTGGGGCAGTCGCTTAAAGTGCCGTTCTTATCGGTTGAGCATCAACTATTTAATGACAGAGCTTTGGCCTTGCAGGTTCCTTATGAACACGCCGACGCAGCTGTGGCCAGTCACACCATCGCCACCGCACAAAATGCTGGCTGGATCTGGGATATTGGTTTGCAGCATCGTCGCGGCACAGGCCATGTTTATGCCAGCAAGTTTTTAAGTGATGACGAGGCTGCCGCCAATTTACAGCGTTATCTCGGACCAGTGGCGACCAATTTAGAACCACGATTAATTAAATATCAAACAGGCTTCCGGGAGCGTTTCTGGCAAGGCAATTGTGTTGCTATTGGTCTTTCCGCTGGTTTTGTTGAGCCTTTAGAGGCAACAGCCATCATGTTGGTTGAAGTGTCGGCGCGTTATGTAGCTGAGAATTTACCTGCGGATCCGAGCTTAATGCCGGTCGTTGCCAAAAGATTCAATACGCAAATGCGCTATCGCTGGCAGCGGATCATTGATTTCCTAAAATTGCATTACATGCTGACAAAACGACCAGAGCGTTATTGGCAGGCGCATCTGGATACGGACACCTGGCCGGAAACACTTAAAGAAGATTTAGCGGTATGGCGCTTCCGCGGTCCCGTGGTCAGTGACTTTCAGGGGCCGTTGGAGCTTTTTCCGGCAGCAAGTTACCAATATGTCATGTACGGGATGGGTTTTGCGCCTGATTTTTCTAGGCAAGCCCATTTATATCGGCAGCAAGCTCAGGCCGAACAGATTGTGCGCCGCAATCAACAGTTAACACAGCAATTGCTGCAGACTTTACCCAGCAATCGAGAGTATTTACAGCGCTGGCTTGCCCAAGGGAGTTGCTGATGAGTGGATTTTTAACCCTAGACCAAGCGTGCGAACAGCAGCTTGGTTTGCTGCCTGATGCAGGCTTGATTTATGCCCGTCGAGCACATTTATTACCGTTAACTGTTGCTGATGTAGGGCAGGCGGTGTGTGACTTTCCAGTATTGATAAGCCGAAATAGTCATGACGCCAGTTTGATGTTATCTGCTTTAACTAGCTTTGTGCCAGGTCATAATTTGCTTGCCGATAGTCAGGGTTGGCAAGCGATTTACCGGCCGCTCATTATGCAAGCCTATCCATGTTATTGCATTGTTGAGGCAGGACGGCCGCAGTTTATTTTTGCCATGGATGATTCGGTACTAACTATTGCAGGCGATGCCTTGACGGATGCCCGTGGCGTTTTGACAACACAGGCCCAGCGATTAACCCAACATGCCCAAGATTTGTATGATAAAGAGCGGCAAACCTATCTGTGCCTGCAACAACTAAAGGCACATCACTTGTTACGGGCTATCGAGTTACAGCTGCAGCCAGAACAGGGCGAGCTACAGCGTATTCGTGGCTTGATGACGATTGACGAAGATAAGTTGCACAGCCTCGATGGCGCTACTTTAAAGGCACTTCAACAAGCTGGGAGCTTACAGCTGGCGCAATGCATGCTCAACTCCTTACTACAAATGAACCGATTGATTCAAAAGCATAATCAGCATGCTGGCAGTGGTGCGTTGAGTTTTAACCGGATCCAAAAACTGAAAATTGAAATAGATCGCGATAGTGGTTTCCTTTAATACCCGCACCTTGGTGTTGGTATTTTTTGCCTGTTTTCTCGGAGAGATGTTATGTCGGATAGTGTGTTGCAGACTTCGGTCTTTGTGCTGGTTTCTGCCTTAATTGGTTTATTAACCTATTTAAAGTGTCGTGGTAAGTCAGATCGCAGCGGTTCGCAAAATAAAGAGTATTTTCTTGCTGGCGGCGGTTTAAGCTGGGTTTTTGTTGCTGGCTCGATTACGTTGACTAATTTAAGTACTGACCAATTGGTTGGCATGAACGGTAATCAAATGGCGTTGCTGGCGGTTTGGGAATTTGCCGCCATTATTGGTTTAATTATTTTAGCGAAAGTTTTTATCCCTGTTTATTACCGCTATGGTTGCACGACTACCACCGAATTATTGGAGCGGCGTTATCACAATAAGCACATTCGAGCGGTGATTGGTGGCTTATTTTTCCTAGGTAATGCGCTGATTTACATGCCCGCGGTGATTTATTCTGGCGCGTTACTGATGCAAACCATGTTTAAAGTCGATATTCCGTTAATTCAGATCGCAGCAGTATTTGCGCTCGTTGGGGCGGCTTATGCATTCTTTGGTGGTCTACGCGCGGTTGCAGTCTCAGACACCTATAACGGAGTGTTGGTGCTAGGCATGGCGTTATTGATTACGGTTCTGGCTCTCTATGCCATCAATTTCGATTTTAGCGGTATTCCAGCCGAACGTTTGACATTGATTGGTGATGAAAAATCGCCAGTACCTTGGCCAACCTTGCTGACCGGCATGATTTTTATTCAAATGTACTATTGGGGAACCAATCAAACTATTACGCAGCGCGCGATGGCTGCCCCTACTGTTGAAGAAGCGCAAAAAGGCGTTTATGCCGCTGCCGTGATCCGCTTGGTGATTGTGCCGGCGATTGTAGTGTTGCCGGGGATTGTTTCTTACAAGCTGTATGGCGATATTGGCGACACAGCCTACGGTCGCTTAGTTGGCGATTTGTTACCACCGGTGCTGATTGGTTTGTTTGCGGCGGCAATGGCGGCGGCAGTGCTGTCGACTTATAACAGCCTGCTGAATTCGGCGACAGCACTGTACGTCTGTGATATTCATGAGGCGTATGTCAGTGGCAAACCTGATGTCGTGAAACTAAGCGCGTGGGTGACATTGCTGTTAAGTGCGCTGACTTTAATTTTAGTCCCTGTGTATCAACAAGCCGACAGCATTATAAACTTGCTGCAGCAATTAAATGGCTTGCTGAGTATGCCTATTTTATCGATTTTTATCGTGGGCTTATTGTTTAAGGATGTTGACGCGCGCGCAGCCATTATTGCCGTGATATTTGGGGTGCTGTTTTATGGCAGTCTGACCTTTGAATTCTCACCATTCTATACCACCGTACACTACATCCATCTAATGGCCGTAACTTTGTTTAGCTGTGTGGCCGTGGCCTTGTTGACTAACCGGTTTGTGTTTGGCAAACGGCATCGTTGGGCAGGCAAAACCCTGGAGCTACCTGCTTCCTCTTAAGCAGATAGATTTTTATGCCGGCTTAGGCCGGCTTTTTTTATGGGCGGCATTTGTAAAGCGATGCTGACCTACAACAACAGCACTGTTGTCGCAATTCCTAGCTAGCGTGTTACTTGCTTTGCGAGGTTGATAGAAACTCGATGATCTGCGTTTGATATTGCTGTGCAAGCCCGACATGGCCAGCGCCCACTATTTTTAAGTGCTGATATCGATACGGATAATTGTGTTGCTGTAATCGCAACATCATGCGGTCGGACATTTCACTTGACGGCCACAGCTCGTCAGCAGTGCCGGAAATAAAAAGCACATCTGCCTGCATGCGTTGCACAGGGATCAGCGCTCGTTCGTAAGCGGATAGATTGTTCAGCGCGATTTCGTGACCTTGACGATATTTGCCCTGCATCATTGGCACTGCAGCTTGCAAACTGAAGGGTACAAAGGGCACTGGTTGTCCTTGCCAGCTCCAAGAAGAATTTGTGCTGTACCACTCTGGGCTTGCAAACACTACTTCACTACCAACAACAGCAATCACCGAGCCGATTTGCACAGAACGACTAGCCAACAATAGCGCCAATTCAGCGCCTTTGGACACACCAAGTACAGCGAATTTTCCTTTAGCAATTGCTGGATGTGAGCGAGTGTTGTCGATAGCTTGCAATACCCCACTCAGTTCAATCCGATCCAATCCAGATGGCAGGCCTGGTAGTCCAAAATAACCCACGACTAAGAGTGCAAAACCTGCATCTAAATAAGCTTGTCGTGTTGACGCGTGCCTTACGCTGGTCATTCCCATTCCGCCTTCAGAACCCCCAAAAAACACCAAGAGTTGCGCAGGTTTGTTGACACTTGCGGTGATTGGTAGATACAGCTGAGTTTGCACTTTGCCTTGGTTAGCAAGAGGCACTAATGTCGTCACGAGCACTGGTAGCTGGCTTGCAAGCAGTAAGAGCATCAAAGTCCATCCAAGTATTTTTTTGATTTTGCTTCTTTTTGTGGCGTTTGGCGTATTGGATGATTGATTCATCGTTATACATCCTCTGGATAGTTAAACAAGTGCCTGATTGTTGACTAGCATCCCTCGCAACGGCAGTGGTTATTGTCATGAGAATGAGCTGACAAATGTCAGCTACAGCTATCACCGCACCACTAAAGCCAATGATTTCTGCTGAACCATCCTCACTTTGTCACTTTGTCGCTTGGTGGCCTAGGTGCAGGTTCTGATGTTTTTGATAGATGTGGCGTACACACCATAAAAAACCGGCGATAAAGCCGGTTTTTTTGGTGTTTTTGCGCTGTGGTTACGGCAGGTTATAGTCGATAAATCGCCACGCCATACCCTTGCAGCGTTGCCGAGCCGAGCAGCCACTGCACTGGCGTATGCACTGAAACCTGAGTCGGTTCAGCACTGTAATTAAACAAGAAATGCAGGGCGCCGCGCCGCGCTAAGCGCACGTCTTTTGGCAGCTGCAGCGTATTCACGTGTGCTTGTTTTAACAAATCAGTGAATAATACTTTGAGGAAGTCGTCGCAACTGACAGTGGCGATATAGACACTGTGCTGGTGCTGAGCAACTGCTGGGAGGCCGTCATGGTATCTAGCCAAAATGGTACAGTCGGACGTAACCTCGAGCTCTTCGCGCCAACATTGGCTTTTGAATTGTGCGTCGCCGATAAATAACGGCTCGGCACAATCAGGTCGAATGGTTTCAACTGATAATACTTTGACTGGAATTAACGACTGTAACAGACCAGGCGCCAAGTTAGGAGCCAGCTGGAATTCAGTGGTTTTGCTGCCGGTTCGCGGACCAAAAACCAGCACGGCTCCACTGGCTTGGCAGCGCTCGACAAACGCGGGCCGTACCACAGGCATACAAGGTGCAAGCACCATTTTATAGCCAGTTAAATCGTGTTCAGGCGAAACGAAATCGACATCGACGCCAAGCTGGCGCAATGCCGAATACCAAGCGAATTCGACTTCTTGCTGATTAAAGCTCTCGCCTTGGCGCTCGATTTCGCAGACCCATTGGTTTTCGGTGGTGCTAACTATCGCCACTTGGGCTTTGACTTGCTGTTGCAATAAATCTGGGCATAACGCTAATTCCGTCACCAGTTGCTCGATTTCTGGCCAAGCTGCAGCTTTTGAGTTATCGACCCGTTTTAACCCTGCATGCATTTGTTCTTGTGCAAATGGCGCTTGGCGCCAGCGGAAGTAACTAACCACATCTGCGCCATGCGCAAATGACACCCAAGACCATAATCGTACCATACCAACTTCTGGTCTCGGGTTGTGCCGAGCCCAGTTTACTGGCCCAGGCTGTTGCTCCATGATCCAAAAATGTTTACCGGTTAAGCCGCGCGTTTGATCAAAATAATAACTGGAAAAATCGGGATGACCAGTGCGCATATAAGGCTTAAACATTGCTGCGCCGCGTTTGGCAAAAAACAGATCTGAGCGTCCCAGTGGATAGTTGTCAAAACTGGCGAAATCTAACGGCTCTGCTAGTGCATAGTTGTCAGCTTGTGTGTCAACCATTGGGATGAAGTTATGGGTGACAAAACGCCCTGGCGCGTGCGAGCGCAAGATCTTGACCATTTCATCATGAAAACGAACGACCTGATCAGAGCTAAACCGGCGGAACGCTAACTGATGCGCTGGATTGGTTTCTGTGACCGCTAAAATTGGCAGTTCGATTTCATCGAAATGACGATATTCCATCGACCAGAAGACATTACCCCATGCGCTGTTTAGTGCCTCAATATCGAGGTATTGCTGTTGGCACCATTTTCTAAACGCCTGCAGTGCGGCTGTCGAACCACTGTGTGTGGTGTCATGGCAGGCGATTTCATTGTCAGTTTGCCAGCCAACAATCGCTGGATGTTGACCATAACGTTCCACCAACACGGTTGAAATACGCATCGCTTCGCGAAAATAATCTGTGCTGGAGAAATCGTAATGACGGCGCGAACCAAAACCACGGCTATGGCCAGTCTTCACATCCACTGGCAAAATACTTGGATAAAGGTCTATTAACCATTTAGGCGGTGTTGCTGTGGGGGTACACATCACCACTTTTAATCCTGCGTCTGCCAGCGTGTTGATGGCCCGATCTAGCCATGCAAACTGATATTCTCCGGGATTCGGCTCCATCCGTGACCAAGCAAATTCGGCAATACGAACGTAGCGAATGCCCAGTTTATACATCTCAGCTGCGTCCTGAGCCCACATTGTTTCAGGCCAGTGCTCAGGGTAATAACAGATTCCTAACATAACATACTCCTGCCAGAGGTTAACTGCAGACGTCAGAACAACAGCATGACTGATCTACGTAGCAGCGCGGTAAAATTGTTTTGTATGATATATAGTATTTGATGGTGATTCTATAGTTTAATGTAAGCTATCCCTGCTTTCTTTTTGCCTTGAAGGAAATGATATGTCGGCTTTACCAGAATTTGTCCGTTTGGACAGCTCGCTACTGACTTTGATGCTCGACTGCCGTGGCCGTACGCCAGCGATATTGTATTTTGGCGGACGGTTGAGCAGTAATACAACACCACAAATGCTTGGTCTTTTGCGAACGCGTCAAGAAGCAAAATGCTCGGTAGTTCATGAAGCCGCCATTGGTTTGACACCACTATCTGCTGAAGGTTTTACTGGCGCGCCAGGTATCGAATTATCGGATGCGACTGACGCGTGGGCTTTTGGGCCACAACTTGATTCTATTGACCAATGTAAAACCGCAGATGGACAGCAACAAGTTACGTTTGTGAGTACGGATGCACTGCGACAACTGCAATTGACGCACGTCTTAACCCTAGATCTGGCTAGCCATGTGGTGAGTTTACAAACGAGTCTAAAAAATCTTGGCGCTGCGACGAGGGCGGTCCATTGGTGTGCCGCTGGCACTATTTTGTTGCCAGATCACGTGCAAGAGCTGACTAGTTTTGAAGGGCGCTGGTCTAATGAATTTCAGCGGCGTCGGCAACCGTTGACGCTTGGCTGTTTTGTTCGCGAAAACCGCAAAGGCAAAACATCCCATGATACTTACCCTGCGTTATTAGTGCACAGCCACACCACGACCGAACAATCTGGGGAAGTGTATGGCTTTCATTTAGGTTGGAGCGGGAATCATAGTCTACGAGCAGAGCTCACAGCAGAAGGTCGCCATTATGTGCAGTTTGGCGAGCTGTTGTTACCAGGGGAAGTCATACTTACATCAGGGGAAAGCTATCAAAGCCCACTCTTATATTTAAGTTATGCAGCGCATGGCTTCAGTCAACTATCTCAGCAATTCCACCACTTTGTTCGCAGTCGGCTGTTAAGTCTTGCCCAGCAGCAAAAAGCTCGGCCGGTGCACTACAACACCTGGGAAGGTATCTATTTTAACCATGATACCGAGACGTTGATGCAACTTGCCACTCGCGTTGCACAACTTGGGGTTGAGCGGTTTGTGTTGGACGATGGCTGGTTTTTAGGGCGTCGTGGTGATTTTGCCGGCCTTGGCGATTGGCAAGTTGATCCCGCAGTTTACCCGCAAGGATTGGCGCCATTAATCAGTCATGTAAATGCGCTCGGAATGGAATTTGGTTTATGGTTTGAACCCGAAATGGTGAACCCAGACAGTGAGTTATACCGTGCTCACCCAGAGTGGGTGCTCGGCAGCGAGAATAATCCTCAGATGCGTTTTCGTAATCAGTTGGTGTTAGATTTAAGCCGGCCTGAAGTTAGTGCTTATTTGTACGATTGTATTCATGCCTTGCTGAGTCAATATCCGCAAATTCGCTATATCAAATGGGATATGAATCGCGATCTAAACCATCCGAGTGGCGCTGACGGCAAACCGGCTGTTCATCGTCAAGTGCTGGCGGTTTATCAGCTTATTTCAAGGCTCAAAGCCGCGCATCCGGGGCTAGAGATTGAGAGTTGTTGTTCTGGAGGCGGACGCGCTGATTATGGCGTGCTGGCGCACACCGATCGGATTTGGACCTCTGATTCCAATGACGCCCTTGACCGCTTGAATATTCAACGCGGTTGCTCGTTCTTTTTACCTGCAGATGTCATGGGCGCGCATGTTGGGCCAAGGGATTGTCACATTACTGGCCGTCGTGTCAGTATGGAAATGCGCTGTGCGGTGGCGTTGTTTGGTCATTTTGGGATTGAAATGGACCCGCGCGAATTAACCGAGGCCGAGTCGAAGACCTTGTCACAAGCGATTGCGTTTTACAAAACTGAACGCAGTTTTATGCGTAGTGCTGTATTGCAACGCTTGGATTCAGACGGTGATAGTATTAATTTCGGGTTGGTGGCACCTGATCAAAAACGTGCGATATTTGCCTACAATTCAGTCAAGGAAACAGGGCGCACCATGCCACCGAGGCTGCGCTTTGCAGGGCTTAATGCCAAAGTGCAATATCGCTTGATGCTGGCGTGGCCTTCACAACTTAAGGAATATTCTGCGTCAGTGCTGAAAGTTGCGCCGGGTGAAATATTCAGTGGCGATGCCCTGATGCAATTTGGTTTACAACTGCCGATTTTGCATCCGCAGTCATCGCTAATTTTCATTTTAGAGCAGCAATAATAAAACAGCCCGCAGATGCGGGCTGTTTTTATTGTCAATTTAAAACCACCTCCTATGGAGGTGGTGATCGGCTCTGGGGCTATGCCTGAAGAAAGCCCATGCTAGATACTTGGACTCGTTTGTAACCAGCAAATGAGGAAGTAAATAGCATGAGCAGATATGGAGCCGCATCACACGTATTCTATCGTTGTCAGTATCACATCGTTTGGACACCGAAGTATAGATTCAAAATTCTTACCGGGAATTTGGGTAAAGAGTTATACCGAAGCATCTATATGTATTGTTCGATGAAGAAATGCAAAGTAGTAGAGTTGAATGTGCAGATAGACCATGTGCATTTAGTAGTCAGAACGCCGCCAAATGTGAGTGTGTCGGAACTGATGGGCGTACTTAAAGGTAGAACAGCAATAAGACTGTTCAACAAATTCCCGCATCTGAGAAAGAAAAAGCTGTGGGGAAATCACTTTTGGCAACGCGGGTATTTTGTAGATTCAGTCGGAGCGAACGAAGAAATAATCAGGCGATATGTGAGACATCAAGACAAGGTAGCTCGGGAAGACGAAGAGCGGCAAATGATGTTGGATATGGAGTCACGCTAAACTAGCCCCCTTCTAGGGGGCCTTTTACAAAGCCACCTCCTATGGAGGTGGTTTTTTACCGTCGAACTTAAGCCACTGCTTTGGCGGTGTGCTTCGTTGAGTTGTTATTCCAACTTCGATTCAATCAGTTGAATGGCTTCTTCTAACAGCACTTCAACGGTTTGTCGCGCTCGTTTGGGATCGCGGGCTTGTATCGCATGCAAAATCTCTGCATGTTTTTGTACATCGGCACCGGGAACCCCTTTGATACGGTTGGTGTAGCGAATACTGACGCGAAGAGCCGTGCTGATAAACTGGGTGAGTTGCTGCAAAAATCGGTTATTGCTAGCTGCTAAGACTGCGCTGTGAAAGGCTATGTCCGCATCAAGTGGGTCGTCTAAGCCGTCGTCGGCATCAGACATCCGTTTGAGCGCTTTTTCAATCTCGTTTAATTGTTCTTCTGTCGCAGAGGTGGCGGCAAGTGCTGCGGCTTGGGGTTCTAACACCACGCGAACTTGGGTGAATTCCAGTAATAGTGATAAGGACGGTTTGCTGCTTAAGATCCAACGCAGGACATCCGTATCGAACATGTTCCAGTTGCTTTCTGGCAGCACGCGGATGCCTTGTTTCGGCCGAGAGGTGAGCAAGCCCTTTGCCGAAAGCATTTTGACAGCTTCGCGGGTGGCACTGCGGCTCACATTATGCCGGATACAGAGCTCTGCTTCGGACGGCATGCCGCTACCTACTGGGTAGACGCCTTGCACGATGGCCAAACCCAAATCATGCGTTAGCTGATGGGTCAAATTCTGTATGGGTTCGTTCTTCATTGATATGGTCCGTCCGGCTATGTGGGATATATCATATTAAAATACAGTAGACTGTGATATAACTTTTTACAGTCTTTGTGGTTACTTAGTTGTTGCCTGTGATGTTTGTATCACATCACCGAGCAATGTAATCTCTCTTTTAGCTTAATTTGTATTGAAAACAAAAGAATGACAGCACTGTACTCTTGTTTACGCGATAAAGTGGTGTTCATTACCGGTGGCGCGACCGGTATTGGCGCAACCATGGTCAGCACCTTTGTGCAGCAAGGCTGTCGGGTGGCCTTTGTTGATTTAAATGCTCAGGCTGGCTCGGCGTTAGTTGCCGAATTCGGCAATGACATCCTATGGTTTGAGGCGGTGGATGTGACGGATATTGCTGCGTTGCAGCATGCCATCAATACTGCCGCGACACGCTGGGGACGCCTTGATGTGTTAATCAACAATGTTGCCAATGATCAGCGGATACAAACCTCAGAAGTCACCCCCGCCAATTGGCGACACTGCCAAGCCGTTAATTTAGATGCGGCTTTTTTTGCTGCGCAAGCTGCGCTTCCGCACTTGCAGCAGCAAGCTTGCGCTTCAGTGATTAATTTCAGCTCCGTAGTCGCTGTGACTGGCAAAATTGATATGGCTGGTTATGTGACGGCAAAAGCGGGTTTAGTTGGTCTGACAAAAGCACTTGCTCGAGAAGCGGGGGGGCATGGTGTGCGGGTCAATGCTTTGTTGCCCGGCTGGGTTCGCACTGAACGTCAACTCAACAGTTGGTTTACCCCAGAACAACAACAACGCTGGCTTGAAGAGAGCGCTTTAAAACGATTCATTCAACCAGAAGATGTGGCGAATTTGGCGTTGTTTCTCGCCTCTGAACAAAGCCGGATGATTACCGGCCAAGCTATCCAGATTGACGGTGGAATTAGTCTCAGTGATTGAAGCAAATTTCATTGCCATTGACTGGGGCGCTAGCCAGCTCAAAGCGTTTTTATGCCAGCCCAGCCCCATTATGCCAACCGTGTTTGCACAGGCCTTTGGTCCGGGTGTTGCTGGCGCGCGCGGCCAATTTCGCCAGACGTTATTGCAGGCCGTAGGCCGCTGGCTAGAGCAAAATCCAGGAATAAAAGTCTATATGGCAGGTCATATTACCTCGTCATTAGGCTGGTATCAGACCCGTTATCTCAATACTCCTTGTCAGCCGTATGCTTTGTTGCCTGCGTTGGTGCAAGCGCCATGTCCAGATATGGTTTTGTGGTTATCTACCGGTTTGCGTTGTGCCTTGCCTGAGGGCGGCTATGATGTGATGCGCGGGGAGGAAGTGCAGTTGCTTGGGTTGTTGCAGCTGGCGCCGGATTTGCGTCATGGGCGTAAGCTGGTGTGTTTACCGGGTACGCATACCAAGTGGGTCTGGTTAGAAGATGGTGAAATACGTCATTTTCGCACCAGCATGACCGGGGAGCTTTTTGCGTTACTCACCCAACAGAGTGTGCTGCTACAGCAGGTAGATACTGAGCAAGAATTTTGCACGGAGAGTTTTATTCGCGGCTGCCAGCAAATCAGTGGCAGCAAAGGCAGTCATTGGTTACATCAGTTGTTTACTGTGAGAACCGAGCAACTATTCGCTGGCCTGACCCCACAGCAAGCTAGTGCGTATTTGTCGGGGATGCTGGTCGGCGCCGATGTGCAAGGGTGGCAAGCGACCGAGCCTTGTGCCAGTCTAGATTGCGATATTCTGTTGGCCGGTAACCCGAGACTTAACCACTGCTATCGTGAAGCATTGCAACAGGCGGGGTTTCGTGTCAGTTCGTTTGATATCACTGCCGCAACATTGGCAGGTTTTGCGTTCCTCGCGCGGGAGCAACAGTTGTCCGATATTACTGCTGCGCCGACAAACAGCCGATGCCCGCTCGGTTAACACCCAAAACAACCTTGGCGAATGCAGACTATTGGTGCCTCGCATTGCCAAGCATGTCTTTTGCCCCTATCCCGAGTTTATTGGTTAATGCTTAAGCAACTTGACTTGCTTGCAGCTTTGTTGCAACAAACTCTTGCAATCGTTTCTGCTGACGCTGATCTAATCGCAAACCCAGCTTAGTACGCCGCCATAGAATATCTTCTGCGCTTTGCGCCCATTCGTGGTTGAGCAAATAACTAACTTCAGCCTGATACAAGCCATGACCAAAATCCTCACCTAAATCGGCGTAATGCGTACAGCCAGCCAATAGGGTATAGCTGAGTGTGCCATAGCTGCGCACATAGCGGGACAACACCGCGGCAGGCACAAATTTATGAGTGTGACTCAGTTGTTGTAATAGCTGAGCTTGGTGTTGGAAATCTCCACCTGGCAATGGGCGTTGCGCGGTGGTACAAGGTGGTAAATCGGGAAAAACTGAAGCTATGCGGTCTACCGCAGCCTGAGCTAATTTACGATAAGTGGTGATTTTGCCGCCAAAAACCGATAGCAATGGGGCTGCGTCTGTCGGTGCATCCCATTCCAGCTTGTAGTCTCGAGTCACGGCTTGCGCACTGTCAGCCTCGTCATCTAAAAGTGGTCTTACGCCTGAATAACTGTGGCAAATATCTTGGCGGCTGATTTTTTGCCGGAAATAGCTATTGCTGATTTGCAGCAGATAATCTATTTCTGCATCGCTAATCGCGACATGGGCGGGATCACCTTGGTAGTCGACGTCTGTGGTGCCGATCAAGCTGAAGTCATCTTCATAAGGGATGACAAACACAATCCGTTGATCCTCATTTTGTAAAATATAGGCTTGTGGATCGTTATGCAGTTTAGGCACAACAATATGGCTACCTTTGACTAAGCGGATTTTTTGCGGTGACGGACCAGGTAATGCGTGTTCAAACAAGTTGGCAACCCAAGGTCCTGCGGCATTGACGATACTGCGGGCTTTGATGTGCCGAATTTGCTCGCAAGCCTTATCGAATAACTCCGCATGCCAAAGTGCTCCCTGCCGACTTACCGCTTGGCAGCACGTCCTGGTAAGGATGGTGGCGCCGTGCGCTTGTGCGGCAAGCGCATTGAGCACAACTAATCGCGAATCGTCGACCCAGGCATCTGAATATTCAAAGCCACGATGGATGGTATTGACCAGCGGGTCAACCTCTCCAAAACGAAACCCTTTAGATGCGGGCAGCGTTACCCGTCTTGCCAGATGGTCGTACAAAAACAAACCCAAACGGATCAATAAAGCTGGACGTAAATGCGGTTGGTGCGGCAGGCGAAACCGCAGTGGCCAGATGATATGCGGGGCCACTTTTAATAATACCTCGCGTTCAGCGAGCGCTTCGCGTACCAAGCGGAACTCGTAATGCTCAAGATAGCGTAAGCCGCCATGAATCAATTTACTGCTGTTTGACGAGGTGGCCGCTGCTAAATCTTGTTGTTCACACAGCAAAACTTTAAGACCCCGGCTCGCAGCATCAGCAGCTATGCCACAGCCATTAATACCTCCACCAATGACCATTAAGTCGTAAAGTTCTGCACTAAAGTTGTTGTTCATCATAACTTTTCTTATTTATAAGATAAATACCATAATAAACAGTCATTACGTGGCAATCAAGGCATTAGATTGCTTTAACTGCTCGGATTAGTTTGGAATTTTGAGTCGGTGCGGCTTAAAGCCGCACCTTCGCCACCGCATGTAACCATTGGTGATACAGATGATTGCGTTGCTCTGCGCAAATTGATGGCTGAAAGCGGCGTTCGCAGTGCCACATGCCAGCCAATTGTTCGGTCGATTGGTAGACTCCTGCCTGCAAACCGGCAAGATAAGCGACGCCAAGCGCTGTCGTTTCGGTGATCTGTGGGCGTTCGACAACAGCACCAAGAATGTCAGCAAGAAAACTCAACACCCAGTTATTTTTCACCATGCCACCATCCACGCGTAGCACATTTGGGCGGATACCATCTCGCTCCATGGCTTTTTGCAAATCTTTGGTCTGATATCCGACTGACTGCAACGCGGCAGCCACAATCGAACTTATCCCAGAATCACGGGTGAGTCCCAAAATAGCCCCTCGGGCATTTGGATCCCAATAAGGGGCGCCTAAACCGGTGAACGAGGGCACGAGGAAGACGCCATGATCCAGTGGCACATCTTGCACCATGGCTTCGCTTTCGCCTGCATGGCGCAGTAATTTGAGCCCTTCCACTATCCACTGCATGGTGGCGCCTGCCATAAAAATACTGCCTTCGATGGCATAAGTTGCCTTGCCATTAAGCTGATAGGCGATGGTGGTTAATAACCGATTTTCTGAGCGTAGAGCCTTATCGCCGGTATTCAACATTAAGAAGCAACCAGTGCCATAGGTGCTTTTGGCCATGCCTGCATCAAAACAGGCGTGACCGAATAATGCAGCCTGTTGATCGCCAGCAATCCCATAGACTGGAATGGCTTGACCAAATATTTCTGGGGCTGTCTGACCAAAATCAGCAGACGAATCCATGACTTCAGGTAACATCGCACGTGGAATGCCAAAAAGCGCTAATAATTCATCGTCCCAGCAATGTTGATGAATGTTGTACAACATGGTGCGGGAGGCGTTGGTCGCATCAGTGCGGTGAACTTTGCCGCCACTAAGTCGCCAGAGCAAAAAGCTGTCGACGGTGCCAAACAACAAGTCACCGGAAGCTGCACGCTCAGTAGCACCTGGAACTTGATCCAAAATCCAGCGAATTTTAGTCGCAGAGAAATACGGGTCCAGCAATAAGCCAGTTTTGGTTGAAATTAACTCGTTCACCGCCACACTTTGTAGTGCTTCGCAGTATGCGGTCGTGCGACGGTCCTGCCAAACGATTGCTTGGTAAACCGGTTCGCCACTGTGGCGATCCCAAACCAGCGTGGTTTCCCGTTGATTGGTAATACCGATGGCGAGCAATTGCTCAGGCTGAATTTGTTGCTTTGCGATGACTTGCCTGCTGCAATGCAGAACTGTCTGCCAAATATCTTCTGGATCGTGCTCTACCCAGCCATTTTGTGGGTAATGCTGAGTGAAACATTGCTGTTCTGTTGCAATTGGTTGTCCTTCCAAATTAAACAGAATGGCGCGGCTACTGGTTGTGCCCTGATCAATCGACAAAATGTATTTACGCATTTCACTAAATCATATTTATAGTATAATAAGAGCTAGCTTGCCGTTTGTGCTCGCAGTTGGCAACTGTTTTTTGCGGTTAACTGCTGCACTATTTTGGCGCTTGTGTGCCTGTATTGGTGCAATAAGTCAATTTTGTTGCTATGTTCTGTCCGCTTTTCTTGATATTCTCGAACGCTGAATTGGTTCAGGGATGTTGAGATGGACGCACTCAATGCGAAATTGCAACAGCGGGTACCGGTACAGAATGTACTTGGTGAAAATGCTTTGTGGCATCCTGTGCTGCAGCGTTTTTATTGGATAGATATCGAAATTGGTCGATTGCACTGGCTTGGTGCAGACCTGCAGCAAGTGCACCACGTCGATTTGCCTGAGCGTATTGGTAGTTTCGGCATTTTAGATGCTTCCTCAGATGCGCCTTATCAGTTTGTGCTAGCACTGCAAAGTGGGTTCGCATTGTTTCATCCACAAAGTTTCAAGTTGCGTTGGTTAGCAAGACCAGAACAGCATATCCGTGGTAACCGCTTTAATGATGGCCGGACCGATCGTCAAGGCCGTTTTTGGGCAGGCTCGATGGTCGAACACCAATACCAAACTCCGCAGTGCGGAGCCCTTTATCAGCTAGGCCCGCAAGGGCAAGCGTTACGGCATTTACGGCAATTGCAAATATCAAATGGCTTGTGTTGGAGCCTTGATGGTCGGGTGATGTATCACGCTGACTCGCCGCGCCATCAGATTTGGCAGTATGATTATGCACCAGCATCAGCAACGCTAAGTAATGGTCGTTTGTTTGCTGAGTTTGCCGAAAATGCCTCTCCGGATGGTGCAACTGTTGATGCCGAAGACTATGTTTGGACCGCGCTATGGGGCACTAGCACCGTTGTGCGATTGGACCGCAATGGCCAAGTCTGTATGACCATCACTTTACCGGTTTCACAACCCTCTAGCGTCGCGATTGGCGGCAAACATGGTGATCTGCTTTTTATCACGACATCGCGGCTTGGGCTCAACGACCAGCAGCTGGCCGAACAACCGGCCGCTGGCGAGTTATTTATCTATCAATTATCGCGGGCATTAGCGGTACCAGAATCGCTTTGCAGGCTTGAACCTGCTTGGCTTACTGAACCCTGTTGCCACGTCATTCCAGTATTGTAACGGGCTGCAAAGCCGCTCCATCCTTTGTTTTCATCGGAACGGCTGTTGCCCAACTGCAAAAATTTACAGGCATCAGGCTGCTGTTTAAGTTGGCAATTTAACATCGCTAAAATGAAATGCTGGTTTACTAAGTTGATGCGCTGAATATCCCAAGTAGGTTCAGCGTAGTGTCCAAAATCACCTTCATTGTCCCGAGCCGCTAATGGTGCCGGATGCGCTGCAATATTGTGGCGAGCGCCGTGGTAAGTCAGTAAATATCGTTCGGAGCTGCCCGTTTGCTTAAACAGTTCTTTAATGCCTTGATAACCTGAAATGTCATCTTGATCACCGGCAATATAAAGCAATGGAGTTTTTATTTGTGCTAAAGATTTCGGCGCAAATAATTGGAGCTGTCCACCCCACGGCGCTAATAATACGCCGGCTCGCCAACTCGGATCGACTTGTGTCTGCCCAGCATTGCAGCTATTAAGCATGTTGCCAATAGTCGCAATTTGCTCAGCTTGGGTTGAACCAGTTAATTGCTTAATCGCGGCTTCGTTAAATTGATAACAAGCCCCCAGAGTACTGAGTGCGCCAAACCCTCCCATCGAATAGCCGACTAGACCTGCGTTATGCGGCTGGGTCATAGCAAAAAGTGGACTTTGCGCTGACATCAAGTAATTGAGCGTAGCTTGTTGGTCGCGTGATCGGTGATACAAGGTGCTAAAAAAGCCTGCAAATGGCGCTTTGGCAAAATCAACTTCAGCATTGGTGGAGTCGGTGTGATCAATACCTGCCACTATATAACCGTGGCTTGCCAGATGCTCACCGAGATAGAACATCAAGCTCCGGTAGCCGGTATAGCCATGGGATAGCACCACCACGGGTAGTTTGCCGGTATCAGCGGCAGGAGATGCATCACGCCAAGCATTGCCTTGTATACTAAATGCTTTGCCGCTGCGAGTCTGATTCTGATATTGGGCAGGTTTTGCACTACCAATGGTCGCGGGATACCATAATTCTAAGGTCAAAGGACGCGAATAGGCCTGACCAGAATTTACCTGTAAACTGTTGGGCAGTTCAATACTTTTAGTTTGCACGCCTACTGCATATCGGCCCGGTTGACTGAGTGTTGGTACGGTATCTTTTGGCATCGGCTGATACAACAGCTCTGTGGCTTGCGCGAGCCCGCCAAGCAATAAACAGCTGAGCACGCCGGTTTTGAGGATGGTTCTGGGCATCGTCACTCCTAGGTGAAAGGCTTGGTTAGGTGATTCGCAGCTCGCCTAACCAGATTATTGCTAGTTAGTCTTCAAGCTGTTGGACTGTTAACCCTACGCCAGCTTGGCAGACATAAATATCAGCTTGTAAGCCAAAGCGTGCGTGATAATGCGCATTGACAGCCTCTTGGACTTTGGCGACGTCTTGGTCTGTACATAAACAGATAATGGCACCACCGAAACCGCCGCCGGTCATTCTGACCGCACCGCGTTCAGCGAGCGCAGCTTGACAGATTTCTACCAGCCCGTCCGTTGGCGGTACTGTGACTTCGAAATCATCACGTAATGACACATGTGACGCTTTCATTAAACGATGCAATTGTGTCATATCGCTGTGTTGCAACGCTTCAACAGCCGCTAACACTCGGGCGTTTTCGCTGATTACATGGCGAGCCCTTTTATATTGTTGCAAAGTTAAAGCGGTTTTGTATTGCTCTAACAAGGTAAGATCGGCATGTCGTAAAGTGGCTACGCCCATAATTGCCGCCGCTTGTTCACAATCCTGGCGTCGACTGTTGTATTCACTATCCACCAGCTTGCGCGGGTAATTCGAATTTACTATCACCATATTGAGCTCGGCAGGGATTGCAACTGCTGTTGTTGCAAGGTTTTCGCAATCCAGTAGCAGGGCATGACCGGCGGTTGCTTGAGCGGAAATCATCTGGTCCATAATGCCGCACTGGCAATTCATAAACTGGTTTTCCGCTTGCTGACCAAATACCGCCAGTTGGGCGGGCGTTAAACCCAGCTGGTTAAGCTGATTAAATGCGCCGCCTAGCGCAACTTCAAGTGCTGCTGAAGATGACAGTCCGGCGCCTTGAGGCACATTGCTGTTAATCAACAAATCCGCGCCACTGAGACTAAAGCCTGCTTGTTGCAATACGTAGGCGACGGCACGTACGTAATTTCCCCATTGCGATGGGCCAGCAACAATCGCACTTTTTAAGCTAAAATTGTCTGACTCGCCATGATAATTTTGCGAGTGCACGACAATTTGTTGATCCGCTCGAGGGCGAAAAAGCACTTGGGTGCGAAAATTTAAGGCTGCAGGGAATACAAAACCGAGATTGTAATCGGTAAATTCACCGATCAGGTTCACGCGGCCTGGCGCGCTGGCTATTCCCTGTGGCGCTGCGCTGTATAAACTGTGGAATTGGGTAATTAATGCTTGGCTCATTATCTAAGGATTTCCTAAAAACTGCGTTCTGCGCTGACTGCGCGAAGAATTGCTGCGGCTGTTTCCGGCGTCAGATCTCGCTGGCTTTCTGCCATCATCTCATAGCCGACCATGTGTTTTTTCACCGTTGCCGAACGTAACAACGGCGGATAAAAGTGAGCGTGTAACCGCCAATGGGGTTGCGCTGTGCCATCTGATGGCGCGTTATGCCAGCCCATCGAATAAGGAAAACTACACTGAAAGACATTGTCGTATCTGCTGGTTAGCTCCTTAAGGATATATGCCAAACTGTCTACCTGTTTTGCACAGAGCTCATCAATACGTTGCACGTTATCTTTACAAAGCAGAAGCGTTTCAAATGGCCACGCCGCCCAATAGGGCACGACCGCTAACCAGTGCGTATTTTCACAAACAATACGTTCGGCCAACGCTTGCTCTTTCGCGGCATAATCAGCCAATAATGCTGAACCTTGGCTGTTGAAATAGGCCGATTGATGTTCTTCCTCTAGTGCTATTTCTGTCGATAAATGCTGATGTGCCCAAATTTGACCGTGTGGATGAGGCTGCGAACAGCCCATAATTGCGCCTTTGTTTTCGAAAATATGTACGCATTTAAAGCGCTGACTCAAATCGCGATAATGTTGTTGCCAGGTTTCAACCACTGCGACCAGCGCGGGGATGCTCAGTTCAGGTAGGGTAAGATTGTGCTCTGGAGAGAAACAAACTACCCGACATTCACCGTCGGTTGCTTCACTTTGGAACAATGGATCTGAAGGCGCAGCCGTATTATCAAGTTTGGGCATTAACGCGCCAAAGTCGTTAGCAAAGACATGTGTGAACTGATAATTTGGGTTCGATTCGCCATTTGCTCGGTGATTACCAGGGCATAGTGGGCAGTCGGCATCATATGATGGCAATTGGCCAACGCTAGGCGCTTCAGTTGCACCCAGCCATGGCCTATTATTGCGATGTGGTGACACCAGCACCCAACGGCCTGTCAGTGGGTTTTTCCGACGATGTGGTTGATCATTGTTTGTCATTGGATGGCTCCAGACCATTTGGGTATAAGGTTTGCCAGCGCCAACAATCAGCAGCCATTTGCCGCAGATTGTAGCGGGTTTGCCAGCCAAGCTGCTGTCGAGCTTTGGTCGCATCCGCATAGCTGGCAGCGATATCGCCAGGACGGCGAGCGCTAAATTCATATGGAATAGCTTTACCGGCGGCTTCGCCGAAAGCAGCTATCAGTTGCAGCACCGAATCGCCTTTGCCGGTGCCGAGATTAAACGCGTGAAATCCTTGTTGTTGCACCAGTTGCTGGTAAGCCGCGACATGTCCTTCAGCCAAATCCATGACATGAATATAATCGCGCACACCAGTGCCATCGATAGTTGAGTAATCATTCCCAAAGACTTGC
Source organism: Alteromonadaceae bacterium (assembly GCA_041914845.1). Taxonomy (GTDB): domain Bacteria; phylum Pseudomonadota; class Gammaproteobacteria; order Enterobacterales; family Alteromonadaceae; genus Pararheinheimera. The sequence continues at coordinate 43,692 of JAYSCP010000002.1, forward strand.
ACTTTTGCCCTGCGGCCGACCGCTGTTTGTGCAACGTACGGCATTAAATTGTTCGGGATACCTTTAGGGTCTTCACCGATTAACCCGCTAGGGTGAGCACCCGCTGGATTAAAATATCGTAAGGCAATTGCTAAAAAGCTTGGCTGGGCGCAGCAGATATCTTGCAAAATTTGCTCGGACATCACTTTGCTCCAGCCGTAGGGATTGGTCGCGCCAACCGGATGGTGTTCGGTCAGCGGCAGAAATTGTGGGTCTCCATACACTGTTGCAGAAGAGCTAAAAATTAGTCGATGACAGCCAGTTTGCTGCATCTGTTGCAACAAGTTCACCGTACCATACACATTATTTTGGTAGTAGCGTAGCGGCTGCTGTACCGATTCCCCAACAGCCTTTAAAGCGGCAAAGTGAAAAACAGCCTCTGGTTGAAAATGATGTAAAGCTGCGCTGAGTGCCGATGGATCGAGGATATCTGCTTCAATAAAGTCAAAGTGTTGCCCACAGATTTTTGCCAATTGATCCAGCACTAGACGACTGCTGTTACTGAGATTGTCGTAAATGACCGGTGTAAAGCCAGCTTGATGTAGTGCAATACAACAATGGCTGCCGATATATCCCAAGCCACCGGTTACCAGAATCCGCATCGGAAAAACCCTTTAAATCATTTTAAAAGATTATATGTATTATAAATACTATATATCAATAGCGATTGTTAAATTTGTCAATGACCTCTGATGGTTTGGCAATTTCGGTGATTTGTTCAGGGATTACGCAGTTTTTGCCGTTGGACTCTGGTCGCGCCGCAACCAAATTATTTGAATGCCCTTGTAACTCAGACTTCGCTGCCACATAACATAGAGCGAATGTTAGCTAATTAACGGAGACGAGCATGTTATACGCGTTAACCCAAGTGCAATTTCAAAAAATGTTGAAGAATTTAGCGGCTATTTTAGATAAGGCTGCCGCTCACGCTGAAGCGAAAAAATTTGATGTCGCGGTGTTGTTAAATTCGCGCTTGGCACCTGATCAATTTCCATTGATCCGCCAAGTGCAAATTGCCTGTGATTCAGCCAAGTTAGGCGTTGCGCGTTTAATTGGGGAAGTTGACGCTGCGCCAAAACACGCGGATACCGAAACCACATTAGCGGAATTGCAACAACGTATCCAAGAAACCTTAGACTACTTAGCGAGCGTGTCAGAAGCACAGTTTGCGGGCGCGGCTGAACGCCATATTTCGCAGCCGCGCTGGGAAGGGAAGTATTTGTTAGGCGCTGAGTTTGCCTTGCAACATGCCGTACCTAACGTGTATTTCCATATTACGACGGCTTACGCCATTTTGCGCCACAATGGGGTAGATGTTGGTAAGAAGGACTTCTTAGGGCCTCTGGATTACAAGTTCTAAGTCTGGTTTTTATGCGCTGACAGCTGAGTTCTTGTTATAGTGTCAGCACGTTTTCTCGGCTCGATGAGAGTTGAATGTCCATGCCTGAGTCCAAAGTGCCGTTTCAGCATCCCTATGCGGTGCTTTGGACTATTTGCTTCATTGCCCTGTTGTCGGTCGCAGGAGTGTCACTCCCTTATCCGGTTCTCGCACCGCTATTTGCCGCAACTGAATTAAATGCATTTAATCATTGGTTGGGTTTAGATCCGACGTTATTGCTTGGTATCGCACTCGCCGTAAATCCCGCCGGTATTCTGCTGGGTTCAGCGGTATTGGGGGCCTTATCTGATCATTATGGCCGCAAGCCTGTATTGGCATTGGCACTGTTGGTTGCGATGCTCGGATATCTGCTATCGGCGCTGGCAATTGCCGAACAACAATACCTTTGGTTTGTCTTAGCGCGCTTTTTGACAGGACTTTGTGAAGGTTCGGTCAGTATCTGCCGAGCGGTTGCGGTGGATTTACACCCCCAAATCGACCGCAACAAAACCATCGCGTGGATGAATAGTGCGCTTTATGGTGCCTGGTTAGTTGGCCCCTTATTGGGTGGAATGACTGTGCATCTGGGCGCATATGTGCCTTTTGCTTTGGCGGCGTTCGCAGTGTTGCCATGCCTAGTCCTTGTGCAGGTGTTTTTGCCCAAAACTGTTGTCGAACAACCAGCATTACCATTATGGCAGAACATCACCCAGCACAATTCGCTGCGGTTGTTAGCGCGAGCGGAATTAAAATGGATCGTTTTGGCGCAATTTATCTACACGCTTGGTTTAAACGCCTTTTATGAGTTTTACCCGTTATGGTTAGTGCAAGAGCAGCAATTTAGTGGTTATGAAATTGGGTTAATTACTGCGGCTTTATGTTTGCTAATGACCTTTGTCAGTGCTGTGTTGATGGTCAAATTTGGTAATCGAGTTGCACCATTACCCGCGGCAATGATGGCCGCTTTGCTCTTCAGTATATGCTTGGCGATTTTACCGTGGTTGGCTGGTGTTCCTGCATGGATTTGGCTGGTTTTATGTGGTTTACCGATCCCGATGGTCAGCGCCTGGGTGCAAGTCTATTGCAGTACCACCTTTGCCCATTTGGGCAATGGCCGCGTGATGGGGCTGCTGACCGTATTAATGTGTGCAGGGAATTTAGTCATTGCCTTAGTGGGCGCATTTGTTGCTCTTGCGGGGGCGCAATATACCCTTTGGCTTGGCGCCGCTTTTGCGGCTATAGCGGCGTTATTATTGCGCCAACAGCGTCATCTCGTTACGAGTTAATGATGTTGTCTTTCTTCTCGAGCCATTAGCAAAATCGTTAAGTAGATTTTAGTGGGTAACGATAAAATCACGCCGAGTGCACAGCAGGCTGCGATAATCATAATGCCCTGCACACCCATACTTAAATGGATTTGCGCCACAACCCATAAATAATGACCAAACAGAATCAGTGAAATTCCAAAAAACATGGCAATTTTCAGCAAGCGAATAGTTAATTGATCACTCATGATTGCGCTCAACTTGATACTGTTTCCATCAGTCTAGCGCTATATGAGTAATTGCTAATTGATATAAATCATGCTTCGTTCGGTTTAAATGATTAATAGCCACCAGCAAATGCCACTGACAGGGCATGACGAAGCGGTTTGCCTGTGCTAGGGTTGTCGTAGTTCATCTATTTAGGGGGTGCAGATGTTTCCGATTTTGCAGCCAAGCCGATTGCGATTGCTCCGCGTTCAGTTGGTTACTGCGATTTTATTCAGTTTGTCCCCATTTTGTTTTGCCACTGAGCAAATTACTTTAGATGTCAATTCTGTCGATTGGCCGCCCTTTTTCTTGGACCAAAAGCAATCAGGTCAAGTTGGTTTAGCGCGTGAGCTCCTCAGTTTATGTGTGAAACAGCCGACTTATGATGTGCGTTACATGCAATTACCGATTAAACGCACACATCAATATATGCAGACAGGGCAACTAGATTTAGCCATTTATTCATTTAAGCCAGAACGAGAAGATTTTGTCTGGTATAGCACCCAACCTTTGTTTCATAGTGCTATTGGTGTTGCGACAAAACGAGATTTTATTCAGCCGTTAATGCAAGAAACTGACTTAGAGCCTTGGCGAATTGGCTATTTGGCTGGGCTTGGCTTGACTCCGACCTTGGCGGTGCTTGTCGCTGGGAAAAAAAGTAGCGGTTCTGCGTTTGAAGACTATTCGATGGAAGGGTTATTTGACCAATTAATTGCATCACCGAGTCGGATGGATTTGGTGATTAACTCACGGGAAGCGTTACTTTGGATGTCGCGTCGTCCGAATTATGAAAACAAGGTAAAAGTGCAGGATTTGGCTTTGGAAAGAAAAGCGTATTTTTTAACCGTCTCGAAAAAAAGTAAAAAAATTGCTGATCCGAGCGCATTTTTACAACAGTTTGATCAATGTTTACAGTCGCTTAGAGTAAGCGGTGAGTACCAGAAACTATTGGAATCTTATCAGTTGACGTCAAAATGATCGGTGTTTGGTCCCGAGCAAAAGGATAAGCCTGAATCGCCTTAGGTAATTAAAAACGCATGATAGCGAATTGGTTGAAGGTCAGTGTTATCGGTTTTTGTTTGCTGGCATTAAACGTGTTGGCCGCCCCCGCTATGTTCACTGCGAATCAAATTCGGTATATGCAGCAAAAACAGGTGCTGTATTACTGCGTAGACCCCGAATGGATGCCTTTTGAAGCCTTAAACGAGCGTCAGCAACATATTGGTATGTCCGCTGATTATATTGCACTGTGGCGCCAACAGTTGCCGATCCCAATTGAGTTGCTGGTGACTAAAGATTGGATTGAAAGCCTGCAAGCGATTAAAGATCGGCGCTGCGATTTTTTGCCAATGGCCATGGCGACAGATCACCGCCAGCAGTTTTTAGATTTTACGGAACCCTATCTGACGGTGCCGAGCGTCATCGCCACCACGTCTGAAAAACCGTACATTGATGATTTGCGCAAATTACCCCAGCAGCCTGTGGGCATCCGCAAAGGGGTGGGTTCAGTTGAGTCCTATCGACAACATTTCCCTCAGTTGAAGCTGATTGAATACGACGGTTATGCCGAGGGGTTGCTGCATGTCCAAAGTGGCTTGTTGTACGGCATGACCGGTAACATGGGGAGCATTAGTTATGCGATACAGCATCATCAAATGGTGAATTTGAAAATTGCAGGTCGTATACCTGGTGACAGTGTCATGAGTGTTGCGACACGAAATGATGAACCGGAATTACTGCAAATCATGCAAGTGCTGTTGGCGCAAACGACGACGGTGCAACGCCAAGAGATTATGAATCGATGGTTGACGGTTCGTTTTGAACAAGGTGCCGATTACACCTTGCTGGCTAAACTTAGCCTAGTGTTGTTTTTTGTGGTGGTGGTCTCAATTTTTGCTTATCGCAAAGTGCAACGCTTGAATCAACAATTGTTAACCGCCAATGCCAGCTTGGCGCAATTAAGTCGACAAGATCCACTAACCGGTTTGTGTAATCGTCAACACTTTGAACAGCAACTCGCCACTATTATGCAATTGAGTCAACAGCAGAGTCAGTCCATGGCGTTGGTGATGGTAGATTTGGACCACTTTAAGCAGTTAAATGACCAGCATGGCCATTTGTTTGGAGATCATTGTCTAAAGCAATTCTCATTACTTTTCCAATTGCATTTTCATCGAATTGACGATGTGTTGGTGCGCTATGGTGGTGAAGAATTTGTGTTAATACGACCCAATGTAACTCCTGCTGAGATCGCCTATGAATTAGAACAGTTTCGCTTGGATTTGGCCTCGCAAACCATGAGATTAGGCGCTCAAGAGAGCTTTTGTACTGCGAGTATTGGCTGGTTTTGCGGCATCCCGACCCAGCATCAAATCCCAAAAGACTTATTGGCGATAACTGATAGAGCGTTATATCAAGCGAAGCATGCGGGGAGGAATTGTGCGGTAACGGTTACGCAAGCGTGATTTTTGTTGGCGTTGTGGTTGGCGTTGGTGGGGTGACGTGATGAGCATAAAAAAAGGCAGAATCATTATAATCCTGCCCTTTTTTGTAACGTTGGTAAGCGCCTTTACCTTTTTTTGCTTTGACCACTCGCATGCTAAACATGGGACTGGTGACTAATGCTTTGATGGCATTGTCGTTGATAACTCCTCTGCCATGCTCGACAGCAGCATTATTCCGGTGTTTTTTTGCCATATTTCCTCCTCAATGGAGAACGCATCATAGCAAATAACCGCGAGTAAATCTCACGGCATTATCCGCAGGTGCTGGCTGAAGTTATTTACATCCACTCGCCAAGCAGCTTTAACAATTTTAGTTCTAAGATTAAGCGTCGCTGTTAACGCTGATCCAAATTACAATTTTTTATCTTAATCATCAATGGATTAGGTTTTTGCTAAATTTGATGTTTTGTCGAGATCTATAAGCAAAGCCTTTTAAACTGTTCTATGATTGGCAAAGGCCATAATTTAATAGCTAATTTTGAACTGCAAGTTATTAATTCTAAATGAGGAATAAGTTCGATGTGGATGAGGCAATATAAAATTGGCGCGCGCTTAATTGCCGCGTTTGGGTTGTTATCGGCAGTATTGATATTCCAAGGTTTAATGTCGCTGCAATCGATGTCTACCTTGCGACACACCGCGCATGAATTGGAAGGTAATACTATCCCATCGCTGGAAAGCTTATCGGAAATTAACCTCAGTGTGATGCGTGCCCGTGTTTTTACTTTCCGACTGTTACTTGCAGAAACTGAGGTTGAGCGCAGCCAAGCTGAGCAAACCTTGATGCAAATTCGGCAGAGTATTCAGAGTGCAGAAAAGCACTACGAGCCACTTATTAGCATGGCAGAAGAGCGGCAAGTCTATGAGGAGTTTAACCGGAGCTTGCAGCAGTACTTACAAGGCCAAGATAACATGCTCGCGAAGCTTCGTAGTGGCGATAAAGTTGAAGCCAAACGAATCGTCGATGAAGTGATGAGCGTTGATGCCGATAAAATGACTAAGTTGTTGATTAAACTTAGTGAAGTAAATATCGCCTATGCGGATGAGCAAACTGAGCTAGCCAAACAAGAATACAGTAGCAGTCAAACCCTGATTTACGCCATCATTGTGCTGTCGTTAATTATCGCCTTATTTATTGCGATTTCGATGACTCGCAGCATCGTGCAGCCACTTGAGCAAGCGGTGCGAATCTCAGGTATTGTTGCTGGTGGTGATTTAACCCAAGCTATTAATACGCAAGGGCAAGATGAAATTTCGCAGTTGTTGCAAGCGCTGGCCAATATGCAGAAAAACCTTAGAGATACGCTATCGCATATTGCAAACTCTTCAAGCCAACTAGCCTCAGCGTCAGAAGAGTTAAATTCGGTGACTGAGGATGCCTCGCGTGGTATTTCCCAGCAAAATGATGAAATTCAACAAGCCGCGACGGCCATTACCGAAATGAGTTCAGCGGTCGATGAGGTTGCCCATACTGCTTTACAAACTTCTGAAGCGTCAACAGCGTCAGCCCGCAGTGCTGAACTCGGCAGAACACAAGTGGAGCAAACGGTCACCGCGATTGTTGATATGAATCAGGATGTCGCTCAAAGTGCGCAAGTTGTGCAGACATTAGCCTTGCAAGCCCAAGATATCGGCAAGGTGTTGGATGTGATTCGAGCGATTGCGGAACAAACCAATTTGTTAGCGTTAAATGCTGCAATTGAAGCGGCTCGGGCTGGTGATGCTGGCCGTGGTTTCGCCGTGGTTGCCGATGAAGTTCGTGCTTTGGCGCACAGAACTCAGTTATCAACCCGCGAAATTGAAGACATGATTAATAAAATTCAGCAGGGTACCGGTACTGCGGTTCAATCCATGCAACATAGCGGTCAAAAAGCTGAGCAGGCATTAGCTGTTGCTCGTCAGGCTGGCGACGCCTTAAATACAATTTATAGTCAGATCAGTCGGATGAGTGATAGTAATTTGGTGATTGCGAGCGCAGCGGAAGAGCAAGCGAAAGTCGCTCGCGAAATTGACCGAAACATTATCAATATCAGTGATTTAGCGCAGCAAAGTGCGGCCGGTGCACATCAAACTAGCGCAGCTGCCCACGAACTATCACGGTTAGCCGTTGATTTAAATAGTTTATTAACACGCTTTAAAGTTTAACCTTCCAATGCAAGCGCAGTGCTTGAACTGTGCTTGCTCTGCCGTGTAGTTTAATCGCTGCACTGGCTTGGCAATGAGATAAGTTGATAAGGGAAAATGCCCTCTTAAGGCATAAGTGATTGCTGCCAGTATTCTATGGCAGCTTCTTGTTGTTCAGGCGCGAAGCCGGAACGCATAATATCAAGATAGTTTTGCTGTTGACTAAGAGTTCTGAGCACATCATTGAGGGCGGATACCACCAACTCCCCACTTTTACTTTTATTGCAGGCGAAATAGACCAAGCTAATCGCCTCGGCCTCTTGGATTGGATAGTACTTTAAGCGTTGGGTGCTGCGATCGGCAATTTTGGGATACTCGATCACCATGTCGATAAATTGTTTTTCTAACATCGGTAGCAATGAACCGACGAATTCGCTGGAACTTGTGCGTATATACAGCGAGGGATGCTGCTGAAATTTCTGTAAAACTGCATCTATTTCCACTCCATAACTGCGATTTATTTCAATGCCAATCAGTGGTGACTTTTTGAGTTGTAGTAGTTCTTTAAGTGAGATTTCAGTTTGTACTCTTTGCATTAAATCTAATTTAGCGGTCCAAGGGGAGTTCGCTGGCACGACAAATTGCAAAGCTGCTTCGGCCATGTATGGGACGGTAAATAAAAAAGACTGTTCACGTTCCGGCGTCTTTTTCAGATAAGGGATGCAAGCATTGCCAGCATGTTGCACCCATTCGCGCGCGCGATTGCGGCTGATATTTTCGATGCGGACTTTATCAGGGTAGCTAGCCAAAACTTGTCTGAGCAAGTCTGCTTCCGCATGGGTTTGCGCCGGGGATTTAAGCAGCCCCATCGAGTCGACAAGGACCAGCGGTTCGGCTTGTACTTGAAATGCCAGTAAAAACGCGCACAGTCGCAAGACTTTCATTAGCTGATCCATTTTTTTACTTCGATCATCAGTATAAAAACAAAAAGTGCAAAGCTCCATTTGTTGGCAAAAATAACACAAATACGAGGCTACAAAGGCTGAGTTTGGAGTTACGTGCTGGTTAAAGGCTTCCACAGACTGAAAATCGACATGGCAGCCTCTGTGGCGGTCGACTGGACATCTGCAACAATGATTGTTTATTGACGACGTTGACCCACAACTTCAAGTCTCAGTATTTATTGATCATTTTTCGATTTTTGTTGCCGCTTGAATTGCATGATGGAATAAATACAAAAACCAAAACTAATTAAATAACCTAAATACATAAAGCCAATCAGGTTTGGCGATAACACATTACCATTGAGCTGACTAAATAACTTCACCAACCCTGTAAGCATGGTGGCAAAAATGACGGCGAGCATGGTCGGTTGATGCACAAACTTCACTAAATAACCAAGACCCAAACTCAACACCGATAACTGCAAATGTAAGGTTCCTTGATAGATTGTTTTTTCAATCAGCCAGACATAAAGCAGGCACAGCAGGTAACTCAACACAAAAGTGTAAGCCAGATAACGAGTCGCATTTTGCATAATAACCTCTGAGGCTGGTGAGAAAGCGCGCAGTATGCCCGATCTAATAGCAAGCGCCAAGTGAAGCCAACTGCCTGTCGGGGTTGTGTGGTCGGCGTTGACTTTCCAAAGGGAGTCCGTTAGAACAGAACATACAAAAAAATAACAATAAGACAGGGACTTACAGATGCAACAGCGGTTTGGTCATTATCTTCTTTGGATCCTTATTTCGGTTATTGGTGCTTCGGCCGTCGGCGGTATTGCGTTACATCGGGGGGAAAGCATTAATGCGATATGGTTTATCGTTGCCGCTGTTTGTGTGTATGCGATTGGCTTTCGCTTCTACAGCGCATGGATTGCCGCCCGCGTTCTTATGCTGGATGATACTCGAGCCACGCCTGCGGAACGTTTACAGGATGGACGAGATTATCTACCGACCAACCGCTGGGTAGTCTTTGGTCATCATTTTGCGGCTATCGCGGGACCTGGGCCTCTGATCGGGCCTACGCTGGCAGCGCAATTTGGTTATTTGCCAGGCACTTTATGGATATTAGTAGGTAGTGTGTTGGCCGGTTGTGTCCAAGATATGTGTATCTTGTTTTTCTCCACGCGGCGCAATGGCCGCAGTTTAGGCCAGATTGCTCGCGACGAGCTAGGACCGATTGGCGGTGCTGCTGCTTTATTTGCGACCCTGCTCATTATGATCATTTTGATTGCGGTGCTGGGTTTGGTGGTGGTTAATGCGATGAAGCACTCACCTTGGGCGACCTCTACCGTGATTGCCACCATTCCAATTGCGATTTTTATTGGCATTTACATGCGGTATTTGCGGCCTGGTCGTGTGCTTGAAGGGAGTTTGGTCGGGGTTGTGCTATTGCTGCTGTCGGTAGGTGGTGGCGGTTGGGTTGATCAACAGCCATTACTGCGTGAGTGGTTTAATCACCCCGGCTTGCCATTGGCCTTTGGCGTGATTGGTTATGGTTTTTTAGCGGCGGTACTGCCGGTTTGGTTGTTGCTGGCGCCGCGCGATTATCTTTCGACTTTTATGAAATTAGGCACGGTACTGTTGCTGGCGGGCGCAATTATTCTGTTGCAACCTGAGCTGAAAATGCCAGCACTGACCCAGTTTATTGATGGGACTGGGCCTATTTTTGCCGGGACCTTGTTTCCATTTGTGTTCATCACTATCGCTTGTGGTGCTATTTCTGGTTTTCACTCGTTAATTGCATCGGGCACTACACCCAAATTATTGAGTAATGAGCGCGATATCCCAATGATTGGTTATGGCGGCATGGCGCTTGAATCTTTTGTGGCAATGATGGCGTTGATTGCGGCGACGGTGCTCGACCCTGGGGTTTACTTTGCCATTAATAGCCCTGCAGGTATCGTCGGGGCTTTACCAGCAGATGCGGTCGCTACAATTTCTAGCTGGGGTTTTCCGGTGACCGTCGAACAAATGAACGCGCTGGCCTCAGCAATGGGTGAAGCCACATTATTTGCTCGTACTGGGGGCGCTCCATCGCTTGCTGTGGGCATGGCAAGTATTTTTGGTTCGGCCTTTGGTGAGCATTTGTTAGCGCTTTGGTATCACTTTGCCATTATGTTCGAAGCAGTGTTTATTTTGACAACCTTGGATGCGGGTACCCGAGTTGGCCGGTTTATGTTGCAGGATTTACTTGGCAATATTTGGCCCAAAATGGGGCAAACTAGTTGGTATCCTTCAGTGTTGATAAGCAGCGCACTTGTTGTTTCTGGCTGGGGATACTTTTTATATATCGGCGTGATAGATCCAAACGGTGGCGTGAATATTTTGTGGCCGTTGTTCGGGATTTCAAACCAATTGCTAGCCGCGATTGCGCTGACAGTTGCCACGGGCATTTTGATTAAAAGTGGAAAATGGCGAGTGGCATGGGTCACCGCTTTGCCATTGACTTGGTTAACTATTCTTACCACTACGGCAGTCTATGAAAAAATCACCAGCGCAGATCCAAGGCTTGGTTTCTTTGCTGCAGCTGATGATTTAGCCAAAAAATTGGCAGCCGGAGTGCTGCCCCCAGAAAAGGCCGCAGTTGCGCCACAACTCATTTTTAATCAGCAGTTGGACGCTTGGTTGGCGTTGCTGTTTGTTGGGTTACTCTGGGTGATTATTTTGGATATGCTGCGCATGGCTTCCCGCTCGTTACGTGGGTTGCCGGTATTGTCGTCAGCAGAAGCACCGTATCAACGTTCCACTCTTGAAAACTCAGCGACTTAAGGAGTTTATATGGCTTTGTTAAAACTGTTCGCTGCACTAAAAAAAGCTTGGCAACTGCTTCGGGAGCTTAGTGGTGATGATGCTTATGAGCGTTATTTGCATCATCAAAAATTGCATCACCCGGATGAAACACCGCTAAGTCGACAGGCATTTTTTCAGCAGGAACAGCATCGTAAATGGTATGGCGTCAAACGTTGCTGTTAGACGCCAAGCGTAGTGTTGAAAGGCGCAGCCTTTAGAATCTAAAGTGTGCGCCAATCGCGGAGCGAGCTTCGTCATCATATTTCCCATATTCAAACGAAATCGCAGTATCACCAAAGAGATAGTAATTCAAACCAATAGTTTGTACGCGAACAGTGTCCTCGGTATCGGCATACCAACGTTCGCCTCCGATAGTGGCATAAAACTCAATATCGTCACCAAATTCATGACGTACTCGCGCTTGGTAGCCAGCAATAGTTGTGTAATTGTGGTCATCCTGCCAATAGGTTTGGCTGCTTTGTTCGGTGCCATAACGAGTCACATTTTTTGTTTTCAATTTCAAGCGACCGATGTTGCCGCTAAAATCTAGGGTAGTATTTTTCGATAAATCAAAGATATAGCCTGCCCCCAGCGAATACTGCCGAGTCGAAAAGCGGGTATGTTGGCTAAAAGTCGAGATGGTAATTGGTGATGGCTGATAAATTTGAGCATGTTCTGAGGATGAAGACCGGTCATTCCGATATCCGGCGGTCCAGTAACTATTTTCGCTAATCTGCTCGCTGAATTTTAGTTCCCAACCATTGATATCACTCTGTTGAAACTGCCGATCGGTACGAACGCCGGTGACTGGATCTATCGAAACCGTGCGAAATTCATGTTCATTTGGTGCTGAAATTTCCGTTGAGCGGATCGTCAGCGAGTCAAAACTGGGGGTTGCCAGCGCTGATAAACTCGCACTGGAAGCAAAAACACATAAAATCCGAGAGAACAGAGTCATAGCCAATATCCTTGTTGGGTTGCTGTTTGGCTACCATAAATTTATTTCTGTTAACGACAAATGAACACAAATTGCAGATATATCGCTTGAATTATTTTTACATAAACTAACTGATATGATTTCAGACCCATCGCTTTGCAACGATGGGGCATACAAAGTCGAGTGTTTATTTTATTTACATCCGTAGGTGCACTCATAGCGCACGTTTGAAGTTGGCTTGCATTTCATCGTGCATGATTGGCCATGTGGGGCATTCTTGAAGTCTATCAACCAGTAATAACTCATGTATTCTTGTATCTCGCTCAAATGGCTAGAATTCCGAATATTATAAATGCCACCGATGCTTGCGTCTGAATCCATAGGAATATTATTTCCTGCCTGGTCAACGCCTAATTTCACATCAAGTGTATTGTTGTCCATGTTGTATTGAGCAATGACGTAGGAGCCATCTTCAAATTTTAAAGTAGGGTTTAATGTAAGTATTTCTAAATCTGCTGAGATGTTTGCCTTTTCTCCACCAAAGGAGATACTTATCATACCGACGGTTTTGTTCCAGTATTCATTGAATTTAATATAATTTGGGTAGTTTTTTGTTATTCGCTCAAACACTTGCCTACGCAAAGCTGAGTTTGCCATGAAGTCAAATCCATTGATTGGTTTAGATTGATTTGGGGCCGTGTTGTTCACTGGGTTGCTGTTTGACAAGATATCTGCTTGTATTGCATTGTATGAAATTTTTTCGGAGTTAAACTCTGATTTGAAATCATTTATGTATTGATTTTTGTATGTTATTGCCTCTTTAAATGCAATTTTAATATCCTCTGGTACGGCAACCTGTGAGGCTACTGAGACATCAGTGCCGTCATCAACTTTAGTTCTTAGTATTGTGTAAGCTGATATATTTGATTTTACAGCATCAACAATAACTACCTTTGTGCCATGTATGATTTCTGCTTGCGCTGTATTTTTATAACCAACGCTAGAACAATTATTGCAAGATTTTATTATAGTTCTGGCATGTAAAGAATTGCTAGCTAATATTAAAAATCCTAAAAAGATACAGGTAACCCAGTTACGCATGTTCATCCTTGTCAGTATTAAAAAGGTTAAAGAGGCTAGCAAACTGAAATTTATTTAGCAACATCCATTAACAATAGTACCCAGATTGGAGTTCAGGCTGTGGGTGGTGAAGAATCATTATTATTTTGTCTGCGGTTTAGTATCGCGCAGGTAGTCTGATTTGTTTTTCATTTCCTCTGTTGTTAGAAGTTAAAGCAATTGAGTTTAACCTGCCGAGTTTCTAAACAATTGATCCTATTAATGTTACATCCGTTTGATACCATGCCCGCTACTTATGCTCGGCCGTGTGGCTTTTAACAGAGCCTGTGGCGGAAAAATGGTAATTTGTTCATGACCAATGCGGTTGCGTGAAGGTTATGTTTGGCGATTGCTCTGATTACTCAAACCGCATGGAGTTCCCAACTTCGAAGTGATCGACTAATTCGGAGGAGTTGTTTCGCGGTAATTTCCGCAATGAGAATATTTTCGCTTATCTAATAAGAATGATTCGTGTTAATATTGTCAGCAATCGTAAATTTACGTCAATTTTTAGCAAAGTTTGGGAGTCTTTATGGCGCTGGTTCGTGTCAAACCGTTGTCCGTGGCAATCCGTATGGCATTACCGATGGTGATGTTACAACTCAGCACGCCAGTGCTCGCTGATGATGCCTGGGATGAATCCAAGGTTGAGCACATCGAAGTTGTTGGTCAGCAGGGACAAAAATACCGGATTGATACCACGTCAACTGCGACCAAAACCAATACTTTGCTGCGCGATATTCCACAAGCTATCACTGTGGTCACCGAAGAGTTAATTGCTGACCAATCGATGCAAAACATGGGTGATGTGGTGCGTTACGTGCCTGGCGTGCAAATGGCGCAGGGCGAAGGCCACCGCGATGCACCAGTACTGCGCGGTAACACCTCAACTGCAGACTTCTTTATTAACGGTGTGCGTGACGACGTGCAATATTTCCGTGATTTATATAACGTTAAACGGGTGGAAGTACTCAAAGGCCCAAGTGGCATGATTTTCGGTCGTGGTGGTGCTGGTGGGTTGATTAACCGCGTGAGCAAACAGGCCGATTTTTCTGCAGATCGTGAAGTTGGTTTGACGCTTGGTTCTTTTGACAATATCCGTTTCACCGGTGATGTGAATCAAGTGATTGATGAGCAATTAGCGGTGCGTTTAACCGCGCTTTATGAAGATTCGGGCAGTTACCGCGATTATAGTGAAGTCAAACGTAAAGCGATTAACCCAACGCTCACCTTCAAACCGGCCAGCAATACCTCTATCGCCTTTAGCTTTGAGCATTTTGAAGATGATCGTATCACTGACCGCGGTATTCCTTCGTTTAATGGCCGGCCATTGGCTGTTGACCGCGCGACATTCTTTGGCAGTGTTGAAGACAGTTTTACCACTGCAGAAGTTGATGCCTTTAGCACGACTATCAGCCACGAATTTGCCAACGGCCTGATGTTAGTCAACCAAACGCGTTATGCGGTTTACGATAAGTTTTATGCCAACGTCTTACCTGGCGCCTATAACGACAGCACAAAACGGGTGGCTATCTCTGGTTATGATAATCAAACCGATCGGAAGAATTTGATGAATCAAACTGATTTGACGAAAGAAGTTGAATTAGCGGGGATGAATCACACGTTGTTGGCGGGTATGGAGCTTAATCGCCAAGAGACCGATAATCTGCGGATGACCGCCTATTTCACCGATATTGGCGCGAACACCACCAGTGCATTCGTGACTTTAGCGGATACCATCTATCGCGGTACTGTCCAGTTCCGCCAATCGGCAAGCGATGCGCAAAACCACAGTGTCGCCAAAACACTTGGCCTGTATGTGCAGGACCAAATTGAATTATCAACGAATTGGCAAGCTGTTGTCGGTGCTCGTTATGACCGTTTTTCGGCGGAATTATTAAATCTTCGGAATAACAGCACCTTAGAAAGTACCGATTCTTTGGTATCGCCACGGGCTGGTTTGATTTATAAACCTCGCGATGAGATGTCAATTTACGCAAGTTACTCTATCGCTTATGTCCCTCGCGCCGGTGAACAGCTGGCTTCGTTAACCGCGACCAATGCCGCCTTGGATCCGGAGAAATTTAATAACCAAGAAATTGGTTTTAAATGGGACTTCAGCCGTGACTTTACTCTGGGTTTAGCTGTCTATCAGTTAGATCGGACTAATGTGGCAGTGACCGATCCGAATAATGCCGCGGCGACAATTTTAGTGGACGGTCAGCAGGTTAAGGGTGTGGAGCTTGAACTTAATGGTCAACTTACCGAACAGTGGCAGGTGATGGCGGGTTATGCTAATCAACAATCTGAAGTGCAGACACCAGGCGCCACCAATGGTAATAAGCTGGGTCAAGTGCCGGAAAACACCTTCTCGTTGTGGAACCGTTATGAATTTACTGACGCTTGGAGTGCTGGTTTAGGGGTGATTAGCCAAAGTAAATCTTACATCGTGATTGATAATGCGGTTGTGCTGCCAGGCTTTACTCGTTTAGATGCAGGGGTATTTTACAAACCAATGACCGATCTGCGCGTACAGCTGAATATTGAAAACTTGTTCGACAAAACTTATTACGCATCAGCGCATAATAACAATAACATCACGCCAGCATCACCAAGAGCGGTGCGCCTTGGCTTGAACTACAAGTTCTAAAAAACTTCCCCCAAAAAAGCGCTTCGGCGCTTTTTTGCTTTTTTGCTGGCAGATCGATGATGAGATCGGCGATGAGATTAATCTTTACCGTAGGACAGCATGTGCATTATTGCCCATAAAATTGCGGTGGTCCGGTTTGCGCGTGCACCAAAAGCTGATTTAATGACGCCATACAGCAACATGGGAAATCGACAGCAGCGGAAGGATTTAAAATGAACGAATTTATCTACGCGATTGGTGCGCCAGGCCAACCGTGGGGAGCGGCCGAAAAAGCACTGTGGCTGCAACAACAGCAGGTCAAGCGCAGCTATCAAACGCAAGTTGTCGAGCCTTTGCAACAGCTGGCTACGGCTTTGGCGAACGAGGTTGAGCTTTGCCAATATGGTGAGTTAGCTTATCAAGCGCAAGGTTTTACCAAATATCCATTATTCGCCTGCAAAAGCCGCCACTGGCAAGCCGACAAGCCGATGGTGCTTATCACAGGTGGTGTCCATGGCTACGAAAGTAGCGGGGTGTTTGGCGCTTTAGCATTTATTCGCGAACATTTTTGTCACTACAGTCAGTCGGTAAATTTACTAGTTTTGCCTTGTATCAGTCCGTGGGGCTTTGAAACGATTAACCGTTGGAATCCCTTGGCAGTTGACCCAAATCGGTCGTTTAAGCCACAAAGCGAGTCGGCTGAGGCTGCTGCGGTACTGGAATTGCTCAAAGCATATCCAACGCCTTTAGTGCATGTGGATTTGCATGAAACGACAGATTCGGATAACAGTGAATTTCGTCCAGCGAAAGCGGCTCGAGATGGCACGGTTAACACCAATTGGAATATTCCTGACGGTTTTTACTTAGTCGGTGATGCTGATAACCCACAACCAGAATTCCAAGCGGCAATCATTGCCGAGGTAGCCAAAGTCACCCAAATTGCGCCAGCAGATGAGCAGGGATGTTTAATTGGCGAAAAATTGCAGCAATTCGGCGTTATCAATTACGCGAAAAAAGCGCTGTTTTTATGCGGTGGCATGACCGATGCAACCTTTGTTACCACGACCGAAGTGTACCCGGACAGCCCAAATACCAGTGCGGAGTTGTGTAATAAAGCGCAAGTGGTGACGGTATGTACTGCGATTGATTTCGCCCTTAACCGCATTTAGTGCAATTGTCTTGGCGCTGTGATTGTACGCTTAGAGTCTGTATGAATAATTGGCTAAGTCCCAGTATTTGATGCGGTTATTTTGCACAAAAGCATTGGTTTTGTGTGGGATTTGTGTACAATCTGCGCGTTTTTAGTTCAGAGCAGTTGTGATGAAAGCAGGGATTGGCTACAGCAATATTAGTTTGTCAAAAGAGGCAGGTCGGCAGGCTGTCACTAGTGCCTTAGCTGATGGCGCTTTTATTGCCTCGCAACTGACCGCCAACGATATGGTGCTCGCATTTTGCGGCGCGGCGGTTAACGCACACGAGTTTTATCAAGGGATCCGCAGTTGCTTACCTAGTGAAGTGCCTATTTTTGGCGGCTCAGCTATTGGCGTTGTAACCAACCATGCCTTGAGTTATTCAGGGCATCCAGCCGTCGTTGCCGTACTCAACATGCAATCGGCAAAAGTACAAATCGCCAAGGCAGAAGAGTTATACAAAGATCCGCAGCGCTGTGGCGAGCAATTAGCACAACAACTGACAGAACCCGCGGATGCGACACTACAGTTGTTATTCTACGATTCAGTGAAGTATCCGGCGACAGCGACTCAGCCACCAGTGTTAAATCCTTCAGCTCCGCTGTTACAAGGTTTAGAAGCTTCGTCGTCGGGACGTATTGCTACGGTGGGGGCTGGATTGTTGGGCGATCATCAGTTCAGTGCGACTTGGCAATTTGTCGGTCATCAGGTGGTACAGCAAAGTGCGCTGGTTTTGCAATTCTGCGGTGCTTTGAAGCCTTATGTGACCACCATGCATGGCTGCATTCCGTTCGACAAAACCCAATATAAAATCACCAAAATTTTTGGCCAGTTTTTATATAGTTTAGATGGTGAACCGGTCGTGCCATTGATTGACCGAATTTATGGCAGTGCACAGTGGCGGCAATCGTCGCCCGTCAAGCAATTATCATTAGGCGTATACTGTGGCGATCCGCAGCAAACTCAGCGCGAGGATTTATTCGTTAATCGGTTGATTAGCGGTGCGCTGCCGGATGGTTCAGGAGTTATTCTGTTCGAACCTGATTTAGCCGCGGGTATGCACGTTCAGTTAATGCGTCGCGATCCAGATACCATTTTGGCGTCTGCTCAGGTCAACAGCAAAAAATTATTGAAGAAAATCAAAGCGGAGGGCCGTAAGGCAAAATTTGCTTTGTATTTTGATTGTGGTGGGCGAGCTGCCGCTTATGACAATAATCAACATGAGGAGGCCGCAGAAGTGCAAGCGCAATGCAATGCCTTTGGCGTGCCGTTACTGGGGATTTATTGCGGGGTCGAAATAGCGCCCTTTTTGGGCAAAAGTCGCGGCCTTGATTGGAGTGGCGTTTTTGTGGTGTTTGCCGAGTAGCATTCAGAGCCATGGTAGTTTGCAGTGTCAATCACTGCAAACTGCAGAGCATCGGAATTAGTCGTCGCGAGTCAGTACTTCTAATAACTCAATCTCGAAGATGAGATCTGAATTGGCCGGGATCATTGCTCCAACTTGACGCTCACCATAAGCCAAGGCTGCAGGCACCCATAACTTGCGTTTGCCGCCCGTTTTCATACCGATCAAGCCTAAAATCCAACCTTGGATCACCCGACCGTTACTGAGTACGGTTCGAAAGGCTTCGCCATGATGATAGCTGGAATCGAACTCGGTGCCGTCAGACAAAAATCCACGATATTGCGCAGTGATCAACGCGCCACGGACTGCTGCTTTGCCTGTGCCTTCGACGATATCTTCAATTTTTAATTCAGTGAACATGTAAAACTCTCACATTAATTCGGTTGCCAGTTGCTACCACGGTCGGTTGACCATACGACGACGTCCAGTTGCTGCGTTATCACACTGCCATCCAACGTTTCGCTATAGCTGGTTGTTAAACGTGTCACAAAGTGGCCGTTTTCGTAGCTGGTGCTTGAACCATACACAGGCAGCATACTGCTATACATCAACAAACCACCTTTTTCGTCTTTTTTGCCTTGCAAATTATACGCTTGTTTGGCGTTTTCTAATAAAATGGCACCCGCATCGGTTTTGGCGGTTGTTGGCACAGGTTCGATAGTAAAGCTGATATCACAAATATCACCGCCGGCTTCGCCATTCGTACAGGCGAACGGCCGCGAGTGGGTCACCTCGGAGTCTATCTGTTGCGTGGCGCTTTTGATCACCGCAGTTTTAATACCCGTAACAGGTGCTTTAATTTCAAATTCAAGGCGCGGGCCATCGCCAATATCTGATTGTTCAGGCAGTTTGATTGAAAAGCGGCCCGCAGCTGGCACTGCCATTTGTGGCCAATCGCCTTGCATTTGATAGGTCTCTTGGGACGACACTTCATCTGAGTTTAAATTGAGCGAGCCGTTGGCTATCACGGATCCTTGCACTCGCTCGACTTCTTGATCTAAATGGTATTGTGCCTGAGGTCCGCTGCCTGTGCGGCGGATATCCGACTCTAGTTGTAGTTTTACCGCTAAGTTTTTATCCGCACCAATACTTGCACTGGTCATTTTTTCCAAGTAGTTGAAACGGGCGTGGATGGTGATAGGTTCACTGGTATCGGCTATGTCAGTTGTCGGATTGGTCGGCTGCTCATCAACAACTTCTGGTGTGGCCGTTTCAGCGGGATCCGCTTCTGGTGCAGGTGAACAACCTAATAACACTGTGCTGAGGCTAAGAGTAAACAGCATACGCGACATAATAAATCCTTTGGGTTAAGCGAAAATTATTGAAAGCGACTAATTATTGAAAGAGACAGCCAGTCTGGGCAAATTTTGCTGAATACTAAATTAACCTGTTTGCGATGTCGGTGGTTGGGCTTAGCTAGGCAGCTTAGTTATTCTGCTTAAAAACTTAGCCTAGCCAATAAAAACGCGGTCTCACCTGAACAAGGACCGACCGCGTGATGCTTCAGCTAGGCATAAATCAATCCTGCGTAAATTGTGCCGCCAATAATAGATGCCGCTACCAAAAGCCGACATGTCGATGGCAATACACCTTGCGCTAATTGGAATCTATTCCACCAGTCCAACTTAAGTTGTAACACATGTTCTTGTCCTGGTCGTAATGTTGGATATTTGGCAGGGAGTATGGCTGGCCTCGGCGCGACATCAATAGGCTCGGCTGTGGATTTACTTAGTTGCAATGCCAATGTTTGCTCGGTTTCAATTAAATCTTGCAGAGCTAAATCGCTAAGAGCTTGTGTTAAATAGCCAAGTTGCTGGATCTGTTGATCGGCCTCTCCACACCATGCTTCCCAGTTTTTTTTGTCGATATCTAAAATGGCAAATTCGGGACATTGTTTGGCCCAATCGTCGATCCCAATCTTTGTGAGTAGATGCTCAGGTGGACTTAATTGCTGCAAGCTCGTCGACACTTCGCGCATCCTTGTCTGGACTTGTTTGGCGACGTTAATCATGCGGCGTTTTTCAAAATAACCCACTTGTTGATCTGCGGTGATAATCAGCCAGGTGTTGACCAGTAATGAACGTTCATTGTTGACCACTGCAGAGAGATGCTGGCTGACATGCAGCAAACCAACCAGCGATTTCAGATATTCCGGCCAACCCGCTTGGAGCTCTTCAGCAGCTTGCAGATGCGCACGGCGGCAGCTGGCATCATGATGTTTTAATGCCGAATTGAGCTCACGCAGCTCGGCGTTAAGCTCAGAAACCGCTTGTGGGATATCGGCTTTTTTCAGTTCGTTACCGCGATGACGGATAACACCACCGGATGGTTTTAATTCACCTCGTTTCAGCGCTTCTAGTGTACTTATTTCAGTTGTTAAATTGCGTACTGCGGCTAACTGTTCTTTTAAACTTTCCGGGTATAATTTGCTAATTGATAGCTTTGCATCCGACCCGATTTCGCCACTTTGCCACACTTCATCAATCGAGGCGAAATTGCGCATAATCGCTCGGTTTAAAAAGTTTCCGCGGAAGTCGGGATGTAAGGATGGTGCGGAAAAATGGCGAAATACCGCATCAGTTTCGGCAATATCTTCCAGCTTTGCGCGATGCTCTGGGTTATAAAAGCCAACGCTGATTTCTCGACGCAAATGTTCTACATCGCAGAAAATTTCCCATGCGGAATGGTTCATGTGGGTTGCAGGGATATAACGCGCTTTCGCATTATCTTCACGGTCGCGGTTGGCTGGGTGAGTAGCCCACATTTGCGGTGGCCGAGCCATGTCCTCGGTGAAGACGCGATGCTGCGCTGCGGCATCACCTGTGGGTATTTCTGGCGTCACGCCATAGTTCTTATCATCTAAAATTTGTTGCATCACCGCGACAGTTTCCCGTTGAGCACTGAACAAATCGTTGATGCGTTTGCCTTCGGCCGCTTGGCTTTTAGCAACTTCAAGCGCCAACTGCCATGCGTGATCCGCTGCTTGTAATTTATGCAATGCGTTAATTAAAGGGTCGCTGCCGCTGACGGAGACCGCCACTAAGTCCGCATTAAATTCCATTTCACGACTCAGAGCGCGCTCTGCCATCACGACAAAAGAAAATAACGTATCGACGACCGCACGAATTGACCAGATAACCAAGGATAACAACCAGCCAAACCAAGCGATGCGAAGATCAATGCGGCTGATAAAACCAATTAATTTATCGAGCCAATCGCGGGTGCTGATCATGTGACCAATGATTTGTTGGGCGATATAAACCCAACGTCCAACTAACATGGATTTCTGCGCGAAATGGCCAAATTCGTGAGCCAACACCGCCTTAAACTCGCTGATGGTTAAAACATTGACCAAGCCTAAACCAATAATCAGATTTTTTTTCGATGGGAAAAACAAGTTAAGAAGCGTTAAATCATAAAACACGGCGGCATTGACATCTGGCGTTAAAAACACCCGATGTGGTTTAGGGGCGCCAATATCATCAGCGAGCTTGTTAATAAACGCGAATAATTCAGGTTGAGTGGCCGAAGTCACTTCAATGCCATCTGGTGCGCCAAATCGACGAACTGCGAATAGTGATTTTGCCATAAACAGAGTTAGCAATACTGCCGACGTTGTGACCGCGAATTGCAAAGGCTCAAAGCCCGATGCTTGAAAATGCACAATGCCGATATAGCTTATCCAGCCGAAACATCCCATTAATGCCAAATAAATCAGAATAAATCCGAATAGACCAAGCATTGCGAGCCAAGCATGCCGGCGAAATTCAGCCCTAGGTTCGGTAAGATCGGTGGGGACTGCGCTCGGATTTTCTGGGTAAATTTTCAATGGGTCCAAAATACTGCTCCTTGTATTTGTTGGTTATCACTGCTGGGTTTTTCTGCAATTGTACGGACAATTTTGCTTAAACGTTAGCAGTAAGTTTCACATGTAGTGATAGTGGGACACAACGAAAAATCTGCGAATAGGTACAGTTCCGTCAATTTTTTTCATTTTTCAAGCAAGTGACGGGTGCTGCTTGTTGAGATGTGGTGCTGATTCGCTTGCATCAAGGCGTTGAGCCCTGCGAGTGGGGGGCACTCGCAGGGGGATGCTTTATTTACAGTAGATTGGCGGCGAGGAAAGCCAATAGATATGCCAGCAAGCCATAGCCAATCACTAAACCGACCGCGATGCGGTTGCTGCCGGTTTCGGCACGGATAGTGGCCACAGTAGCCACACATTGCAGTGCAACCACATAAAACAGTAATAAGCCGAAACCTGCACCAAACGCCAAGCCATCCGCTTGAATATTCGCGGCAAGGCCAGCAATATTTTCATCTGCACCATCAATTCCGAATAAGGTACCTAAGGCACCGACAAAAACTTCACGGGCGAGGAACGACATTAAAATTGCCACGCCATAACGCCAATCTAAGCCCATCGGACTAAAAATTGGTTCGATGAAATGGCCAATTTGCCCCAAATAGGAGTCTTGTAAACCACCCGCATCTGTTGGGAAGTAACCGAGTAACCAAATAAGCACTGTGACGGCAAAGATCACCGGACCAGAGCGGTAGATAAAGCTTTTGGCACTTGCCAGCACACGTACCACTAACGGTTTCCAATGCGGTAATCGATAGTTTGGTAGCTCTAAAATAAACGGCATGTCAGATTTTGCATCATCTTTGACCACAAAAGTCGACAACATAAAGCTCACTAACAGCGCAATCACTATCCCCATCAAATACAAGCCAAAGAAGGCAATACCCTGCAAATTCACTAAGCCACCTAAATAGCTTTGTTCTGGGATCAACACTGAAATTAGCAGTGCATAAACCGGTAAGCGGGCTGAGCAAGCCATGAGCGGGATGGTCATCATGGTGAGCAAGCGTTTGCGCGGAGATTCGATAGTTCTTGCCGCCATGATGGCTGGGATTGCGCAAGCATGCCCGGATAAATAAGGGATAAAACTGCGGCCAGATAACCCGAAGTAACTCAGTGGGCGATGACAAATTAATGCCGCTCGCGCCAAATATCCGCTGTCTTCTAATAAACCAATGATCAAAGTCAGCATCATGATTTGCGGCACAAAAACTAAAAATGAGCCGATCCCGCCAAAGATTGCATCATTGAGGAAGTCACTGGTGCGGCCTTCGCCAATATAACTGGTAACCCAATGGGCAAAATCAGCGATACCGCTTTCAACACCATCCATCAATGGTGCTGCTAGGGTAAAAATACTTTGGAATAACAAGAACATGACCACGAGAAATGCCAAACCACCGCTGATGCTGTTGAGCATAAAGGCATCAATCCGGTTTTGGTTTTTCAGCACAATACTGGCGTTAATGCCAAATTGACGAGATAAACTGCGACTCAGCGTTCTGAGTGCCTGCTCATCACCGTGGTCGATAGTTGGTATTGGCGGTTGTTCAAGTTCGGCAAGTTCCAACACCGCTTGGCGAAATTCGCTGATGCCAAGCAGAGTTTTCGCTGAAATAGCAAATACTGGGCTACCCAGTGCTTTGCTAAGCGCGTCCGTATCCAAGTGATGACCAAATCTTTGCAGCTCGTCCGCCATATTGAGGGCAAAAACGACCGATTTTTGTTGTTGTTTCGCCAGTGCTTGCACTTGCAAACCAAAAATCAGACTACTTTCAAGCCGGGTCGCATCAAGGTTACAAATCACCAACGAGGTGTCTGGCAATTGCATTGCTTCGCGAAGTTTTTGTACCGCAATTTCTTCATCGCGAGACAAACTGCTTAAGGAATATGCCCCCGGATAGTCAACGAGTTCAAATTGTTCAAAACGCCCAGTTTTTAATTCAACGGTAACGCCTGGATAATTGGCAACCTTTTGTCGCAAGCCTGTTAATTGATTGAATAACAAGCTTTTTCCTGAATTCGGTTTACCGACAAGCACAATTTTTTTCATCAGATGCCTTTTAACTCAAATACCTTCATTTACCAATGGCTAAATTGTTGCAGTGGTTATTGATGTGGCGTGACTAGAATTTGCTGAGCGATCTGCTGCTCTAGCGTATAGACGCAATCTTGGATTTGCACAACGATAGGACCGTTAAAAGGACCTCTACCAAAACACTCCAGTACTTGTCCAGGTTCTAAGCCCATTTCTTGTAAACGATTAATCACCAGTGGATTCAATCCGGCCACTAATTCTGTGACCCGCACTGTGGCTCGTTTTGGCGCGTTCCATAAGGTTTGGCTGGACATTGTTGTAGGCTCATTGTCGTTAATGCAAATAATTGTCATTATTACCAAATCATGGCGGTAATTCAAATTTTTTCGGGCTTCATTGCAATGTGGATGGCGCTTCGACTTTGTAATAGTTGATGCCGAATTAGCCAAGGGACAGTACAATAGAAAAATTAAATAACAGACGGGTGTAGGATCGATCGACAGGTTTTTGCCGATCATCCCGCAGAACAAACCAGAGTCACTGGTGTTAGAAAATCAGCAGGAAATAAAATGGCAGCATTTGGTAGTGTTTTTATGCCAGAAATGGCAATAGCGAGCTTTGATGGCTCAGCATGGAGTGAAGCAAGCATTGTGTCAGCGCAGAGTATCAGCCTGCATCCAGGCGCGCATGTGCTGCACTACGCAAGTACTTGTTTTGAAGGCTTAAAAGCATTTCGTCACGACGATGGTTCTGTGGCAATTTTCCGCATGGATAAAAACATCGCGCGCATGTTACAAAGCACAGAATTGTTGTCATTACCAAAATTTGACCCAGCACTGCTAAGCCAAATGATCATCGACATCGTTCGTCACTACGCGGCTGATGTGCCGACACCTCCAGGTTCAATGTATATTCGACCAACTCACATTGGTACTGAACCTGCAATTGGTAAAGCGGCAACCCCAACATTAAGCTCGATGTTATATGTGTTGTTATCACCTGTGGGCGACTATTTTGCTGGCGGTCATCGTGCATTGCGTTTGTTGATGGAAGACAACGCGCGTTGTGCTGCGCATATGGGGATGATTAAAAGCGGTGGTAACTACGCCAGTGCTTTACAGCCAACCATGCAAGCTAAAGCTAAATACCAAGCAGACCAAGTCTTGTTCTGTCCTAATGGCGATGTGCAAGAAACTGGCGCTGCGAACTTCTTGTTAATTGATGGCAATGAAATTATCACTAAGGCCTTGGATACGTCGTTTTTACACGGGGTAACTCGCGATACCATTCTGACGCTAGCCCGTGATTTAGGCATGACAGTGTCTGAGCGCGATTTAACTGTGGCTGAGCTATTAGAGCGTGCAGCAAAACCAGGCACTGAAGCCGCGCTTTCAGGGACGGCCGCAGTATTAGCGCCTGTTGGCACCTTAATTTATGGTGGTCAAGAAATCAAAGTCGGCAATGGCGAACCTGGTGCAACCACCAATCGCCTGCGCCAAGCGCTGAACGACATCCAATGGGGCCGCGCTGAAGACAAACATGGTTGGTTAACCAAAATTTAGTTTTTAGTTGATATCAGCACGGCTAATGAGTCGTAAAGTCTTTGCAACGGCAGCATCACGCTGCCGTTATTTTTATCGACAGACTAGTCGGTTTAGCCAGAAATTAAGCACAGCAAAAAGGAACACCATGAAGATTGCATTGATTATTATCGCGATATTGTTAGTTGGGTATTATTTCTATTCTCAGGCTCAGAACAAAAAAATTGCCGAACAAAATTTTGCGGTTGCCACAGCTTTTTTGGCAAATAATGCCAACCAAGCAGGGGTAAAAACCACCGCTTCTGGCTTGCAGTATGTGGAGTTAGTTGCAGGCGATGGCAAAGCATCACCAACCAGTCAGCAGACAGTTCGTGTGCATTATCATGGTACTTTGATTAATGGTACTGTGTTCGATTCTTCAGTCGAGCGTGGCGAAACTATCGCATTTCCATTAAACCGAGTGATTGCGGGTTGGACCGAGGGATTGCAGTTAATGAGTGTTGGTTCAAAGTTTCGGTTTTTCATTCCGGCGCATTTAGCTTATGGCAATCGTCATGTCGGCAAAATTCCTGCAGGTTCTTTGCTAATCTTCGAAGTTGAGTTATTTGAAATTAAATAAAAGGAGGCCCGTCGTGATGCCTATTGCAATAGACCAACAGTTTGTCGTATTGGATAACACACAACGGGCAACCATCGAGTCGGCGGATGCGACGTTGTATCAGCGCCTAAATGAAAACTATGAGAGTTTTCATGGGCATACTCTCATCTCTTGTTATGAATTCACGCAAGACTGGGCGAGCTGGGAAGTGCATCCTGCCGGCGACGAAGTGGTGATTTTGTTAAGCGGCCAGGCCACTCTGGTGTTACAGCACGAGCAAGGGCTTGAGCATATTGAGCTTCGACATGCAAATGACACCTGCGTGATACCCAGTAATATCTGGCATACCGCGAAAATTAGTGCCGCCACTAAATTGTTATTCATAACCCCCGGCGCTGGTACACAGCATCGTGATGTCTGATTTAGTTGAACTCTATGCATACAGTTTGTCTATTGAAATCAATCGTTTCGAGCACAAGCGTTATTATGTCCGATGGCTAAAAGTACCTGCGCTATAGTGCTTAAGTTGAAATCGCTGGTTGATTGGTTATGATGAAATCCAATTCGGCTGCTTATTATGGTCTTGGTGATACCTGTTTATAAATTTAGAGCTTGTTTGAATCGCTCTTTGAACAGTGTGGTTTCTTCGCTCAACTATTTGATTCAACTGATGCTTTTTTAAGATTTGATGCCTTGTGATAACCCAACAAAATTAGTGCAATTTAGTCGTAGATTAGCAAACCAGCAAAATCACCAATTGATCAATAAAACGATAAAAATGACAGAATCAAAAAATGCAGATTAGCCCATCCTCTTCGCAATGCTATCGAGCTCTGGGCATTGAGTTCCGCAGCGATATTTCGTTAACTTCAAATCAAATTGAAGATAGCGACGTCGATAAACTGGTTTACTCAAACATGCTGAGCATTCTACAGCGGCCAATTAGTATTCCTGATTCAAAAAGTTGTATTCAGGTTGCTGCATGTTGTTGGTTTGATGATGAACAAGTGTGGCTGGATCTGCCTGAATTGGGTCGTTTGCAAATTAGTTCAGATGAAGTTGCATACGATTTGAATCCTGAAGCCGACTTGAATTTATTCCAAGTTTATTTGCAAGGTTATGCGTTTGGCGTCCAAGCGCTATTGCGGCACCAACTTGTGTTACATGCCACCACAGTTAGTCGAAATGGGAAAGCTATCGTCATATGTGGTTATAGTGGCGTTGGTAAATCAACGTTGGCTACTGCACTCTTGGCTAAAGGGTTTTCACTGGTCAGTGATGATATCACGGTTATTAATGCTGACGGATTGGTGCAACCAGGTTTTAACGATATTAAGGTTTGGCGTGATGCTGTTGATGAATTAGCTTTACCAAGTAAGCAATTGCAGCAGATGCGAGCTGGGCTTGAGAAGTACTACTATCGTCCGGATAGGGTGACGCAACAACCTGTGCCTATCGCTGCAGTTTATGTCCTTGATGTTGACAGCCGCGTAGAGGCCGAATTAAACGCTGTTCAGGGGGTTGGCAAGTTTGTGCAACTGCGAGCGCATACTTACTGTCATTTTTTACTATCGCCATTGAGGCTCGATAGCTATTACTTCAAGCATAGTGTCGCTTTACTTGGGAATACGCCATTAATTAACGTTAACAGAAAGCGACAGCGGTTTACAGCAGGCATTTTAACGCCTTTGGCCGATGCTATAGAACAAGATGCGCAAGGAAGGGGAGTTTGATGGCTGCAGGACTTTACTGGTTGGTATCATACCCCAAATCAGGCAATACCTGGATTCGCAGTTTTCTGAGAGCTCTTGAGTCCCCAGAGCGAGATCTTGATATTAATCAATTGGAAATCGGTGCAAGTGCGGGTTTACGCAGCTGGATTGAGGTTGGATCGGGTCTTTCACTCGATGAATGTACTCAACGCGAGATTGAGTTGATCAGGCCGCTGGCATACAAATTTTGGCACCAACAAGCAACAAGACCTTATTATTACAAGGTTCATGATGCCTATGTTTTTAATGATTTAGCGCAACCAATTTTCCCTGCTGATGCTGCCGCAGGGGTTTTATACATAACACGTCACCCATTTGATGTTGCCGTCTCGTTGGCAAATCATAATAATTCGAGCTTGCAGCAAGCGGTAGATCTGATGTGCGATGATGATCATCGCATTGTTCGTTTTAATAATCGTAGCAATACACAAGTTGAACAAAGGTTGTTGAATTGGTCGAATCATGTAGCCTCATGGCTGCAGAGTCCGCACCATTTGCTTTTGGTCAAATATGAAGATATGCAGCAAAAACCCCAAGAGACTTTTGCGGGTATTGCCGAATTTCTTGGGTTTCAGAAAAGCACCGAAGACATCGACACGGCTTTGGCTGCTTGTCACTTTGAAACACTTAAAGCGAAAGAGCTTAAAAATGGCTTCAGAGAAAAACCAAGTTCAGCTGGTTCATTTTTCCGAACAGGTAAAGTTGGTGAGGGAAGAGAGCGACTGACTTTGCTACAACAGCAGCAATTACACGATTGCCACGCTGAAATGATGCAGACTTTAGGTTATGAACCCTGAGCTAGTTTGCAGATGCAGAACGAAGCTCTGAGTAAAGATTTTAGCGATAACACGCTTACGATGATCCGCAGTTTTCAGAGCTAATTTTATCTAAGTCATGTTTATCCGCTACTTGTGTTGCAATTGGGCAATTAATCGCTCCGCTGCCCTGATGCCTGACAAATACGCGCCATGTGCGGTACCGAAATAGTCTTTATGGGTTGCTTCGCCAGCAAAATACAGTTGCTGTTGCAGCGGTGCCGCCAAGTCATCGCGCATCTGTGGTGTTGAACCGACTGCATTAAATGAGTAAGAGCCAAAACTAAAGGGATCGGAAGCCCAACGCGTAATTTGGTAGTCTATCGGCTCTGGAATTTCATCACCAAATATCAGCCTTAATGTCGCCATCGCACTTTGCACAATCTGCTGATCGGTCAATTTTTCCAGATTTCGGCCTTGGTCCGCTGCATTAAAGCCAAGTAAGACTGGGAGTTTTGTGCTGGGGAGAAAACTGACCCACTCCGTCCATTCACCATGAGCCTCCGCCATATATTCGAGCCAATCGACATCGGTAGCCCAAAATGCTTTGGCAAAGCGAAGATAGCATTTGTTCAGTACGCCCATGCCTAAAGCGCCAATAGCCTCGCGCTTTATTTGCGGTAATTCCGGCGTAAATTGCAGTTGCTTTTGTTGAAGCACTCCGAGTGGCACGGTCACAATCACTTGGTCTGCGACATGGACTTTTTGTGCGGTGGTGACTTTCACCTGCGCCGCGCCCCATTCAATGTGCGTCACCACTTGCGAAAGTGAAATATTCAAATTGTGCGCCAGATAGTGGGTGATCCGTTGATAGCCGTCGACAAAAAACGCATCGTCACCGTCAAATTCTGCTGCGGCATCATGCCATTGCGCAGAAAGTGCGCTTGCGCTGCCAGCATACTCTTGCTCTAACTGACTCGACAAAATAAAGTCGAGCAGATGTTGTGCTTGCTCTACATCGTCAGATTGCTCAGCCAAATGGGCGATGGCTTGGCGTATCGAAACATCTTCATCTTGTTGTTGGGCGAACGCTAATGCTGCTTGCACTTGCTCTCTAAGCCCTGCTAATTCCGCTTCCTCGGCCTCCGTTAATAATTCGCCATCTTGCTGATAAGTCGCGGTGCGCTCATAGCTAGTGACTAGGCGTTTAGCTTTGATTTCATCAGCAATTTGCGTCAGCGGGTTGCCTTCAACACCGTGGATCCAGCTCGCCCCCAAATCTACTGGCAAGTCAGGCCAGCGTTGGCTGGTGAAAATTCGACCGCCGATGCGGTCACGAGCCTCCAAAATCTGTACCTGATGACCTTGTCGACTTAATTCTCTAGCACTGGCAAGGCCCGCAAGGCCAGCGCCAATCACCAAGATGCGTTTTTTATCCGTGGTTTTGCTAGCGCTATTTGCCAGGACTTTTGGCGAAAGTGTAGTTCCGCTAGTCGTGAGTACCATGATACCTAGCCATTGCAGAAATTCGCGTTTGTTCACCGCACACTCCATCGTCAGTTGATGTGCTAACTCTAGCCAGAACGGCGTAAAACACAATATTTGCTAGAAAGTCGGTTTGCTTGGCGTTCATCGATGGCTTTACAGCTTATGAAGTAGCGGTGTAGAGGAAGTGCAGCAACCACCCTTTTTGAAAACGGTGAGTATTGAGCTTATAAATGCAACTCGCGACGAATGAGGCCGAAGTGTTTTTTTGTTGGTGCCAGCGTAATCGGTTATTACGCAGGTGATACAGCCACTGCTGTGAACCAAGCAACAACAACGATGTTGAATAAAACCGGTTATAGCTATACCGGAATTACCAACGTCGCTAATTTCAATTTAAACACCATCGATGTGTTATTCACGGCGCGCTACAATTCGCCTTTATTAGTCCAAAGAGCAACTGATATTAAAAACTGGGTGTTAAACGGTGGGGGTGTTGCTTATTGATGACTCATTTCCTTCGTATATTTCCCGCTCGACAATTGAGCCGTGCCGCAATTTACCGCGTAATGGATGCTATTAGTTTGGAAACACAGCAGAACCGCGATGACTACAGCCAAAAATAGCAAAGTTCCGACTAGTCGCTTGGCGAGATTAGGCAGTTTAGCCAGTCTTGCTGGCAAAGTCGCTGGCGGCATGTTGGCCGAAGGGGCACGGCAATTGGCGCAAGGGCAAAAACCTGGTTTGCAGCAAATGTTATTAACACCGGCTAATGCCCAGCGTGTGGCGAGCCAGTTGTCGCAAATGCGCGGCGCTGCAATGAAGTTAGGCCAGTTGCTGTCGATGGATGCGGGGGATTTGTTGCCGCCTGCGTTAACTCAGATTTTGGCGCAGCTGCGGGCGAATGGTAGCCCCATGCTGCCTGCTCAATTGGCAACGCTGTTACAGCAACAGTGGGGGAAGGATTGGCAGCGCAATTTCAGTGCTTTTACCTTTGCTCCGCTTGCGGCGGCCTCGATTGGCCAGGTGCACAAGGCTTCGCATGATAACGGGCGAGCATTGGCTGTGAAAATTCAGTATCCAGGTATCCGCACGAGTATCGACAGTGACGTTGATAATGTGGCGACTCTGCTACGCATCAGTGGCTTATTGCCAGCAGGCATCGACTTGCAGCCACTATTGGCAGAGGCGAAGTTACAGTTACACAAAGAAGCTGATTATCAGCAAGAAGCCACATATTTGCAGCGTTATCGCCGGTATTTGGCTGACGATCGCGACTTTTTACTTCCGGAACATTGCCCTGAACTTTCGACCCAGCAAATTCTGACTATGAGTTTTGTCGAAGGGGTGGCGATTGAAGATTTGCACCAATACCCGCAAGCCTTGCGCGACCGCGTGATGTCGTTATTGTTCATGCTGCTGTTTAAGGAAATTTTCCAATTTCATTTGGTGCAAACTGACCCTAATTTCGCCAATTATCGGTTTAATTTGCAGACCAATCAGTTGGTGTTACTGGATTTTGGTGCCTGCCGCGAGTACGCCGAAACTGTAAGTAATGGTTATCGGTTATTGTTTCGAGCGTTACTAACCCAAGATACAGCTTTACAATTGCAAGCGTTGCAGCAAATTGGTTATTTCAGTACCGAGATAAAACCCGAGCAACAGCAAGCCGTCATGGCGTTAGTTAGTCTAGCGGCTGAGCCATTGCTGCAAGACAGTTATGATTTCGCCAGTTCCGACTTACCTAGCCGGATGCGTGATGCTGGCCTGCAACTGTCGATGAAACTACAGTATTGGCACACGCCACCTGTTGATGCGTTATTCCTCCATCGCAAAATGGCAGGGCTGTTTTTATTGGCGAAAACCTTAAAAGCCAAAGTTCCGGTTCGCGATTTATTGCTGCGGTTTTTGTAGCTCGCTCATGAGAGTCAGAACTGAAAGAGGTGGGTATGGTGAATTGTTGTGTAATGCGTTTATAGGTAAGTTTGTATTAGCATTGACTAAGGTAATAACCAGATGGATTTAACATACAGCCATTTCAAACTATTAAAGAGCAGTGATTTAACAAAATTCAAAATGGCTTTATGTAACTTCCTAAGTTGGATCTTTAAGAACCTGACTTCAAAAATGGCGAACCTTCAACCCCAGAAGTGCCGGCTCCGTTTGTTACACCTGCCGCATCAGCGTCTTCGATTAGTGGTTTTTGCCAAGGCTTACGAGTGATATTAGTTTCGACTTCAATTGATAATTGCTGTTCTGAAGGATTATTTGCATTTGACATTTTTGCTAGCCCTTTGTTATGAATAACCAAAATTAGCTTAGCTCGAATTAATCATTTAATCTAGCGCAAAAAGTGTCTGAGATTGGCGATTTTGCAAGTGTATTTGCTTTGGCTTAAATCCTGTCATTTTGTACCACTAAAACTATTTGAGATCCAAGGCAACCAATAACATGAATTTTGTTAGTGATAAAGCTTACCAATTGCCGTATTTGTATCGTATTGCGGGGCTAAATGTGGCATCAGATACCCAATTGTCGACGCATTTTCGACTTGACACTGATGCATCGTTGCCAGTTGATGCTGTTATTAGGCTGGGTGATGTGCCCGAGCGATTAGATAATGTCCTCCAGTATGGTGCTAATTGGTGGGTTGCAGATCAGTATTTTTTGTTGGTATTGCCGGGGATTGGGCGTTTTTTAGTTTCTCATGGTCGAGAAATCATCATGCAACCAGCGCCAGATATTACCGTTACTGACATTTTGGTTTTTGCCACAGGTACAGCCTTCGCAGCACTACTTTATCAACGCGGTGAGTCTTTGCTTTTGCATGGTTCGGCTGTGGTATATCGCAACCAAGCTTATATATTTTGCGGGGCGAGTGGCGTCGGTAAATCAACTTTAGCAGCAGCGTTGTTAAAGGCTGGTTGTCACTTTCTTGCAGATGATATTTGTCTTGTGAAGTCTACGTCAAATGGTAAGTCAGCGGTTTATTCAGATGGTCAGGTTCTTCGCTTATATCCAGATAGCATTGAGCATATTGGGCTTGGAAATTCCCAGGGTTCAGCGGTTCGTCAATCGGTGAATAAATTTCATGTTTCCCTTGATTCAGGTACCGCACCTTCGCTGGGTGGAGTACCTTTGGCTGCCGTTTATATGTTAGCGGAGACAAATTCAGCGTTACCCGTAGGTATCACACTACAAGCTACTATTAATGCCGCGCAGCTTTTGTTGCGACAGTCTTACCGGCGTCGCCTCGCATTAGCTATTGCTGATAAGGGGCAATTCGCAAAACAAACAACCGCAATTCTCGCGTGTGCAAAAGTTTATCAACTAGTTCGTCCGCGTGAGTTGGCTTTAATTGATGCGACGGTTGCGGAGTTGTTGGCGCAGTGGAATAACCTAAGTTCGGAGGTGAAATAGTGGCTGATTTCCCTGCTGGATTGGTGTGGCTTGCGTCCTACCCTAAATCGGGGAATACTTGGATGCGGGTGCTTTTAGCAAACTTACTCGCGGGTCGAAAAAAGCCTGCAGATATTAATAGGCTTTCTGATGACGAATCGTTGATAGGTAGTTGGCGTTTTAGCGACGATATGTTGATCGATGCCGATTTGCTGAATTTAGTCGAGCTGGAAAGGCTGCGGCAAATTCAGTGTGATTTTGTCGCACAAGCGCAAAGAAACACTTTTTTTTGTAAAACCCATGACCAGTTCTTGGGTGTTACTGGGCAGCCGGTGCTCGGAACACAGGCTCGTTCGGCGCTATATTTAATTCGAGATCCAAGAGATGTCGCAATTTCCTTAACTCATCACGCTGGCCTAACCTTAGACAAGGCCATCGCAAAAATGGCGCAAAAAGCTAGTTATTCTGGTGGCGGCAAACAGGTGAGTTATTTATTGGGGGACTGGATGTCCCATGTCTCTGGCTGGACTGAGCAAAGTTCAGTGCGAACTCTAGTTATTCGTTATGAAGACTTGCGCAGAGATACCGTGACAACAATGGTAGCGGTTTGTGAATTTCTCGGCATTGAAGCGACTGATGCTGAAATTCGCCAAGCGGTTGATAACTCCAGCCTAGCAGTATTGCAGCAGCAAGAGTTGAGTAAAGGGTTTCAAGAACGCCAATCAGTGCAAAAACAATTTTTCCGCTCTGGTATTGTTGGCGAATGGCGTGAGGTATTGAGCGTATCGCAAGTGGCGCAGATTGAGCAGTTGTTTGCGCCGATGATGACTCGTTTTGGTTATGACTTGGTTGTGAAGTAAGCGATCGTTATCTGTTTTTATTTTTTTCTTGAATGAGGAGCCGTCGTGAGCCAACGAATTCACCGCGTAGAGAATATTTTTGCAGCACCACTTAATGATACGTTATTGATTTTGAATGTCAGTACCGGCAAATATCATGGCTTTAATACGGTTGCTGGGCGGATCTGGGAATTATTGGCCGATCCTATAACTGAAGCCGAGTTAGTTGAACTGCTCTTGACAGAGTTTGATGTAACGCTTGAAGATTGTCAGCGAGACGTCGCAAGCTGTATTGCTGGATTCCTTGAGCGCGAATTGATTTTTTTAGGCTGAAGTCATGCGTCTGATTTGCGGTTTTTTGTCTCTTGATGGCTCAGCGGCTACTACAGAAATATTGCACAACATGGCTGCTGCCATGACGTCACCAGGCCTTAAGCCCACGCTTTCACATCATCTTGATGGTGCCTTGGGTATGGGGGTTTTGGACTTCTCCGGCCAGCAACATGGCCTGATGGTCAATGAAGGCTTCGTTATTGCCAGTGATGAGCAGCTTTATCGAAATCAAGCCAGTAGTTCGTCCGTGTTTACAGAGGCATTACAACGATTCGGTGCTAATTTTCCCGATAAAGTTGATGGTGATTTTGCCGTCGCGCTTTGGCAGCGCGACACTGCTGAATTGTGGTTAGGCCGTGACTTTATCGGAGTGCGGCCACTCGCGTGGACTTTTCAGCCAGGCCGCTGGTTTGCATTTGCCAGCTTACCCAAAGGACTTTATGGCGCAGGTCTTGCGAGTAACCGGCTCGACCCCGTCGCGTTGGCAAGTAAACTTGCATACACTTATTTTAATGGTGCTGATAGTGGGTTTGCGGAGATTGCTTACCTGCAAGCAGGCCATAGTCTTTGCGTTCGTCCACAAGATCTCAAGGCGCCTCAACCACATAGAGCCTATGCCCCGGACATGTCCAAAGTCGGTTCGTGGCAAGGTTCAGCAGAACAAGCTGCCGAGACATTAAAGCAGTTAGTGCAAGACGCGGTATTAGTTCGTTTACCGAAAGAAGGTGCTATCGCGACTCATCTCACCGGAGGTCTAGATAGTTCATCTATTACCGTGATTGCGGCGCGAGAAGCGAAACGGCGTCAGCAGCAGTTAGTTGCATTGGGTATAACAACGACAAATCCTATTGGGCCTAACGAACTTGATGAGCGGCCATTCATTCAGGCCGTGCTGGCTCAGGAATCTAACATCGTACATGTTGGGGTTTTCGATGATTTAGTGATGCCTGAGACGCCGGAAGACTCGGATTGGCCTGGCAGTATAATTGATGGCGCAGACGAACAAATTTTTGCCAAAGCCGCTGAATTTGGTGCTGGGCAGTTGCTAAGCGGAGTCGGTGGCGATGAATGTGCCAGTTATAATGGAGCAAACCTTTATTTACGGTTATTAAAGAATGGTCATTGGCTGCACTTAGCGCATGAGTTATCAGCAAAAGCGGCCGATGAAGGTATGCCATTGCGCAAAGCTATAAGAAATCGACTGTTGGTACCACTCATTCCCGAACGTTTGATAAAACTGGTTCGCACAGGCAAGTTCAGCGTTGTTAATAAAAGCCAAGGTCATTCTCAGTTTATCAGTCCAGTGATTGCTGAAGATGTGTTTTTAAAACGCATGCCATTGGTATTACAAACGAACCGCACTGCAGAAAGAGTTTGTGCAATAGCGAATCATCATATTCCATCTCGTTGTACTTACTACGCCATCATGGCAGCTCGTCGAGGTATGTCGGTGAGCTTTCCGTTATTAGACCGACGTGTGGTCGATTTTATATTGTCATTACCTGTCCATATGTTCTTGGCTGATGGGCAAAGTCGTCAACCATTTCGCCGAGCGATGACTGGGATCTTGCCTGAGCAGGTTCGTCAGGCAAAGCAAAAAGTCGGAATATTTGATGAGCGTTTTGTAAGGTATGCACTGCGAAAAAACCAGTTGTTAGCGATAAGTCAAACGCTAAAAGCGACTAATTCGGCGCAGCTCACAGGGGTGTTTAACTTGGATGCAATCCATCAGATGCTTGAACAACTTCCAACAGAGCAAGACGTAGAACAATGCATTCGTGCAAAACCAGGTGAATTTGTGAAAGGGCAGCCGCCTTGGTTATTGCTGTTTGCGATTCATTTTCTGCGAGCAGCTTGGCGGCTTGAAAACGGAAAATATTCTATAAATCAGTAACACTTGAATTGTGTTAACCCTTAACCTAGCTCACTTGTTAGCTGACATGAGCAAGCTAGTTTTCGCTATTTGCCTTTAACCACATGTTGCAAATATCATGAAAAACAGTAAGTCCAAGCGGTGTTTGCTGTGGCAGTTGTACCATTACTGTTTCCCAGCCGCTATTGCCTTCAAGCAACATAGGACCTTCTGGTGTAAATACGATATCCCAACCAATAAATGTAAAATTCTGCAGTCGATTGTGTGCCAGGCTAACTAAATTAAGTGCCTGTGACCATTGCGGCAGGTGTAAGCCCATGATTTGCGCTCCGGTGGCAGGGTGAATAGCCACTGGGGGTAATTTGGGGTTGTAGTAATACGCTAGGCCTAGTTCACCAGAAGCAAGATCGATTGCACTGTTGAGTCCATTCGAACTATGCAATTGTTGGTGATTTGATGCCATTTTGAAGGTTGCAACAATAGGGATAACGGTCAATTCAGGAGTAAGACCTGTCACAATTCGAGCCACAGACAATGCATTTAGGCTTATGCTCGCGAGGGAACTGTGGTTTGTCAGTAAGGGTTGAATCAAAAAACTTGGGGATTGTGTGGTGCTTTGTTTTGCACTCAACAATTCGTGCCAACTCAGAATAATTTCATTGCGCGTATTTTTGTATAAACCATTTCCTAAATATAACCAGACACTTGTTCCTTCAGCTCTAGCGCCTAGGCAAGGTTTTACAAATAGGGAAACTTCAGGGCAATCTGGCGGAGCGTACTCTTTATTTATCATCTCTTGCTGTAGATGAACGACAGCAAATATGTTGGGCGTTGGCAACCCGAGTTGTTGGCAAAATTTAGCAAACGCAACTTTATCGTTGATTACCGCTGATTGTAATGGGTTATCTTGTTTTTTAGGATTGAGTCTCACCGACAAAGGATAAACCTCATGCTGTTGCAGATAGTTGGCTGCCTGTTGTCGATTTGCTTTGATGAAGAGCTTATAGCGGTAATATTCTAATGGTGGCAATTGATAATATAAGCCAATAAAAAACTGTTGAAGTACCTGTTGGTAGAGCAAAATGCCCGTTTGTTGCCTGATCGATCTGCCAAATAGCGAAGTCGCTTGAAAAATAAGCCATATCAATTTTATGGGCCATAAAACTGCCATCGTAGGGCGCAGTACTATCGAAATAACAGTGGGGTACCCGAGAAAACCTTGTGCTAAGGCCCAGCGGTGAACTTGATGAAATTTAGCGCTGGGAAGACTGTAAGTGCAATATAGGTTTTGCCATAAAACTCGGTAGACTCGGGCAAATTTGCGATGGTACTTTCGAAAATATTCAACCATGATGCCCAAACTTTGTTGCGAAAGTCATTAAAACCTTTGATGCGAAAGTATTGCATAACGCAATTTTTAAAACCAGTTGGCAACGGTGTTGAGTGACTTACTCCCATGGCTTTGTGGGTATGTCTTCATACTCGCTTTGCAAGTCTATCGATACGCTAATGTTTCGCCTGCTTGATCCAAAAAAAATCGTAACCGTATAGCCGCCGATTCTCTATGTAGATCAATGCTATTTTTCGAACGTTTGCTTTCATTTTTGCCATTAATTTTTGTTGATCGCTGCTTTTTTAGTCTGCGTAACAACTGCGGATATTTAACTCCGGAGAACAAAAATGCAATGGATGAAAAAAGTAGCAGTGACTATGTTTGCGCTCGGTACCCTGAGCGCATGTAACAGTGACGATAAAGAACTACCAGTACCTATCGAAGTTAAACAAAGCAGTATTAAAGTTGTGCATGCAGTGAGTGATGCGCCAGCAGTGGCGATTGATGGCGGTCCGCTTTTGCAGGTTGCCCGATTAAGTTATGGTCAAAGCACCAGTCAAGTGACAGTACCTGAAGGCACTTATAACTTGGCCGTTGATGCTTTATTGCCGCAAAACGGCAAAGCCAGAGTGATCAACGCGCAGGGTGTGGCTTTGCAAGCCACTAATAGCTATACAGTGTTTGCCGTCGGCACCGCCGCGACCTCAAGTATTGAACCTTTGGTTGTCGCCACTCCCGTTGCCGCAGTTGCGGCGGGGAATGTCAGAGTGCAGGTTGTGCATGCTGCGGCTGCAGCACCGATGGTTGATGTGCACGTGACTGCACCAGGCGCTGCATTAAGCTCAGGCACCGTGACGGGAACGCTCAGTTTCCGCCAATTCAGTGCGCCACTAACCGTCACCGCAGGCAGTTATCAGGTGCGCATCACGCTACCGGGTAAACCTGACACAGTGGTGTTTGATTCTGGCACCTTGGCGCTAGCATCTGGGGCAGATTTAACGGTTGCCGCGATTAACAACAGATTTGCCGGTGCATCCCCAGTATCCTTACTCGCAGTGAACGCGAATGGCACCTTCGCCGATATCAAAGATGCGGCGAGCACCGCCGATGTGCGTGTTGTGCACGCGGTATCTGATGCTCCTGCGGTTGATGTGTTGCTCAATAACAACAAAGCAATTACCGAGTTAGCTTTTCCAAATGCCACACAATATGCGAAGTTAAGTCCCGGTGCTTATAATGTCAAAGTTGCTGCAGCCGCTGACAATTCAGTGGTTGTGATCAACGCCGACTTAAACTTGGCTGCGGGTAGTTATGCAACGGTATTAGCAACAGGCTCGCTGGGTCAAGGCAATATAACGCCACTGGTGTTATCAGACACGCCGCGCCGTATTGCCACAGAAGCGCAAGTGCGCTTAGTGCATGCATCAAGTTTGGCGGGTAACGTCGACATTTATGTCACAGCGTCAGCCGATATCAGCAATGCCACGCCGGCATTTGCCAATGTCGCTTTTAAAGCTGAAACGGGTTATGTGTCGTTATTGCCTGGCAATTATGTGGTCACTGTAACCCCTGCAGGTAGTAAAACTGCTGCGATTGGTCCAGTTGCCTTAACCCTAGCTGGCAACAAAATTTATACGGCAGTGGCACGCGATGGCGCCAACCGTTCCACACCGCTTGGTCTGATTTTGTTGGATGATTTTAACGAGGCTAATTAATTACTATTGCAAAGGTCGCTAAGCGGCCTTTGCTTGATCTTGCAACGTCTAACTATTCATCCCCAATTACAAACTTCACATTGCTACCCAAACTGATGCTGTTGGAGTGAATCAAGGTTCGGCAATATATTTATTGAATGAAATCAAAGGATTGGTAAAATTGTCTGGCATACATTTCTGCTTGAGACATTTTTAAAAAAGGATTGCGAGTGATTTATTCAAAGAAAGAAAATTTGATCAAGATAATGTTTAGTTTGTTGTTATTGTTCGTCACATTCATCAGTCAAGCCAGTACAGCGTTGGTTAATGGTCAGTGGTTTCAGGCGGGCAAATTCATTCCGCAAACTTGGTATGTGGTGTCAGGCAAGCTCACACAACACCGGCCTGCCACTATCGAGCAGACCTTAGATTTACAAGGAGGTTATGTGCTACCACCTTACGCTGAGGCACATAACCACAATTTGCAAAACCCATGGTTAGCGCAGAATTTTCACCAGCGCTATCTTCAAGATGGGGTATTTTACGGGTTAATGATGTGTGCTAGTCATCAAAGTTATACTGAAACCAGCAAAATGCTCGCTAACTTGCCGTTAGCTATTGATCTGGTTGGTGCATGTATTTCAAGTTCTGACGGTCATCCGCTGCGAATGGCGTTACAACCTGAGCCAGGCCAGCCCGCTATCCAACCTAAACAGGTTTACGACACAGATTATATTGTTGTGGATAAAGTCGCTGATATTCAGGCCAAATGGCCACTGTTTGCTGAAAATAAAGCTAATTGGGTCAAAATTATCCTGGTGCATCATGAGAAACAGCAGCGTAGAGGTGATAAAGAGTTTTTTGGTGTGAATGGGTTAAAGGCAGAGGTCGTGAAGCCGTTAGTCGCATTTTTACAGCAGAAAGGATTGCGAGTCGCTGCTCATGTTGAATCCGCGGCTGATTATGCACTTGCTGTTGATGCGGGGGTTGATTTGGTCGCTCATCTTCCTGGGTATCAATGGTGGAAGGGTTATGCCCCTGCTGATTATCAGTTAAGTGATAACAGTATTGCGATGGCTGCTGCGAAAAAAATCCCGCTTATTGCAACTGCGGGTGTGACCTCGTTGTTTAAAAATAGTCGAGACCAACAATTTGCGAAGGTAAATGCTCTGCAAAAGTTGAACTTACAACGCTTGCAAGCCGCAGGCGTGCCTGTGTTGGTTGGCTCTGATCGGTTTGATGCAAACGTACTGGCTGAGGTTGATTACTTAAAAGAGCTTGCTGTTTTCAGTGATAGCCAGTTGTTAACGATGTTGGTTGCGGATACTGCGCGTTTTTTATATCCGAAACGCCAAATTGGCGGTTTTGCTGAAGGTTTTGAAGCAAATTTTTTGGTATTAGATGGTAATCCATTACAAGATTGGTCTGCGCTACGCAGGATCAAACAACGGGTTTGGCAAGGCAAGGTGATTGCCGTGCCAGCAAAATCACAAAAGCCATAACTTCGCTTACATCGTTTTAAAGGGTTCAGGCAATACGCCTGAACCCATCCAATTTACACTGAAAATCGTTTCACTCGACCCGCTAATTCATCGCTGCTGCCCAAAGTTTCACTGACAGTCAGTTGGATGCGTTGGGCAATTTGGTTCAATTGCTTCGACATTTCCGACAAATGGCTGAGGTTTTTGGTTATTTCTTCGGCCACCACACTTTGTTGCTCGGTGGCGCTGGCGGTTTGTAGAGCATGGTCTTCAATGAGCCCTGCGGATTGCTGTACTGAATGAAAGGCCATGCCGACCTGGGTATTTAATTGCTCAGTGTTGCCGGCCAAGGTCACCCCTTGCTGAATGCTGGTCACCACATCTGCGACACCAGATTGCAATTGCTGGATCATTTGACGAATATGTTCGGTCGACTGTTGCGTTTTACTAGCCAAAGCTCTGACTTCGTCGGCTACCACGGCAAATCCACGGCCCTGATCGCCTGCTCGAGCCGCTTCGATGGCGGCATTAAGCGCTAACAAATTAGTCTGCTCGGCAATCGTTTGGATGACGCCAGTGACCGAAGCTATTTGCTCTGACTGATTGGCTAAATCGCCAACCACGGTCGCGGCATGCTGAACCTGTTGCGACAGCTGATGCAAGCGTTCGGTGGAATTTGCCAATGCTTGTTGGCCTTGGTTCGAGATCTCGGTGAGCTGATGCACTTGATGTGCGGTTTCCGCGGCATTGTGCGCCACATCTTTGGTCGCGCCACTCATCTCTTCAATTGCCGTGACTATCATATCAAGCGCTTGGTCTTGCTGAAAACTCAGCTGACTGGCTTGCTCTGCAGTGATGCCCATTTGCTGCATCTGCGTTTGTACCGTCAGACACCCTCGTTTCACCTCACCGATGAGGCCACCAAGTTTGGCGATAAACTCATCCAATGCGCGACTTAAATCGCCAGTTTCATCCAAGCGTTGACTGTTTATTCGCCGCGATAAATCACCATCGCCACTACTAATTTGCTCGACATCAACGGTCACGGTACGGATAGCATCAGAAATCCGCCGCGGGGCTATCCACGCCATTAATAAACTACCCAATACCACTAACGCGGCAATAATAGTCACCACCAACTTAAACCTAGCTGCCAGTTCATCAATTTCTGCACGCTCAGCCGTGGAGTACTTGCGGATCAGTGCTTCGGAGCCATCGTATAGCTCCCTTAATTGGCGAAAGGCTTGCTCTGACTTTGCCAATGCCAATTGAGTTTCAGCTGCCGACAATTCAGTGCTATTGAGTAACTGTTGCGTCTCTTGCTGCCACAGCTGATAAAGTCTGCTGAACGGCTGTAAATAGTTGACGATTTCCGGCAGTTCAGCGGTTAATTCCTGAAAAGATTGCATCCTTTGTAAGGCTTGTTCGGCATTACTTTCGGTGTCGCTGCGCCACGCAGTGATTTGTTCTGTACTTGCTGCGGCATTACTCAGCAGGTTGGCAAGTGCCAGTCGAGATTGGTAAAGATCCCGATCGGCATTTTGAATTAAAGAAGCGCCGTCAGCGTAGCGTCCAGCACTGGATTGAATAAAGCTAATCAGCGAGAAAGACGCTGTGACTACCGCTAAAAACACTAAGCTCAAACAGCTAAACACCAGAGTATAACGAGCACGAATGGTACGAAACCAAGACATAAAACACTCCTTTGTAAAACAATGATTTACAAGCAATCTGCAGGGCAGTGCCGGTATCGTTTGTGTATGGTTTAAATGATTGGGTGCATACCCGTCGTGCTTGCTGTGGTTGTCGCCAACGCCAAAGTTATTTCGCGCCGAGACCGCGCTGTTCAGTTTCAGCGCGCCGCATCAAGTGACTGGAAAGTGCAAAAGGTTCAGCAGTCGACTACTGTCGTGTTCAAATGAATCAAACACTTTTCCCTTCTTTAGAAAATCCTAACAGAGGTTTGTCAGTTCGCAAGGCGAACCCAGAAAGTGTGTGATATATATTTTTTCACGTACCAGATCGCCGCCCATTCAGACGATCTGGTGTGGCCTGCATGGTTAATCCAGCTGGGCAGGTTTAAAATCTGCGACTAAAGCTTGCAGGGGGATCAATGCTTGACGTTTTTCGTTAATCAACCGTTGTAAGCGATAGGCGCCATACAAACAAAGTGGCAACGCAATCAACGTATAGAACTTCAGTACCGAGGTTGGTATTTGCTCTGGTTGCCACAACCACAAGCCCCATAACCCAGCGACAAAACAAATGAGCATGCCGCAGGCAAGCTGATTATAGCGATAATACCACA
The DNA here is from genome assembly GCA_041914845.1 of Alteromonadaceae bacterium. Classification (GTDB taxonomy): domain Bacteria; phylum Pseudomonadota; class Gammaproteobacteria; order Enterobacterales; family Alteromonadaceae; genus Pararheinheimera. The sequence goes on from JAYSCP010000002.1 coordinate 87,654, forward strand.
ATGAAAGCTGACAGCTGCGTAGCCGAAAAGCCACAACGCCACTACTTGTCCAGTTATGGTAGGTCAGTAGTGGCCGGTGCACATGCCAACTGACATACAATGACATCAACAAACCCAGCAGCAGAAAAGTAGCTGCGCAATAACTTAGCCAACTTGGCATCGAAGTAATTAGCCACCCGGCTGTTCCGCCCATGGCGAGAGCACCAAGCCAATCCACTAGTAACCAGTACCATTGTTGGCGTTGCCGTCTGCGAGCGTGCTGTAAATCAGCAGTGGTTGGTAAAGTTGCTTTTATCGTGGGTTGTTGCTGCCAGCTTTTGCTCAATGCGGCCAAATCAAATTCATTACTCATGTTGCATCAACTCCATCAATTCTGTTTTTGCTCGGTTTAACCGAACGCGTACTGCACCGTGGCTGATTTGTAGCACTTCAGCGATTTCTGGCGCATCCATATCTTCCATCGCCAGCAAAATGACTTGCCGATTGGCTGCAGACAGTTGCCTGACTGCTTGTAACAAACGGTGACTTTGCTGGGCGGCACCCAGTTGTTCAGAAGGGCAATCGTCCAGTAACTGCACTTGGATCTCGTCATCGAGCGGTTGCCATTTATGTTTCTGAGCGCGGGCAATGTGATCAACCGTCACGTTATGGACGATGCGAAAAAGATAGGCGCGTGGATTTTCCGCCATTTGCAGACGCGCAGCAGATTGGTGCAGCGCCAGATAAATATCCTGCGTCAAATCCTGTCTGGCGGCAGGATCTGCTTCGTAAGCCATTAGCGTGCGGCTGATAGCGCCCTGATTTTGTTGCCACAGCCGCAGTAACCATTGCTCAGTTGCTGATGATGTACTTACCGTCAAAATGTTCAGCCTTCCTCTGGGTTGTTTTTCCTGCGCAGCTGATGAGTCTTGGTAAACCTCTGAACTGTTACACGAAAAAATAAAAAAATAATCGGTAACAACTCGGGAGTTGCTCCCGACTTCATCAATAACAACAGCAAGGCAATATTCATCATAACCGGAGATACACCATGGAGACATTACAGAGTTTTAGCAACGATATCGTGGCCTTACTACAACAAGCCGATAGCAGCTTTTGGCTATTTTTTATCGGCATGTGGGTGGTTTGTGGGTTAGTTCAAGTCGCAGGTAATAAGTGGTTAGGCAAAGATTTGATGCAACGACTGACAGGTGAAGATTGCAACTGCAACAACCGTCATGGCTGCTGAGCGAGTAATTAACTCTGCCACAGCCTGCAAATGCACCTCGCTAATGCCGCATAACACGCAGCAGAGGTGCATGTTGGCGTGCGTTTGTATAAATAAAATCTAAAGTTTTTCAGACAGATAACCACAACCCATTTTCACGCTATTTTGCATCTTTTTACAGTCTTCTATAATGCTTGGTTTGAATGCGAACTAAAGCGTAGATGGGGATTACAGATGATGCAGCCGTCGTGGATGACAAAGGGTAGTAACGGATTTTTACTTGCTATCGGGCTTATTTTGGCGGGCTGTGGAGGGAGCGAAGGCGAAAAGCCTGCGCCTGAACCCGCTAAACAGTATGCCGTACAATTGAGTGTCACCAACCTGCAAGGCTCCCTTGCATTGCAATTAAATGGCCAGTCGAGTCTGACGGTCAGCAAAGATGGCACTTATTCCTTTGATAAACAGCTAACATCGGGCACAAGTTACGCGGTAACGGTCACGACGCAACCCGGTTATCAACAATGTACGGTGAGTGCAGGGACGGGGACTATCCAGAGCGCTAATGTCACCAATGTGTCAGTGGCTTGTGCTGATCAAGTGCAAATGACCGAGTTAACCACTTATTACCCTGCATCTATTGTCGAGTTTACCGTGCCTGCGACTAGCACTGAGGTACTCAGTGTCACCTACAACGATCTGCCGCTTAAAGTAGAGCAAGGCATATCGAGCTCTCGTTACGTCTATCTGCCAAACAATGCTAGTGGCAGCAGTGAGTTGGCATACAGTATCGGGACTTTGTCGCGCAAGAAAGCCATTAGCGTACAGCCGTTGACGCTGCCAGCTGATACTAAAACCTATGTTGAGACACAATATCAAACGCTGTTAGCTGGTCTTGCGCATGAACGTGAAAACGCAGCAGATCCAGCAACTTTAGATGCGCTGTTAGCGGAGCTTAAAACCAATCAATCGCAGCTCTCGGCATTAAATGCCGAGCAATTAGCACGGTTGACGCTCGTGATGATGCAGCTTTTAGATACTCCAGCGTTGTCAAACAAGTCGTTTGATGCGGCGCTATCGGCTGTCCCTGAAGCGTGCGAGCAATTTACCACCCGATTTATGCTGAATTTTTCGGCATCAAGTATTGTTATGGGCGCTTCTGTCGCGATAGTGACAACTGGCGCGGGGGTGGAAAAAGTGCTTGCACTCGCCGCATTTGGTATTGGCTATTACAAAATGTTAGGCATGGTGGACACACTGTTTAAGTCTGGTTGTATTCGGGCTGTGACCATCGGCTTGCTGGACAAGGAGAACGGTGTCGCAGTTGTGCCTGAAGCGTTAACTTCCTCCTATACCCAAACTATGGCTGCGCTGTTAATAAAAACAGGAACTAGTTATGGTTACACCATAAAACCGACGCTGGGTTATGAAAGTGTTATTGAGTCAAAACTGAAATTCGTGACGACTAAGTTGCGGGCTGTTTTGCAAATCGGCCCTGACGCGTTGGTCAAGCCATTGATTAAGCTGCTTGATACTATTGATAATCCAAAAATTAACGAACTGAGCTATCAAGTCACCGCTGATGCAATTAATGGAGTCAGCATTAATATTGCCGTCGACAAAGATCAGGTCACAGTGACCCCGAAAATTACCGACATCACGCAACTGACCCAAAGCAACTACTCAACCAAGCTGCATGTGAAAGCGAGTATTGGTGAGCAAGTGCATGATATTGACGCCACGGTGGTGGTTGATTTTAAACCTGTTGTGCAAAGCACCAAGCTGCAAGCCGAAATCGGCAAAAAAACCGATGGCAAAGTGATTGCTGAAAACGTGACGAGTTTTACGGTAGTTACCCAACCCACGATGGGCCTGTTGAACTTCGACAGCAAAACCGGTGCCTTTGACTACACCCCTAACGCCGATACGGTTGGTAAAGCCGATTCCTTTACGGTGCGTGGCACTTATCTGCTGGGCGGCGACCCGAATAAATCTTATGTATCAGAGGTTGCGACTGTGACTATTGATATAGTGCCGGAAGAAATTTGTTCGGAGGTTTCGCACCGAAACGACGTAGACAAATTTGGATCTTTCACTATTAAATGTTACTACGATACAGATAGAAAAATTTTGAAAATTATAGATGCCTATGCGACTTATAAACCAGCGGATGGAATATGGTATCAGTCGTTTTACTATAACTCATATAATAGATTTGGTGAACTACTTGAAGCTGAGCAATCAGCTGATGGGAATTATGAAAAATATTTTAATGTCAAGTTGACTGGTAAGGTGCGCATGGTGATAGACAGAGCCTATACTTTACCGTCAACTGAAGGTTCAGTTCTTCATTCATATAGTTATATATATGAAGTGGACAAAAATAATAAAACTCTCGGTGTGTATCAAGAAAATTGGCAAGAAACCATATCTAATAAAACAGGTGAAGTGTTATTTATTGATTATGTTAGTTGCTATGACAGGTCTTGGAGCGCGGACATCGATAAATCTATCCTATATTTTAGGAATTATAGAGATATGAAAACGGGAGTAACTCAATACACCCAATACGACTCTTGCCCGAAAACTGCAAAAGAAACCGATAGGCTTCGTATATTAACGAAAGACAGTAAAGCAAAACAAAAATTTCACGAGTTATTCCCAGATTTTTAGTCTTAAGCGTTTTAGCTAGGCTACTGAGATGTATTGCTGGACAGCCACTCAAATGAGTGGTTGTCTATTTTCATGTAGTCTATTTTCAGGCATTCAATTAAAGTGAATACATGGCGCATCATCCGCTAAGCCTGCAGCAATCGTCATGGTTGCATAGCAAACGCCGAAAGACCTAAATTTTTCATAGTTTTTTATGCCCTTTTTATCATCCCTACCCATTTCCTCAGAATTGTTGGCTAGCCACCGCAATGTCGCAATTTAAGCGACAAGATCACCTGGATTTGTGGTAATTTCGTGGCATAGTCGCGAATGTTTAACTACAGTGGTTGTGGGCAATTTAGGGATAAAACATGATTCCAACAGTCGCAAATTCAGCGGATGCACCAGCAGCTGTTGAACCTGTCAATGATGACCATGGGTATCAGGCGATTAAAACTATTTTAAATAGCCTCGATGCGCTGGTGTATGTATCCGATATGGACACTTATGAGCTGCTCTACATCAATGATTACGGCAAAGCGGCCTGCGGTGATGGCATTGGCCGCAAGTGTTATCAAGTTCTGCAAACCGGCCAGCAGTCGCCTTGTCAGTTTTGTACGAACGCGAAGTTAATCAGCGCCGATAACACGCCCGGGCAGGTGTATGTCTGGGAGTTTCAGAACACTGTCAATAACCGCTGGTATCAATGCCGAGATCAGGCAATCTATTGGGTTGATGGCCGTTTGGTGCGCCTGGAAATCGCAACCGATATTACTGAGCGTAAAGAAATGGAGCAGCAACTGGCGGTCGCTAAATTGCAGGCGGAATGGTTGGCGAATACTGACGAATTAACGCGGTTATATAATCGGCGAGCGTTTTTTGCGCTGAGCCAGCAATTGTTTTATCAAGTGCACCGAGCCGGCCAAAAGCTAGCAGTAGTGATGTTTGATTTAGACCGTTTTAAAAGCATCAATGACCGTTTTGGTCATGCGACCGGTGATGCGGTGCTGGTTAAGATAGCGGGCATCGCGAAACAGCTGATCCGTGGTTCGGATTTGCTGGCGCGTGTCGGCGGCGAAGAATTTGCAATTGTTCTACCCGATACCGACGAGCTGCAAGCTTCCAGTCTGGTCGAGCGGCTGCGCGACGGCTTTGAGCAAGGCACTAAAGATGATGAAGTGCCTTGCACGGCAAGTTTCGGGGTCACAGTGGCCGACTTGGCACAATTAGCAGTGGCGCTGGAACCACAAAGCTTGCTGGGAACTTTGTTACATGAAGCGGATCTGGCAATGATGCAAGCCAAGGTATCCGGCCGTAATCGCGCTTGTATTTATCAGACTGCCGCCAGCTAACGCGCGCACTTCATTGACATCGCACCGCGGTTTCGGCAACGACTCACTTCTGAGAGAGTAACTAGGTAATCGTCTTGCCAAACCCTTCAATGGCTATTTTCTGCTGTTAAAAGGTGATTTGCTGCTGTTGCCGGATTTTCGCTGTCACTGCCTTAAAGCTTCGATAACACTGGTGATATTCAACCAGCCAAGGAGCTAAATTAACATGCAACTCTCAACAAAACTGTTTAACCAAACCAACCTGAACATTCTGTTGCTAGGCGCAATTGCCGCCTTAACCGTGAAAACGCAGTGGCTGCCCACGGATATCAGTACCGTGCGCGAACTTAACGTGCAGCGGATCAATGTGATGGAGCCGAGCGGTCATCCGCGCATGGTGATTGCGAACACTGCGCATGCGCCAAAAGCCATTAAAGAGGGTAAAGAGTTTTTTGATCCGGGCGCACGCCCAGGCATGATTTTTTATAACGATGAAGGCACGGAAAACGGCGGTTTTATTTTTCGCGGCTTGAAAAAAGATGGCAAAGTGGAGCATGGCTTACATCTGTCATTAGACCGTTATAACCAAGACCAAAGCGTCGCTCTGCAGCATATTGAGCAAGACAACATGTTGATTTCAGGCCTCAATATAGTCGACCGCCCCGCGTATCCAATCGACGAGTACATGGCTTTGATGCTAAAAGCGCAGCAAGGCGATGCGGATGCCACGGCGAAAATTAAAGAACTCGAACAAACGCATCCAGATATTCATGGGCATCGCCGTGCGTTCTATGGCACATTAAACAAAAAAGCTATGCTGCAACTGAATGATCCACAAGGTAAAAAACGAATTGAGATGGCCGTTGATACCGATGGCAAACCGCAATTGGTATTTTACGGTGAAGATGGCAGTGAATTAATGCGTTTGCCTGAGGCGGTCAGCAACAAATGAAAGCAAAACTAAAAACTCTGTTGGTGTTAACTGCATTTTCCTATGGCTTGATGTTGTACCTGGCGCTGCTGCAAACAGCGCCAGGGCAACCGCTACAGTTCCATGCGGATGCGCCGATTTGGCTGACGCTGCAGGCGGCGCTGTCGTTATGGTTAACTGGCAACATCGATAGGCGTCAGCCAGAGCCGTTAGCGCAGAGCAACACTAACTTACTAAGCGCTGCGGTACGCTCCTTCACTCTGAGTTTGTTAGTCTTTGTGCCACTGATGGTGGCGCTGCAATTGGCTATCGATTTCAGCACAGGACAGCCATTCATTGCTCAGCAGTATTTGCGAGTTGGTATGATGTATGTGTTGGTTCATAGCTTGGTTGCTGGCAGTTATCTATTTTGGCGAGGCCTCAAGCGTCAACAAGCACAGCAGCTTCAACTGTTGAACTCTGAGCAAAAGCTGCAGCAATACAAACTGCAATTATTACAACAACAATTAGATCCGCATTTTTTGTTTAATAACTTAAATGTCTTATCGGTACTCATTCATAAAAATGCAGATCAAGCAGAGCAATTCCTTGAAAGCTTTGCGGAAATTTATCGATATCAGTTGCAACAAAGCAGCAAACCAGTGGTGCCACTCACGGAAGAGTTGCAGTTCAGTGGTCAGTATATGGCGTTACTTGCAAAGCGTTTTTCGCAAAGTTATCAGCTGTGCCATACGATTTCTGCCGAGCAAGCTGCGCAATATTCGTTGGTCCCTTGTGCATTACAATTACTGATTGAAAACGCGGTGAAACACAATAGTGCATCGCCAACGACGCCATTAATCATTTATTTAGCACTGCAGAATGACTATTTGGTGGTGCGCCATGAATTGCGCGAGAAGGCTTTTGCGCAACCAGGCACTGGTAATGGTTTAACTAATTTAATGGAACGTTGTTTGGCGCAAACAGGAAAACCAACTGTAGTTGTTAAAAATCAAGAGTTTACAGTTAGTGTTCCGTTGCAAATCTTATCTTAAGAGATGGCTATGAAAGTTTTGATTATCGAAGATGAGCTGCTGGCAGCAGAAAAACTCACAGGCTATTTGCGGCGCTATCAACCCGATGTGGAAATCGTGGCGCAACTGGCAAGTGTGGCGCAAGTGTTGGCGTTTTTTCAAAGCTCGCCAGCGGTTGATTTAATTCTTGCCGATGTTGAGCTAACCGATGGTCAAGTGTTTAGCGCTTTGGAACACTTGGATTTACCCTGTCCGGTTTTGTTTACCACCGCCTATGATCATTATTGGATGCAGGTATTTCAGTACCAAGCGATTGATTATTTACTCAAGCCATTTTCCTATAATCGTTTCGCCGAAGCGATGCTGAATTTTCAGCAGATGAAGCATAAGTTGCAGCCGGAGGCCAAACCCATCGCGAGTTTCAAAAAGCGCTTTTTATTAAGAAAAGGGCAAAGTTTAGCGATATTACCTGTCGCCGACATTTTATTAATCAGAGCCGTTAACGGCGTGCTACTGGCAACCGATACCGCGCAGCAAGTGCATATTTTAAGCGAAACCAATTTAGGTGAGGTTGAAGCACAGCTGGACCCTGCCGAATTCTTTCGAATTAACCGCAGTGATCTGCTGCACATCAACAGCATCGTACGGGTAGACCCGTTTAATAAAGAAACGGTTTCGGTGAGCGTCAATTGCGATAAAACAGCGATTATCAGCAGTAAAACTCGCACAGCAGCGTTTCGAAAGTGGTTAAATCAATAATAAAACCAAATGTTTGCGCGCACGTGGCAGTAAAGTCAGCGAAGACATATCAACAACAAACTAAATTTAAAGCAGAGTGATGGGCATCTGTTCAAAATTTTGCAGCAGTTTTTTTGCTAGTGCTTTGTTAGGAGTCTCGACAGCCACTGCCAATAAGTGGCTGTCAATTTTCTATTAGGATTCGCTGAGTAGCACGCGCATTTAATAAGACTTTTCCCAATATGACAAGTCTGTCAAATATGACAGTTATTTGATTCATCGTGAAACGTTAAGATTAATTGGTTGCTAACTTTAAAGGAACATAATTAAAACACTTAATGGACAGTAAGGATGAAGCTAATTTTGGGTTTGCTGTTATTGGCAAGCATGAATGCCAGTGCCACTGAGGTGGTCAAAGTATGTAATTATTGTAATAGCTATGATTCATTTGCATATGCTGCGGTTGATTCCGCTGATAAAGCAGGTCTTAGTGGAATCGTTAAAGTTATTAACCCTACAACGGGTGAAATAATGAACTTTTCAATGCGCTTAGAGAGTAGAGAGCCTGGGGTAATAAATAATTTTGTAGCTGTTGATGAAGGTATTTCCGCTGTTGATGAAGAGTTGGCTCAGCAAGTGAGACAAAATTTAGAGAGCCTCCATGCGTGGTTTAATGCCAACAAAGACGTACCGTCATCAGTGCTAACAAGCGCATATCAACTGGTAGGCGTCAGCTCCAATCTGACGAAATTACAGACGTTTTACAATGATACCAGAACCATAGGTCAATATTATTCTAGTTATTTAGGGGCTTTGGCCTCTATTGGGGGAAAAGTTGTAGGGGTTAATGTAGTTATTGAGTTAAAATTTAGTGACCTTCCCATGGTAACGCTAAAGATTAGCGGCATAAATGCAAATGGTGAGTTACAGTTTCAGATATTGTCAATCACAGACAGTGACGGAAATAACATTCCTTTAAATCAAACTGAGTTTGCTGAAAAATCTAACGAAGCTTATAAATTTAGTAACGAGCATAAACTGCAGCAGTTCCTAGAAACCGCTTGGCGAATGGGTATTAAAACAGTGAACTTAGCTTATGGCAGTTACGGTGTTAGAGGCACAGTAACAATCACTGATTGCAGGAAAAACAGTATCTGTACAATTAAAAAGGTAACGAAATGAGTGCGTACAGTATTAATGCAAATTATGTAGTTGCAGTTTTGGTATTTACTTCAATTTTTCTCTCAGTTGTATTGTATCGTCGTGCTAATGAGACTAAATTTCGTAATTTATTTAATGCGTTCGTAAATTTATTTTTGTGTCTGGGGTTTTTCCCTGCTGGGTTTGTTTTCTTTTACCAAACATCAAAACGTTATAAAGTTTTGGAAAAATTGAATTAACCTTAAATTGAGCTAGTACAGTTAAGAGGTATCATTTTTGGTGTGAGTTGGTATGAATACATCAATAATGATAACTCCTATTACTCTGGGATTTGTAGAACGGGGGTACTCCGAAGTGTCAACTACTGCAGCAGTTAAACATCTCTGAAGTAATTGTTTCGAGTGATTGCTGGACAGCCATTTTTTAAAAGTAATCCGAGATGACTTGTGATTATTTCAAACTATCTCAGCTCTGGCACTAACTCGTAACGTTCGCCATTGAATTCATAGCGTTCGGTGCGCTGAAAATGTTCCGGTTTCGCTGTTTCTGCTTTCACTTCATTCGCTTCCACTTGCTTGCCCTCCATTGCACCAGCATTTTTTTCACCAACATCAGCCGGGCTGACGGTGTCTTGGCTGCGCAATTCCAATGGCACGAGTTCAGCACTGGCTGTTATTGGACTGTTGCTCAGCACCACCAGCTCACTTTGGCTTTGCAAAGTATCCTCACAATCATGTGTACAGTTGGTGGCCCAGCGTTGCAACTCGATGGTTTGGTTAAAGACCAAGTGGAGGGCGTTGTCCTTTGGCCAAAACAGCCACAATTCTTGGCGTTCTTCATCAAAACCAACACCGCGGTTACGCAGCTCTAACACCAGCGCGATAGCGCGTAAACCGGGTTTCAGTGCATAAGGTGATGATGCCAGGCGAATTGCGCGCAGCACACTTGCCAATAGTTTTCCTTACTTATGCATTTCGGTAAATCCACTGGCCACAGCGCTTAATGCACTATGTTCCTTGTTTGTTTTCTTTTAGGATAAATTTTCTGTTTTGTGAATCAAGGGCATCCCATGAAACTTCGCGGCACCGTATTTTTACTCACTAGCGTACTGGCATTTCCGGTTACAGCCATGGCACTAAACCAGGTCTCTGCGGCAAGCTCATCACCGGCGCCGCTGAAGTTACCCAACACGCTTACGGTGTTATCCGAGCGAGCCCAAGCGCAAGTGATTGATGAATTGTTAGAAAAACGCCTCACGCAACTTGTTCCAGCCTTGATGCAGCAACATAACATCGATATGTGGCTGCTTATTTCACGCGAATATAACGAAGATCCCGTTCTCAAAACCATGCTGCCTGCGACTTGGTTATCGGCGCGGCGACGCACTATGTTGGTGATAGTCAATCCCGGCGCTGGCAAGCCTGCTGAATTTTATGCGGTGGCCCGCTACGATGTTGGCACTGTCTTTAAAAAAGCTTGGGATGTTGAGCAACAACCTGACCAATGGCAGGCGCTCGCAAGTCTCATTCAACAGAAAAAACCACGCCGAATAGGGATCAATCAATCTGCTGATTTTGGCCATGCTGATGGCATGGTTGCCACGGAATTGGCATCGCTAAAGCAAGCGCTCGGCGAGCAAGCCACGAAATTAGTCAGTGCGGAAAAACTAGCGGTGGCTTGGTTAGAAACACGCTTGCCTGAGGAGCTGAAATATTATAAAACGCTGACGCAAATTGGCCATCAACTGATCGCCACCGCATTCTCTAACCAAGTGGTAACCCCTGGAGCCACCAGCACTGACGATGTGGTTTGGTGGCTTCGGCAACAAAGTACTGCATTAGGTTTGCCGGTCTGGTTTCATCCGACGGTTTCTATTCAGCGGCCAAGCTCAGAAAAATTTAATCAAATCAAAGCGTTTAGTGCGGCAAAGGCCGACAATATCATTCAAGCGGGTGATTTGTTGCACGTCGATTTTGGTCTCACGTATCTGCGCTTAAATTCTGATCAACAACAACATGCCTACGTATTAAAACCAGGCGAGACGGATGCACCAGCTGAGCTTAAACAAGCGCTACGTCTTGGCAACCAAGCGCAAGACATCCTCACGCAGCAATTTAAAACGGGTGTAAGCGGTAATCAGCTATTACAACAAAGCCTTAGCAAAGCCAAGCAGCAAGGATTGAAAGCGACGATTTATAGCCACCCGATTGGTCATCACGGCCACGCCGCAGGCCCCACAATCGGCATGTGGGATAATCAGCATCACATCGCAGGCAGTGGCGAATATCCGATATCAGCTAATACCGCGTATTCAATTGAATTAAACGTTGCGGTTGATTTACCGCATTGGGGCAATGAAATTCGCATCATGTTAGAAGAAGATGGTTATTTTGATGGTCAGCAATTTCATTATTTAAATGAACGGCAAACCCAATTCCATTTAATTAAAGCACCGCAGGCTAAACCTTAATCTTTCGCCCTCGAGAATTTAGCCAGAATTGTTGAGCGAACATGTTGAAGAGCCAGAGATTTGTGAGTGAACGCTGGCTTTTGAACTTTGGCTTTCCATTGGTTTTTTGGACGAAGGATTGCTGGACAGCCACTTTTTTATGAATATCAAGCAGTGATTGGTGACTGTCTTAAATTTTGGTTTTACCCTTTGCCTGAGTTATTCGTGTGTCGGGTGTTATTTCGCTTCGAGCAGTTCAATCACTGTGGCATCAATATCATCAAATCCTTCTTTTGACTGGCGTCATAGTTGAAACCTTCACCATGAGCGCAATTCGCTGTGTCTATCGCAGAGCATTAAGGTTATGGCACCTAATAGATTTCCTTGAAAGCAAAAATACTGTTCAACTGATAGCAGTTGTTCAAGTTTCACCCAGATGACGATTTTTTGGGGCGTCGACAAGGCCAATCCGCGAGCTGCCATCGCGGTTAAAATACCGACCACCGCGTCAATATGATTTTCAGCGACTAAGCCACTGGTGCGTTGGCCCTTACTGTCGCGAGAAGACTCGAATGCGAAAGTGTGCGTCGAATAAATACCGTTGTAATTTTTGTTGAAAATTTGGCAAGGTTAGCCAATGCTCGGCACTGGCACCTGCATTTAGTAATTCATTAATTTTATTGATTTTACCCCCAGCTAAGCGCATAACGCTCAACTAAATCCAAAGGGTAACGACCGTCGTCAAACGGCGAGTTCAATGATAAATCCTCTGCCATAAGCTGTTCGAGTGATGCTGCTAAAGCGTCCATTATCTAGTGAGCAATGTTTGCCCGAAGTATTCAAATTGATGCTTGGTTGCTGACAAAGCCAAGTCACCACTTCGGGCTGGCTTAGTAGCATGCTCCACACCGATTCATGGTGGATGAATTCCGCTAATTGTGTGTCTGTTGCCAGCAACAGATCTTGGAGTAACTGGCCAACCGTTTTGGCTGGGAATTCCAAAAAAACCAAATATATTGGTGTGCTAGCGCAATACTTAGCCGCCAATCTATGGTCTTTTTGGCAAGGGCAGCCATGGCTTTCGGTAATGCTTCTTCGGCGCAAATTACATGGAAATAAAGTGGCATTTCTTCAATTAAGGCATTGATATCAAATCCTTTGTGGATAGCTTGCGCCATCATGCTGTCTTGCCCTTTCTGGATCATTGTCAGCACTTTCTTCGGCTGCGGAATATCCATTGAAACAGCCCGTGCTTTAAATTCTTTGGCTGTGATTTCCATCAGGCCCTGGTAATAGTCGCAATACTCGGCATGCACTTGACTGTCTAGCATTTCAAAATGCACAAAATCCACCCCAAGTCCATCCATACTTGGCGCTGTGCATCACTCAGTGACCCGTGTTGCGAGCGATCTTGATGATCAAACGACACCACCTCTGCTTTTGCTCGTATACCCTCCACGCTGATGCTTGTTAGCGCAGTCGGCTCCGCAAATACTGCGGCAAGTGGTGATGTTGCAGTGGCTGCATTAAAAGTGCTGAGCTGATTTTTTAATTCTTTGGCGATATTTGCATCTCTACACACCAATTTTAAGTGCACATATGTTGATGACATTCATCAATCCCTTTATGAATGGAGCGAATGTCTTCACATCCGCTTCACGCCAACCCATATACGCTGCGTTGATATGATCAACAAAGAGGTATCGCTATGCCGCACCATCTGAACAACCGAATTGAGCTTTGTAATATCAGTCAGTCTTTTAGCCAACACAGCCAGCATGTACAGTTATTTCAGCAGTTGAATTTAACCATTGTGCAAGGTCAGTCCTATGCCATCACTGGCCCCTCCGGCTCGGGAAAATCCAGTTTATTGATGCTCCTTGCTGGTCTGGTTCAGCCCACATCGGGGCAAGGGTATTGGGTAGAAGACGGCATCCGCCGACCACTGAGTGGCCTTGCCACCGACATTGGTTATATCTTTCAACAATTTCACTTATTGCCTGAATTAACCACACTGCACAATGTCGCACTGCCACTGAAACTGCGTGGCGTCAAACAGGCGGAACAGTTGGCAAAAAACTGGCTGGAAAAAGTTGGATTAAGCCATCGTTTACAGCATAAACCGGCACAGCTTAGTGGTGGCGAGCAGCAGCGTACTGCGATTGCCAGAGCTTTGGTATTTTCGCCAAAATTCATTTTTGCCGACGAGCCGACTGGGAATCTGGATAGTCATAATGCCAGTGATATAGCGGATCTATTGTTTACTTGCTGTGAAGCACAAGGTGCTGGCCTAGTGATTGTCACCCATAGTGAAGCGTTGGCTGCGCGGGCAGGGCAAACCTTTCGTTTGGATCAAAGCCTGTATCAACAGCGCATTTTTTCGGAGGGCGCTTATGTTTAAGCTACCTTGGCAATTGGCTTGGCACTTTTATCGACAATCGTCACTACAGCAACGGTTGTTGAGTTGGGTGCAAGGCATCTTGCTGGTATTTATCCTGATTTTGAGTCAATCCAGTGCCAGTATTCAGGCTTATTTAGCGCGCGATTTGGACCAGTTGCTGGGCGCAGATCTGGTACTCAGTCAACCTTTGCCATTATCGGACAGCCAACGAGCCAGCTTGGCGAGTATGTCCAGCCAGTTGGTGCTGACGCAAAGTCTGGAGCTGACCCTGACCCATCAACAGCAATGGCAAACTGCGCTGATTAAGGCGGTGGATGTCGATTATCCACTGCAAGGAGAACTGCGAAGCTCATTAGACCCGGCAGGAAGCGATACCCTCAGTAGTCGCGGGCCTGCGCCTGGCGATATTTGGGTTGACGCGCGCTTATTTAGCAGTTTAGGACTGCAAATAGGTGATACCTTGTCGCTTGGCACGGCAAAGCTACGGGTCGCGCGAATTTTACAGCATGAACCAGATCGTTTGATGCAAGGCCATAGTGTGCAGATGCGCGCTTTAGTACATCGTCAGCATTTGGCGCAGTTGCAACGTCCCGGTGATCGGATCCAGTATCGTTATTTGGTGGCAGCCAGCAAAGCGCAAATTACCGAAATTCTTAGGTGGCAGCAACAAACAGTGCCTGCAGTTGAGCTGTATCATAAGCATGGTGCGCACCCACTGGCGCTGTTTTGGCTGCGAACCGAAAATGTGCTGGGCCTTGCTGCTATCGTGTTATTTTTTATGGCCGCGATTGCACTGCAGCAATTGAGTCGTTTGCATTTGCAGCAAGCGCAATTTTTCACAGCGGTTTGCTTAAGTGTAGGTGCAAGTCGGCAAACGGTGTTGCAGATAGAAATCGGCAAATGGTTATTCGGTGTGCTTGGTATGTTGCCGTGGGCCTTGATGTTGGCCTTGGCCTGCCATGGATTGGTTGTGGATTGGTTGGGGCAGACTTTTCCCGACCTGCGCTGGCAGTTTGATATTGCTTTGGCTGGGGGCACTGTCGTGGCGGTAGTGCTGGTGTTTATCCTGTTTCAACTCCCACTTTGGTTTGGCTTACAACAGGCATCTATCCAACAGTTGATTCAAGCAAAACCACTACGTGTGAGTCAGATGTTTTTTCTGCTAATAGCACTGACCGTGTTGAGCTCGTTTGCCGCCTATTACAGCGATAATTGGCTGTTAACTGGGCTGGTGTTATTGGTCTTGCTTTGTTGTATTGCTTTGCTGTTGCTCTTGAGTTGGTTGCTGTTGACTGCTGGCGAAAAGCTAAGTCAGTCGTTTTCAGGGTTATTACCTTTTGTGCTTTACATGATGAAACAGCGGTTAATCAGCAAAAGCACGCAGATTTTAGGCACGGGATTAGCGGCTTTTTTATTGTTGTTTACGCTGATGCTGCTGAAAGATCTGAGCAACAGCATGACGCAATACCAACGCGAGCACGATGGTAATTTGTTGGTTTCACAAGCCACAGCAGCGCAAATGGCAGATATCGAGGTGTGGGCGGCCGAGCAAAACATTACGATCCGTCAGCAGAAGCCGTTTCTCTACGCCAAACTGACCCAAATCAACGGTGTGGCCTTAGCGCAAAGTCAGCAAAAGCCGAGTGATAGCCTGGCCAGTTTTGAACAGCCGATCAGGATGCATTGGACAGCGCAAGTGCCTATCAATAACAGACAGGTTGCTGGTGAATGGTGGTCGGCGGATACGGCTGATTGGCAACAAGTGTCGCTGGAGCAGGAGGTGATGACCGATTTGGGCCTCAAGCTTGGCGATCGCTTAAGTTTTGTGATTGAGCAGCAACAGCTTGATTTTACCCTGACGGCAAGTCATGCCTACCAATCCGGTGCTGGCTCTATAACCTTTTGGGTGCAAGTACCGCCTGCTGTGCTGCAGCATGTGCAGGCGGTACTTTACAGCATGGCGAGTTTGGAACTAGCACCGGCGCAATTTCAACAACTGAGCAAGCTTTGGCAACAGCATCCGTCGCTGCGAATGGTGTCGCTGCAGGAATTAACTGCTCGGTTTGATCGCATTTTGGTGATGGTGACCACTGTCATCAGTGGTTTTGCGCTGTTTATTAGCCTGTTGGCAGCTCTGGTTATTATCATTTCGGTTTACGCCGTGGAAGCACATGAGCGTAAGAAGAACAGTATCATTCTGAGTTTTGGCCTCTCTAAGAGTACCTGCTCACAACTCAACCTGCTCGAATGGCTAATAACCGGTGGTATTGCGGGCTGTGGTGCCATTGTCGGCACTTGGTTGGCAGGTTCAGTGATATATCAATCGCAATTTTCACTGTCTTATCAGCCAGATATTGTATGGCTGTCCACGACTTTAACCCTCCTATTAAGTTTGGTGACAGCCTTGGGTTTTGGTGTCAGCTATCGCAGTTTAAGAGCTTCCGTGCGGCAATTGATGGAGGAGTAAGAGTAATAAATCAGCGCCAGCTTTTTGTTTTCACATCCATTTCACCTGATGCCGGTCATGCTGGCATCAGGCTGTTGCTAAAAATGGTCTTTTAAATACTGTTTTTAATTGCGGACATCCACTCAAGGTATGAAAAAATGAATCAAGGACACCCAACAATGAACCCACTGAAATTTTATGTTGTGATACTGGTAATGCTGCTCAATGCGCTCTGGTCAGGTATGGTTGTGGCACAGCCGCAAACGCCCTCAAAGGTGTTACTGGTGATCAGCGGCTACGGTCAACCCGAGCACAAAACCCCTGGATATGAATTTGATGAATTGGCTAAAGCTTTTGTGACATTGCAGGCCCATGGCATTGCCATGGATATTGCCAGTCCGCAAGGCGGTAAAGTGCTAGCCGATGAATTCGATCCAAACAAAGCATTTAACCAGCAAGTACTCAAGGATGCGAAATTCGTCGCCAAGCTGGAAAACACCCTGCCAACTGCAGCGCTTAATGCGGAGCATTATCAGGCGATTTATATCATAGGCGGTAAAGGTGCGATGTTTGATTTACCCAAAGACGCAGCTTTGCAGCAATTGATTGCGAACATTTATCAGCAAAATGGCGTGGTGGCGGCGGTGTGTCACGGGCCCGCAGCGTTAGTGAATGTAAAACTGGCCGATGGCAGCTATTTACTAGCTGGCAAAGCGGTGAACGGCTTTACCAATCAGGAAGAGCGTTTGTTTGGTAAAAAGTGGCTGTCCACATTTGAGTTTATGTTGGAAGATAAATTGAAAGCGCGGGGTGGTCGTTTCCAATCCAGTCCGATGATGCTGAGCCATGTTGTAACAGACCAACGTCTGATCACCGGGCAAAATCCGGCGTCGACTGTACCTGTGACCATGGCTCTGGTAGAAGCATTAGGCGTTGCGCCTTTGAATTTGCCTGCCTACCAAGATGATCAGACCTTAGCAAGGGTCGCTGAATTTTTAGCCGGTGACACGACAGCAGTGCAAAGTGTGTCGGTCAATCCGCAACACTATCAACTTGAACTCTTGGGCGCATATGGGTTTTACTACCTGCAGGCTGCCAGCACCGATGTCGCTCGGCAACAGGCCTTGACGTTAATGCTGGTAGGGCAAAGCACCATTAATCATGCATCATTGGATCTGGCCATTGCCCAAACTCAGCTACAGCTAGGTGATAAAGTTGCTGCCAAGGCGACGCTGATTGAAATCCTGCGTAAAGACCCAAAAGCAAGTGAGGCACAAGCGTTATTAAACAAGTTATCAACCCACAATCACTAATGAGCACGGGATAGTCGATAGAAATGGGAATGGACAGCAAGGAACAAAGCAGCTTGCAGATATTGCTGATTGAAGATCAGCTCAGTATTGCCAAGAATATTGCCAGCTATTTGGAGCAAAAAGGGCACCAGTTTGATTTTGCCAGCTCTGGCAACCATGGCTTGGCCTTAGCTCTGGAACATTACTACGACCTGCTGATTCTGGACTTAAACCTGCCGGGCCTGGATGGTCTGCAGGTTTGCCAGCAGCTGCGACAACAAGCGGACCGGTATATTCCTATCTTAATGCTGACCGCGCGCGATAGTATAGAAGATAAAGTCACAGGTTTTCAGTACGGTGCAGACGATTACCTGACCAAACCGTTTTCGTTACAAGAATTGGAAGTGCGCTGTTTAGCGCTGTCGCGGCGGCACCTGTTGCAACGCAAAGACAGCATTGAACTTGGGCCGCTGTTGTTGGACAAAAAACGGCAACAAGTTTGCCGCGATGGTGTCAAACTGGAACTCAGTAGTATGGGCTATAAGATTTTGTTGGTGCTAGCTGAAGCTTATCCGCAAGTGGTCAGCCGCAGTGTCATGAGTCAGCATTTGTGGCGCGACGAACCGACAGAATCCGATGCGCTGCGCTCTCATATTTATCAATTGCGCAATGTGCTTGATAAGCCTTTCGCCTATCCGCTACTCAAAACCGTATTTGGCGTTGGTTTTACTTTGGAGATCCCCCATGGTGAGAATTAAGCGCACACAACCACAAGGCAAGACTCACAGTCTAAGTCGGCGTATCGTATGGCAATTTTGTATCTTTGCGCTGCTGATCTCGGCGGTTTATGGTCTGATTTCATTTACCTTGATGTACATGCTGGAAGATAGTTTTATTGAACAGCAACTGCAGCAGGAAGCAGCTTATTTAAGCGTGCAATATCAACAAACCGGCCAGTGGCCCGCGCCAAGACGTAGCAATATGCAACTGCATTTCTCCAGCGATACCTTGCCCGAAGAACTGGGCAGTAGCGCGCTGGCGGAGCCGGAGCGCAAAGAGTTTTTTGGACAGCAGGGGCGGCATTATCATCTTTATACCGTGACCGAGCAGCCGAAAGTCTGGCTATTGGCTGAAGTCAGCAATGAATTGTTGGTTCGGCCAATTCGTGACGGCGTGCTGCAATTTTTGCTGTTAAGCGCACTGGTTGTTAGCTGCATTGCATGCCTTTTAGCATGGCTAGTCAGCCGAAGCACCATCCGGCCACTAAAACAACTGGCGACCTTGGTCGATGGCGTAGCGCCTGAACGGCTTCCTGAGCACTTTGCCGAGCAGTTCCCCAATCACGAAGTCGGTGTGTTGGCGCGCACTTTAGAGCAGACCTTGCAGCGGATTGCCCAAGCCATGCAACGTGAAAAGAACTTTACCCGAGATGTTAGTCATGAGCTTCGCACCCCGCTGGCGGTGCTTAAAAACACTGTAGAACTGTGGCGCAGTCAACATGCACCATCGAAGAACGGCATATCCTCGGATGATCAGTGCCGAACCCAAGCTGTCATGACGCGGATTATGGATGCTGCAGAACAAATGGAAAGAACAGTCCAAACGCTGTTGATCCTTGCGCGGGAAGCTCATGCTCCTAAAATGGAGCAGCCTGCAGCCGCTTTAATGCCAATCTTGGAGCAGGCAATTTTGGACAATTACTTGCTATTAAAAGACAAACCCGTAGATGTCAAACTCTGTGACAGCTGCCGAGTGCAGCTCAATGCCAATCCCGATCTGTTGAAAGTCTTGCTGGATAATCTGCTTAGCAATGCTTTTCATTACACAGCCACGGGCGAAGTCCGGATAAAGTTTGAACGCCAACAATTGTTGATCAGTGATACTGGCCCGGGGATAGAACCTGCAGTAATTAGTGCCTTAGCCAGCCCTGGCGTAAAAGGCCAGCACAGTAGCGGCTTTGGTTTTGGCCTATCGATTGTACAACGGTTATGCGAGCATCAAGGCTGGCAAATGACAGTCCGCAGCGGACAAGGCACACAAATCAGTATTTTATTCCTGAGCTAAAGTCGACTGGGCCGCATGCACCGCCCCAACATAATGAAAGTCGGTAAACACATCAGTGGAGACTTCATCAATCGGCGTGACCCAAGCAAAAGTTCCTTGCATTGTGAGGTCTCGACGCAGCTGTAAAATCTTTTTTTCAAGCTGGATAAAGCGGATTTTTAGTTGGAAGTGATGGATTTTGCTGCCAAACATCGGCGAAAAAGTTCCGCGATTAGTTATCTCAATCAGATCAATAAACTGGCCGGATTTATCAAAACGCAGTTGGCCTTGCAGTTGCTTATTTGCTGTTTTACCGAGCTTTGCGATATCAACAGTAAAATCACCATACCAATAATTTGCATCTTCACGGCTTAACCGCACACTGTCGGCGACAATGAGTCGACTTAGTTTTATGGTTACATTTAACGAGCTATCTTGTTTCGCTTGTTTTTGTTTGGTGGTCTGATAACTGCGCTGCTGCTCAGCTTCAGCCGGCTTGCCATTACTCTGTTGCAATTGCCATTGTTGCCCTACAGGTAGCCTCGGGTCAAAACATTCGACAGAACTAGTCAGCTGTCCTTCTTCGTTTTCAGCACTGTCTAGACAAAATGCCCAATCTTGCAACGCAGTCTGTTCAAATCTATCAATAGCCGCATTTACTTGCGCTTGCCGGTCTATATCAGGCAGTGCAACTTCATTTTCTAACGCCACCGCCGACGAGGTGTAGTAGAAGCTAGCGCTCAATAAACCAGTTGTCAGTAAGTTGTTTAAATGTCTTCGCTTCATTCTCATGCTCTCTGTTCAGCTTATAAACATAAGCAAAATAAAGCGTAGGTTGTGAATTCGATGTGAAATAAATATATTGCCAGGCAGTTAATCGAGCAGGATAGAAACAAAAAAGAGGCCGTAGGGAATTTACTATGGCCTCTTTCGCAATATCAAAATTCTGCGGAGATTAAATGTGGTCAGGTATTTGTGCTTCATGCCTATCCGATTTGTCTAAGGTCATCCTTGCCCTCTAAAATCATTAGAAGCGGTTTGGACAGCACTTCAGCAACAAATCCTGATTGCTCAAGAAATCTCATCAGCATTTTTTGACTAATTTCATAAGTAACTTCAAAGCGTTATATTAAAATATCGCGAATTTTTGTGTCGGCAACATCTTGCTAAAAACGCGCTAGCCTTTCTTGCCTGCGGGCAATTGCTGCATGGCCAGCTGGCGACATGTCCCCGAAAACTGCTTGCTGGATTTCAGCGGCTGCTCTATGTTGGTTATCATGTTATTTAGTAAGACGTTAATTTTGTGGATTGCAAACACCACAAGTGAGGTGTGGAGCTTTCAGGCGGATTTAGCTTGGATTTTTACACCAGCAAGACTGACCGTGAGCGTGATAAATTTCGATAGCATTTGTCACTCATACGCCACCGGATGTGTCGCAAGATGTGCTAAAAGATATGTCACCAAACGCGCCACAGGCGCATGCGCGCGGCGAAGTTCGCTAGAAAGGATGACCTAGGTTGAATAAGGACATAAACCGATGACCCAAACCGCTTTGGTTGCAGCGCTGGCCGCGCTAATGGCGTTGACCCCCGCGACTGCACAGATCTCTTACAGCCCCAAAAGCAATCCGCATGTGGGTTCCTATTTCGGTGTGCAAGCATGGCAAAGTAGCGCCAATGGTATTTTTGGCGAAGCCGCACCGCTTATTGATGCGAATTTCAGCAAAGAGCAGCAAGGAAACTACTTTTTGGCCGTTAACCACCCGTATCCACTGCTGCCAAATGTACGAATTGCCAGTACCAACTTAGATACCGCAGGGCAAACCACACTCACGCAAGCCTTTATTTTTAACAATAAAACCTTTGCAATTGGTGATACTGTGGCTGCTCGCTTTCACGTGAGTTACATTGATTACACGCTATTTTATGAATTGTTGGATGACGAAGATTTGTCATTGACGCTCGGCTTCACCGCCAGAGATTTTAATGGCGAGGTTTCGGTGGGGAAGAGCACTGACAGTTCGGACAATACCTGTAATGACCCAAATCCATCCCCCGACCGCCCTTGCGATGATGAAACATCCCTGGCGAGTGGCCAAATAAACACCAACAAAATCAAACCGATGTTGTATCTAGCCAGCCAAATCAACGTGCCGCATACCGACATCAGCCTCTTTGCCAACGCCGATATTCTCGTTATGGCTGACGATACGCTTTCCGACTATCAAGTGGGCGCGAGTTACGATTTATTGAGCAGCAGTATGGGGCAATTGAAGCTGAATTTAGGCTACCGGGCCGTCAACATGCAATTTGACGATTTTAACAAGTTAGCGACCGATCTTCGCTTTCAAGGCGCATTTGTCGGCATAGTGGCACGATTTTAGTGGAAATTATTCATGGGTTAGGAACCTAAATTCCAAAAAAAGTGTTTCAGATTTAGCAAAATCATTGATAACCTCAATTATTACTTGCACGCACGTGTGCAATTTCGCCAACAGGGATTTTATGGCATCTCAAGCACTCCAATTATTTGACACTGCAATTTCTGACGCTGAAAAATTAATCAGCATCTTTGATCAGCTGCCAAACCAAGAAACACGCCAACAAAACGAAGTATTAAAACGGGCGGCTTTGATCATGACGCTGACCGCTTGGGAAAGCTATATCGAAGCTTATTTGATGGAGCGAGTTGCGCAAAAAATTGATGGCATCACGGGCAGTTTTTCCGGCAATTTTATTCAGCGAAAGCTCCATATAGAAATTGGCAAGCTACATAACCCTACATCCGACAAAGTAAAACAGCTGTCACAAGAGTTTTTAGAGAGAGACCTTACTGAAAAATGGCGCTGGGCGAATACAGAGCCTGCTGATGCTCGACGTCAACTAAACCAGTGGCTGAATAAACGTGGTGATGCTGTGCATAATGCCTGCGCAAGTGACGATCCGAAAAAACCGCATTTAGTCAAAAGAGACGATTTGGATAAAGCCGTTCGGTTTTTCAAAGAGTTGGTACGAGTAACCGATTGTGTTAGCTGATTCGATTAATCCAACCGCACATCCCAAATAACCCGAACAATGAGAAAAAGATGGAACTTACTCTAACCTCAAAAGCTGCGACTGTCGCAGAACACCCAGTCAAAATACTGCTGATTGACCTAGAGAATTATCCACGTCAAATCAATGAATTGCCGAGCATTCTTACTGAATATCATCAGGTAGTGATTTGTTATGCGCTGTCGAATGCGCGTATTCCGATTGATTGGTTGATGCCGCTAAACGACACCATCAACAAGGCTCAATTGAAAATATTCCGCATGACCAGCAATGGTAAAAACGCCGCAGATTTTGGTATCAGTTTTTACGCGGGCATGTTGATGTCAGAGCAGCCGGCGAACGCCCATTTTGTCATTATGTCGGACGACCAAGATCTCGACCACGTGGTCAATTTATTAAAAAGCCAGCACCGAAGTGCCGAGCGTTTGGGCATGCGCTGTGAGCAAAAAGCGGTAAGTCTACAAAGCACTCAGGTTGCCGTGTCTATTCCGGTAAAGGATGCCATCATGCCTTTGGTTAAACTCTATTGCGCGCATCTGATCACTTACAAGAACAACCGTCCGACCAAACAAACGTCCCTGATCAACAGCATCAAAAGCAAACTTGGTGAACACAAAGGCGAAGCAGACGCGGTATTTCAAGTGCTAGTGAAATTAAAAGCCCTGCAAATTGAGGACACCAAAGCAAAGTATTTTGATAAAAAAATTGTTGAGTTGGCGGGGTGATTTCGTTATACCGCAAAGCTTGAATCTGCCCCTATAAATTAGAGGCGGCAGCGAAAACACAAAGTTATTCAGTAAATTTTACTTATTTATATCAGAGCTAAGGAATTTAATGGCAATTTCAATTATCTCATGACAGCCACTTTTTATGCGAGTTGGATAAATATGCTGTAAAGTGCGCGCTTTATAGCAAAGAACATGCGCATCCAAATGCACAATAACGATACAACAACTCAACAACAATCATTGTACTCATCGTGGCGCCAGTTTCGCCAATTGCCCCTTAAAGTACAACTTGGATCTCTCATTGGGTTTTGTATGTTGGTGGGGCCGTTATTGTTGATTCGCTCATACATTCATGAGCATGATAGTTTTGCGCCGTCATTGCTTTGGCAGAGTTTATTTATCACCGTTTCGTTGTTGTTGGTATGGCTATGTAGAAGCAATTTTGGACAGTGCGTGGGGTGGTGGTTACTTTTTAGTGTCTCAGCAGGCGTCCCAAGATACGTTGGCGAATACCTTCATACATTTGCTGCAACCCAAACTGTTATAGTTTTAACTATCAGCCATGTGGCAGAAAGCCCACTTGCACCAAGATGTCGAAATTATGTAGAAATTGATTTGCCACATCATTTGGTTGGCTGGTTATGTGGCCGCAAAGATTTAACGTTATGGCCTGAGAACAAAGCTATGGCACAACCAGTTACTAAAAGTTGGCTTGGTGTCAAATTAGTTCAACCTATTGTATTTAAAGAATGAGCGTATAAAGTTGTGCATCAGTAATACACTAATTCGTGGAAAATTCTCGAGATAGCCATTCTAAATCAGCAGAATGGCAGGGTTGCCGCTATTTAAAAATTTCTACGTTCGTTCGTCTAACTTGAAAAATGCTGCAATAATCATGCACACTCACAAGTAGATCAAAACATCAGTTATCGCATATGGATATAGAATGCTCGCCATCGTTTGGATATTTTTCTTTGGACTACTGCTAATTATTCTGGTTGTACATACCTTCAGCCATTTATGGAAGCTATATAGAACTCGCGATAACTATCACTTAAAACAAATACTTTTAATTTGGAGTGTTCCATTATTATTTTTCGGATCATTGTTATTTTTATCCTGGTATTTAAGTCCAGTCCAAATTACGAAAGACAGTATTGTTGGCTGTTACGAAGTGGATGATCGTTTTTATAATGGACCGAATGCTCAGTGGCAAAAAAAACACTTCAGGTTTGAAGTTAAAGGTAACAACACATTTGCCTTGTATGAGAGATTAGCTGATCAAACAGATAAACCCTTTATCGGACAGGTGAATTGGGCCAATTCAAAACCCGAAAAATGGTCGGTCACAATGAAAACGCCGCACCATGTTGTTGACCGATACCCAACTTTGTACCGACAGCAGTCTGAATTCTATTACGTATTTCGCACGAAAAAGTTTGGTAATATGTTCTTTAAGCGCATTGGTGAGAAGTGTTCTGTCAAGCTTGCAACCGAACACTTTAAATGATTACTACGAAACCAAACTACTGATATCTTGGATTGTATGACGCAGCCTTCCATTAAAATGTTGCTTTAAATCATTAGGTTAGATTTTTATTCAATTGATGGGACATGGCGTTCAACCAGCAAAGTCTCGATTTCCCCCAGCCCTTCACAGGGCGAAGAGCGTTCAATAGGAAAATTGCATACATACTGGCGACCATAATGGTCGCCCCAACCTAACCCGCCGTCAAAAACGTGCGATAAGAACTATTGCCACTGACCAGCTGGTACGGGTAACCCAACTCATCTAAATGCCCGGCAATTTCTGCCGGATCGGCAATTTCAAAGCCTGCCAACACATCGCCGGTGGCCGCACCATGATTCCGATAATGAAATAAAGTGATGTTCCACTTTTCGCCCAAGGTGTTTAAGAAATTCATCAGCGCGCCTGGGTATTCCGGGAAGTTGAATTGGTAAACTTGCTCTTGCACTAAGCGCGGTGGCATGCCGCCAATCATGTAGCGCACGTGCAGTTTGGCCAGTTCATCGTCGGACAAATCTTGAAACTCATACCCCGCATCCAGCAGCGCTTGCGTCACTTGTTTGAGCTCTTCTGCACCGTTACGAAGTTTAATACCGACAAAAATATGTGCTTTATTATCTGAAGCATAACGATAGTTGAATTCGGTAATAGCACGGCCACCCAAGGTTTGGCAGAACCGGCGGAAACTGCCCTTTTCTTCGGGGATGGTGACGGCAAATACCGCTTCTTTTTTCTCGCCAAGCTCGCAGCGTTCCGACACATAACGTAAGGTGTCGAAATTCAAATTGGCGCCAGAAAGCACCGCAGCAAACTGTTGACTATGGTCGGCATTCGCCGCGTATTTTTTAAGGCCAGCTGATGCCAAAGCGCCTGCAGGCTCGGCGACGGCGCGTAAGTCTTCAAAAATATCTTTGATCGCGGCGCAAATCTCATCACTCGACACGGTAATCACTTCATCACAATACAGCTGGGCTAACTTAAAATTCTCGCTGCCGATGCGTTTCACTGCCACGCCGTCGGCAAATAATCCAACCCGTGGCAAGGTCACCGGCGCGCCATTCAGCATCGCCACTTCCAAACAGTTGGCATCATCTGGCTCGACACCAATTACTCGCACGTTGGGCAACACCGCTTTGATGTACACCGCCATGCCAGCGAGCAATCCGCCGCCACCGACCGGAATAAATACCGCGTCTAAATTGGCATGCTGTGTCAGTAATTCTTTGGCAACAGTGCCTTGGCCGGCAATCACATCGGCATCGTCAAATGGTGGAATGTACACCGCGCCTTCTTTGGCGGCGAGCTCGATGGCGAATTTGTTGGCTTCATCAAAGGCGGTGCCATGCAACATCACGTGGCCACCACGGGCTTTGACTGCCGAAATTTTAATTTCTGGTGTGGTAATTGGCATCACAATGGTTGCCGCAAGCCCGAGCTTTGTTGCCGACATTGCCACGCCTTGCGCGTGATTACCGGCCGAGGCACAAACGACTTTCGCCGTCGGGTTGGCCTGCGCCACTTTGGCTAATTTATGAAAAGCCCCGCGCAATTTAAACGAATACACCGGTTGATGGTCTTCACGCTTGAGAAACACCTGATGACCTAAACGCTGGGCCAATTTCGGCATGGCTTGCAGCGGTGTTTCCACCGCGGCTTGATAGACCGGCGACAGCAATATTTCCCGTAAATAATGCTGCTGCAAGGCTTGGGCTTCGGCTGCCGACATTGGGCTTGGCGGATACGCTGCTAAACGCAGCGCACTTGGCTCGGCCGGCTTTAATAAATCCATACTCATCATTCTTCCAGCTTTGACAAATCACGTACCGCACCTTTATCGGCGCTACTGGCCAGCATGGCATAGGCTTTCAGCGCTGGGCTTACCACGCGCACGCGGTCGACTGGTTTCCAGCCGAGTTTGCCTTTGGCGTCCATCGCCTCGCGACGTTGTTGTAACTCCGCGTCGCTGATGCGAATTTGGATCGAACGGTTTGGAATGTCGATATCAATGCCGTCACCCTCTTGCACCAGCGCAATAGCGCCGCCGCTCGCTGCTTCTGGCGATACGTGGCCAATCGATAACCCCGAGGTGCCGCCAGAAAAACGGCCATCGGTAATTAAGGCGCAAGCTTTACCAAGGCCCATCGATTTTAAGTAGCTGGTTGGATACAACATTTCTTGCATCCCCGGGCCGCCTTTCGGGCCTTCGTAACGAATGATTACCACATCCCCCGCCACTACTTTGCCGGCTAAAATGGCGCTGACCGCGTCATCTTGGCTTTCAAAAATCCGCGCCACGCCGTTAAACACTAAGTTGTCTTTATCCACGCCAGCGGTTTTTACGATACAGCCGTTTGGCGCTAAGTTGCCGTAAAGCACGGCTAAGCCGCCATCTTGTGAATAGGCATGTTCTTTACTGCGGATACAGCCGTTTTCACGGTCATCATCCAGCGTTGGGTAACGGCAATCTTGCGAGAATGCTTGGGTGGTGCGAATACCGGCGGGGCCTGCGCGATAAAAGTCTTTTACCGCAGCATCTGTGGTGGTCATGATGTCATAACGTGCCAATACATCGCCCAAGGAACTGCCCGCGACGTGCGGCGTATTTGGGTTGAGTAAGCCAGCGCGGTTAAGCTCGGCCAAAATGGCAATGACGCCGCCGGCACGGTGCACATCTTCCATATGGTATTTTTGCGTCGATGGCGCCACTTTGGATAAATGCGGCACGATGCGGGATAAACGGTCAATGTCGTTCATGCCAAAATCGACTTCGGCTTCAATGGCCGCGGCTAATAAGTGCAGTACGGTGTTAGTTGAGCCGCCCATCGCGATATCCAGCATCATGGCGTTTTCAAAGGCGGTTTTGTTGGCGATGCTGCGCGGCAGGGTGCTGGCGTCGTCTTGTTGGTACCAACGGTTGGTTAATTCCATGATGCGTTTGCCGGCACTGATAAATAACGCTTTGCGATCGGCGTGGGTTGCCAGCATCGAGCCATTGCCCGGTTGGCCTAAGCCTAAGGCTTCGACTAAGCAGTTCATCGAGTTGGCGGTAAACATGCCCGAGCACGAACCACACGTTGGGCACGCGCTGCGCTCAATTTTTTCGCTATCGGCATCGCTTACGGTCGGATTCGCCGCTGACACCATGGCGTCGACTAAATCGAGTTTGATGATTTGATCGGACAGCTTGGTTTTCCCAGCTTCCATTGGTCCACCCGAGACGAAAATTGCTGGAATATTCAGGCGCAGAGCCGCCATTAACATGCCTGGGGTGATTTTGTCGCAGTTGGAAATACACACCATAGCGTCGGCGCAGTGACCGTTCACCATATATTCTACCGAGTCGGCGATGATTTCACGCGATGGCAAGCTATACAGCATGCCGCCGTGGCCCATGGCGATGCCGTCATCAATGGCGATGGTGTTGAATTCTTTGGCAATACCGCCCGCGTCTTCAATCGCTTCGGCCACCAGCTTACCGAGATCGCGCAAATGCACATGACCCGGCACAAACTGGGTAAAGGAGTTCACTACCGCGATAATTGGCTTGCCGAAATCGGTATCTTTAACGCCAGTGGCGCGCCATAACGCGCGGGCGCCTGCCATATTGCGGCCTTCGGTGGTGGTGGCTGAACGTAACTTGGGCATCGACTTGCTCCTACAATCTTCAAAAAATTAAACTGGCGGTTTCGTTAAACTCGGCACAGCGATTTGGGTTCAGGGCCACTTGGTTGTTGTGTTGTTTTTGCCCACTCATCGAGGAGTGTGGTCATGCCCGTGTTGCCGCACGGGACTTTTCATTTAGGCACTTAAGCTTTGCGGCTGCGCACTTTGTAATGGCGCGCCGTGTAACTTCGAGCTGTTTGCTTGCGCGCTATGCAATTCCAGCGCCTGAATATCATACAACTTGTTCAGCTGATTGGTTAGCAAGCTTATTGGTTTCTCAGAGCTAATATGCAAAGTGACAATCAAACTGCTGGATTCAAGGGCTGGATGCATTTCCATGCCAGTGAGTTGAAAGCCGCGATAACGCGTGACTTGCAGCAAGCGCTCAAGTACCACGGGTTCATTACGAGTACGGATCGTTAAGCAGTGTTGCGTCATCATTTGGCTGCCTCCAGCATCATGTCTTCATTGGCGGCACCTGGCGGAACCAGTGGCCATACGTTGTCTTTGTCATCGATTCTGACGTGTAGTAAATAAGGGCCAGGCCAGGTGAACATGGCCTCTAAAGCATCGGCGACTTCGTCTTTGCGGCTGATGCAATGGCCTGGAATGGCAAAAGCGGCGGCCAGCGCCACAAAGTCTGGGTTGTCGGATAAATCGGTTTCACTGTAACGGCCATCAAAAAACAGCTCTTGCCATTGCTTCACCATGCCAAGGCGCTGGTTATCAATCACGATGATTTTTACCGGCAAACGAAAGCGTTTGATGGTCGCCAGTTCCTGCACGTTCATCATAAAGGAGCCATCGCCCGACACGACCACGGAGGTATCTTGTGGTCGGGCAATTTTGGCGCCGATAGCGGCTGGCAAGCCAAAACCCATGGTGCCAAGGCCGCCGCTGGATAAGTGATTGCGTGGTGAGTTAAAGCTCATGTGCTGGGCAACCCACATCTGGTGTTGGCCGACATCGCAGCTCACCACGGCGCTGTCTGGCAGGCGTTCGCTGAGTTGTTTTAAAAACAGCGGTGCGTAGATTTGTTCGCCCGGATGGTCGTAACGCCAGCCGTATTGCAGGCGCAATTGTTGGCAATGGTGCTGCCATTGCTGGAGTTCAGCGGGGCAGTCGCTCGGCGTACTGATGGCGGGCAATAAGGCTTTTAAATCGCCGAGCATGGCGCAGTCGGCGCGGCGCAGTTTGTCGATTTCCGCCGGATCGATATCGATATGGATCACTTTGGCGTGTGGCGCGAATTTTTTCAGATTGCCGGTAACCCGGTCATCAAAACGCGCGCCTAAACAGACCAATAAATCAGTTTGTTGCACTGCTAAATTTGCGGCTTGGGTGCCGTGCATGCCGAGCATACCCAGATAATTCGGGTTCTTGCGTTCAACCGAGCCCATGGCTTTTAACGTGGTGACGCTTGGCATTTGCGTGATGGCTAAAAACTGTTGCAGTTGCGGCAGGGCGTCGGCCATATGCACGCCGCCACCGATGTACGCTATAGGTTTTTGCGCGTGGCTTAACAGGCTGCGCGCTAAGTCAATTTGCGCCAACGGCAATGCTGCAGTGACCTGTGTATGGGCTGGCGCCAGTTGCTGGGTCAGCGTCACATCAGTCACTTGGGCTAACTGCACATCTTTTGGAATATCAACCAGCACCGGGCCTGGACGACCCGATTGCGCTAATTTAAACGCGGCTGTCAGGGTTGCTGCGAGTTCGTTGACGTTCTTCACCAAAAAGCTGTGTTTGGTTACGGTTAAACTTAAACCCAATACATCCACTTCTTGGAAGGCATCGGTACCTGCCACCGCTTGTGACACTTGGCCGGTGATTGCAACGACTGGCACTGAATCCAGCAACGCGTCGGCTAAGGAGGTGATGATATTGGTGGCACCTGGGCCTGAAGTTGCCATACAAACTCCAACACGACCCGAAGCGCGGGCATAGCCGATAGCAGAAAAGGCGCCGCCTTGTTCATGGCGACACAGGTAATGTTTGACAGAACTGCCGTAGAGCGCGTCATAAATTGGCATAATGGCGCCGCCGGGGTAGCCGAAAATGCTATCCACGCCGTGCTGCTGTAACAGCTTGATCACCAATTCTGCGCCTGTCATACCTTGTCCTCTTCTTCACTTGTTGTGCATTTTCTGCACGCTTATTTGCTGTTAGTACCAGCGACTTCGCTTTTCCGAGGGCCCTAAAACGACAAAACCCCCGGACCTTTCGGTGCGGGGGTTTTGCTGGAATCTGGTTTCGTCTACTTTCTGAAACCCAAACGGCAGCCCCCGCGGCGACTAATAATCACCACGACGAGGACCACAATAATGTTCAGGTTGGTTGCTAAACGCATTTTATTATCTAATAACTCTTTGGTTATATTTAAAATTCTTGAGCTTGGCGCTGTTTAAATACCGCTGTTATTCAGCTGGCGTCGCCTAAGTCTCGCTGTCCGCACTTCAGCTTTTGGCTAAGTAATCGACATGCCTATTACAAATAGCCGTCTGCATGGCTTAAGTCAACAATTATTTTCAAAATAAAGAATCAATGGGGTCAGAGTCATTGAAATAAAGGTCGTTTTCAATGACTCTGACCCCATTGATTTATTGCGATTCGCGGGCTAGTTTTGATCAGGTGTTTCATGGAGGAAACCTTATGGCCCGTTTACCCCGTCTTTATTTGCCGGGTTGTGCGCAGCATGTTATTCAGCGCGGCAACAACCGGAATGCCTGTTTCTATGCGGCAGCTGATTACCAAGTTTATCTGTCATTTCTCAAGGATTCTGCACAGAAATATCAGGTAGCAATTCATGCGTTTGTGCTAATGACCAATCATGTCCATCTCTTGGTGACACCGCAACATGAGCATGGTGTCAGCCGGATGATGCAGGCGCTCGGACGTCAATATGTGCAGTATTTTAACTATACCTATGATCGCACCGGTACCTTGTGGGAAGGGCGTTATAAATCGACGGTTGTTGATGTGGATAGTTACCTATTTTGTGTGTATCGGTATATCGAACTTAACCCCGTGCGTGCAAGCATCGTGGGGCATCCAGCCGATTATCCTTGGTCAAGTTTTCAGGCTAATGTGATGGGTAAAGCGATAAAGTTGCTAACACCGCACCCACTGTATTATGGGTTAGGTGAAACAGCGGAAGCTCGACAAGCAGTCTATCAATCGCTATTTAACGATGCGCTTGCAGAACGAGAAATTGCCTGCATTCGCCAAGCTACCAATAAATCTTGGGCGCTTGGATCTGAACAATTCAAAACGCTGATTGCAGAAAAAACTGGGCGACGGATAGAACCGCGAGGCAAAGGGGGCGATAGACGATCACTAAGGTTTAGAGAGAATCAATAACTCCGCCCAACCGAATCAATGGGGTCGGAGTCATTGATTTTTCGTGAGTTAAGGATTATCAGATTGCTTGTATTCGCCAGTTGGTAAACAGGTGAAACTACCATCGCTATTGTCGGTGTAATGGCCGTCATTACCGAAACCAATACCACCAAAACATGCTGCGTAATTGTAGCTCCCGCCATTTTTGAGACGAATGCCGTTCGATTGGCCTGGTTCGAGGTTTGTGGAATGAGTATAGAAGCCACTGCTTGTGTCGCTACTTGGACCATCGCCACAGCCCTTGCGGTCGAACTCTAAGTCCCCGCACCATAGAATAAATACTTGTTCGTCACAGGTGTTGGTGACTAACATTTCAACGCCATTTGGTTGTTCTTCGCCTTGAGATTCGGTAATGCAGCGCATCGCCTCCTCACCGCGATTCCCAGCAAACGCGGACAGAGAAAACAACTGAATAGCCAATAACGTCCCGTACATCAGATATTTCATTAACAGCTCCTTCAATCTTATTTTAAATTGAAAAACACAAGCACAAGACTTAATGTCCAGTGTGCATTATCAGATTAGCATATAAAGAAATCAATGACTCTGACCCCATTGATTTTTTGCCAATTTGGCTTTGAGATAATCAAACAACAATCGTACACGCAGTGGCACTGGCCCTCGTTGTGGTCGATACAGTGACAGCGGCCAAGGCTCGGGTTCTAAGTGCGATAAAATTCGTTGCAGTTTGCCGCTTTCTATAAATGGTTTTGCAAAGAAATCAGCGACTTGCCCTATACCTAGGCCAGCGACTATGGCTGCGGTTTCTTGCTCGGCGTCGTTGACTAATAAGCGAACTTGCCTCGGGGAATAGGTTTCGCCACCACTGAAAAACCAGGTCCACGGTCGGCCGGTACTGGCATCCAACACACTCGTCATATGGTGATTGGCGAGTTCGGTTAAATCATTGGGTGTACCGTGCTCTGCGAGATAATCAGCGCTTGCCACCAGCCATAATTCGACCTGCGAAATCGGCACCGCGACAAAACTTTGGTCGCGTAATAATCCTGCCCTTATGCCCAAATCGATTTGTTCATCGACCACATCGCTATGTTGATCAGATAAGCGCACATCTAATTGAATTTGTGGGTATAAGCGAGCAAATTCCAATAAGACAGGCATCAATATCATGCGAAAAGCCGCAGGCGCAGCGATGCGTACTAATCCTGCTAAATCTGTTGAGGCTTGGCGCGGACTCAGTAATGCTTCTAATTGTGCTAACTGGACACGACCATCTGCCAACAATTGCTCGCCAAATTGCGTCAGTCGCACTTGCCGGGTATTACGATGAAACAGCACTTCACCGGTTAAACGTTCTAACTGCTGGACTGCGCGGGTGACGGCTTGTGGCGAGATCGCGAGTTTGCTGGCGCATGCTTTGAAATTACCAAGCTCAGCGGCATTGCAGAAGATGCGCAAAAGCTCCAGTTTATTTTGTGCCATTAGTACTCCTAGAATCAATGGGGTCAGAGTCATTGAAACAAAAGTCGTTTTCAACGACTCTGACCCCATTGATTTTTTTATTCCTAAAAATGGAATTCTGAAGCTGATTTTATTCCATTTTCATGCAAATGGAAGGCTTTTACACTATGTGCAGTTGATTCATTCACCTCAGGCAATTGGTGCCGACGGGTCATTTGATTAGGAATAGCAACATGCAAAAAGTTAACTCATCGAACTTAGAAGGCATCGCCGGCAAAGTCGTGTTAATCACTGGCGCAAGCAGTGGTTTAGGTGAAAGTACCGCTGAATTATTAGCCCGTCGTGGCGCTAAATTAGTGTTGGTTGCTCGTCGCGCCGACAAACTCAGCGCTTTAGTGGCGCGGATCCGTGAGGCGGGCGGTGATGCAGTGTTTCAAGTGGCTGATGTGACAAAATCTGCTGATTTGCAACAAGCGGTCGCGCTTGCAGTACAAACTTATGGCCGCTTAGATGTGATGGTTAATAACGCGGGTTTGATGGCGATAGCGCCAATGTCAGAGCTGCGTGTAGATGAATGGGATCGGATGATCGACATTAACATCAAAGGCGTGTTGTATGGCATTGCCGCGGCGTTGCCGGTATTCACCAGCCAGCAAAGTGGCCACTTTATTAACATTTCATCGGTGGCTGGCATCAAAGTGTTTAGCCCAGGTGGCACCGTGTATAGCGGCACTAAGTTTGCGGTCCGAGCCATTAGTGAAGGCTTACGCCATGAAGTCGGCGGCGCTATTCGCACCACCACGATTTTACCGGGTGCAGTGGAATCAGAACTCAAACATGGCAGCGGTCATAGCGCCAGCGCGGAATTTGTGCAGGCGTTTTACCAACAAAATGAAATTCCAGCTGATTCAGTGGCACGTGCCATCGCCTATGCGATTGAGCAACCAGCGAATGTGGATATCAATGAAATTGTGTTAAGACCCACAGTGCAAGAGTTTTAAACTAATATCAATGGGGTCAGAGTCGTTGAAAGCGACCATTGTTTCAATGACTCTGACCCCATTGGTGCAATTGAAGGCGACTATTGTTTCAATGACTCTGACCCCATTGATTTTCAGCTAGTTGGCAAAGCCAACAACTCCCAGTACACTCAAGTTTCAAGCGCATGCCTCTTTGCCGCGAACATTGCGGGCAAATTCTAAAGGTGCCATGGACCAACTCGAGCTGTTTGATTTACCCAATCCTTGTGTTGGGATCTGCCAAAGTAACAATCGCGGTTATTGCGTGGGTTGCTTGCGCTCGCGTGATGAACGGTTTAACTGGCATCAAAAGCCAGTGGCAGAACGGGCGAAAATCTTGAAGTTGTTAGAAAATCGGCGGATACGTCGCGATGCGGCCCGTTTGGCGGGTAAACCAGATCAGGGTTTAGAAGCAGATCCAACACCGGATTTATTTGATTTCTAGCCTATTTGATTTCTAGTCTATCAACAGCTGCAGTTCTTCCATCAGCCGCCGGTAAATTCGTAAGCTATTCGCTGGCAAAAAGCCCTCGGCAGTCAAACTTCAACCGCTAATGGGCGGCAACAATCTTCGACTACTGGGTCTCGCAGACTGGGAATTCTTTTAATCTCGAACTCATCGTTCGGATCTCACAGATCGGATTTTGCAGAAAGGATCAAGCAGACCGAGGCTGGCTAGCAGCCCCGGTCGGATTTTTAGTTTTGCCAAGTCCGTAGTTGCCAAGCCGGTAACTCATCGCTTGCTGCAGTTTCTATCCAACCACTTTGTAAGTTGCGATCTTTTAGAATGTCGCTTGGAATTTCATGGGCTTCATCGCTGAGATTGAGTAAGAATACCGTCTTGCTACCATTTAATTCGCGGACAATTTGCAGCAGTTTGCCATCAGCCAATGGTGTTGCTTGGTAGCTTCCGGCTGTACCAAATTCAGCGCGTTGGCGTTTCTGGCCAATTAAGTATTTGTACAAAGACCACAATGACTTCGCGTCTGATTGCTGCTCGGCAACGGTGAGCTTTTTATTGAACTGGCTTTGTAAAAACGGTTGCCACCACTGAGTGCCTTGTTGCGGCGGG
This sequence comes from Alteromonadaceae bacterium, assembly GCA_041914845.1. Taxonomy (GTDB): domain Bacteria; phylum Pseudomonadota; class Gammaproteobacteria; order Enterobacterales; family Alteromonadaceae; genus Pararheinheimera. The sequence goes on from JAYSCP010000002.1 coordinate 123,200, forward strand.
AATAAATCTGCAGATTCCACCCAAGATTTGGCGGCTGAAGTAAAGCCTGCTTGTGGCACGTTTTGCCATAACATCGGTGCGCGGCGCTGGATATGTTCAGCATCGGACGCTTGAGTCATGCCAATTTCCTCACCGTAGTACATATAGGTACTACCTGGCGAACTCAATAACATCGCAGCGGCTAATTTTGCTTTGGCTTGGTTGCCTTGTAATTGCCAGCCAAGGCGCGGTTGGTCGTGGTTGGTTAGAAACGGGCTGAAGTAGCCCATGGGTACACCAGCAGCAGCGCGAGCGGCATAATTTGCTTGCAACAATTCGCCTTTGTCACTGGTTTGTTGCTGCATGGTGCCAAATTCGGCTTTGACGCCACCTTGGCTTTGCAGCAATTCCAGCACTTTGTAGCCGAATTCAAAGTCAAAACCTGCGTCCAGCGCTTTGCCATCACCATAGTATTTCGCCGCCACGGGTAAATCCGCCCATGCTTCGCCCACCAGCATCGCCTCAGGATTAATGGAGCGCACATAACTGCTGAAGTCTTGCCAATAGGCAATGGTTTCTGCGGTATCCGCTTGTGCGCCTGGACCGTTTTCAATGGCATATCGCACCGCATCTAAGCGAAATCCAGCAACACCGGTATCTAACCAGAATTTCGCCATTTTTTTCATTTCTTGCACCACATCAGGATGCTTTAAATTCAGATCAGGCTGGGAGGCGCCAAAAGCTGCGTAATAATATTCTTTGCGTTGTTCGTTATAATGCCACACCGCATTCGGATCGGTTTTGCTGCTATCCCAAGCCGGCCCCCAACCTTCGGTCGGCAAGTCCTTGCGCCAGATAAAATAATCTTTATAGGGTTCGAGACCCTCCGCGGATTGCTTAAACCAAATATGTTGATCAGAGATATGGTTGATCACTAAATCTAAAATGATGCGAATGTTTTTACTTTTGGCTTCTCTGACGAGCGCTTTAAAGTCTGTAATAGTGCCATAGTCGCGTTCGACCCCATAAAACTCAGTGAAATCATAACCATGGTATGAAGGCGCTTCAAACATTGGTGTCAGCCACAGCGCATCTACGCCTAAATCCGCTAGATACGGCAGTTTGGCTTTGATGCCATTGAAATCACCGGCGCCGTCGGCGTTTGAGTCATAAAAACTGCGTGGCCAAATTTGATAAAACACCGCATCTTGCCACCAAGGTTTAGTGGCAGCAGTTGTTACTGTGGCGCTTGGTGTGGTGGCTTCAGTGGTTGTCGAAGGCGCTGGTTCACAGCCGAATAACGCCGCGAGTGTCAGCGCGATAAGACTTAGCCGAACCGGTGTGTTGCGAATCAATGGGTGCATAATCAAAGCCCTTCATCTTGAAGTTGTGATGTTGTGCATAACCTTATACTGGAATCAGCACTGGTTTGGTGCAAATTCAACTGCATACGATTGCATCGGGACTTTAGCCTACGCCATTGCTGGGTAAATGCGAAGTCTGTTTAGTGAGGAAAACGCGAGATTAAAATCCCTAAGCTCGTGACGAGCCTAGGGATTGCTGTTGTTTATGCACGTTGTGCTTGGTAATGGTAGGCGTAGTACACCACTGGGATGACAACTAACGTGAGTAAAGTCGACACCAAAATCCCGAAAATCAGCGCTACTGCTAAACCGCCGAAAATCGGATCGTCGAGGATAAAGAACGCGCCGAGCATTGCGGCAAGCCCAGTCAGAATGATGGGACGAGCTCGCACGGCCGAGGCGTGCACCACCGCGCGTTCGAGGGCAAAGCCTTGCGCCACTTGCTGCTGAATTGAATCTACCAGCAAGATAGAGTTGCGCACAATAATACCGGCAAGTGCAATCATGCCTATCATCGAGGTCGCGGTGAATTGAGTGTTCAGCAACCAATGGCCCGGCATGATGCCGATGATAGTCAGCGGAATAGGCGCCATGATAATCAGCGGCACGCCATAGGATTTAAACTGCGCCACCACCAATAAATAAATCATGATAAGGCCAACACCATAAGCAATCCCCATGTCGCGGAAAGTCTCATAGGTGATTTGCCACTCGCCATCCCATTTAATGCTTAGCGTGTCGGTGTGAGCAGGGGCGCTTAATAAGTTCTGTTCGAACTTATCCGCAAGCGCGTCTTTGATACTGAGCATGCCGTATAACGGACTGTCTAAGCCACCCGCTAAATCGGCAGTGACAAAAACGACCGGGCGTAAATCTTTGCGATAGATGGTATTTTCGCGGACAGTTTCAATCTTGCGCGTCACTTCCCCAAGCGCTACTTGCGCGCCAGTTCGGCTGGTAATTGGCAGCATCGCCAGTTTTGCCCAATCTACCGCGGTGTCTTCACTGAGTTTTAACTGCAGTGGCACTGGCGTGCGGCTATGCGCGTCCTGCAAGAATCCGGCGTTGTCGCCATTAATGGCCAACTGCACATTGTGAGTAATATCGGCCACTGACACGCCTAGTAATGCTGCTTTTTGCTGATCAGCAACCAACTGCCAACGTTGTTGTGGCGCTTCCAGGGTGCTGTCGATATCGACAATGTTTGCCACAGCAGCAAAGCTTTGGCTGATGCTTTGTGCCGCAGCTAACTGGCTTGGATAATCTGGGCCATAAACTTCAGCAACTAATGGCGCCATCACTGGAGGACCTGGCGGCACTTCGACCAATTTAATGCTGGCTCCAGTGCGCTTTTCTAAAGCGGCTAGGGCAGGGCGCACACGCAGCGCAATCGCGTGGCTTTGTTCATCACGTTGGTGCCGGTCGGCCAAATTGACTTGCACATCGCCCATCCAAGGGTATTGACGCAAATAATACTGACGCACCAAACCATTGAAGTTAATCGGTGCTGCGCTGCCAGCATAGGTTTGCAAATGGGTAACTTCTGGCACTTTTAATAGCTCAGCGGCAACGTCATTCAGCACTTGCTGCGTTTGTTCTAAGGTGCTGCCTTCTGGTAAATCGACCACCACTTGGAATTCAGATTTGTTGTCAAATGGCAGCATTTTTAGCACCACATGTTGCGTGGTCACCAGTAATACTGAAACGGTGATCGCTGCAAGTAATCCCACCAGCAGTTTTACCCGATTGCCACGCCCTTGCCGTCCGGCTAAAAACGGTTTCATAATGCGGCCAAACCATGACTCTAGTTTTTCATCACCATGGCCATGGCTGTTACTGGGTGGTGCTTTATCGCCAAACATCCGCAAAAATAGCCACGGCGTTAAGATAAACGCCACCAGCAATGAAATCAGCATACCCATCGACGCATTTAATGGGATTGGGCTCATATACGGGCCCATCAAACCGCTGACAAAAGCCATTGGCAGTAACGCGGCGATGACGGTGAAGGTCGCAAGAATGGTTGGCCCGCCGACTTCTTCAACCGCCAGTGGAATAGCATCACGTAGTGATTTGGTGCCCATTAACCAGTGTCGATGCAGGTTCTCAACCACCACAATGGCATCGTCAACCAAGATGCCGATGGAGAAAATCAGCGCAAATAACGACACACGGTTGAGCGTAAACCCATAGGCCCACGACGCGAATAAGGTCAGTGCTAAGGTGATAATAACCGCCATGCCCACGACAAAAGCTTCGCGCCAGCCAAGGGCAAAACCAACCAAAATCACTACAGATAAAGTCGCGAACATCAGTTTGTGAATTAGGGTGTCCGCTTTGTCTTTGGCGGTTTCCCCGTAGTTACGGCTGATAGCGACTTCGATATTGTCGGCTAAATAACGATGTTGTAAGTCCTGCAGTTTGCTTTGCAGCGCTTTGCTCACATCCACGGCATTTTTGCCGGGTTGTTTCGCGACAACCACCGTCACCGCTGGGCTTTGTTGGGTGTTACCCTGCGCATCCAGTGCCAGATGTTGCACATAGCTGTTCGGTTCAGCATTGCCAAATTCAATGCTGGCGACATCGCGTAAATACACTGGGCGTAACTGCGCGCCGCCAGTGGTCGTCGAACTTAAGCCGTCTTGACGCACGGCGACCACTAATTCGCCGACTTGCTCGGCAGTCGTTAAAAATGCACCCGCGTGTAATTGAATTTGTTGATTACTCGCCAATAAGCCTTGCGCTTGGGTTTGACTGTTGCTTTGCGCAAGTGCGCCACGTAGTTCTGCCAAACTCAGGTCATAGGCTTGTAATTTAGCCGGATCTAGACGAATTAATACTTGTTTATTGCCGCCACCAATCGCATACACGTCACGCGAGCCAGGCACTTGCTGCAGCTGCTCTTCTAAGCCTTTCGCTGCTGCTTGTAATTGCAGTGGCGTGACGCTTGGATCTTTACTCCATAAAGTCACTGCGAACACAGGCACATCATCAATCCCTTTCGGTTTAATCAGCACTGGGCCTATGCCGCTATTCATTGGTTGCCAATCGGCCTTGGCATAAAAGGCGTTGTAGAGCCGCACTAAGGCATCAGTGCGTACTTCGCCGACTTTAAATTGCACGGTCAAAATGGCGCGGCCAGGCTCTGACATGGAATAGACATGTTCGACCCCAGCAATTTCCGCGATGATTTTCTCCGCAGGAATGGCAACTTGCTGTTCGACCATGGCAGCTGATGCGCCTTGGTAAGGGATGAATACGTTGGCAAAAGTCACTTCAATTTGTGGCTCTTCTTCGCGTGGTGTGACTAAAACGGCAAATAAACCCAGCAAAAAGCCAACCAGTGCCAGTAATGGTGTGATTTGGTTTTGCTTAAATAGCGCCGCTAAGTGACCGGAAATGCCCAATTGACCGGATGAACCTGAGGACGTTGTCATATCGGTCTCCTATTAGTGTTGAGTCACTTGTTTTTGTGCCTGTTCCGCCAACATGATATTGGCGTCACTCGCAATCATATCGCCAGCTTTTAAGCCACTAATCACACGGTAAGTGTTGCTATCGACCACTTGCACTCGAATTGGCTGCAGCACCGATTTATCGCCTTGTTGGCGAAACACCATGCTCTGCTCACCGCGCCACAACACGCTGGTTTTCGCAACATGAACCTGTTCGGCAACGCCAGTTTGTAACTGCAATTTCTGCCAGCTACCAGGCAATAAACCCTCGGCGCTGTGGTCGGCTTTAGGTAAATTCAAACGCAGCTGAAAACTATGGCTGGCGCTGTCGGCTTGCGGTGAAATCACCAGTTTCGGCTGACCTAATTCGATTTGTTTACCATCGGCTAACGCGATTTGCGCAGAGCTGCTGTTTCGCGCCGCGGTTAACTGATGTTGTGGCACCTGCGCGACTAAGCGCAGATGTTCAAGGCTTAAGCCTTTAAGTAATGGTTTGCCCGGTACGGCCAATTCACCAAGTTCGACATAACGTTCTTGCATGATGCCGGTGTATGGCGCCCGCACGACGGTTTGCTCTAGCTGTTCTTGCGCTTCAGCAACTGCGGCGACTGCTTGGTCTTGACGTGCTTTGGCGGCATTAAAGTTCGCTTGCGCTAAATCCAGCGCAGCTTTGGCGACTAAACCTTTGCTGTGAATATCTTTAACGCGCGCTAGTTCTTTTTGTTGTTCATCAAAACGGCTTTGCGCTTCCGTCATCGCGCCTTGCGCTTTTTGCAGACGGGCTTTTTGTTCGGTATCGGTGAAGCGCACAATAACAGCCCCTTGCGGCACCAAATCATTGACGTCATAAGGTAATTCAGTGATGCGTCCAGAGGTTTGCGCTGAGACAGTGGCTTGGGAAACTGCTTCGACTATGCTGCTAAGCTCCAACCATTGCGGTTGTTGGCTGACCGTCACTGGCACCCAGGTTTGTTGGGTATCGGCCGCTGCCGCTGTCAACAGCATCGTCGCGGTGATGTGAAAGCCGAGGCTTGCAAACAGACTTAACTTACGCATGGCTGTCTCCTAGGTAACCGTTTTCATTGCTTATTCGTTTTAAGCGGTCAGCATTGTTGGTGCGTTAGATTGCCGCTGACCAGAACATGCAATGATTTTCGGTATAAGTAGTAAATTAGATTTAGTTGATATAATTATATATTAGTAAGTTCTAATAGGAAAGGCTTCAGCGAAAAGCCACTTTGCTTAACTTAGTTCTAGTTGATGACTGTTATGTTGTATGTAATGCATGGGCGGCAACCGAACATGCATTTATTCGGCTGCAAGTGCAAACGAGTTTATAACCATCAATACCGTTGCGGCAAAGCCGTGATTAGGCTAGCACAAGAGCTTGATTGTGCAAGGTTTTTAACCCTGAGGTTTCATCAGGGTTTGCGGGGGGCCGAAAAAAAACAGCTTAAAAAGCAGCTATTTCTTCGGCTGTTAATTCGCGATATTCGCCTTCGGCTAAGTCATCACCAAGCATTAAATCGCCAATTTGTTCACGATGTAGTTGTTCAACTTTGTTGCCAATAGCCGCAAACATCCGCTTCACTTGATGATAACGGCCTTCGTGGATGGTTAATAAACACTCAGTAGGCGTGACAATCACCAACTCAGCAGGTTTAGTTGGCAGTTTTTCACCGCGCAACATCACCCCTTCGGCAAATTGCGCAATGGCACTTTCTGCAACCGGATCTGCTAAAAACGCCCGATAGGTTTTGGCGCATTCATGCTTTGGCGAGCTGATACGATGCGACCATTGGCCATCATCGGTAATGAGTAAAATGCCAGTGGTATCTAAATCTAAGCGGCCAACAGTGTGTAAGCGTTCCAGTAATGGCTCGTCCATTAAGGCGAAGACGGTGTTGTGGTCCGGATCGTCAGTCGAACAGACATAACCCGCTGGTTTGTTCATCACAAAATAGCGCAGGCCAATAATCTGTAACTCTTCTTCTTCTAAAGTGACTTGATCGGTGGTTGCGACCTGAGTTGCCGGTTGTTTACAGAGTTGCTGGTTGACAGTGACCAGTCCTTGCCGAATCAGTTTGCCCGCTTGGCTGCGGGTGAGTCCGGTACAATCACAGATAAATTTATCTAAACGCATTACTTAATCCTAAACAAACCGCAACTCATGAAATAAGGCGACTAGTGCCCAAAGTCAGTAGTGTAACGGCTGGCGAGGATACACGGCAAGTTACTGTGATTTAAGTCCGTATAAATCTAGCCGAGCTTTCCAATCGGATTGTTGGTGGAGAGCGGTTAACGCCCGCTCTAAGTCAGGCAGTATTTCCGTATAATGATGAGTCAGCAAAATTTGCCGTTTGTAACTTGGGTAAGGCTGACCAACGATTTTCATTTTCCCCAGAAACTGTTGTTGGCGGCCATAGTATAAAAAGCTCGAGCGCGTGATGACGATGTGATCGACGGTGCGTTCGACCAACCGCGCTAAGTTTTCTTTGTCTGTTTTGGCATCAAACCTAGTCACTCGATGCTGTGCCACCAATTCATCCACACCCGGATATTTATAGCCTTCAATAGCACCGAGGGTGCTTCCAGCTAAATCAGTCAGTTGCGCAATTTTTCCCGGATAATCGCTGGGGCTGACAAAGATCTCGCGGTCAATAAACAGTGGGCTGCTCCAATGATAAGGTTTATCTTTTGTCTGAAACCAAGCGGGGTTTGCCCAAAGTACGATGGCGGCTTTACCTTGTGCTAAACGGTCATTAAGTTCGGGTCTGGTGAGCAGCTGAAAATCCAATTGATATTGAGTGCCTAGCTGTTGTGACAGTGCGCGCACTAGATCGTAGTTGAGGCCAGTTTCGGTGTCGGCATTAATTACAAAAGGTGGGGAGTTATGATAGGCATAAACATTAAGGCGAGTGCTCGCGTTGGCGGCCAAGCTCCATGGTAACATGAGTACAAATGCTAACCAAAGCCAACGAGCTGTCATGCTCTGCTCCGTGTTTAAAACAACTTTATTCAATGTAGTTTGCAGTTGCCAAAAAGGAAAGGTAGAGAGTGTCTGCAAGATGGAGATTACAATTTGGCCGACCAATCCTGTTGTTTGAATTTAGTTGTTGGCGCTAGCCGAGCGTTTATTTAGCCAGTGTTAACAGACTTTTAACTGTATTGGCATGACGTTCAACTTTTTTGGTTGCTTTTCACCGCTAAATTCCACTACATTGCTGCTGCTTAAAAAACAATTAAAACTATCATAATTCGGCGAGAACATATGACTCATACCTCTACAGAGCGCGGCAGCTGGGGTTCACGCATCGGCTTTATTTTAGCCGCAGCGGGTTCTGCAGTTGGCCTAGGCGCCATTTGGAAATTCCCTTACGTTGCTGGCGCTAATGGCGGCGGTGTTTTTTTATTAGTGTATTTAGCCTGTGTGTTTTCTGTGGGTGTCGTGATGATGCTGGCAGAAATGTTAATTGGCCGTAGTGCCAAGAAATCCGCAACTTCTGCTTATCGTGCATTAGGTCAAGGCAAATGGCATGTCGCTGGCTGGATATCCGTGCTCTGTGTCTATTTAATTTTAGGGTTCTATTGTGTGGTTGGTGGCTGGACTATTGCTTACATTGTCGAAGCGGTTAAAGGTGACATTCTTACCACAGATGCAAAAGTTCTCAGCGACACCTTTACCAATTTCATCGCAGATCCAAAATCATCATTAATTTACACTGCAGGATTCATGACAATCACTGCAGCTATTGTTATTGCTGGTGTACAAGCGGGTATTGAACGCATTTGTAAAATTTTAATGCCTGCTTTGTTCGCATTGATGCTGTTTATGGTATATCGCAGTTTAACCCTGCCTGGTGCAGTTGAAGGTGTGATGTACTTTATTACACCTGACTGGAGCAAACTCTCATTTAAGATGGTGTTAGATGCTCTAGGTTTAGCAGTGTTCTCATTGTCTGTTGGTGCGGGTTTAATGATTGCCTACGGTTCTTACTTAGGTTCAGGCACTAAAGTGGTAAGCGCAGGTTTATGGATTGCGTTTTTAGCAACGATGGCCAGTGTGCTTGCTGGGTTAATGATTCTGCCTGCAGTATTTGCCTTCCATGTTGACCCTGCGGCGGGCCCAGGTTTGACATTTATCACCATGCCTGCGTTATTTGCGCAAATGGCGGGTGGTCAGATTTTGGCGTTGATTTTCTTCTCGTTATTGCTATTTGCTGCAGTCACTTCATCAATTTCAATTTTAGAGCCAGCAGTGGCGTTTTTAATTGATGAATACGGTGTTGAGCGTAGAACTTCGACGTTAATCGTCAGTATTAGTAACTATGTACTGTTATGTATTCCAGCCGCACTGTCATTTGGTTCGATGAGCGAAGATTTAAAAGTATTTGGTAAAACGCCGTTTGATTTAATGGACTTTGTTGCTTCGAACTTATTGATGCCACTTGGCGGTATGTTTGCTGCGGTATTCGTTGGCTGGCGGATTTGGCCATCGATTAAAGCGGTATTGGCTGATGAGGTTCATGCGCATTTTGTGCACGCGTTCCGCTTATTTGCGGCCGTGGTATCGCCAGTATTAATTGGTATCGTGGCGTATATGCTGATCACTGGTCAATAATTGCGGTGATGAAAAACAAAGCCAGTCCTTGTGACTGGCTTTGTTGTTTTTGCCCTTGGCAATTTTAACTGCTGGCCATTAAGGCGCAGTGAGTGGCAAAGTGAACTCTGCCGACTTGAGCGTTTGTGGAAAGTATTTTTCTAGCAAGGCCATTAAAATCGCCACAGTTTTTCTGTCGGCATGACCATGCACTTGGTCGGGTACAAAATGCTGTTGAAAGGCCATTAGATACAGTTGGGTTTGACGGTCGTATTCACCAGTAATTTCGATGCCGTAACCATATTGCTTTAAACCATGTTGCACCATGCGAATGGCCGGTTGCTCGGGTAATTGCTGCCAGTATTTCAGGACTGTCTGATTGTCATACCAAGCGCCAACCCCTTGTCGTGCCAGCCATTGCCAAGGAAAACGCGCGCCCGGATCTTGTTTGCGCTCGGGCACAATGTCGCTATGGCCAAGCACTCGGGTCGGGGTGATTTCAGGATGGCGACGCAGTATATCTTTCAGTAACTTTGCTAACAGTTCCATCTGCGCAGGGTCGAAATCAGGCGTCAGACAAAAGCCGTCATCAGCGGCATAACATTGGCTGCGATTGACCAGTTCAATGCCGATGGATTGGTCGTTTAAACTGGTTTTTCCTTCCCAGCGACTATTGCCTGCATGCCATGCGCGTTGTTGTTCGCCAACCAGTTGATAAACTTTGAGCGGTTCATCGGCTGGATAACTGGCATCCAGCCGCTCGGGGATCAGGTAGTGTGCGCTGACAGGGTTTTCGCTAGGTTCGGTGAGTACTTTTAACGATTGTGCCCAGTCGCCCGTGGTGTAATGGATCACCACCATACGGATGCGTTGATTATGGTTTTGCGATTGATGTTGCTGACTCACCAGATAGTCTGGTGCTTGCACGCAAGAACTTAACCCAAGTGCTAACCACAGTGATAGGCAGCAAGCGCTGGCTTGACGTATCATCGACAGATAAACTCCCTAAATGGCAAGTTGCCACTATAACTGGGTTTCGCGCTGAATGCAGCGTTGGCTTGCGTTGATGGCCGCATTGGCGCAAGTAGACGCACCACCAAAGGATGTTGTGCATGAGCAAAAAGCAAACAATTGCCGCCATGTTGCCAGAAAGCCCCGAGTTATGGGATTTGTCATGTCCGTATCTGGTGGTGCAAGGCGAGCAAGCGTTGATGTGGTATTTGGCCACAAGCCCAAGCCCAGAGGCGCTGCGCGCAGTGCAGCTCGCTTGTACGCTGTTGCAGCAATATGGCGGTGATGACATTCTGGAGCTAGTTCCGGCTGCAACATCTGTGCTTATTGTCTTTGATTTGCTGAAAACTGACCATGCCGAACTTGCCAAGCGCATCCATCAGTGGTGGCCCTTGTCGATAACCAAAGGCCAAAAGCTGGGTCGGGTGGTGGAGTTACCTTGTTACTATGCCTTGGAAGTGGCGCCAGATTTAGCGCGTTTGGCAAGTCTGCATCAGCTTAGTATTGCTGAAATTATTCACAGTCATAGTTCGAAGCGTTATCAAGTGAATGCCATAGGTTTTGCACCGGGGTTTGCCTATTTAGGCGATGTGCCGGCCGCAATTACGACGCCTAGATTAGCGACGCCCCGCGCGCGAGTGCCCAAAGGCAGTGTCGGTATTGCCGGTAGTCAAACTGCGGTCTACCCAGCCGCTTCGCCAGGAGGCTGGAATATTATTGGCAATTGTCCCTTGCCGATGTTTGATTTGCACAAACAACCCGTGATGCCAATGTCAGTCGGCGATGAGGTGCAGTTTGTGGCAATAGATCGTGCGGAATTTTTCCGTTTAGGCGGAGAAATCAGCGAGTGGCAGTCATGAACCATCAACAGCATGGTTTTTTAATCCAACAAGCGAATCCATTAGTGCAGGTGCAAGACTCAGGGCGACGTGGCTTTGCCAAGGTCGGTGTGACTGAAGGCGGTTGGCTGGATGCCACATCTGCACGGCTGGCAAATGCGCTGGTCAATAACCCTGCGCACTCGGCGTTACTGGAAATTGCCTTAGGTGGTTTTCGCGCTCAGGCGCAGGCCGAATGTGTAGTTGCGCTTACTGGTGCCAACTTACCATTTGCAATCAATGGCGTAGCTCAATCCCGGTATAAGCGAATTCAGCTGCTTGCTGGTGATGTGATTGATATCGGATATGCCAATCGACAAGGTGCCCGTAGTTATTTAGCGGTGCATGCTGGTTTGCAAACACCAGAAATTCTGGGCAGTCGCTCGACCGTATTACGTGAGCAGTTTAGTAGTGGGCCGCTTGCTGCTGGGCAATTGTTGCCATACCAACCTTCCCGGGTTTATGGCGATTTATCCATCCCCTATGTTTGGCATTATCGGCATCGTCGTTTTCGTCGGTTAGCCTTGGTGCAAGGCGCTCAAGCCGAGTTATTAACCGCACAGTTAGCCAGTTTCTACGCGCAAATATACCGAGTTGGACCGGCGGCAGATCGAATGGGGGTGCGGTTGCAAGGCCATGCCCTGGTGATGCCGCCAATGAATTTAATCTCCGAAGGATTGTGTGTCGGCTCAGTGCAACTTCCGCCTGATGGTTTGCCAATTGTGATGCTAAGAGATCATCAAACCATGGGGGGGTATCCAAAGCTGGGCGCTTTGTGTCGCCAGTCGCAAGCATGGCTCGCCCAAGCCTTACCGGGTGATTATTGTCAATTTGAAATGATTGATGCCACAACCGCCATTAGCAGAGCCCGAGTTTTTGAAGCGAAACTTTCGGCTATCGAACAACAATTACGGGATCATGCGGGTTCTTGGCGCGTTTAATAAATTACTGCGTTAGTCACGTTTACTGGCTTTGGACGAGCTGAGTGACCCAGCGGTTGATCAGCGGTCGTCCAGCGCTGCTGGCGTTGTTGGCATTAACGATGGCGACAAATACATAAGGCCGTTGCTGTTGATCCCAGACGTAGCCAGCAATCGCCGTGACGTTTCGCAACGTGCCGGTTTTAAGCCGCGCTTGATTTAGTACCGGCGATTGCTGAAATCGCTGGCGGATAGTGCCATCTTGTCCAGCCAGCGGCAGACTGCTGATAAACTCCGGTGCCCAAGGCTGTCGCCAGTTATAAGCCAAAATCGCGGCCAGTTGCTCTGCCGAGAGTTGTGCGGTGCGTGATAAACCTGAACCGTTATCAAGTTGCATGCCCTTGGTGTTGATTTGGTTTTTGTTCAGCCATAACAATACTTGTTGCTCAGCTTGCGCCAAGCTCAGGTCGTTCGCCTGATTGCTCGGGTTTGCCAGCCGCTGAAACAATAACTGCGCCAGGCCATTATCGGATTCTTTGTTAAGTTGATGAACAAGTTGTGGTAATGGTCGACTATGGTGTCGAGCCAGCAATTGATAATTGTCTGGAGTTTTGCCAAATTTCACAGTGCCAAAGCCAGTGCCACCGAGTTGCAGCCAGCTGGTGCGTAGCGCCAATTCTAGAGTGACATCTTTATCAAACACGGCTTGGTAACGCTCCAACAAACAATTCCGAGGAAAATCACCGCGAACCATGATTGTTGCGGCCGGAATTGTTGGGGCAGACGAGGTTGTTGTCTCAGTTGTTAGCGGTGCTGTTGTTAGTGGTGCACTGGGTTGATAAAGCCATTGCCAGCTGTCGGTGTTCGCGGTTTTACAAGGCGCATCGGTTATCGTCAATTCACTTTTTACTTCGATCCCTGGCCAATGCGGGATCAACATCACGGTTGTCGCATTCGCCGCGCTGGATGCGACTTGACGGCTGTCGATGCGCACTTGCAGCATATTGCGGCCAAGCGGTAAGGCGTCTGGCTGATAGTTGTAATAGGCTTGCGGCGACTGATCAAAAGGTACTTTGGCTGGCGTTTCGGCAAATAAACTGCGGTCGATCAACATGCCACCGTCGAGTGTATGAATGCCACGGGCCCGCAGTTGTTGCAACAGCTCATAAAGAGTCGCGTAATCAAGGTCATAATCGGCTAAGCCACGCACAATCAGCGGCTGTTGCAGGCGACCAGCCGCCAAATTTGCTAGGTCTGATTTTGCCACCAGCAACTGAGTTTCACCGCGCCAAAGCAAACCAAGGTTGGCAAATGCGGCGCTGGTGGTCACTACTTTCAGGGTTGATGCAGGTTGCATTATGGCATCTGCGCGGTATTCAATAGGCTTAGTTGCGTTTGGGGTCAGTGGGACAATGCTTAGCGCCACTTGATCTGGTGCTAAACCAGCTGCGGCAATGTCCGCAGCTAAATCTGGATATAAAGGTTTGCTGGCGCAGCCGGTGAGTGCGATAGTCAATAACCAAGCCAAGCTTGGCATCCGCAGCCTCAATGTTGACCAGCCTGAGTAGTTCAAGGCTGCAGTGCCGGTAAATGCCAGCTACCGCGGCGCGCTTCATACTCGGCGGCAGGCAGTAACAAATACACCGGTTGTAATTCCGGTTTGAGCCAAGCAAATAAAGTGGTCAATTCAGCATCAGGCAGAGCAGTACAACCTGCGGTCGCCGTTTTTTCTGGCACAATTTGATGCATAAAAATACAGCTGCCAGCGCCTGGCTGATTACGCGGATTGTGGTCGATAAATAAACCGCGACGGTAAGAGTCATCGGGCTTGGTTGCCAAGTCTCTGCGCATTGGTTCGGTAGTGCCTTTTGTCATCGCTTTCGGATATTTACTGATATCGACAATTTGGTTGTACAGCGGTGAGCTTGGGATGTCGATGCAATAGTGATTCTTACGCATCGCTAAATACGGCATCGCGCCCGGAGCATTGGCGTCAGCTCCAAAACTACCGCTCAGACGAAACATGCCCGCTGGTGCTCTGCCATCACCTTCGAGCTTCTGTTGGCCTTGCTGCAGTGGATGCAGGCCGATCCCCCAGGCTAAGCCGCTGCGGCCTAACACAACTTCACTACGAAGTTCGGCAGGTCGCCATTTGTCATCGTCACCGCGGGTGAACGTCTGTAGTTTTCCACTAGTGCTATCCCAGCCATCCGTGGTGACTACCACTAGTTGTTGGCTTTCGCTCGGGATCACCGCGTTGACCTGTGCAGTCATTAACATCAGCACGACAGCCAGCGACACGCAACCATAGGTTTTTTCAAGCAGCCTTTGTATACTCAACACGAATTTTCCTTACCCAGCTGAGTGGCCGGATGTACATTTTTGCCAAGATAACGAGGCTCAGCGCTTGCGGCCTCGGTTTGTTAATAATGTTGTACAGCGTTGCTACCGCAGCGGCACAATTAGCTGTTGCGATCCATATCCCTATGTTGACCGAACAGAAGCTCAATGGCAATTTTTGGCATCAACAATTAGCAAATCCTGACCAACTTTTGTTAACTGAGAGTCAGCAGCGACAATGGCAACAACAAATGATCGCAGCTGATTTGCTGCATCCCTTCGAAAAGTTGCAACCACAATACAATGCCGCTGAGATACAAGCAATTGTCGATAAAGTTAGCGCAATTCCAACCACTCCGCGTTTTTTTGCGGACGGCCGCACGGTTAGTGCCACCGATTATCAACAGTGGCAGCAACAAATGGCAGTGACGGCAAGTAATCGTATGTTAACAGCGCAATATGCGATAGTGACTCGTCGCGCCAATATTCGCCGTTTTCCAACCCTGAAATTACTGACTAATAGCAGCTTGGATGCTGATCTTGACCGACTGCAAGAAACTGCATTATTTGTCGGGCAATGGTTACAGGTATTGCACTATAGCCAAGATAGGCAGTGGGCATTGGTCGTCACGGATCATTATCAAGGCTGGATGCAAGTGACTGATTTTGCTGTTGCCGAGCGAGATACTGTCGCTCAATTCCTGGCAAAGCCGCGGCGTCTTTACGTAACGGGACCCAGAGTTCACACTAATGTTACGCCGGAACAGCCAAATGCGTCGGCTGTGGCGCTGGATATGGGCGTGCAGTTGCCGATATTGCCTACTCCGGACACTTTAGTGAATGATCAACATCCTGCGTTTAGTTATGTCGTCCAGTTGCCAACGCGAACTGCCGACGGCCGCTTACAGCTGCAACCAGCGTTAGTGGCGCGGCATCATGATGTGCAACTCGCGCCTTTGCCGTTTAATCAGCGGCAACTCATCAATCAAGCCTTCAAGTTTTTGGGTGAGCGTTATGGCTGGGGGCATGGTTATCAAGGTCGCGATTGTTCAGGCTTTATTCGCGATATTTATCAAACTTTTGCCCTCAATCTCCCGCGAAACACTTCGGAGCAAGCAAAAATGCCAGCTCCGCAAAGTTTGGATCTGACGGGGTGGTCAGCCAGTGACAAGTTGCTGCAATTAAAACGTAGCCAAGCAGGTGATTTGTTGTTTATCCCCGGCCACGTGATGATGGTGCTTGGGGTGATTGATGGTGAAGTTTGGGTGATCCACGATGCCAATGGCTTGTCGCTGCGTGCAGCGGGAGGTCAATTTGTGCAAAGCAAATTAAACGGCGTGTCAGTGACGCCATTATCAGTATTATTGGTTTCGGAAACAGAGAGTTATATTGATGTGATGACCAATATCCAGCGGCTTAGTATGCAGCCTTTGCGTTAGCCGCAGTCTGTTTGATTGGAGTATGTATGCAGATTGTTGAGATTGAAACCTATCGCTTGCAGGTGCCACTGCGAACGCCGTTTAAAACCGCTTTGCGCACAGTGAATGTAGTCGAAGATCTCGTTGTCAGGGTTGTGCTAGACAATGGTTTGATGGGGTTTGGCGAAGCCGCGCCAACCCTGGTGATTACCGGTGATAGTCTGCATTCCATGCATGCGGTGATCCATCAAGTGTACAAGCCCTTGCTAGTCGGAAAATCTATATATGATTTCAATGATTTACTTCGTCTCGTGCAGCAGGCTGTTGTCGCTAATCGCAGCGCGAAAGCCGCGCTAGAAATTGCTTTATATGATGTTCGCGCCCGCGCTTTAGGTATGCCGCTTTATCAGCTGTTAGGCGGTGGTCTGAGTGAATTGCAAACCGATATTACCATTAGTGTTAATCCTGTGGCGCAGATGGTCGAGGACGCGCAGTCGGCGGTCGCTCGCGGGTATCGGCAGTTAAAAATCAAGCTTGGCACCGACGGGCAATTAGACGTGGCGCGAGTCAAGGCCATTGCCGCTGCCGTGCCGAGCGAGGTCAAACTGCGCTTAGATGCCAATCAAGGCTGGACCGCGAAGCAATGCATTCAGTTGCTGCAGCAATTAGAAGCGGCAGGCGTTATGGCTGAACTTATAGAGCAACCCGTGGCTGCGAGCGACTTGGCGGGACTTCATGCGGTGACATCCGCTATCACCACGCCAGTTTTGGCTGATGAAAGTGCTTTTGACCTTACGCAAGTATTGTCAATATTACAGGGTCGTAGCGCTGATATGATCAACATCAAATTGATGAAAACCGCAGGGATCAGCCAAGCGCTGCAAATTGCTCAACTCGCGAATGCATTTCGAGTGTCCTGTATGATGGGGTCAATGTTGGAATCCTCGATTAGTGTTGCCGCTGCAGCCCATGTTGCCTCTGCTTGCGGCATTACCGTCCTTGATTTGGATGGTCCTGAGCTTTGCCTATTCGACCCAGTGGCCGCAGTGGCGGCTAACAGCACGGCAGTAACTCAGTTTTCAGGACCACATATTCGGCTTAATCAGACGCCAGGGCTTGGCATTGATGCAGTTCAAGGATTACAGCTTTGGCCTTGGCAGTCCTGAGTTGGCGCATCGCCCAGCATGGTAAATGGTTGCTCTAATCGACTGCCATCGCTGGCGGTAAGTATTAAGCGATGGCGACCAGCCGCCGCTTGCACTGGCATTTGGTGCGGTGCACTGGTTTGGCCTAAATAAGTTTCATCCAGATGCCAGTAGATTTGCGCTTGTTTGTCGCGGTGGATAGCGCGGAAAATACTTTGACCCAGTTTGCCGTCAAGTTGCAGCGGTAGCCGAATTTGTGCATCGCGTACGGGGTACAATAAATCCATTTGCTGTTGGGCGATTTGCTCGCACCCAGGCCACGTCGCTGGTAGTCCTTGATATTCAGGATGTTGCGGCTGGTAGAAATATGCCATAGCCACAGGCAAAATCATCCGAGTATGAACTTGTCGTGGTATTTGCAGCGCACAACCCGCAGGCAGTTGATATCGACCGCTCGGGTCAAGCCATAGCTGCTGTTGGTAACTGTGCGAACTTTTCAGCGCGCTGCCGATTGGCATATCAGTGACGCTCGTTTCGCATTGCCAACGTTTACGGTAGCCATCGCTTTTACAGATTTCTTGGGTGCGCAGCGCCAACAGCGGTTTGGTCAGCCACGGTGATTCTGGTAACAAGCGGAAGCTGTCAAATAGAATTGGACCAGCGCTGCGGGCACCGCCCAAAATAGCGGCCGGCGAGCCATCGGCATTGCCAGTCCAGACGCCCACGGTATATTGCCCATTGACGCCAATAGCCCATGCATCTCTTAAACCGAAACTGGTCCCTGTTTTCCAAGCAATTTTCTGGCTGCGGACATAGTCGCGCCATGAACCTTCAGACTCCGGCCGCTCTACCTCTAACAATGCATCGAGGGTTAGGTAAGCTGCACCTGCGCTGATAGGTAAGTTTATAGTGCTTGTTGGCTTGCTTGTAGGCAGATCACTTGTGTGCAGGTTGTTTTGAACTACGTCAGATTGCAGGTTCTTGTTTGCAGGAACTGCAGGATATTGCAGCGGCAAATCTGGGATAGGCGTTTGTGGTTTGGCCGCGAGTCGCACCATTGCCGCATAACTTCGCGTTAAGTCATATAAAGTCGCTTCGGCGCCACCGAGAATCAGGGACAGTCCATAATGGTCAGCCCCTTTGTTGATGGTTGTCAGGCCAAATGATTGTAATTGTTGGCGAAAACGGCCAACACCGTATTGATGCAGCATGCGCACAGCTGGCACATTTAACGATTGCGCTAAAGCGTCAGCTGCTTTAGCCGCGCCGCGAAATTGTAAGTCGAAATTGACTGGTGCATATCCACCAAACTGGCTCGGCACATCGGGTAGCAGCGATTGGCCTGTCATCAAACCATCGTCCAACATGAGGCCGTATAAAAACGGTTTGAGAATACTGCCGGTCGAACGGCGACTTTGAATAATATCGACGGCTGCGCCATCACCGCTGCCAATATTGCCGACGTAAGCGCGGATTTTCATTTGCAGGTGATCAACTACCAGCACAGCACCGTTGGCTACCCCTGATAAAGCCAAAGTTCGGGCTTGGCGGGTTAATAACTGATTGAGTTGAATTTGCAATTGGCGGTCGATATCGGTGTAAAACATCGCTTGTTTAGGGTAACGCGCCATTAAGGTGTGCAGTAAATGTGGCGCCAATGCGGGCCAGCCAGCAGGCTTTACCGGGATTGGTTCTAATAATGCGAGTTTTAGGTCGGTTGCATCGACATGGCCTTGTGTATGCAACTTGCGCAATAATCGATCGCGTTTTTGCTGAAGTAAATCCGCGCGTCGGCCTGGGTGAATTAAGCCAGGGCTATTAGGCAACACCGCTAATAAGGCCGCTTCACTCCAACTTAGAGCCGCTGGTTCTCTGCCAAAATACCACCAACTGGCGGCCGTTAAACCGACAATATTGCCGCCGTAAGGCGCGTTATTGGCATACAGTTGCAAAATTTGGCTTTTATCAAAATGCCATTCGAGTTGCAGGGCTAATTCTGTTTCCCGGAGTTTCTGTGGCAAGTTTCGCGTTTGATTCCCATATAACAAACGGGCGACCTGCATGGTGATGGTACTAGCACCGCTTTTCACTTGGCCAGCATTGGCATTACCCCACGCTGCTCGTAACACGGCGAGGGGGTTAATACCCGGATGCTGGAAAAAGTATTGATCTTCGAAACTCAATAATGCGGTTTGATAACGCTCAGGAAGTACCGTTTGTTGTATTGCCGCTGGTTGAATTGTGGCGTGTTGGGTAGTCTTAGGTTGATAGGGCAATCGCCATTGCTGATCAGTGGCAATATGCAAATCCAGCAATTGCCCTTGTTGGTCAAAGATGGCTTTGGCCCATAACGGATTTTGCATCCGTTCGGGCCAAATTGGTTGTTGCAGTTGGTAGATAGCCAGTAACACTAAACTGGCTAACACACTCAGGATATATCGGCGAATCATGTAACCAACGGTATCCTTTTCATCGCCTGATATTGTTAAAAACGTTAGTCATCACTTAGGGTTTAACCTCAACCCAACTGCCTGTGTTATTGGCGCGAACTTGCGTGTCGTACATTGAATTTGCTTGCCATGCCGGTAAGTAATAACGACCGGCAAAACTGGCGTTCAGCATCACTTTGACGGTAATTCGGGATTGGCTGCCGCCTTGCGCCAAAGCGAAGAAACTACTTACCCGATCATCGCCCACGGTTTGATGGCTTAACTGTGCGGATAAGGTATCTTCTGCCAAACCGGTATTGCGCAATTGCCAACCCGCTGGGAACACTTGTTGTAATGATAAATCGTCAATACGGTCTCCATAATTGTTAATCACTTCAACGATGGCTATAAAGTCAGTACCTTGTTTAATGGATGTGATATCTAAAGGTGTGCCATCAAGCGCGGTATAACGAGTTTGCATACTAATACCGTACGCGCTGGCTTTTTCTTCACCTGGGGCAGGTATGCCTTGTTGTGTCAGCGTTAGGTATAAATCGGTACTACCACTGTTAGTGACAGCAAAATTGTCAGCTTGATAGGTTTTTAACTCGTCAGTAAATGCTTGGTCAGCGATTTGCCACTCAGTACTTGCTTGACCATTTTTAACTGTAACTTGCGCAGCAGCATTTTGCTGAGAACCGCCAAATTGCTGCATCAAAACCGCTGATGCCCAAGCCGTTTCTATGGTATTGAGGTACTCGCCCGTGCGCAATTTTTCGGCTAATTGCAAGGCAATTTGCCAGCGTTGTTGTGACTGCTGTAAGGCAGTTGCCAATTCTAATTTAATCACGAGTCTGATGATTTCTGAATTGACGATGCCCGTTAAATGTTCATGTTGGGTCATACCGCCATGTTGTTGCAACGTCAGCGCAATATCTGCCAGGCTTTGCTCTGCATAGGCTAAGGCCAACAATTGATGCGCAATAGCATTGCTATAAGCCGGCTGATTCATTAAATCTTCCCGCAACCGGTTCATGGCACCCATGTTGGCTTTATCCGCAATAGCCAATATCCATAACCGCCAAGCCTGAAGTGTTAAACCATAACTCCAAGATTCATTAAAGCTATTCGCTTCTGTATTGGTATGATTCAACCATTGTTTGAGTAACGTCGCATCGACTGCATAACCTTGTTGTTGGGCCCGCAACATAAAGTAGCCCGCATACAAGTTACTGAATTCTTCAACGCCAGTTGCTCGTGGCCAGTAACTAAATTGGCCGCTGCCGAGTTGATATTTAGACAATTGTTTTATGTGCTTTTGAATGCGTTGCTGGATTAGCTCCGCGTCCTCGGCGCTTGGCGTTTGATATAAGCTTCGGTATAGCAGCGGAAACACCTTGGATGTCGCTTGTTCGACACACATAAATGGGTAGTCTTCAAGGGCAAGCTCTATACGTTTAAAGCCAAAGTCAGGGCTGCGGCTGGCGCTCAACCATTGTTTATTGGTGCCAACAGTGCCAATATTTGCTGCCGCAGGTTGCCATGATTCACCTGGTTTTAGCACTTTGCTGATGCTGCGCTGGATCGGAGAGTTAGCAATTCTTACTGGTAAGTCGATGCTTTCTTTGGCGATTAAGTCCCCAGCTGTAGCGGTGACTGTTATCTTGCCCATACCGGGGATATCACCCGCTTTGATCCGCAGGATTGCTGTTTGTTCGCCCGCTTGGCTAAATTGCACGGTACTTTGCGCAATTGGCGCTTTCAGTAAATCATTGGTGGTGACCGTCACATTGACAGTTTTGCTTTGTTCTTCAGTGAGAAATAGCGCAACGGGCAGGGCAAACTCTTCACCGGTACCGATGACTCGTGGAACTGTGCTTAATAAAGTCAGTGCTTGGCTTACCTTGAGGTTAGTTTCGTGCTGACCATAGGCATAACCATCCCCTGCAACCACCATCAAGCGAACCGAGCCCATGTAAGGTGGCAGTTCGATTTCATGCTCGTCGATTGCCCCTTTTGCTAAATCAAAGGGTCCAAAGAACTTCACCACTGGCTTAAAGCGGCGTTCTCGTTGGCCATCACGTTTAGGAATGAGTTCAGATCCACCGACTGCCAATAAATGTGATAAGTCTGCGCTATAAGCACCAACAACATCATCAAATAAATCCCAAGTTCTAACGCCCAAAGCTTCGCGCTGATAAAGTGCAGCATGCGGTTCTGGCACATGGAAATCGGTAATACCCAATAGCCCCTCATCCACCATCGCCAAGGTATAGCTCATGGCTTTGCCTTGTTTTTCGCTCACTTTGACGACGAACTTACTTTCCGGCTCTACTTCGCTTGGCGCATCGATATTGACCTGTAAATGGCTATTTGGATCAGAGACTTGCAGGTTAAGGATGCCGTAGCTACGTAGTGGCACATCGTTTTGCCGATTTTGGTGCGGCTGAATTTGCGTGATGTACGCATAAATATTTGGTGCCATCTCACGAGTCAGTGGGATTTCCACAATATCTTCGCCTTTGGCAACTTTAACCCATTGTTTTGATTTCACATTGTTGCCACCTTCTAAAGTGATTAACACTTCGCGATCGGGGCCCTCAGGCAGATGGATTTTTGCGACATCGCCGACTTGGTAGCTTGTTTTATCCGCGCTTAAGCTTAATCTTGTTGCACCATCCCGACTGCTACTGTCGCCATAACCCCAGCCAATATAAAGTTCTTGGCTGGCGCAATGATAGTCGGGGGTGTAATTTTCAATGCAAGCAGATAATCGATAACGGCCTGATTCATAATCTTTACCGAACATTTCCCATTGCACTCGGCCTGCTTCATCGGTAAAAAGCACGCGACTGTCAACGATTTCTATTTCTTCGTCACTCACGTAGTTGGCACTGCCAGAATCTTCTTGATCCCACCACCACCGCCATTTAAGTTTTTGTAGTTTTATGCTGATCCCTTGTTTGTCTAAGGGTTGGCCGTCGGCAGTTATTGCAACAAAGTCAATATTGGCCTTGCCTTTGGGATCTAAGGATGAATTTCTGATTTCTTCTGGGACCGCCATGCCAGCCCATATGGGGTAAGGTAATACTGTGGCATGGCGATACTGTGTACTAAATTGACCATTTGCCTCAAATACCCGCTGAATAAACATGGCCTTAAGTGCGCCGGGGCTTCGTATGTTCATGTCTGGAGCAAACTTGATGGTGGCTTTGCCGTCGGCATCGAGAGTACCTTCAAAAATTTTCTTCGACTCAGCAGCAAATTTGCGCGTGGTATCATCGAAATTGAAATTGGCATACCCATCAAATTTTGTTTGGGTGGTGGCAAGCTTTAGTTCAACATCTGCTTTCAGCGATTGGGCTTTCGCACCATTGAGCCATGCTGCGTTTAAAGTAAATGAGTGCCAATCAAGCTTTAGTGGTGTCTTGGGTAAATCCAATTCGATTTTCAGCCGGTTCGGCATGATATTTTCTATTTTGATTGAAGTATCAAAATAACTACCACCCGCTTTGGCAACGACATGCCAGTTACCGGTTTGGGCATCGTCATCGGTGCTTAAATCAAAGCGGTAGAACCCGTTGTTATGTTGGCGCTGTACTATGGTTTTGACTTTTTGGTTTTTCGGGTCAAAAAAATCTAGGGTAACCGGAAAGTCAGTGGGTAATTGTTGGTTTTTATCCTGCAATATCAACATCAAATAGATATTATCGCCAGGACGCCAGACATTGCGTTCAGCGTAGAAGAAGCCCTTCACACCTTCGCTAGTTTTGACACCACTCGTATCAAATTGGCTGGTTGGTAATGCTTCATTGTTTGGAATGCGCAAATAACCAACATCGCCGTCACCTTCGGCTTTGAGGTAATAAGGAACGCCTTCGGGTTTTAACGATGCTAAACCTTGTGCATCAGTAACAATTTTGCCAATGATCTGATTTTGATAGTTAAATACTGATACTTGCTTACCTGGCGCAGCCTTACCACTTTGCAAATTAGTCGTCAAAATATGTAGTTGTTTATCACCGCCCATTTTTGCCATGATGCCGATATTCGACGCAATAAATGTTTTGGATACCGTTGTTTTGTCGTTGTAGTCAGTGAAGTAGGCTTTTTTACAAGGGTTACGACGCTCATCCCAATCGTAATACCCTTCCGACTGATAAAAGCGCCATAAATGTTCTGGTATTTCATCATCTCGTTGATAGCTGCCCTCGAAGTTTAAACGCTCTAAAGCCACCAATGGCTCTGCGGTCAATTGGGTATCGCAGTTATACAAACTATGTTGCGGCAAAATGCTTGCTTCAATCCGCAAGATACTGCCACGATGCTTACCCACTAGTTCAGTGACATCTACTTGCAGCTGTTGCTTATCATTAAATGCCGGTTGCGGCAGTATCATTTCTTTTTGATCAATATAACGACCAACACTACGGTTGCCGTAGTCCGTTTGCCAATTGCGCGAGGTGTCCTGTAAATATTGGCCAATGTTGTTGCTGTAAATTTCAAAAACACGCAGTTGTATCGCTTTGATGTTGGTCGCTTCGATTGGGATCAGTAACCGGTCAGCTTGCGGTAGGATAAAACCGCCGTCTAACATTTTGATTTCCGGCAGCAGCGAGCTCACTTGTAATTCTTGGATGACGTCAGCGTGTAATGTTTGCTCATTGCTTGATTTAAGCTGCCGTGAAATCCAAATTTTTACTTTATTTTTCAGTGGGCTATCAGGGAAAAGCTGGATGACGTTACCATTCACTTTAGCTCGGACATCTTGGTCATTTAGCTTAATTAAGCCCATTAAATCTTGTTTGCCGATAGTCTGGGAAAAGCGTAACTCAAATTTTTGATCGTTTTGTTGCTGTACCTGAGAGGATAACAAATCGAACTGGTCTAACAGGGGAATATCAAAAGTGCGTTTTGCCGCAAACTCCTCCGCTGCTGGGGTTTCTTTCCAACTCAGTGTCATGCTTTGACTGCTGGTTGTTTTCACAATTCCGCTGATGGTTGCGCGCCAAGCTCTTGGGGTTTGTTGTTGCCATTCAATCGGCAAGGGCTGACCAGAGCTTTGGCTGACTTCAAACATATTTTTAAGCGCGGGCAGGGCGATTGGCTCTAAAGTCTGGACATCAAATTGATAAGTTAGCGCTTGTTCTTGGGAAGTATTGCCAAAACCAATTTCACGAATACTGAGTTGTTGCGGCAGTACTTGCACCTGATGGGTAAAATTCGGCAGCTGCTGACCAATCAATAAGCCTTTGTTGTGCAGAGTTAATTCTATTTTTGTGTCAGCTGGAAATGCGCTTAGTGGCGTGATCTGTAAAGTCGACTCATCGAGCCACAAAGTTGAGAATTCAATCGCAGGATTGATGCTGACGCGCTCTGCATCTGATTTACCGACTTGTGCTACAGTGACTGCAGGATTATTAAAACGATAAATCAGTTTTTGCTCAGCACCAATATAACCTTGTGGGTATTCAATCAGCAGGTTTTGCCATTGTGGTGCATTAATGCTAGGCGTGCTCAATGCCACCGCTGGTGGTGTTGGGATGGCATCTGGAGTTTGTTTAAATAATGCAGTGAGAGCGACGACCGCAGTAATACCTACTGCAAGTGCAATGGCATGGATCTTTTTCATCAATTCATCCCTGAATATAAATTTTAACTAGTGTAGGCTAACAATTCTTCATTCGCAACATTGCGTTAACAATGTGTCGGTGATCTATTTACTATTTTTCGTTCGCTCATCTAAGATTTCCGGAGCTTGCTCGGGATTTACATGTGGATGGAGCGTTTTATCTTTAGGTGCGAATGCACTCGGCATGACTTCAATACCCAGTTTACGGCCTAATTTGACGATAATAGGAATGGTGATTGGAGCAAAAGGCAAAATAGCGAAAATACTGAGTCCTGTTGCGCGTAGCACATCACCAAGCTGCTGATTGGCAACTTTTAATTCTGCCGCGCTGGCATTGCCAAGCACGTAATTGTGGTAAATCCGCAGCATTTGCTTGGTTTCGTCTTTTTCTTGCGACAAGGCTTGTTGCAGTCGGATCATACTAAAGCGGATCTTAATCATGCTTTTACGACGTTGTAATCGTAATACACGGATCGGAGCTCTATGCATATGGCGTAGCAGTTTCATGGGTGACCCTGATGTCGGCCGACCTCGGCTGACTTTCAACGACTATTATCCATGGTCTGGCGATGTTACGCCAGACTACTCACAGTGAAATTACCGTTTCTAAGTTCTTGTCGATGATAAGCGGGGCCATCGATGCCTTCGTAGTGGATAGTAGCGCCTGCAGCAATGGCAATCACGTGGCCTGCACCAGTATCCCAGAGCATCGTTGGGCCAAGTCTTGGGTATAAATGGGCGGTGCCTTCAGCGACCAAGCAGAACTTTAAACTGCTGCCGACCGCCAATAATTCATGGTGAGGAAATTGCTCAAGTAATTCAGTCATACCGGGTTGTGCATGGCTACGGCTGCCAACAATCCTAACAATCTCATCCGCTCGCGGCGCTTTCGCGCTGATAGCGTTGGCAACCGCGCTTGTGTGAGTATCATTGCGCACAAAGGCGCCAACGCCCAACACTGCACTATAAGTTTTCTGCAAGACTGGCGCGTGGATCACCCCAAGTACTGGTTCGCCTGCATAGACTAAAGCGATATTTACGGTGAATTCGCCGTTGCGTTTAATAAACTCTTTGGTGCCATCCAAAGGGTCAATTAACCAGTAATAATGCCAATTTTTGCGCACATTCCACGCAATGTCGGCAGCTTCTTCCGAGAGCTGTGGGATGTTCGGCGTGAGCGCAGTCAGTCTTTGTAAAATCAGTTGATGCGCCGCCAAATCGGCAGCAGTTAACGGGCTTTCGTCTTCTTTATAGGATACTTCGACATCTTGTTGATAAATCTTCAGAATTGCTTCTCCAGCCGCTTCAGCGATGGCTGAGACAGCCTGCAATAATTGCTGGCTGTCTTGGATTTGAGCTGTTGGATTTAACTGTGCTGCCGCTGCAAAATCGGTAAAGTGAAAAGCCGTTGGCATAACTATTCCTTAAAACGGACCTTGAAAGTCTCAGTGCAAAGCATTGTGGCTGTTAGCGCTGGCTTTGAATAATGCCACGGGTTTGCAACAGTTGCAGTAATTGCTCGACCGACTCGCTCAAAGACAATTGGTTGGTATCAAGTACAATGTCGGCGTTTAATGGCGCTTCGTAAGGATCAGAAATACCCGTGAAGTGCGGGATTTCGCCGCGGCGCGCTTTTTGGTATAAGCCTTTGACGTCACGCTGCTCACAGACTTCAAGTGACGTTGCGACATAAATTTCGATAAATTTGCCAGTAGGTAAAGCGGCTCGTACCGCGTCGCGTTGACTGCGAAGTGGTGAGATAAATGCGCTTAACACAATCAAGCCGGCGTCGACCATCAGTGCTGATACTGCACCTACTCGGCGCAAGTTTTCGCTGCGATCGGCTTCACTAAAACCTAAATCAGCGCAAAGACCATGACGGACATTATCGCCATCGAGTAAATAGGTATGCGCGCCAATCCCGACCAACGCTTGTTCAAGCGCATTTGCGACTGTTGATTTGCCGGCACCACTGAGCCCGGTAAACCAAAGCACGACAGCTTGTTGTTGCTTTTGGGTTTCCCGAGTGGAGCGGTCAATTTGATGCTGTTGCCAGACGACGTTAGTCATGAAAGTCCTTGCAATTGAGGTTCAAATTTCAGTTTTTGTGCATGCAACAAGCCGACAGCAGCGCTGCCGGCTTGGCACAACGAGCGATTATAACTTGGTGATGTCGAGCGCTTGCCAATGCGGGAAATGCTTGCGCACAAGGGCATTAAACTCCAGCTCAAATTCGCTGAATTTTTGCTGTGCTTTACTCGCCGACAATTCGCTATCCACTAAACCAGCACCGACCGTGATATTGCTTAGGCGGTCGATAAAGATAAACCCACCGGTATCTCGGTTTTGCTGATAAGCATCAAACACCACAGCTTCGGTAAGTTCCACTTCAACTAGCGCAATACCATTTAACGGTAAAGCATCAGCGGCAGATTCAGCCAAAGTATTCACATCAATGCTGTGAACAATAGCCGTGACTTTACCTGGGACTTTTTTCGCGGCAAGTTTGATGTTGTATGTCTTGCCAATTAGCAATGGCTCTTCATGCATCCAAACTACTTTCGCCAAGATGCGGTTAGACACTGCAGCGTGATTCTGTTTTGGCACAATGACATCACCACGACTAATATCAATCTCGTCGGTCAATGTGAGCGTCACTGCTTGGCCAGCTTGGGCGCTTGGCAATTCACCATCAAAAGTCACAATGGATTTAATGGTCGAGCCTTTGCCTGAAGGCAGCGCCACCACTTCATCGCCGACTTTAAATTCACCTGCGGCGATGGTGCCGGCAAAACCACGGAAATCAAGATTTGGCCGATTGACGTATTGCACAGGTAACCGCGCTTCGCCTGCATCGTTAAAACCAGTGACCGGCGCTTGTTCAAGCAGTGCTAAAAGCGTTGGACCTTGATACCACGAGCTTTCAGTTGACGCGTTGACCACGTTGTCACCGCGTAATGCCGATAACGGCACAAATTGAATAGACGGCACCTGTAGTTGCTTAGTGAACGCCAAATACTCGGCAACAATGTCTTGGTAGCGTTGTTCAGAAAAACCGACCAAGTCCATTTTGTTAATCGCGACCACAAACTGTTTGATGCCGAGCAACGCACAGATAAAGCTGTGACGTTTGGTCTGCACTTGCACGCCATAACGCGCATCAATCAAGATGATGGCTAAATCGCAGTTTGACGCGCCAGTTGCCATATTGCGCGTGTATTGTTCATGACCCGGCGTGTCGGCAATGATAAATTTACGCTTTGCCGTCGAGAAATAGCGATAGGCAACATCGATGGTAATGCCTTGTTCGCGCTCGGCCTGCAAACCATCCACTAACAATGCTAAATCGACAGTTTCACCAGTCGTACCGTGGGTTTTGCTGTCTTTGTGCAACGCGGCCAACTGGTCTTCGTAAATTTGTTGGCTGTCATGCAATAAACGGCCGATTAGCGTGCTTTTACCATCATCAACCGAGCCACAAGTTAAAAATTTCAACAGGGATTTATGCTGTTGCTGCTTTAAGTATTCTTCAATGCCTAAATGCTCGAGTTCTAGTGCGACTGACATTAGAAGTACCCCTCTCGTTTTTTCTTCTCCATCGAACCACTGGAATCGTGGTCGATCACGCGGCCTTGACGTTCGCTTGAACGTGATAACAACATCTCTTCGATGATACCGGTCAAGCTGTCAGCGGTTGATTCAATAGCTCCGGTTAATGGGTAGCAGCCTAATGTGCGAAAGCGCACCAACTGCTCTGTCGGTACTTCACCTTCCGCCAGTGGCATCCGCTCGTCGTCAACCATAATCAGGGTGCCGTTGCGTTCAACCACCGGACGGTGTTTGGCGAAATACAGCGGCACTATGTCGATGTTTTCTTGATAGATGTATTGCCAAATATCGAGCTCAGTCCAGTTAGACAGTGGGAACACCCGAATACTTTCGCCTTTGTTCACTTGGCCATTGTAGGTGTGCCACAGTTCTGGACGTTGGTTTTTCGGATCCCAACGATGGTACTGATCGCGGAACGAATAAATCCGCTCTTTCGCCCGAGATTTCTCTTCGTCGCGGCGCGCGCCACCAAAAGCAGCATCAAAACCATACTTATTGAGCGCTTGTTTAAGGCCTTCTGTTTTCATCACATCGGTATGTTTGGCGCTACCGAAGGTGAATGGGTTCATGCCCATGGCCAAGCCTTCAGGGTTTTTATGCACGATAAGGTCAAAGCCATATTCTTTGGCGACTTTGTCACGAAACTCAATCATTTCGCGGAATTTCCAATCGGTATCGACGTGCAATAACGGGAAGGGAATTTTGGCTGGGAAGAAGGCCTTACGCGCCAAGTGCAGTAGCACAGACGAGTCTTTGCCTATCGAATATAACATGACCGGGTTTTCAAACTCGGCGGCAACTTCACGAAAGATTTGGATACTTTCGGCTTCAAGTTGCTGTAAATGCGTTAAGGTCGGCATAGGGTTACCTTACTCCAGATGACCATGGTTAATAGCCTATTGCTAGTTCAAGTTGGCAATAGGTTGTGCAAAAACGGTCGGGGATATTTGCGCCCCGTACCAAGCCAGTTGCTGTTGCAAGCTGACCACTTCGCCAATCACCAACAGTGCTGGGGATTGGATTTGATGCTGGCTGATTAACTCAGCAAGTTCGGCTAAAGTTCCGGTGACCACACGTTGGTCTGGCCTCGTGCCATTTTCTAAAATTGCCACTGGTGTGCTGGCGGCGCGTCCTGCTTGCAAAAGTTGCTGCTGAATATGGGCAGACTTCATCAACCCCATGTAAATCACTAAGGTTTGCTGCGGCCGACTCAGGCTATGCCAGTCCGGTTCTTTACCATCTTTTTGGCAATGACCAGTCACGATTTGCACTGTTTGCGCATGGTCGCGATGTGTCAGCGGAATCCCCGCATAAGCAGCACAACCGGCAGCGGCAGTGATGCCTGGCACCACTTGAAATTTAATGGCATGTGGTAACAAGGCCTCAATTTCTTCAGCGCCCCGGCCAAAAATAAAGGGATCACCGCCTTTTAATCGGCAGACTTTTTTGCCCGCAAGCGCCAGCTCTACGAGCAACTGATTAGTGTGTTCTTGTTGCACCGAATGTGCCCCGGCTTTTTTGCCAACACAAATAAGCTCTGCGTCACGGCGCACTAAGGCCAAAATAGGCTCTGAGACCAGATAATCATAAACAATCACATCGGCTTGTTGCATGCATTGCAATGCCTTTAGCGTTAACAGCTCTGGATCGCCTGGGCCTGCGCCTACAACAAACACTTCGCCATGGCTTGGTTCGTGACCTGCTAACATAGTTTCAAGTTTGTGTGCAGCCGCATCTTCTTGCTTGGTTTGTAACAAACTGACCACTTCAGAGTTAAAGACACGCTCGTAAAACTGCCGACGCTCGGCAAAGTTATCCAGTTTTTCCTGCACTTTACGACGGAATTTACCGACCAGACTCGCCAGCGGCCCCAAATGCTGTGGCAAGATGGTTTCTAACTTTTCCCGCAGACGTCTTACCAATACTGGCGCTTTGCCGCCACTAGAAATGGCAATAAGGATTGGCGAGCGATCAATAATAGATGGGAAAATGAATTCACATTTACTTTGGTCATCCACGGTATTGACCCAAATTTGCTGGGCAGTCGCAGCTTGGTGAACTTGTGCGTTTAATTCGTCATCATCAGTGGCGGCAATGACCAGCCAATGCCCCGTTAATAACTTCGGACTGAATTCAGCGCCAATTAGCTTGACCAATTGCTGTTGTTGCCATTGCTCAAATTCTGGCGCAAATTCTTTGGCGACAACGCTTAATACCGCTCCAGCTTGCAACAAGGTGCGGGCTTTACGCAATGCCACATGACCACCACCGACTAATAAGACGGCTTTGGCGTTCAAATCGGCAAAAATTGGTAAATACTGCACAGTGTCTGCTCCTCTTTACGATATCTTAGACAGCTCAAAACCATCGCGAGTAATAACTTAACTCGATTTTTGGTAATTGTGCGAATATTAGACGTCTAAACGTCTCAGATCCAAGAAGGGAATGCACCTAGATATAACTAAATGGAATTAGTAGCTATTGAATTCGACTTACAGAATAACAAAAGACGGCCGTTTGACCGTCTTCTGTGGCAATAGTTTAACGCTAGGAGTTTATTGCCATTGACTCACAGCTGCGGTAAATACCACGTCAGTTGAGCTATTCAAGGCTGTTTCGCAGGAGTCTTGAATCACGCCAATAATAAACCCTACAGCCACAACTTGCATGGCAGTCTCGGCTTGAATGCCGAATAAACTACAAGCCAAAGGAATTAGCAGTAATGATCCACCGGCAACCCCTGATGCGCCGCAGGCACAAAGGCTCGCGACAACACTCAACAGCATGGCCGTAGCAAAATCAACTGGGATCTGCAAAGTATGCACTGCTGCCAGTGTTAACACGGTGATAGTGATCGCGGCCCCTGCCATATTGATGGTTGCGCCCAGCGGAATTGACACAGAGTAAGTGTCTTCGTCGAGTTTCAACTTTTCACATAACATCATATTCACTGGAATATTGGCTGCCGAACTCCGCGTGAAAAAAGCAGGGATCCCGCTTTCCCGCAAGCAAGTAAACACCAACGGATAAGGGTTTTTTCGAGCGGTGATAAATACTAATAGTGGGTTGATAACAAAGGCAATAAATGCCATTGAACCAACAAGTACCGCTAATAAATGCCCATAACTTGCCAGGGCACTAAAACCAGTCGTCGCGATAGTTTCTGCCACCAAACCAAAAATACCGATAGGGGCTAAGCGAATAATTAAAGTCACTAAGTGTGAGACACCATGCGAGATATCAGAAAATACTTTTTTAGTGGTGCTATTGGCGTGATGCAGACCAAGACCAAAACCAACAGCCCAAGCGAGCACACCAATAAAATTCCCTGTAAGCAGCGCATTTATTGGATTATCCACCACTTTAAAGAGAATGTCCGTAAGCACTTGGCTAATGCCTTGAGGCGCATTGGCGCCATCTGCAGCTGCCGTTAAAACCAAAGTGGTTGGAAATATAAAGCTGGCTGCAACTGCGGTGAGCGCAGCTAAGAAAGTGCCCAGTAAATACAACACTAACACTGGTTTCATTTTGGCTTGACCACCAATTTTACGATTGGCGATAGCGGAAGCTACCAATACAAACACCAAAATTGGCGCTATGGCTTTTAATGCTTTCACAAACAGCGCGCCAAGCATTGCTACCGCTTGTCCTGCTTCTTTGGAAATCGTAGCTAAAACGATACCGAGCACAATACCGACAATGATTTGCGGTACTAAGCCAAATTGCCACGCCGGTTTTTTCGGCAGGACTTGTTCTGTTGTCATAATGATGGACCCTGTTTTTATTGTCGTGCGATTGTGCCGTTAAAACTAACTGACGGCAAGTTTGCAGCGGCAAACGACCTTTTATCCAAGTTTTTGACCCTTTGTCGCCTGCGTCAGCGGACTTGCGAGTTGGCCGTTAAGCTAGGCAATATTGTGGGTCGACACGGGTATTTAACATGAAATTGTTTCCGATAGCGCTGAATGCAACAATCTTCGTCGCAAGTGTTTTGGCAACACCAAGTTTTGCCGTGGATGTGAACTGGCGCTCGATTGTTGAACAACAGCAGAGCAGCAACAGTGCGTTATTTCCTGCAGAACATCAATGGCAAACCCTGCAAGCGCTGGATTTAGCCGCCGAGCAAAATGGTGTGCGGGTTGCGGCAACAGCTTGGCACCAGCAGGTGATCGGTGATGGCACATCGGCGGTGACGCTGTCGGAGTTGTTTTATGATTTCAGCCTGGGTGATTGGCAATGGTCGCTGGGTAAGAAGAAGCTCGATTGGGATGTTAGCTATGGCTTTCGGCCACTCGATATGTTTTCACCGACTGATCCTTTGGCCGTTTACACCGCAGTCGCGCCTGGAGTCTGGCAAGTACAAACGGAGTATCTCACCGAAGCGGGTGCTTACAGTGTGTTGTGCAACCAAAGTCGCGCTGAGTTTGCTATTGCAGGTAAACAAATTGCTGGCGCTTGGGGTTGTGGCACGCGTTGGTATCAGCGTTTAACGGACTGGGAATTGCAATTGATAGCCCATTACGATGCACAGTTAAAAACTCGTTTAGGTTTTAGTGCGGTGTCGGTACTCAGTGATGCCTTGGAGTTTCATACCAGCTTATTGTGGCAACAACGCTTTATGACCTCCGAGTATTCAGCTGAAGCGTTATTGGCAAATAGCTTTATTAACCCAGTGCAGGCAACCTGGCAACAAGGCGCTTGGCAGGGGGCTGTCGGTATCAATTACAGCTTTGGATCTGGGCTCAACCTTATTGCTGAATATTGGTATGACGGCCGTTCTCCCGCTGACCAAGAGTGGCGTGAGTTGTTACACCAAGTGCCATTACAAGCGGCTGCGCTGAATTCCGACCCGCGTGCCCGGCACTATTTATCGGCTGAGCGGCAGATGTTTTCTAGCCAAAACTTGTTTCAACACAATGTGATGCTGCATTTACGAGCGGCAAATGATCACTGGCGGCCGGAGCTTACTTTGGTGTATAACCCTATTGATCCAACATTGTTAATTAATGGTAAGCTTTGTTACGCTTGGGCGGATAGCCAGCAGCTGAGTTTGGGGTTTCGACGTTATTCTGGGCACTCTGCGGGGATTTACCGGCAACTAGCCTTTGATCAGAGTATTTATCTTGGAGCGGAATTTGTCTTCTGAACCGCAATTTGAACCCGATTACACGACCCATTCAGAATGGCAAAAGCGGCTTAGATTGGCGCTGGTTTGCTGCGGGATCGGCGTCATTTTATACGCAGTGGGCTGGGCAGAATATCTGTGGTTGTCTTTAATCATTTCCCTCGGCATTGGTTTCACCACTCGTTACAGCAAAATATGGCTGCAAAATGCGAGACCACAAACGCCGTTGCCGCTGCTTTATACCGCAGCTGTGCTGTTCGCAGTCACCCTTTGGGGTTTTATTCCTGTATTAGTTCGTTATCGTTGGTTGCTGGATTCAGCGGCAGACACGGTAAATAGCGCGGTGAGTATACTGAATTATCTGCCAGCGCTGGTGATGGGGACGGTAGCGACACTACTATTGAGTTACATCTATTTTAGTCGCGAACAAACCTTCATTTTGCAACAAGCGCTTGATCGTGCAGAGATAAATAGAATCAACAAAGAAAAAGAAGTACTGGAAGCGCGGCTGCGGTTATTACAATCACAAATAGAACCACATTTTTTGTTTAATACGCTCGCGAACATTCAAGCACTCATCGCATTAGAACCAAAACAGGCGAATAAAATGCTGTCAGCGCTGACTGCATTGCTGCGGCAAAGTTTAAACCGCACCCGTCAAGAGTGGCTAACTTTGGGGGATGAGCTGCGCTTTAATCAAGCTTATATCGCGATTCAACAAATCCGGCTCGGCGACAGGCTGCGAGTCAGCTTAGACATTGCCGACAACGTGCCTGACAACCTTTGGTTTCCGCCGATGCTGCTGCAGCCGCTGATTGAAAATGCCATTGTGCATGGGATTGAACCGCTACGCCAAGGTGGTGAATTACGTTTAAACATTCAGCTAGTCGAGCAACGTTTATTGATCACTATCTACAACGACGGCTCCCCTCGTGTAGCACCGAGTGCGCATCAGGGGCATTCGGTTGGTTTAGCGACTACCCGCGAACGTGTTCAGCAGATTTATGGCGATACCGCAGAATTTTCTTTTGCAGATCAGGGCACTGCGGGTGTTCTAGTAAAAATTGAGGTTCCAATTTATGTTAACAACCACCCAACCAGTGTGCCGAGCACTAATCGCGGATGATGAGCCGCTATTGCGGCGTCATCTGCAAGCGTTACTCAGTGATTTGTGGCCTGAGTTACAAATTGTCGCTGTTGCCTGCGATGGCGAAGAAGCTTGGGATTTAACGATCGAGCATACGCCGGATGTCGCATTTTTAGATATTCGCATGCCAGGCATGGACGGGATGACACTGGCTCGCAAATTTCGTCAGCTTGATGCCGCGCCTCTAGTGATTTTCACCACAGCCTTTGACCAACATGCGGTAGAGGCGTTTGATAACGAAGCCATTGATTATTTACTCAAACCAATTGAAGAAAGTCGACTAGAAAAAGCAATCGCTCGTTTGCAAGGCCGTCTACAAGCGAGACAAAACGGCCAGCCTGATGTTGATATGCAAAAGTTACAGCAGATGCTAACACGGTTAGTTCCTGGCTTAACCTTTGGCTCCGATACGACTGCGGGCATACGTACTGAGGCGAACGCAGATGGTGGCAGTGCCGTTGAGCCACAACGTCTGAAGTGGATTAAAGCGAGTTTTCGCGAGACGCTATTTATGCTGGATGTGAACGATGTCGATTATTTCCAAGCGGAAGATAAATACACGACAGTGAGCTGTAAAGGGCAGGAGTATCTGATCCGCACGTCTATCACAACGTTAGAGCAACAGTTGGATCCTGATGTATTTTGGCGAATTCACCGCGGTGTGATTGTGCGGGTTGCGCAGATTTCCAAAGTTGAACGGGATTTCGCGGGACATATGTCGGTGACGTTAAAAAATGGCGTGGAATTGCCAGTGAGCCGCGCTTTCCAGAACTTGTTTCGGCAAATGTAGCGAAGGGCTGGTGTTTGCTTGTTCTTCGCATCAGCGCATGCGCAGTTTATCGGCGATTTTGACCACTCACCCCGCAAAGCGACCGGTTGTCGCCTGAGCAAGCAGCACCGCGAGGCAGACATTAGTATTGTCCTATCAAAAGCGATTTACTCTTTGCAAAGGACTATATGATGACTCTAATTAACACGACCAGTAAAACGTTGGCCTCGACGTTTATTAATAAGCCTTTTACCTTAAAGCCCACTTTGCAGAGTGCTATCTTGCTGGCTGCAGTGGTGAGCTTGTTGAGTGGCCAGGCTAGTGCAACCGATACGCTTAAGCTTGCTGAGCAATATAAAGTACAAGCGGATTCCGCGCGGATCGATTGTGATGTTGAGTTGTATCAAGATGAAAAGCTTGAAAAAACTCGGCAATATCAAGTCTATGCTGGCAAAGATAATCAATCGTTAGTGTTATTCAAATCCACTGCAGATGCTGGGCAAAAAGTATTGATTAGTGGCAAAGATTTTTGGTTGTTGATGCCCAAGAGCCGGCGGCCGATGCGCATTACACCAATGCAGAAATTATTGGGTGAAGCATCGCTTGGCGATGTGGCAACACTGAGCTGGTTCAAAGATTACCATACAGCTGCAGAAATCGCTGATGGCAAAACCATCACACTAGAACTGCAAGCTAACAACGAAGCAGCCAGCTATCAGCGTATTAATCTCACATTAAATGCTGCAGACCTATTCCCGTTAAGCGCCCAATTGTACTTACGCTCAGGGCTATTGGCGAAAACCGCCAGTTTTGAACGTGGCGAACGCGATGGCAAACCAGCGATAGTCGCGATGAGTTTGCAAGATAAGCTACAGCCCCGCAGCAAAACCGTGATCCGTTACAAAATGGTGACGCCAGTCGATATTCCGGTCAAAGTTTTTAACCCGCAAGTGCTGCTGCGCGCCGACTTTGCAAGCATGCTTGCACAGTAAATTGCATTTGACCTGCGATAAATCCTGCTATCAATTTTAAAAGCCAGCCACTCTCATCGGGTGACTGGTTGTCCTTGATCCCATTGAATTGGACAAATTGAGTTTTCCCGCGTCCTCGGTGAAAACGAGGGATCTCGCAATGCTATATCCTTAAAGTATCGGACGCCCTTAGCGGATGCTTTCTTTCAGGACAACAAATTTCTGCAGTCTTCTAAGTAGTTTTTCATAGACCCACGATTAGCAGCCGAACTTTAAAAATCATACTGCTTTGATGAAAAACATTACCACTTCAAATTATATTAAAATTTAACAATTTAGGCTGTCAGAAATTGCAGCTTATTATTTTCAGTGAATTAAATTAAATTTCATTCATCGGCTTGAGCTGATTTTATATGTAAACATTTTATAAAATAAGGAATTGTTTATGCACAATGAAATTATGGTAATTGAACAATCTTTATTAACTTGTGTTTCTGGTGGTGATGGCGATTACAACTGGCAAGATATCACATTTAACTTGGGTGTTGTTGAGTTTAACATCGGTCAACTAAACGATGTTGGCTCAGATTTTGGCTCGTGGTTATATGATTTCTTACATAGCTAAGAATAATGAGGGAAATGCAGTAAATGCATTTCCCTTTCCTGTATTAAGTCGAGCACTCTAAATTATTATAGACGTCAAAGTACGCATTCTAAGTTTGGTTTTGTTGGAAATTAAATCAATCTATTTAAATATTTATTTTTGCGTGGTATTTGATACCTATTTTATTTTGTTTGATTTTTCGTTGTTTGAATTGAAATATACAATGTGGTTTTTTATAAAAAGTGAAATTTTATAAATTAAGGTCGAATTATTAAACTGTGTTTCAGGTGGAAATGATGAGGCAATGGATGAAGTATATTATTATTATGAACCAGGACCAATAGATGAATTTTTCTCTTCACTTGATAGTCTTGGTTCTGATTTAGGAATCTGGCTATACGATTTCCTCAATAGTTAAAGATGACATCCGAAATGACGTTCTACCCGCGAACATCCACTCCTTGGCTTTTATTTAGCATTTTTGCAACAAAACTCATGGATATTTTGTCAGGCATGACAGCATGCCAAAGACTAGAAGCAAGCAAATCGCCTTGAGCGAAACCCCGCTTTACCTCTTAAAGTATCGCTGTGTGCACCGCTTGTTTTTTTGCGGTGAAATCGATGGCTGCAACTTTGAACATCAGTGCGAAGGGATTGTTGAGCGTTTGAAATTACTAACTGAGCAATTACTAACTGAGGACAGTCACTTTTTAAATTGTGGCTGGCTTCAGTTAATTTTTTAGTTGTGAGCTAACTCTCATTCCTCACTGTTTAGGTAGGTAAACAGTGCTGGAATTTCCGGTTTACAGTTTTCGACACAGTGTAGAACCACTGAACCTTTGTTCTTAAACAACTCCAGATCAAGCAGATATACCGCGTTGCTCAGAGGGCTTTTGGCATCATACTGGCAAGTCATACGCTCAAAGCCTGCTTCGACATGCCAAGATATTGCACAGTGGCTTGGCAATTGTTGCTCATCCGATGCTTGGCCTGCGCTCACATATATTCTCGGGCACCAAGCGGCATTGTTGCCCATCGTTGCCAACCCTCAAATTTTCCTGCCTGCCGTTTATCCAGCAAATTGACAGGTTGCCCCCGAAAACAACCGATTGTCGCCTGAGCCAGCAGAGTCATTTTTTTGCTTTTACTATGTTCATCATCAAGTGACGCAAACTATTAATTGCAAGGGAAATAAACATGAACACATCAATCAAAAACACCATTCTACCATTAACAATGCTGGCTTTAATCACCTCTGGTGCGGCGCTTGCCAACGACATCCCTGCGGAGGTCATGACCGATTATCAAGCTGGCGTACAAGGTGATGCAGCAGCAAATGCTCGAGCAATTAACGCGTTAGCCGAGTTACAAAAACAACAACCCAAAGATGCCTTGACCATTGGTTTGTTGGGTAGCAGCGAAACTGTTGGAGCGCGTTATGCCGACCAACCATGGGAAAAAATGCAATTAAGCGAAAAAGGCCTGGCCAAGTTAGATAAATCGCTGATTTTAGTGAACAAACAACCGACAGATGCCACTTCTGCAGCAGTGCAAATGCAAATCCATGTAACCGCCGGTTGCACTTTTATCAGCGTACCACCGATGTTTAATCGCTTCGACCAAGGCTACCGTTTACTAGAAACCACAGTAAATTCAGTAGGTTTTTCGCATTCACCGGCCCGTGCGCAAGTGAAAGCTTATCTCTGTGCAGCACAAGCAGCGGTGCAACAGGGTGATAAACAAAAAGCGGCTGACTACTTACAACACATTGTAACGCTGGCGCCACAAGGTCCGCACTTAGGCATGGTTAATCAATTAAAAGCTGATCTACTAAACGCGACTTCAGGGGAGTAATCAGATGTTGCGCTTTGCCAATTTAACCAAGTCCTACCTGACCGGGACTACTGAAGTTCAGGCGCTAAAAGGAGTGAGTGCTCATATTGAACAAGGATCGACAGTCGCGTTGTGTGGTCCATCGGGCAGTGGCAAGTCAACCTTGTTAAACATCTGCG
Organism: Alteromonadaceae bacterium; assembly: GCA_041914845.1. Classification (GTDB taxonomy): domain Bacteria; phylum Pseudomonadota; class Gammaproteobacteria; order Enterobacterales; family Alteromonadaceae; genus Pararheinheimera. The sequence goes on from JAYSCP010000002.1 coordinate 162,608, forward strand.
GTTTGTTAGACCCCGATTATCAAGGCGAGTTGTATCTTGGCGGTGCATTGGTTCCTGCAAATGCGCAGGCATTAACAGCCATCCGCCGCGAGAACATAGGGTTTATCTTTCAAAGATATAACTTAATTCCGGTGATGTCGGCTTTTGAAAATATTGAATACCCGCTGCTGATGTTAGGCATGTCAAAAGCGCAGCGTTATGAGCGGGTTGCCCGCATGATCGACGCGGTCGGGCTTGCTAAATTTGCCAAACAACGCCCAGACCGACTCTCTGGTGGTCAGCAACAACGCGTTGCCATCGCCAGAGCGTTAGTGAAAGAACCACAGTTAGTGATTGCCGATGAACCGACCGCGAATTTAGATACGCCGACCGCAAACTTAGTCATTGATCTAATGCGCGATTTAGGCAGAGAAGTGGGTAGTACTTTTATTATCGCCACGCATGATCACCGCATGACAGACCGCTGTGATCGGGTAATTGAACTGAGCGATGGCCAGTTAACAGAACAAACAAAACCAGCATTGCAGCTGGCCAGGGGGTAAATTATGCGTTGGGTTCACTTTGCTTTTTTAAACGTGTTACGTAATGGTCGTCGGTCGTTCTTCACCATGTTGGTCACAGCAATTGCGATGACCGCGATTTTAGTCAGCAGTGGTTTTGCGTTGTTTACCTACCATTCACTCGCAGAAAAAGCGGCGCGTGATGAAGGAAACCTGACCATTACGCATCTACGATTCTTCACAGATGAAGAAGATGTGCCGATGCAATACGGCCTTAGCAATTTTGAGCACATTCGCGACGAATTGTTGGTGGATGATGACGTGAAAGCAGTATTACCACGTATCAATTTAAGTGGTTTGGTTAGCAACGGCGAAAAGACCGCGATTTTCTTAGGTCTTGGTGTTGAAGCCAGCGAGTTTCAAGTGAAAGGGCCATTTTTGCATATGTTAGCAGGTTCGCCATTAAGCGGAATCACTAGTAATGAGGCAGTACCGGAGGTGGTGTTAGCGCAAGGTTTGGCGCACAGCATGAAAGCAAAAGTGGGTGACAATATTACGTTGATGGCGACGACCACTGATGGTGCGCTCAATGCCTTCGATTTTGTGGTCAAAGGGATTTACGCCACAGGTGTGCCTGATTTGGATAAACGTCAACTGTACATTGACCTTTCAAGTGCAAAAGCGTTAATTAACACCGAAAAAGTGAGTAGTGTTGCGGTCTATCTGTTCGATTTGGACAAAACGACTGAGAAATTAGCCAGTGTCACCACTTTAGATAATACGGTTGCAGTGACTCCTTGGTGGCAACGTGCGTTTTACTTCCAATCTGTGCAAGCGTTGTATAACCGGATCTTTGGTTTGTTAGGGGTGATGATGGTGTTGCTGGTGTTCTTCTCGATTTCAAACACCATGAGCATGACTGTCACTGAACGTACTCGTGAAATTGGGACTATCGCTGCAATGGGCTGTTACCGTGGAGAGATCATTCGTAACTTCCTGATGGAAGCAGGCATTATCGGCATCGCCGGTGCTATCGCCGGGGTTGTTATCGCTGGGATCGTCACTTGGGCACTGTTAGTGTTAGGTCTGGAAATGCCGCCACCACCGGGCAGCAGCCAAGGTTATCCGTTAACGATTGAGTTCTCTTGGCCGTTAGCGTTAATCACCAGTGCAGTCCTGACGTTAGTCTGTGTGCTGGCAGCGTTGAAAGCGACGTGGCAAGGCTGTAACAAAACAATTACTGATGCGCTGAGTTATGTTTAAATACGTAAACGATGGTGATGCTAAAAAACAGAGTGGTTTTGCGATTTGATTTACTCAGTAGCGGAATTGGCCAAGCATGACCATCATGTGACTAAAAAATCAGCTCTGTTTCTCGACTAAACCACGGCAATAGCGCTAAATGCCATCGCCGCTGGTATGTAAACCGCACTCACGGCCAAGACCGTTGAAACGGGTGTCTTCTTCACTCATGCCAAGCTCAAGCGGCCGAGTTGAGTGGGTATCACCGACGGAAACGTAGCCTTGCTCCCATAACGGATGATAAGGTAAGCCATTGTCTTGTAAGTAATAATGAATGTCTTTATTGCTCCATTCGACAATAGGACAACACTTCACAATGCCGCGCTGGATGCTAATAATTGGGGTATCGGCACGGGTCGAACTTTGACTACGACGCAGACCACTAAACCAAGTTTGCACCGCAAGCTCCTGCTGCGCGCGCGCCATTGGCTCAACCTTATTCAATTGATTGTACTGCTTCAGGCCTTCCGCGCTGGTCCACAGCTTGCCGTAACGAGCTTCTTGCCACGCAGGGCTTAGTTTACTTCGATACACCTGCAAATTCAGTTGCAACTTGTCCTGCAATTCATCAATAAAACGATAAGTTTCAGGGAATAAATAGCCAGTATCAGTGAGCACTACCGGTAGCTTTGGTGAAACGCGGGTACACAGATGCAGCATCACCGCTGCTTGAATCCCAAAACTTGAACTCAGCATATGGGTGCCAGGTAATTCATTGAGTGCAAATTCAACGCGTTGCTGCGCAGTCATTGCATTAAGATGCTGATTTAATTCAGCGATCCAAGCTTGTTGCGTGGCGCTATCTTGGGCTAATAACTGCTGATACTTACTCATAACTGACCTTGGATTGAGCTTGCATTGACTTGGCGTTGCACTGGCACAGGCGCGAAATCCTCGAAGTCATGCTCCGAGGATTTCGCTCTAAACCGACTAAGCGTGGAAGTCGGTTTTGCTGACTTTCACTTCAGCAACGACACCAACGCGAATAACGAAATCACCAAAGCATTCACCGGCATGACGCTCAAGCGACCAACGACCGATTAATTGATCAAGCGTTGTTAGAATTTCTGCTTCTGCGACGTTATCCAAATACAACTTCGGAATACGGGTACCAGCGGTGTTCCCACCCAAATACAAGTTGTACTTGCCAGGACCACGACCCACTAAACCAGCTTCAGCCAACATCGCGCGGCCACAACCATTCGGGCAGCCGACTACCCGAAGAATAATATGGTCTTCAGCAATGCCATGTTTAGCTAAAATGCCTTCCACATGAGTTACTAAGGTTGGCAAATAGCGCTCAGCTTCAGCCATCGCCAGCGGACAAGTGGGCATTGACACACAGGCCATCGAGTTTTTCCGCTGCTCGGTCACACTGTCTTCTAACAAACCATGCGCCCGTGCTAGCGCTTCGATCTGCGCTTTATCTTCAACAGCAACACCCGCGATGATCAGGTTCTGATTCGCTGTCATGCGGAAATCGCCTTTATGGATTTTGGCAATTTCTGACACGCCCGTTTTCAGCGGTTTGCCTGGGTAATCCAACAAGCGTCCATTTTCGATAAACAAAGTTAAATGATGTTTACCATCAATGCCTTCAACCCAGCCAAAGCGGTCGCCACGATGGGTGAATTCATAAGGACGGCTTGGCGCAAACGCCACGCCAACTCGTTTTTCTACTTCTTGCTTGAAGGTATCTACACCGATACGGTCAATAGTGTATTTGGTTTTGGCGTTTTTGCGGTTAACCCGATCACCATAATCACGCTGCACGGTGACCACATGCTCAGCCACTTTTAAAACGTGCTCAAGGCTAATAAAACCAAAGTCTTCCGCACGACGCGGGTAGGTTGCTTTATCACCGTGCGTCATGGCTAAACCGCCACCGACCAACACGTTAAAGCCAACCAGCTGACCATTTTCGGCAATAGCGACAAAGTTTAAGTCGTTGGCATGCACGTCCACATCGTTGTGCGGCGGTATCACCACTGTGGTTTTGAACTTGCGCGGTAAGTAGGAATCACCCAGCACTGGTTCGGTTTCCGTGGTTTCGACTTTTTCTTCGTCCAGCCAAATTTCGGCATAAGCGCGGGTTTTTGGCAACAAATGCTCAGAGATTTTCGCTGCCCATTCATAGGCTTGCTGATGCAGTACCGATTCAACAGGGTTAGAAGTACATAACACGTTGCGGTTCACATCACCGGCCGTGGCAATCGAGTCAATGCCAATGCTGTTGAGCATCTGGTGCATCGGTTTGATATTCGGTTTAAATACACCATGAAATTGGAAGGTTTGCCGCGTGGTCAAACGAATGCTGCCGTACAAGGTCTTTTCGCTGGCAAACTTGTCAATTGCCAACCATTGTTCTGGCTTGATGATGCCACCAGGCATCCGCGCGCGCAGCATCACATTATGCAGCGGCTCCAGCTTTTGCTCGGCACGTTCAGCACGAATATCGCGGTCATCTTGTTGATACATGCCGTGAAAACGCACCAATAAGAAGTTATCGCCGGTGAAACCGCCGGTAATTTCGTTTTGCAGATCGGTAGTAATAGTTCCGCGTAAATGCTGGCTTTGTGTTTTCAGACGTTCGTTATCAGACAACGCGCCCTGCACCTGCAGATCTGGATTAATTGGGTATTGCGTTGGCTTTGTCATTAATAAACATCCTTCTGGTAACGTTTGCTCTCGCGCAGTTGTTCAAAATACTCTGCAGCATCATCGGCGCTTAAGCCGCCATGGTTCACGGCAATTTGCACTAATGCTTCGTGGACATCACGTGCCATTTTGCTGCCGTCGCCGCAGATGTAAAAGTGTGCGCCTTGTTGCAGCCAGTTCCAGACTTCTGCACCTTTGGCTAACAGTTTGTCTTGAACATACACTTTATGCGCCTGATCACGGCTAAAAGCCACATCGAGTTTAGCCAGCACACCGCGTTTTAGATAATCTTGTAATTCAACTTGGTATAAAAAGTCTTGGGTGAAATGCGGATTGCCGAAAAATAGCCAGTTTTGGCCAGTGGCGCCTGCATTATCGCGTTCTTGCAAAAAGGCGCGAAACGGGGCAATACCAGTGCCTGGGCCGACCATAATCACCGGAGTATCATGGTCTGGCAAACGGAAATTGTCGTTATGTTCAACAAAAACCCGCACGTTTTCGCCTTCGGCTAAACGCTCTGCCAAATAACCAGAGGCACCGCCTAAATGGCTGGCACCAAAGGCATCGTAACGCACCACACCAACCGTTAAATGCACTTCTTCACCAACTTCCGCTTGGCTTGAAGCAATTGAATAAAGCCGCGGTTGTTGTTTGCGCAGGCTATCTGCCAGCTGTTGCGCTGTTAAGCTCCCTGGATATTGCAAAATCACATCAAGGGTTTGCCTAGTGGCTAAAAACTCACGAGCCGCAGTTTTGTCCGCTGCGATTTTCTGCAATTCGCTATTGCCGGTGCTACTTGCATATTTCTCTAAGAAACTTGGGTACGATTGTGTTAGCTCCAAGCTGTCGATTAATGCACGCTCAATCGTCAGTTCGCCCAAGCCGTCTAAACTCACTACGTTCGTTGGAGTAATGCCGGTCGCGGCCAAAATCGCTTGCACTACGGCTGGGTCATTCTGGAAATAGACACCCAAAGCATCACCTGGTTGATACGTCAGGCCAGAGCCAGCGAGGGAAATTTCGATGTGGCGCACATCTTTTGTCGATGTGCGGCCAGTGATTTTTTGATTGACCGAAAGCTCAGCCACAAACGGCTGTTGTTTGGTGTAAGCCGAGTTATGTGCAGCATCAGCCACTGCACCTGTGACTGATGCAACTTGTGATGTGCTTTGCAATAGCGGTTGGAACTTGGCCAATACTTCTGCTTGCCAAGTCGCAGCGCCAGCATCGTAATCGACATCAAGTAACGCTGGTGCTTGTAAGCGATTTGCGCCCAATTTCGCCAATTGAGTATCAAAATCCACCGCGGTTTGGCAGAAAAATTCGTAAGAACTATCGCCCAAACCAAGCACGGCAAAATTCAACTGCGGTAGTGGTGTGGCTTTTTTACCAAACAAGAATTTATGAAAACTGACCGCAGACTCTGGCGGCTCACCTTCGCCATAGGTTGAGGTGACGATGATTAAATGCTGCTCTTTGGCTAAGGCGTTGGTTTTGTAGCTGGCGATATCTTGTAAATTGACGTTCAGGCCGAGTTGTTCTGCTGCAGTTTTTAGTTTGCTAGCGACGCCTTTGGCATTACCGGTTTGCGATGCAAACAAAATGGTTAGCACTGAAGGTGTGGCGTTTGCGGCCACAGTGCTTGGTAATTGCACACCAGCGGTTTGGGCCGAGCCTGCCAAAAAGCCACTGACCCATGCTTGTTGGATGGGGTTTAACTGACTCACCAGTTTTTGTAAGTCTTGAACCTGTTGAGCACTTAGCGGACTCGTCAGTGCATTCAGTGAAGCAAACGGCATAACCTTACCTATCAATTACTAATCTGCTGACATTTTAGCCGTCTAAACGGATAAAAAAGAAAGAATGGATCGATAGCATATATTCTATTTGGTTATAACGTGCAGTTGATTTGCCATAGTGGTTATTCGCTAAAAATTAGTGGTTTTGACTATTTCTGCTATTACGTCTGGAGTGCTGTTAATCTGTAATTCATTTTAAATCAACTATTTATCAGTTGGCACGAGCATTGCGAAGCATGAATTATCTCCCGCAAAGCGGCATAGCCTAGAAGGAATCGCAGCATGAAAACATTAATAGCGACCACAATTTTTAGCAGCATGGTGATGAATGCCCATGCTGACGAAGTTCATAACAACTGTTCATTGCAGTTTAAAGATGATTTAGTGATTGCCGCAAATGACGTACGGTTACAGCGTGCAAGCCAAGATTTATGGCGAATTGATGATTCCGGTTCGCTTTGGTTAGAAGGCAAAAAGGTCAATACCGACGCGGCGACAACACAAAGTTTGAAAAACTATCAGCATGGCTTGCGCACACAAGGTCATGCTGTGGTTGGGCTAGTTGCTGACGCCATGCAAATGGCCGCGACGGCAGTGGATAAAGTAGTGCAAGCATTTGGTGGCGAAAACCCGCAGTTGCAAGCATCGGTAGAGCAAACGATTAGTTCACTTAAACAACATGTTGAGACTATCGTTGTGCAACAAGGCGGCGATATTCGCATTAATGGCAGCAAGGTCAATAATGCCGATGGCAAGTTCGAAAAAGAATTTGATCAAGCAGTTGAGCAATCGATGATGAAACTGACGGGCGCTATGATGATGGCGATGGGGCAGTCGATGTCAGAGGGCAGTGGCGACTTCGAAGCAAGAATGACGGCATTTGGCGCGAAAATGGATAAGTTCGGCAACGATTTAGATGTCGAAATGAAAGCGAAAAGCGCTGGTCTGGAAACGCGTGGCGAACAAATTTGTGGTCAATTGCGGGAGCTTGACCGGATTGAACAGCAAATCCAAGCGCAAGTCCCAGCAATGAAAGTTTATGATTTGATTGATACCAGCAAAGAAGGCATCAAAGCGCCGAAGCTTGGTCAAGCGCCAAGCCAAACCTAAGCCAAACCCAAGCTAAACCTCACCGATGCTTAGGCAAGTAAGCTTCGGTGAAAGCTCTTTGGCGACGTTTTTACAAATTTCAGTTATGCTAATTCCCTGCTTGCCGCGCTATGCGCGGCTTTTTTGTGCTCAGCATGGAGAATTTTATATGGCCATTACTCGTGTACAACCTGGAACTCGTTACTCTGAAGCGGTGTTAGCGGGTGGATTTATCTTCTGCTCCGGCATGGTGCCTGCGCAAGCAAACGGTGACATCGCTGCACAAACTACAGATGTGTTAGGGCAAATTGATGCATTGTTGACGGAATGTGGTGCTGATAAAACTAAGATTGTCGATGCCACAATTTATTTAGCAGATATGGCTGATTACACCGAGATGAATCTGGTATGGGATGCCTGGGTTGCCATAGGCCATGCACCAGCGCGTGCGACGGTTGAAGCGCGATTGGCTGATCCTGCGTGGAAAATTGAGATCAAAGTCACGGCTTTTATTGGTTAATCTCTGACCAAACTTATTGAATAGCTTACAATTGTTGGGATGCCATGGCAGCTCTGCTGTTGTTGGCTCTATAAGAACATTGGTCTGTTTGTACTGTTGACCCGTATTGGTTCATGCAATTTTCAACGATAATTTTCTAACGGAGCATTTGATGATTAGTTACGTCACACTCGGCACCCGAGATTTACAACAAGCCGCTGATTTTTACTCCAATTTGCTCTCTGATTTAGGGGCAAAACGCCTGATTAACATGGATCGTATTGTGTTTATTGGCAAAAACACCAAAGAGCCAATGGTTGCGGTGTGTGTACCATTTAATAAAGAAGATCCACACCCAGGTAATGGCGTGATGTTCGCAATTGCGCCAGGTTCTAAGGAACTCGTGGATCAGCTGTATCACAAGGCGTTAGCTTTAGGTGCGCAATGTGACGGAGCTCCAGGGCAACGTATACCTGGCGTATTTTACGGTGCTTATGTCCGAGATCTGGATGGCAACAAAGTTTGTTTCAACCACTTTGGCTAACCATTAGACTTGCCATGACTTACGGCGGCAAAGTAATAATTGCCGCCTTCATTTTAAAGTCTTAAATGACGTTCTCAACCAACCTTAGTCATCAGTTGCAGATATCGCGTTTCGCCAAGGTTTCTACTACCAGCGTTATTGAGACTTCGCTTTGGGCGAGTTTTGTATCACTGAAAGGTCTCATTGCTATTGGATTACCCAGAGTTGACGCTTTGTTAAACGTTAGCAATTAACTCGGCGCTTAGCCACTGCGCAAACTCACGCATCGCGCTCGTTTCGATACGCGATTGCAGTCGAGTTAGCCAATAACTGCCAAGGCTGATTTCACTGGTAAAAGGTTGTTGGATCTGGCCGCTGTCGATTAAACGACTAAACATGCGCGCTGGAGCAATGGCTACGCCAACGCCTGCTTGCGCGGCTTCGAGCATCGTGACGCTTGAATCAAACACTATCACCGGATGAGTCGGTGGTAGCTGCGGCCCACCTGCTTGTTGTAACCACGCGCTCCACTCATCACGTCGGTAAGAGCGCAATAAGGTAAAATTCAACAAATCAGACGGCTGCTGTAACTTTTTGGCGATTTCAGGTGCACATAACGCGGTGAGCGGGCTATCGCACAAATACAAAGCCGATGTGCCATGCCAAGCGCCACTGCCAAAGCGGATTGCATAATCAAGTCCTTCAGCAGCAATATCGACACGGTTGTTGTTGGTAGAGATCTGTAACTCAATATGGGGAAATTTCTGATAAAAAGCGCTGAGCCTCGGTAATAAAAATCCAATGGCGAAAGTACCAACCACACCAATTTTCAGTTTTTCCTGCACTTTACGACCAGTAAAATAATCTAACAGCTGAGCAATGCGGTCAAAGGATTCATTGAGAGCTGGCAGCAGATGCTCTCCTTCAGGCGTCAGCACAAACCCCGCGGTACCCGTAGAAATAATGGGCAATTCAGCTGTTCTTCGAGCAATTTTACCTGTTGACTCACTGCCGAATGGGTGACGTTTAACTCAATCGCGGCATGCGTGAAACTTAAATGTCGAGCTGCCGCCTCAAAAGCTCGTAAAGATTTCAGCGGAAGGTATCTGCGGGTCATGATTGCCTCTAATCTCTGTAATATTTTCTAACAGCTACTGTGCAAATTAACCGTTTGTCGCGCAAAGTCAACTCGCGCATGCTAGCTCTCGAAAGCGAACGATACGTTTAATTTTTGTCGGTTCGGTGCTGTTGGCAATTGCTATGGATTCATTTTGTGATTGTCACCTTACATCGCCAATGCTTTTGCGTATTGACCCCAAAATCTATCAGCCAAGGAATTTTTATGATGTTCAACAGCATCCGAGTCGCGCTACTTTGCGCGCTGCCATTGACGTTAGTGCCGGCAGGCCACGTATCGGCAGAAACCGTCGCCATACAAAGTGAGGCGGCACTGAAAGCGCAAGTGAGCAAGCAAGTCAGTCAATTGATGCAGCAGCAGCAAATCCCTGGGATGGCGGTTGCAGTGCTTTGGCAAGGAAAAATCTTTCATTATAGTTTTGGTCAAGCGGACATCGCGCAAAAGCGCGCCGTGACGCCAGATACCCTTTTTGAGCTTGGTTCTATTAGCAAAACTTTCGCAGGTGTTATTGGCGCGATGGCCCTAGAGCGAGGGGATATTAAGCTCACTGATCCAGTCGCTAAACACTGGCCTCAACTCACCAATCCACAGTGGCAACAAATTAATATGCAGCATTTGGCAACTTATACTGCGGGTGGTTTGCCATTAATGATGCCTGACAACGTTACTGATGAAGCGAGTTTGCTCGGCTTTTATCAGCAGTGGCAACCCCAATATAAACCAGGCAGTCAGCGGGTTTATGCCAATAGCAGTATTGGTCTATTTGCGCATTTAGCAGTTGCCGCAGGCCATCAGCCATACGCTGAACAATTCGCTAGGCTGACTAAAACGTTGCAGTTGCCACATACCTATTTGCAAGTGCCAAAAGCTGCAGAAGCGCAATACGCATGGGGTTACAAAGAAGGCAAACCAGTGCGAATTGGCAATGGCGTGTTGCTCGATGAAGCGGGTGGTGCTAAGGCCAGCGTGCGCGATTTAGCAAAATGGGTGCAGGTCAATATGCAGCCAGAACAAGTTACCGACCAAACGCTGCAGGCAGCGCTTTCTCGAGCGCAGCAGCAATACTCTCGAGCAGGTCTGATGTTCCAAGGGCTAGGTTGGGAAATGCTCGACTACCCGCTGCAATTGTCCTCGCTCAAAGCCATGACAGATCTGAGTTTTGTGGCGGGCAGCAGCGCGAACATCATTTATCCGCCTGCTGCAGTGCGCAACAACAGCTGGGTGCATAAAACGGGAGCGACGGGTGGATTTGGTGCGTATGCAGCGTTCATCCCATCAAAGCAAGTTGGGATTGTGCTTTTGGCCAATAAACGTTACCCCAATACCTTCAAGGTTGAATTGGCTTATCAAGTATTGGAAGGCTTGCGCTAATGTTGCGGTTTATGCTGAATTGAAGAGTGGTATGAATATGCAGCTAATGTCGAATGACCGCAGGTCACCGACATTAGCTGGAATACGTTAGATTTTGCAGGCACCACCAGCGCAGTCATCTTCATCTGGCTGTGCAGCCGCGTCAGCTGCGGCTTGATCGGCCAACGCCATCTTTTGCGCATTTTTTTCAGCTGCGGCATCAAAATCTAAATGGTCTAAATCAAAATCAAATTCGTTCATAGCTGCACCTTAAATAATTGAATTTCAAGCAAGCACTAGGCGAGATTACTCGGATGGTGCTGATTTTTCGGCTAATAATTGTTGGACTTGTGCTTCAAGTGCTTCCAGTTTTTCACGTGTGCGTTGTAACACTTGGGTTTGCACATCAAATTCTTCGCGGCTGACAAAATCTAACTGACTCAGCTTGGCCTGGAGTACCGCTTTTACTTTTGCTTCGACATCGTCGGCAACTTCACGAAATTTAGGTGGGATTGCAGAACCAATTTGCCGCGCCATTTCTTCGATTTTTTTCGGATCCAACATAAAAATTGTCCTGATTGCAGTCTTGAGTCTGCCCACATTCTACGAGGGTTAGCCAATGGATGCGACAGATTTTTGCAAAGATAGCTGCTATTTTTAGCTTGCAGTGCGAAAGCTAGAACTCAGCGCAAACGCAAGTTTGTCGCTGCTGTTGCATGATGTGAAGCGCTGTCGTAATCATCCATATTCAGCTAAACTGTGCGCCGCTCGCGAGGTCGTGGCTTGCGCTCATGTTTGCTTATTTTTGTTCTTGAAGGCTAGATTTACACCGATGAAACTGAACCCCCAACAAAACGCTGCAGTGAAATATATCTCGGGACCATGTTTGGTACTTGCGGGGGCGGGCTCGGGGAAAACTCGGGTAATTACCAACAAGATTGCTTATCTAATCGAGGAATGTGGCGTTGCGGCTCGGCATATTGCTGCAGTTACTTTTACCAACAAAGCGGCGAAGGAAATGCGTGAGCGGATTGGTCATCAGTTAGAACGCAGCAAATTGCGCGGACTCACTGTCTCAACTTTCCACACCTTAGGCCTTGATATCATTAAAAAAGAGCATAAAGCGATTGGTTATAAAGCCAATTTTACTTTGTTTGATGACCAAGACAGCATGAGTTTACTGAAAGAGTTGACTGAAGCTGATTTGCAAGGCGACAAAGATTTATTACGCGCCTTACAAAGTAAAATTTCCAGTTGGAAAAATGATTTGTTATTGCCACAGCAGGCAATGGCCAGCGCCAGTGATGCGCAAAGTATTAGTTTTGCCAATTTTTATGCGCAATATGCCCAGCAACTTCGCGCTTATAATGCGTTAGATTTTGATGATTTGATCATGGTGCCGACTTTGTTGTTTGCTAGCAACGTGGAGGTTCGGACGCGCTGGCAACAAAAAATCCAATATTTGCTGGTCGACGAGTATCAAGATACCAACACCAGCCAATATGAGTTAGTAAAGTGGTTAGTCGGCGAGCGGCAACGTTTTACGGTGGTTGGTGATGACGACCAATCAATTTACTCTTGGCGTGGGGCGCGTCCGCAAAATTTGGTGTTGTTGGGCAAGGACTTTCCGTCGCTACGTGTCATTAAACTAGAGCAAAATTATCGCTCCTGTGAGCGTATCCTCAAAGCCGCCAATATTCTAATTGCCAATAATCCGCATGAATACGACAAAGCGTTGTTTAGTGAGATGGGTTATGGCGTGCCACTTCGCGTGTTACCGACTAAAAGCGAAGAAGATGAAGCGGAAAAAGTAGTTGCCGAGATTATTTCTCATCGTTTTTTAAATCGAACGCAATATAAAGACTACGCGCTGTTGTACCGTGGCAATCATCAAGCGCGGGTCTTTGAAAAAGCGTTGATGACCAACCGTATTCCCTATCGGATTTCTGGCGGCACTTCGTTTTTTTCCCGGCCAGAAATTAAAGATGTGATGGCGTATTTACGATTATTGGTCAACCAAGACGATGACAATGCTTTACTACGCATCATCAACACGCCCAAACGTGAAATCGGTGCTGCTACTTTGGAAAAAGTTGGCAGCCTTGCTAACCGTTTGCAGATCAGTTTGTTTGAAGCGTGTTGTGCGCCAGAACTTTCCGATGAACTGTCGGCGAAAAGCTTGGCGGCAGTTCGTCATTTTGCCAACTGGATGGTGGCGCTTGCTGACAATGCCGTTCGTGCTGAGCCGGCTGAAGCGGTGCGCGATATGATCCGCGAAAGTCGTTATGAAGCCTATCTGTTTGAAAGTAGCGCCAGTCCCAAAGCTGCGGAAATGGCGCTGAAAAACGTCAATGAGTTATATCGCTGGATCACTGAGATGCTCAAGGGTAATGCTGAGCATGAACCGCTGACACTCAGTGAAGTTGTCACGAAATTAACGCTACGTGACATGATGGAACGTAATGAACAAGAAGACGAAGCGGACCAAGTCCAGTTGCTGACTCTGCATGCTTCAAAGGGCTTGGAATTCCCAATTGTATTCATGGTTGGCATGGAAGAGGGCATATTGCCGCATCAAACCAGCATTGACGAAGACAATGTCGAAGAAGAGCGCCGTTTAGCTTATGTCGGAATTACCCGCGCCCAACGTGAGTTAATTTTCACTTATGCGCGGGAACGTCGCCAATATGGTGAAACGATTAAACCAGTGCCAAGTCGTTTTCTTGAGGAATTGCCGCAAGATGATTTGGAATGGCAGCAAGCGACAACGGTGGTAAAAACCGAGGAGCAGCGTCAACAGACTGGACTTGCACATCTTGAGCGTTTACGCCAGTTGCTGAAGAAAGACTGAGGGTTGTTTCGAAACTTGTTGTTCGACAAATGGCCCTTGTATATAACAACAGCCGTATTCAATGAGTAATGCTTGAATTTCAGCATCGTCGACACCGTCGGCAATGAGCCGAAATTTGAATTGGTGAGATAACGTTAACAACACATCCAGCAGCTGGCGCTTTTGTGGTTGTTTAATGAGACCTCGGCAAAACAACGGTTCTAACCGCGCAAAGTCAAATGGATATTGGCTCAACAAACCAAGCGGCATAAATTCCGCGCCAAAGTTATCAAGTGACAACCGCACTCCTATGCGCTTGAGTTGATGTAAATGGGCGAGTGAGTTACTCGACAACTTCAACAATTCATACTCAGCAAAACCAAAGCAAAGTCGATGTAACAAAGTCTGATTTTGTAGCAATAACTTGGTTAGTCGCTCAAATTGCACCGGGCTTTGTAAATGTTGGCTTGATAACTTCAAGCTAATCAGTGCGGGTTGTGATGTTGAGTTTAATTGTTCGAGCAGTTGCTCAATAATCTGCAACTCAATTTGTGGTAATACACCAGCTTCACGGGCGTAGCGGTCAAATTCCTCTTGCGAACCAAGTTGCGGATGATACCAGCACATAGCTGCAGAATAGCCTAAAACATGCTGTTTTTCGCTACAAACAATGGGTTGATACTTTACGCTAAATTGCCGATCTTGCACGGCTTGGTGTAAGGCCTGTTCAAGTGACAATTCTTGCAACAATTGCATCCGCATGGAGTCGGTGAAAATGACAAAGCGGTTGCGTCCTAACGCTTTGGCTTGATACATGGCTGCGTCAGCATCGCGGAGCAGGGCATCCGCGCTGGTATAGTCTGGGTGATAGTTGGCAATACCAACAGAAGCTCCTGAGTACAGTTGCTGACCTTGCAATTGCATGGGTTGCCGCACCGTCTCGATGATCCTATCTGCGACATCTTCCGCGTCAGCGATTCGGTTGAGCTGTGTTAACAACACCACAAATTCATCTCCGCCTAACCGCGCGACAAAATCATGCTCGCGTACTGTAGCAACAATACGTTTACTGATTTCAATTAAAAAGGCGTCGCCAGCATGGTGTCCCATAGTGTCATTGATTAGTTTAAATCTATCTAAATCAATGAAAAGCAATGAAAAATTTAAATTGTTTTCGCGATTCCGTAGCGCAAATTGTTGGCGCATTTGCACCATGAATAACTGGCGATTAGCAAGGCCAGTGAGCATATCGTGATTGGCCTCGTGGAATAACTTCTCTTCCGCTTTTTTTCGCTCTTCAACTTGTAACCGTAAAAATAAATTGGTTTGCCGTAGTTCTCGTGTGCGCTCGAAGATTTTGCGTTCTAAATCTTCTTGGTGTTGTTTTTGTTGGTCGATATTGATTTTGCGCTGAATAGCAACGGCAATGTGTTGCGACACAAATTTCAATATATTCAATTCATTGTCGCTATATAAATAACTGTCGTCATACGACTGTACCGCAATTACACCCAGGGCTTGCTGTGCAATTAATAATGGCGCGCCAAGCCAGCTGCGGGCAAATGGTGCTTGCGTTGATTCAGGTACAATGCGCAACACTTCCCCAAGAGCAACGAGTTGGTCTGATAACTCACGGTTTATCAGTCGCGCCTCACCCACTCTAAGTACGTACTCGGTGAAGCCCTTACGTAAGGTACGTTCTTGTGGCGGTGACGAATATTGATCAACGAAAAATGGAAAACTGAGGGTACTGCCACTTTCATCCAGTAGCGCAATATAGCAGTTATCTGCCGGCATCAATTTGCAGAGGATCAGATGCACTTGTCGGTAAAAACTGGAAGTATCACTGTTGCTAGAAGTGAGTTCAGAGATTTCATAAAGCGCAGCCTGCAGCTTTTCGGCATTCACACGTTCACGAATTTCTTTTTGCAGTGAATGATTGGTATTTTGTAATTGCTTGGTCCGCTCTCTAACGGTTTGTTCGAGTAATTCACGGCTTTTAACGCGATCTAATGCAGCGACGGTATGAGTTGCAATTGCCTGTAATAATGCTAAATCTTTGCGAGAGTAATCACGAGATTTATCATACAGTTGCGCTACCATTACCCCAATTAGTTGTTCGCCACGCGTCAATGGTACGCCCAACCAGTGATGGCTTAACGTTCCTTGAACTTCAATTTCACCTTTGGTCAGTAATTCAGAAAACAACTGTTCGTCGCAGAGTAGGGCTTGTTTATGTCGGGCGACATAACCAGTTAGGCCATGCAAGAACATTTCAGAAGTAAAACCGCGGCTATCAATCGGGTCTTTTTCGTCTGCATAGTATTCAACTGAGAATTGGCTATCCTGTGCGTCAAATAGAACCACATAAAAATTGTCGGCGGCCAGATGCTGATTAACCAAGCTGTGGATGGCTGGATAAAACTCACTCATATCAGACAAAGTGCCTGCGAGTTCGGACAAATTGAGTAAAGCCAGCTGAACCGAATGCGCCAACCGATAGCGTTCGATCAGTTGTTCAAGACGACGGATACGGTTAGAACCATGTTTCATCAAAAATGAGGCGGTGGTTTCTGTCAACTGAAGCTCTTTTTATTAGAATATAATCCCAGTAAAGGACTTTTTGCTTATATTCAATATTATGCACAAAGTTTAGCCAGTTTAAAGATTTATCTTATCAATGCTCGTTGAGTTTTTAGACGTTTTTGTTCTTGAGCAATGATCTCATCATCTAATTACCACGAGGGCAGATGCGTTTTAAACAGAGATGTATGATTAGTTTGACAGATTAAGCGGTTACGCGAATATTTTATGCCATAAAAAAAGCCCGCACGGCGGGCTCTTCTTTCTATATACGAGATGTGGGCTTAACTTAAACGCCTTCGGTCATAAACTTGATAGCAGCTAAGATTTCATCATCACTACAATCTGCGCAGGTACCGCGCGGAGGCATCGCACGAATACCTTCGAGTGCGTGTTTATGTAGGACTTCTAAACCTTGCGCCAAACGTGGTTTCCAGTCTGCAGTTTGTTTGCCAGGAGCACCAAGTGCATTACCTGGAGCATGACAAGCGAAACATGCTGCGTTATAAACTTGCTCACCGGTGCGTGGTTCTTTTGGACCTGCATCAGCAACAACTGCGCCAGCCAAGTACACTTGACCAACCGGCGCGATCCGCGCTTTTAATTCATCTTGTGATTTATCTTCAGTGGTCTGAGCAACCAAGGCACAACTGAACAGCGCTAAGGCAACAGTGATTTTTTTCATTGAGCGGGATCCCCGGATTAAATAAGCCGTACAAAATTTAAGGTATTATAGCGCTGCCTCTGGCTTTTGGGAAAGCCCCGCCAACATGTTCTCTGCTGATTTGCATCAGGAATTTGGTCGTGGAGGATCTAAGAGATCGATTTTGCCGATCTGATGGATCATTGGATGTGCTGGGTAATCGAAAAGTCCACTAAAAACTTTGCCAATTCAGCAAATTTTTTTTGATTTTTCCACTTTGCAATTGTCGACTTTGTGGTAGTCTATTCACCCACTCAGCTAACAACACTAGATATTGATGCTTGTGTTCGAGTGGTTGGAAAATCGTTTTCCACAACAGGAAGTAAAAAAATAATAACAAGGGCTCCTGACGTTTCCCCTTCGTTTTTTACAGTAAATTCAATAATTTGCGACTTCTCTTTGTGCCTGAATTTTGCGGGTAGGCGAAGCCATATCTAATGGTTTTTCACAAACATATCCACAAGTTGTCCACATACGTGGTGCCTAAGTGTGCTGGTTTCAGCGCCTGTGTTATGGCATGCTGCAACAAATATCATTGGAGTGACTCGCATGGTACAGATTCCTGCAGATCCGCTGATCCTCGTTGATGGATCTTCATACCTTTTTCGTGCTTACCATTCGCCCCCACACCTAACAAATTCCCGTGGTGAGTCGACAGGTGCGATTTATGGTGTCATTAACATGCTGAAAAGTTTGTTGCGTCAATACAACCCAAGCCAAATGGTTGTGGTATTTGATGCGAAGGGGCCAACCTTTCGCAATGAAATGTACAGCGAGTACAAAGCACATCGGCCGCCAATGCCTGATGATTTGCGTTATCAAATTGAACCACTTCACCAAATTATCAAAGCTATGGGGTTGCCACTGTTATGTATTTCCGGTGTCGAAGCTGATGATGTGATTGGTACCTTAGCCACACAAGCAAGTCGTAGCGGTCGCCATGTGCTCATTTCAACTGGGGATAAAGACATGGCCCAGTTGGTGAACGAACATGTCACCTTAATCAATACTATGACTGATACTTTGTTAGATCCTGCAGGCGTTCGTGCAAAATTTGGCGTTGGACCTGAGCTTATCATCGACTTTTTGGCACTGATGGGCGACAAAGCCGATAACATCCCAGGTTTACCCGGGGTTGGTGAGAAAACTGCACAAGCAATGCTGCAAGGTATTGGTGCAATTAACGATTTGTACCGGCGTATCGATGAAATTGCGGCATTGGGTTTTCGTGGAAGTAAAACAATTGCCGAAAAATTACGTGAATTTGAGCCACAGTTAATGCTGTCGTATCAATTAGCGACAATTAAAATTGACGTCGATCTGCCTGTAAAGTTCCACGAACTGAGCATCACTGCGCCAAACTATCCGGAACTTGCCGCCTTATTTGCTCAATGCGAATTCAAGCGCTGGCATGCAGAAGTCAATGCACAAGGGGTAGTTGCGAACAACTTACAAGCAACTCCTACGACGACGACAACATTAGAACAGCCTAAAGCTATCGAGTCCGCGGTCGTGCAGCAACCAATCGACCGTTCTGGCTACCAAACAATTTTTGATGAAGCGGCTTTCACGCAACTGCTGACGACGTTAACCGAAGCTCCATTGGTATCATTCGATACTGAGACCACTAGCTTGGATTACATGCAAGCAGAGCTTGTCGGTATGTCGTTTGCTACAGCGCCGGGTGAAGCTTGGTATTTACCGGTGGGGCACGATTATCTGGGGGCACCACAACAACTGTCCTTGAGCTTTGTCCTTGCCCAATTAAAACCGTGGCTGGAAGATCAGACCCGAGCTAAGGTTGGCCAGAATTTGAAGTACGACCAGAGTGTGTTGGCACGATATGACATCGCGCTTAAAGGGATCCAGTTTGATACGATGCTGGAATCTTATGTGCTGAACAGTGTGGCCACTCGCCATGATATGGATAGTCTTGCGGAAAAATATTTGGGACACAAAACTATCAGCTTTGAAGATATTGCCGGAAAAGGCAGTAAACAGCTGACATTTAATCAAATTGAACTGGAAAAAGCCGCAGAGTATGCTGCTGAAGATGCAGATGTGACGTTGCGTTTACATCAAGCGCTTTGGCCACAACTGCAAACCAATGTCGGTCTTGCCAGTGTATTGACCGAAATTGAAGTGCCATTATTGTCGGTTTTATCCCGGATGGAGCGGACTGGTGTGTTGGTGGATGCCAAGTTGCTTGCGGTGCAAAGCGAGTTTCTAGCAGGTCGTATTGCGGAACTGGAACAGCAAGCCCATGCCGAAGCAGGCAAAGCTTTTAACTTGTCATCGCCTAAGCAACTGCAAGAAATTTTGTTTGATAATCTTGGGTTACCAGTATTAAAGAAAACACCAACTGGTGTGCCTTCAACCGCAGAAGAAGTTTTGACTGAACTTGCTCACAATTATTTGTTGCCACGCATTATTATCGAGCATCGTAGTTTAAGTAAGTTGAAGTCGACCTACACCGACAAATTGCCGCAAAGTGTGAACGCCAAAACAGGCCGCGTACATACTTCATATCATCAGGCGGTAGCGGCAACTGGTCGCTTAAGTTCGACTGAGCCAAATTTACAAAACATTCCGATCCGTACCGAAGAAGGTCGTCGTATTCGCCAAGCCTTTATTGCTGCGCCCGGCAAAAAGATTTTGGCAGTCGACTATTCGCAAATTGAACTGCGGATCATGGCGCATTTATCTCAAGATGAAGCGCTGCTGACGGCGTTTGCACAGGGCCTCGACATTCACCGTGCAACTGCGGCTGAAGTGTTCGGCGTGCCACTTGCTGAAGTGACCACTGAACAACGTCGTCGCGCCAAAGCCGTCAACTTCGGTCTGATTTACGGCATGTCGGCGTTTGGTTTAGCGCAGCAGCTAGATATCGGCCGCGGTGAAGCGCAGCATTACGTCGACACTTACTTCGCGCGCTTCCCTGGTGTGTTGGATTATATGGAGCGCACTCGCCAACAAGCGCATGAACAAGGTTATGTAGAAACCTTATTCGGTCGGCGTTTGTATTTACTGGAAATTCGTAGTAGCAATGCAGCGCGGAGAAAGGGCGCTGAACGGGCTGCAATCAATGCACCTATGCAAGGCACTGCCGCTGATATTATCAAAAAAGCCATGTTGGCTGTTGATTCATGGTTGTTAACACAAGATGCCAAGGAAATCAGCTTGATCATGCAGGTACACGATGAATTGGTGTTTGAAGTGCAAGCGGATAAGCTCGATTTTTACCAACAGCACTTGGTTGAACTGATGCAAAATGCGGTGAAACTCGACGTGCCATTGCTCGCGGAAGCTGGTAGCGGCAACAATTGGGATGAGGCGCATTAATTATTTTGCAAGGCGGCTGAACTTTCTCCGCCTTTGCTTATCTTATTAAGCAGTGAACATCCCCATTCCTGGTAGTCCACATTCTCGCCTCTGCATTGCAGGGGCTTTTTTTTGGCTAAAACACTCTAAGTTAACGCTGACTCGACTTAGTTGTACACCCCCCGAAATTAACACTGACTCAACTTTGTGCGCCAGTTACCACTGTTTGAAATTTATCTGCGACTCCTCACTGAATATGTCACCGAATGGAGAGTTGGCGTTTAGCGCATTTCCCGTGAACGACTAACAATGTTTAATTCCGATTAGTTCCCATTTTGGTTGTTTATAGCCACTAAATCACCAGAAAATCTGGTTATAAAATTACGATAAATAGCTTAAAGCAGAATAAATGAACACTTTTTGTAGTTTTATTACAGAATTCGCTTGCTTTTTAAACCGAGTTCATTACAATCAAAAACGTAGGGTACAGAGGTAAGATGTTCTATCTTTCAACGAAATCGCTGCTTGTCAGTTGATTTTAAATGGAAAGTAGGCTTATTTAGCCGCCCCACTGCTTGCAGTGGGGCGTTTTTTTTTGTCGAAAATAAACTAATTCTGAAATTTTATTAGATTTTCTAGAGTAAATACTTTAAACGCTAAAAATTCTGTGTATAATGGGCAGGTCTTCATATGCAAGACACCCTGTTGATTTGAAATAATTTGATAGCTTCTCCCCGTTTGCTATGCCGGCTGTTCCATGAACAGTCGGTTTTTCTTTTTTTAGCTCATATGTTTGTCGATTCCCACACGCCACGCTGCTTGTTTGCGGTATCATCAAGCTTTCCCATGCTTTAAACGTGAGCCAACGAAGGTCTCTCACTGATCGTTGGCTGATGATACGTAGCTTTGCCACTAAGGAATGTAAATGCCATTAATGCATTCTCGCTCATGCAAGACCGTCCTTTGGCGTCGGCAGACCTTTGGCATCGTGCTGGCAAGTTTGCTGGCAATCCTTGGGCAAACCACACTGGCACTGGCTGCCGAACTATCTACCGATGAAAAAGCGCTGATAAGGTCGATTCAAGAACGGCAACAGGCCGCACTGGACCTGTTAGAGCAAAGTGTGCGCATAAACAGCGGCACTATGAATTTGTCTGGAGTGCGTGCCGTTGGCACTTTGTATGAAAAAGAACTGGAAGCTTTAGGGTTTGTTTGTCGCTGGGTAGAAATGCCAAAAACCATGGGCCGAGCGGGGCATTTAATTGCTGAGCGTAAGGGCTCGCGCGGCAAGCGGATTTTGCTTATTGGCCATTTAGATACTGTGTTTGAACCTGACAGTCCAGTCGTGCCATGGTCACGAAAAGGTCAACAAGTGTTTGGCCAAGGTGTGGCCGATATGAAAGGCGGCAATTTAGTTATTATTGAGGCTTTGCGGGCTTTATTTTCGGTAGGCGCACTGAATGGCGCACAAATTCAGGTAGTTTTTAGTGGCGACGAAGAATTAGTCGGGGAACCGATTAATGTCGCCCGCGCCGAGTTAATCGCCGCAGCTAAACGCAGTGATGTTGCCTTAGCTTTTGAAATCAGCGTTAAAAATCCGCAAGGTCAAGACACTGGCACCATTGGCCGTCGTGCATCAGGTGGTTTTGTCTTAGAAGTTTCAGGTGAGCAGGGACATTCTTCGACCATTTTCGGAAAAGGGGGTTATGGTGCAGTGTTTGAAGCCGCGAGGATCATCGATAGTTTTCGCAGACAGCTCATCGAGCCAGATCTTACTTTTAATCCAGCGCTCATTTTGGCTGGCACCGAAGTCGCAGTTGCGCAAACAAAGGGTACAGCTGATGGCAAAGATAATGTGATCCCACGCACCGCGGTGATTAAAAGTGATTTACGTTACTTAACTGCCGAGCAACGTGAGCGTACTCAGCAAAAAATGCGCGAAATTGTCGAAGATCACTTGCCAGGCACCAAAGCAAGTATCCAATTTGACGAAGCTTACCCTCCGATGGCTCCCACCGCTGGCAATAAAGCATTACTAGCTTTGTATTCTACTGCGAGCGAACAAGCAGGCTTAGGCGCCATACCTGCATTACCACCCGGTCAGCGTGGTGCCGGTGATGTGCAGTTTGTCGCTCCTTATGTCGATAGTTTAGATGGGCTGGGCGTCAATGGTGCTGGAGCGCATTCACCCGATGAAGTTCTTGATATTACATCCATCGAAAAAGCCACGATTCGGGCCGCTTTAGTGATTTACCGACTGAGTAGCACTGAGCATAAATAGCGCAGCGGTTTATTGCAGAGGATCATTTGCTCACAAAGGATCTGTAAATTGATGTAGCAGCGGTTTGTGCTGGCAGTTCATTTTTGACTGCAAATAAAAACTGCGCAGTTTTCGCTGCGCAGTCAACTAAGTCAACGTCTGCAATAGATAGTGAATTACGCTTCGCGGCTGTACCAATCGTCCAAGACTTCTTCAAGCTCAGGTAGGCCTTGTTTGCTCAGTGAGCTAAATACATGCACTGTAACGTCACCCATAAATGCCAATGATGCTTCACGCACTTCCAGTAAGGTCTTTTTGCGCGGACCAGGACTTAGCTTGTCGGCTTTAGTCAGTAACAACAACACTGACAGATTGCTTTGTACTGCCCAATGAATAAGCTGTTGGTCCAAATCTTTTAACGGATGGCGGATATCCATCAACACCACTAAGCCTTTGAGGCTTTGGCGTTTCATCAAATATTCACCCAAGGATTTTTGCCATTTTTCTTTGACAGCGAGCGGGACCTTCGCAAAACCATATCCTGGTAAATCGATGAGCCGTTTTTCTTCGCCCAACGTAAAGGTATTTATTAGCTGAGTCCGACCAGGTGTTTTACTTGTTCGTGCTAAACTATTTTGGCGAGTTAGTGTATTGAGAGCGCTCGATTTGCCAGCATTGGAGCGGCCTGCAAACGCCACTTCGATACCGGTATCGGCCGGCAATGCGGAAATATCCGGGGCGCTGGTCAGGAAACTTGTTTGCTGATAATTGAATTTTGCCTTGTACACATCTTACTCCGACGTCAAATTTGACTATAGTTTAGCGGAAATCAATGATATGCAGAAGCTTTGGGATTTTATCTCTGCAAGAATCGTGTAAAATAGACATAAAAACTAGGGTTATTATCCATTGCACCTGCTAAATTGCAGGTTCAAGCCGAATAGAGACGGAACAAGATGAGAAAATTAGCACTTCCAGTCATGCTTTTAGTTGGGTTAATCGGTCAAGCAGCTGCCGTTGAAGGTAATGCCGAGGCTGGTAAAGCAAAATCTACTACCTGTGCCGCTTGTCACGGCCCTGATGGCAATAGCCCTGCCGATATGTATCCAAAGATTGCCGGTCAACATGCCGGTTATCTGGTGAAACAATTAAAAGAGTTTAAGCTCGGTTTGACGAGTGGCGGTAAAGAAGGCCGTAATAACGCAATTATGGGCGGTATGGTGGCTGCATTGTCTGAGCAAGATATGCACGACCTAGCGGCTTATTTCGCTTCGCAGAAAATGACACCAGGAACCACTCCTGAAGATGTAGTAGAAAAAGGCGAAAAATTATACCGTGGTGGCGATATGGCCCGAGGCATCCCAGCGTGTATCGCCTGTCACGGCCCACGTGGTGTTGGCCACAGTTTGGCTGGCTTCCCGAAAATTTCATTCCAACATAGCGCATACGTGAAAACTCAGCTGGAAAGTTTCCGTGCTGGTACTCGCGCCAATGACATGAATGGCATGATGCGTGATGTTGCGAAGAAATTAACCGATGAAGATATTGCAGCGTTATCAAAATATTTAGGCGGTCTGCATTAATTAGCAGTCTACTAAGAAAAAGCCGGAGCACTGAGTCCGGCTTTTTTATTTGCTAAATTTAAACCACCTCCAATCGAGGTAATGCCAGTCAGTTAAGCTGACTGGCATTATTTTTTGTTTAAATGACCCTTTAAAGGCGAACAGTGGCAACAAAAAAGCAGACCGTCAGCCGCAGGGATAGCGGATGACGAGCCTACATGGATGTATTTACGGCGTGTCTGCGTTTTGTTACCACTGCCGTTTTCGCCAAACTCCCTGAGTATTTGCATAAAAGCCCTTCACTGACTGGCATTACTCCAATCGAGGTGGTTTTTACTTTGGTAAGGCGCGTTTGCGTGATGCAATTTGTAGCATGACTGAAGCAGGTTGCTCAAAACGGCTTAGACCAAAGTTGCATAGCAAAACTGGTTTTTTTCTGTCAGACCATTTGTTGTTTTTGTGAGATATATCTCACATGGCGTGTAGGAAATGTAGTATTTTTCTACCTTGAAAACTTGTTAATTCATCGTATTTCATTCTTAACTCATTGAAAATAATGCATGTATAAAAATGGTTCAGTTTTTTTGTGATTTTTTTTTGTACGCTGTCTTGCCATTCTGCCAGATAAGAGTAAATTAAACCTCGTTACGTTTAGTAACAACTCGAACAAAATGGATAAAATTGCACGGAAAGCATGGTGCTTAGGTACAACTAGAATAAGACATCAAGCATGATGTCAGCGTTTTTAACGCGAGAAACATGGATGATATAAAAAGTATCAGGACGATCGCGAATAACGAATATTATAGGGAAGTGACGCAACAATATACGGAAACTGACCAGACAGGGTGTCATTCATTGGTTAGGACGACGTGAAAAAAATTTAGTGCTGATTGGCACAACCTTTGACGGCGACAAGGCAACTTGTCGCCGTTTTGTTTTATGTCTTTCAACAGATCCAGTTGTCCATTTGCTTGGTAAAAACGGTATTGTGCGAGATTACATTTCCTAGCCAGCACAGTTTTATCCAGCAGAAACGACTACACTGAAAGCAAGTTCCGGCAACATATTGCGGACTTAAACCAGATATCGTTGCGCTGGAGAACCGCGCTCAGGCGAAATACATATGCAGATCACAAAAATGTGGTTAAAATACGCGCCCTTTTCTATAGGTAGAACCCATGACACGTATTAAAAAATCCCGCACCTCAGGCCAAATCGGCATTCGACATAAACCGGCAACAGAAGCACGGCAAGAGCGGGATCGTCCGGTCGAAACCAAGAAAAAAGGCTCTGGGTTAAAATCTGGTAGCCGAAACAGCCAAGTTGTTGCCGCAGAGCAAACTTCTTCGGCTAACAAAAACAAAGACCCACGCCATGGCAGTAAAAAACCAATTGCTTTGGTTTTAGATGTTAACGAGCAAAAGTTAATGCAAAAGCCTGCCAACATTCAGCCTAAAGCCCAATTGGCTAAAGCAAAAGCAGTCGAAATTGCGCCAGAGCAAGAATTAGCAGCACTTGAGCAAGATGAAAAATTATTAGATTTAGTTGAGCGCGTTGAAAACGGTGAAATTCTTACTGGCAAAGATGCTAAATATTTCAATGCTAAGACTGCTCGCCACGCAGAATTAATCGAGCTATTAGGGCTTGATGATGAGGCCGATGCAGACGAAGAAGACGACGAGTTAGATCCATTGAGCAAGTTGGAACAAACCGACTGGCGCAAAGATTTATTAGGAGAATAAGTGCTGTTACTCAATGATTGGTGGCCACTGTTGGCAGTGGCAATTTTGATTGTCGCCGGCTTGGCGTTTTACCTCGGCCAATTGTTGTTTCAAATAAAGCATCAGCAGCAGGCGCAACAAAAAGCCTTGGCTGATGCTCAGCACAAATGGGCTGAACGGCAGCAATATTTGCTCGATAGCATTACCTTAATTGCCAAGGCAGCACTTGAGCAGCAATGTGAGTACTCAGAAGCCGCGTTGCGGATCTGGGTCTTACTGGAAAATTATCAACCTGAGCTTGCGCAAGCTTGTCGTTTTCCTGGTTTGTTTGCGATGTACGATTGTGTGAAGGCCATGCCAACACACGATGCTCGAAATGCACTGGACAAAAAAGAGCTGCGCCATTTAGATCATGTACGTGAGCAGGCTGAAATTCAGTTACATGACTCGATGACTAAAGATTTGCACGAGTTACTGAATCAACTACAAGCTCGGCACTAGTTTATTGCACTGCACCAGCCCAAAACGCGGCTGGTGCTTAGTTCTCAAGATTTATCGCTTATAAACCACACCCGCTTTCATCACGAAATTCACTTTCCCCATCAATTGAATATCTTCCAATGGGTTGCCTGGTACAGCGACAAGGTCTGCGATTTTGCCGACCTTGATGCTACCGAGATCTTGTTCACTCTTTAATAATTTTGCCCCGGCGATAGTCGCACTGAGAATGGCTTCATGCGCTGGCATTCCTGCTTCAGTCATAAAGACGAACTCCCGCCAGTTTTCGCCATGCATACCGACTCCGGCGTCTGTGCCAAAAGCGATGTTCACGCCGGCTTTATAAGCACGAGCAAAGGTTTGTTGTATGAGTGGTCCAATTGCTTGGGCTTTTAGCCTAACCATTTCAGGAAAATATCCAGGTGTTTTGGCCTTTTCAGCAACATGCTTGCCAGCACTGATGGTCGGAACATAATAAGTGCCGTAGCTTTGCATTAACTTCATGGTGTTATTGTCCATGAATGTGCCGTGTTCGATAGAATTGACACCGGCTTTGATGGCGCGCTCCATCCCTTCTTTACCATGTGCATGCACTGCGACAGTGAAGCCGTAGTCTTTCGCGGTTTCGACAATAGCCGCAAGTTCTTCATCGCGAAATTGCGAGTTCATACCACTTTTGGCGACGCTCAGCACTCCGCCAGTTGCGGTGATTTTGATTAAGTCTGCTCCTTCTTTATAGCGCTGGCGAACTGCTTTACGGGCGTCATCAACGCCGTTAATCACGCCTTGCTCTGGTGTTGGCGCGCCCATTCGGTCAAATGACATGCCGTTTGTTGGATCCGCATGACCTCCTGTGGTGGCAATGCTGGTGCCTGCAGCAAAAATTCGTGGTCCTTTCACATATCCTGCATCAATTGCTTTACGCAAAGCGGTGCTTATATGATAGGCATCACCAAGCTCCCTGACGGTGGTGAAACCAGACATCAAGGTCTTCTCGGCAAATGTCGCGCCTCGCAGCGCATAATCGGCCTCGTTCATGCTAAAACCTTCGCTGTAGGATTGAGGGCTGCTTTGATAGGAAAAATGGGTGTGCATATCCATTAATCCTGGCATCACGGTTGCCATTTTTAAGTCAATAATCTGGTCATCGCTGTCGCCTGGTTTATAACCAGATTCAACGCTAACGATTCGGTCTTTATCGACGACAATAGTGTGTTCGCGCAAGATTTGCTTGCCTTCGGCGGTAATGATATTGCCGGCATGGATCAAAATTGCCGCGTTCGAAATAGCGGGCATCAAAGCAAGTGATGCGAGTGTGAGCTTTATGATTTTCATACTGATTCCTGGGAATTGGTCATGCTAAATTTATTGTAGTTTTCGTATTCATTGTGATGGATCAAATCGCACTGCACCACAGACTTTATACTGTTGCCAGTTCAACAGCGGCGAATGCGATATGATGACTACATTTTGGGATGAAGCACTGATCAATAAATATAACGTTAAAGGACCTCGGTATACCTCATACCCAACGGCCTTGTTGTTACGTTCAGGATATTCATCGGAGCGTGCCATTGATGCGCTTAAAAAAGCGGGCTCGACTCTGAGTCTATATTTACATCTGCCATTTTGCCGTGAGCTTTGTTATTACTGTGGCTGTAATAAAGTGATTAGTCGTGATACCAGTAAAGCTGATCGCTATCTGGAGAATTTGGCTATCGAAATGCGTAGTTATCAAGACGCAACAAGGCATCAAACCGTCAAACAACTGCATTTTGGTGGTGGTACACCGACATTCTTGGAAGAAAGCCAGTTACTGCGCTTGATGGATTTATTACATCAACATTTCCATTTTGCTGAAGATGCTGAATTAAGTATCGAAATTGATCCACGTAGTTGTTCGTTGGATAAGTTGCGATTGTTACGTAATTTAGGTTTTAGCCGAGTGAGTTTTGGCGTCCAGGATTTTTCTCCTGAAGTACAACAAGCGATCCATCGTTTGCAAAGCGTTGAATTAGTCGAATCTTTGGTGAGTGAAGCTCGTCGTTTAGGTTTCACGTCGGTGAACCTAGATTTAGTTTATGGTTTGCCGCATCAACATTGCGCTAGTTTTGCGAAAACCTTACAGGAAGTGGTTCGTTTAGACCCCGATCGAGTTTCCTTATTTAGCTATGCGCATTTGCCAGAGCGCTTTGCAGCGCAGCGGAAAATTCCGGAAGATGCGTTGCCTAATGCGAAAGAGAAATTGGCCCTATTAGCATTGTCCGTTGAAACCTTGCAACAAGCTGGTTTTAATGCCATTGGCATGGACCATTTTGCTAAAGCGACGGATCCACTTACCATTGCGCAGCTTGGTCAAAAGCTCACGAGAAATTTTCAGGGGTATAGTGTTGATCCTTGTGATGCTTTACTGGGCCTTGGCGTTTCAGCTATTAGCCAAGTTGGTGACCAAATTTGGCAGCATCAAAAAGACTTAAATGATTATTATCGGGCGATAGCAGCGCAGAATATTGCGATTGATAAAGGCTTGCTATTAAGCCGCGATGATCAAATTCGCGCGGATGTGATTTCCAGTTTAATGTGTAACTTTGTATTAGACAGTGAAGCTATTGCCACCAAGTGGGACATTGATTTCAATCAGTATTTCGCACAAAGCCTAGTGATGTTGCAAAGTTGTATTGACGATAAATTAGTAACATGGCTAGGTTCTCGGCTGAAAGTCACCGCGCGCGGCCGGCCATGGGTGCGGGTTGTTAGTGCCTGTTTTGACGCGTACTTATTACCGCAGCAGCAAAACTATTCAAAAGTGGTGTAGACCACTGCAATTCAAGTTCTTAGCTAAAAACTTCGCCACGCCGTTATCTTTCACCAGATAACGGCGTTTTGTTATTCATCGCAGATGTTTCCTAAGCAAAAGCTATAGTCGCCACTCATTATCCTCAGGGTCGAATCATCCGACTGCGGTTGGGTCAATGCCACTTCAACCAATTCATAATATAAACTTCGCGCAAATTTGGCATGTAAGCCACGCGGTAATTGCAGATAGGGTAGGCTGAGGCCAGTTGCTGGGTCCGCTTGCAGCTGTACTGGTAGTTCAGCCGAAATTAAGTAACTTTCACCGACACTGCTGGTCACTTGAAGGTGAGCAGGGCCACTTGTTTGCGGTAGCCACTGACATGTAACCAACATGAAAGGCGCATCGGCTACGCTTATTTCGACTTGTTCTGCGGGAGTGGTCAGTAAATAACGACCTTGCTGGCAACTTAAAATAGCCGCAAATAAACGGACCAATTCCAAGCGATTTATCGGGCTTTGTTGATAAAACCATTGGCCATCACGAGCAATATGAATTGGAATACTGCCACAAAACGGTGGATGCCATTGCTCAATCGGGTAATGTTTCAGCCCAGCTAATTGGGTTTGTAAACCAGATAAGTCCATCTGCTGCTCGGTCAAAGACTGATTTTGGCTTGACCATACCCAGTTTTTAACCGGTTTGCTACTAGTTTGGTTTATCATAGTTTTAAACATTTGGGAAAGATGGCAAGGCATTAGTGCTAAAGGGGGTTTTCATTGGATCAAATGCTGCAATATTTACACAAAAATCAGGATCTAGTGCTGAGTTATGGGCTGAAATTACTGGCTGCTATTGTCATTTTTTACATTGGTCGATGGGTGGCATTTGGCGTTTCGAGGCTGGTTGGTAAAGCGTTATTATTGAGAAAAGTCGACAAAGCGGTGGTCTCGTTTTTGTCGAGTATCGTTTATGCCGCGGTATTAATCGCCTGTACTTTGGTCGCGTTATCGCAACTAGGTATTCAAACCGCATCGTTTTTGGCAATCCTTGGCGCTGCGGGGCTTGCGGTGGCATTAGCCTTACAAGGTTCACTGTCTAACTTTGCATCCGGTGTACTGATTATTATTTTTAGGCCGTTTAAATCAGGTGATATGGTCGAGGTTGCAGGGATAAGTGGTGTGGTTCAACGCATCGATATTTTTCAAACGATCTTTAAAACCGGAGATAACAAAAAAATCATCGTGCCTAATTCGCAAATTACCGGTGGTGCTATTACCAATTATTCTGCTGAAGCACAACGGCGTGTTGATTTGGTCATTGGCATCAGTTACGACTCGGATCTCCGTAAAGCTAAGGCAGTGTTGCAACAGATTTTGGCGCAAGACTCACGTATTCTCAAAGACCCAGCCCCTGTTGTTGCGGTCAGTGAACTTGCCGACTCGTCGGTACAACTGATTGTGCGACCTTGGGTCGAAGTTGATCAATACTGGCCAGTGTATTGGGATGTCTTAGAGCAAATTAAGCTCGCCTTTGATGCCGAAGGTATCGAAATACCGTTTCCGCAAATGTCGTTACACGTTAAACCTCAACCTAAGGACGAAGTATGAATTTAAAATCAGGACTGTTGGTATCCGCTTTGTTGGCTGCCAGCGCACAAGCGTCTGATGCACCGAAAGTCTGGACAACAGCCGCTGAATTGGGTGCTATTACCACATCGGGGAATACCACCGGTACTTCAGTGACAGGCAAGATAGATACCAAGCAAGAGCTTACAAATTGGAGTAATGAATACGTCCTCAGTGCATTTTTTAAAGAAGATGAAAAAAAAGGTGCGGACAATACAACTTACAACGAAAAATCTGCTGAACGGTATTTTGTCTCAGGCAAAGGCGGTTATAAGTTAGATAATGACAATGCCAAACTGTTTGTATTTGGTTCGCATACCAGAGATGAGTTTGGCTCATATCTGGACTATAGCTTGCTGTCGATTGGTTATGGTGACCGTTTGTACCAAAACGACAGCATGACCCTCGACATCGAAGTCGGTCCCGGTTATTTCCGCGGAAAAACCGGCTCAGATACCACTGGTAAAGTTGCTGTCACCGAAAAAGGCGCAATGTTACGCACCGCAGCGAATTTCGATTGGGTCATTTCCGAGAATGCCACCTTCCGTCAAATGGTCAGTGTCGATAAAGGGGCTGATAATACTCGTATTGCTACAGAGACTTCATTAAGCGCCAAGGTGAATGGCCGGATGCAGATGAAAGCTGCATTTATCGTTCAAAACGACTCTGATGTTCCAGGTGACAAAAAAGCGACAGATACTCAGACATCATTGACGCTAGTTTATTCCTTCTAAAATGTCGCGCCTGTGCTGAATTCGTCAGCACAGGCTCGCCTTTCCATTTTGATAGGCTATGCTTGAAATTCATTTGATCAACGCAGCCTAGCGATCCCAAGATTAAAAAGATTTGCTAAGTGCAAATACTTGAACAGTTAGTCCCTGCTTGATCTCAGTTTCATCCAAATTTAACTATGGACCGTTACCGATGGCTGATACTGGTAGTTTCAATTTCTCAAACTTCAAACAACAGGAAGCGTACCCCTTGGGGTTGCTGGCGTTGTTATTGGTTGTCGGATTGTCTTGGGCGCTAGAATTCGATCTGGCGCTCAATCAATTATGGTTTTCCCCCGAAGCTGCCGCCGGGTTTCATTATATTTTGGGATGGTTTTTAAGTTTTGCACTTGCGGCAATGATAGTTTGGTTATTTTGGCAACGAAGCGCTTTTTTACGTTTATTCGCGCAAATTCGCCAAGATTTTTTAAGTACTTTTGAACAATCTGCGGTAGGGATGGCACATGTTGCTGTGGATGGTTCTTTTTTGCGAGTGAATCCTCGGTTTGCTCACATGCTGCAATATGAGCCGGACGAACTGGTTGGTCGAAGTTTTCATGATATTACTCACCCCGCCGATCTCGCTGATGATATTCAGTTAGTGCAACGTTTGGCGCTTGGCGAGATTGAGCATTATGAATTGGAAAAACGCTACCGCCGACGTGATGGTAGCCACTTTTGGGCAAATCTTTCAGTCTCCTTTCATCGAGGTCAAACAAAAAACGAATGTTATTTTGTGTCGATCATCGAAGATATTGACGCTAAAAAGCAAGCCGTCTTCGCTCTACAGGCAAGTGCGGCCCAAGTGCAATTACTGCTCGATGCAACGGGCGATTCGATTATCGGTATTAGCCAACACAGTGATATTACCTTTGTGAATCAAACCGCTCTGCAAGAGCTTGGTTATGTGCGAGCAGAACAATTGCTTGGCTTACCTATTTTGACCTTAGTCGCCAAACAGAAATACGCGCTGGCGGTGTGGAGAGAAATTAATCGTGCGATGGAATTGTCTGGTTCAACGCATGGTGAGGCTGAATTATTTATCGATCAACATGGCGAAACCATTCCAACTGCATACCGCGCAATTTCGGTGCCGCAAGCTGATGACGGTACCGTTATGGTGATTAGTTGGCAAAATATTCGTGAGCGCAAAAAGCAGCAATCGAGGCAGCACGCTCAAAGTCATTTACTGCATCGGTTGCTTGATAATGCAGAACTCGGGGATTTATTAACGGAACTGGTAAACTTTATTGAGCAACAAAAGCCAAATTTGAAATGTTCAATTTTGCTGGCGGATTTACATAAAGGCACTTTGCATGTTGCTGCCGGACCTAGTTTACCTGCTGAATATAATCAAAAAGTTGAAGGGTTAGGGATCCGATATGGCAACGGTTCTTGTGGCACCGCCGCAGCAACCGGACAGGCAGTGGTGGTGAGTGACGTTCATCACGATATGTTATGGATTAATTTTCAAGAATTAATAGCTCCCTATGATTGGTTACAAGCTTGTTGGTCGACGCCATTCTTTGGGTCGAATCGCCATTTGCTTGGAACTTTTGGGGTTTATTCTGCAGAGCGTCGAGAACCTACGGCTGAAGAGCAAGAACTTATTCAATTTACTGTCAGTCTTGCCGCTTTTCTGGTTGAGCGAAGTGATGCCAAAAGCCGTTTTGATCTAATGTCTAAAGCTATTGAGCAAAGTCCCGTAGCAATTTTAATTGCTGACGCCGACGGCCAAGTGGAATATCACAATCAACGATTTGCCAGTTTAACAGGGCAGCAAGTCGCTGAAGTTCTGGAACATCCATTGTATACCGTGTTTCCAGCACCATTGCATGCTGAGATTCAACTTGCGATTGCGCAAATTTTTGCCGGTGATGTGACAGTGGTGCGGCGGCAAGACCATTTGCAGCGCCCTGATGGTAGTTGGTATTGGCAAGAAAGCTGTTTTTATCCGATTGTAGGACGACGTACCGAAATCAGTCATGTGTTGCTTGAGCTCGAAGATATTACCCCACAAAAACTGGCAGAACAGCAATGGATGGAGAGTGAACTGCGCTTTAGAACATTACTGGACAACACCCCTGAAATTTCCGTGCAAGGTTACGAGGCTGATGGCACAACCTTTTATTGGAATAAAGCGAGTGAAGTGATGTACGGTTATTCTGCCGCCGAAGCCATAGGCCAAAATTTAGTCGATTTAATTATCCCCCCAGCTATGCATTCTGCTGTGCGTGAAGCAATGCATTTTATGGCTGACCAGAAAACACCAATCCCTTCCGATGAACTGCAGTTAATGCGCAAAGATGGCTCATTTGTTGAGGTATATTCAGGCCATGCCGTCGTCAACTTGCCTGGGCGAGAGCCGCAAATTTTCTGCATGGATATCGATTTGACTGAGCGTAAGCGACAAGAGGCTGGTTTGCGCTTAGCTGACGCAGTGTTTAACTCAAGCCAAGAAGGCATCTTGATTACCGATACTCAGAAAAATATCATTTCGGTCAATCCGGCTTTGGAGCGTTTGTTCGGGTATAGCGAAGCAGAATTAATTGGGCAAACCCCTAGCTTGTTAAGATCAGGACGCCATTCAGACGATTTCTATGGGCAAATGTGGCACGATTTAACTGAATACCATCATTGGCAGGGTGAGGTTTATAACAAGCATAAAGATGGCACCATAGTGCCGCTTCAGCTCAGTATTAACTCGGTTTTCAATGATAAGCGGGAAGTTAGCCATTATGCGGCGGTATTTACTGATTTATCGAAAATTCGGGCGACTGAAGCCGAGATGATTTTCTTAAGTGAACATGATGAATTAACCAATTTACCCAATCGGCAATTATTTTTATCACAGGTCGATCAGGCGATTAAACATGCCACTCGGGAAAATTCGCAATTAGCAGTGCTCATGCTGGATTTAGACCATTTTAAAGATGTTAACGACTCTTTCGGCCATCAGCATGGCGACCAGTTGCTGACTTTGGTCGCGCATACATTAAAGCGCAAATTACGCGATACGGATGTGATTGCAAGGCTTGGCGGGGATGAGTTCGCGATTTTATTAACGGCAATGCCACAGCCGGAAGATGCGGCTATGGTTGCGAACAAATTGATCGCCTTGATGGCGCAGCCGTGGAATCTTGGCGAAAAAATGGAAGTAACGCTTGGTGCTTCGGTTGGGATCAGTATCTTCCCAGAGCATGGCACCAACACTGCAGCGTTGTTGCAAGGTGCGGATGCTGCTTTATACAAAGCCAAAGCGGCAGGTCGGAATACTTTCACCTTTTACTCTGATGAGTACACGCAAGCCGCTCGGCAGCGCATCACTTTAGAAGCTCAGCTACGTAAAGCAATTAAACTCGGCCACCTGCGGGTGTTCTATCAACCGCAGGTAGAGATTTACAGTGGGCGCATTATAGGCGCTGAAGCATTAGTCCGTTGGCTCGACCCAGAACGTGGGCTCATTTCACCTGGTAGTTTTATTCCGGTAGCGGAAGCTTGCGGTTTAATTCATGAAGTTGGGGAGTTTGTTCTTGCAGAAACCTGTCGGCAAGGGCAGCAGTGGTTAGAGTTGGGGTTACCCAGATTAACGTTGGCCGTCAACGTCTCGCCTCAACAGTTTAAACGCAATGACATCCGAAAAATGGTGACTGATGTGCTGGAAAAGAGTGGCTTCCCAGCTTATGCCTTAGAGCTTGAATTAACAGAAAGTGCGCTAATGGAAAACGAGGAATCGGTGGTGAATACGCTCAACGAGCTTCGCGGTTTGGGGATCCGACTGGCTATCGATGACTTCGGGACTGGCTATTCATCATTGGCTTATTTAAAGCGTTTCCCGTTGGATGTATTAAAAATCGATAAGAAATTTATTGATGATATTCCTCAAAGCAAAGATGACATGGCGATAGCTAATGCCATTATTGGTTTGGCACATACTTTAGGATTCAAAGTGTTGGCTGAAGGGGTTGAAACCGCTGCGCAATTGGAATTTTTAAAGCAACAGCGGTGTGACCATTATCAGGGGTATTTGTTTAGCCCACCGGTGCCAGCAGAAAAATTCCAAGCAATGCTAGAACAACAATTGCGACATTAGTTTTGTCCCCGTAGCCAATCCAACGGGGATTTCTTTATTGGGGTTTTCGGCGGATTAAGCCAATCGGCAGTAACAGCAATAATATAAAATGGATTGCGCCTCCAGACTTTTGTTGTGCATTGGTTGCCGATGGTGGCTCCGTTGGTGGAACTACCACAGGCGGGGCTGACAAGATTGCACTCCCAGTTATTTTCTTTTGCTGCAGTGCGCTGTCAGTGACGCTCAGCTCGATGGTATAAGTGCCTGCTTGCAAAAATGTCACTGTCTGTTCTGCGCCAGAATATCTGACATTATTAATAAGCCAATCAAACAGCTTAATCTCACCATTCGCGCTGCTCGCTGTGGCTTTGAATACGCATACCAGACCGGCACAGTTAAATTGCATAGCGACCATCGGCTCTGCATAAACTTGAACCTGCTGGATCAATTCGCTGTTGGTAACCCCGTCATTGACTTGCAGTTTTACCGGATAATTTCCTGGTGTTGCAAAGCTAAATTGAGGATTACGGCTGGTACTTGTCTGGCCGTTACCAAAATCCCAGCGGTAGCTTAGTGTCTCATTACCAAACTGTGTCGTGGTATCGGTGAAACTACACTGTAAAAATTGACATTTGCTGGTGAAACTCAACGTTCGCTCGATTGGGGCGACCACATCAATATATTTGGCGTAAATGGCGCCAGTTTGGTTGTTATTATCTGTGGCTTGAAAGTACAGGGTATGCCTGCCAAGAGCCAAATCAGCACCAGCGAGTGTTAGAGATATCGCTTCGTTCGGACTATTCAACTGACCATCTTTTGCAGTTAAAAGCTGTGCTTTGGCGCCAATATCTGTGGGGAATTGGTCAGTATAAAGCGCAACTTGGCGGATATTATGACTGGGTTCTGTGCCATTTTTTGCACTAAACCGTTGGTCGGAAACGGTAAAATCTAAAGTGATTTGCTGGTTTTTCGCCACTGTTACCGCTTCGTTTGGCAAGCCAATAACATCAGGACCTGCGGGCAGTAGATAAGGGGCTCTCACTACGCGTAGCGCATAGCGCAGCGCTGGCAAGTTGCGAGGTAAGATGTTTTTTTGAAATACATCACACTCTTGAAAAAATGCGGTACCCATTTCAAAAGTAAAGGCGGCGACACCGAGTTCGCCATAACTGATGCCGTCGCTAGTGCCGTCAGTTGGATACAAACCGACTGATTGGGTTGGCGTGTAGTTATTAAAAAATGCAAATTTTCGACCGAGGGTTTGCAGTGCAGTGCCGTTTGGCGCGACGCTGTTGTCTTCACCCCAAGGCCAAAGCACCAATTCACTATAACTATGTAAATCGATATGAATGCCTGAGGTGTCGGCTGGCGCCGCATCCGTACGCGCAGGGCCTCGTCGGTCGGCAAACAAACTGCGGGTGTAGTTTTCTAATGCTTTGACTTCTGGCTCTGAGCCTGCCGACAGGCCACGATAAGTAATATTGCAGCTATTACTACTGCTACCACCGTCGTTGGCAACATTGTTCCAACCAAATGTGAAATTACGATTCAGATCAACCCCGTAATTGCTATTGCTACACTGGGTGTTGTTGATGTTTTTCCGCCAGGAAATGCCAGTTTCGGCGATCTTCCGTCCTTCAGGATTCGTCTGTAATAGTAAATGGACTTCATGTTGCTCGAGCATCCAATCGACATCGGCATCTTTACCAAGATTGCTCAATAGCTCGCGGGCAAACTGCAGCGCGGTTGCTGCTGTCGTATATTCACGGGCATGAATGGCTGCGTTGATTAATAATTTCGGTTTGTCGGTTTTGCCATTAGCGTTGGTCAATTTCAGTACATACAGCTCAAAACCCTCGCGACTCTTACTTTTAGCCCATGCCGGACCTATCGATTGGAACGTCGCATACTGTGGGTAATTCGTTGCCATTTGTTGAGCTGCTGCGTAAGTTTCTTCGACTGTTTCATAGCAGCTGAAACCTGGTATCCCTTGGCTTGCCATTTGCTGGTTATGTTGTGATGCTTCTTGTAATTGTTGCCACGCCTGGCGTTGTTGCTGTTGCCATGCCAATGCTGGCGTCATGGTTTTGGTAAATGGCCGCAGCTTTTGTTGTTCGGCGGCGTCTAATTGCAAAATCAGTTGACCGCTTTGCCAATCTCCCGCCAACAACAGATGGTGCAAGCCAATGACCGCGGCTCTTGCTTGCTCGGGCGAATGAAAAGTTACTGCCGTTGCCTCAGCAATACTTTGTTGTTGATAGCTCGCTAACTGCGCTGCAGCGGCCAGATCCGATGCCTGTAATGCAGTAATGAGTGCGAGCGCAGAAAAAGCCATGATGCAGTCCGTTTAACAATAATTAACTGCATCATAACAATCGGAAGGGGCAATTTCTAGTATGCGTGTTTACTGGACAGGCAAACAGCCTTCGGTTTGTATTGTCGTTTTGAATACCAAGCCGACATCCAGTGTCGACTTGGTTGTTGTGAATTGCTGCTAACGAGGTTGTCGGAATTCTTGCACCGATAACTGTTGACGCCAAATGAGTCGCCACTCGCCAGCAGTCGGCAGTGCGCTGCTATCACGGCAGAATTGCCGTGCTGTTTCGTTAAGCGCTAGTACTGTATCTTTACCTTCATGGTGATGAATAACGCTAAGTGTTGCATTGTTGTCCGCAGGCCAATTTAGGCAGATTTCGTTAGCGCGCTCCTGCAGTTTAATCTGAGCTTGGTTGCGCTGCTGCTGGTGCATTTTTCCAGCGGTAATGTCTGCGTTTTCTTGAAACGCTAACATCACATTATTTTGCCAAATTTCCAAGCGTTTAATCGCCATCTGAGGTAATTCCACAGTAAAGTGTTGCATTGATGCATCAACTGGATGGTCGAGTTCAAGTAGTTCTAAGTCAAATTCAAACCACTTTCCTTGTTGGTTCAAAACTTTAACAATATGTCCACTTGGTGCAGCATTTTGGGGTGCTCTAGCTAACGGCAGTACAGTCCGAATGTGCAGATTATTACCCTGCAGTGTGCCTGAAATATACAGTGCATTTGCTGTCGACGCGACCGCTGGCGATTCCGTAACCTGCGCTTTCGAGACATTTGAGAAAGCGCGAGGTGGGTTTTTGGTGATAAAATCCTGAACCTCAGCAACGTTATAATCTGACACATGTATTGGATCGCAATATGACATTATATCTTTTGCCGCTTCTGGTAATATCAACTTTTGCTTGGCTAAGTCTAACCCTACAGCACCGATACTATTGGTTGCGTATGGATAGTTTTGATCAAGATTCGATGGACTCCCACAACCCACATGCGGCCTACCGAAATTGTGACCAATTTCATGGCCAAGGATCTCGCCATTATCAGTGTCAAAACCCACTGCAACTGGGAAGCCTATATAACCCAAACCACCACAACAATCGTCGCCCATCTCACGCTTAAAGTAACCGTAGTAATATACATTGTCGCCTTCAATTTTCCGTAAATCAGCCAATTCTGCCAACATTACATAAACGGTAGATTTGCTTCCTCCCGCTTTAAGTTGGTATGGCGCACGTGGGCGAATATCGATTTGATTTAGTGGCCAATAAGTGCGTAATGCATTCTTTATGGTTGCAATATCCGGCAGCGTCGCGACTTGATCTCCAAGCTGAAACGGCACAATTTTAATGGCCAGTGGCCTCGCTGGTGCAAAATTGGGCGTATAGGTTCGGACGAGTTGGCCATCTTGTAACACTTTAACTAGCAACCCTGGCTGCATCCAACTGGCAGGGATTATAGCCTGATAGGAATCGTTAAGGCTGCGATGGACTTTTGTTTGAGGAAGTTTGGTTGGTGCTTTTGTGTCTAGTAAGTGAGTGAGGCCGTTGAGCTGCAACTCAAGCTGAAATGAGGGTAATTGCGTTGGGCTCTGAGCCGCAGTCACGTGTAAACGCATCAGCGCATCTCGTTCTGCAACCAACAGTGGTTTTGCTGATATTGTTATCTGACTTAAATCTAAGCTTTGCAAAGCAGGCTGCACTGGTGCAGCGCCGACTTCACCAAACGTCACCAGTTTTTCACCACCGATACCATTATCGAACCACATTGCTGGTCTGAATTGATCCGCCTTGTAGCCGTCGAAAGTGGCATTGCCTATAGTTGCACATTCTTGGAATTGTGAGGCCATAGTGCCAAGCTGCTGGTCATCTTGATCGAGGTACATTGCACAATATACAGGAGTGGAGCTCCCGGTGATTTGCCAACTGTATTTTAGGGTGCGTTCCACGACCTGAGCTTGCATCGTTAGATTTGTGCCGGCGAGCGTGTCTTGGCAATCAGTACGCTTGGTACCCCCCAAATATAACACTAAACCTAATTTTCGTTTTAAAGCTTCAAGTTGTTCAAGATGCCGCGAGTACCCACGCTGATCAATACACCCAGATATCCCTAAGGTTGCATTTACTGCGAGCGCAAGCTCGTTCAAAACATCAAGGTTTTGCACGAGACTGCTTTGTAAATTGACACTGGTTAGTTGTATTGCTTGGCGTAATGGCCCGATATCGCTAACCGCAGATCCAGATATATTTATATTCTTCAGATTGCTTAGATTTTTTAGAACGGATAGATCCTGGATTTTAGTGTTACGCACGTCGAGTTGAACCAATGGCGCATTTGCTAATGGCGTCAGGTCAATGGTTGGGCTGGATTGCAGAACAAAAATTTGTATAGGCATGCCCTGTAATGGCGATAAATCCAATGCTTTTGTGGTGCTAATAGCAAACTCAGTCAGTGCTAAACCTTGCAAAGGTGACAAATCGGTTACGGAACTTTCAAAAAGCCATAAGCGTCGGAGGTTTTTCAACGTGCTTAGTGATTGCAGAGATGTCAGTGGTGTACTGCTTAAATCTAGAGTCTCCAGTTTAGTAAGATTTTGTATAGGCCATAGATCTGCTATTTTATTGCTGGCGGCTTTCAGTAAGGTTAGTTCCTTGGCGTGTTGCAAACCTTGTAGATCTGCAACTTGGCCAGTTGGTAGCTCTAGAATTTTTAATTGCGCTAGTTGCGTTTTTGCAATTTTACTGACACCGTCCAGCCCCAACGCTTGACGGACTGCTTTATCTAAACTTGGGTCTGGAAAAACCACTGTGGCACTGTCGTGAAATTTCGCTTCAATGGTACAAGCATCGATGATCGGTGCTGTCGTGAACACCGCACCCTGCAATTTACCGCCACAGCCAGTGGCAGTAGTAATATCAAAACCAGTATCGGGCAATAACGTCAGCTGCAGACTTTCTCCATATCGAACCATTGGGTTTTCTATATTAAAACGTCCACCGTTAGCGGCTGCTGTAGTGACCTGAATAGCGGTTGGCAAAAATTCAGCATTAATGTGACAATTTGCCGTAATACTGCCAGTGCGATAGATTTCATTTTGCAGCTGTCCACTGCAACCGCTGACTGTGCGAATGGCATAATTCAATTGTGGCTTTATTTCGACCGTTGTTGAGTTTCCATGTTCAACTTGCTGCGAGGTGGGCGTAACCGTTCCACCTACGCTTGCTGTTGCTGTGACGGAAAAGGTGAGCTTCTTGAAGCTGGCAGTGACGGTACAAGCGGAATTCACTGCGCCCGTGGTGAATTGATTACCATCGAGGTTACCGCCACAACCGGTAACACTGTCAATTTTGTAGCCAGGTTCCACCTTGATGGTCAAGGATGTGTTTGCTCCTTGACGCACTTGGGTTTTTGCAGGACTGAGGCTGCCGCCAATTCCTGCTACTGTTGACACTAAAAATTGTGGTACTTCTGGGGATGTGCTGCTTTCATCACTTCCACCACATGCAGTAAGTCCAACTAAAAAAGCGGCTGCCAATATTTTGTTGTGATACATAACCATTCCCTGTCTCAATTACATTCACAGACTACCCGAATTTGGACCTTTTGATAAGTCCTAAGCGAGAGGGGTATGCAACATTTTAACCATTTGAATCGGTTCATTTAAAGGTCGTGCGTCTATTCACAACCAGCCCTTTTGCTGAGCGATACGGGCTGCGTCAATACGATTGGCGGCATTGAGTTTCGACATCGCCTCAGACAGATAATTCCGGACCGTGCCTTCGGCAATAAACAACAGCTGGGAGATCTCGGCGGTCGATTTACCTTCGCCAGCCAAACGCAAAGCACGTCGCTCTTTGTCATTGAGTGGATCTTGTTCGCCAAGCGCCAATAGCGCCAGCTCACTATCAATCACCCGTTTGCCCGCTTGCACTTTGTCCAGTGCCGCTAATAAATCTTGTACTGGCGCGTCTTTCAGCAAAAAGCCACTGACGCCACAATCCAGTGCTCTGCGGATATAACCGCTACGGCCAAAGGTGGTAATAATCACCACTTTGGTCGGGCTTTGCTGATGTTGCAACCAGGCCGCGAGTTCCAGACCACTGCGTCCTGGCATTTCAATATCAGTGAGCAACAGATCAAATGACTGTTGCTTGAGGAGGGCGAGTGCCGCGTCACCATCTGCCGCTTCCACCAGTTCATGTTGACTACTTAAGCGTAACAAAGAGGCTAACGCCCCGCGCACCATGGCCTGATCTTCAGCTAATAAAATTCTCATGC
The DNA here is from genome assembly GCA_041914845.1 of Alteromonadaceae bacterium. Classification (GTDB taxonomy): domain Bacteria; phylum Pseudomonadota; class Gammaproteobacteria; order Enterobacterales; family Alteromonadaceae; genus Pararheinheimera. The sequence continues at coordinate 204,808 of JAYSCP010000002.1, forward strand.
TTGCGTCCTTTTTGGTAACCAGATCGAGAGATGGCAACCATGATCTAATTGGTAATCCAGTTTGGCTTGCAGGGCGCTTAAACGCTCTTGAATGCCGGTTAAACCATTGCCAAAGCCAAAGCTTGCTACTTCACCGTTGTCGCTGACGTCAACCTTAAAGCCTTGATTATCTTCGCTAAACCTAATTTGGCAACTATTGCCTTTGCTATGGCGCAGAATGTTGGTGACCAGCTCGGTCAGCACCAAAATCACCGCGGATTCTTCGCGTGCTGCTAAAGTTGGCACATCACCTTCAAGTGAGACAGCAAAGCCATGCTCCCGTAACCGCTGCGCTAAGGTACTGATCTCTGCTAATAAACCTTTGTGTTTATAGCCAGACACCGTTTGCCGGACTTGCGATAATGAATCGCGGGCAACCTGCGATAATTCGGTCAGATGTTGTGCTGCTTGCTCCGCTTGACCAGCTTTTAGCAACATTGCGGCTAAATCGGCTTTGAGAATAATGCTCGACAAGCTGTGGCCCATAATATCGTGTAAATCACGGGCAATACGTTCGCGTTCAACCATTTGTGCCAGCTGTTTAATTTCGGCTTGGCTTTGCTCTTTTTGCCGCTGATTCAGCTGCCGATTCCGTTCCAGCATACCAAATAGTGTCACGCCAAGTGTCAGTACACTGCCATACATCAGAAAATATGGGCCGGTAAAATCGTTCCACCATTGCAGGATGGCAAGCCAAGCTATGATGGCGGTAAGCGACAAAATGATAGTGCGTTTTTCATAGGCAAAACCGATAAAAAAGCCGGCATAACCGAACAACGCGATGGTGCCTGGATGCCAAGGCGTCGCAATTGAGGCGATGCTTAACATCAGCGCTATAGGTCGCCACATGGTGGCTGGAGTTGAGCTATAGGCCCAGAAATAACTGGCAATAAAAGGCGGTAATGCCGCAAGAAGCGCGATGATAGTTAGCGTCGAATAATTGCCAAAAAATAGCGGGACTATGTAAAAACTGAGATTAATCAGATAGATCCAAGCCCAGCGCTTCTCCAATGCCAACTGTGTCATAACCAACTCCTTTGCCAAAACCAGAACCAAAGCTTAATCGCTAACCCAAGGCTTTGCTACGGCAAATGTCAGCGACAGGGTATGACATTTGTCATGTTTTGCAAAAAAGTGGACTTGAGTCGCGGTTCCTTCGCCAAACTAAATGGGTAAAAAAGCAATGGCAAGCATCTAATCTGCGCTTGTTAGCGTACTTAACTCTTAATAGCGCTGCTGTATAGTGCTGTGCTGGCAACGACAAACGAGGATCCCGACCGATGCAAAACTTAATCGACGCCAAACTGCTGATGAAGGTCTTTGGCAAAATAGAACAACTGGGTGAGCCTGCGAAGACACCTGTTGGCAATGGTTTTGCGCTCGCAGGCATGCAAGTTGCTACCGGCTTTGATGGTTACGATTTGTATTTTTTTGCCGATGGTGTGAGTCTGACTCTGGGATTTCATCAGAAATATCATATTGATGCACAAAATGAAGAGCAAATTGATGCGTTTATCCAGCGCTTAAAGCAGATTGAAAGTCGGAATTGAGTCAATCACGGTTTACAGCCACCAACGGCATAACGCTTGGCGGCTTCAACCGTGATTTGGGGAACAAGCTTGGCAACGGTGGCCATCTGCGTGCGGTTTGACGCGAAGATTTAGCAATTGATACCCGCGGCTTTTTTATCGCTTACCAAACCATTCCAACTTCAGCCCTAACCAACCGCACCCGGCAATACCAAGCGGCTCCAGCCGGAACCTGCTTGTTTTAGCACTTTAATTTGCACAGGAATTCGCTCTTTCAGTGCTTCGACGTGGCTAATAATACCGATCATCTTGCCGCTACTTTGCAGCATATCGAGCGCGCTTAAGGCGGTTTCGAGTGTATCCGGATCTAAAGTGCCAAAGCCTTCATCAAGAAATAGGGAGTCGATGCGGGTTTTGTGGCTGACCAGATCTGAGAGTGCTAGCGCCAGTGCCAAACTCACCAAAAAGCTTTCGCCGCCGGATAAGGTTTTGGTGTCGCGTAGTGCATCGGCTTGCCAACTGTCGACCACTAGCAATTCCAGCTCTGCATCGGGTTTTCGCGCCAATTGATAGCGGCTATGCAGCTGCTGTAACTGCCGATTCGCGAGGATGATGAGCTGCTGTAAGGTTAGCCCTTGTGCGTAACGACGATACTTAGCGCCATCCGCCGAGCCAATCAGTTGATTGAGTTTTTGCCAATCTTGATATTCAGCCTGTTGCGCCTGTAATTCCAAATAAAGCGCTTGTTGCGTGCTGGCAAGATCTTGTTGTTGCTTCAGTTGTTGACGCAATTGTCCCAGCTGTTCACTGCATGTTTGCTGCTGTTGTTGTAACGAGGCAAGCATCGTCTGCAAAGTGTTTAAGCTCTCAGTCGAGCATGGCGCCGCGTCTAAGTCCGCAATTTGTTGGCTCGCTTGTTGTTGTAACGCTTCGGCCGAGGCGATGGCCGCGAGTAACTGCTGTTTAAATTGCTCTAAACGCAGCCGCTCGGTTTCGTCCAAATTCGCTAATAAAAAGTCAGATTCGCGCGCAAATGGGCTGTCCGCCAAAGCTTGTTGCCAGCGCTGCTGCTGCACTTCCAAGGTTTGTTGTAACTGCTGTTGTTGCTGCTGCAGTTGTAGTAATTGCCCAGACAACGCATCAATGCGCTGCGCTTGGTCGCTAATGGTACTCGGCAAACTTGCTAATAGCGCTTGCGCACTTGCTAAGTCTGCTATTGGTGAAAACTGTGCAGCTGTGTGCTGAGTCGACGATTGTAGCGATTGCGCCTGCCAGAGCTTTTCCGCATGCACTAAGTGCTGCGTCGCTTGTTGCAAGTCGTTTTGTAGCAGTAACAGCTGTTGTTTTAATTGCTGTAGCTCACTCTCTTGCTGTTGCCAGTGCTGCTGATGTTGTTGTAGCGATTGCAACCGTAATGCTACTTCGCTAAGGGGCAGTTGGGCAGGCTCGCCAACTTGTTGCAGTAGCTGATCCAAGGCGTGGCGCAGCTCCGCAATTTGCCCTGCAAACTGTGCCTCTTGTTGCTCGGCAGTTTTTAAATCCTTTTGCAGCTGGGTATAACGCTGGCGATGTAGCGCTAACTGCTCAGCCGCTTGTTGCAGCGCTTGATTGCGGCTTTGCAGGTCGCGCTGTGCCTGTAGTAGTTGTTGCTGTAACGCTTGCAGCGCGCTGCTTTGTTGTTGCACTTGCGCTTGCTCCGCCACACTTTGTTGCTGTTGCAGCAAAAGCTGGGTACGCTCACGTTGTTGATATAGCTGCCAAGCGTTAGCAAACCAGAGGCTATCTACTTTCGCAGTGCCAAGCGCTTGCAATTGTTGTTCGGTGTGAGCCAGTTGCAGTTGCAGTGCTTGCTGCTGCTTTCCAATTTGTTGTTCTTGGGCTTGCAGCACGCTCTTTTGCTCGTTGAGCGTTGCGCCTTGTTGGCGCAAATTCTCTTGGTGCGCGCGCGCTTGTTGTACTGCCAGCTCGGCCTCATTTGCATCGACCTTAAGATAAGTCGCAAATGGATGATCAAGACTGCCACAAAGCGGGCATGGTTGCTCCGGTTGCAGTTGGTCGCGATGCGTGGTGAGTTCAGTTATTTTCAGCTGTTGCTGCCAAATCAGTTCTTTATCTTTAACTGTCGCCGATTGCACTCGGAATTGCTCACGGCATTGGCTTAGTTGCGCTTCCAACTGCGCCAAATTTGGCGCAATAGCGGTTGCTTGCTCGCGAAGTACGGCCAATTCATCCTGCAACTGCCAACTGCGCTCGGCTAACAAGGTAAATTGGCTTAGTTGCTGCTGCACATGCTGCGCTTGTTGTAATGCGACTGCCAGGGCGTCGTTATCATATTGCGCAACTGTCTGTTGTAGTTGCTGCTGCGTTTGCTCGGCAGTTTGCTGCGCCGCTTCCAAGGTTTTAACCTGCTGATTGAGCGCCACTCCTTGTTGCTGGCACGCATTTAATTCCGTGGAGAGTTGCCCAATCTGCTGCTGCTGCCCGAGTTGTTGCTGCTCAGTCTGTTTCGCTTGTTGCCACAGAGGTTTTAGCGCAGCGAGTAGTTCCGCTAATGCAGAGGCCGAAAGCCGCTGGCTGATTTGCTGTTCGAGAATTTGGCTTTGCTGCTGCCATTGCTGTTGTTTTTGCAGCAATGCCTGCTGCACACTCGCAGCAAGGTTGTGGTATTGCCAAATTTGTTGGTGCTGTTGTTGTTGTAATGGCTGTAGTTGCTGCTGAATGTGTAGCGTTTGCGCTTCTAATTCAGTGCGACGCTGGCGATCCGCTACCAACAGTTGGTAATCCGGTAATAACCGAGCCACCAGTGGAAAAGTATCGAGTTTGGCAAGTCCAGCTTTAGCCTGTTGCATCGCCTGCTGCGCAGCCGAGAGCTGCGTTGCGGCTTGTTGCTGCTGCAAGAGCGCCTGGTCGCGTTGTTGCCACCATTGAATGGCAGGTTGCAACTGTTGTTGTTCACTTTGCAGTTGCAGCTGTTGCAGTTGCAATTGTTGTTCTTGTTCGCCAAGCTGCGCCATTTGCTCTTGGCTTAACAGTGATAAACCTTGAATTTGCGCTTGTTTCAGCTCTTGTTGTTGCTTGAGCTCACGACATTGCTCAAACACCCGTATAGAAATTTGCCCGTAGATTTCAGTGCCAGTCAGCTCTTCCAATAACTCCGCACGTTCATTGGCATCGGCATTTAAAAACGCGGCAAAATTACCTTGCGATAGCAGCATCGAACGGGTGAACCTCGCAAAGTCTAAACCGGTCAGTTGCTCGGTAAGCCGCAGTTTTTCATTGCTTTTGTCCGTGATAATTTCGCCATCCAAGGTAGCTAATTCAACTTTTGCCGCCTGCAGTTTGCCATCTAAAGCACCGCGCGAGCGCCGCTGCGACCAAAAGGCGCGATAACTTTTATCACGCACAGCAAACTCAACTTCCGCCAAACATTCGCTGGTATGACGGCTCATCAACTCATTGCTGGTTTGCGACAGCGTTTTAAGTCTTGGCGTTTGATGATAAAGCGCTAAGCAAATTGCATCTAATAAAGTACTTTTACCCGCGCCTGTAGAGCCAGTGATGGCAAACAAGTTACTCTGGGCAAAAGCCTCATCGCGAAAGTCTATTTTCCATTCACCACGAAGGGAGTTGAGGTTTTGCAGCCGTACCGACAGAATTTTCATGCAGATGCTCCATTGTCGGATTGCACTTGCTCTAAAGCTTGGTCATGCAGGAGCATTAAGCGGGTGCTGAGTTCTTCGCTTAAATCTTCATCAGCCAACCGTGCCGTTAGCACTTCCAATGGCATGAGTGTTTGCAGATCTGGGGCGGCTTGCGTCAGGCTATTACTGGTACCAAGCGGCCGCGATTTGCGCAGTCGCAATAATTCCACTGGCAAATCAGCCAACAATTGCTGCAACGGCAAGCTAATATCGGTCAGTAGCGCATCTTCACCAGTTAACACCAATTCTAGCCACAAGTTTTGCTCAGCACTAAGCTTGTTACAGGCGGTTTGCAGCAGTGCCGGTAAGCTCGCCAAATCCGTAGTTAAGCTCAAGAGTGGCTGAAAACAGGGCACGGCAATACTTTGTACAAGCGGTGAGCATGGATGTACTGCATCTTCTGCGAACTCTAGCAATAACACTTGCTTTTGTTGACGAACTTCGTCAAAACTCAGCGCAATTGGCGAGCCGCAATAACGCAGATAATCACTGCCAGCGATTTTTTGTGCTTGATGAATATGGCCAAGAGCCAAGTAATCAACAGGCGGAAACGCCTGCGCCGGGAATGCCTCAAGATTACCGATATAAATTTCTCGCTCTGACTCACTGCGACTGGCTCCGACCGTGGTTAAGTGGCCGGTCGCGATGATGGGAAACTTGGCATCTTTGTCTTTGGCAAGCTCAAACAATTGCTGATAAACCTGAGCTATTTGCTGCTGTAACTGTTGTTGTTTTTCTTGCGCAGTTTGACCTGCGCTACTTTGCGCACTGGTTAACACGCTTAAATCACGCGCACGTAAAAACGGCAGTGCTAACAACCAGAGTTTTTGCTCGCCCGCCTTATTTTTCAGTGCCAGCAAGTGCTTCTCTTGTTCTTGCCAGTAGCCAGGTACCACCGAGGTATTTAAACAACCAAGTAAATTGGCGCTTTCATTGAGGACAGCCACTGAATCATGGTTGCCACCGAGCAGCACCACATGACATCCGCTCGGTTGCAACTCAACAATCAACTGATGGTATAGCGCTTTGGCATAACTTGGTGGGGTAGCGGTATCAAAAATATCACCAGCGACCAATAACACATCTACTTGCAATTCAATAATTTGGTTAATGAGCCAACTGAAAAATGCCCGATGTTCGGCCTCCCGACTTTTGCCAATAAATTGCTGCCCTAGGTGCCAGTCAGAGGTGTGTAAAATGCGCATCGAGATCCTTTTGCGTTGTAAAGCCAGCAGCGTATTGTGCGTAAAGTTATGAGATGAAGCAGTTGCCAGTGTACTAGTGGTCAGTGTACCAGTGTTGGTGTTATCCGTGCCAGACGCTTAAAGTACCTTACTGCCACCATCGGTCGACAAAGGATACATATCGCTTATGTTTTATCCGACAAATAGCAAGCTGTTTGATAGATCATGTCGGTTGCTGATTACGTGCATAACTCTTGCGCCAATGGGTGGTTTGGGCCAAAAAAAAGAGCAGCGATAAATTCAGCTGCTCTTTTGACGATGCCGTGTTTACGGCTATGGTGTTGAATTACTTGCGAGTCGTTTTACGACGCCAAATTGCCATCACAGCTAACAGCGCAATAGACCATGTACCCATGCTGCCACCGTCTGATGCTTGATTGACTTTCAACGGCATTGCTTTGGTAGCTTTGTTGCCATTGCTATCGGTAACGGTCACGGTCAATTCAAACTGACCTGCTTCAATTGCATCTTTGATAACAACATTGTTGTTTTCAACAGCAAAACCTTTAGCGCCTGTCACCGCAATTGTCTTGATTGTTGCTGTTTCATCAACTGCTTTTGCAGTAATTTGTGCAACCACAGTGCCCGCTGCTGTATCGGTCCACACTTCGGTCACTGATGTGGTCAGTGTCAGTAGTGGTAATTCTGCTTCATTTTGCAAATTCACAGTAATAGTTTCTGGGGCTGTCCATAAACCACCTGAGTGCTGAGCTTCAACCGCCACATTCAGCGTTGGTAATGTTTCAAAATCAGGGTTTACTGCTTCGGCAAAGCGCAATTCACCGCTGTTATTGATGCTGAACCAGTTGGCATTAGTGCCACTTAAGCGGTAAGCGGTGACTGGTAATACCGAATCTACGGTCACTTTACCCACTAAATCGCCAGCCACTGCGTTTTCAGACATGCTGAAACTGGCTTTATTGATTTTTGGTTGTGAATATTTGATCGATACGATCATTGGGTCGTGATCTGATGAACGGTATGCTGACGGCGCATAGAAGTTCGCTTTTGCGGTTTCAGATTTAAACTCTTCGTTGTAGTCTAAAATCAGCGGTTCATCAGCATTGATGTGCCATTCAGTGACGTCAGAAATTTGCGCCATTAATTTAGCGTTGGCAAAGGCGTGGTCTAAACTGCCAGACTCACCACTAAATACGTATGAGTGTTGCGCACTGCCGTGTAGGGCGTTGCTCACTTCTGTGTAGCCTTTTTCAGCAAACGCATCAATTGGACCTTCCATTAAATAGGCGTTGATATCGCCTAGGATTAATGTTGGTTGGTCTGCAATTGTTTGACCTGCCGCAAGAGTTAATTGCGTTGGGTTGGTCGCTAACCAGTCACTTAGGTTTTGCGCAGCGGTCACACGCACACCATTCCAGCAACCTTGACCATCGCCAGTATCGATGTTGGCCAGATCAGTTTTGTCGCTTGGGCAGCTGCCTTTTGAACGCAGGTGCGCAACAACCACTTGCACGGTATCCCCAGACACTAAATGACTAAAAGTTTGCGTCACTGGTGCGCGATTACCGTAGTCAAACGGCGCAGTTGTGGTGAAAGCGGCTGTGCCGATTTCCTTCACGCGGTCTTTGCGGTAGATAATTGCTGAGGTAATCGCATCAGTGCCGATTTTCTCAGCGTTAAAGTCTACATAAGCCCAGACGTCAGCGGCAGCTTTGTCGTTTAGGCCTTTGATTAAATCGCGTAATGCGCTTTGTTCACCAAAGCCGTCGTTTTCGACTTCAAGTAAACCAATCACATCAGCGTTCAGCGCAGTGATTGCTTCAATGATTTTGGTGCGTTGTTTGGCAAATTCACCTAAAGTCGATGCGCCACGAGCAGTCGGGAAACCGGCACCAGCGCCATCACCGTTGAAATAGTTTAAAACGTTGAAGCTAGAGATCTGGAAATCACCAGGTTTGGTAAAAACAGGCGCAGGCGTACGTGGGTTTTGGCTGGTGAAATTCACTGCACCTGTTGGGTGCAAGCGGTATTTACTGAAGCCATAACCAAGGATTGCCGTAAATGGTGCTGCAGTATCGCCAACACGCAGGGTGTTGTCTGCAGTTAAACCTGGCGCCGGGTATGGTGTATCGATGTTTTGCGCATTTTTGCCATCATCTAACACAATTCGATTAAGCGCGTTTTTCGCCATAATCGCTTTACTTTCATCACCTGGTTTGGCGATTTGTGTTGCGACATATAAACGTTCGGTCGAAAGCACTAGTTCGTTATAACGGCCAAGTCCGTAGTTGTCGGTAACAACTAATTGTTGGTTCGTGCTGACCACCATGCCTTCAAAGGCTTCTAAATCAGTTTGTGCTGCAACAGGCAGTGTGATGGTGACGGCACTTGGTAATGTCGCTGTACCACACACGGTTAAACCTTCAAGTTTGTTCAGTTGGGTTTGGCCGAATCCTTCTTCAACTAAACCACTCACACGCACCAAGTCACCGACTTTCACGGTTGGAGTGTTTAAGGTGTCAACAACAAACAAACCTTCAGAGGTTTTAGCGTCGGCATCAGCAGTTTCTGCTGTTTGTTGAATGTAGAAACCACCTAAACCAGTAGTGCCGGGCATTGTTGCAGTCACCACGGCTTCAACGGTTAATTTTTGGCCTTTCACTGGCGAATCAGCGCCAGTACCTTGAACTGCAGAGATTAATTGCACTGCACCGCCACAGTTACCGTGGTCATATTTTGGCACTTCAACCACGCCACCACCGGCACCGTTATAAAGTCCTAAATCAGAAAAATCGTCTTTGGTGGTTGCGGTAAATTCAGTCGCTGGGTCAAAAGCGTCATCAATAATACTATCGCCTTGAGTCACGCTATTTTTACGACGTAAGGTTTGATCTAAAGTTACTGTTGGCGCAGTACCCCAAGCCTTATTTGGCAATTCGCCAACCTTGCCGAAACTATCAACGATAACGCTGCCATTTTTAAGGACTAACGCATCGTCTCCGTTAAACCCCATGCCTTTGACAAGTTGCGCCTTGTCTTTAATCGCTGCGACAGCATTAGGATCAGCAATAACATAAGTCGCTTTTGGCGCGAGGGTGCCGCTCAGACTCACTGCTGGGCTATTTGGCGTGGTTTTACCATTGGCATAGGTTTCCAACACATAAGTCGATAAATCAACTGAAGTGTCACCAAGGTTCACAAGTTCAATAGCTTTGTTGTTGCTTGAACCTTCGATATATTCAGAAATCAGCACATTAGCAAAAGCTGGTGCGCTAATCACATTGGCAATTGCAAATGCGGCGAGCGATAGACGGAATGTACACTGCATAATTGTTCCTACGATGGGGGGCGATATTTTTTTGGACAGGCAGCTTAACTGCTGAAAGGTTAATTTGGAATAGATATTTGTTGAATTATTGTGCAAATATGCTTGTTTGCTGAATTAGTAAACAGTTGTTTGAATTGTCGTAAATTTACATATTACTGTCATCAAATGGTAACAAATAGCAGGGAACTGGTAATAAATTTCCCTGCTTGTGCAAAATGATCAAAATATATTACCAAGTTGTATTTTAATCTAGGGGTACAACTCGATTAACTTAGTTTTGGTTATCGTTAAGTATTTGTTTTTTATAGTTTTGTTGCAAGATCGGCATCTAGTGCTCGTGCTCGTTGTACGGCAGGGCGATCTTCAAAACGTTGTAAATAAGCTACAAGTTCTGGTGAGCTACTCATCATGCCGAAACGGCTCATCCAACCTAAAGAACTGGCCCATAGCACATCAGCAGCAGTAAAGCGTTCGCCTAACCACCAAGGGCCATGTTGCAATTGTTTTGCTACCACCGCTTCAACCGCGGCCAAACTACCATAGGGACTAATTCCAGGGCTGCCTGCATCACGTTTGAGCGCTTTATCCACCATCGCTGGTTCGAAACTTGAACCATAAAAAGCCAGTGTGCGAAGGTAAGGACCCCGCAGCATGTCGCCCACCTGCGGACTTAAACCCGCTTCAGGTTTAAGTTCTGCTAAGAACTGGTAAATTGCAATTTGCTCAGTGACAACCTGCCCATCTGCAAGCAAGGTTGGCACTTTACCTAATGGATTTGCAAGTAATAGCTCAGGGTCTTTTTCTGCAGCTTTGAAGTCGATGATGCGTAACTCGCATGGCAGTTGTAATTCTTCAAGCAGGATGCGGACACCTGCAGAGCGGCTTTGTGGGTTATGAAATAGCATTAGTGCAGGGTGATAGCTCATGGCATTTCCTTATAATCAGATGAAAACCATCACCAGTGTGCCGCAATTAAGTGAAAGCATCTAGCGTGAAAAGTGTCAAAGCCAAGGTAGGAAGTGACATATTTCACCAGGGCGATAAAAAATAAGCCTTTGCTGTTCAAACCTCAACGAGTTCATTCAGAGTTGCAGAACATAGGCTAACGTGGACAGGGGGGAACACTTTGAGAAATCCCCCTTCAGGCCAGTATTTTTAGAATTTGCACTCTGCGCTGAAACGTACAAAACCGACAATTAGTTTCTACACTGACTGTCGGTTTAATTTGGTCGGTTTAATTTTTCGTGGCGCGGTTTGGCAGCTTGTTAAACCTTTAATTGCGTTGCCTGCGCCAATAAATCTGCACTAAGTTTTTGTTGTTGCTCTGATTGTTCTGCAAGCATGGTCATCGCACTATCGGTATCCACTGCAGATTGGTGGATTTGTGCAAGCGCTGCGCTGATTTGCAAACTACGGGCGCATTCTTCACTGCTGAGTTGGTTGATGTCGGTGGCAACTTGGACAATACGGTTCGCGGCACTCCGAATTTGGCTTAACACTGAATCCGCATGACCAGCACTTTGTAAACATTGTTCGGCAGTTTGTTGCTCTTGCTCGAGGCCGTGTCGAGTTTCGGCAACCGAGCCTGCCAGTCGATTCAACATGGTTTGAATTTCTGAGGTGGCGTTGGCGGTATTGGCGGATAACCGGCGGACCTCATCAGCGACCACCGCAAAGCCTCGACCATGTTCACCTGCACGAGCCGCTTCAATCGCTGCATTCAGTGCCAATAGGTTGGTTTGGTCCGCGACACCGCGAATGGTTTCCAGTACTTGCATAATATCGGTGGACGCTTGGTCTAACTGCAGCATACTTTGCGCTGAGTGACGGATTTGCTCTGCCAGCTGACGGATTTGCAGGTTCAGTGATTTCACGCTGTCATCGCCAGACAGCGCTTGCTGATGGGTTAGTGCTGCATCGTTATTGGCAATAATAATTTGCTGCTGCAGTTGATGTAAGGCGGCGGAGGCCTTTGCCGCTTCTTCGTCCAACTGCGTCAGCCCAGCTTTTTGCTGATAGACCGCGGTTTTACTGCGAATGCTGATTTGTAAGTTTTGTGCCGCCAATTCCTGACTTTGTTGGCCAGCCTGCTGTACACCGCGCAGGAGTATCGATAAGCGACTAAACAATTGCTGTAATGCGCTGGTGGTTTGGCTAAGTTCGGTATCGCGTTGGTTGGCAAACTGTTGGCGTAGATCTTTCTCTTCCGCGGCTTGGCTTAGCTGCGCAGATAATTGTTCTAGCGGTTTTGCGATGCCCATACCGAGCCGGCGGGTTAACCAAAACACCGCGACGCCAAGCAGTAATGCGGTTAGTGCACTGCTGAACCAGAGTTGTTGCTGCAGGTCGCTTAATGACTGATAGAGCTCAGTAGTTTGTTGTTGGGTAATCAATAATACTTCATGGCCGCCTAATGACACAGTCTCACTGCGCTGCAGATAGTCCTCACCATCGTTAGCTTGGACTTGGCGGTTTTGTTGTTTGCCTTGGAATAGTGTGGCTATTTCGGTCGAGGTTGGCATTGGTTGCGCTTTGTTACGCAGCTCCGTGAGCAATTGACCGCTGCTATCGACCAGAAAGCTATCACCGCTTTCACCCAAGCCGATGCTTGCCCAGCGCTTACCATCGGACATCAAATGACTGATGGCACTGAGTGGTAACTGTGCAACCAACACGCCACTGAGTTTCTGATCTTGTGGACTAAATACAGGTGCCGCTAAAAACATGGTCAGCTGATTAAATTGGCCAGAATAGGGGGCAGCTGCCGAGACTTGCCAGCCATTGGTCGGTTGGCTAATGACTTGTTTTACTAAGGAACCTAATGCGGAGCTGGCAAATGCGCCATCAGCCAGAGACGTAGCAAAGGCCGGACTTTTATTGACTGAGTACACAACAGCTTTTGACTGCGCGTCAACTAAATACAATTCGTCATAATGCAAACGGCTGACAATTTCGCGAAAGCTTTGGTGAAATCTTTTGTGCTGCTGACCGTAAACCGAACCGTCTGCGCGGTCAATCAACTTGGCTGCCTCGGCAGGAGCATGTGGGTTGGTCACCACGTAATATCGTTGCAGTAAAAGAGTTTCTAATGATGCTTTGCCAAACCAGCTGCGGAGATCTGGGTTCGCACCTTGTTGTTTGGCTAGTGGTAGATACTGCTGTTGATACCAAGAACTGACTTCGCTGCGCAGGGTATCAAGACTTGGGGTTTCTACTTCATAGCGATAAGATTGGTATGGGTTTTTTAACGCTTGTAGAGCTTCCTGCGTCATTCGATTATTGGCGAGACTTTGCAGCATGTTTTGCTGCTGATCCATATACTGCGCCAGCGCTTGCCGTCGACCGGTAGCGACCGCCAAAAAACGCTGATCGATACTTGCGCTTAACGCCGCCTCTGAGGCTTTGCCTGCTAGCGAACTGCTGATCCCGACTGCCAGCAGCATGGCGCTGATGGTGGTCCCACCCATTACCCACATAAGTCGATGTGCAATCTTCATCATCAGTGCTCCGTCGGATGCTAGTTTCCCCGCTGAAACTTTGCCGATTTTAGGCGTGCTGAATGACAATTTTGTGACATTAGGGCTGAGTCGACTTAATTTTTAGCCATCTAGATGTAATGTTCTGAGTCGGATTGATTGACTGGTCTATCGCAATGATGTGTTATTCGAGTAGTCTAGAGCCTGTGGTTTGGGATAACAGAGTGCTAATTTCTCACGGGAGGGTTGTTATGTTGCAGTTATTTATCGCTGATAAAAACTATTCGTCTTGGTCGTTACGTCCTTGGGTGTTGCTGCAAACTTTGCAGATCCCTTTCGAAGAGCGCTGTGAAGTTTTTGAAAGTAATGATAACTCGCTAAAATTCAAAAAGTTCTCTCCAAGTGGCAAGGTCCCCTGTTTACATGATTTGGCAACCGATACCGTGGTTTGGGATTCGCTAGCGATTACCGAATATGTTGCAGAGCAATATCCTGAAGTGTGGCCCAGTGATCGCCGGGCTCGGGCTTATGCGCGTTGTGCTGCTGCAGAAATGCATTCTGGCTTTGGCGTGTTACGGAATGTTTGTTCGATGAATGTTGGTATTCGTGTGCAGTTGCATGCGGTATCTGCAGAACTCGAAGCGGAGCTGGCACGGCTTGATGCGCTGTGGAACCAAGGACTTACCGAGTTTGCTGGGCCATTTTTAGCAGGTGAACAGTTCACGGCCGTTGATGCGTTTTTCGCGCCTGTAGCGTTTCGCATGCAGACTTATGGTCTACAGCTATCTGCGCCGGCGATGGCTTATGTGAAGCGGTTGTTAGCATTGCCGGCAATGCAACAATGGGCAGAACAAGCGCTAGGGGATAAACATCGTGAGCCTTCTCATGAAGCTTGGTGTTTAACCCATGGCCAGTTATTGGCCGATTATCGCAAATAACGCTTGTGCAACTTTAGCTTTGGCCGCTATCACTGCTCGCGCTGTTTAGTGCTGGCGGTTTTGCTGCCAAATCAAATACAAGCCACTTGCCATAATCACCGCTGAACCGAGCAGCATGGTGCTGCTCGGATACAGTTGCCATAACACGATATCAAAGCCTAAGCCCCACACCAGTGCAGTATATTCAAAAGGTGCGATGATTGAAGGCGGCGCCAAACGAAAGGCCTCGGTAATAAATACTTGGCCAGCGGCACCTGTAAGGCCAATAACCAAAAACAATGGCCAATGTTGCCATTGCAGTGCTTGCCACGTTGGCAATGCCAGCAAGCCAGCGCCCAGCATAATCATGGTCATCAACCAAAATACCATATTGCCGGCATGATCAGATTTAGCCAAAATCCGCACGGTAATTGCCGAGACTGCATAACAAATGGAGGCGATGAGGACCATGACAGCACCAATGCTCAGCATATTGTCGCCGGATGGCTTGAGCATATAAATGACAGCCAGCAAGCCAATTGCAATGGCTGTCCATTGTTTTAAATTCACTTTATCTTTCAGCCACCAGACCGAAAGCAAGGTAATCAGCAGTGGTGCGGAAAAGAAAATGCTATAGGCATCAGCGAGCGAGAGCGTCTCTAAGCTTTTAATAAATGCCGCGAGCATAATAATGCCAAGCACAGCGCGAAAAAGATGCAGTGACCAACGGGCATCCAATAAATGCTGTAAACGCTGAGTTTTTGCCAGCCAAAGCACAATAAAAGGCCAAGCACACGCCGCGCGCAGACAGGTAATTTGCATCGGGCCATAATTGTCGGTTAGCTGTTTCATAGCCGCATCCATTCCTGAAAACAGAAATACAGCCAATAACATGGCAAAAATGCCTTTGAGCGGATTGTCGGTGCTATGCATGAAGAGAACCAGTGCAAAAACACTATGTTAGCATAGGCTTAGCAAATTGGCGTTGTTTCTGAATTTGCTAAATTCAGCGGCCAACTTTTACGAGTAGCATGTCGCGGAATTGGCCAAGTCACTGATTTAGAACTAGGGTTACTGCAAGAGTTCCAGTAAATGGCCGACAGCCAATACCTCAGCACATCGGCAATTTTTGCTGGATTGGATCTTCGGTAACACCATTTCACTCGTTCAAAGGAGGTGCTCGATGACAGCATGGCTAAACAGCGTCTTTAGAATAGTGAGTGTTAGCATTATCAGTGTGGGCTTTAGTGTTGCCCTGCATGCGGAAGATTTACCTCCGCCGCAGCGCTGGGTTGCCCCTGCCGCCTTCACCGATGGCTTAACATTACTGCGAACAAAAAATGATTGTGCTGACTGCCCAAGGTTACAGGAACTCAGCTTTTTTAATTTGCATAGTGCCGCCCCTTACCGTACCGAGAAAGTGAGTTTACAGTCGCGATATAGCGCTGGATATGCTTATCCTGGTACCCACGTCTTTGCAATGCTCAGCATTGAGCAAAGTTCGCCTGGACAATTTAGCAGTGACGCCGCATATACCCGTGATGCTTTTATTAAAGAGTGCGAACGCCAGCAATATCAGCTGACACAACAAGGCGACATAGCTTTGGCGGTTTATCAACGTGGGCTGGCCGCAGGCCAAGCACTGGTTACGCTAAGCAGTCGCAAATTCGACCAGATTGAATTGCTCAGCTGTGACCAACATAGCCTCAGCATTCCGGGGAATGTCCGCAGTCGGTTGTTGTGGCTAGAACCGGTGATGGGGCTGCGCATCCGCATGAACTTCACGCAACAAGACGAAGCACCCTTCAAAGATATGACGCAACTCAACCTGATTCGGCAGCGCGTGACTGCACAATATGTTGAGGTATTGCAAAAGGCACAGCAGCAATTTACCCGCTATCGGCGTTAATCTTGCCGATAGCGGTCTGCTTTGCAAATTACTGGCGACGTAGTCTGATAAGCGGCATTAACAGTGTAAACCACAGCCAGTGCCAGCTACCGCCGGATTTCTCAGTTGTTGTTGATGCTGGCGGTTGTACCACCGTAGCTTTCACTGTGAGTGTCACTGTCGCAGTGCTGTTGGCGCCGCGGCTATCGCGTGCTGTCAGTTGCAATTGCACAGTGTCGTTGGTATTGGGCGCGACGAAGCTCACTGTCGATGAGGTGGCATTTTGCAGTGCTACAGAGTTGCCAGAAAGTTGTAACCATTGGTAGGTGATACTATCACCATCCAGATCAGTAACTTGCGCCGCTAGTGTCACCGTTTCACCGGCGTTTACCTCTTTATTTTCCAGACCAAGAATGGTCGGCGCTCGGTTCACTTCATTATCTTTAATAGTCAGGGTGTAGCTATTGGCATTGGCGACCAGACTCCCAGTCACCGCCGTTAATCTGACCTTAAATTGTTCGTCCGACTCTAAGGTGGAGTCATCAATAATATTGATAGAGATGGTTTTGTTGGTGGCATCACCATCAGTCCATGTCACTTGACCATTGGCTGCGGTATAGTCTGTTCCCGCAAGGGCAGTGCCGTTTTCCGTTTTATAGTTGAGAGTGAGTTCGCCGGCAGAGCCTGCAACGCGCTGTAAAGTCAGTACCGCTGCACCGCCATTTTCTTGATGAGAACTGGTAAGTTGAGTAAAGCCTGCGCTGCCTGCCGCCGCAGGTGGGTTACCGATAGTAATGGTATGGTAATTTGGGGTACCTAAGGTCACACCATTTTTCGGATCAAACAGTCGAACGAACAACTGCTGATAATTACTGTCTGCGGGCACTGATAATTCGATAGTTTTATCTGACAGATCATCCGCTGCCCAATTGAGTCGCCCCTTACTTAGTTGCGATGCGCTATTGATCCCAAATGCGTTGATAGTTTCATAACCGACACTGACTACGCCAACCCCATTTGGGCGTTTCACCGTGACCGTTATTGGTTCACCCGGTGCATAGTTTGCTGTTGCCGAGCTGAACACCACTGATCCAGCCGTGCTGGTTTTGGTTTGGTCGCGCAGCACATAAAGGCCGCTGTTGATATCTGAGGAGATAATTAAGCCCGATGGTAAAAATGGGTACGTGCCCCAAACCCCATTAAATGCTGCGCTATCTGATGATGGAAACGAGTCGAAATAGCCCACTTCTACCGGATCGGTTGGATCTGTGATGTCTAAAATGGTCGTCCCACGTTGATAATTAGAAATGTAATAGCGATTGCCACGGACAAAGCCATTGTGGTCGATGGCTTGGCTTGGTCCTGTCCAGACTTTAGCCAGTTTTGGATTACTGACATCATCCATATTCAGCACGCGAACTGTGGTATTAAGGTTAAAGTCTTGCTCATCGAGTTCGTCATGAACAAAGACAAAACGGTTGTCTTCTGACCACCAACCTGAGTGCACATAACTGGCGTTTTCATAAGTTAAATCAGCCAGTTGTTTTGAAGCCTTCAGCGTTGAAATATCCCAAACTCGGACGGATTGTTCATTAAAATCGGCGAGGACAGTACAGTTTTCGCTGCCACAGCCCGCAGCTTGGGCGCCGGTAATAAACGCCGATGCAGCATCATGGGTGTAATCTGACCGTGTCGCGCCGGTGTGGGCAAAATAACTAGTCAGGCTTTCCGGAGTTTTGAGTCCGTAAGTGGTAAATGCACCGCCCACTGCCTTTTGCCCAACGATATGCAAGGTCGGCTCTTTGCCATCAAGTGCCGTATTGGTGGTGTAGTCGACGTGGCTGATGTACACGTTGTGGGCTGACGTTACGGCTTTATCGCCTTTCACCAAACGAATGCTAGTTGGCAGCTGATTCAAATCGATGATTTGTAAGTTGTCAGAGCCTTCAGAGCTGACGTAGGCATAGGCTTTGTAGCGTTTGCTGGTCGCATCAAAATATTGGTAGACCTTAATATCACGCCAACTGGTGTTACTACCTGGGATGGTGCCCACTTCTTTTGGAGCCGTTGGATCTGCCAAACTGACTACAGCGGTGCCATTTTTAAGGCCAATAATCGCGTATTCGGTGCCCGTGTTCAAATCAACATGGCCCCAAATATCACTGGCCGCTGTTGGTTTGGAGGAAAAATCTGTTAACGCCAAATGGCTAACTAAGTCAATGTTTTTACATGGGAAATCACCAGCTTTGCCATTGACACATGCAGTAGGGCCTTGGCTTTGCTGCAGCTGCGCTTGGGTGTGCATTAATTGAGCAAAAGATGCGTCAGCGTTACCTTCGGCATTGGCAAAACCATCGTTAACGACGACAAAACCTTGCTGTTGTAATTGTTCAACATAAGGCGTTGGCACATTGGTCAGTATGGTCGGGTTGATTTGTGGCGCTTGATTTAAAAAGTGGTCGTATTTATTAAAGCCACCTAACACTGGGACTAGTTGGCTGGTTAGCAAAAACAAGTCTTCCGCAGAATTCACCTGGTATTTGCCATCCGCGACTAACACTTTGTCGCCTTTATTCGCATGTTTTACGGCATAGGCAATAGTGCGACAGGCGCGAACGGGATTGTCGCAACGGCCAGTATCAACACCGCTCATCGCCACAAAACGGGCGCGATCATGTTCAGCATGCGCTATTAACAACGGACTGTGCAGCCACAAAGGCGCCACTAATAACAAGCAGCCAAGTGAGCGCTGACTCAGCAGTGATTTAGGTGTTGGCATAATAACTCCATCTATTGCAGGCACAGGCCGAATAGCAACGGCGGTTGTCGGTGGCAAATAGGTTTATTGAGATTAGGATTTTTGTTATGGTGTGGCAAATTGTCGCACTAATCAACGATAAAATGCCATTTAGTAAACAAAAAATTCATGCCTTTGTGCTTATTTTGAGCACTATTGGTTTGCTTTCATGCCAAAAGCAGCAAGCCAATAGCTTGGACGTGCAGTTAGTATGGCAAGGCAAGCCTTTGAATTGTGAACAACTGTTGCCAATTGGTGATTGGAAAATCGAGCAATTGCAATTTTATTTGGCTGATTTTCAACTCGATGGTCAACCGCAAGCGTTGTTGGCGAATGATTGGCAAAATCAACACATTGCTTTGCTGGGGACCGATTGTCACAGCGCTGGTCAATGGCAAGTGCAATTGCGTGAGCCGCTGCAAAGTGGCGAGTTGCGTTTTACTTTAGGCGTTCCTGAACACTTAAACCATCAAAATCCGTTAACGGCAACATCGCCATTACAACAAAGTGATATGCACTGGAGTTGGCAAAATGGCTACAAGTTTTTTCGCCTCGATTTACAAGAAGCTACCAGTGGATGGTCAATGCATTTGGGCGCTACTGGTTGCAGTGCGGCCAGCGTAATGCGTGCACCGAGCGCCCCTTGTCTTGCACCGAATCGCCCGCAAGTTGTTATAAACTATCAGCAAGGTGCCAAGTTAAGTCTGGATTTAGCGCCGCTGTTTGCCGGATTCACGCCGGCAGCGGATAACAGTTGTATGTCTGATCCTCACCAGCAAAGTTGCCAGCAATTGTTGCCGGTCTTTGGCATCGGTGGCGCGCAGCAGCTTTGGCGCAGTGCACAATGAGACGGATGCTGATGAAACAGTGGTTAGTTGTTGCTCGGCAGGGATTTGTTGTTTGTGTTGGGGTTTTGGGCCTGTTGGCCTGCAGTGAACCGCCAGTCACACCTTATCAATGGTCGATCCCAGCTGATTTTCCGAAACCGACGGTGCCAGCAGCAAATCCAATGTCGGCGGCGAAAGTGGAGCTTGGTCGACACTTATTTTATGATTTGCAGCTATCTGGCAATGGCCAACAAAGTTGTGCCAGTTGCCACCAACAACAATTTGCCTTTAGTGAACCCAAAACGACCTCGGTGGGCAGTACCGGTGAAGTCCATCGGCGCAATTCGTTGGCATTGGTTAACATTGCTTACAACAAAACCCTGACCTGGGCGCATGATGGACTATTAGATATTGAACATCAGGTGCTAATTCCGATGTTTGGCGAAGCACCGATAGAACTTGGTATCAGTCATCATCAAGATAAAGTGCTAAAAGCGCTTACTCGTGAGCCTTATCCAGCCTTATTTAATGCTGCTTTTGGTGATGAAAGCGTGGATTTTGTGCGCGTGACGCAAGCCTTGGCTAGTTTCGTTCGCAGTTTGATTTCTTTGGGATCAGCGTTTGATCGTTATGCCTATCAAGGAGATGATAATGCGCTCACTGCTGAACAAATCAAAGGCATGAATTTGTTCTTTTCCGAACGCCTCGAATGCCATCACTGCCACGGTGGCTTTAACTTTACCCAGTCGACCAGCCACGAGAAACAACCACTGGATCGCAGGCCATTTCACAATACTGGGCTTTATTTCACTGCGCGCAGTCAATTTGCCGACAAAGGCTACCCTGCGCGCGATCGCGGGCTTGCGGAAATTAGTTTAAATCCGGCCGATGATGGCCGCTTTCGCGCACCGACTTTACGTAACATCGCGCTCACCGCGCCTTACATGCATGATGGCAGCATTGCGACCTTGGATGGGGTTATCAAGTTTTATATGGCTGGCGGTCGAATGTTGGCGTCGGGGCCAGACCAAGGCGATGGTCGGTTACATCCAAGCAAAAGTGGTTTTATTAAAGGTATAGATTTAACCCCCGAGGAAAAGGCGGCGTTGTTGGCTTTTTTACAGGGGCTTACCGATCAAACGTTTATCAATAACCCAGCTTATGCCAATCCTTGGCAGACGGCTGAAAAATAACAAGACAACATTAGCCAAGCCGACCCTTTGCACGCCACGGCGATGGCAAACTAACAAGGCCTCAGCAAGTGCGAGAGGCCTGATTTTTAAACGCTGATAATCAAACGATGATTGTTATAAATTGACTACTCGCAGCGCAATACCTCGACTGGCCGACTGCTTGCCGCTTTAAACGCAATACTCGCGACCGTTACCCAAGTAATTGCTGCAACCACCAAGGCAGCGAGCACATAGACCATTGGTGACTGGTCAATACGTTCGTTAAAGCCTGCCAACCAGTTTTGCACAAACCACCATGTCAGTGGGAACGCGATTGCCACACTCACTGCCACCAATATCAGAAACTCGCTAGCAAGTAAGTTGACGATGGATAACCGTGATGCCCCCAACACTTTGCGCACCGATACCTCTTTTTGCCGACGAAGCGCAGAGAAAGATGCCAGACCAAACACGCCAAAACACGCCAGCGCAATGGCTAAGCCACTAAAAATACTGACCAAAAGCGCGGTTCGTTCATCACCGCGATAAATCGCTTTGTAGTCATCAGCCAGTACTTCAATGGTCGGCGCATACATGTTTAAGGCTTGCCCTAACACTTGACTTAATTGGGCACGGATCGCCGGTAATTGCTGCATATCCACTTTGAGCAGCAGCTTGCTGTACCAATTGTTGGTGTAGCCACAAATCAACAATGGGGCTGGTTGCTCGGCTCGTGCCGATCCTACTTTGATGTCGCTGACCACGCCAACCACAGTAAATTGATAGGTTTTACCTTGTGGATCAGTCATGGACAGCACATGACCAATAGCGTCTTGCGCTGAAGTGAATCCGGCTTGGCGCGCTAAAGTTTGCGTTAATATCACGCTGGCTTTTGCAGAGTTTGCATCGATTTCGTGATACCAATCACTGGCGGTAGCCTCGGCAAAATCTCGGCCAGCCAGTAGTTGCAGCCCCAGTAGATCCACTGGACGGTAGCCAACACCAATCAGTGGCACCAATTGCTCTTTTAATACGCCATTATCGCTATTTAATGGCAGTGATGAATTGAAGCTACCAGTGATTGGAATGTCCACAGCGCCAACATCCAAGACCCCAGGGATAGCTCTAACGCGCTGTAGTAACTGTGGATTGGCAACATTGATTATTTTTTCACTCGGAATGTCAGCAACTTGAATACGCCCTTCGCGTTCATAACCAATCGGCAATTGTTGCAGATGGTAGAGTTGTTGCTGCAACAACACGGCCGCAATGATCAGCGCGACCGACAACGCAGATTGCAAAATTAATAAGCCTTTGCGAACTAATACTGCAGTTTGGCCGCGTTGCAGATCCCCACTCAAGACGCGTTTTGCGCTAA
Source organism: Alteromonadaceae bacterium (assembly GCA_041914845.1). GTDB lineage: Bacteria > Pseudomonadota > Gammaproteobacteria > Enterobacterales > Alteromonadaceae > Pararheinheimera. Next base: position 227,065 of record JAYSCP010000002.1, read on the forward strand.
ATGCCGCCATGAAAAACGCCGGATAAGCCCCTGCAGCAATACCAGTGAACAGCAACACCACAATTAATCCGACACCAAAATCTGATAAATAATTCAGCTGTAGTTGCCGTTCGACTAAGCCATTAAACCAAGGCAGCATCAACTCTGCCACTGCACACGCCAAGACACCTGCAAACAATGTGGTTAACAAACTTTCCGTCAGGAATTGGGCAATCACTTGCGTGCGATCGGCGCCCATGGCTTTGCGGACACCCACTTCTTTTGCCCGTCGCGCTGACTGCGCAATACTCATATTGACGAAGTTAAATCCTGCTAACATCACCAGCAATACACTTAAACCAATACAGATGAACACGTTACTTTGACTACCACTCGGTTTCATCTCTAAACGGACATTGCCGTTCAAATGAATGCCTGTGATTGGTGCCAGGCTAATTTTCACCATATCGGTGGATTCACCTGGATAAGCGATTTTCACATAGTCCGATGCCAACTGACTTTGGACTGTAGGTACATCAATACCCTCTTGCAGGCGGACATAAGCATAACTATTGTTGGCACTGTATTGCTCGCGAAATGGCTTCAACTGAAATAAAGCATCAAAGGCAAAGTGGCTATTTTCCGGCACATCGGCAAACACAGCTGCAACAGTCCAGGTCTTGTTGCCTTGCTGCATACTTTTCCCAAGCGCCTCCTGATCACCAAACAAGCGAGTCGCCAGCTTTTGACTAATCGCCAATTGGTCTGGCGTGTTTAGTGCCTTGGTCAGATCTCCAGCAACCACAGTCAGTGGTAGCAACTCGGTAATGTTTGCCGATGCGCCCATTAAGCCTGTGAGTCGATAGCTATCAGCACCTAAGCGAAACTCATCCGTTGCCGACAGTGGTTCCAATAAAAACACTGCGTCGACCCCTGCAGTTTCCCGTAGGCGGTTAAGAGTATTTTTATTGACAAGCGGAATGCCGCTATTTAGTGGCACAATATATTGCTCGACTCGATACACCCGTTCTGCCGATGGCAACCAACGGTCGAACGACGCTTCGTGACGCGCATACAGCGCAATCAAGATAGCCGCGGCTAAGCCCAAGGTTAAACCAGCGATATTCAGTGAGAAATGCAGTTTGTGCCGAGCAAATGACCGCAGTGCGGTAATCAGGTAATTACTGAACATGCTAGGCTACCTCACTGGTTGGTTGCGCTTGGTTGGCGCGGTCTAACAGAATTTGGCCATCGAGCATGCGTACCAAACGATCCGCGTAGGCCCCTTCACGCTCCGAGTGGGTAACCATAATGACGGTAGTGCCTTCTCGATTAAGGTCGCGCAGCATCTGCATCACTTCTTGGCCATTTTTGGAATCCAAGTTACCGGTGGGTTCGTCTGCCAAAATTAGCTGAGGGTTAATTACTAATGCTCGCGCCACCGCTACGCGTTGTTGCTGACCACCAGAGAGTTGCTGTGGCAAATGATCGGCGCGATGGTCAATGCCCACGCGCTCCAGTATGGCGGCGACTCTGGCGGTTCGTTCTGCCTTACCAATATTCAGATATTGCAGTGGCAATTCGACATTTTCCGCGACTGTTAACTCGTCAATTAAGTTAAAGCTTTGAAAAACAAAGCCAATGTTAGCTTTGCGAAGTTCCGCGAGTTGTTTTTCGCTGTAATTTGCGATGTCGCGACCCGCAAACAAAAAGCTGCCTGAAGTTGGGCTATCCAACATGCCTAAAATTGATAATAAGGTCGATTTGCCACAGCCTGAAGGGCCCATAATAGCGACAAACTCGCCTTGGTTAATCGTCAGACTGATATTGTTAAGTGCCGTAGTTTCGACATCTTCGGTGCGAAAAACACGTTGAATTTGGTTGAGCTGAATCATGATAAATCCTTGTATATGCATTATTGAATGGTCAGTTGCGTTGCTTTATCAAACGCGCTGTAACTTGAGGTGATTACGCGCTCGCCCGGCGCTAAACCGTCGAGCACTTCGAAAAATTGTTGGTTGCGTTTGCCGAGGCGAATTTCCCGGCGCTTAGCATGCTCGCCATTATTGCTGACGACATACACCCAGTTCCCGCCTGTGCTGCTGAAAAATGCCCCGCGTTTTAGTAATGTGGCATTGGCTTTATCACCACCCAGCACGATGTCGGCATCAACACTTTGGCCACGACGAACGCTTTGTACGCTGCTTGGCAATGCCACTTCCACGGTAAACAATGCATTGGTGACACGGCTATCGACTTTGCTGATGCTCGCTTCAAGACGTTGATTATCCAGTTGCACCCACACTTTCATGTCGCGGTTGACTTGGTTTAAATAGAATTCGTCGAGTTGCATCACTAATTTGTATTCGCCAGGCAAATCGATTTGACCCAGCCGCGCGCCACGCTCTTTGGATTCACCCACTTCGACGTTAAGCTCGCTGAGGTAGCCGCTCGCCGGCGCTTTGACCAGCAGGTTATCCAAATTGCTGCGGGCCAATTGCAGGTTGGTTTGCAGCATCTTGGCACTGTCTTCCAATTGACTGAGCTGTTGCTGGCGAATGCTGTTCTCTTGGGCTTGTTGTTCCAGCGCTAATTTGCGGCGCTCTTGGTAGAACTTCAGATCATCTTCAAGCTGTGCCAAGGTATCTGCGGCAATTAAGTTCTTTTCTTTCAGTTGCTTGCTTTGGGCCAGCCGACGGCTTAATTGGCGAATTTGCAAATCAACGTCCAATAAATCGCGCTTTAAATTTAAGCGGTTAGTTTCCATGGTCATTTGCGTGTTGCGCAGAAAGTTTAACTGCTCTGTGACTTGCGCTTCGCGACTCATCACTTCCAGCTGCAGTGCCGTGTTGCTTAATCTCAGCAACGGCTGGCCTTTTTCTACCAAATCACCATGTTCAGCTAAACGCTCTTCGACAACACCACCAGCGATACTATCGAGGTAAATCGTGGTTTTTGGCATGATTTGTCCTCGAACCGTCAGCGTATCCTGAAATGCGCCTTGTTCGACCACGCTTACTTGCAGGGAATTTTGCGTGACATGTTGACGTGTGCCGCTGTCACTATTGTTGCTAAACGCATAAGCAACCCCAACAATGCCAATAGCGGTGAGGCTCCACAGCACAGGGCGTAGTTGTTGTTTCCAACGAGGTTTGGCAATTTTCTTGTCCATGATGGCATCCTTTAATAAGTCGCTTAACGCGCTGATGCCATATTTAAATCAATTGTCGTGCCATAAAATATTTAATATATTATTCAATGTCTTATGATAATTTTATGGAAAACTCTCGGTAAAAGTGTCCGCTGGTGATACAGTTGTTTTTCGCAAAAACGTCCAAAAATGGACACTTTTATCTAGCAAGGAACCTGCTTGCATGAAACACAATGCCACTTTATTGGTTGTCGACGACAATGCAGATGTGCTGCTTGCCGCGCGTTTATTGCTCAAACAGCATTATCAACAGGTGCTGACGCTGCAAGACCCTTTTGCCTTAGAAAGCACACTGCAAACTCATGCCGTCGATGTTATTTTGCTTGATATGAACTTTCACCGTGATGCAATTAGCGGGCAAGAGGGATTTTACTGGCTGAAGAAAATTCAGGCGATTGATGCCAGTATCGCGGTGATTTTGATGACCGCATACAGTGATGTGCAACTAGCGGTCGAGGCTATTAAATGTGGTGCTACCGACTTTGTTTCCAAACCTTGGCAGAACGACCAATTGTTAACCACCGTTGCCACGGCTTGTGCTCATGCTCAGGATAAAAAAGCGCTCGGACAATTGAGTCGGCAAGCCAAAGGTTTAAGCCAAGTGCTTGCAGGTGAACAACGGGCAAATGCGCAGCCATTGCTTGGCCAAAGCGTCGCAATGCAACAGGTGTTTAGCATTATTGAAAAAGCTGCACAAACCGACGCGAATATTTTAATTACGGGTGAGAGTGGCACTGGCAAAGAATTAACCGCCCATGCAATTCATGCACAAAGCCTGCGCGCCCATGGACCTTTTATTGGGCTCGATATGGGAGCCCTTGCTGGCAGTTTGCTCGAAAGCGAATTGTTCGGACATAAAAAAGGCGCATTTACCGATGCACGCAGCGATCGCATTGGCCGTTTTGAATTGGCACATCAGGGCAGTTTGTTTCTTGATGAAATTGGTAATTTGCCGCTTGAGCAGCAAACTAAGTTGTTGGCGGCATTGCAAAATCGGCAGGTCACGCCCTTGGGGGCAGAAAAGCCGGTGAATGTGGATATTCGGTTAATCTGTGCAACCAACGAAGGATTACCACAAGCCGTTGCGGAAGGGCGTTTTCGCCAAGATTTGTTGTATCGCATCAACACTATTGAAATCCGCTTACCGAGTTTGCGCGAGCGGCGCGAGGATATTCCGCTTTTAGTTGCGCATTACCTTGCGCATTTTTGCCGTAAATACAAAAAGGAACTGACTATCGGAGCCGGGTTACTGAGCCAATTGCAAGCCTATAGTTGGCCTGGCAACATCCGTGAGTTGGCGCATGCTATTGAACGCGCTGTTATTTTGACTGATCAAGGCGAACCGGAACTCGCGCTGTTTATTGGCGCTGCAAGTGCTCCAGTAAGCGCTGCTTTGTTAAATCACGCGCCAGTTGAACCAGCGAGCGCTGAACCCGTGTTTAATTTAGAGCAGGTGGAGCATCAAACCATCTTGGCAGCTTTGAAGCATTATCAGGGCAATGTTAGTCATGCGGCCAAAGCACTTGGTTTAACGCGTGGTGCCTTGTATCGCCGTTTAGAGAAATACGGTTTATAAGGAGAGCCCATGAGAGTTTGGTTAAGTGTGCTGCTCGCTGCTGTTAGCTTGGTGTGCTGCGGCGGCTTGCTGGTGCTGAGTTATCAACAACAAGGCTCTAGCGCTTTATTTTTGGTCAATATGCTGCTATGCGCTGCCGTGCTTGGTTGGTTATTGCGGCAATTCCATCGGCAGTTTCAACAGCCTATTCAAATGTTTCGAGCCCTTGCGAATGGTGATCACACGTTAGGTTTGCCAAATTCGCATCCGCTACGCCAATCGTTTGATGCTGCGCGCCAACGACTGCAACAAGCGCGGCTGGATGCGGAAGCCAAAGCGCAATTTTTACGGCATGTATTACTGCACACCGAATTGGCCATGTTGATTTACCAAGAAGACGGTCAAATTATTGAGCAAAGCCCGGCAGCTGCGCGCTTATTGGGAAAACGTATTGAGCAAGTGCAACAGCTTGGTGCTGACGCGGGCACATTATTACTCGGTGCCAAACAGCCGCAGCACTGTACCTTGTCATGGTGGCGTGGCGATCAAGCCGATACGTTTGGTGTGCTATTAAGCCCGGTAAATATTGCCGGCCAAGCCCTTTGTATGGCGACCTTGCAATCCATCCACCAACCGCTGAATCAGCGTGAGCAAGAAGCGTACAGTAAACTGACTCGCGTGCTCACACACGAAATCGCCAATTCAATTACGCCGCTGGCATCGATTGCCGACAGTTGCGTGCATTTGCTGCCGCAAGAGCTCAGTTTTGACAGCATCGATGATAAAAATGATTTAACGCTTGGGCTTAGCACGTTAAGTAAGCGCACACAGCACTTGGTGGCATTTATCGATAATTTCCGCCGAATTGCCAGTGTCCCAAGGCCGACACTGATTTTGGCTCCGTTGATGGATGTCGTGCAGCAAGTCGCTTTGCTTTATCAACAACAATGCGGTCAAAAAGGTATCGTCCTGCACATTGAATTGCATGACCCGCGTCCAGTTGCGCATGATCCAGCACAATTGGAGCAAGTACTCATAAACTTGGTGAAAAATGCCATCGATGCCCTCGAACAATTGAATCGTGTAAATGACACCAACAGCGCAGACATTGAGCCCCCGCGCATTGTCATCACGCTCGCGGCTTTATCCGAGCAACAAACAATGATTGAAGTGCGCGACAATGGTTCTGGTATCACCGAGGAGACCGCCAACATGATGTTTGTGCCTTTTTTTACCACAAAAGCCAGTGGCTCGGGCATCGGCTTGGCGCTCGCTAGGCAAATCATGCGCCAACATCAAGGCGATTTAATTCATGTGCCAAGTGCTAACGGCGCGTGTTTCCGTTTGGTATTGGCATAACCAAATCGGCAGGCGGTTTATGCGGATAACCCGCGAAGTTCTGTTTTAGATCGCTACTTTTCAGTATTTTTAATGAAATCTTTTTAATTCATCATGATTACATTGAATACTGCATTCAAAGCAGGCATAGCCCAAACCTTTACTTGGTGATTTTGTTGAATATTTGGGGACGTATTTGGAAATTTTATTAATGACATGGCTCTATCCGGCATTATCGATAACTGATGCAACTTGTTCTCTAAGCCATTTATATGCCTGATGGTGGTGAGTACGCTCATGCCAAACCATGTATTTTGCAAAGCCCGGCACTAAAATGGGTAAATCTGCCACGTACAGATCTTCCTGGTGAGTTACCAGCCTTGATGGAACAACTGCTATCAGAGACGTTTGTTTCACCAGCGCTAACAAAACCAAAAAGCTAGGTACGGAAATGGTGACATTCCGTTGATAACCCAATGCAGCTAAAGCTTTGTCCGTCGCTCCAGAAAAAGCGCCTCCAAGATAAGACACTATCGCATGATCTGCACTACAGAACGTATCGAGTGATAGTTTTTGGAGTTTTACTAGGGGGTTGTTTTTACCCATAACGCAAACGTAATCTTCTTTAAAAAGTGTCTTACCGCGTAACCCCTCTGGTGCGGTATCAGGTGTCATTAGTGCAATATCCAATTCTCCTTTTTCCATCTGTTGCTGAACCAATTCGTCACGAATAAAACGGGCAGAGACTTTAATACTTGGAGCCAGTTTTTTTAAGCGTTCGATCAATGGCAAGATAATCACAGATAGTGAATAATCCGTTCCAGCTATAGACACTACCATCTCTGCCTGTTCTGGGACGAATTGCTCAGGTGCAAGTACCACTGCGAGCTCGTTCAGTAACCGTTTCAAAGGGGCCGCAAGTTCTGTGGCTTTTAAGGTCGGTGCAATACCGTGTTGAGTTCTGACAAAAAGTGGATCTCCTAGGCTTTCCCTCAGCCTGGTTAAAGCGCCACTGACTGCGGGTTGTGACAGCGCCAGTCGCTCCGCAGCTCTTGAGACATTTCGTTCATCCATCAACACATCAAATACTTTCAGCAGATTCAGATCTAGTTTTTGTAGATTCATCGTTTCCTCGTAAAGACTATTGATGGATTATTTTGAGATTGCTCCCAGAATCTATCATGTTCTGCTGATGACAGAACCACTGAGATGTTTAGTCCATCAAGTTTGATTGATAAAGTTTGGCTATTGCAGTCATGTTCTCTTCACCAAATCCGCGTTGAATTGCCTGCAGCGAAAAACACCAATTGTCCACTCTCTGCGGCGGGCCTAGAACCAGATACCGGAGCTTCAATAAATGGAATGCCTCGTGCTTCCGTAAAAGCAGCGAGTTGGGTCACCCAATGTCATGATAACGTTGAGCAATCAATGGCAATGGCGTTACCCCCTATTGCTTTAATCGCACCCACAAAGGGATCGCACCAGACATATTCTGAAGCAGCATCGTTGCGAACCATAGAAAATACAATATCAGCCCCGCAAGCCGCTGCTGCTGGTGTTACTGCAATGCGTGCGCCTTGCTGCAACAACGGATAGGCTGCCGATTCTGTTCGATTCCAAACCGTGAGTTCGTGCCAGCATCCAGCAAACGATTTGCTATTCTGCTGCCCATTGCACCTAACCCAAGAAAAGCAATTTTCATTGTGTGTCTCCTAAACCACGCAGTCATAGAGACTGCCTCTGACTGGAATTATTGAGTTATTGATTGACTGCAAGAGCGGCCGAAACCATGCCGTCTAACCATTGTTGGTGACCATTGATCATCGGATTCGGAACTGTTCGCGCTAATTCTTTTGCCGGAGCGCCATTCTGCGTCTCTTGGGTCAGGATCCGTACACGGCCTTCAGTTAAGTCTTCTAATAACCATGCATGGTGTACATCAAGACGGCTTTCGCCTTCTCCAGCCCAGCCGTGCCAGGCGATGCGTGCTGGTTGTCCAGGTACAGGTGCAATCAACTCGACGACTTCGGCTTCAACCGGAAAACCGAAAGTCTCGAAATAAAAGCGGTCATGTAATGCCAGTTCATTATTTTGGCTGTCATAAATCCGTGGATTTGCAGAATTGCTGTAATAGGACGGCCAAAGGGCAGGAATAACCAATAATGGCCAAACCTGCTCTACTGAAAGACCACTTACGATCACTTCATTCGAACAAAAATTGTCGGTAAAACCGGGAACGTAGCCTGCTGGCCATTGAATACTTTGCATGATTTCTCTCCAGTGGTTGCTAAACGCCGAAAGATTAATCAGCGGAGAGACGCCTGACCAATCGGGCTTCCTGATACCAGTTATCAGGAATGCAAATAATCATTGAGTTAGTTTCTGTCTAAACTGATAACTAAGCCGGTTGAGCAGAATTCGATACAGGTAAAGAAGAAGTAAAGCATCAGCGACGCAGGTTTATAACTGATAGATTGAGAATAATTCTTAATAACATGTTTTGGAGATTTGTGATGATTTACCAGATCGCTATCACAATAGCAGGTTTAACTTTGGCAACCGCCTCGACTGCCGCGGATTCGTCTGCTGCCTCTGTACTCTCTTTTGATATGACTGCAGGTGTTGAGCGAACATTAACGGTCAGCGGTATCGAGGTGAAATATCTCGCGTTTGAGGGATTACCCTACGTGAAAAATCCGCTGGAGCCCGAATACCAGCAACTCAATGTTTATATTCCAAAGGCTTATGTCGAGAACAAAGCGCAGGGGCGATACGAAGCGGATACTGCACCGATTTTTTTGCCAAATCATGTTGGGGGCTATATGCCCGCGTTGCCAAAATCTCCTGGACTTGGGCGTGACCAGCAACCTGATGCGATGTCAGTCGCGTTGTCCGAGGGACTTGTTGTCATTTCGCCCGGCACCCGTGGCAGAACCCTGCAAGATGAAAGTGAGACATTTACTGGCAAAGCGCCAGCCGCCATTGTGGATTTAAAAGCGGTGGTGCGTTATTTGAAGTTCAACGACCAACGCATGCCTGGGACTGCGGAGCGAATTATTTCAAACGGGACCAGTGCTGGTGGTGCTTTGTCAGCTTTACTCGGTGCCAGTGGTGATGCCCCTGAATATCTGCCTTATCTCGAGAAACTCGGCGCAGCGCCTGGCAGTGATGCTATTTACGCGGTCTCCAGCTATTGCCCTCTAACCAACCTCGAACACGCCGATCTGGCTTATGAATGGATGTTTCATAGTATTCACGAAGCAACAAGGCCGAAACGTGAAGGTGGACCAGCCTTTGGACCTGCGCCAGCGAATGGACCAATGGGTGCTAAGTCCGAACAAGAGCGGCCGCGCCGGTCTGCCGGGGCACCGATGTTCAATACCGGCCCGATGTCGCCTGAACAAATTAAAGTCTCTGCACTTTTAGCCGCGGGATTTCCAGCGTATCTGAACTCACTGCAACTGACCTGGCAAGGACAGCCGTTGCAGCTGGATGCCAAAGGTACCGGAACATTCAGGAGCTATCTGCAGCAACAGTTGGAAAAATCCGCTGAGCGCGCCAAGCAGGACGGTCAAAATGTCAGCAGCGTCAGTTGGCTCAGTGTTGGCAGTCAAGGTTTTAAAGCTGATTGGGATCGCTACATTGCAGCGACCGGGCGTCTAAAAAAAGCACCAGCCTTCGACTCACTCGATTTAAGCAGTGGTGAAAATAGCCTATTTGGGGATAACAGCACCGATACCCGACATTTTACTGAGTGGGGCCAGGAGCATCACACTGGCACAGCGCAAAAGCCAGCAACGCTTGCACCGGCAAATGTGGTGAGCATGATGAACCCAATGAATTTTATCGGCAATCCAAAAGCGAATAGCGCAGTGCATTGGCGAATCCGGCACGGTACTGCAGATAACGATACGGCCTTGGCGGTTCCTGCAATCTTGGCATTGAAACTGGAGAACAGTGGGAAACAAGTCGATTTTGCGTTGCCATTTGGCCAATCGCATGGTGGCGATTATGACCTGCCTGAATTGTTCGATTGGATCGCTAAATTACCGTGAAACAGAAAGGGAACAGCAGGTCTTAGACCTGTTGTTCCGCTTCTCTGATGTTCTCACTGAGCGCATCACAGCTGTCAGACCACTGCGAGATCCAGCTTGGTAATGTGGGTGACTCACTGGGTAAACCCATGCCCTCAACAAAAGCGCTCGGTTTGAGAATATTCCGGCCTGCACGAAAGACCCCGCGCATAATGACGCTGCCAAGGACCCGGTTGTGGCGCTTGAAGTCATGTTGGACAAAAATCCATTTCTCATCCCAGCCTAACATGCGGGTGTGGATTTCGAACTTTTGGAACAATTTGAGTTCTTTACGAAATTTTCCCCAGTTGTCGCCGACTATAGGTAATGCTTTGTGCTCCAAAGCAACCTTATAAGCGCCGCTACGAAACAGATAATCCATCCGAGCGATATCCGCCATTGAAAAATAACGGCCATTGGTTACATGGCGATTGATATCCAAATCAAAGGGCCACACCCGCATCGTTGTGATGATGGTACTGTCCGGTGATACCTGACGTCGCCAAGGACGGCTTAAAAGTAATTTTGTGAGTCTGAACCATAAATTCATTTGAAACTCCGAATTATCAGCATAAGGCTATTGGTATACCAATGGTCCCAATTAATTATATCGACTGATATAATACCAATACTTCAGGTTTTATAACAGTCGATATAATTTGCGATGAGTAAACTACAAAGTAAACAAAAGCTGGTCGCTGCCGCGGCTGATTTACTGCGCCGTCGTGGCTTGCAAGCGACCAGTGTAAGAGAATTAGCCAAGCATGCCGACGCGCCGTTAGGTTCTATCTATCACTACTTTCCTGGTGGAAAAGCGCAGTTTGTTGCCGATGCGGTGACGTTTACTGCCTGCCAAGTTGAAAAACAATTGGCAGATTGTTTGGCATTTGGTCCTATGGAAGGATTTAAACGATATTTTGCCCAGTGGCGAAGCGCATTAGTTGGCTCAGGATACTCTGCAGGTTGTCCGTTAGCGGCAATTTCGATGGATGCACAGGCACAGCAAGATGCTCCAGAGGCTTTAATGCGCGTGTCTGAAGTCTTTAAGGATTTAAATTTACAAATTGCATCTTGTTTGAAGGAGTCAGGTATTTCTTCTCCGCAGGCTGACCAATTAGCAACAACCGTGGTTGCGTTAACAGAAGGTGCGATTTTAATGTGTCGGGCAAGCCAAGATCTGCTTGCGCTAGATGCAGCAGAAGATGCCGTGCTTAATCTACTGTATTTATTTAAAAACCAGCAGAGCATATCTTAATGCTGTTTTTCATTTAATTGATGCTTGCCAGCTGCTTCATTAATGCCTTCGAGCAATTGAGTCGTACTAAGTCGTACAAATATCGCCCCCGCACATTGTTATCATGCTTGCAGTGTTATCCGAGCAACAAACGATGATTGAAGTGCTTTTGCAACAGGCAGCAGTCTTGCTGCAATTGCCATTTACGTTGCGTCAGCTGTTTCGATAATGACTGATGTGTTAAAACGACAAACCCTGCATATGCAGGGTTTTATCGATAAACAGCGAAGTTAATCGTTAGAACGGAATATCATCATCGAAATCGATTGATGGTTCAGCTGGAGCACGTTGTGGTTGGAAACCACCTTGTTGCGGCTGCTGTTGTGGCTGTTGGTAATAACCTTGTTGTGGTGCTTGGTTATAAGCCGGTTGTTGCGGCGCCTGATTGTACATTGGCTGTTGCACATGCTGCTGCATTGGCTGTTGTGGTGCTTGGTTGTAGGCTTGTGGTGCCGGCTGTTGATAACCTTGTTGCGCTGGTGCTGCTGGGCGGTTATATGCAGGCGCAGCTGGCGCTTGCGCCATTTGCTGTGGACGGCCTTGTGGTGCCGCTAAGCCTGGAGTGCCGATAAAGCCTAACTTTGCATCTAAAATTTCAATCGATAAGCTCAAGCCGTTGGTGCCTTGGAACTGACGAATACGTTGCTTGTCGCCGCTGATTTCAACAATAGCGCCTTCAACTAAGGCTTGTTGATAAAACTGAATTTGTGCCGGGGCTTTGGCGAAAACTACTGCTTCGTAGTTACACCATTGGTCCATTTTAGTTTCGCGATCATAGTATTTCACGCCTAAACGCAAACCAAAACCGGTGGATTCGCCCGCTTGAAATTGCGTAGCGGCTTTATTTAATTTGCCTGTTACTGTAGTTGCCATGACTCATTTACCTTCTGTTGTCTGTACCGAACAGGCTATGCCTACGGGCGTTTAGGGTATGATCATTTGCCATGTTGGCAGATAACCCGCTGTTCAGTCTTAAGTTTGTGGGCAGTGGCGACTATTGCTTAAGCAGATTGCTTTGGCATGCCAACTGCGGCCGGATCCTGCGTTCAGTGCGCGACTTGCGGTTCACTCGAACTCACAACATTTGCTGATTCAAGCACCGCATGTACTGACGCTAAGTCAAAGTCGCCTGGACTGACTTTTAAATAACATCGTTGTTCACTGATTACTATGGTTACTTCTTGGACTCCAGTTATGGCTAATAACTGGGCGGAAATCTTTGAAGTTACTGATTCATCTTGAATTTTTACGCTAAATGCCAGGCGTTGTGCGCGTGCAGGGATCTGCATGGTCCGGGCTATTGCTAGCCATATTAAACCAATTCCGGCACAGAGGGCAAACAGCATTGTTGCACCCATTTCGCCAGAAATTGCCCCGCCCACGACTCCACCAAGGAAGGCACCAAAAAACTGTAAACTGGCATAAATGCCCATTGCAGTCCCTTTTTGACCAGCGGGGGCGATGCGTGACACGAGTGCCGGCATGCTGGCTTCAAGGTAGTTAAATCCAATAAAAAACAGCAGCAACGCTACTGCTAACGTCCACAGTTGTAAGTTAATCATTAACAATAAACTTACAATCAGCAAGCCGATGGCGAACAAAAAATAGCTTTTTTCTTTAGCTCGGCGCATTGCCAGAATCATCATCGGCACCATCAACACAAAAGCTAGAATAAAAACAGGCAGATAGATATGCCAGTGGCTTTCTGCTGGCTGTGCTAATAACAACAGTTGCTGAGGGATTTGCACGAAAATGGCGGTCAATAATAAATGCAACAACATGACGCCAATATTCAAACCGAGTAGTTGTGGGTGTTTCAGCAATTGCCAAATAAAGCCCGGTCGCGCTAAGGCTTCACTATCAACTGCCTGCACTTGTGCTTTTGGCACTAATAACAACACGATAAAAATGCCAATCACCGCCAAAATTGCCGTAAACCAGAAAATGCCACTAAGGCCGCTCATCGCTGCAATCGCAGGGCCTGCCACCATAGCAACCGCAAACGACATGCCTATCGTTGCGCCAATCACCGCCATCACTTTGGGTCGTTGTTCTTCGCGGGTTAAATCGGCTGCAAGCGCCAGCACTGCGCCAGAAATTGCGCCCATGCCTTGTAAAATCCGGCCAAAAGTAACCATGTACACCGAATCCGCCAAGGCGGAAACCACCGAGCCAACTGCAAACAGGCTTAAGCCGAGCAGCATCACTTGATGGCGACCCCAACGGTCAGATAACCAACCCATTGGAATTTGTAGTATCGCTTGGGTGAGGCCATAAGCACCGATGGCAAGGCCAATCCATAATGGCGAAAAGCCAGTGAGATGTTGGCCATAAATGGCGAACACCGGGATTAGCATAAACAAACCTAACATGCGAAACGCAAAAACCAACGCCAACGAGATGGCGGTGCGCCGTTCTAGTGTTGTTAAATGTTGCATCAAAAAGGGATCTCAATCTGCAGCGTTTTCCCAAACTTTGGGAATTCAAAGGGCGCTGAGTATACCACAGCAAACGTCGGGTTGGCGCAAGTTTGCTGTCCGGGAAATACGTCATGCATCGCCCGCTAGAAAAGTCGGTGTCGAATTGACATCTGTGTTTATATACAGTAAAACGGTGGGCAGATCCGCAAATACTCTCTAGCTGCAATTGAACCAAAAGCAGCTAGCCTTGGTATTCACTGGCACTACTGTGATTGCAACTGAGAAACATATGGACAAAATTGATATTCGTGGGGCGCGTACCCACAACTTAAAAAACATTTCGTTAGAAATTCCCCGCGATAAACTCATTGTAATCACAGGCTTATCTGGCTCAGGAAAATCATCGCTTGCCTTTGACACCTTGTATGCTGAAGGGCAACGCCGTTATGTGGAATCGTTATCAGCGTATGCTCGTCAGTTTTTGAGCTTGATGGAAAAGCCTGACGTTGATCATATCGAAGGGTTATCGCCGGCTATCTCCATTGAACAAAAATCGACCTCGCATAATCCACGCTCGACGGTCGGCACTATTACTGAGATTTACGACTACTTGCGTCTGTTATTTGCCCGGGTCGGTGAGCCACGTTGTCCCACGCATGGTTTGCCGCTGGCTGCGCAAACCATCAGTGAGATGGTCGATAAAGTGGTGGCGTTCCCAGAGGGCACTAAGTTGATGGTGCTGGCACCAGTTGTGCAAGAGCGCAAAGGCGAGCACGTCAAAACCTTAGAAAATCTGGCGGCGCAAGGGTATATCAGAGCGCGGATTAATGGCGAGACCTGTGACTTATCAGATCCACCAAAACTTGATTTACATAAAAAACATACCATCGAAGTCGTTATCGACCGCATCAAAGTTCGCGATGACATTAAGCAGCGCCTGGCCGAAAGTTTTGAAACTGCGCTGGCGCTCTCAGGCGGTATTGCCAAAGTGGCACCGATGGATGTGGAACCTGGGCAAAGTAGTGAAGAGCTGATTTTTAGCGCCAATTTTGCTTGCCCAACCTGTGGCTATTCAATGGCAGAACTGGAGCCTCGGTTATTCTCATTCAATAACCCGGCAGGTGCCTGCCAAGCTTGTGATGGCCTTGGTGTTAAGCAATATTTCGACGCGCAAAAAGTGATTGTCGACTCATCGCTTAGCTTGGCTGCTGGCGCTATTCGTGGTTGGGATAAACGCAATTTCTATTATTTCCAAATGTTGAAATCGCTTGCCGACTATTACGGCTTCGATGTCGAGGCACCATTTTCATCGCTCAAGCCGGAGCATCAACAGGCTATTTTAAAAGGTTCTGGCCGCAAAGAAATCGAGTTTAAGTATCTGAACGACCGCGGCGATATTGTGCTACGCAAGCATCCATTTGAAGGGATTTTGCCGAATATGGACCGGCGTTACCATGAAACCGAATCGAATGCGGTGCGTGAAGAACTCTCTAAATATCTCGCAACCCAGTGCTGCCCGGTCTGTGATGGCTCACGATTGCGCGAAGAAGCTCGTAACGTGTTTATCGGCCAAACCACTTTGCCAGAAGTGGTCGAGTTATCCATTGGCGATTGTTATCAATACTTTAAGCAGCTTGCGCTTACGGGGCAAAAAGCCCAGATCGCTGAGAAAGTGTTGAAGGAAATTCAAGACCGGTTGATGTTCTTGGTGAACGTCGGTTTGAACTACCTCAATTTATCGCGAAGTGCGGAAACGCTATCAGGTGGCGAAGCCCAGCGTATCCGGCTGGCCAGTCAAATTGGTGCGGGTTTAGTCGGCGTGATGTATGTGCTTGATGAACCCTCAATTGGTTTGCACCAACGTGATAACGATAGATTGTTGGGTACTTTGACTCACCTGCGAGACCTAGGTAATACCGTCATTGTCGTGGAACACGATGAAGATGCGGTGCGCTTAGCCGACCACATTATCGATATCGGCCCTGGTGCTGGCGTGCATGGTGGTTATGTCGTTGCGCAAGGGACACTGGCGGATATTGAAGCCTCGGAAGAATCGCTCACTGGCCAATATTTATCGGGCCGTCGCAAAATTGCTGTGCCGAGTAAACGCCATGTTGGCAAAGCAGACCACAGCTTGAAAGTGTTTGGCGCGACCGGCAATAACTTGAAAAACGTCGATTTGGAAATCCCATTTGGCGTGATGACCTGCATCACTGGCGTGTCTGGCTCGGGTAAATCGACCTTGATTAACGACACGTTATTTCGCGTGGCCCACAAGGTACTGAACAAGGGCGAGGGCGACGACCCAGCGCCGCATCGCAGTATCGAAGGGTTAGAGCATTTTGATAAATGTGTCGATATTGACCAAAGTCCTATCGGCCGTACTCCACGTTCAAACCCAGCAACCTACACCGGCATTTTTACTGCAGTGCGCGATATTTTCGCAGGCACACAAGAAGCGCGCTCACGTGGTTATCAAGTGGGCCGCTTTAGCTTTAACGTCAAAGGAGGGCGCTGCGAAGCCTGCCAAGGCGATGGCGTCATTAAAGTAGAAATGCACTTCTTGCCGGATGTTTATGTACCTTGTGATGTCTGTAAGGGCAAGCGTTACAACCGCGAAACGCTGGAAGTGAAATATAAAGGCAAAAATATTCACGAAGTGCTGGAAATGACGGTTGAAGATGCGCATGAGTTTTTCTCGGCCATTCCAGCGATAGCGCGTAAGTTAAAAACGTTAATGGATGTTGGTTTAACTTATATTCGGCTTGGCCAAGCCGCGACCACCTTATCCGGTGGCGAAGCGCAACGGGTGAAACTGGCACGCGAGTTATCCAAACGCGACACCGGCAAAACCTTGTATATCTTGGATGAACCGACCACAGGTTTGCATTTTTATGACATTCAGCAGTTGCTGAACGTATTACATAAACTCCGTGACCACGGCAATACCATTGTGGTGATTGAACATAACCTTGATGTGATTAAAACCGCGGATTGGATCGTCGATTTGGGCCCCGAAGGTGGCAGCGGTGGCGGTGAAATTTTGATTGCAGGGACGCCAGAGCAAGTGGCCGCCTGTGCACACTCCTTTACCGGCCAATACTTGAAACCTCTATTGTCATTGTAGGTGGCGTGGTGCAATTGTCTGAAGATTGCGCCAAGCGCTATGCCATTGCTTGCTGTCATTGATAATCCATGAAATATTAGGGCGTAACTGCAACGCGTTTCGGTAATTTCTAAGGGATTTGTTATGGCGCATCAATGGCGTTTTTTTCGTTCAGGTGGTTTTGATCAAGTACGACTCGATAAAATCGAAGACTGGCAACATTTATCTGAGCTTGACCCGAAATTATGGGCGGCCCTGAGTTGCCCCGTCAAAGGGCTAGAGTTTGACGCCCGTACCATGAATTATCTGGACACCGACCATGACGGTCGCGTGCGTATTGTCGAAGTGAAAGCGGCGGTGGCATGGGCGTTATCTGTGTTGCAAACACCACAAATCCTATTGTCCGGCGCTGAGTTACCATTATCTGCAATTAATACTCAAACCGAAGCGGGCCAAAAGTTATACGCCTCGGCAAAACGGATCTTACAAAACTTAGGTAAAGCCGATGCGACTGCACTTACAGTGGCTGACACCGACGATTTAGCAAAAATCTTCCCTGCAGATCAGCTTAATGGCGATGGCATTATAACCGTCGAACTTGCCGCGTCGGACGATGTGAAGCTACTGATCAGCACCTTATTGTCGTTAGGCATCCAAAAGGTTGATCGAAGCGGTGCGCTTGGTGTGGATGAAGCGCAGCTCAATGAATTTGTTGCTGCTGGTCAGGCTTTGTTGGATTGGCGAGAGGTTGGCAGTAGCATCAATACCGAATTCGCGGACAAAACAGCAGACGTTTACCAATTAGTGACGGCATTAGATGCCAAAGTCAGTGACTTCTTTGTGCGTTGCCAACTCGCCGCCTATGACAGTAATGCTACGGCGGCATTAAACGCCAGTGCTGAAAACTATGCAGCGTTGGCTGGACAGTTACTGTCGGCAACTGGCAGTGATAGCAGCGCATTGCCGCTGGCAACGGTCAACTCGACAGGCCAATTGCCATTGACACAAGGTGTCCACCCACATTGGTCAGTAGCTTTAGCGAATTTGCATCAGGCTGTCGGCGAACTTTGGCAGGGGAAAACCAACCTAGTGCAAGCGGATTGGGCGGCACTCAAAGCATTATTGCAACCTTACGCGGAGTGGTTATCTAGCCAACCTGTCAACCAAGCGATAAGTCTGGAACCAGAATTGCTGGCGACCTTGTTGGCGAAGCCAACTTTAGATGCGGCTTTTGCATTGATGGCTGCGGATTTGGCACAACAAAGCGAAGCTGAAACCGTGTTAGAAGTCGACAAACTGGTGCGCTATCAAGCGTATTTGCGCGATTTATTGCGCAACTTCGTCAATTTTGAGAATTTCTATAGCCTGGAAAAACCGGCTATTTTCCAAAATGGTCGGTTATACATTGATGGTCGCAGCTGCGATTTGTGCTTGGCGGTAAATGATGGCGGCAAGCATGCGAAATTAGCGGCATTAAGTGGCACTTACTTGCTGTATGTCGACTGTGTGCGACAAGCCACTGGTGAGAAACAATCGATTGTGGCAGCAATGACCGCGGGCGATGCCGGCAATCTGATGGTTGGTCGGAACGGGGTATTTTATGATGTGAATGGCGTGGATTGGGACGCGACAGTGACGCAAATTGTCTCGAATCCAATTAGCATTCGCGAAGCATTCTTTACGCCATATCAGCGGATTGGCCGGATGATTTCTGACCAAATCCAAAAATTTGCGGCGGCTAAAGATAAAGATCTAGAAACCAAAAGTGCTGCTGGGGTGGGAGGTGCGGCAAAAATCGCAGAAGCCCCAGCGCCAAAAGCTGCGGCAGCACCATTTGATGTGGCGAAATTTGCTGGTATTTTTGCCGCGATTGGCTTAGCAATCGGGGCAATAGGTACTGCGCTGGCCTCTGTGGTAACCAGCTTTTTAGGGCTCGCGTGGTGGCAAATGCCGCTAGCGCTGCTTGGGATTGTGCTGTTTGTATCAGGCCCATCCATGTTGTTGGCTTGGTTTAAATTACGTGCACGAAACTTAGCACCATTACTTGATGCGAACGGCTGGGCAGTCAACACCAATGCCAAACTCAGCTTAAGTTTTGGCACGAAGCTCACCGCGCTGGCAACCATTCCTACTGGTTCCAGTCGCACACTAACTGATCCCTATGAAACCACCAGTTATGCGAAATTCTGGTTGGTTTTAGTGGTTATTATCTGCATCGCAGGCTGGGCATGGAGCCAAGGTTATCTGGCGAAGTGGCTATAGGGGTTTGCTGGTAGTTTCTTTGCTGGCCAAAGTGGAAGCCGGTACTTTCTTTGATGTCAAAGAAAGTACCCAAAGCCCACAATTCCTAACGTTACTTTCTTTGATGCCAAAGAAAGTAACCAAAGAAAAGCACCCCTTTTCCGCTCGACAGCGCTTGCGCTGAACCGCTTTAGCGGGTCCGAAGGATAGGGCGAAGCCCATATAAAGCCCGTTGGAAAAATTGCCGCTCTGAGGCGAAAACGGAACTCGCTTGCTGCTAACGTCAGCAAGCTCAAACAGCCGTTTTCTTAAAACCTCAGAACAGCATTTTCCATCGGCTCGCTACAACGGGGCCGAAGAGCAACACAAAAGCTAAGAAATTTCCTAGTTTTACCAACCGTTCTCTTAACACCTCAGAACGCATTTTCCTGCGGACCCGCTAAAGCTGTCCAAAACCGCTTCGCAGTTTTGTCTTAGGTTCTTTCTTTTATGAATGGCTCGCCATTCACCCTACGGGCCGGCTGGGCCGTTTAATCTGCTTTAAGCCGACTGGAGCGAAGCAAAAGAGAGAAACTCGCCGAACAGGCGAAAGCTTGTTCGCCAAGCCTCGCGTGCTGACTGCAAGTCACCAAGCCGACGGCAAGACAAATGCCCCCAAACCTTAGTAAGCGATGCTAAACCGTTGGTTTTTATGTGCTGCATTTTCGGCTTCGTCGAGCATCGCGACTGCGTAATCACCGTTGGAAATACGGCTTTTGCCAGCGGCGTCGGCTAAAAGTTGGTCGCCACCGAGGCGGAATTGACCAGTTTTTTCGCCAGGGAAAATCTCCATGGCCGGTGAAAGGTAGCTCCAATCCAGCGCTGTTTGTGCGCGTAATTGTTGCAGTGCGTACCAAGCACCTTCGGCGCTGCCGCGATATTCAGCCGGAAAATGCGGGTTATCCAATAACATTGAGCCATCAGCCACTTGTAATGAAGCCGCGCCGCCGACTACCAAAGTTCTTGGCACTTTCGCCGCTTGCGCAGCGCGCAGAATACTGTCAAAGCCCTGACGATAATAGCCGGCAACATCTGCACTTTTGTGGCCGCTGAAGGCACTGATCAATACATCAACACCTTGTAATGCCGCAGTTAAAGCTGAGGTATCAAAAACGTCGATCCCTTTCACTGCGAGTTGGGAAGTAGCGGTTAGTTTTTGCGGTTGGCTGACAAGCGCCAGTACTTGGTGGCCACGAGCTAATGCTTCACTAAGAATGGCTGAACCAATAAAACCTGTAGCGCCGACTAATGCAATTTTCATAATGTCTCTCCAGTTTCGTTTGAACTGGGATAAGTATCTATCGTTTGATTGATTTGAAAAATAGTGGTAATCGTAATTCACTGTTATCAAATTAAAGACAATGCCAGCTATGGACCACTTAGATCTAAATACACTGCCAGTGTTTTTTGCCTTGGCAGATAACCGTAGTTTTACCAGCACAGCCGAGCAACTTGGCTTAACAAAAGCTAAAGTTAGCTCAAAAATCAAAGCATTAGAGCAGCAGCTTGGCACGCAACTGTTTCGGCGAACCACACGGCAAGTCAGTTTGACCAGTGCTGGCACGCAGTTATATCAGCAAACCTTGCCACTGTTCGATTCACTGAAAGCGCAGCTATTAACCTTGCAGCAGGGGGAGCAAGCGTTACATGGCAACCTTTGTATCAGTGCACCAGAGGATTACAGCCGCGAAGTGTTGATCCCACTACTGGTCGATTTTGCTGAACACCATCCGCAATTACAGATCACCTTAAAAAGTAGTGACCAAGTGAAGGATTTAATCAAAGAAGGCATTGATTTGACTATCCGTGTCGGTTGGTTAAAAGACTCTAGCCAGAAGGCGCAGCGCATCGGCAAATTTGAGCAGTGGCTGGTCGCAAGTCCGACGTATTTAGCGCGTTTTGGGACTCCTGCTCACCCTACAGAGTTGGCGGCGCATGCATTTATCAGCTTTAGTTTATTGCCATCGCCGCTGCTTTGGCATTTCCAACAAGGCCAACAGCAGCAACAACAGTTACTGAAAGCGCGATTTAGTGTCAGTTCGACGGCTGCGGTTATGGCGTTAATTCAACAGGGGGTTGGTCTTGGCGTGTTAACAAACTATAGTGCAAAACCACTGATTGCGGCGCAGCAGTTAAAGAGAGTACTAGCAGATTGGCAGTTGCCAGATGGCGGCATCTATTTGGTGTATCCACCAGGGGAACATAAATCAGCCAAAGTTAAGTTGTTTGTGGAGTATTTACGACAACGGTTGGGGTTGGCGCCTGCGTAAATGCTGTCAGCACAAGCATTCCACACGGAAGTGAATAGCGCCAATTGGGTTTTGAGGATGAATGGCCTTTCATTGACCACCCGAGGCAAAACCAACTTACCATTGCCATTAATACTTGAAGCTAATGGCAGCCCTTGGACTGTCAAATATGTGCCAAAAGCTGAAATTCACTGAGATACGACTGAATCGGCGCTTTTATTGAGCGTGGACAGTGGGGTTGGAAGGCATTGAAAATTGAGAGTGCTCAATGTTAGTAAGGCTGCAGTGAGCCTTATTAACTAAAGAAGCGAATGATAAATCTATGCTTTTATGAGATGCTATGCAGATAACATAGTGACACTGACTGCACCCCGGATTCGAATTTACTGGATAATACGATGATCACCTTAATTGAGCTGGATAACTTTAAATCGCTGGTAGATTTTAAATTACCCCTTACCAAGTTTAACTGCCTGGTTGGTATGAATGGCGTTGGTAAATCCACGGTACTGCAGGGTATCGACTTTATTGCTCAGTTAATGGAGGGGCGGCTGGATAGCTGGCTTAAAGAGCGTAACTGGGAGGCCTCGGATCTTAATTCGAAGTTTTCTAGGAAATCTAATATCAGCTTTAAAGTTGTACTGCAGGATTCAGTGTTAGGTGAGATAAGTTGGAGCGGCAGTGTCAACCGTAGCAGTTTAAAGTGCACCCAGGAAACGGTTGAGCATAAAGGCGTTAACCTGTTAAAGCTGGAAGATGGTCACTATAACTTAGCACTGAAAAAAGACAGAAAAGAAAGCTTTAGCGTAATGTTTGATTATCAGGGTTCGATTTTATCTCAGTTAAAAGATGTGCTGATTTCAGACATCTTGGTACAGCTGAAAACTCATGTGCTGGCTATCCGCTCGCTGGATTTACTCTCACCCGAGCAGCTACGCAGTCGTGCCAGAGCGTCCGATGGCAAGCTTGGCTTGGGAGGGCAAAAGTTATCAGCCTATTTGCATGAGCAAGGTGCTGAAGGCCAGCAGCGGCTGCGTGATCTACTGGCTCAGATCTACCCTAAGCTGGATAGCGTTGGAGTTAAGTCGATGATATCCGGCTGGAAAGACATCGAAATAACCGAAGATTTTGCCGGGCATAAACTGCGCTCTAAAGCGCGGCATGTTAATGATGGTTTGTTGCGCTTAATGGCTATTTTGTCCCAGCTGCAAAGCGCGAATGACTTTTTGCTGTTTGATGAAATTGAAAACGGCATAAACCCCGAAATAATTGCGTTTTTAGTAAATACCCTGGTAGAGACCGAGCATCAGGTATTAGTAACCACCCATAGCCCGCTAATTTTAAATTATCTGGATGACGAGGTGGCTAAAGCCGGGTTGGTGATGTTGTACAAAAATAGCGTTGGCCATACTAAAGCGGTGCACCTGTTTGATTTACCAGCTATGGCTGAAAAGTTAACCGTAATGGGGCCGGGTGAAGTGTTTGCCGACACAGATTTAGTGCAACTGGCAAAAGACGCTGAGCTAATGCACGCCAAATTAATTTTTAAAGCTATGATGGGGCAATAAATGCTGCTGTTATTAAGTGGCGAAGGGCCATCAGATATGGGCCTGGCGCAGCGTGTAAAACCCTATTGCGAGACTGAGGAGTTTGATCATGGCCCGCTTTGTCTAATGCTCGATAAGCTGGCAGAGGCATTTCACGGTTTGCAGTATTCACTGCTGGATAGCCAGCAAGTGTTTTTTACGGCAAAACAACAGCTGGCGGATACAGCAAAAGTAGATCCCCCCCGTAAAGTACGGTTGCCGGGAAAGAAACACGGCAGAGAAACCGCCTACTATTATAAAAATGCTTTAGCGCTGGCGCATATTGCACAGGAGCTATCCGCTTCGCTAACACAAAAAGTTGTAGCGGTATTGTTTCGTGATGCCGATGGCACCGTAAGCAGTAGCCGAAGCGAGTGGCAACAAAAATTGCAATCAATGCAAGACGGTTTTGCAAGTGCTAACTATGCTGAGTTGGGTGTGCCAATGCTAGCTAAACCTAAATCCGAAGCTTGGCTCATTTGCGCGCTTAAATTACAAGCGTATCAACACTGCGCAGCCCTTGAGGATCGTTCTGGTAATGACGACAGCCCTCATTCGCTTAAAGCTGAATTGGCTGGTTTGGTCGGGGATTCGTCAGCCCTGGCTTTGGCGAAGTTGGTGCGCGATGGCTGTATTAACCCTGCACAAATTGATATGCCATCATTTAACCAGTTTAAGCAAACCTTTGACCAAGCGCTACAGCATGCAGTAAAGGCTTGATAGTCGCCATCAATATCGGACAACTTGTGGATAATTGCATTTAATTTAACACCTCATTGCAACCGGTCCTTACCACGTGTTGCAAATTAATCTCCCCACAACTTTCACGGAAAGTAGTACTTTGTCGGATCTTGCTTTGTGCTAAAAGCGGACCTATCAGTAAGAAACATCAGGGTTAGTGAAAATCACAGCCCAGTGATTAAGGTCAGTAAATGAGTTAGCAAATAGTCTCAGAAACATCTTCTTGTAAAAGGCATTATCACGTTGTAGTTTGTTAAAAACAGGTACGTTAATTCGGACTAATGAGTTGATTATCTGTATATTATTGAGAGGTTTACATAATAACACTAAGGGTTGATAGTAAGTTATGTTTAGTGAACAAGAACAGCATATAAAAAAGCTATTGGATGCAAAGTTCTTTTCCATAGCGGTCTGGTCTGCGATAAAAATCGCAGCCGCAGTTTTTTTGATTATGTATGTTGAGTACGGTTTATATGTTGTCATTGGTTACATTATTTATGCGTTAGAGAGTTCAATGCATTTAAAACATATCAATAATCAACAAATTGACTTGCAGCTAAACATCATTCATCAGAAACTTGATCAACTTAGCAAAAAGCAAATTAACCCTGACAAAGCTTAGTACTCGTTGCTGCGGCAGCACCAAGTGCCATTAGAGAGTTTGCATGGACGATAATGTTTCAAAAATTCAAGAAATTAGAGTTTTGCTCTCATTCATTCGCCACGCAGATGGTGAAGGAAACATTGACTTCAAAGAAACCGCAATATTTTCAGACCTACACAAAGTAGTCACCAATGGAAACTGCCTAGATTCACTTCTTTACAGGCTAAACTCTGCACGAGTCATACACTACGAGGAAATTGGAGAAGATGGTTTTGCCCCAATAATTTTTGGAGGCATTTCAAGCATGACTCATGATTACTTAGCGGCACTTGTAGAGGCAGTGGAATCCGAATATCACACCCTAGAGCAACGCATCACAGAAATTTTAACGTTTAATCCAAATCAGCTATCGAAGAAAATATCAGACACAAAGATAAAGCTCGAAGAAGTGGAATCGCTTATAAAAGACAACGAGCTTCTTAGGCCTATAGAATCTCCGCTTCGCGAAATACAGAAACACTTCAACAGCGTAAGCATAGTATCAAGTAGGTACGAGGATATTTATAAAAATATTATCAGGCCAGTCCAACAAGAGGGCCGTTCTGGCGTCAAGGCAACAGTTCACTGGGCTGTAATAAGCATTATAATTTCTACTGCACTATCTTGGGTTATTAGCAATTTCAACAATATTTCTGCCATTCTGAATGGCGCTTAACAACTATTTATAAGTGCTTGAACCAGAGAAGTGAATGATCTAATGGATTACAACAGCAAACTAAAATGTGACCGATATTATGTTTCTAGAATCACTGGCCGGGATTTTAACGAAGAAATGGAGAGTGACCGAGGACGTTCAATTAATTCAGCGGCAGTCAGAAGACTACAGCAGAAAACTCAGGTCTTCCCATTAGAAACGAACGCGGCAGTTCGCAGTAGATTAACCCACTCTCTGGAAGTTCAGCAAACCGGGCGTTACATAGCAAAACTGATATTAAAAAAATTGGACGAACAGGAATTAACTACTCAACTTGGTTTGAATGACAAGCGTGAAGGCTTTGTTAGTGCAATAGAGATAGCCTGCTTACTGCATGACGTCGGTAATCCACCTTTTGGACATTTCGGCGAAGAAGCTATCAATAATTGGGCACGTAATCGGCTCAAATCTATTTTCAAAGAAAAGTTCGGTGACGAAGTGGAAAGCGACATACTCGTAACTGACTTAATGACATTTGAGGGTAATGCTCAAGGTATTAGGTTACTGCATAGCTTGCAACGCTTGAATCTGACTTTCACACAAACTGCGTGCCTTATCAAATACACTAGACCGGCATATGAGGACAAGCCATCGGAAGGTAACGGTTTTGAATATAGAATGAAAAAACCGGGATTTTACTACTCCGAGCAGGAATTTGTTAAGCAACTGAATGAAGCTCTAGGTATTAGTGAAGGTTGCCGATTCCCTCTCACATATGTAATGGAAGCGGCGGATGACATCTCGTACTGCATCGCAGACTTAGATGATGCCCTAGACAAAGAAATATTAGATGTTCCCCAGTTGCACGATGCTATCAAGAAAACATGGAATTCATTTAAGGGAAAGGAAGGTGTTGCAGATAGCGTAGTGGATGAAGGGTATCTGTTGAGCATTGCAGAAATAGCTTTGGCTAATTATGAGCATGAATCACATAACAAAAACCATGCCTATATGCTTACGCTACGCACTAGGCTTGTTAATGACCTCGCAAACTATGCGTCAGATCGATTTATTCAAAATCACCAAGCAATTTTCGAGGGAACACTGGACGAGCCGTTACTAGGGGGGAGTGACAGATTTTATTTGGCAACTGAGACTTTAAAAAAAGTGGCAACTTTAAAGGTGTTCTCGCATCACGAGGTGGAGCGGCTTGAGCTCAAAGGGCTTGCCGTTATTTCTGGCCTGCTCAATATCTACACTCCTCTCCTAGAACTTACCTTCGATGAGTTTAAAGCCTTATCTCAAAAAGAGTTTTTGAAACCCGCGCCTATTCAGACGAGATTGTTCCATGATTTGTCTAGTAAGCATAAGCGAACGTATTCAGATAGTGTCAAAGCCCTCTTTGAGAGGAACGACATATCACCAGATGATGAAAAGCTAGAGCTTTACTACCGCTCAAGATTAATTATTGACTATATCAGTGGAATGACTGATCGATTTGCTCTTGATGAATATAGAGAACTAAGTGCTACACTTTAGGTGACAAAGGAAGGTCCGAATGAAACTGCACAATAGAGAATTGTATGAGTTGTTCGAAGAAAAAGGAGTGGAAAAACTTTTTCATGCGAATACTGTTGCCACTTCAATGACTTTCTTAGAGGAAGGGGGTTTGCTTTCCCGAGATTGGATAGAGCGTAACGAGCGGTATCAAACCACACAATCCTCTGACGATATTGATAAATTATTCGATGTTTTTGATGATGTTTTTTTAGATACCATAGACTTGCAATAAACACTTCTCAAGGCAAAACCATTACGGACCCGTTCTTTTTCAATTTGGTTTAGAGCTATTGTTGGATGAAAGTCTAGAGTTCTGGGTGACAAAGGATAACCCAATATACTGGGCGAAAAATTCTGCCCCCTCAGATAATTACTTCAAAAATGTGAGGGAACTATCAAGCAAGTGGGACACTTATGCGAAGCAGAGAAAAATGCTAACCATTAGAAAGCCACGTAAGCCGATACTTTTTAATTACCTAGAAGAAATAGTCTTAGATAATCCAAAAGTCTTGATACATGATGATGTTAGCCTTCGGAAAGAATCAAGAAGGGCTTTAGAAAGAGCTGTTAGTGGCAATGAAGAACTTAAGAGTAAGCTTGCTTGGCGTGAATGTGGGTATTGCTTTTGTACCGCCAACTATTTGAAGCAAGTTCCGACCTCTGAGCTTTCGCAGAAATTTCTACCGATAGAGCATGCAAAGTTCGAGGAGTAATCCCTTACATGGTGTACCCATCGATCACTTCGATGACTGGGACGAACGTAGCCGTAGCCCACGCGCTATGAGTTACGTCCGCTACTCGCTCTTCTAAGAACATCAAGTCACTGGATGTTTGCTGAAATTGATGGTTACCTGAAAGTGCAACGGGCACTAAGCAGCGAGTTGGTGGTTAATTGCGCTGGCATTTGGCAATTAACTTAGTGAATTGCTTGAAAACCTTGGAAAAGCACTTGAGCACTCACGAGCTGTAGGCGACACTATCGGCAAATTGCGAAGGGTTGTTGGGTAAGTAGCGCATGGTCGAATTACGACATCAGAGGTCATTCATTCAGGTTTGCTTATGCAGCGTACTGCTGATGGTAGTAACTGCATGCAGTCAGTCGCCTGCGCCTGTGATTAGTAAACCTAAACCGTCTGCCCAAACTTTTCGTTCGGCTGATGCGCCAGAGCCGTTTATTCACCCGGTACCCACTGGCCGTATTAGTTCCTCCTTCGCTAACTACATCGTGAAAAGCCGCAATCGCAAACATCACGGCATTGATTTTGCGGCGCCAATTGGCACGCCGGTTTACGCCGCCAGTTCTGGTGTGGTGCTAAATGCCGATATGGGTAGCATGAGTGATGCGTTTGGTCTTGCGGTGTTGATTGAACATGGTGACAAATTTCAGAGTTTATCAGCGCATTTGTCGCGAATTGATGTCAATATCGGCGATTGGGTGCAAGCAGGCCAACAAATTGGCTTGGTGGGCAAAACCGGCCGCGCAACTGGGCCTCATCTTCATTTTGAGCTGTGGCAAAATACCATCCCAAAAGACCCGCTACTGTTTCTCCCTATTAAAGCACCCAATAGCGCGATAGCCGCAGAGCCCAAAGTCAGCAGTGCAGCGCCTAGTCTGTTGGCAAAGCAGCAGGAGTCGGCAAATCCGCGTGCTAAAGTCCAGACAAAAAAATCGTCGGGAAAGCCGCAAGCCAATCGCCAAACGAAACACACTAAACCTGCGGCCAAGGCGAACAAAGTCAGCTCAAAAACCGCCAAACAGAAAACGGTGAAGACGAAAAAATCTGCAATGACCAGCAAGAACAAAGTGGTGACTAAGCAATCAAGCAAGACTACCAAAAGCACTACCACAACAAAATCGACCAAGGCAAAGTCAGTCACCACGGTGAAATCTGCGTCAAATGCCAAGGTCAACAAACAACCTCCTCGCGAGGCCACAACATTGCCGGTGAAGGCAAAAACCCCACAAGCAGAAACTGGCAGTAGTAAGCCTTAATTGCCAGCAGCAACTTTTTATCGAATATTTAGGACGCGGTTATGAAGTTTTGGTTTGGTGCATGCCTGAGTTTGTGCATGCCGTTTATGGTGCAAGCGAGTATCGATTTACAAACACTTGCCACGCAGTTTGACGCAGAATTTCGCCAAGAAATGCAGAAGAACAAGATCCCAGGCGGTGCCTATGCCATTGTCAGCAACGAGCGCATTATTCGCACCGGTAGCTTTGGTGTGCGAGAAGCAGGCAAGCCTGAGCTTGTGAATGCAGATACGTCGTTTCGACTTGCCTCAGTGTCAAAAACTTTTGCTGGCGCGGCATTGGTGTTAGCGTCAACGCAACATCAACTAAATTTACAGTCACCGTTAAAGCAGTATGTACCTGAATTACAACTAAAAACCGCGACTTTAGAACAGCAGCTAACGGTCGAGCAGGTGTTGTCGCATAGCTCTGGTTTTTGGGCTCATGCGTTTGAAGATTTAATTGAAGCCAACCAGACCCCAGCACAAATTTTGCCGCGTTTGGCTGAACTCGCGCAAGTTTGTGGCCGTTGTTACAGTTATCAAAACGTATTATTTGGTTTATTGCAGCAGGTTATCGAGCGTGCGACTGGCCAAGGGTACGCAGAATATGTCCAGCAGCAAATCTTTCAGCCGCTGGCGATGCAGCAATCGAGTATTGGCATTGCACCGTTTTTGGCAACAACTAATAAAGCCATGCCACATCGTCGCGGGGGCGCGGGTTGGCGGGTGTTACCAGTGAAAGCCAACTTCTATCGCTTAGCACCAGCAGCGGGGGTGAACTCTAGTGTTAGCGATCTTGCGCGGTATCTGCAGGCGATGCTTGGCAAACAACCACAGGTATTTAACGATGCCGTGTTAAAACAATTACAAGAGCCATTAACTTCAATCCCGCGCAGGCCAACTTGGGATGTCTGGCGCAAGTATAAATCCAGCTCGCTTTGGTACGGACGCGGTTGGCGTATTGTGCAATACGATCAGCATAAGCTGTTCTATCACGCAGGGGTTGTCGATGGCTACCGACCTTATATCGCCTATTCGCCAGAAGCAAATTTGGGATTGGTGGTGCTCACTAATGCCGAATTTGACGTAAGCCGTGAGGTCGCAGGCTGGTTTTGGCAACAAGTGCTTTAGGCTGCAAATTTACAAATTCGGGGCAAAAAAAAGCCCCAAACTGGGGCATAAACGTCTTACAGGGAGAGTTGAATGACGCAGCAGCATGGATGTGACTGCATCAGATAGTGCCAGAGCCTCGCTCACTGCTGCCGCTGGTGGATGCAATAAGTCGAAGTGCTTTGGTCAGCTGCTTTTCAAGGCTTCGTTATTTTTCGGTATTGTGGACATTACTGTATGCAGTGTTGCTGATTTTATCCACTCAGTGGTCATGGATAAATTTGATAAAGTTATGATATTTATTTGCGAGCTGATTTTCCGGAATTAGTATTTTTGACGAAAAATGAAAAGGACGACATCGTGACTATAAAGTTTATTGCTGTGATTGGCTTATTCAGCTGTTTTGGTTGTAGTTCGTTAAATGGGCCGACGCCCAGTACGGTGGTACCCAGTACGGTGGCACCCAGTACTGCAGCGAACTTAGCGGCTGAACCTGCGCATCCGCCCGTACGACGGTCCATCGCCAAAGTTGCTGTCGGTGATGTGCAACCGCTACAAGCACTGACCGATATTCGTGGTCGGTCAATAAACCTTCAGCAAGCGGACCAACGTAAGCTCTTAATTTTCTTTGCCACTTGGTGCTCAGATTCGAAAAGGTTGATGCAGCAATTACAACAATCGGCGTTATTAGCAGATCCCAAATTACTGATTGTCGGAATAGGGCGAGAGGAAACATCCGCTGCGCTGCAGGAGTTTAGTGCGCAATATAAATTTAATTTCCCGTTTGTCGCAGATCCTAAACGTGAACTTTATACACAATTTACCGATCAGGGCATTCCGCGAGTGGTGTTGGTGAACGAGCAAAATATTGTGGTGAAAACATTTTTAGGCGAGATCCCAAGAGCCATCGATGAAATTGTCTGGCCTTAGGCCTTACTGAAGTAAAAAAGCCAAGCGGATGCTTGGCTTTGTAAAACTGATAACTGACTTAATGCCAGTCAGTTAAGGGCTTTTATGCAAATACTCAGGTAGTTTGGCGAAAACGGCAGTGGTAACAAAACGCAGACACGCCGTAAATACATCCATGTAGGCTCGTCATCCGCTATCCCTGCGGCTGACGGTCTGCTTTTTTGTTGCCACTGTTCGCCTTTAAAGGGTCATTTAAACAAAAAATAATGCCAGTCAGCTTAACTGACTGGCATTAGATGACTGACTAGTCTTTTTTATTCAGCAAGTAGGTCACTAGCTCAGCAAGTTCGTTGTCGAAGTTTTTCGCGTCGAGCGCGGCTAACTTCACTTGATACTTGCCGTTGACTAACAGCATAGGGACACCCGCAAGCACAGGTGTTTTTGCATCTGATGGCGAAGGAACATTGGACCAGTGGGTTTGCTGGTTTTTCATTTGTTCAGCCGCACTTAGCACTGGCAGACTGTTGAATTTACTATCAAATAATTGCGCGTCGAAGTTATTAATCAACATCAAACTACGGATATCGTCAGTGGACGTGAAACTACCCCGAGTTTCATGGATATAGTGAAAAATCAACGAGGCGATTTCGTCGCCTTTGCCCGCAGCTTTACCCACTAAATAACCGCGGATCATTGCATTTTGCACCTCTGGAGACGCTGCCTGGATAAAATCGACATGATTTTTCTGTAGCTCAATACCCGTAGGTAACGACTTCGCTAATTTTTGCGCAAGCGGTTCAAATCGGTAGCAATGACCACAAAAGAACGAGAAGAACTCGCGAACTTCAGGTTTAGCGGTTGCGGTTGCTGCGACTACTTCATAGTGCGTGCCAGCAACAAACTTGCTTTCAGGCGCTTTATCCGCAATTGCATCACAAGCAAATAACGCAAAGCAGCCAAGTAATATTGTGAATCGTTTTAACATGACATCTCCAAACTTAGTTCGATTATTTTGTCAGTAAGTAATTGATAATACTCTTCATATCTTGTTCTAAGTTTGCTTGGTCCAGCTTAGAGATATTGATTTTATACCGGCCATTGACGATGAAAGTTGGTACCGAGTTCATCACACGACGTTTGCTTAAATCGTTTTGCTCTTTTTGCATGAGCTTCGCTTGGTTTTTCACCATGAAGTTTTCTAATTCTTTGTCAAACACCGCGCCATCAAAGCCAGCAGCGGTCACGACTTCGCGAATGTCTGCGGTGCTAGCAAATGGTTTGCGATCCACATGGATATGTTTGAATATTGCTGAGTTAACTTCATGGCCTTTGCCTTTTAATTTGGCAAGGATCATGGTTTTCGTCAGCAAGCCTTGGATTTCTGGCGTCGCGCCACCCATGAAGTCGACATGATATTTCTTAAATTGCGTGCCTGCAGGCAGTGATTTTTCTACACTGTTAATCACCGGTTCGAAAGCATTGCAATGCGGGCAGTAGAAGGAGAAGAATTCTTTTACTTCTGGTTTTGCCGTGCCAGTTTCAGAAATCACTTCATAATGGGTGCCTTCTTCATAAGTGCCGGCAGCCAGAGCGCCAGTGCTAAAAATCAGAGCGAACATCAAACCAAAAATCTTTTTCATAACATTCCTTTTGCGATAATAGGTGTCATCACGAGGTTAATATTTTGCCGCACAGCTTACACCACGCCAAATTCAGCTGTACAGCCTGTTTTTAAATTACCAGTTAGGGTAAAGCTGCAGTGGCGGTTCCTGTAAACGAAAGATCTGCTGTTGCAGGATCACTTTTTGTTGCTGCCAATAATTGTCGCTATTAAACCATGGAAAATGCAGTGGAAACGCTGGATCAGACCAACGTCTTGCAAGCCAAGCCATGTAGTGAACTTGACGCATCGCCCGAAGTGGCTCTATGAGCGCCAGTTCTGAGTGTGAAAAGTCACAAAAGTTCTGATACTCATCGAGCAAAATATCTAAATTGAGTTGTTGTTCCGGCGCTTCTGCGCCCAGCAACATCCAGAGGTCCTGCATTGCGGGCGCTTGCATACAATCGTCTAGATCGACAAAAAATGGCTGCTGGTTGAAAAACAAATTGCCAAGATGGCAGTCGCCATGGGTGCGTAATGTTCGCTTTGGCTTAAATTGTTGTTGGCACAAGCCAATGAGTTGATTGAGGATGTCCCGTAAACTGTCATGTTGATGCGGTGGCAGGCCAGCAAAGTTCAGTAAAAAATCTCTGCTTTGGATCAGATGGCTATCGACACTAAGCGTCTGGCGGTGGAGAAAAGGTTTGCTGAGTCCAACTTGATGCATTTGCCCCAAAAAGCGGCCTAGTTGCGCGAGCTGCTCCGGGTCGTCTAGCTCTAGAGTTCTGCCGCCGCGGCTTGGGAATATCGCCAAATGAAAGCCCTGAAATGGTAAGACTGATTCGCCTGCGACTTTAATTGGCGGTACCACTGGAATTTCTGCTTGCTCCAGCTCAAAAGCAAATTGGTGTTCTTCTTGGATTTGGGCATGACTCCAGCGCTGCGGGCGATAGAACTTTACCACGTACCTTTGGCCGTCATCTGCTTTAAACTGATAAACCCGATTTTCATAACTGTTCAGCGCCAGCAAGCCAGATTCAGCATAAAAACCGTATTGCTGACAGGCATCAAGGATAAGGTCAGGTGTCAACGCCGAAAAATCAAAAGTTGCAGTCATTGTCATTCCACAGACTCGCTTAAAAGTAGCGTGGATGTTACCACGGCAGTTGGAATATCCAGTACTCAATATCTGATCGGTAATCCAATAAAAAAGCCGCCCAGCGTTAACTTGGCGGCTTTTGCGATGACAACAATCTTAACGCGGTTTAAAGAATGTGCTTTGCTGCGTCAGCACAATACTGTTGTCGGCGCTATTGACAATCTTAAATTCGATATCAGTTTTAAACTGGCTCAGTTCTGCAGGATCTACCGATAACGTAATTGGGATCCCGGCAATTTCGCCACCTTTAATGGTGACAACATTGGGGCCTATCCAATTCATTTGGTTGATACCATGAACCGATAATGCATAGCTCTGTTCTTTCTGCGACTTGTTAATGATTTTCAGCGTGTAGGTATTTTCAATCAGGCCTTCATCGGACTCTCGCGATAATGCGCCGCGATCGCGAACCACATCCAATACTGCAGGCATGCGATTCACTAAGGTCCAGCCAAATGCTGCGCAAACCACCATCAATACCACGAAATAACCGACCAATTTCGGCCGAAGGATTTTAGTCGGTTTGCCCTGCAAGCTATGTTCTGTGGTGTAGCTAATTAAGCCTTTGGCATACCCCATTTTGTCCATGGTATCGTCACAGGCATCGATACAGGCGCCACAGTTGATACATTCATACTGTAGGCCGTTTCGAATATCGATCCCCGTTGGGCACACATGCACACACAGGTTGCAGTCGATGCAATCGCCCAGGCCTTTTTCTTTGTAGTTGGTGTCTTTACGTGAGCGTGGGCCGCGATTTTCACCACGAGCGGCATCATAGGTCACCGTGAACGTGTCTTTATCAAACATCGCTGATTGAAAGCGAGCGTACGGGCAAATGTGCGTACACATGATTTCACGCATCCAACCAGCATTGCCATAGGTACAGAACATGAAAATTAAGATGAAAACGACCGACCAAAAACTGGCATTAAAGGTAAAGAAATCAACAAATAGCTCAGTGATGGGGGTGAAATAGCCGACAAATACCAATGCGGTTAGTAGCGAAAATGCCAGCCAGCAAAAGTGGGTCAGCGACTTCTTCCATAGTTTGTTTGCGGTCCATGGGTCTTTGTCCAATTTCATCCGTTGGTTGCGATTGCCTTGGATTTTTTCTTCAAACCACATAAAGATGAAGGTCCACACTGTTTGTGGACATAAATAACCGCACCAAACGCGACCATAAAATGTCGTGACGAAGAATAATGCATAAGCCGAGATGACCAAGATCCACGCCATGATGGTAAAGTCTTGTGGCCACATGGTCATGCCAAAAATATTGAATTTTTGCTCGACGATGTCAAATAAGACTGCTTGGTGGCCTTCATACTGCACAAAAGGCAACAACATAAATGCTGCCATGAATAAGAAACCCATATTGCGTCGCAACCGCTGGTGCAGCCCTTTTACCGCACGAATATAGATTGGGCTTTTGGTTGGGTAATGGTCTGGCGTGTGCATTTCGACTTTCACCGGAATACGCTGTTCTTTGTTCGGCTCCACGGGTTACCTCTTTTTTTTGATGCCACTAGTTATTCGCTACAAATATGAGCGCTACTAATGGTTTAGCTTCTGGCGATTATAAGGCAATTTCACTTATCTCGCCATTTTCGACAGTCCATTGACTAGCAGACTGCATCTGATTTGGTATTAAGTTTGATGTGTTTAGCAATTATCAGACCATGACAGAATATTCGAATTTCCTGTTATTGCGCATGATTTAGCGCAAACAATGGCAATTTGGTAGACAAAATATTTTAAATACTGTCAACGTTGTTGACACTTCTCGGTGATTGAGTCTGCAGTAAAACCCTGTACAATAGCTGCAGCTGTATCCTTTAAGAGGTCTCTATGAAAAAAGTATTGTGGTTGATTGTACTGTTTCTGCTGTTAGTGACTTTTTCTGACCATCCGTTGCTGAAGCCTTATAAAACCCAAATGACCAGTATGTTTTCTGAGTCAGCAGAAAATGCCAGCCAAGTTCGCGGTGAGCAAACCCTGCGGAATGTTAGAACGCAGTTTAAATCACTGAGTCAAAATATGGGAAAGGGGCAGTTAGCAGAGCTGGAGCGAATTTCAATGAGTGCTGAAGAACTGTTAGCGTTTAATCAACAGTACTGCGTTGAAAAGCAATTTCATGCCTTATTTTTTGGTGAAAACATGGCCAAAGTCTGTAATGTCATCTCAAATCATAGAAATGGCTTATTACGCTAACTAAGATTCAATGAGCTAGTTTAGTGGGCAGCTCGGGTAGCTTCGCTACCCGACATGCGGAAAAGTTATTCTACTTTCTTAATCACCACAGGTTTAGCTGTTTTTACTACTGCCCGCAGTTCTTGCTCGTTTAGGCTTAAGATTAATTGGCGAATCAGTTTGGACTTTGGCATACCAGAGTCCTTGCTTAATTTATTCAACGCATCGATAGCCTCTTGGCTGAGCGTAAAGGTGGCATGCCGCATAGGGCCTTGAGACAGTAACGGCACTGACTCATCTTCGGCGGCTTTGCGCACACTAACGATTTGCGGAACACCCATCGCATAGTTCTCGGCGTCAGCAATAAACTCATCCACGGTGAATTGAGATTTATTCGATCGTGTTGAATTTTTTTTCAGATCGGTCAATGCCATCTTCTTGTATTGCCTTCATTGCCAACAATTCACTGATTATGTCTTTGATTTCAGAGGATGCTTTTCCATCTGGATCGGTATCCATCACTGACATACCTTTTTCTTCGCTGTCATCGTAAATATTTCTGCTGAATGTGACTGAATTTAACACCCGAAGATTAAACGAACGGACCACTTCTTTGGCTTCCAAAATTCGATTAATTTGGTTGGGCAGTGATGGGCATTGCGTCAATACACAGGCCACAATCATGTCCGGATTCACCACATTACAGTTACTTACTAAGTCTTCTAAATGCTCTAATGTTTTAAGGTCACGTCGTTTTGGCCGCAATGGCAGCAGCACATGAGACGCAACTGACATTGCAGAGCGCAACGCCACGCTATCTTGGCCGCCACAATCGACAATGACGTAATCGTAATGATGCTCAAGACTCTTCAGTTCATAGCGGATTTTACCGTACATTTGTACGCAGTTAATCCATTGCACTTCAGGTGAAAGATGACGCTCTTGCACCCAATCTGAAGTTGTCCGCTGTGGGTCACAATCGACCAGAATGACGTTAGCGTTTTTATGACTCGAAAAATACACTGCGATATTTTGTGCGAGACAACTTTTGCCACTTCCGCCTTTTTCACCACCCACTAACAAAATCATGCACATTCCCTCTTAGTAGCGACCAGAACAATTCAGCACTGCTGTTGCAGAACTGTAGGTTGAACACCGACGGCAAAACGTCGGTATTCAAACAGTGTAGGTGACAACTTTAAAAACAGGCAAAGTTTGCAAGCATTTCATTACGGTTAAAGTTTAACTTGAATATGACTGGCAACCTGTAACGCTTTTTGTACTGCATTATCGATGCTATCAGACAGGGCAAGTGCGACACCTAAACGACGTTCGCCTTGGACTTCTGGCTTGCCAAAAATACGCAGCTCGGTATCTGGTTGCATCAAGGCTGCAGCAAGACCGCTGTACTGCATCTGTTGCGAATGGCCAGCGACCAAAATTACCGCTGAGGCTGCAGGGCCATATTGACGGATCGTCGGAATAGGTAAGCCGAGGATTGCTCTGGCGTGTAGGGCAAATTCAGAGAGATTCTGCGATATGAGCGTAACCATACCGGTGTCATGTGGGCGAGGGGAGACCTCACTAAACCACACCTGGTCACCTTTAACAAAGAGTTCAACACCAAACAAACCTTGGCCGCCCAAAGCTTCTGTGATTTGTGCCGCATATTGCTGAGCTGTTGCTAAAGCTTGTGTTGACATCGCCTGTGGCTGCCAAGATTCACGGTAGTCGCCTTTTTCTTGGCGATGGCCGATAGGTTCACAAAATTGCGTGCCTTGCGCCGAGCGAACGGTTAGCAGCGTGATTTCATAATCAAAATCAATAAAGCCTTCGACGATGACTCGGCCTTTACCGGCGCGCCCACCTTCTTGTGCGTAAACCCATGCTGCAGCCAAATCATCAGGGCTGCGCAGCACAGATTGTCCTTTGCCTGATGAAGACATAATCGGTTTCACCACACATGGATAACCGATAGCTGCGACAGCCGCGAGGTAACTATGATGGTCGTCAGCGAATTGGAATGGTGAAGTTGCCAAGCCTAGTTCTTCAGCAGCCAAGCGGCGAATGCCTTCACGGTTCATGGTTAAGTTTGCGGCGCGAGCACTTGGGATCACACGAAAACCATCTTGTTCGAGTTCTAATAACGTTGCTGTGGCAATTGCTTCTAGTTCCGGCACGATAAACGCCGGCTTTTCTTTAATCACCAACTGGCGCAGTGCCGCACCATCTAGCATCGTGATGACGTAATTGCGGTCGGCAACTTGCATCGCTGGCGCGTTAGCATAGCGGTCGACCGCGATGACTTCACAGCCATAACGTTTGAGTTCAATGCAAAGTTCTTTGCCAAGTTCGCCTGAACCTAACAGCAGTACTTTGGTGCTGGTTGGACTGGCTGGTGTGCCGATGCTAGTCATGCTGGTATTCCTGATGCGTTATACGCTAAATCAAAGTGACGTGATGGTCTTAGATTATCAAGAAATGGCAGGCTTGGGTGGGAGATTTTGGCTAAA
Organism: Alteromonadaceae bacterium; assembly: GCA_041914845.1. GTDB lineage: Bacteria > Pseudomonadota > Gammaproteobacteria > Enterobacterales > Alteromonadaceae > Pararheinheimera. The sequence goes on from JAYSCP010000002.1 coordinate 265,252, forward strand.
GCCGAATAATTGCACGAATAATCAACAGGAAATTGCCAGCTATCGAATGCTGGCAATTTCATCTTGGTGGCTGCTGTTAGGCCATTGCTAATTGCGAAGCCGTGGTGGTGCGGCGACGCAGAAGTAAAAACAATGGCAGCAGCAATAAACTCCAAGCCGGTGGCGCACTGACTTTTGGTTGGCTGGTCGGGACATCAAGAGGCGACCAGTTGATTTGTTGATTGCCACTCCAAGAGCTCGCGATCACTTGGCCCCATAATACACCACCAGTTGCAGAAATCGCAGCTTTGGGTGCTAAGACCGAGCCATAGATTGACGAGGCGATCCGTAAATCTGTCACGCCACTAAAGTTAAATAGAATGTTTTGATCGAGGTAAGTACGACCATTGCTCTGTTGCCGCGAGGTTTCGATGCCGCCGATCTCGACCCGCAGTTCGCTTAACGTCACGCAAGATTTGTCATTGCTGACACACGCTGCTTGCGAATAAGATTTTGTACTGGCAACGCCATCGGGGTTGCTGATATTAAACACAATCAATGCGTCTTTATTGATCTGACTATTATCAATCTTGACGGTATGCAGGTTATTTAAATCAGTTTGCGTCAAATTAAACACATAAACATCATTGGCCGCAGTCGCAGCTGGTTTAAAGGTCAAGGTGCCCCACTGGATATTCGGGGTAGCTGATTGTGTTTTCGCTGCCAAACTTGCGGAAAGGGCTTCAAGCTGGGTAAAAGCGCTGTTGAAGTCAATATTGTTATTGGTTTTGGTCACGCTGTTAGCCCCGATGCCACCACCGGTGTTGCTCAGAGTGCCGCTGTAATTAAGATTCCCGAGCGATACGTTGCCATTGCCATTATAAACATTCAGATGGCCACTGCCGCTCTTAGTGACATTGCCTGCGACTGTCACTGTTGAGGCTGTGCCTTTATTGACGTAGCCAAAATCATAACCGCCATTGATCACTAAATTACCACCGATAGCGGCAGCACCTTCAGTGTCTGCGGTTTGCGCAGTGAAGTCGCCTTTTACGAATACGTTGTAATTTGCAGCTTGGCCTAAATTAATTGTGCCAGCCTTAGCCCCGCAACTGCACAAGACTGCGAGCAGTACTCCGAATTGAACTGCAAACTTCATAATAGCACCGTCAACTTTGTTGAATTAATGCACAATGATACTCGAATTTTAATTCAATTGACAACGTTGTCTTTTGGTAATTCATTACAATGCAATATTAATGTGTGTTTTTTAGATATAATCCAGTTAAATCAATGATTTAATATCAATTGATTAATTATCACAGGCATTGTAATTACAAAATTATCCAGCTGTTTGTATGTCTTTCGCCAGCCTCGTTGATGTTATAGCATGAAATGCTGATATTCCCTTGTTATTCCGCTAAAGCCCACTATCAACAGCTCATTGGATAAGTCTTTGTAACTTTTGAAGTTCTTGATGCTCTTGAGGCGACAATGGCAGTTCTGCCGCTTTTTTAAGCGCTATTTTTGCTTCACTTGGTCTTTTCAGTAACCACAAAGTTTCCGCGAGATGCAATTGTAGTAATGACGATTGCGGCAAGCGAATTTCGGCATCGCGGAGTATGGTTAGTGCCTCATTCAGCCTGCCGGCTTTTGCTAGCGCAAAACCATAAGTATCTAAAATGTCGGGTTGTTCAGGCATTGATAGATGGGCTTTTTCTGCCCATGCTAACGCAGCCTTGGGATCTCTTGGAATTAATAGATTGGCCAGATTATTTTGCAGAATTGCTTGGTTTGGTAACAGCGGGCTTTGTTGGTATAACTCAATTGCATGCTCAGTCTGTCCCGCATTATGCAGTTGTTCCGCCAATAACAATGTTGCATTGAGATCGCTCGGGTGTTTCTCCAGCCACTTTTGCAAAATGCCGGTCACTGCAGCTTTATCTGTTTGCCGGCAGTGTAAGAGCAGCACTAAGTGTGTTGGGTTATCTGATTGTGCTAACAGTGGTTCAAGTAGCTGCGCAGCCTCTGCCAATCGGCCTACGCCAATCAGCAAGTGCGCTTCTAGTTCACTTGTGGCTGGCGTGTTACCAAATTGAGTGGTGAGTTTTTTTAAGGTAAGTAAACCAGCCTTATAATCGCCCAGCATTAACTGTTGCCGAGCAAGTAAAAACTGTTGTTGTGCTGCAGGCGCTTGCAGTTGCGCCAGTCGTTGCAGTGTCGCTGCGACTCCTTGTTGGTCTTGGCTGCGCAGTTGTAGATCTGCCAAATCGGCCAGTCGCAGTGCATTGTCATACCAAAGCCCATATAAAATGGCGGTGTTATGTCGAACTTGTTGCTGATTTTGCTCAGTAATTGCAAGCCGCGCCTTGGCAAAATACAACGCTGGATCTATGGCTGTTTGCTCGGTTAATTGTTCAGCCAAAGCGCCTGCTTTCACAGTATCGCCTGTCTGCAAATACAGTTCGAGCAATGCCATGCGGGCAGGTGTGGATGTTCTATCATCGGTATTCAGCTGTTCAAGATAACCAATCGCTGCTGGGAGTTGCTGCAATTTGACCGCAGCATCTGCTAATAACTGGAGGACCAGTTGGTCATCAGGGGTTTTGCTGAGGATTTGCTGATAGAACGCAGTAGCACCTAACCAGTCTTTTTGCTGTAAACGCAGACTCGCTAAAGACAACAAGGCTGGTTTGTAATTGGCATCGAGCACGAGTGCTTGTTGATACAATTGCGCCGCGAGTTTTGGATCTCCTGTTTTTGCCGAAACATCACCGGCAAATTGGAACACTTCAACTTTAGTGTTGGTTAAATTCAACAGTGTTTGTGCACTCGCCAGCGCTTCTTTGAATAACCCGGTTTCGAGTTGTAGATAGCCCAGTAGCAGTTGGTCAGCTAATAATGTCTTTGAGTTCTTGTCGTTCAAGCCAAGAAAGTCTCGGGCTTTGGCTTGTTGTTGATTGCGCAAGAGTGCTTGAACGTAACTCCGGCGGATCGCTTCGTGTTGAGTAAAGCGGCCAATCGCGTCTTGCAATACAGCAAGCTCTGCTTTGGGATTTTGTTCTGCTCGGGCTATTGCGGCGCTAATTAAGTATAAATTGGCATCACTTGGGTTTTGTAATATCGCCTCACGAATATGCTTGCTGGCAAGTTTGGTATCTCTACTTTGCAAATAGCTTTGTGCAAGTAACTGACTAACTTGCGAATTATTCGGATACAGCTGTTGGTACCGATTTAGTTTAACGATGACCTGCTCGTATTTCTCATCGCTAAAATCCAACATTGCACTAAGCATTAACACATCTTCGGACTCACGCACTGACGCATCAAAACTTGCCAATTGTTGTTGAATTTGTTTTAGCAAACGGGTTTCTCCAGACAGATCGCCCTGTAAGCCTAAAATCGATGCGTGCAGCAATTGCCCATATGGGTTGTTCGGTTGCAACTCCCGAAACTGAATCACCAAAGCCAATGCCTCAGGCAATGCATTGCGGGCAATGAGTAATTGAGATTTGCCAATAATTGCGGCTGCGTCGTTGGCATCTTGCTGTAACAGCTTGGTATAAATGGCTTCTGCTTGCGCTAGTTTTTGTTGATTTTGTAATAGCTTGGCTTGCAAAAGTGCCACTTTACGGGCTAGTTGGCTGCCTTGGTCGATATGCGCTAATACCGCTTCAGCTTGCTCATAGTGTTGTTGCTTGAATAATAAGTCTGCATATTCGTAGCTGATTTCCGCGCTCAGCTCAGGGTTTAAACGAGTATTTGTTGAAGTTTCAGCCTCTAGCAAACTGGTATATTGCGTGGCGGCATCGGCATACTGAAAGCGCAGCTTCGCTAAATTTGCCTGCATCAAGCGATAGCTTGGTAACTGCGCGAGTGCCGCAAAGCGAGTTAACATAAAGCTCGCCTCATCGGCCTTTTGTTGCGCGAGTAAAGTACGGACTACATCAAACACCAAAGGGTCGGCAGCTGCGCCGCCATCAAGGGCTAAAGTCAGCTCTTTTTCGGCGCTTGGCCATTGTTCGGTTTGCAGCAACACGCGGCCAAGCAACAAGCGGGCAGGCAGGTAATTGGGATTGATTTGCAAACTATTTTTTAGCTCAAGTTCCGCTTCACGCCATTGTTGCTTGTGGCTATAAGTCAATGCTGACTCGTAATAGTCCACTGCGGTTTCGGAAGCGACTACTGGCCCACTTAATAACATCGCACAACAAATAGCTCGCAGCCTCGTTTTCATGACAGATCCTTTCGTTCGCAATAGTCGCAACTTTAATTGATAACGCTGTCATGCGCAAATTGGAACAACACTGCAAATTCGTTGCACGAGACAGTGCTATTGCCTTTCGATGGTTTACATTATTTAAGCTAAAAAATGTATACAAATTTAAATTTGGTATATATTTGTGGGCGGAAATAGAATTTATTAAAGCGATGCGTTCATGACGGGGATTTGGGGGCTAACAGAGTGAAAACTGCAAGGAAAGTACGTGATTGGCAATTTGCTGCGGTTGCTGCAGGCTTTGTTGCTGTTCTGGTTGGCTTTGCCAGCTCGGTAGCCATTGTACTGCAAGCCGCGGCAGCTGCCGGCGCAAACCAAGCACAAGTGGCGTCATGGATCAGTATCCTCGGTTTTGCCATGGGCATTACTTGTATCGGCTTTTCTTACTACTGGAAAACGCCAATTTTAACCGCTTGGTCGACACCAGGTGCTGCTTTATTAGCAACTAGCCTTGCCGGCTATAGTTTGCCCGAGGCCATTGGTGTTTTTATGTTTAGTGCGGTGTTAACGCTAGCAATTGGTCTCAGTGGTTGGTTTGACCGCTTAGCAAAATATCTGCCGCTACCTTTGGCTAGTGCCATGCTGGCGGGCATTCTATTGCAGTTTGGTTTCGCGATTTTTAAAGACTTACCGAGCGAGCCTGAGCTTATTGCTGTGATGTTGTCGGTGTATGTACTGGCGAAGATTTTGTTGCCGCGGTATACAGTGCCTTTGGTACTACTGGTGTCGACACTGTGGTGTTGGGGGGCTGGTCGCTTGGATTTTCATCGTGTGGAATTGTCGATTGTCGCGCCAATTTGGACCACTCCTGAGTTTAATTGGCAAGCGATGTTAGGCGTTGGTTTGCCATTATTTTTGGTTACGTTGTCAGCGCAAAATATCCCTGGATTGGCAGTACTGCGCACCAGTGGCTATGCGGTGCCAGTCTCGCCATTACTCAGTTGGACGGGTTTTATTACTTTACTGACTGCTCCTTTTGGTAATTTTTCGATCAATCTTGCAGCAATTACCGCCGCTATCTGTGCTGGACCGGAAGCGCATTCAGATCCCCATCGTCGTTATACCGCAGGCATCGCTGCTGGGTTCTTTTACTTGCTAACGGGTATCGCCGGAGCTTCAGTTGTTGCGTTGTTTGCAGTTTTTCCAACAGTGTTGGTGGCGGTGCTTGCTGGTCTGGCGCTGCTCACCACTATCGCCACTAATTTACAACAAGCTACTCAAGATGGACCTTACCGTGATGCTGCGATGTTAACTTTGTTGTTGACGGCTTCTGGCGTCAGTTTTCTTGGACTCGCATCGGCATTCTGGGGTTTGCTGGTGGGTGTCTTAGTTATGACGATTCAAGGGAGGTTACGTGGCAAAAACTGAGCTTTATCAATTAATTGTTACCGATATTAGGCAGGGCTTCTGGCCGCAAGGCAAAGTGTTAACACAACAGAGTTTGGCCGAATATTACCAGACCAGTCGTATTCCAATTCGCGATGTCTTGCTGCGATTACAAGCTGAAGGCTGGTTGGTTAGTCAGGGTAAGGCAGGGGTTAAAGTTCCAAAACTTTGTGCAAAACAGGCTGAGGAACTTTGCATGATCCGCTTACAGCTTGAGCCGTTTATGCTGGGGCTGGCAGCGCCTGCGCTTAACTTTCAAACGTTAGGTGCGGCGAGAGATTGTTTGCTTCAGGCCGAACAAGCCAATTTATCCGCACTTGCGCGGGGGGATTTGAACTGGCAATTTCACCAGATATTGTATCAAGCAGCAGCAAAGCCTATGCTGTTGCAAATCCTCAATCAGTTACATCAACGTGTTGCGATGTATTTGGGATTCCAAGAGCTGAGTTTAAATTATCAGCAACGTAGTAGCGATGAACATTGGCAGCTATTGACGCTACTTGAGCAGGGCGAAGTGCCTGCAGCTGTAACGCTGTTACATCAACATATTGCAGAAGCTGGTGAGCTATTGAAACAACATCTGGCCAAGGAGTCTTGATGAAAAGTGAAATTTGTCCGGGTTGTGGCCAAACCAACCGATGTGGTGAAAGTAGCAGCCCTGACAGCGTCTGTTGGTGCATGCAACAGCCATTTTTACCCTTAGCAGATGGCTTTAGTTTGCAGGCATGCTGGTGTCAGCAATGCCTGCAAAAACAACTTATGCAGAAAACCGACGACGCCAAGCAAGCAGACTAAGCATTAACGTCGCAAAACCCATGCTACCGCCTGAACTGTCCGCAGCGGGCTGTTGTGTGATGAGCGTATTTAATTTTGGATTAAGTGCCGATGCGCTATTTTCGTCAGAATTGATGACGGTAATACTTTCGATAAAAACAATATTATTTGCAGTGACTTCTTTGTTGGCTTGCCCGTCAGCGCTAGTGTAGTTACGCAGTGGCACTCCAGGAAATGCGGCATTAAATGTTGTTGGTAACTTGGCAATATTGTCAACGATTTCCATGCCTTGCGTACTAATTTGGCCAAACACTGCAAAGCCACCATTTTGTAAATCTAGATTGGTGCTGTTGTCTGCTAAGTTGATAAACCACTGATTGGTTGCACTGTTTACATCACCCGAAATTTTTGCCATTGCGATAGTCCCCCGAACATTTGATAATTTTGGTTCGTTGGCAATAGGCGCACGTTGTGATACTGCATTAAATGGTGATGGTTTGCTGCCAGAGAAGGTAAAGCCACCACCTTGGATGACGAAGTTGCTGACGCTTCGATGGAACACAGTATTGTTGTAACTGCCTGCATTAACATAGGTCAGGAAGTTATTCACTGTAACAGGGGTCGTTTTATCAAATAAATTAACTTCGAAATTACCCAAACTAGTTTTAACTAAAACTACTGTCGCTAAAGCTGAATGAGAGCCGATGAGCGCGGTAGTTAGTAGTGCTGTAGCTAAACATTTTTGACTGAATTTCATGGTGATATGCTCCAAACAAGAATTTATAGCAGCTTATCTTAAGTATGATACTGGCGGAAAGTGCCATTACATTTAGTCACGAAATACGAACAGAAAGCCAGACTATGTGTCTGGCTAATTAAGGTTCAGTCATTTAGTTTTTTGCTGTTTTTGGACGTAAAAATCCCAGTTTTGCAGGTATTTTAATGCTTCAGGATGATTGGGCAATTGAGTTAAATGCGACTTCGCGAGCTCAAGGTTTTGTGGAACGAACTTGCCTTCTAGGTAAATAACACCAAGATATAGGCGCGAATTTTCGCTCCCGCTATCGGCAGCCTCTTCAAGTAGCTGCAATCCTTTTTTAGTATCAGCCGCGACACCTTTACCAAACAGATACATTAAGCCCAGTCGATTCATTGCACCAGGATGGCCATTTTCTGCAGCGAACCTGAATAGATCAAATGCGTCTTCATAATTAACCTCTACACCATCGCCATTATCTAGCATCACTGCCGCATTAAATGCACAAGAGGGACTATTTAACCGCGCGCATAGCAAAAACCAATTATGAGCTCTTTTAGGGTTTTTCTGGGTTAAAGTGCCTTCTAAGTAAATTTCGCCCAATCGATTCATGGCGCGGACCACAAATTTTTGTGCGGCATTTTGGTAGAGTTGGAAGATGGCCGTATTATCAATACCCGCAGGTTTAACAAACAAATGAGACTGATATCCCAGCGCCAGCAGAAAATCTGCTTCCGGATGGAAAGCTAATTTGGCTTGTAACAACAACGTGTGGGCGAGTTGGATATCCTCCGCTGCTGGTTTCTCCTGCTGCATAATATAAGATGCCGTGCGGTACGCCGCCTCAGATGAGCCATTGGCAGCAAGTTGTTTAAATTGTTGAAACGCGGCCTCACGACTGATTTTCTTTTGATCAATTAACCAAATTAAGTGGTAAAAACTCGCTTGCTGGTTACCTTTTGCCACGGCTTTATTAAGCCAGTTGATCGCAGCATTGGTGTCACGCGTCCCAAAGCTCTGACTAAAATATTGGCGCGAAAGCGACAGTTCCGCATACCCGTTTTGCGTCATTCCATTGATAGTCTCGAGTAAATCTGTTTGCAGTTTATCCGAGGTATTGGCAATCAGCCCTTTGTGATGCAAAAAGAGCAACAATTCCATTGCAGGGACATAATCCCGATCTGCAGCTTCTAGCAGTTCGTTATAACAATCTTTGTGCTTAAGTGGCGTTTTCGCCAAGTAACACATTTCCGCCAATTCCACCCGCGCTTGCAACGAGTCTTCGGCAATTGCGTTGCGGTAGAGGGTTATGGCGTCATCATAGCGTTTTTCGCTGACCGCCACTTGTGCCAATGGCAGGCCTAACATCGGGTTCGCTTTAGCAAACTCCGGCAATAAAATGCGATACCAACCATTAACTAAACCGATAAATGGGTATGGATACTGTTCTAATGCATATAAATACGGCTGGTTTTGGAAGTAAACTTTTTTGAATTTATTGTCATTAGCATCATAGGCTTGAACCACATAATACAAAGCGCTGCCGTTGGCATTGAGCTCGGCAAAGAAATCTTGGGTCTCCATCCCTAAATGCCGCAGAACCTCATGGGCATCTGCAAAACTATTGATGCGATAAGCTGCGGCAGCACTTTGGCCGTTACCTGTGCTCAGAATTCCTTGCAAATGATACTGTTGATACGCGTTGAACAACTTCAAGCGTTCGTTATCTGCATGGTGATCAAAGCAGTTTGTTGCCAGTCGATAGAAGCTTAAACTCCAAAAATTAGCACTCAACTGTTGTTGCCATGGCAACTGCGCACATTGGGCAATATCAGTCGCTGATGCCGTTTTTTCGAATTCCTGCCATTGTCTGCCCGAACCGACGATTTCTTTGCTCTGCAGATAACTTTGGTACAATTCTTCGTAGGGGGGGAGTGCCGTAGGCGCTGGTAGATCAACAATAGTCTTGGTAAAAAGGCTAGTTTCGGTTGGTATTTGGCTTGGATGATTATTTTGTTGGCAAGCGCTAAGCAGCCATACCAGTATCACGAGGAACCCGAGTTTTATCTTCAATTGAGCATTCCTGCGATGATTAAAACAACTTGGCGTTATTCGCTAGCGATCCATGGAGTTTCTGGCAGGCTATCAAGGTGTGATTCATAGCGTGACAGGTTAAACTCTTCGCGTAGTTCCACAACCACATACATTTCCGGTGCTAAAGCACAAGCTATCAGCTCCAGTGCTTCGTCGCGACTATGGCCAGTCATGCAAAGACGCATTAGGGTTTCTTTGACTTTTTTCGGATGGCCATCAGCCAGTTGATTTTCAATAATCTCGAATAATAACTGGTGATCTAGTTGATCTGCGTTGCCATCGGTCATGCTAAGTTCCTAACTGAAAAGAACATAGCATGCCAGAAATGTTGAATGAAGGCCAGTAGCGGTTAGATATGGCTTGGTAGCTAAATCGCCGCCAGGGCATTGCTGGCGGCTTAAGTTTCAACTATAAAGCTAATGCTTTTTCGCCACGCGAAATGCCAGAAACCCCAGTACGCACAGTTTCTAGAATTTGCGTGCCAGTGAGCGCTTCAATAAAGGCTTCAAGCTTTTCGGACGTGCCAACCACCTGAATGGTGTAGGTTGTTGGGGAGACATCGATAATTTGCGCGCGGAAGATATCGGCAGTGCGTTTCACTTCTTCGCGTTGATCACCGTTCGCTTTAACTTTGACCATCATCAATTCTCGCTCGATATGCGCGCTTTCGCTCAAATCGACCAATTTTACCACTTCGATGAGTTTATGCAGTTGTTTGGTGATTTGTTCGATGACTTGGTCATCCCCTCGCGTTACTAAGGTCAGGCGCGACATGGTTGGATCTTCAGTGGCCGCAACTGTCAGCGAGTCGATGTTATAACCTCGTTGCGCAAATAAACCGACAACACGAGCTAAAGCGCCAGACTCGTTTTCCAGCAATAATGCAATGATATGCCGCATATTAAGTCCGCTCCGTTTTACTTAAGAACATGTCGTTCATGGCGCCACCCGGCACCTGCATTGGATATACGTGTTCTTTAGGATCAATATGAATATCCAAAAATACCAAGCGGTCTTTTAGCGCAAAGGCGCGTGCTAACGCCGGTTCTAATTCATCTGGATGAGTGACGCGAATGCCAACATGGCCATAGGCTTCCGCCAACTTGACGAAATCAGGCAGCGAATCCATGTACGAGCTGGAATAGCGTGAATCGTAATTCATGTCTTGCCATTGTTTCACCATACCCAAATAGCCGTTATTTAGGTTGATGATTTTGACGCCAAGGCCATATTGTTTACAGGTTGAAAGTTCTTGGATATTCATTTGGATTGAACCTTCGCCAGTCACGCAGACCACTTCGGCATCTGGATAGTGCAGTTTAACGCCCATGGCTGCAGGTAAACCAAAGCCCATAGTGCCAAGACCACCTGAGTTTATCCAACGATTCGGTTTATCAAATTTGTAGTATTGCGCAGCAAACATTTGGTGCTGACCTACATCGGAAGTGACATAAGCATCGCCATTGGTGTGGCGCCAAACTGCTTCAATGACCGCCTGCGGTTTCAACAAATCACCGCGCTGTTCATAACGACCGCCGTGTACTTCACGCCAGATATTAATCTGCGCCCACCAGCTGCTTAGCGCTGCAGCATCAATGGTGGAATCAGGTTTGCCGGCCATTTTATCGAGCTGACTCAGCATTTCCTGCAGTACTGGTTTAACCAAGCCAACAATTGGAATATGCGCAGTAACGGTTTTTGAAATGCTCGCCGGATCGATGTCGATATGGATGATGGTGGCATTTGGACAGAATTTTTTTGTAGCGTTAGTTACTCGGTCATCAAAACGTGCACCAACGGCGAAAATAACATCGGCGTTATGCATCACCTGATTTGCTTCAAAACTCCCATGCATGCCGAGCATACCGATGAATTGCGGATCTGTAGCTGGATATGCACCTAAGCCCATCAAAGTATTGGTAACCGGTAAATTTAAGCGCTTGGCAAGTTCGGTCAGCTCTGCTGAAGCTCTGCCTAGAATGACACCGCCACCGGCATAAAGTACTGGTTTTTTCGCCGCTAAAATAGTCGCCAGTGCTTTTTTGATTTGCCCCGGATGCCCTTTAGCATTGGGGTTGTACGAACGCAGTTTGATATCTTTTGGATACTGATATGGGAACTTCTGATTCGGCATGGTCATGTCTTTTGGAATATCCAAGACCACGGGACCCGGCCGGCCGCTTTGCGCGATATAGAAGGCTTTTTTCACTAAATAAGGAATATCTTCAGGGCGACGTACCGACATATTGTGTTTAACAATGGGTCGAGAGATCCCAAGCATATCAGTCTCTTGGAAAGCATCATCGCCAATTAGGTGACTCATCACTTGACCGCAAATCACCACCATTGGAATTGAATCCATATAGGCAGTGGCAATGCCGGTGACCGCATTGGTTGCGCCAGGGCCTGAGGTGACAAGCACGACGCCAGCTTTGCCGCTGGCTCGGGCGTATGCGTCCGCCATATGTGTTGCAGCTTGCTCATGGCGGACCAGGACGTGTTTGACATTATTTTGCTGAAATAAGGCATCATAAATGTGTAACACGGCGCCGCCGGGGTAACCATAAACATATTCCACGCCTTCATCATGAAGAGCTTGGATTAGCATGGCGCCGCCAGACAGCATTTCTGGTTGATGTGGTTGGCTCATTACTCAGGTCTCATAGTTTGCATAGGCAAAAATACCGGTGAAGCGCAAAGGCTTTGCCGGATCGGAACTTGTCGGGTGACAAGATATTCTGCTTACGTGGTCAAAGTTGGCAGCGGTTGCTGCAAACAAAGTTCAAACTACGGCCTATTTAGTTGTAAGTGACTGCTTATACTCTGCAGTTCATTGTGGTGAGGCTCGTTCAGGCCCTACTTTACGGGATCTGGCGAAGTGTTGTCGACCCTTTTTTAGACTTTCAATGTCGTTGTCTGCTAGTTTTGCCGTCGCATTGGTGATAAGTTGGAAATTTGTAAAAAACTGCCGCGCAGTTGGACAAAGTCGTCGTGCAAACCTTGCAAATTCTGGTGTCGAACCACATAGTAGAGCTATCAAAATTTTATAGGAAATCAATGGCGTGTTAGTTAATCAAGTGGATGTCAGTTTTGATAACGTTCGTGAATTACTGGATTTGTCTCAACACAAACTGGTGATTTTCGATTTCTGGGCTGAGGGTTATGAGCCAAGTGCGCAATTAACCGCCATTTTGTCGACTATTGTTGGTGAATATCCAGAGCACTTGGTTTTGGCGCGGGTGAACTGCAGCGTTGAGCAGCAATTGGCGATGCAATTTGGTGTTCGCAGTCTACCGACTGTGTTATTTATTAAAAACGGCCAACCGGTCGATGGCTTTGCGCAAGTGGAAACTGAAGCGCAAATTCGTCAGCGTTTGGCTGCTTTTTTGCCATCGCCGCAAGATATGTTATTAACGCAAGCGCAACCACTACTGAGTAACAGTCAATGGGCAGACGCTGCATCTCTGCTTAAACAAGTGCTGGCACTTGAGCCCGAGCGTGTCGAGGCGAAGTTACAGCTTGCCTATTGTGCAGCTAAGTTAGGTCAAATTGAGCAGGCTATTGAACTGACAGGACAAATTGGTTTGGCTGATCAAAATGCGCTTTATCATGAAGTGCTGGCGCTCATTGAATTGGCGCAACAAGCCGCCGATAGCCCGGAAATTCGGGAATTGGAGCGGCAATTAGCACTCAAGCCAGACGACATGGAACTGCAACAGCAGTTGGCCGTCCAATATCAAGCGGCACATCGTTCAGCCGATGCTTTAACGCTGCTGTATGCAATTTTGCAACGTGATTTGAATTTCGGTGAAAGTAAAAAGTTATTCCTCGATATTTTAGCTGTGCTACCCAAAGGTGATGCCACAGCTGGTGTTTATCGCCGTAAGTTATATAGCTTATTGTATTGATGAGTTGGTATTTGGTCAGAGCATGAAAAGGATGCTGCATGCGTAATTGGTGGTTCGTGGGTTTGGTGTTGGGACTGCAATTCACGTTGCTTACCAAGGCTCGTGCGGATTCTGCGGAGCAATTGTTTGCTCGGTATGAACCGTCTTTATTGCAAATCAAAGTGCTCGAGCAAGCTTCAGGTGCTAAGGCTGCTATTGGCAGCGGTTTTGTGATTAATCAGCCCAACTTGTTAGTAACCAATTATCATGTGGTTTCTGATGCTGTGCTATTTCCAGCGAAATATCGATTGGAATATTTGAATCATCAACAGCAAAAAGGCGCATTAAAAGTGCTCGCCGTTGATGTGGTGAATGATTTGGCATTGCTTGAAACCGATTATCAACCTGAACAACGTTTTAGTTTAGAGAGTATCAACCCGCCGCAAGGGGCGACTATCTATTCTTTAGGTAACCCTCATGATTTGGGCATGATTGTCGTACCAGGCACTTACAATGGCTTGCAGAAATTTAGTTATTATCCTCGCATCCACTTTACTGGTTCTGTTAATTCCGGTATGAGTGGCGGCCCTGTCGTTGATGCTGCCGGCAACATTATTGGTGTCAACGTGGCGTCTGCTGGCAATCAACTCGGCTTCTTAGTGCCAGTGAAAGCACTTAATGACTTACTTGTACGTTATCGCCAGCTTGGTGGGCAACTGATTGATCAGCATTACATTGCAAAACAATTGGCTGAGTCGCAAGTGAAAATGTTTCAACCGATTTTAGCTGCCACTTGGCAGTTAAAGGATTTTGGCGTGGGCAAAGTCCCTGATGAAGTCGTGCCATTTGTTAGATGTTGGGGAGAGTCGAACGTTGAAAAAGACAAGGATGCTCTGAAACAAGTGCGTGCATTTTGTAGTCAATCTGATGAGATTTTCTTGTCGAACCAATTTACGACCGGACGGATCGAAATGCAGTTTGAATGGTTAGAAGGTAAAGATTTGCATCCACTGCAGTTTTTTAATTTGTACCAGCAGAGCATTAGCCATATCAATGCCGACAATCAAGCGGGTAAAGAGGATGTGACTGAATTTGAGTGCCAGCACAAAGTGGTCGCGCAAGAAAATCAACAGCATGCGAAAACCATTTATTGTGTGCGCGCTTATCGCCAATATGCTGGTTTATATGATGTGATTTATTTAGCTGCAGCATTAGATCAACCTCAAACAGGCTTGATTAGTCATTACACCCTTTCTGGGGTCAGTCAGGAGATTGCACAGCAATTTAACCGTAAATTCACGGAGGCTGTGTCATGGCAATAATGATTGAAGTTCTCAACAAGCAGCATAAGGTCCTTGAGCGTCATAAGTTTACGAACAGCCGGGTTGCTTTGGGGCGCGCGTTTGATAATGACCTGATTTTATTTGATAAACATGTGAGTCCACACCATGCCGAACTGGTACTAGACGAAAATGGCTTGTGGCACTTGCGTGATATGGCGTCACTGAATGGCAGTTTTGTTGAGCCAGGTAAAGCTATCGATAGCATGATTGCCATTGAATCTGGGCAATTATGCTGGCTTGGTGAGCAGGCCCTACGGTTATATGATGAAAATCACCCAGTAGCGCCCGCCCAACCGTATAACACGGTTGAACAACGCTTGACTAAATTTGGCCATTGGGCTGCTGTCAGCAGCTTAATAGCAATGGTGTTGCTCATTGAAATTTTTAGTATGTGGCTTGAAGTACCTAAAGAAGCGCAAAATGAATGGCCGAGACAGTTGATTGGTCTGCCATTAATGCTGTTCGCCTTAGCCCTGTGGCCAAGCGTATTAGCAATCTGGGCTCGAATTAATCAGCACGAACCGCGATTTTGGGCTCAGGTTGGGATCACTTTTGCCTGCGTGGTGCTGATTAATCTTGCCGATGCATTTTTTAGCGTCGTGAATTTCAGTGTGAATGGTTTGAATTTAATGAGTTGGCTGCATGAATCTGTGCAGTGGTTGTTGATTGTGTTGATGTTGTCAGCCAATTTCTACTTAGCTTTACAAATTTCAACGATCCGAAAGGTTTTAGTCGCTACTGCTGTTGCTTTTGTTGTGGTGTTACAAAGCTTAGATAGTGGTTTTTTCAGCAATGAATTCAGGCGTATGGCTCCACAATATGACGCCAGTTTAATGCCGCTAAGTTTTTATTTTAATCAACCTGTAACTCAGACTAAGTTTGAGCAGGGCAATGTTGAATTGTTTGAGCTGGTGGATGAGCACGCGCGGGAAGAAGCCGCAGAGCAATAATGCCGAGTCAAAGATTGCTATCAAGGCAGTCGCTGACAGCCTTGCTCTCGGTTTTTAGACTACTGCTGATGGCTCAACCAGATTTGCTGGATTTGCTCTGATAATTTCATCGGATCAAATGGTTTCACTACGACATCACTAGCGCCCAATGCTTTGTAGGATTCAATTTCATTGGTTTGTACTTTTGCGGTCATGAATACGACAGGAATTTGTTTTAAATCAAACTGTTGCTGCATGTTTCGCAAAGTGCTTGGGCCATCCATCGTTGGCATCATCACATCTAAAAGAATCAGCTGTGGAGCAAAACTTTCAAAGCGATCTAGCGCTTCTTGGCCACCAGAGCAAGTACAGACTTCAAATCCGCCGACGGCCTCTAAGGCAACTCTAGCCACGGTTTGAATGGACGGGTCGTCCTCGACATGCATGATTCGTCTTAATTCCGGCATCTAATATCCACCTTCATCCCAGTTGTGTAAATAGTCTGTCATAAGGTATGGCGCATTGCCAGTCCGCGGTGTTGATTTGTCGACATCAGGCGACGCCGAGCAACCAATACCGACAGTTATCAAGTTGCCTGCCGAGCGCTGTTGAAGTTGGTATTGGTGTGTGATCGGGAGACTGGCTTGATTTTTTGCGGAAATGCGCTGAGGATCAGCATATGGTCGAGATTTACTGCTTTTCCTGCAGTTCAAGTTGGTGTTGGTGAATTTTTCTTATTTTTGCGAGTTGTTTACTCAGCTTGAGCAGCAGCTTTGGCGCTATCAGCCTTATTGGCAATTCCAACCAATGCAACAAGCGGCGGTTTCAGAGCCTTTTGCGTTTCTACCTCCTGAGTTTGCCGAAGAACTCCAGCAACTAGATTTAACCGAGTGTGCGGTGCTTGATGCCGACGAGATTGCTTTACATGAACGCTTTTCATCATATTTTGCGCACTGGCAATGCCCGCAACTGCCAAGAACGCAGGCCAAGCCCATAGCTGCGCCATTTTGGCTCGCGAATGGTATTTCTGGGCGTAAATGGCAGCAAATTTGCCAATTTGCCGGTGCGGTAGGTCAAGACGAGCTGCCAGTACTGGAATGGTGTGCTGGTAAAGGCCATCTTGGCCGAGTGTTGGCAGGGCAATTTCGCAATGAAGTCCACAGTTTAGAGTGGCAAGCGGCGTTGTGTGCGGACGGACAACAGCTGGCCAATAAATTCCAGTTTCAGCAGTTTTTTCACCATGTTGATGTTCTACAACAATCCACTGCCGCATTTTTTCAGCCAGAGCAGCAGTGGGTGGCGCTGCACGCTTGTGGTGATTTACATCGAGTTGGTTTGCAGCAAGCTGTTGCCGCAGGCACGCAGAATATTGCGCTGGTGCCTTGTTGTTATCATTTGCAAAGTGCAGAGCATTACCAGCATCATTCCTCCCTCGGCCGTAATAGTCGATTGCAGCTGCGTAAACAAGATCTGCGACTTGCCGTGCAAGGGCACGCCACAGGTGGCGCAAGGATCGAGCGGTTAAGTCAGCAAGAAATGCTGTGGCGTCATGCGTTTTGGGTTTATGCGCAAAGCCAAGGTCAGGCTGACTATCGCCCGTTGAAATCTTTGGCCAAACAAATGTTTAGTGATGAAATCACAGGCTTTTTTGCTTTTGCTTGTCAGCAACAACAATTGGCAATGCCAAGCGCAGCTTCACTGCAGTGGGCTCTGACAGTCGCGGAGCAACGCCTGCTGAATCAGCGGCGGTTGGAGCTGTGCCAGCATCTATTCCGTCGTCCCTTAGAGTTGTATTTAGTGACAGATCTGGCGCTGTTGCTGGCGGAGCAAGGCTATCAAGTCGAGCTCAAAGAGCTCTGCGCCAGTAGTCTGACGCCGCGGAATTTATTATTAACAGCCAAACGCTGAACCATTTATCAATTAACTCATTTTAAATCATAAAGTTATTGGCGAATTAGCGTTGTCTGTAACATCCGCTTACATCCTTTTTGGTTTAAATTTGCGCAACCTCCAAACCTTTTACCGCGCAGCGCCAACTCATTAGCATTCTTACGAGGATTGTCTGATGAAAATAGCTGATACCAGTGCGCAAGATGAAGTGCTGCGCGTACCCCACAAAAAACGAATTTGGTTTAAACCAGCAATGGCCCTGGTGGCACTTGCTTTGCTCGCGTGGCTGCTTGTACCGACAGTGCAAAGTTGGTCACAGTCTGATTTGTCAGTGCCTTTATCACGTGTGCGGATTGATACGGTCAAAGTTGCTGACTTTACCCGTGATATTTCGGCACAAGGGCAAGTGGTTGCGGCGGTGAGTCCGAAATTGTATGCCCCAGCCGAAGGGACGGTCACCTTATTGCTTGATGCGGGTACTGAGGTCAAAAAAGGCCAAGTGTTGGCAACGCTGGATAGCCCCGAACTAACCAGCAAATTGCTACAAGAACAGGCAACCTTATTTAGCCTGCAAACCAGTTACGATCGGCAAAAAATCCTCGCCAAAAAGCAGCTGCTTACCGACCAAAAAGCAGTTGATGTGGCGCAAATGATGCTCACCACGGCCGACCGAGAAAAACGGCGTTTTGAGCAAGGCTTTGCACTAAAAGTCATCAGCCAAATTGAACTAGAAAAAGCCCAAGACGAATTAGAAACCGCCAAGGTGCAATTACGCCATGCGGTGGATGACGCCAAACTCAACAAAGAAAATTTAGAGTTTGAAGTGCAAAGTCTGGCCCAAGCACTCAATCGCCAGCAATTGCTGGTCGCAGATTATCAACGGCAAGTGGACAGCCTGAGCATTCGCTCGCCAGTGGATGGTTTGCTTGGCAATCTGTCGGTCGAAAACAAAACCTACATCATCAAAAATCAGCTGATTTTATCGGTGGTCGACTTGAGTCAATTTGAAGTCGAAATTGCGGTGCCAGAGAGTTATGCCAACGATCTGACCATCGGCCTGCCGGTCGAAATAAGCGTCGAGAGTCAGATTTACCCAGGCAAATTAAAAACCATTTCGCCAGAAGTTTTTGAAAACCAAGTAAAAGGCCGAGTGCAATTCACCAAGGCTATTCCGACTTCGCTTCGGCAAAACCAACGCTTAACCAGCCGTATTTTGCTTGAGCAGCGGCCGCAAGTGCTGCAAGTGGCGCGTGGACAGTTTCTCGATAGCAGTAATGGCCGCTTTGCCTATGTCGTGCGTGACGGTCTTGCGGTGAAAACCATTATTGATACCGGCGCGCGCAGTATTAATGCCGTTGAAATTTTGCAGGGTTTAAAAGCCGGCGACCAAATTATTACCTCGGGCACCGATATTTTCCAAGGCGCCAACACCATTCAACTGAATTAATCGGGCTAAGCCCAACGGAGAGTTTATGTTAAGCATGAAACACATTACCAAGTCTTTCGCCACCGACAATGTGGTGACCCACGCCTTGCGAGAAATTAACTTGGATTTAGCTGAAGGCGATTTTGTCAGTGTTACTGGCCCTTCGGGCTCTGGTAAAACCACCTTTTTGAACATTGCTGGCCTGCTGGAAAGTTCGACTTCGGGCGAGTATTGGTTGGATGGTGAAGATATTAGCAAGCTCAATGATAAAGGCCGTTCACGGATGCGAAACCAGAAAATAGGCTTTATTTTTCAGAGTTTTAACCTAATTCCAGATTTAAACCTGTTTGATAACGTGGATGTTCCGCTGCGGTATCGTGGCTTTAACGCGGCAGAGCGGAAAAAACGCATTGAGTTGCACTTAGAGCAAGTGGGGCTCGCTGCCAGAATGAAGCATCTGCCTTCCCAATTATCCGGTGGCCAACAGCAACGAGTGGCAATAGCTCGGGCTTTAGCCACTTCGCCACGTTTCCTGCTGGCGGACGAACCAACCGGTAACTTGGATTCCAGCATGGCGCAGTCAGTGATGGCATTGTTGGAGGAAATTAACCGCGCCGGTACCACCATTTTGATGGTGACTCACGACAATACGTTGGCTGCTCGGGCAAAACGACAAATCTTCATCAAAGATGGTCGGGTCGAAGAAATTACTAACCATCGTCAAGTGCACAATTTGGCTGCAAGCTGAGGAGGGTTTATGTTCAGTTATTACTTGAAATTAGCGTGGCTAAGCTCGAAAAAAACCTGGGGCATGAGCCTGTTGATGGTGCTGGCGATAGGGCTTGGCATCGGTGCGGCCATGACCACCGTTACCGTGAATTATTTGATGTCGGCAAATCCAATTCCTGAAAAAAGTGAGCAGCTCTATTATGTGCAGTTAGATAGTTGGGCGCCGACTGAGCCATTTTTTGATAATGGCGACCCGCCTGATCAACTTACCTATCGGGACGCAACTGCGTTAATGCAGGCGAAAAAAGCCACACGGCAAGTGGTCATGACCGGCCTTGCCGCAGTCATTGAACCTAGTAACAAAGAGGCGCTGCCGTTTATGGTGACTGGCCGTGCTAGTAGTGCCGACTTTTTTGCGATGTTCAACGTGCCGTTTTTATATGGAACCGGCTGGGACGCTCAAGCGGATACCAACAAAGAATTGCTGGTAGTGATCAATGCTGAACTTAACGAGCGGTTATTTGGTGGCCGAGATTCCACAGGCGAAACGCTGCGCTTGGCTGGCAAAGATTTCAAAATTAGTGGGGTTATGGCGCGTTGGCAGCCGACCCCAAAATTCTACGATATTTCCAACGGCGCTTTTGCCGATGTTGAAGAAGTGTTTGTGCCGTTTTCGCTAATTACTGAGCAGTTTTTTGACCGCTCGGGCAATACCAACTGTTGGAAGCCAACGGAGTCGGGTTTTCAAGCCTTCCTCGATTCAGAATGTATTTGGACGCAAGTCTGGGTGGAATTGCCAACAGCGGCAGATCGTGATGCTTATCAGAGTTTTATTGACGCTTATGCGGCAGAGCAGCATAAGTTTGGCCGTTTTGCCCGCCAGAATAATAACAAACTGAGTGATGTCATGACCTGGCTCGAGCAGCGGCAGGTCGTGTCGGATGACGCCAGCATGATGATGGCGATGGCACTGATGTTCCTCGCCGTGTGTTTGCTCAACACTGTGGGTTTGTTACTGGCGAAGTTTTTGGGCAAAGCGAGTGAGATTGGTGTGCGTCAAGCCTTAGGTGCCAGCCGCAAAGATTTGTTTATTCAACATTTAGTCGAGTCTGGCCTGATTGGTCTTGCCGGTGGTTTGCTGGGCTTAGTGTTTGCGTGGCTTGGTCTTAATGCGATTAAAACGATGTATGGCGATTGGATGCGTGACTTGGCACATCTTGATATGAATATGATTTTATTGGCAATTGGCTTAGCGATTGTATCGAGCATCCTCGCTGGGTTATATCCGACTTGGCGGGCTTGTCAAATTCAGCCATCGCAGCAATTAAAAGCGCAATAAGGAGTGCACCATGTTAGAACTCGGACCTATGCTTCGCGCGTTAATGCGCAATAAAATTGGCGCGTTGTTGATAGCACTACAAATCGCCTTAACGTTAACCATTATGGTCAACGCAATTTTTATGATGCTTGAGCGCAGCGCGCAAATGGCTAGACCCAGCGGTGTGGATGAAACCAATACTTTCTATCTAACCAATACCGTGTTTGCGCCAGACTACAATTTGCAAGCGGCATTAAAGCAAGATTTGCAGCGTATACGCGAAACTCCTGGCGTGATTGCCGCCACACAAATTAATGCGATCCCCCTCAGTGGTGGCGGCTGGTCTATGAGCCTACAAAACAAAGCTGGAGACGATATTGATGGCACTGGTGTGGCGGTTTATATGGTGGATGAACAAGGTGTCGATGCGCTCGGCGTCGAGCTGATTGCCGGTGAAAACTTTACCCCAAGCGATATTATTTGGCGCGACCAAGGGGCAACCGAATGGCCAGATAAGATGATCATCACCAAGGCGATGGCGGAGGCGATGTTTGATGGCGACTGGCAAAAAGCACTTGGGCAAACGCTGTATATCAATAACCATGAACCGATGCGGATTATCGGCATTATCAAATCTTTGCAAGCGCCTTGGAATGGTTGGGATAAAGTGGAAAATGCCATGCTAGTGCCGCAACAACTGGACAGCCGCAACAGCCGCTTCTTTATTCGCACTGAGCCTGGAAGACGCGATGCTTTGATGCCGGAATTAGAAAAGGCGTTGGCAGAAAGCGATAAGGGCCGGATCGTGCGTAATGTCAAAACGATGGAGCAAACCCGTGCCGAAAGTTATCGAGAAGACGTTGCAACTTACCGGATCTTATTTGCAGTCATTGTGGTACTGACCTTAATTACGGGTTTTGGTATTGTCGGCTTGGCGATGTTTAGTATTAACCGTCGGACCCGTCAAATCGGCACACGCCGCGCACTTGGTGCGAGCCAATGGCAAATTATGCGCTACTTCATGCTGGAAAATTTGTTGATTAGTACTGCGGGTGTCGCCATGGGCGTTGCCGGTACTATTGGCTTAAATATCTGGTTAGTCAATAGCTTTGCCATGAAGCCGTTAACCCCAGGTTTAGTGCTGGTTGGCTGTGTTGCATTGCTTGCTGTTGGGCAGTTGGCGGTGAGTTATCCAGCGCTAATCGCCGCACGAATTTCGCCTGCGACGGCGACGCGTGGCCGAGCTTAAAACAAATCCCCGCGGCAATATGAGTTGCTGCGGGGCATTTGCTTAAAGTGGTTCGGAACTGGTCAATAATTCCGGTTTAGTCGGCGTTTGCTTCGCCATGTAAACGGCAATTTTTTGGTCCTTAGTGACCCAACGCTGATTCAACCACAATTGAAATTGTTGACGGAACACTTCATCTTCAAAGTAATTGCCGATGATTTGCTCATCAACTGCCAATACATCAACTTGAATAACCACCCGTTTTAATCGTCCGAGCAACATATCAACGAGTACATGATGTTGATTGTCAGGGTAAATCAAGGTGACATCTAATACCGCGTTAAATTGTGACCCCATACTTGCGAGGGTAAAGGCGATACCACCGGCTTTTGGCGGCAGTAAGAAATCGAACGGGCTATTTTTGGCACGGTGCTTGGCCGCAGTGTAGCGAGTGCCTTCAACGAAGTTGATGATAGTGGTCGGCATGGTTTGAAATTTCTCGCAGGAGCGGCGAGTGGTTTCAATATCTTGGCCTTTTAGCGCTGGGTTACGTTTAATTTGGGCTTGGCTGTAACGCTTCATAAAGGGCATGTCGAGTGCCCATGATGCGGAGCCGATGAAAGGCACCCATTTCAATTCTTCTTTTAAGAAAAACTTTGGCTCAGGGATGCGTGATAACGCAAACTGACTTAGCACAGGGATATCTAACCAGCTTTTGTGGTTAGAGATCAGTAAATACCAACTGTCTTGTTTAAGCTCGGTGAGCCCGCTTAACTGCCAATCGACTTTATTAAATAATTCAATCAATTGCTTGTTGTGCAGGGACCAGTGGCGATAAGCCCAATGGGCGAGTTGTGAAAACAAGCGCTGACAGGCTGGAATTGGTAGCAACAATTTACCAATTCCGCACAGGGTCACAAGGCCACCCCAGAGCGCTAAATTGAGAGTAAAGCAAAATAGCGACAGTGGCAGAATGATAAAACTCGGTAAAAAAGACAACATTATCGAGACTCTCCTTGTTCTAATTCAATGAGTTGTTTGTCTTTGTCGTGCCAAAGTTGGTTAACCCATTGCTGAAATTGAGCGCGAAATGCTGGATCTTCATAGTCCCCAATCCATTGCCGCTCAATCGGTAATACCCGCACTCTAACCTTAATGTCATGGACTTTGCCAGAAATATAATCCCAAAAGCTTGGCGATCCCTTCGGGTAATAAATGGTCACATCAAGCAGTTTATGTAGATGCTCACCCATCGCATTTAGCACAAAAGAAATACCACCAGCCTTTGGCTTTAGTAAGTGTTGAAACGGCGACAGCTGATGTTGGTGTTTGCTGACTTCAAAGCGGGTGCCTTCCAAGAAATTCATCACCGATACCGGTTTGTATCGGAATTTTTCACAGGCCTTGCGTGTGGTTGCGATGTCTTTGCCTTTTAAATGTGGGTGCTTTTCCAAAAATTTCGCGCTGTAGCGTTTCATAAAAGGAAAATCCAAAGCCCACCAGCAGATACCGATTACCGGCACGTAAATTAATTCTTTTTTCAGGAAAAATTTGAGGAATGGGATTTTGCGGTTGAAGATCTTTTGCAGCACCAAAATATCCACCCACGATTGGTGATTGGCGATGACCAAATACCAATCTTTCACTGATAGGTTTTCTATCCCTTTGATATCCCAGCGGATCCGTGTGAACAACCGGGTAGTGATGTTATTAAGTGAAATCCAGGCACTGGCGCAAGTATCCAGTAAGTACGTCATCCAAGTCTGCCAACGTTTCAACGGCGGCAGTTTCAAAATGGCCAGCAATAAAATTGGCACAGCCCAGAACAAGGTATTGCCGATATACAATAAAAAGGAGAGCGTGCCGATCAACGGCTTGGGAAGAAAATGCAACATATCAGCTCCGATTTTATCTAACTCACTCAAATTTAACGCGATTGGTCTTGGTTAAATCAACTGCAAAAAAAAGAGCAGGGTAACCTGCTCTTTATACGAGAAGGGCCAAATTGCGATCAAGCCCTCCTTAAGTGGTTGTTAGCGCCAGTGCGACAACGACCTTGGATAAAGCCAGATCTCATCCGACCTGTGGATTCTACCTTAATCTTCGAAATAGGTGTATCCATAGACACCTGCTTTCAATTCATCCATCAACGCAATCCGTTGTTCTGGTGTGAAGTGCGGGTGTTTTTCCAATTGATTTGCGTAAGACTTCAGTAACTTTTCCGCATCAAATTCAACGTGTTGCAATACATCTGCGACAGTCTCACCTTTCAGCGGATTGGTCAGCATGTAAGTACCGTCTTCGTTGAGTTCTACATGAACGGAATCGGTATCGCCAAACAAGTTGTGTAAGTCACCCAAGATTTCTTGGTAGGCGCCAACCATGAACATGCCCAATAAGTACTGTTCATCTTCTTTATAAATTGGCAGCGGCAAGCTTGATTCAATACCATTGCCGTCAGCATAACTCTTCAGCTGTCCATCAGAGTCACAAGTAATGTCTTGGATGATGGCTCGATGTTCCAGCGACTCGTTCATGCGCTCAAGCGGCATAACTGGGAATAATTGGTCAATACCCCATGCATCTGGCATCGATTGGAATAATGAGAAGTTAACGAACAATTTGTCCGCAAGCTTTTCATTCAGCTCATCGTGAATTTCGCGGTGCGAGCGAGATGACAAATCGAGCATGTCTTTCACTTTATTGATGGTCGCGAAGTAGATTTGTTCCAACAATGACCAATCTTTCAGCGTTAACAAACCATGCACGTACTGAGCATGCGCATCTGTGAAGTAATGCACGGCATCGTGGTAAGCTTCAACGGCAGAACGTGGAGTCACGTTTTGGTATGAATCCCACAGCGCCCAAATCACTGATGGCGAATCTTCGCTTGGTTCTGGCAAATAACGTAAACCAGGAGCGCGCTCGATATCGATAGCGTCAGTTACCAACACTGCGTGGTGTGCAGTCATCGCACGGCCCGATTCAGTAATAATGTTCGGGTGCGGCAGATCGTACTCGTCACAGACTTCTTTTAAACCATAAACCACGTTACGAGCATATTCGTACATGGTGTAGTTCATTGAACAGGCTGAACGCGAGTTTGAACCTTCGTAATCCACGCCTAAGCCACCGCCCACGTCGACCGTATTGATTGGCACGCCTAAAGTGCGCAATTCAGCATAATGACGAGCACATTCACGGATGGCATTGTGGATGTCGCGAATATTGGCGATTTGTGAACCGATATGGAAATGAACCAATTGCAGCAAGTCTAAGCGGCCAGCTTCTTTTAAAATATCAATGGCTTGCAGAACTTGCGTTGCGGTTAAACCAAATTTGCCTTTCTCACCGCCGGTATTTTGCCATTTGCCTTTACCCACAGAGTTTAAGCGAATGCGAATACCGATAAGTGGCGCTGCGCCTAGGCTGTCGATTTCACGCAACAGTGTTTTCAGTTCTGATAACTTCTCAACAACCACATAAACGGTATGGCCCATCATTTGGCCAATAGTGGCTAAGCGCAAAAACTCGCTATCTTTATAGCCGTTACAAACAATGCGCAGTGGTGTTTCGGTAACACCTAAAATAGCCATCAGCTCAGGCTTAGAGCCCGCTTCTAAACCGACTTTGCCGCTGGTGTGGCTGACGAGTTTGTTTACCACTGAATACTGTTGGTTTACCTTGATTGGATAAACTGCGGTGTATTCGCCTTGGTACTCGCGCTCTTCTTTGGCTTTGGCAAAAGAGTTGATCAAAGTTTCGACACGATGCTGCAGAATATCGGTAAACCTTACCAATACCGGCAGGGTTAAACCTTCCTCTTTAAATCGAGCAGTAAGTTCAGGAAAACTAATTCCAGGTTTGCTGTGATCTTGATCTGGATAAGCGATCAAATCCCCGTTGGCGTTTACATCAAAATAGCCTTCGCTCCAAACGGCGACGTTATAAATTGATCTTGCTTTGTCGATACCCCAATCTGCCATGGTCGTGCCCTTAAAAAGTTAATGCTGCTATTTTAAAACCAATATCAGCAAAAAAACATGAAAAGTTTGTCTCAATGACGCGTAGCTGGCAAAATAAATGCCCCCTCACAACAGCTCATAGAGTGGAATTATGTCGGAACTCAATTCAAAACAATGGTTTACAGAAGTTTTTCAACCAAGCGGCAGCGCGTTTTCGTTGAAAATCCATCAAAAATTAACTGAGGTACAATCGCCGTTCCAGCATATCGAAATCTATCAAACGACCGACTTTGGTAATTTGATGGTGATTGACGGCTGCACCATGGTCAGTACTCGCGAAAATTTCCTCTACCATGAGATGATGAGCCATCCGGCGTTATTTACCCATCCGAATCCAAAGAACGTGGTGATCATCGGTGGTGGTGACTGCGGCACATTACGAGAAGTATTAAAACATCGATCAGTAGAAACTGTGTATCAGATAGATATTGATGAACAAGTGACCCGACTTGCCGAGCAATATTTCCCTGAATTATGTGCGAGTAACCAAGATCCGCGCGCTTTTATCATGTTTGATGATGGCATCAAGTTTATGCGTGAAACTGCGGCTGAGTCTGTTGATGTCATTATCGTCGATTCTACAGATCCGGTTGGTCCGGGTGAGGGACTGTTTAATCGTGCGTTTTATCAAAGCTGCTTACAGGCCTTAAAACCAGGCGGCATTTTGGTGCAACAAAGTGAATCTCCGCTTATTCATATGCAGTTGTTAAACGATATGCGTCAAGCGATGAAAGATGCCGGTTTTACCGCGCTTCAGACGCTAAACTTTCCGCAGATGATTTACCCAAGTGGCTGGTGGACTTGCACTATGGCAAGTAAAGACGTGATTTTTGCCGGTTTCCGTCGAGATGACGCAATGGATGCCGAATTTAACACTGAATACTACAATGCCGATATCCATCAGGCTGCGTTGGCGCTACCAAATTTTATGCGTCGCCAGTTGGTAGGTTAACTATTTGAATTTTTCATGAAATATTTATTCACAATTGCTTGCGTACTCAGGTTGATTTTTGTACATTGTAATTTGGTTGAGTAGGAGAAGCTGATGAAAAAATTTATTACATTGATTTTGTTGGGCACCGCAATGGGCGCTCAGGCAAATGTCTATCAGTGTGAACAAGATAACAAGGTTATCTTCAGTCAGTTCCCTTGCGATGCAGATACTGGAGCTAAACCAGTTGCTCAATCGGATAAGCTCACTCAAGCTCCGGTAAATAGCGCCGAAGATCAACAACTTGTGCAATTGCAAAAGCGTAATCGTTTCTTGGAATATCAATATGCACAAGCTGAACAGAATTACAAAATCGCGGTTGAACGCATCAAAACTGAGATGTACAACCTAACCAAAACTGCTCCACAGCCGAATGAGACACAAATGTTGCGTATTAAACTGCAAAATCTGCACAAAGATTGGGCAGAGCGCCAAGGCATTTTAAAGTCAGAATTAATGGCTACTCGTTCACAAATGTCGAACCTTGAACAGCAGTACGTTCAGAAGTAATTTCTGCAATAAATTCAATTAAAACTCTGCACTGATTGTAAATTGTAATTAGTGCAGAGTTTTTTTATTCAACTTACAAAGTCAAAGGCGCCAGTAATATCTCTACTCGTCTATTTGCCGCTCTATTCTGCGCTGTTGTATTTGGTAGTAATGGGTAATTCGGGCCCTCGCCGTGAGTTTCGATGCGTCTGGCATCGAGCTGTTGGCTTAGTAGGTAGTTTTTAACGGCTTCAGCCCTTTGCTCCGAGAGCTGCATATTGGTTTGCAGGTTGCCGCTGTCGTCGGTATGGCCGATGATCACCACCATGGTTTTACTATATTCCGCGACTACTTTCGCTAGGGTGCTAAGCATCGGGTACAGCTTTGCCCGAATTTCACTTTTTCCCACAGCGAAAGTGACTTGGCTTGGGATCTCCAGTCGTAAAATATCACCGTCACGATGCACTGTAATTGCGCTTCCTTGTAATTGTTCGCGCAGTGCTTGCTCCTGATTATCCATGTAACTGCGAATTGCCGAACCTTCCAAGGCGCCAACTTCGGCAGCCAAGGCGCGTCGTTGTTGGCTAATCGGGTAATTATTTGGTGCTGGTGATGTGGCTATCGTTTCGCTAGATTGTGTTGGCCATTTCGGTAGGTTCTGACAGCCGGATAAGCAAGTTGCAATAAAAAATGTTATAAATAACACGTACTTATTATTGGTTTTGGCGGCATTAAAAATGTTGTGTATCAGCAAGGTGTTCGTCCTTGTTACTTGGCTAAAAGTTGAGCCTATGGCGTTTTGGCTGAATTATGGCTGAATTTTTGCGCTGGGCCTACAGCCTCTTTGTTTGTCGGCTGCGGCAGGCCTATTCTGCTGGACATGTATACGTCTAAACGAGTAACCTGTTTGCTTAAATAGTCAGCAGAGGCATAGGCAAGCAGCATGGTGGGGCAAGATTGGAAACGGATTGTCATCAAGGTCGGTAGTGCACTAATTGCGCCCGAAGGCAAAGGCACTTCGACCCGTTACTTGTTGGCAATCGCACAGTTTATCAGTGAGTGCAAACAGCAACATATTGACGTTGTATTAGTATCTAGCGGCAGCGTTGCCGCAGGTCGCTCTGCCATCCCCTTTAATCATCAGCCCTTGCCCATTAATGTTAAACAAGCCATGGCCGCAGTGGGTCAAACCCGCATGATGGCGGTTTGGGGGCAATTGCTTGATTGTCCTTGCGCGCAAATTCTGCTGACGCATGACGACTTACGTGACCGAAAGCGCTATCTCAATATCGATAACACGCTGCGAACGCTGTTAAGTCACGGTGTGTTACCTGTGGTAAACGAAAACGATACGGTGGCTACTAAAGAACTAAAAGTTGGCGATAACGATAATCTGGCAGCCATGGTCGCCACTGTTGTGGAGGCGGACGCCTTAATTATTTGCTCTGACGTTGATGGTTTGTATACCGCGAACCCACGAACTGATGCCAATGCGCAATTTATTCCGCAGGTTGAACATATCACTCCCGAGATTTTTGCGATGGCCGGTGGCAGCCATCATCATATCGGCACTGGCGGTATGCTCACTAAAATTCAAGCTGCGGCAAAAGCGACAGCGCAAGGCATCGACACCTTGATTATCAACGGCCAAAAAGCCGAAAGTTTTGTTGGGTTGTTAAATAAACAACCAGTTGGCACTTTGTTTAAAGCGCAGGCGGAAACCCTCAGCGCGAAAAAACATTGGTTATTGCATACCAGCAAAGCCAGTGCTGAAATTGTTTTAGATGTCGGTGCGGCAAAAGCGGTATTGAGCCAAGGCGCATCGCTGCTGGCCAAGGGCGTGAACAGCGTTCGTGGTGATTTTGATAAAGGCGATGCAGTCTGGTTGGTGAGCCTTGATGGGGTGCGTCTTGCCAAAGGGGTTAGTCAGTACAATTCGCATGAGCTTGAGAAAATCAAAGGCATACATAGCCAAGAAATTGCCGTAGTGCTTGGGTACTGCCCGAGTGAGGTTGCCGTTCATCGTGATGATTTGGTGTTGCTAAGCCCAGACTCGCCAACCTCTGCGCAACAACGCTGCACACAATAAGTTTTGGAGAATCAAGATGAGCACCCAATTTGATGTAGTGGCGCTTTGCCAAGCGGCACGCTTAGCCTCGCGCCAATTAGCGCAGTTGTCTGAAAGCAAGAAAAATGCGCTGTTATTGGCGATGGCTGACGGGTTAGTTACAGCGACACCGCAAATTTTGGCCGCCAATGCGCTGGATATGCAAAATGCCGTTAGCAATAACCTCGCTGCGGCGATGCAAGATCGATTATTACTGACCGAAGCTCGGTTACAACAACTTGCACAGGCAGTTCGGCAAATTGCTGTGCTGCCCGATCCTGTGGGGCAAATTCGTCAGCTGCAACCAAGGCCTAATGGCATTCAAGTCGGTAAAATGCGAATTCCGCTGGGTGTGATTGCGATGATTTATGAAGCTCGGCCAAATGTCACTGCCGATGCCGGCGCGTTGTGTTTGAAATCCGGTAATGCTGTGATTTTGCGCGGCGGCCGTGAAGCCTTGCAATCAAGCCTGGCGATTGCCGAAGTGTTGCAGCAGGTGCTTCGCGACCATCAAATAAACCCCGCGGCCATCAGCGTTTTACCAGATCCAGACCGTGCGGTGTTATTAACATTATTGCAGCAGCAATCGACTGTGGATTTAGTGATCCCTCGCGGTGGTGAAGGCTTAATTCGCTTTGTCAGTGAACATAGTAAAATTCCGGTGATTCAACACTACAAAGGCATTTGCCATTTGTTCATCGACAAAGCCGCTGATGTCGAAAAAGGCTTAGCACTGCTGCTAAATGGTAAAACGCAGCGGCCTGGTGTGTGTAACGCGCTGGAAACTCTGCTAGTGCATCAAGATATTGCTGCTAAGTTTTTGCCGATAGCCGCAAAAGCATTGGCTGAAGCCTCGGTGCAAGTGTATTGCTGCGATAAGTCCATCGCATATGTTGAAAATGCGCAGGCGGCAAGCCCAACACAATTTGATACCGAGTATTTGTCACTGGCAATATCCGTGCGGGTTGTCAGCGATTTTGCGCAAGCCGTTAATCACATTGAAGAGCATAGTTCAGGCCATACCGAAGTCATTTGCACCCAGGACATTAGCCGTGCCCAGCGTTTTATCAAAATGATTAATTCAGCGGTGGTCATGGTGAATGCGTCGTCGCGTTTTTCCGACGGAGGAGAATTAGGTCTAGGGGCGGAAATCGGCATTTCTACCAGCAAATTACATGCTTATGGTCCTATGGGATTAGAGTCTTTGACGACCGAAAAATACATCGTGATTGGCGATGGCCAAGTGCGCGCGTGATGATATTGTTGTATTTGGCGCGGATTATGCCGCGCTTAATTGCGAACAGTACTTAATTGCGAATAGTATCAGTACGATTCCACAAGTTTTGGTTTTTTTGATAACTAAAGTATTCGTCCGGGAACCAGCATTTGGGGATTAAGTCGATGCTGGTGCGCTCCTCAAAATTAGACACTAGTTTGCTGAGGATTTCTCTTAAACGTTCTTCGCTCACTTTTTCTAGTTTTTGTTGTGCAGCACTGAAATACAAGTTGTTCTCTGCGCTAATCACTAAGTTGATGCCAAAGCTGTTATAGGTCAGGTTACGGGTGACTTGCCGACAAATCGGCGCTTCTGGCTCGGGCGGATACAGCCCATTGACGATGGCGTATTCATAGCGGTCTAAATCACGTTTGTCAGAATCTTTCGGAATGTAAGTCACACCAAAACCTTGCGGAAAATAGCCGGTAATTTTTAACAAGCTTTCGACTATCGCAGGGGGATACCAGCCTTTGTCCGCACCCGCTTTCAGCAGCGCACTGACTTTAGGCAAATGTTCGTACTGATATTGTTGTTTCGAAGGTAAAACGATCGACGTATACACTTGAGGAATTTTTAACAGGTTGCCGATCCCATCTTCCGGCTTAATCGCGGATTTGAGTAGATGAAGCATAAAGCTTTGATTTTCATCTTCAATCGCGACAAAAGTATCGCGTTCAGCTTTCGAGTTACCGACATAGGTGTCCAACCCAAGCCCTTCTTGCACGTAGCGTTGGCTTTGTGCAAAGCAGATCTGCAGCAATTGTTCTCGCTCAGCGGGCTGCAAAATGCGATATGGATCTTGAGAGCCGTCTTCACCGAACAAAATCAATTTAACGTCCGGATGCTGCAAACCGATATCTTGCAGAATACACGCCATAATTAGCGGCAACTGGACTTGCGCTTTGAATAAAAAGCCTGACTCATCAGCACATTTACTGAACACATAGCGGTTCTTAATTAATTGATCTGCAAGCAGTTGGTCTAGTAAGCGCAAGGCCAACACCGCCTTATAAAGATGCTTGTGACGTTGATTGACTGCCGCGATGTTTTTACCGCGAGTGGGCGATAACAATTGGATGGAGCCGAGCATGCGGGCAGAAAGTTGTTGTGTTTCTTGGGCTGAATCGCCAGTCACTGCATCCAATATATGTTTTGCGGTTTGTTTAAGTTGTCGAATACGACCGAGCCGATTGTCTTCTTGTTGTTTTAGCCGCTCTTTGAGTTCATTTTGCGTGTCGGACAGTCGTTTCTCTAATTTGACCCGCGCACCTTTACTCGCATCATCAATTCGCCGCTGTAAATCAGCTTTTTGTTGTTGCAAAGTATCGATGGCGCGTTGTTCTTCACCCGAGAAAAAAATAGCGGCTTGTTGATATATGGATTGGGAAAGTGGATTGGCATCTTGAATGCGGTAGAGCAGCTCCTTTACTGCTTTACTCACTGAACTATCACCAAACAAGGGCTGATTCATCCGCTGAACTTCCTTAGCCAGAATATCGAAATTTGTTCCAATCAGTTAGACTTTAAACTTTAGCGGTTTTTACTTGATATGCCAGTACTAATGTTGTGACTAATTTGGAAAATTGTCATGCTAGGCTACAGCATTATTCGACAAAACCTAGTAAATTTGCTTTTCTTAAACAAATAGTTAGTAACCAGAGGCCGAATTTTGAAAATTGCGATAATTGGTGGGGGCATAAATGGACTGACTTCAGCTTGGCAATTAGCGCAAGCCGGTCATCAGGTTCAGCTATTTGAACGTGATGAACTGATGAAAGCAACCAGTGCAGCTTCTAGCAAGTTATTGCATGGCGGTTTGCGTTATTTAGAGCAAGGCGAGTTTCGGTTAGTGCACGAGGCTTTGCAAGAACGACGCTGGTGGATAAAAAAAGCACCGCAATTAACACGGCGTTTGCCCATCTTGTATCCGATTTATCGTGATGGTCGCCGTGCGCGTTGGCAGTTGAAAATAGGGTTATCGGTCTACGATTTTTTATCGGGACGGCGAGGTATTGGTCGGCATCGCTGGTTAACTGCTGTGCAAACGATTCGTTGTAGTCCCGATATTCAAGCTGAGGGTTTGCTGGGCGCTTATCTTTTTTTTGATGGCCAAATGCAAGATCAGCAACTTGGATTATGGGTCGCCGAGCAAGCGAAAAAGCTTGGCGTGCAAATTCATGAGCATTGTCCTGTGGTTGAAGTCGATACTTCGGCGCGGTTGCGTTTAGGTTCGGATGGCAGTTGGTTACAATTCGATAGAGTGATTAATGTGGCAGGGCCGTGGAGTAATTTGTTGCTTGAGCAATCTGGACTGGTACCGCCACAAACCATAGATTTAGTGCGTGGCAGTCATTTATTGCTGCCGCCAGTCAGTCGTTATGGCCACATGTTGGAGGTGCCGGGTGAAGGTCGAATTGTCTTTGTGTTGCCTTACCAAGGCCAAACGCTGCTTGGCACAACCGAGGTTCGACAAACCTTAGCTGAACCTATTCGATGCAGTGAAAAAGAGCGCAATTATTTGCTGAAAGTTTATAACCAGTACTTTATTACCAAACGCAGTATCGCTGATATTCAACGCGAGTTTGCGGGCGTCAGGCCGTTATTAGGCGGGAGTGCGGAAGCAACCAGAGCAAGCCGCGAGTACGCGATGAATTGGCAAGGACGTTTATTAACTGTGACTGGTGGCAAATGGACAACAGCGCGGGCCTTAGCTAAGCAAGTTATTCAGCAAGTGCGTGGCTCTAAAGGCAAAGATTGAAGTATTTTCGGTGAGTGAGCCAGCAAGGCCCTTGAAGATTCAGGCACAGGCTTTGGTAAATTCGAAGTTGAAGTGCCAAAGCCTGCGCTAAAGAATTGACAAAGTTAGCGCAGAGCTAACGCCAAAATTTTAGAACGACGCTGATAATTATACAGTTGCTGTTTTTTCGCCGGTAAATCTTCCACATCCTTTAGTTCAAAACCGTGCTCTAAGAACCAATGGATTGAACGAGTCGTCAGCGCAAACAGCGTGTAGTATTTGCGTTGGCGGGCGATTTGAATAATGTGTTTTAGTAATAAAGTACCACGGTCGGCATCTCGATAATTTGGATGCACAGCAAGACAAGCAAACTCACCAACGTTTTCTTCCGGGAATGGGTAAAGTGCAGCGCAGCCGATAATCAGGCCATCGCGCTCAATCACCACAAACTGGTCTATCTCCATCTCTAGCTGTTCGCGCGAGCGTCTCACTAACAAGCCCTGCTGTTCTAGAGGACGAATTAAATCGAGGATCCCGCCTATATCATTAATAGTGGCCAAACGTAGCCGTTCAGCCGCTTCAGTAACGATTTGAGTACCAATACCATCACGCGAGAACAGCTCTTGCAGTAACGCGCCATTAATTGAGCTCGACACTAAATGGCAACGTGAAACGCCTGCGCGGCTAGCCGTAATTGCGGCATGTAAAAAAGCTAAAGTGGAGGTGCAGGCAGTTTGCTGCGCTTCTAAAGTTTCCATCATGGTTTGGGCGAAATTTGGCATTAACTCCGCCATGATTTCACCGTCTTCATCGATAATGCCACCTTCATCGGTGAAACCAATCATCTTATCTGCTTTGAGTTTAATGGCGACTTGGGTCGCAATTTCTTCGGCTGTTAGATTAAAGCTCTCGCCAGTTACCGAGGCAGCAATCGGGCCCATCAATACAATACAGTTTTGGTCGAGTTGACGGCGAATACCGGCGACATCGATACGACGTACCCTACCACTATGGAAATAATCGACACCTTCGTCGACACCTAACGGTTGTGCAATGACAAAGTTACCGCTGACCACGTTGATTTGTGCGTTGTGCATTGGTGTATTGGACAAACTCATCGACAACCGCGCCGTGATATCAAGCTGTAAAGCTCCGGCGACTTGCTTAATTAAGCGGAAGGAATCATCGTCAGTCACGCGGATGCGATTGTGGTACTGCGCAGTTAACCCAGCGTGCTCTAGTGCTTGATTGATTTGTGGACGCGCACCATAAACCAAGACAATTTTAATGCCCAAGGTATTTAGTAGTGCTATGTCATTGATAATGCTTCGGAAGCCAGCTTGTTGCATCGCTTCTCCACCAAGCATTACCACAAAGGTTTTGCCACGGTGTGCATTAACGTATGGGGCCGATTGGCGAAATCCATCAACAATTTCAGTAGTACGCACGCTCTGTTTGGTTCCTTCTGGAAAGTTTGCTCAGCTTCTCGATTTTTTGTTGCAATCCGATGACTAAGTGTAGGCGAAAATTCCGCATGTTCTGTGCGCTATCGCATTCGATAATTTGAGAACATGCGGTGCAGGAAATGCGCGTACTTTAATGGAAAAGTGGATAAATATCCAACAAAAATATCGGTGAAATTTTCTGCTTCATCTAAATGGCTCTAGCGATTAAATTAAATTATGTCAAAAGCACTGAAATTGCCTAAATCAACTATAAATCCATTAAATGTGAATTAATATGCTTTAAAGTGGTGGGGTTTGAAAATGCCCAAAAAATGCTAGTCAAGTCAGTAACTTCAGCACAGCAAATTGCTGTAATTGATTTTGCTTACAATGCCGTGATTGACAGTTTTTAACAGATAAGAAACAATCGTGAGAACTAGTGCACTATTAACACAGGAGGTGTATGGATGTCGCAAGCCTTACTTGAGCGAATTCGCATGATTCTGCAGGCGCAATTACGCAGCGGTTACGAAGAGTTAGCGACTTTGTTGCGAGATGGTGCAGCTTCAGCCACAGAGGTGCAATTACGAACTTTGCTCGATGAGTGCAAAGCCGCATTGGGCCTATTATTGGTGCAGGAACATCACGAACAAAAGCGCCATATGCGTTTGCAAACAAGCATCAGCGCACTTAACGCGCAGGCGCTGCAATCAGTGCAACAAGGCGATGATATTGCGGCGCGAAAGCTACTATCGCAGCAAATCGAACTTGAACAGCAATTAGTCGACCCAGATCCTGAACGCCGCCAACAAATTCAATCGTTAACCGACACTATTGAATCTCTGCAATTACGGCTGCAGCAACCATCTCAACCGCCAACAACGTCTAATTTAGATGAACTCAAT
The DNA here is from genome assembly GCA_041914845.1 of Alteromonadaceae bacterium. Taxonomy (GTDB): domain Bacteria; phylum Pseudomonadota; class Gammaproteobacteria; order Enterobacterales; family Alteromonadaceae; genus Pararheinheimera. Next base: position 301,246 of record JAYSCP010000002.1, read on the forward strand.
GCACTTGTTAAAGATACACAGTTAGAACAAAGACTTGCTGCATTACGAAAGGAAGCTTTGCATGATTGAAACTTTTTTGGCAGCTGAAAATCGGGTGTTCAGTGTTTGCCTGAGCTTAATGCTATTACTTGGCGCCTTGGAATTGTTAGGCGCGTTATTTGGCGCTGGCTTATCCGATTTATTGGAAGGTTTTTTGCCTGAGCAGGATTTCGGCTTGGCGCACGATAACGCGTTAAACCAATTCTTTGGCTGGCTGAAAATAGATCAAGTCCCAGCCCTGATGAGCTTAATAGTGTTCTTATTGGAGTTCAGCTTAATCGGTTTTAGTGCGCAGGTTTGGGCGCATCAATTAACTGGCGGTTGGGCAAGTACTTGGTTAGTGGTTCCTCCGGTACTGTTGCTGACATTCCCTATATTACGGATCAGTCTTGCTGGACTTGGCAAAGTTATGCCAAAAGATGAAACCACAGCCATAAGCGAAGATAGTTTGATTGGTCGTGTTGCTGTTGTGACCCTAGGCGTGGCTCGTGTGGGTGCAGCTGCAGAAGCGAAAGTTAAAGATCAGCATGGATATAGTCATTATTTATTAGTCGAACCCGATTTGCCTGAGCTTGAGTTTAACCAAGGGCAAGCTGTGTTATTAGTTTCGCGGCAATCAGCAGTGTACAAAGCAATTCCTGCCGAGCACCCAAGCCTGTTATAAATCAACAATAAAAGCAGTAAAAGGAAGTCATATGGACACAAGTAGCATGACCAGTAGCGTGATGAATTTCACCGATATTTTAGTGATTTCAGGTTTATTTTTAGTTGCGCTGATTATTTTTGGTCTGATTTTGGCGCGTTTGTATAAAAGAGCAACCAAAGAAATTTCGTTTGTGAGAACCGGTTTTGGTGGTGAAAAAGTTATCGTCAACGGTGGCGCTCTGGTATTACCGGTACTGCACGAAATCATCCCAGTAAACATGAATACCTTACGTTTGGAAGTGCGTCGCGCGGCGGAGCAAGCGCTGATCACTCGAGATCGGATGCGCGCGGATGTGACGGCAGAGTTTTATGTACGGGTCAAACCAACTGTTGAAGCCATTGCAAATGCGGCTCAAACCCTGGGTTTGAAAACGATGAACCCAAATGAATTAAAAGAATTGGTTGAAGGTAAGTTTGTTGATGCCTTGCGTTCTGTCGCTGCAGAAATGGCGATGGAAGAGCTGCACGAAAAACGCGTAGATTTTGTACAAAAGGTTCAGCAAGTGGTGTCAGAAGATTTGCTGAAAAACGGCTTGGAGTTGGAATCTGTTTCTTTAACTGGTTTAGATCAAACTGCGTTTGAGCATTTTAATCCTCAAAATGCCTTTGACGCTGAAGGTCTAACCAAACTCACTCAAGCCATTGAATCTCGACGTAAAATTCGTAATGACATCGAGCAAGAAACCGACCTGGCCATTAAGCAGAAAAACTTAGAGGCCGAACGGGCGAAATTGCAGATTTCACGAGAAGAAGAATACGCACGCCTAGAACAAGAGCGTGAAGTGTCAATCCGCCGCGCCTCACAAATGGCAGAAATTGCCCGCGAACAAGCGGAGAAAAAACGTGAAGCTGAAGAAGCGCAAATTGCCTCACAGCGTGAAATCGATTTAAAGCGAATTCTGTCTGAACGCGATATCGAAAACGAAACTATCCAAAAGCAAAAAGCGGTTCGTGAAATGGAAATTGCTAAGCAACGGGCCATTGAACAAGCTGAAATTGAGCGTGCAAAAGCAGTAGAACTTGCCTCGCAAGAAAAATCTATCGCAGTTGCCGAGAAGTCTAGAGCAGAGTCTGAAGCCAAGGCTCAAGCTGATAAGGCTCGCGCACTTGCGGTGAAAGAAGAAGAATCGGTTGTGACTGTTCGTGAAACTGAGCGGGCAGAACGTGCTAAACAAGTTGAGTTAGTTGCTGCACGTCAACAAGCAGAAAAAGAAGCTATCCAACTGATGGTGACTGCAGAAGCTGAGAAAAAAGCTGCAGAAGACCAAGCTGAAGCAATGCGATTAGCTGCGCAAGGTTTAGCTGACAAAGAACGTTTAGCCGCGCAAGGTAAAGCTGACGCTGAATTGTTACTTGCTGATGCTAAAGCTCGAACCTACGCGGTTGATGCTGAAGGTCAAAAAGCCATTAACACCGCAGCAAACATGCTGTCGGTTGATCAAATTGCAATGCAAATTCGTTTGGCGTTAATTGAACGCCTGCCAGAAATTATCGCGCAAAGCGTGAAGCCGATGGAACAAATCAGCGACATTAAAATTCTGCAGGTGAATGGTTTAGCGGGCGCTGCTGGCGGCGTTGTCGAAGGTCAAAGTAACAACGGCGCTTCTTTGCCTGATCAGGTGGTCAATAGTGCCTTGCGTTACCGTACGCAAGCGCCGTTATTGGACAGTTTACTGCAAGAGATTGGCATCAAAGGTGCGGATTTGCAGAGCTTTACCCAAGCTGCAGCCGGAGTATCGCCAAACTTAGCAACCGCGTCTGCGTCAGTGGCGCAGCCTGAGACGCTCGCGAACAAAGAATAACCGTATATTAAGTGCATGTCTCAAAAAAGCCCCGCATTTTGATGTGGGGCTTTTGTTTGAGCACGCAGGCTTAAGCGCGTAACCGAATTAATCCAAAATAATATGCGGCAAAAATCGTGAGCTGTCTTTGGTAATCAGTGAGTTATCTTCACGGATACAAATGCCCGCTGCACTATCACCAACCACCCATGAGCCAATCAAGGTAAAACTTTGATCAAATTTTGGCAGTGCATGGAAGGCTTGGCGAATATAGGGCGCATCGGTATAAGGTCCATCGACTTGCAAGCGTTTACCCTGTAAATCAACCAGCTCAATGTTGGCGCCTTCCCGTGAGTACAACGGTTTGCGCACCCAGCCATTGCTGAGTGGTTGTTGGTCTACGGTTTCAAAAAATGCGGGCAGCAAGTTTGGGTGATTTGGGTATTTTTGCCATAACAACGGCAGAATGCCTTTATTTGACAGCAACATTTTCCAAGCCGGTTCTAACCACTGCGTTTTGCTCGTCAATAAATGTCGGCCGAAGTCTTCACGGACCATAAACTCCCATGGATAGAGTTTAAAAATCGACTGAATTGGAAAGTTGTCGCTATCAACGAGTTGGCCATTGATTTCACCAATCTCATCAAGCCCCAGAAAACGAGCATCAATGCCTGCTTGCTGAGCAATATCCAGCAAGTAAAGGACAGTGCCCTTATCTTCGATGTTGTCACTGACGCAGCTAAAATAACATGGCTCAGCCAGCTGTAAATTGGCAAAACGATGTTCGAGCTGGTCTTGTAGTGAATTAAACTGATCAGCGCCTGCTGGCAGTTTACCGAGCATGAGTTGCTCTTCTAGCCACACCCACTGAAAGAAACCACTCTCATACAAAGAGGTGGGGGTGTCATAGTTGAGTTCCAGCAGTTTGGCAGGGCCTGTGCCGTCATAGGCTAAATCAAGCCGACCATACAAATGAGGCTGATGACTTTCGTAAGATTGTTTGATCCAATCCCAATAAGCTTCAGGAACTGCAAGTTGTTTTAGCTTTTGCTCGTCGGCAAGGATTTCTGGCACTAACGAAAGCGCCATTTGATGCAGCTCTTCCGTTGGCGCTTCTAAGTCGTCTTCAATTTGCGCCAAACTGAACTGATAGTAAGCAGTCTCATCCCAATATGGTTCGCCGTCAAAGGTATGAAAATTGAAACCAACTGACTCAGCATAACTGCGCCAACGTGGACGTTCTGTAATTTGTACTTTTTTCATTGGTGACTAACCACCACTGCTTTGATGTTCACTGCGCATTTGCGCTTGAGCGCCAAAACCACCACGTTTCACAATGGCACCCGGTTGCGGCACCATTCGTGAAGGCATCACGGAAACCGGACCAGTAAATCGCGATACTGGTTGATTGGCTGCGGTGCGAAATGTTGCACGGTCATCGCCAGATTTATACAGCGGCTGTGCTTTGAGGTGTGAGCGTCCACCACCATTAAACAGTTGACCAGCCATAAAGCCCATCATCATTGGCATAAAAAAACTGCCGCTAGAGTTTGCTGCTGCAGGTGTTGTCGATGCTGTAGTTGCGGCTGCCGCTGCCGCTGGCGCTTCGCAATTGCCTACGCCAAAGTCCGTTTCGCATGAAGCTTTGTCGGTGTACTTTGGCGCGACCTGCGGGTGCAACGCTTTTGCCGCAGCGAATTCAGCTTGGCATTGCTCTGGGTTATAAAAGCCCGCGCATTGATCTACTGTTTCATACACAGCGGTTTCTATCGGCTGTTCAGAACTACAGCTGGCTAGCATAATTGTGGTTGCTGGCACCATCACCATCAAAGCGACTTTACTACTGCGTTTAAATCGAGTTGACATTATTTATCCCTCAAAAAGTCATACTTGCTGAGTTCACCAAACCTATGGCGATTGAACAACAAGCCGAAAAAATCCCTGTAGCCACTTCGCCATTATTAATCCGTTCTGGTAACTGGCGAATGGTTAATCGTACGACTAAAAAAGTGAGTGATTGCACTATGAGGGCAATTGCGCCCCAAATTGCACAATCTGCAAGCGATACTGAGTGGGTAATGGCGCTGGCAAGAGGCAAGGCGAAACCAATAATTGCGCCGCCAAAGGCAACAGCAGCGGCTGGATTATTGCTACGAATTAAGCCGAATTCATCATGAGGGGTGATCCAGCTATAGATCCGAGTGAATAACAAAATCAGGACTATCGCCAGTACAAAAAAACTGAGGAAATTCGGTAAACCAGCGATGGAAGCAAGCAAACTTTCTGACATAAATTCAATTCCTTTTTGATGAGCTGATTGCATCATCCTGAAAATTATTCAAAAACGCAATCTCCGCGAGCGGAAAGACCGTGAAAGGCGCTGTTGTGACGAAAAAAGCGACAGTTTTTGATAACTGAACTACGCTGAAAATAAGTCCAAATTGAGTAATCAACTCGGTCAAGCCATCGATGAGAGAGGTAGCGCGATGTTTAATCAATTCAAAGTTCGCACGAGATTGGCAATGTTGGCGGCACTGCCGCTATTGGTTTTGATTGGGATTTGCGTCGCAGCGCTGTCCAATATGGCGAAGTTGTCTCAGGGCGTTGATAGCTTGTACCAAGACCGAGTAAAACCTTTGCAGCAATTAAAAACGGTGTCTGATGCCTTTGCTGTGATAATAGTTGATTCCTTGCATAAACATCGCGCGGGTATTATTTCGCCAGCCGCCGCGCAACAAGCCATACAGCAAGCAGAGCAGCAAGCTCTCGGCCAGTGGCAAACCTATCGTGCAACCCTGTTGACTGCCGAAGAAGAGCAGTTAATTGCTGTGGCAAAGCCATTGATTGATAAATGGTTAGTGCAAATCAAGGGTTATCAGCAAGCGATTGCTGATGGCGCAATTTTGCAGGTTGAGCAAGCGCAGTTTAATCAACAGTTATATGCAACGGCCGATCCACTGAGCCACGCTTTGGAGGCATTGATCCAACTGCAGCTTCGTGAGTCGGCAAAATTTGTTGCGGTTGCCCACGAGACATTAAGTGCCACCAGTTGGTTATTTAGCGCTATTGTCATCGCGGTGATACTGCTGCTGAGTTTGTTAGCTTTTTTGGTGTCTCGTTCTATTTCATTGCCGTTGATTTCGTTGCGCACCACCATGGTTGCGGTGGGCGACCATGCCGATTTGCGGCTACGAGCCCCAGTGGCGGGTAATGACGAAATTGCTGACGCCGCGCAAGCGTTTAATCAAACGTTATCGCGAGTGCAAAGTTTTTTCCAACAGTTGGGTCAGGCGGTGGTCAGTCTGGCCGCAGCCGCCGAGCAGATGAGTGTCATTAGTAAAAACGTCAGCGCAACCGCGCACTCACAAGAACAAAATGCCAACATGATTGCCACCGCGGTAAATCAGATGACCGTCGCCATCGCCGAAGTTGCTCGCAGCGCCCAAGCAACGTCAACCCAAGCTTTTGATGCGGATGAACGCACTCACGTTGGTTATGACCAAGTGCAGGCCAATGTGCAGGCAATTACTAATCTTTCCGATGCGGTGGGGAGTGCAGGTGTGGTCATTGAGACTTTAAATGGCGAATCAGAAAAAATCGGCCAAGTGCTGACAGTCATTCAAAGTATCGCAGCGCAGACTAATTTATTGGCATTAAATGCAGCAATTGAAGCTGCCCGAGCTGGCGACGCTGGGCGAGGCTTTGCGGTAGTCGCCGATGAAGTTCGCACTTTAGCGACTAATACTCATCAGGCCACAGAGTCTATCCGAGTGATGATGTCGAGTTTACAAACTTCAGCCAAGGATGCAGTTGCGGCCATGGAATTGTCGCAACAACATGCGACTCATAGTGTCACAAATGCCAATGCCGCGGGCAATGTGTTAGGGGAAATCAGGGAAGCTGTCGGTAGTATTGTTGACATGAATAGCCAAATTTCCGCGGCAACTGAAGAGCAAACTGTCGTGGCCGAAGATATTAGCAAAAATATTACTGAATTTAGTGAGAGTATCAGGGAGGTTTCAAGGAGCGCGCAGCAAAGTGCTGAAGCGAGTGAAGAGTTATCGGTGCTTGCGGTGCGAATTTCGCAGCAGGCAGCTCATTTCCAAGTCTGAAAGCAAAGCGTGATATACCGACTTTCTACCGAGCAATAGCGCTGCGAGTGCTCGGCACTCATAGCGCTATTTCTGCTTTTGGTCGCAGATGCAGCATTGTGACATTGTTGTGCTCTGGACAATGCAAACGAAGCCTCTACACTCGCACAAAGCATATTTGTGAATTTCAGATAGGATAATCCCATGAAAAATAAAACGATGCTGGCATTTTGTATCGCCACGGCGCTTGGCGTTGCTGGCTGCGATAAGGCCATTGAAAGCACGCCGCCTGCAACCGCCACTACAGAGGCCAGTATTGCTGCTTCAGCATTAAAATCGGGGATTTACCTGACTAATTTAGATACCCAAATTAAGCCGCAAGATGATTTTTTTCGCTATGTGAATGGTAATTGGTTGGCGAAAACTGAAATTCCTGCTGATAAATCCCGATGGGGCAGTTTTGACGAGTTGCGTGATAGTTCAAGCAAACATGTCCTGCAAATAGTCAAAGATGCCGCGGCAAAACCAGCAGACGCAGGCTCTGATCCACAGAAAATCGGTGACATGTTTCGTGCGTTTATGGATACCGCGACTATCGAAAAGCTAGGTCTTACGCCACTTCAAGCGGATATTGCCAGAATTGAACAGCTTAAAACCACAGCAGAGTTGGCTACTTTATGGGGGCAGTTGCAAGTCGAGCGTTACGGCGCGCCAGTCGGTGTGTTTGTCGGCCAAGATCAGAAAAACTCTACCCAATATATTACTGGTATCAACCAATCTGGCTTAGGGTTGCCTGACCGTGATTATTACTTAAAGTCGGATGAAAAATCCGCGAAAATCCAAAAACAGTATCAGTGGATGATTGCCCGCTTTTGGGAGCTTGCCGGATGGCCCGATGGCAGCGCGGCTGCTGAGAAAATTTTCGCTATTGAAACTAAACTGGCGAATGCGCAATGGAGTCGTGTCCAAAATCGCGATCGCACCAAAACTTATAATAAGATGACTGTGGCACAACTGGCGAGCGCAGCGCCAGGGTTCGATTGGCAAGCATTTCTAGCGGCGGCTGAGCTTGGGCAGATCCAGGAACTGGTGGTGCGCCAACCTGAATATTTGGTTGCTTTTGCCAAAATACAAGCAGAAGTACCGCTCCAAGATTGGCAGTTGTATTTAAAGTTTCATTTACTACGTAGTAAATCGCCATTGCTCACTAGCGCTTTTGAACAAGCAAATTTTGATTTTTATGGTCGAGTGCTCACCGGCTTACAAGAGCAAAAACCACGTGAAGAAAGGGCCGTGGTTGCTATTGATGATGCTCTAGGTTTCATGGTTGGCAAGTTATATGTGGAAAAGTATTTTAAGCCTGAAGCCAAAGCGCGGATGGAACAACTTATCAAAAATCTGCGGGTTGCTTTTGAACAAGCTATCAACGATCTCACTTGGATGAGTCCAGCAACCAAGCAACAAGCGCAGGTGAAGTTACAAAAGTTCAATGCAAAAATTGGCTATCCAGAGGTGTGGCGTGACTACAGCTGCCTGACCATCAAGGCCGACGATTTAGTGGGTAACGTCAAGCGGAGTAGCGTCTGCGAATATCAACGGATGATAGCTCGATTGGGCAAACCTGTTGATCGTAACGAGTGGGGAATGACCCCGCAAACCGTCAACGCATACTACAGTTCAACGATGAACGAAATCGTGTTTCCAGCGGCAATTTTACAACCTCCATTTTTTGATGTCGAAGCCGATGATGCGGTGAACTATGGTGGGATCGGTGGCGTTATTGGCCACGAAATTACTCACGGTTTTGACGACCAAGGTCGCCGTTCGGATGGTGATGGCAATCTTCGGGATTGGTGGACGCCTGATGATGAAAGTCAGTTTAAGCAACGCGCACAGCTGATGATTGACCAATACAATAGCTACAATCCTATTGATGATTTGCATGTCCAAGGTGCGCTGACCTTAGGGGAAAATATCGCAGATTTGGGCGGTTTGACTGTCGCCTACCGCGCTTATCAGAATTCGTTAGCGGGCAAAACTGCTCCAATCATTGATGGCTTTACCGGTGAAAAACGTTTGTTTATCGGCTGGGCGCAAGTCTGGCGAAACAAAGCCAGAGACGAGGCGTTGCGGCAGATGTTAATTACTGACCCACATTCGCCAGGGATGTATCGAGTCCAAGGGATTTTGTCTAACATGCCAGAATTTTATCAAGCTTATGACGTGAAAGCCGGTGATGGGATGTACCGCCCAGAAGCGCAACGAGTCAAGATTTGGTAAATCAGCAATAGTCACAAAAAGCGGAGCCTTCGGGCTCCGTTTTCGTTTGGAGAATGCCATCGCGCTTGCCGTCAATGAATCACTGCATACGTATGCAATAAAAATGCAATTCTTGCCTCAATAGCTTCATGCATTCGATTAAATCAGCGATTTCCCTGTTTGCTTTATCATCAAAAATACCCACTGAACCTGCAGTTCTATGGCGGTTCTCTTGCTCCTCACCTGTTTCTTGGTTGATGTTTTGCTACATTTTGCTGGCTATTTATCTGATTTTTGGTGCTTTTTTTTACTCTCTGCAGTTCGCTTTGCTTGGTTTGCACTAAAGCAGTGCATTTAGATGGGTGGCCGCACTAACTTTGCGCATTGTGAATACGTATTCATGTTGTGTAGTTGCAGCGTTCCCCATAGAAATAGTCAGGTTGTCATACTTCATGCCTATGGGTGTGGAGCGCACAACTCATAATTAAAGCAACACCACACCGGGGATGAAGGGCAATGAAACATTATAAGTTAAGCGTATTAACGCTGGCATTAGCGAGTGCAGGACTCAGTGCTTATGGCGCTCAAGCGCAAGAAGTCGCAAAAGATAACAAAGCAAAACCAACTGAACAGCAAATCGAAGTGATCGGCGTTACCGGCTACCGCGGTAGTCTGCAAAAAGCGCAATTGATCAAAATGAGCGAAAACTCAGTTGTTGAAGTTCTATCAGCAGAGGACATCGGTAAGTTACCGGATACGTCGGTTGCAGAATCTTTATCACGTTTGCCAGGATTAGCTGGTGAGCGTCGTAACGGCCGCACCAGTGGTTTGTCTGTCCGCGGTTTTAATGAGAACTATGTTGGCACTTCATTAAATGGTCGTGAATTGCTGGGGATGGGTGACAACCGCGGCGTTGAATATGACTTATACCCGTCTGAAATCGTCAATACCGTGCTGGTCTATAAAACGCCAGAGGCATCTTTGATGGCGCAAGGTATTGGTGGCACCGTTGATATTCAAACGGCGAGCCCACTGACTGCCGCCCCGACGATGGCTTTTAATTTAAGTTACGAGCAAAACGGCCAAGATTCTGGCAACCCAGATTTTGATAATTCTGGACATCGCGCGTCATTTAACTTTATCGATAAATTTGCCGATGACAAATTGGGCGTGGCGCTAGTGCTGTCTACTATCGAGTCGCCACGTCAAGAGCAGCAATTCCGCGGCTGGGGTTATTCTGAAGCCAAAGCATCACAAGCCGCGCCTGGTGTAACTATCCCTGCTGGCACTGTAGTGAATGGCGGACATGACTCGTTTACCCGCTCTGCATTGCTTGATCGCGACTCACTCGCGGCAGTTGTCGAATATGCCGCAACCGACAAGATGAAAATGAAATTTGATGCGCTGCTGATTAACTTTAATGAAACTGACGCTCGTCGCGGCTTAGAAGAGGGCGGTTCAGGCGATAGTATTATTACTAGCGTAGATAATGGTTTAGCCACGTCAGGCTATTACAATGGTTTTTATTCTGTCATTCGTAACGATGCTCGGGAACAGGATGCAAGTCTGAAAACCTTTGGTTTTAACCTTGAATACGCACTCAATGATGAATGGACGGCTGAGGTCGATATCTCTACCGGTGATGTCGATAAAACTATTACTGATATTGAGAGTTATTCTGGGGTCGGCCGTGCTTCCATCGAAGGTCGGCCAATTGCGGCACGCTCGTGGAAAATGACCTCGACTGGCGTGATGTATGGTGCGCATCCAACGTTGCCGTCAGTCGACTACACTAACGCCGCGTTGATCCGGTTAGCAGGTCCACAGGCATGGGGTGGTAGTTTAGCGCCTATTACTGCGTTCAAAGAAACCAACGGTTTTGGCCCAAGTACCGCGCAAGATGGTTTTGTCAATAAACCAGAGTTTGATGAAAGTTTAGACAGCTATCGCTTCCAACTGACTGGTGATGTTGAATGGGGCATCGTTAATAAATTTGAGGCGGGCCTCGTTTATAAAGAGCGCTCAAAAACCAAGATCAATAATGGTGCGTTTTTAACTTCGAAATTGTGGCCAAACTCCGGCGCAATTCCAGATGTTTTGGGCGTTGCTGACCTAAGTTTCATCGGCATTCCTGGTGTGTTGGCGTATGACAGTTTGGCGTTGTATAACAGTGGCTATTACATCTCTACCGATGCCGCACTTTTACAAAACGATCGACTGGGTGATTCTTACACTGTAGATGAAGAAATAGTCACTTTATATTCAATGGCTAATCTCAGCACTGAAGTCGCGGGATTGCCATTAGAAGGTAATGTCGGTGTGCAAATTGTTGATTCTAAACAGTCGTCGAAAGGCTTTTATGCTGTGACTGGGGCTGGTTTCTTTACCAAAGCGACTCGGGTTGAGGGTGGCGCTGATTATACTGATGTTCTGCCAAGCTTAAATTTGAGCCTGGAAGTTGCGGATGACCAATTTGTGCGCACCGGCTTGTCGAAAGTAATGACTAGACCACGTATTGATGATTTGCGGCCAAACACGACCTACAATTTCGATTTTAACGACGACAAAATAGTGCGGACTACCCCAGTTGATGGCCCGTGGAATTCAAATGAAGGTAACGCTGAGTTAAAGCCACTCGAAGCCAATCAATTTGATTTGTCTTATGAAAACTATTACCACGAAAATGGCTATGTCGCTGCGAGCTTCTTCTTTAAAGATTTAGTGAACTGGCATCGTTCTGCGGCCAGCGTTAACGACTTTAGTGCGTTTTACATTCCAGGCTTCCACCAAACCAGTACTGGGCAAGCTCCAGGCACTTTACAAGGTGTCGCTAAATATCGCGACGATGGTATGGAAGGTTTTGTTCGTGGCTATGAACTGCAAGCGAGCGTGCCATTTGACCTAGTGCATGCGTCTTTAGATGGCTTAGGGTTGGTCGCAAGCGCTACCTTCTTAGATGGTTCATTAGGTGAGGGCAGCCAGCGTGAAGCTGTGCCGGGTCTGTCGAATGAAATTTATACATTGACGGCATACTATGAAAAAGCTGGTTTTGAATTCCGCGTGTCTGGCACTAAACGTGATGAGTTCAGCACCGAAACTCGTGGTTATAGTCTGAGCCTTGCACCGACTGTTGACCAAGGTGGTACTTTGGTTGATGCCCAAATAGGCTATGACTTTGGCGAGTCGGGTATCAAAGAGCTCGAAGGTCTGCGGGTGTCGCTACAAGGACAAAACTTAACCGATGAAGCAACTATCCAGGCGAATAGTGCGGATTCACGGCAAATTACCCAATACCAGAGTTTTGGTCGTAACTTTATGCTGAGCATGAACTATAAGTTCTAATGTCATGAGATTGATGGCATGACCAAAGCCCAATCAGTTGCTGATTGGGCTTTTTTGCAACTGAAATATCATCAACAAGGTACGCTTAGCTGTCGAAAGCTAATCAAGCACAATTCAGGAACATCATAAATGGCCATAAATAAAGGCTGTGTAGGCGTGCTGTTATGCTGCGCTTTGCCATTGTTGAGCAAGGCTGAGCCGCTGAAGTTACCATCACCGGATTGGCGTGATCAGGTGATTTATTTTGTGCTGACCGACCGTTTTGCCGATGGTGATCCAAGCAATAACTCGCAAGGCGCTGGTGAATTCAATCCACAGTCATCAAGTCACTATAGTGGTGGTGATTTAGCCGGCATCCAAAGTAAACTAGAATATATTCAATCGCTTGGTGCGAGCGCAGTTTGGTTAACACCGCCGGTGGCGAATCAGTGGTGGAGTGAAAAATTACAATATGCCGGTTATCACGGCTATTGGGCGACCGATTTTAAGGCGGTTGATGCCCATTATGGAACTTTGCAAAGTTATCAAGCGCTTGCGAAGGCACTTCATCAACGCAACATATATCTGATTCAAGATATTGTGATAAACCATACGGGCAATTTTTTCGGCTACGACGGTGCTTATGACGCCAAAGATACGGCAAAAAACTTCGTGCTGTTCGAGTCGGCCAACAGCAAACAACCCGCGCCAAGCCAATATCCCTTTTCCTTAATTAATCGCCATGAGCAAAAAGCTGCTGCGGCGAACATTTACCACTGGACACCACCCATTGTGGATGCAGCTGTGCCAGGCCAAGAATTTAGCTATCAGCTCGGTGGGCTGGCTGATCTCAATACCAGCAATCCCCAAGTGCGCAAAGCGCTCAAGGACAGTTATCGCTTTTGGCTTGAACAAGTTGGGGTGGACGCCTTTCGCGTTGATACTGCTAAATATGTCGAGCACGACTTTTGGCATGATTTTCTGCACAGTGAGGATGGCATTCTTACCAAAGCGCGTAGTCTTGGCAAAGACAATTTTTTAGTGTTTGGTGAAGTCTTTGAAGCGTCAAAACCTTTTAGTGCCAATGGCGAACTGAAAATCAAAGCCTTTTTAGGGACTGAGGCAAAACCCGAGTTAAATTCAGTCATTGCCTTTCCCTTATACTTTGAGCTCAACCAAGTGCTAGCCGAAGGCGCACCTCCAGCGCAGTTAGGTTATCGGTTGCAGCAACATACCGAGCTTTTTAGTAATCCTCATGTGTTGCCAACTTTTTTAAACAATCATGATACCAAACGGTTTTTGGCTTCAGGCAGTGTCGACGCTTTTGTGCAAGGTTATGCCACCCTCTTCACCATTCCTGGCATCCCAGTGATTTATCAAGGTGATGAGCAGCTGTTTACCGAAAGTCGCCAGGCCATGTTCAAAGGCGGCTATGGCAGTAGTCGCGACTATTTCTCTCAGCAAACACCGATGTATCAAACCATCGCCCAGCTGGCGAAATTACGGCGTGAGCATAAGCTATTTAGTCGGGGTGACTTTAAGTTGCTGTTTGCGCAAGCTGAAGGGGCGGGTGTCTTGGCTTACCAAATGCAATACCAAGGTGACACTGCGGTAGTGCTGCTCAATACCGCGGATAGCCGTCGAATGTTGGCAAATGTGGCCATTGGCCGCGGGCGTTGGCAGCCTCTCTGGCAATATCAAGCACAACTAGAACCTTTAACAACTAACGAACACGGCATAGTGAGCGCAGAATTGCCAGCGCGGGCCGTAGTCATTTTAAAGCGCAGCGCATCACCTGCGATTGCCCGGATGAATAAAGATCTCGCGTGGCAACTCACGCCATTAGCAAAGCAAACCTATACCGAAGATTTTAAGTTAACCGGCCAAGTTTCAAGTGCCAATACTGAATTGTTACTGCTCAGAAATGGTGATTTTTCTGAAGGTATCCGCACCACCTCAGATGCGCAAGGCCATTTCAGTTTACCGGTTGCCGTGCGTGATTTAGGTGATTCGTCACTAAGCTTAGCGGTGTATGCGCCTGCTCATCATGCGGTGAGTCCTGCACAGACGGTGGCCAGTAAAGTTGTCAAAGCGGAATTTGCCGCGAGAGTAGCTGATGCTAAAGACGATGATAAAGGCCCAACGGGGCGTTATTTGCAGCCAACGCAACCCCATTCTCAGCGGCAATTAGACGTATTGGCGTTGAACGCTAAAGCAGCGGGTGCCAATTTGGAATTGGAAATTGAAATGGCGCAAGTCAGTCAATTTTGGGGGCCCGCCAATGGTTTTGATAATGTGCATTTTGCGATATTTTTCAATGTGCCAGAGGGGAAACTGTCAGCAAGTGCAACTCAGCTACCAGGTCTTGCCGCGGTAATGCCCAAAGGTGAAACTTGGCAGCTGGGGCATTTTCTGTTTGGTTGGGGCAATTCGGTGTTTACTGCCAAAGACGCCACTGCGCAGCAAGCACCTTTTAAGCTCGGGGCTGCGCCCAATGTGCAAGTGGATGCTAAGGCGGGCGTTATTCGCGTGCGTTATGATGGTCGCGCCTTAGGCATTCAGAGTTGGCGCAATGCCAGCATTTACCTCTCGACTTGGGATAAAACCGGTGAAGGGGCATTGCGTGGCATCGCCGAGCAGTCGTCGCCATGGAATTTCGGCGGCGCCAGTGCCAACAGCCCCAAAATCATGGATGATGTCTGGTTGCGCCTGCAATAAGGTTTTTTCATGTTAGCCAGCAGCTTTGTGCTGCTGGTCTTACCTCTATGATGTTGTGGAACCTCTATGCAATTGTCGGGTCACATTGAAGTCCCTTAGCAATTCGTCTGGCAAATAATAACAATCAGATCAGAGGAAACGTTGTATGGTGAATCAAATTCGAAGCCGTATCCTACATTTTTTACAGCTCAATAATTGCACCGTCTGCTTGGATGGTAAATGCATCCACACCGCTGCTGCCAATCTCTATTTCGATGAAGCTTGTTTACGCATTGAACGACCGGGTAAACCAATTCGAGAGATGCCTTATCAAAAGCTCAATTTGGATAAATTGCTAATGATGGTGAATCCCACGGCAGCGATTGGCTCGCGTTAACTGCGATTGTGGTCAATTTGCAAAACCGCGTATGATGCTCGCTCATGCGGTTTGGCTTTTTATGGATATTTATATTTGTTGTTATCGTCAGTTTCGTCTTTGCCATTATCAGTTTCGTTGCGGTGCGCCACGCTGAATTTGCATAATTTCGCTGAGCCGCCGCTGGCTTGTTATGAGTGGGACAATATTTATAGCCATGCGCAGTGGCAACAAAAGACCCAATGGTTATCGCGCACTGTGCAACTGTTGAAGCCCGATTTGTTGGCGCTACAAGAGGTGTTTAGCGTGGCCGCGCTTGCAGAATTATTAAGTAAAACTGGGCTACCGTTTTGGGCAGCCTCAGCGCAACCGCTGTTGATTGACGACCATGTATTTCAAAAACCTGTGCAAGTACTGGCGAGTCGTTATCCGCTCACCGCACTGAGTTGGCCTGAGCTGGATCCAAGCCAATGGCCGCTGGGTACTCAGCAGTTTAGTTTTAGCCGTAAGCCACTTTTGGCCGAAGTTGAATTGCCTGAGCTTGGCAAGGTGCGCGTGGTGGTGTGCCATTTAAAATCCGCGCGTCCAGCCGAGGATTTACAAAGTTATCCGGCGTTAGCGATGTGGCAATCTGCCCAGCAACGTGGCATGGAGGCTGCGATGTTATGGCAACAACTCCATCAGCTTTATCAACAGCAGCCGCTCCCAACTATGGTGATGGGAGATTTTAACGACAGCTGGACTTCGACTCTGTTGCAACCGCTGCATGCAGCAGCCAAAACCAGTCGCGGGCTGTTTTTGCTGCAAGATGCCGCCGATTTGGCGTTGAGCGCCAAACGCGCGCCATCGCATTATTACGGCGCAGATGGTCGAGTGCTGGATTATGTTTTGCTGTCGGCAGAGTTTGATCCGCGCCAACATCTAGGAACAGCTGAAGTCAGCGCTTATCAGGTGCATGATCAACATTTGGTGCGGCCAAATTTTGATAGTGATGGTTACAGCAGTGACCACGCCGCGGTGGTCGTTGATTTAAACGTTCGGCGTATCGCTTGATGCTGCAATTGCTGATTGTGTTTCAGCGCTGACTGTTGCAACGGCTGATGTTTCTGCGGTGGTGACTTGCTCGGCTTTTGCTTGCTTGAGGCGAATGGAATTTTTCACCTGAATGTTTTTCTTTTGCTTGGCACGCTTGGCGATTTTCTTTTTCAGGGCTTTCGCTGAACTCATGGCTGACTCTATTTATCCGAAGTTGACGGCAATTGTAGCCGATCCTGTGGTTAAGCGGAACTGACAGCTTTAGTTGTGGTGTTTACAAAGTTGTGTTTCGGTGAAGATAGCTATTTGCCCGTGATCTTATTAAACTGTCGCCCCCAGATTTGGAGCGGCTTTGATGCGAATTGTTTTGGCACCGATGGAAGGTGTGGTTGATCACCTGATGCGAGAAATGCTCACCGAAATCGGTGGCTTTGATTTATGCATCACCGAATTTGTCAGAGTCGTTGACCAATTATTACCACGTCGAGTGTTCACTCGTTTATGCCCTGAGCTTCTACAAGATGGCAAAACTTTAGCTGGCACACCCGTGCGTGTGCAGTTGCTTGGCCAAGAACCCAATTGGCTGGCAGAAAATGCGGCAAGAGCGGTAGAGCTTGGTTCGCCAGGCATCGATTTAAATTTTGGCTGTCCCGCCAAGACGGTGAACAAAAGCAAAGGTGGTGCGGTATTGCTGCGTGAAACCGAGCAGCTTTATCGGATAGTCTCTGCAGTACGAGCGGCTGTACCCAGTCAATTCCCGGTAACCGCCAAAATGCGTTTGGGTTATGATGACACCGACTTAGCGCTAGATAATGCTAAAGCACTGGCAGAAGCTGGGGCATCTGAACTGACGGTGCATGCGCGTACCAAAGCGGATGGGTATCGACCTCCGGCTTACTGGCCTTGGATCGCCAAAATCCGTGCAGTGATTTCAATTAATGTCGTTGCCAATGGCGAAATTTGGCAACCCGAGCATGCGGTGTTATGTCGGGAACAAAGTCAAAGTCCAGACATCATGATTGGACGCGGTGCGTTGGCGCAGCCAAACTTGGCGATGCGCATTAAGCATGGCGGTGAGGCACTGCCGTGGCCAGAAGTCTTGGCGCTGTTGATGCGTTATTCTGAGTTCGAAATTGCCGGTGACAAAGGCCTGTATTATTCCAATCGCATCAAGCAGTGGTTTAGTTATTTAAAACTGCAATATCCTGAAGCCGAACAGCTTTTTGCCCAATTACGCTTATTGCGTAAAAGTAGTGAGATTGTCACGTTATTACAGGCGAGTTTGGATTCGAGCCAATAGCGCGAAACTTCGTAACTGAAAACAGACTATCGATGCAAATCCACTGAAGCCATCCTTAGCTTTCAGCGATATTTATCAATAACTTGCTAATTGTGTTGTTCTAAAGCGGCAGGCCGAAGGTGTCGCCACACTTGGCAAAGGCCAATCGCCAGTACGCCGCTTAGCATCAATATTGCAAAAGGTACAATCGACTCATGTCCACCTAATGCCAACAGCGGCCCAGCGATGGCGCCTGCGCCAAAACGTAAAGTGCCAATAACTGCGGTCGCAGTTCCCGAATGATGGGGAAATCGCATTAAAATTAAGGCGTCAGCATTGGTTGCACACACGCTTAAACTTGCCATGAGTGGGGCTATCGCCAACGCTGTTAACCACAATGGACCCTGTAACATGCTGATGAGCACTAGTGCACTGGCAAAAACCAGTCCGCTGATAAACGCGAAGTGCAGCATCTGCTCACTGCTAAAGCGCGTTACCAGCTTGCTGTTGCTGAAATTAGCGACAATCAGTGCACACACGTTAAAGCCAAATAGCAGACTAAACAGCTGGGCATCGACGCCAAAATGTTCAATATAGACAAATGGCACTGCCGTTAAAAAGCAAAAGAAACTAAAGGATGCGAACATCGAAATGGCGATAAGCGGTTGCGCTAGCCGGTTGCTTAACACCAAACGATAGGAACTGAAAAATGCTGGGGCAGGGCTATCGGCGGGGCGCGGGACTCGCACTTCTGGTAAATAGCGCAGGCATAACAGCCCAATGATCAACGAGTAAGCCGCAAGTACAACAAAAATCAGTGGCCATTGTCCCCAGAGCAATAACACACTGCCTATCGCTGGCGCGAGCAACGGTGCCAACATCATCATCATCGAGACATAGGACATCCCTTTGGCGGTATTTTCTTGATACAGCGCGCGAATGAGGCCAGGGATCACCACGGTGGCGGCACTACCAACAAACGCTTGGGCCGCTCTGCCTACGAGAAACAATTCGATAGTTGGTGCAAAACTTAACAGTAATGATACCAGCGTAAAGGCACTGAGTCCGCTGATAGCCAGTTTGCGTCGGCCAATCATATCGGCGAGCGGGCCAAATATCAGCATGCCCAAGGCATAAAAGGCCAAGAAGATACTCAGGCTTTGTTGCACCAACCCAGGCGTCGTGGCTAATTGCTCAGTGATTTGCGGCATGGCTGGTAGATACATATCGATTGCCAATGGCGTGACTGCGACAACCGCAGCTAATAACGCGATCAAGGCTAAACGAGGTTGCGTCATCGCGAACTCCTTACTAAAAAAACGCTATTTTACCGATATTTTCCCGATAAAATGGGCGTATTTTTAGAAAGCTCTGTCGGCTTTGGCCGCAAAAAAGCGACAGTTTGGCCAGCGCCCTCGCAACGCTGGTTAATTGTCCATATGGTTAATTGTCGAGTAGCTCGGTTTTATTCCAGAGGTTTTGATGTTTGGGATCGGCAAAAAACTCATCGGGATGCCAATACCTCGGCAAGAGGTTACGCAATTTGCCAGGTTCAAAACCGGCGGTGAGTTTACTTAAAATCTCTTGTAAGCGTTGGTCTGGCATGACAGTCAGTTTTTGGCGAGCCGGTTTAAAGTACAAGTTATGCTCAACACTAACGCTTAAGTTCAAGCCGTTGGCGCGATAATGCAAGTTGCGACTGACTGCTCGGCAAAGCGGCACTTCTGGGCTTGGCGGATAGAGTGAATTGACGATAGCAAATTCGTAGCGTTCGCCGGCAAAGCCTTGTTTTTCTTTTGGGATATAAACAACACCATAGCCTTGCGGGAAAACGCCAGTAATAGTGAGTAATTGATCAACCATACGTTCGTCATAATGACCCGCGCGGGCGCCATTCTTTAAAATTAATGCTACCTTGGGGAGAGTTTGATAGACAAACCGAGCACGCCCAGGCAGTACAGCTGACGCATAGACTTGCGGTAATCGCAGTAAATTACCAATGCCAAGGCCTGGTTGCGAAGACATTTTCAGTAGGGTTTGGCAAAACGCTTGTTTTTCCGACTCTTTTTTTACAAATTCATCACGTTCTGTTCGTGAGTTCCCGCGATAGCGACTAACACCGATGCCATCACTGACAAATCGCAAAGTAGCCGCTTGCGATATGCTTAAAAATTGCGAACGTTCCTCGGCATCAAATTCACGCCATCGATCGGACTGTTGTTCGCCTTGCAGCATAACTTGCGCTTGGGGGTGATAGTGTCCGACATCCTGTAAAAGTACAGCCATAAGTAAGGGGATTTGGACATCATCACGAAATGGTTGATATTCAGAACCTTGTGTCGTGGGCTGCGGTTGTTGCTGCTCTCGATGCTTCTTTAAAATGTAGCTATTGGTGATGAGTTGCCGTTCTAATAAGTGGTCTAACAGCCGAAGACTTAACACTGCTTTGTAAAACGGTTTGTATTTGAGGTGGACTGCGCTAAGTTGCTCCCCCTCACTTGGGGCTAATAGCTGTAAAGTCCCCAGCAATCGTGATGAACGACTGATGGTTTCTAAGCGTGATGCACCTTCAGTAAGCTCTAAAATTTGCTGACATAACAAATGCAATTGGTTATAGCGCTGTTGCTGGCGGTTTTCGTACACAAGCTCAGCTTTTTGTAACACTTGACGTTTTTGTTGGGTATCTAAAGTCAACGCAGCTTCGGTTTTACGAGTGGCGAGTCTAAGCTGAGCTTGGCTTTGTTCAAGTTGTTGTTTTAGATCGCTTATTTCGGCTTGCCAGCTTTGGTCGAGCTCAAAAAATTGCTGAGCTTGACCAAACAGCGATTGCTGGAATTTGCTACCCGACAGTAAGTTGGCGATTAGTTTACGCACAGTTCGGACATAGGATTTTTCGGGCGAAATTTTTGACGTCAATGGCATGCCAATGTTGCTCTATCTTAGTTTGCGAGCTAATGCTTCACGATTCTATGAAATACGATAGCTGAAGTCGGCCTGAGGCGGAAGCTTTGTCTAGAGAATTGTCCGATTACGCTAAATCAATTGCGGAACAAAGTTGCATGCAATGCAGCGGTGGCATAGTATTTGAAGACGAAATTCAATAAGTGATTCTGGTGACTGTAAATTGACAGCAGTCACTCCTTGCCGTTAGTGGCCCATATAGGAGCCCCCATGAGAAAAAATAAAGTCATTACCACTGAAGAAATTTTATTAACACTTTGCTCTTCAGTGACTCAAGTGTTGGCCGCAGCGGGTAATGCGCAAATTGCCTATTCGCCAATGGTACAGAAAATTCAGAAAACTTGTCTTCGCCCTGATCTTGGCTGTTTTGTGCTATTTGATGGCGGTTTTTCCGGATTAGTAATCATCAACTTTACCTCTGAAGCTGCGATGGAAATCTATCGCAAATACATGATGAGTATGGGTATGCCAGAGTCAGAATTGGCACAGTTCCATACCTCTGATGAGGTGGGTAACGTCATGGGTGAGCTGATGAACCAAATCGTCGGTGATTTTACCAATAAAGTCCGGGTGAATTTGCAAACGTCAATTAATCAAAGCCAGCCAAAAATGATGGCGATAAACAAACAAGTGCAAATTTTGGTCAACACCCAACTGGACCAACCGCAAGCACGCCGAGTGACGTTTAGCACACCTTCACACAATATTTTTTATATGGAATTGGCCATGGATAAAACGGAATTTATCCAATTGCATGATTTCGAAGCGACCCAAGACGAAAATGTCGATGATATTCTAGCTAATGCCCATAGTGCTCACCAATCAAAGCAGGCCGAATCTGCCCAAGCTGAAGTAGATGCCGCTGATGATGATTTTCTCGCGAATTTAGGGCTATAAGTTTTCCCTGCTAGCGAAGCGTGTTTGATAAAACCCTGCTCAGGTGGCTGCTCAGGGTTTTATTTTTTTCGGCAAGCTTATACTGAAACAAGCACCACCAAGTGTGGAGCTATCAATGGTTAATCGACCTTGATGCCAATTAACGATTCTGCTGACAATGGCGAGGCCTAGGCCAAAGCCGCCCTGGCCTTTGTTTCTGCCTGCGTCTAAACGCACAAAGGGTTGCAGAATAGCGTCTCTTTGGGCTAGCGGGATCCCAGGGCCATCGTCTTCCACCGACAGAATTGTCACATCATTACTCTGGCGCAGTGACAGTCTCACTTGATTCTTCGCGTGGCGTTTGGCATTCATCAATAAATTTTGTAGTGCTCGTTCCAGATAGTGACCGTCTGCTTGTTGCCAAGCTTCACTGGGCCGCTCTACGGTGATGGTGGCTCCAGGCATGGTTGCCAGTTTTTCGCTCAAATTGTCGATGAGTTGGCTTAAATCGACTTCTTCAAAGTGCAGGCGAACCACTTGTCCTTCCATGCGTGCGTAGTCGAGCATTTCGTCAACGAGTTGATCGAGTTCTTTAATATCACCGAGCATTGCCTGTTTTTCCGCGTCTTGTAGCGGTTGCATTTCAATGGCAAAACTAAGTCTTGCCAGAGGCGTTCGTAATTCATGAGACACCGCGTGAGTCATTTCTTTTTGCAGATTGACCAGTCTAGTGATTTGGCTCGCCATCTGCTGCACACTTTGCGCTATTGGCGCGAGTAGCGAGCGTTCTGGCAGCGGCTGTGTCGGCAGTTGCATACCTTGGCCAAATTGTGCCAATTGGCGTTGTAAGTGTTGGATATCGCGAGCGATAGGCCAAAGCCATGCCGCAAGTGCTACCGCCAACAATAAGAAAAACAGCATGGTAAACAAGTAAGTGTAATTAGATGGCACTTCCACTTCGACCGGACCAAATTGGAATAGTTGTTGGTCAATCTGTTGGTAAAAAAACACATAGCTGCTACCAAATAAGGGCACCAATTGGCCTCGAGCTAAGGCTTCTCGTTCTGCAACGGACCAATCAATGGCACTAACAGGCAGTGTTTGTAAAGTTAAGCCTAATTGTGCAGCAACTTGTTTGGGGTCGCTATCTGGCGCGGTGAGTTGGTAGGCCAAGCTTTGTCCTAGCAAATTCACCCAGCCAGGAACCGTTTCCGTTTGACTGTGTTCCCATAATCTTTCCACACTCCAACCGATGGCAAACAATACCAATAAGATAAATAAGTAGAAGTGCAGAAAAAGCCGACGCATGTTAGTTCCAAGCGTCAGCGACGAACAGATAGCCTTTACCCCAAACGGTTTTAATGCGAAATGGCGTTTCCGCGTTGTCGCCCAGTTTGCGGCGCAGATGCGAAACCCGCACATCAACAGTTCGGTCTAAGCCATCATATTCGCGGCCAATGATCTGTTTATGGATGGCTTCACGACGTACGGTTTGACCTGCATGCTTGGCAAGCATCCACAGTAAATCAAACTCGTAGCTGGTCAGCTCGACAAATTGTCCATCATAATATGCTTCGCGTGCAGATTGATTTAACTGAAGGTTACCAAAAGTTAAGGTGGTGCTGTCTTGGGTATTGGCAATTTGGGTGCGTCGCAGTAACGCGTGTATTCGAGCCAGCAATACCCGCGGTTCAACCGGTTTTACTACATAATCATCGGCTCCAAGTTCAAGACCAAGCACTTGGTCGATATCGCTTTCCTTTGCCGTCAGCATTAGAATTGGTTGTTTAAACCAAGGTCGGATCGCCCGGCAAATAGCAAAACCGTCCAGGCCTGGTAGCATCAAATCTAAAATTACCAAATCGGGGTTGAACTCGCGACATTGCGCTTCAGCTTCAAGGCCGTTAAACACTTGACGGATCTCAAAACCGTGCTGCGTGAGGTAAGATTGCACTAAATCAGATAACCGCTGATCGTCCTCGACCAACAAAATTTTACTCATCAGAACACACTCCATGGGGCAACCAAACGTCGTCGTCGTTCGGGTTGACGACTTAAAATTGTTAACGACTGCTCTAAAATCAGCGTTTGTTGTTCGCGTAGTTGTAGCAAACTGTTTTGCTGCAGCAATACGGATTGCTGCCAAACACCTTGTTGTTGCTGATGCCAACACTGCAACTGCGTATTATCTAAGTATGCGCAAAGGGAGCGAGACTGCTGACTTTCCCAGCTTAGACTAAGAGCCATTTTGCATTGAGTTTGTTGTTTATCGACGATGCAGACTGTCGGTTCGACTTTCCAGCACACCTCGGCAAGACAGGGGGCAGTGCGCTCAGCGGCAAATGTGCCACCGGACCAGACTAATACTACAAACAAAATAAGTCTCTGCATCAATAAAACCGGTAACTGACTCCAATAAACCAAGACCGGACAAATGCTTCGGCCAGTAATGGACTTTGTTGCGTGCCAGCCTCATGGTCATCTGCATTGTAGACATCTATGTTGAGCCAGCGATAGCGGAACAAACTCAGCAGTGCCCAATTATCGTCTAAAGCGTAACTCCAATGGACACCGACTTCCGGTTGATAGCCTGCTGCGGCAACATCAGGATGCCCGCCATCTGCAAGAGAAATCCCATAATAAGTGTCTAACAAATCTGCGCTTTTCCATGCAAGGGCTGAGCTAAATCCCCAATCACCTGTCAAATGACTTAGATGGTAGGCCAGCGAAATTTTGGCATGAGAGCCTTGATATTCATTACTAACATCATGCCACCAATTTGCCCTGATTTGCCAATGCTCATGTTGCCAATCCAACTGCATGCCAGCATCTACTGCCCATGGCCTTTTACTTACTTGAGCGATATATACGCTTTGGGGTTCTGCCATTGGCCCAAATTTTTGTACAGGACCTGCTAAGCCATCATCAGCAATAGTTTGTGTAGCGAAGACATTACTCAATGATGCCCTACGGAAGTAACCAATTTCCTCATTAAATTTACTAACCACACTTAGACTAAGGGCAGGTGAAAGTGCCCAGCTGTATCCTACGGTGCCGTTGTCGAAAAACCAATGCTTTGAGTAATAGGCGATATCAGTCATCAGCCAAAGTGGCATATTGTGTCCGCCATTGAGCGGGTTCGAGCGAAATCCTGCGCCCATCGCTAAGGAAAAATGGAACTCATCTGTGGTCGTGCAAGAGATCGCATTGCTTGAATTGGCATCATCCGAACAGCCAGCCGCTTGCGCTGCGGTACTAGCCGCAGTCCAACAAACAAACATTAAGTGAACGATTTTTTTCGAGGCCATAAGCGCAGTCTCAGCGAAACTTGATGGTTTTACTTTATCACTTCCGCGACTTGGCCTTCAGCAAAAATAACAATGTTTCACAAAAACGCCACGAGTCCACGCATTTTTGAGCTCTCTGTTGTTGGATTTTGCTGCGGACGTCGCGGTTCTCTTCGCATTACCTTGCTTAAAGTGACCCGGTTGTGGCAATTTAACCGTAGTTTGAACAAGTTGAATATTGCTGCAGCGCAGCCGAAACCAATATTGAGGTGTAAACCGTGTTGTTAGGCATTTGCTGGCCACAAGGCTTTGAGGAGTAAGTGGCATGAAAGGGAAAGCAACCTCGTTTGATATCGCCTATATGGCGGGTGTATCGCAATCCACAGTCTCGCGGGCGTTACGCGATAGTCCAGCTGTCAACCAAGAAACCAAAGACCGTATTTTTGCTATCGCAAAACAGCTTAATTATAAAGTTGATAAGAATGCCAGTAACTTGCGTAAGCAGCGCAGTGGTACGTTAGCCTTATTACTGTTTGAAGATCCGACAGTTGATGATTCGCAAATTAATCCATTTTTCTTGTCAATGCTAGGCAGCATTACTCGAGCTTGCACCAAGCGCGGCCATGATTTATTGATTTCTTTTCAGCAGCTTAGTAATGATTGGCATGCAGACTATGAAGATAGCAAAAAAGCTGACGGCATTATTTTGTTAGGGTACGGCGATTACGTTGACTATGAAGAAAAATTAAATCAATTACTGGCGCAGCAAACCCATTTTGTTTGTTGGGGCGCGCAGGTCGAAGGTCATCCTGAATTTACCATCCGGTCTAATAACCGCCAAGGCGGTCGGCTCGCAGCCGAGCATCTTTTACAATTTGGTTATCGCAGCTACGCGTTTATTGGCATTGCTTCTGCTCATGCCCCTGAATTTAACGAGCGTTATCAAGGGTATATTGAAGCTTTAGCGGAGCAAGGGGTCAACCCAACGGATGTGGCGCAAGTTGATGCTATTTCTACTGAACAAGCTGGTTTTGATGCTACTTTGCGCTTGCTCAATACCGGCACCCAGCCCAGAGCTATGTTTGCTGCCTCAGATTTAATTGCGATTGGCATCATGCGAGCAGTCCAAAGCAAAGGGTTACGCATTCCTGAGGATGTGGCGGTGGTTGGGTTTGATGATATTCCTGTGGCGTCATTTTCATCGCCAGGGCTTACGACTATCCAACAGAATACGACCTTGGCAGGTGAGATGCTGGTGGTAAATCTACTGCGGTTGATTGCTCGTGAGGAAATAGCCCAAACCGAAATTGAGCCGAAAATCATTGTCAGACGTTCATGCGGTGCGCAGTAATTCTGCATAACTAGGTAATTTATGGCGAAATCTGAAAAACTAAGTGCAGTGGCGCGGCCGACAGCAAACAAAATGCATCCGGAAAATCCCTTTTTGCATGGGTATCCGATGGCTGATTTGGTTGCGGCTTATCCGCAGCTGCAAGCCCATCTTGTAACCACAGTGCGCGGTGAACTGAGTATTCCATTTGCAGAACCTGCCGCGGTGAAATGTCTTAATCAGGCGTTGTTGGCTTATCAATACCAATTAAATCATTGGGATGTTCCAGATGGTTTTTTGTGTCCTGCGGTCCCCGGGCGACTGGATTATCTTTTACATTTGCGCGATTTATTGGTGGCGTCAAACTTAGGCAAAGCGCCTAAAGCGAAAAATTTACAGTGGTTGGATATTGGCTGTGGTGCCAATTTGATCTATCCGCTGCTGGCGATAAAGGCGATTGGCGGCCATGCGATAGCTGCCGAATTGGATGTTGAAGCACTGGCTCATGCCCAAACTTTAATCACTAATCACCAACTACAAGCGAGAATATCGTTACGCCAACAGCATGTCAGCACCGCTATATTTCGTGGAATTATTAATAAAAACGATGTGATCGATGTCACTTTATGTAATCCGCCATTCCATCAAAGTGCCGAGGACGCCGCAGCTGGCAGTGCCCGCAAACGCCAAAATTTGGGATTGGCGGCAGACGCGGCTTTACTTAATTTTGCTGGTCGTGACCATGAATTATGGTGTGAAGGTGGTGAGGTCGCGTTTTTGCAGCAAATGGCCGACGAAAGTCGTGAATTTGCCGCTCAAGTGTATTGGTTCAGCAGTTTGGTTTCCAAACAAGGACATGTCGATACATTGGTCAAACAGTTGAAAAAGCTTGGCGCCGTCGACGTCAAAGTTGTTGCAATGGGGCAGGGGCAGAAAATTAGTCGTTTTGTTGCTTGGACTTTCTTAACCGACGTCCAGCAACAATTGTGGCGTCAGCATCGTTTCAATCGATAAAAATCCCGACACCAGCGCAGTTTGACGAGAACGTTGCTAGTGCCGGGAGGGAGAGTTGGTTACTTACTTGCACCAAATTTCGTGGCGACTGGCGTGTAGTGGTCAAACACTTGTCGGTCGCGTAATGAACGCAACAGCTTGATATATTCAGCGTGCGACCAGGCTAGAGGCGTTGCCCCATTTGTGCCTTCACCGGTGCTAAATTTATAGACATCGTTGTTGCCAATGCCATCAAACACTTGCTCGGGTAACATCATGCCATCGTTGGCAAATTGCTCCATCGCCCACACATATTGTTGACGCAGCGGCTGTAAATCTGCATCAGCCGGTTGCGGGGTCTTAAGTAGCAATCGCGCTAATTCATAATGACCGCGTTCACCTGAGAAAATTGGCCAGACGCGCCCGCGCTGATCTGCCGTGTTGCTGTCATTTGGGCCTTTGGCATATGCCAAGCCGGTTTTGATGTCCTCACCATAGCCGTCATGTCCATAACGACGCCAGCCAGGCACAGTCTGTTCGGCAAATTTGAACGTGTATTTCACTCGACTAATGTCCGGAAGTTGCTCGTCGTCAAGCTCGCCCAAGGTTGCCAGCACCGCAGGGTGATCAGCACGGCGAACGCCGTAACGGACTAGTTCGAGAAAACCACCATCAACCCCTTCTGATTCTGTGACTTGTTGCTGGCCATTGCGAAGTTCCCAGACATCATGGTTATTGGGATTGGTATCTTTGTTGATGCGTAAATAGTAATTACCATCGCTACTGCTGGCATTTTTCAATTTACCTTGTGTGGTAAAAGTCAGTTGCTCTAAATCAGTGGCAAAACGACTTGCGGCACTTGCATAACGTTGCTGAGCTTGATTATCACCAACTTTAGCTGCGATTTCGCTGGCAGTGACCAAACCGCTAATGATTGCAGCCATTGTTGAAGGTGAATATCCAGCTTGCTCTTCCCAGCGCTCTTGTTGTGTTGATGGCGAAACGATTTCACTATCGTTCCAATCGATTTTGACTTTGCCACCTTGTGCGAGAAAGTCAGCCGCCGATTTTAGCATCTGCTGATACCATTGACTGAGTTCAGCGTCAGCGAGGATACCTGCTTGCCATAACCGCCAACCCAGCATAATTGGCATTGCTGTTTGATCCATTTGTACCCCGACCCACTCGATTTGACCGTCGACGTGAGTTTTTTGCAAAAACCAACCTGGTGTGCCAGTAAAACCGGGGGTGCTCGCTTTGACCTGCACTTTTTCCAAATATGAAAATGCGACTTTCGGGCTTTCGGTATCGCCAAGTGCCAGCATAGCCATGGCCACTTGATAAAAATCTCTAGGCCAGACGGCCTTATAGCCGGTTTGTGCCACTTCTGCAGATTTATCGTCGCCCCAAGGATTTGACAAGGAAGCGATAAAAGCACCTGCATGGGTTTTATCTTCTTGCGCTTTGAGCACTAACGCACTGGTATATAAAAGTTTTCCGTTATCAGTGCTTTGCGCAGCTAAACTAGGCAGCTCTGTCAAACTTGCTAAATAATCTTGCCAGCCGATTGCTTCACCGTTGCCGTTGAACTCTGCCAAAACAGTATCAAGACCTCGAGCCAGAGTATTTTGTGCAGCTTGCTGGCTTGCAGCGGCATCTTTACCAAAACCAATGACCTGCTGCCATTGCGCGGTAATGCCGTTTTGCACCGCCGGCATGGCGACAAGTGCTGCAACATTACCAGGCGTGTCGCCAGTGCTACTGTATGAGTTACTGAGGGTTTTGTTGGCCTTGAGTTCGGCAAGGCCATCGGACTTGCCAACAAAGCCGACGGTGGCATTTTGTGGTGCAGGCATGGTCAGCAGTGTTAAGGCTGTGTCGGCTTCAATCGCCGTGACCATGCCTTGAGTGACTGTGGCGCTATCATTGCTGCCGGTGTTGTTCAGCGCAGGGTCTAAGTAAGTGTAAACGGTCAAACCATCTACTAAGGGTTTGAAGTAGGTGCGGATCACCATGCTTTGATTGGCAGGATCTGTATAGTAGTGCTTTTCAATTTGATACTTGCCATTCTTCGCTTGATTAACCACTTTGTAAGCCAACGAAGTCGGGCGGCCTTGCTCGTCTTTGGCTAAATAGTCGATGTGACTTATAGTCGCTGTTTTCTCTTCATCGACAAAATCAGCACCAACAATCACTAGTTGCATTTCACGAAGTTGCGCTTCATGGATGAGCCCAGACATCGTTTCAGTTAAGATGCCTTGTGCCAACGAGAACCATACTTTGGATACTTTGCCGGTTGCGGCATTGTCATGATATTGGCCATTAAGGTATTGCTCATACGAGGTACCTATGCCGGTCTTTCCGGCAAATGACCAAGTTGATGCCAACCCAGGCGCTCCGGGGGCGGTACTAGCTGCTGACGAAACCTCAGGCGCTTGTTCTGATGCCGGTTGGCAGGCAGTGAGGGACAACGCGAGTGACAATGCGGATAACACAAAAGACTTTTTCATTTGAAAATCCTGTAATCGACATGGTTAATGCCAAACATCGGGTTTGGCATTAACGGTTTGTTTTAGCGAACATTTGTCTTCACTGTCAGAACATAGATGGCAGCGATGACTAGGCTTGCTGCCCCCATTAACAGTGCATAAATTGCTTCAGAGGCAAATACATGCGTCAACAATGAGCCGAGAATGGTAGCGGCCAGTAACTGAGGGAGTACGATAAAGAAGTTAAACATCCCCATGTACACGCCCATTTTCTTGGCAGGCAAGGCATCAGCAAGCATGGCGTAAGGTAGAGACAGAATTGACGCCCATGCGATCCCGACGCCAATCATGGCAACCCAGAGTAAGGCGGGATCCTTGATCAGCATAAAGGAGCCTAACCCTGCGGCACCGCAGAGCAAATTAAAGCAGTGAGTGATTTGCAAGGAAGTTTTGCGCACCAGCCATGGAATAAATAACGCGGCAATAGCGGCAAAACCATTATAAAACGCGAATAACATACCAACCCAATCTGCGCCATTGTTATAGGCTGTAGAGGTTGGATCTGATGATCCATAATGGACTGAAGTTACGGCTGCGGTGGTATAAATCCACATCGCGAATAACGCAAACCAAGAGAAAAACTGGACGACTGCTAAGTGCCGCATTCTGTTTGGCATCGTGAACAAATCGTCGACGATTTGCACCAACATGCCATCACGTCCAGCTTTTTTATCGACCGAAACCCACCATTGTAATAGACCAAAGGTGGCGATACCGATACCAAGGATATAGAGCTGTTGATCCAGTTGTAAACTCGCAACTAGCGCTGTGGCAATAACACCGACTATTACGAACAAACCGCCACTGCCCCAGTACATGCGATGATTGCTGCTAAATTCCTCAACATGCTCTTCACCAAATGCAGCTAATTGTTCTGGGCTATATTCGGTCGAACGCATCACAGTCCAAAGTACTGCCGCAAATAAAACCACACCACCGATGTAAAATGAATATTTAACCGACGGCGGAATTTCGCCAGCTGCCGCGGTGTTTTCCACACCAAACCAATTACTTAACATATAGGGTAAAGCGGAGGCGATGACTGCGCCGACACCAATAAAAAAGCTCTGCATCGAGAAGCCGAGTGGTCTTTGTTGTTCGTTTAAATTATCGCCAACAAAAGCGCGAAATGGCTCCATGGTAATGTTGATTGATGCATCAAGGATCCACAACATCCCTGCAGCAACCCATAAAGTTGGAGAGTTGGGCATAAAAAATAATGCGAGCGTGGTGAGGACCGCACCATAAAAAAAGTAGGGACGACGACGACCTAATTTATTCCAAGTCCGGTCAGAAAAATAACCAACCACCGGTTGTACCAACAAGCCTGTTAATGGGCCCGCTATCCAGAGGATTGGGATCTCATCGATACTGGCGCCTAACGTTTGAAAAATACGGCTGACGTTGCCATTTTGCAGTGCAAAGCCAAATTGGATCCCCAAAAAGCCAAAACACATATTCCAAATTTGCCAAAAACTGATCGTCGGTTTGGCTTGATGCATGGTGATTCCCCGTTGTTATTTTTGTGTTTAGAGCATAGCAGAAGCTTGAGCGACAGCCCTGCTGCAAAAGGCAGCGAGCGTTGAGTTAGCGGTTAACCTCACAGACAGAAAAAAGGGGGAGAAGATTCTCCCCCGAACTTGTCAATCCAGGAACAGTACTGCTATCACATGCTGCAATCTAAATAGTGATGCCGAGTATCCTTGATAACTTGAATCGTTGTTAACAACAAGATGAATACGTATTCAAAATACTGCATTTGCGCCAGCGAGGTGCATTGGCGCGTTCAGTTGAACTGGGCTGGTGCATTGGCGAGTTGATGGCGCTTTTAGTCTGACGACTCCGCACCAAAAATGTTCAATCAGGCTGGTTAAAGTGCCAAAGGTGGGACTGGTAGTTCTAGGCTAAAACGGCTACCCATTCCCGCTTCGGTAACAACACGGATGCCTCCGCCATGTTGGGTCATAATCATTCTTGCGACAGCGAGCCCCATGCCTCGACCTTGACCTACAGGTCTTGTCGTGAAAAATGGATCGAAAATCCGCGTGAGAATTTCAGGTGATATTCCTGGGCCATCGTCGCGAATTTCTAAGACAATTTGGCTGTCGTATTTTACTTGTAAATCGAGCCACACTTGGCCGCTTGGGCCCGCCGCTTGGCAGGCATTGTTCAAAACTTGCATAATCGCTAGAGTGACTTTATCGCTGTCGCCAGCAAACCGTGGCACTTGCTGTAAGCGTTGGTGCAATGTAGGAAGCGCTGCGCCATCCAATTCTAGTGCCCAAAGACTTTGTTCAAGGCAATCTTTGATATCGACGATCCCGGTTAAATCAGCACGATCTTCGGCAAACATTCGTAAGTCTTGGACGATTGAGCTGATGTGATTAATTCCAAGCAATGACTCATCTATCAGATCTGTGCCATCCTCCAATAAATAATCTAAGTTGAGTTCTTGTCGTAATTCAGCAACTTGCGAGGGGTGCTGGCTAACGCGTTCAACAAACTCTCGAATGGTTTGCCAGTGTTTCAGCATTAATTGCAAATTGCAGCGCATAAAACCTGCCGGTGTGTTCAGTTCATGCGCCAGACCTGCGGCAAGGGTGCTGATGCTTGCAAGTTTTTCTTGCGCAAGCAGTTGAGCGCCTTGTTGCTGTGCAATCACGTCACTACGAAATAGGGCTTGTTCTTGGCTTGCGATACGTTGCTCCAATTCCGCACGAGTTTTTCGCTCGCTTAACAACAGACGCATGAGCTTTTGCTCATTTGGGGTGGGTTGCTCAGACATAAACACACCTAAAAGCACTGATGGGATCAGCCTAGAAGAGAATGTTCAATTTGTCATGGTCGGGGCGAAATTTTGGATGGTTGTTACATCAATTGGCAACAGCCCATTTTGGATATCGTCAAAATGGGCGCTATGGAACTAGCGATGGAAATGGTTTTCTACACCATTTTCCAGCAGAAAATCACCTACATCGAGTAAGTGCATTTCATCAAGTTCCAGCACATCTAAAATGGCCGTGCCATATTGTTGCCATTCGAACTCTTGCGAGGCATCAAACAACGTAGCTTCTTCGCCAGTCATGTGTTCGGCTAATTTTAAGATAGCAAATAAGCGTTTTTCATATAAATCGGTAGATGCCAACAGCTGCTCAGGTTGGTGATGATATGCAATGACATTGGCAATTTCTTGGGCTAAACCCCAAGACTGCGCAATCATAAAACCCAAGGTTTCGTGAGTGACATGAAAATAACGCTGTTCAATATCTACAATCGTCATTTGATTGTTCAAACCAACTTTAACCACTTTGGCATAGTCGGGATATTGCGCGTGGATCAAAGCGCTACCAGCATTGTGAAATAGTCCCAGCGAATAACTATCATCTGCACAATCAGAGCCTAAACGTAAATGCTGAGCGATGAGCATAGCTGCGCTGCCGACATCCATGGCGCTATTCCATTGCCGCAAGGTAAAAGCATCGGATTTGCCATCACTCAGGGTAAACCGCAACACCACGCTACTTACCAGCTTAACGACGCGGTTGAGGCCGAGGAACTTACAAGCATGCTCAATAGAACTAATTTTCCGACGTAACCCGAAATATGCTGAATTGACGACTTTAAGCGTGAACCCGGCAATGCCGATATCCATATTGATTAAACTGGCGATGGTATTGATATTGGGATCTTCGAGCTCGATTTCCTGCTTGATCCTCAGCAGTACTTCTGGCTGTGGTGGGATCGTAAAGCCTGTTAACGCTTGCTCGACCATCGACATATCAATAGGTTTTACCATCTGTACAACTCCAGTTATCAGCAGAATTCCAAGTATATCCACTAATTGTTGGAACAGAAGTAGTCATGAGAGCAAAATAAGCAGGATTGCAAAAATATTTGCTATCCTGCCCAAATTATTAAGAGTTCTTAACCTTTTTTAGTTGTTTTTCAAAGGCTTTTAACTCATCGATGAACTTCTCTTGTTCATTTTTTTCCGAGCGGAGTTGTTGTACTAAGGCATTGGCTTTGTCGAGGTTTTGTTGGCTGAAGTGGATTTGCGCCAAACGAAGTTTTGCCCAAGCAAGTTGACGGTCATCGCTATCTTGGTAAAAGCTAATATATTGCTCTAAAGCAGCGATACCTTTGTTGGCATCTTGTTGTTTTGCCGCGGCTAAACGGCCAATTTGGTATAAATTCGGGTATTTATCTTTGCTTTTTTCTGCAAGGTTGGCCGCCTGTTCGTACAGTTCGAAAGCAGCTTTATCTTGGTTTTGTTTCGTCAGAATTGCGGCTTTAGCTTCGAGTAGGTCGACATCTTTTGGCTGCGCAGCGAGTTGTTGTTCAATTAATGCTTTGGCTTCATCGGTTTTATCATCGCCAAGCAGCAACATTGCTTTTTGCACAGCCCCTTGCACTGGGTGGGTTTCAAACATGGTATTGGCCAAACGCACGGCTTCTTGGTCATCGCCACCGGCAATACTTGGTGCGCCAGAATAAAAGCCAATTAATGCGCTTTGAATTTCTAGATCATTAGGGTCAAGCGCTACTGCTTGTTTTAATAAGGCTAAACCATCTTTTGCATGACCTGCCGCAGAAAAAATACTGGCTTCTTGCGCCAAATTGAATTTATTCAAGGCCGCCACAAAATGTAGTTGGGCATGTGTTGGATTATTTTTAAGTATTGGTTCCATCCAGCTATCCAATGCCTCGGTATCTTGCAGTGAATACATCGCTTTTGCTTTTAACAATGCCAATGCTGGTTGTTGCTGATGGTTTGGGATCTGCGCAATTTGGGCTGATAATGCGCGGTACTTGTGGCGATCCAACAAATCTTGTAACGCCGTTAAATCTGGTGCTACTTCGGCAAAATTTTGAAAGCTGGCAGCGCTTAATAAACCCAGCGCTAAATAAAAGCGAATCTTGTTCATAGTCAATCCTTGTCGTTGAGTTAATTCAGTATGCTCAGGCTCGCCAAACAACGTAAAGCGCTAAAGCGTTGCAAGATGTTACCGGGCTTGGCGTTTACAACGCTCTGAACAATATCTGATATTTTGCCAATCGCGTTGCCATTTCTTGCGCCAAGTAAAAGGACGTTGGCAACATTGGCAAATTTTCGTTGGTAATGACAATTTGTGGTGGGCCAACTGAATTTCTCCTGAATTTGACAGTGGTGCCTTTATCGAGCTTTTAAGGATGTTTCATATAGCGGGTAAATACGCAGGAAATGGCAAAAAGATCTTTGGTTTTGGGTAGGAACTGCTCAAAGATTGGTTTGCAGCTTTAATACAATGCCTGTGGATTTTGCGAATACAAAAGTGCTGTTGGTATGGTGCTGACGAGTAGGAAGAGAAAAGTGGTCCGCATCCGCGCATTCTAGGTAATTAGTAGTAGCCCAAATGCGCGGTTTCGCCGCGGACTATGGTGTTGCTGTTTTTACGGTGCTTGATTCTGGCCTAATACAGGTGGTTAATGTTTGGTTTTGAAACGATGCGCTCGGCACAGCGATTAACCAACCCCGTAAGTTGCGGATCAGAGAGTATTCGCATTCTAGTTGCAGTAATTTTCCTCGTTCTGTCCGCTGGGTTTTCCCTTGAGTAAAAGATAATGTTTCATCAGCTTTGACTATATTCAACTTCCCGTTTATGTCGGAAAGAGCAATATCTATAGATTTTACGTAGAGTTGTTGCAATGTCTTTTTTAATAATGCACCGTTGTCCGCATGCCATTCGCTATTAGGTTTATCACTGACCAAGGACATTGCCGTGACTTCAATAATGTTTTGGTACAGTGACGAGTCAACTTTCTTTTTTCCCAAAATCGGTTTTTGTTTCGGGTCAGATATATATACTATATTACGTAATGTCAGGGTTCTTGAGTCCTGAGATAGAAAGTAAATTGGTTTATTTTCAATAATATATATTTCAGCCGAATTGGTCTTATTAAAACTTAGCTTTGGGTGAGTAAACAATAAGTCTTTGTTGGTCATTGTGCTATAAACAGCTTTGATTGGCAGGAGCACGGCATTCGCTTGAATTTGTTGTTCAGATAATTTGTTATTCTGTTGATTCTGACTAATTGCCGCATGAGTGGCAACTTGAAACAACATACCGCCTAGCCCTGCGCTACCCGAATACAATATTTGTGTGCCTTGAACTTGATTGTTCGGATCGTAAGCGCCTCGGATATCAATAGGTTCTTGTTCCGGTAAACGGATACTCATTGGTGGAGGGTTTTGATGAAAAAAACTATTTGTTGCAACATACTGCAAATAATCATCCGTTTTCGCTTTCTTAGTCGAGCAAGCAAGCAAACTAAAACTTAAGCTGATGATTATAAAAATCATTTTCATTTTAAACCCTCCTTGGACTTGAATTATTTTAGTTGTGCTAATACAAATTTCTTAGCAAACTCAAGAGCTTGATAGTAAGCGTTGGTTACGCCTGGAAATGTCTTTGGTTCATCCCAGTTACCTTGGACAGCCATTTCAGTTTTGATTGGCATATATAACTCCAGCTTGTTGGTCGTTAAGTCAACAATTAGAATTTTGCCGCCAACTGTGCCTATCGGTGCACCGGTAGGAATATAACCCGAGTAAGCGCGAGATGCGCCTAACCGTGAAATGTGCACCAGCAGCAACTTGTCAGCTTTTAGGATGTCTTTCAGCGGGCGATAATCAACGTCGGCAAAACCGTCCTCTTTGCTTTTAAATGACTTCAGCTTTTCGAGGTTAGCTGGAGCTTTCGAAAGCTCAGCGACTTTGCCTTTGCTCTGCAACACTTTCAAAATCTCTGCATCAATACTTGTAAAGTCTGTTGTAGGTAATGTTTGCATGTGAGCAGTTAACGAACTATTTGCAGCTGCAGCTGCTGCGTAGCAAAGCAGACAGCCTGCACCATCTAAGTATGTGTCCACCTTGGCTGGTGATGCCACTATAATGCTGATTTTACTGGTTTTGTCGCCATAGAAATTTTTATTAAGTGGTGTCGGCGCAATAGGTTTTGCAGCACAGCCAATTAAAGCAATGCCAACTAAGCAACTAGTTAGCAATTTAAAAAAATTCATAGATCCCTCATCAATTTAAAGTAAGTGCAACCATTTAATTTTAACAATTTCATGCGTTATGAAAAAATCATCTACATTCTATACATAAAATTATTGATAAGAAACAATTTTGTATCAGTACTAATTGAGGGACTTTTAATTAATATCTTATCAATGGATTTTAATTAGGGATGTTTAAATAATTGGGTTTAGAAAGCATTTGTGACTTGAGTAAAATGTGGTGCTGAGAGATCACTTTTATATTGATATTTTGAATAATTGATTATTTTATAGGCGCATACACCCTATTCAATATTTTTTTGCTAAATTAGTTCGGTTCTAGTTGTTAAATATTTATAGCAAACTCGGCGAAAAGCATTATTACTCAATCGTTGTGCTGTTTGAAGGTGACCAACAGGTGTGCGTTAAACTGTTAAGTCGCATTGCTGATGCGACACAGATGTTGAAGCTATGAATCCAAATACGGTCGACCTGCTATCATGGTTTGTGCGAGTTGTAATTCAGCATCGCTATTTTCTAATTGTAAATCGGCAAAATGCACATCGAATTGAATTAAATCATCCTCTGGCATATTCAGTGCAATTAGGCGATCAGGAACATGGCCTATTTGACGATAGGCATTTATAGCGACTTGCGCAGCTTGTTCCATTAGCATGAAAAAATTGCCTAAGGCAAAACTCTGGAAAATATCATGGTCAAGTGCCGACCAGCCGAGCAAATCACCGCTAATACTGCCATCGGCATGGTCGGTAAACAGTAAGGATACGGCAGGAAAGGCTGGATTTTCCCCGGAACGATATTCGGCAACATCAGCTTCGTTAAACAACAATACATAACCAAAAGCCGGGCAGCCTTCTGCATCCATATCATCAAAGGCAGCATCGTAAATTAGAAATAGGCGTTGGTTAGACATAAGTACTCTCGAAGCAGTAGGGCCGCATATTCTACCTAAGCCGCGGCTTTAGCTAAAGCACAAATTTCGTTAAACGCTTGGCAAGTCATGTTGTGACCCAGTTGGGATTTCTAATAAAAAGGCAAACGCTTGAAGTAACAGCTGTTCTTCATCGGTAACCTGTTTATCAGCATTGATTGCAGCTTGTAACATTCGCCAGATCTGTCGTTTAAGCATCGGGCCACAATGCAATAAATTGGGTAATGCCGCGGTGAGATCGGCGAAATTTGCTTGCGGATCTGTTGTTTGCGCAGGTAGATTTAAAGCTTCCAAGCCGGCACGCCACGCTTGCCGTTGTGTTCCAGGGGCTTTGGGTGACGTATTGGCATGGGGGCAGGTGACACTTAACAAGCATAAAATTTCAGTTTGGCGCTTGCTCAATGATTCTGTGCGAGCCGCAGAGGCGACCTCATGCCACTGCCAATGCACGCCAACACAGTGAAATAACCAACTTTGCACTATCCATTCGTACAGATTTTGCTGATTATCCACCTGCACCAAGTCATGTACTAATTGCTGAAAGTTGTGGAATTGGCTTGCGGTCTGTTCTTTTAGCGCTGGTATGGCCAATTGCAACAGCTTCAATTGCTGTGGTTTGCTAAGGTGCATCACCTCCGCGGACAGAAGCTCGACGTTGGCTGCCAAGTCGAGATTACCTACCTCTCGAATTAATGACATTTGTCGACTTAGCTGGGACGGTTGCAAAAGTGTGCATACGTAAATCGCTGATGCAGATTTGAATTGCTGGCAATGGCTTAGTAGGTTTTGCGGTAAAGTCGCCAAAGGTTGTGCTTGTTGAGGTTCGTTTAGCACGTTTGACACCAATAAACTAGCGATCGGTAGTTCGTTTGAAACTACTGGGTCATAGGTTGGCGTGATACTGGCGGCATTTTTTTTGCTTGCTCGCGCCGTAACAAATCGGCCATCCCAGCTTGGATCAATTCGTTGGATGCGCTCTTTTAACGGTGGGTGCGTCGAAAATATGCCAAAGAAGTGGGAGATAGCTGAGGAAAAAAACATATGACTGGCATCTTCAGCGCCAGTGGTGCTGAGCTCACCGTGTTGACTATATACCGCGATTTTTTTCAGCGCATCGGCGATGCCGTGCGGATTTCTGGTAAATTGCACAGCACTTGCATCAGCCAAAAACTCACGTTGCCGACTGACCGCAGCTTTAATCATATTGCCAAAAAACACCCCAAGCCAACCAAGCACCAGCAGTGCTAAACCAATGAACGGCAATGGGTTTATTTTATTGTCATTGCTGCTACTGATCCGGATCCCTCGACTATGTTCGAGAATGAGACGGCCGGCATCAGCGATACATAAAATGCCAAATAACCATGCCATCAGCCGAATATTTAAGCGCATATCACCATTGAGAATATGGCTAAATTCATGCGCAATGACGCCTTGTAGTTCATCACGATTAAGCTGCTGGATACATCCTTCGGTAACGCCAATTACTGCGTCGGCAGGCGAGTAACCTGCAGCAAAAGCATTAATTGCTGATTCTGGCAGCACGTAAACTGAGGGCATCGGTAAGTTGGCAGCTAGCGCCATCTCTGCGACGACATTTAATAACACGCGTTGTTGTGGTGTTGCGTTGCTATATGTTATCCGCTCGCCACCTAAACTTTCCGCAACAGCACGACCACCACCTCTTAAAGAGACCCATTTAATGGTCACCATCAACGAGATAAAGCCAAGGACAGCAATTGATATCGTGATGAGTGCTTGCAGCGGCAATAATTGCCAAGGGAACTCACCGTAAGTGAGATAATAGAAACGGAGTTGTTCGATATTTACGAATCCGAAGCCGACACAAACAATAAAATTGGTCAGCAAAGTCAACAGCAGCACGGCGATAACAAAGAGTAAAACAAGCAGCCCTGTGTTACGCCTCGCTTGGTCTTGCGCACCAAAAAAATCTATGGCCATTTGGGGTTAAAAACTCACTTTTGGCACTGCTTGGATAGCTGCACTGTCGGCAAATTCCATCAGTTTTGCATCTTGTTGATGGCCAAACATGCCAGCAAAAATCACCGGTGGGAAACTTTGTTTGTAACTGTTGTATTCGGTTACTGCGTCGTTAAATGCTTGCCGAGCGAATGCTAGTCTGTTTTCAGTAGTCGCTAATTCCTCGGAAACTTGCAGCATATTCTCGTTGGCTTTTAAATCTGGGTAGGCTTCCATTACCACATTTAACCGACTCATAGCGCCGTGAAGCGCAGTTTCTGCACCGCTCAATTCAACCATTGCACTGGCATTACCTGGATTATTCGCTGCCAATTTTAAACCAGAGATGGCGCTATTACGTGCTGCGATCACAGCTTCCAATGTTTCCCGTTCATGCTTTAAATAGCCTTTGGCTGTTTCGACTAAATTAGGGATGAGGTCATAACGCCGTTTGAGTTGCACTTCAATTTGGGCAAAGGCATTTTGATATCGATTTTTCAGTGCGACTAACTTGTTAAAAATCTGAATAACGATAAATACCATTAAGGCAAGAATTGCCAGCGTGATTAAACTAGCCATGTCAAAAGCTCCATTGGTTCATTGTTGGATACATTGGTAACAATAAATTAATAGGATGTCCAGCTATTCACCATGTTTCGCTCTGAGTTTTCAATTTCTCCGCAGTATCCAAGGAACTGCATTGATGTCAGCTGCAAAAACATTGGCTTTGGGCTAGTATGGCTGCCACTAACCACTGGTAAGCATCGAGTGAGGAAATGATGAGTGAGTTTAAACGTATTTCAATTAGCCAAGCGCTTGAGAAAATCAATCAAGGCAACGTTGCTGTTGCTGACATTCGCGACGAACAAAGCTTCCAAAACGGCCATATTGCGGGTTCATATCATTTAACCAATGGCACGCTGAATGGGTTTTTGCAACAAACTGATTTCGCTACACCTGTCATCGTTGTCTGTTATCACGGAAATTCAAGCCAAGGTGCCGCGCAGTATTTAACGCAGCAAGGTTTTGACGAAGTTTATAGCATGGACGGTGGTTTTGAAGGTTGGCGGCATAATCAGCCGTTTGTACAAGGTGCTGAATAAGATGTTCCGAGCGGGGGCGTGTCGATGATTGTGGT
The DNA here is from genome assembly GCA_041914845.1 of Alteromonadaceae bacterium. GTDB lineage: Bacteria > Pseudomonadota > Gammaproteobacteria > Enterobacterales > Alteromonadaceae > Pararheinheimera. The sequence goes on from JAYSCP010000002.1 coordinate 341,933, forward strand.
TGGGCAATTTGCGAATCAACGCGACGCGCAAGTGTTTGCTGATTATTGCGAAGCGCAAGGCTGGCTTGTTCGGCTAGAGCCGCTGGCGAATGGCCGTACCTCATTGTATGTCCCTGCACCGATGTTTAATCGCGTGCAGGAGCAGTTGGCCCATTTTCAGCAAAATCCAACAGATCCTCGTTATCAAGATGCCGCTTGGCAGTTAGCCAAACCTAAAGCTGTTGCAGCTGCGAACAACGGGCCAGCATTTTTGCAGCGACTTTGGCTTGCGACTGGGCCAATCACCTTAATCGTGGTTGTGCTGTGTTTAACCTTGTATTTTTTCCAGCAACTGTTTCCTAAATCGGTGATTACCGCGCTGTTACCGCCATTAGCGCATGATGCACCTTGGTATAGTTTGCGTTGGCTGACTCCGGCATTTCTGCATTTTTCTATCGAGCATTTGGCGTTTAATTTGTTGGCTTGGCTTGTGTATGCCGGTCGGGTGGAACGACAGCTGGGCAGCCGCTTTTTATGCGGATTTCTGCTGGTCACCGCGGTGACTTCGAATTTACTGCAGTGGCTGGCAACTGGACCGAACTTTGGTGGTTTATCAGGTGTTTGTTTTGCATTATTCGGATTCGCGTGGATTTATGGCACCAGACATCCGCAACAAGTGTTGCGGGCTGAACGCAGTGACCTGATTGTGTCATTATTGTTTTTAATGCTCGGTTTTGCCGATTTGTTGTGGGTAAATACCGCCAATTACGCTCATTTAGCTGGTTTGCTGGTAGGGATTATCCTCGGGTATTTGCCGTTTCAATCTCGCAATAAATTACGCGCTTAGATTGAGCGTAGGAGATAGCAAATTTCATCGCCAACAAAAAAGGCAGCTAAGCTGCCTTTATCGGTGTTAAATTCTGAGTTTTCGGATTTATTGATACAAATACTTGGTAAACAACACATCTTGCACTAGCTCTGCGCCCGTTTCTTTCTTCAAGATTTCATTGAGCTTTTTCAATATTTTAATCCGGACTTCTTCGCGACCAGTTAGCGACTTGACAGTTGCTTCACCTTCTTTGCCAAAGACGCCAACGATAGCATCCAAGATCATCGGTTCGTGGTGTTCGATTAAAGGTAAATACTTTTCGTCTTTAATCATCAATTCCATGGTTACTCGCACATAACCTAAGCTTTTTTGCCCTGCGGTAACATAGTTGGTGACGATATCAGGGTCAAAACCATAATAGACAATTTTCGGTTTTGCCGGGGCATCGGCGGCAGGTGGCGGATCTTCGGCCCAAACACCTGAGCTAACCAGCATCAACAACAACACACAAATATATTTCATGGATACCACGCTAGAGTCTGAACATTAAATTCGTTAACAAGTGTACCTGAGTCGGCCCCTGAAGACCATCTCTTGCTATCAGGTCAATTCAAAGTTGTGTCTAATTACTCTAGCAATAAATTAAGCACTGGCAACGGCTTGCTGAAAACTTTTCCGCAAGGCTCACAAAAAGCAAGTGAGCGCTTCGCGCGATCGCAGAGTTTTGTGTGCCGCATACCGAAGTTCCTAGCGGCTTGTCTTGTGTCAGCGATTAACAGTCTCATAATTCCTTGTTATGATGCCCGCGATTAGTTTGTTGTGAAGGTAGCCATGAGCGCCGAAGTTTCTGAAATTTGGCAGGCGCAGTGGCGTCCTGCAACTGAGTTTGAATTGACGTTGTCTGAGCAAGATTGGTTATTGAATACCACTTCGTTGACGGCAAGGTTAAAAGCGTTACCTGGCGAATTTTCTTTGCAATTACGCTTAGAGCGGGCAATATCCTTACCACCGTTCCTCGCGCAACGTTGGCAATCTGCCAATGGTGTGGTGCGTGAGGTTGTGCTTAAAACTGCCGATGTTCCCTGCGTGTATGCCCAAAGTTTTCTGCCGCTTTCAACCATCAAAGCGCTCGCGCCTTTGGCATCGTTAGGCGAGAAGCCGCTGGGAGAGTTTATTTTCCAACACGCGAATTTAGCGCGCGGAACTATCGAAGTGGCAAAGTTTGCCCAAGGGTTGATGTTACCCACGCTTGGCGAACAAAAAGCCTTGTTTGGGCGGCGCTCGTTTTTTAGTCTTGAAAATCATCAACTGTTGGTGCAGGAGTTGTTCCTGCCAGGATTATTTGCATCATGTCGTGGAATTTAACTTTCGCTAATTGGCGTTTTTACGTGCAACTGATGAGGTTAGATAAGCCCATCGGTATTTACCTATTGTTGTGGCCAACTTGGTGGGCTTTGTGGTTAGCCAGCGATGGCATGCCATCTTTGTCCATGTTGTCAGTGTTCACCTTAGGTGTTGTCCTCATGCGATCTGCGGGTTGTGTGATTAATGACTATGCCGACCGCAACTTTGATGGTGCTGTCGATCGCACCAAGTTGCGCCCGCTTGCAGCAGGGTTAGTGACCGCAAAAGAGGCTTTGCAGCTCTTTTTATTGTTGTTGATACTCAGTGCAATATTACTGCTGTTTTTAGATTGGCGTACCGCGTTATTAAGTCTGGTTGCGGTCGCATTAGCGGCAATTTATCCGTTTATGAAGCGTTATACCCACTTGCCGCAAGTGGTACTTGGTGCCGCCTTTAGTTGGGGTATGGTGATGTGTTTTATGGCAATCCAGGGGAAACTGCCGCTAATCATGTGGTTACTCTACGCAGCGAACTTGTGTTGGACCGTAGCCTATGACACCTATTATGCATTAGTGGATAAAGACGACGACGAGAAAATCGGGGTGAAATCAACTGCGCGCTTATTTGGGCGTTATGTTTTTTGGATCATTGGTTTATTGCAGCTTGCAAGCCTAGCGCTACTTGAGTGGGTTGGGGCGCTGGCGGGGTTGGGTTCTGCATTTTCGGTTGCGCTGATTATCGTGTTGTTGCTGTTTTTTTATCAAAACCGACTAGCGCTGCGTGGTCGAGACGGTTGTTTTAAAGCATTTTTAGCGAATCATTACGTGGGTTTGACATTGTTTGTTGGCATCGTCGCAGGGCAGATTTGGCGATAGTTATTAGGGTCAACTGTACCCTAGCCAAAAGGGATTTTTATGTTCGAATTTACTCCTGATTACAGTAGTTATAGTACTACTGAATTACTAAATGCTTTGTCTTTAATTGACCGCGAGCGCTTTGCTGGGCGTTTAGCGGATATTAGGGCAGAGCTTGCGCGACGTGGCGTGTTGTATGAAGAAACGCGTGCAGAAGTCGACGGCAAAACTCGCTATGAAGTTCGGTTGCTAAAAACTGTGCCCAGCGAAACACTATCGAAACAATGGGAGTCAGCAAGTCATGTGGTACGAATTGGTGAGGATAGTGACGATTTAGACTTCCTTTCGGCGTCAACGATGTTCTTGTTTATTGGCGCATTTATGTGGTGGTTTAAAGGCTGGAGTGGCGACTTTAAACCCTCGATACTGGCATTTACTCTGATGTTATTGTTTGTCGGAGGCGCTTTGCTGAAACTATGGCCAAAGGCTTTCCAAAATGAAGATGCTGTGGTCGCACAACATACTAAACGTCTATTGCTGTTTTGTGTGGCCTTAGGCTTGAGCGCAGTGCCTTTTGTGATGGCACAACTGCATAAGGTGTTGGCGGATAGCCATCAGCAAACGGTTAAAGTGTTGGATATTTTTAATGGCCGTCCTAGTTGTTACTTTCGTATTTTAGTTCAAAGAAGCGATAGCGAAATATTGCAACTTTGCCAGGTACCAAGTCACTACCTTGCGCACGTTCGGCCCAATGACCATATTCAAATTTCCCTGCACAGTTCGGCTTTCGGCTTGAATATTGATAGTCGCCGAATTGTGCTAAATCCCAGTCGATGAACAGTGCTTGCTCGACGGATCTAAAAAGTGCTTCGGATGATGCCTTATTGGCATTATTAGCGACGCTCGATCGTCGCAAGCAGGCATGGCTTATTCAGCAAGTCCGCACTGAATTAGGCGTTCGTGGCGTCTATTTTATTGAGCGCGTGGTCACTGAACAGGGCAAAAGTCGCGTGGAGATCTGTCGACGCGAAGCGGTAATCCCGCCTCAGGGGTTGATGTTGTCAGGGCTCCCCCGATAGATTGGAAGGCAGTGCGTGGTCAGCGACTCTTTGTTTTTTCCTTTATGTTCGCGGTCTTGAGCTACTTACTGCCGAACCTCGGGGTGATGCCGGTTTTTTCCGTGAGCGAAATCTTCCTGATGTTTTTTTACAGTACTGCTGCGCTCTTTACATTGATATTGATAATACTAGCTCGTCGGGATTTACAAACCGCCGTCCCTAAATGGCGGCTTGAGCAGTTGTTGCTTATCGTGAATGCGGGGTTGTTGGCGTTGACCTTGCAAAACCCGTTGATGCTTTCTGTGCAATACTTAACGGCAAAGTCATGGCATCAGCAAGCGCAAGTGTTTGACTTACAACGCAACAATAATTGGTGCAAACGTAGTGTTTTTGTCAAGTTAACTAGACCGCCGCAAGCGCCAAGCAACCAGACTCCAAATAATTCAACCCAGAGTTTAAATCCTGCGCCCCAATCCATGTGCTTATGTGGTTTTACGATGACTGAGTATGAGCAATTACGACCAAACGACCACCTCGAGTTACAAGGAAGTCGTTCGATGGCGGCAATCACGGTGAATGAAGTGTTGGTAGTGAATGCTACTCAGCAAATGCCCCATTAGTTCGCCTATTGCCGCAGGTTTGTGTATGTAGCGTTGGGTAATGCTGCGCAGGGCCATCACTACTGTTGCGAATATAAACCAATCATATTGCCTTCGGTATCTTGTACCAGTGAGATAAATCCATACTCACCAATTGACATCTTAGGGCGTGTCACTTGGCCGCCAAACCCAACAACTCTTGCTTCTTCAACTGCGCAGTCGGCACAGGCAAAATACACCAAGCTGCTGTTGCCACCTGAGGGTACGCCAGGCATATAAACCAACGAACCGCTTGCACCAGGCGTGTTGTCGTCCATGCCAAAAGCCCACATTTCAATGCCTGGGCTATTGATCTGCTCTAATTTAACGGCAAAAACGCCTTCATAAAATGCTTTGGCGCGTGCCATGTCTTGGACATAGATTTCAAACCAACAAACGGGATTATTACGCATATTGAACTCCTTGAACTTGGATGAATTGATGTTATCAGCGTGGAGGTACTTGCTGGCGCTTTAAGTCAAATTTAGCTAGTTTTAACGCAGTTGCCAACAACTCGGCTAATGCAGGCATTTTTATATAACGTGACTGTTGCTTGGTGACAACTCGCAGTATGCTTTGCTCAAAACATCGTTTAGGAGAATTTTATGTTACTGCAAGCACAACATAGCGCTTTAGTGGTGATTGATATGCAAAATCGCTTGGCTCCGGTGATTAGCAATTTTGCTGAAGTAGAACTGCAATGTGGCTGGTTGATTGATGTTGCCCATGAACTCAACATCCCAGTGCTCGCGACAGAACAGTATCCGCAGGGATTGGGCGTCACCATCCCGAGTCTTTTAAATAGGCTTAAAACCGATCAAATTATTGAGAAGATCCATTTTAATGCTTGTGAGCAAGCCGAATTTATAGCAGCGCTCCTAGATCATAAAACCCAGCAGGTAGTGCTAGCAGGGGCTGAATCTCATGTCTGCGTGTTACAAACCGCATTAGGGCTGATAGCGCGTGGGCTTAAGGTTTATTTGGTAGCGGAGGCTGTAGGCTCCAGACGCGAGGCTGACAAACAGTTGGCGTTAGCTCGTTTTCAGCAAGCCGGTGGTGTGGTGGTCAGTCGTGAGATGGTGGCGTTTGAGTGGCTTAATCGGGCGGGGACTGAACAATTCCGGCAAATTAGCCGCGGCTGGCTGAAATAAACCGGCTGAAATAATCCGAAGGCAACCCCCTTTGATATTTCAGCAAACTGATCGGGCATTCGTATTGGTACGTAGCACTTTATAATCATCTACAGTGAAGTTGAAAGGACCATGCCAGTTTTTCATATTTTAGGTTATCTCGGTTTATTGCCATTTCTATTATTGGCATTGTTGGCCGTTGTGCCGTTGTTTCCGCAACTAGATGCCTTAGCGATGTTCCAACGCTACAGTGCGATTATTTTGGGTTTTATGGCTGGGGTGTTATGGCCGGTATGGTCACAACGGCTTTCTGTGTGGCCACTGGCTTTGTTTGCGGTGAGTTTACCTATCTTAAGCTTTCTCGCCGGTTTTTTACCAACCATCGCCACTTTATCCGCAGAGCTTGCCTTATTTGTGGCGCTTAGACTTGGCGAGCGCTGGTTCGCCATTGACGAACAGTACCATCCAGCGTATCTGCAATTACGGCAGCAATTGACCGCAGTGGTCGTTGCCTGTCATGCAGTATTAATAGGATTTTTGTTTTTGCAGTAAAAAAAGCCAGCTGCAATACCAATCACAGCTGGCGATTTATTAATGCCGATGCCGGTGCACACTACCGCCGGCCTGACCTGCTGGCATAGGCTTTTGTTGGATTGCCGGTAGCTCAGTGACAAATGGCGTAATCCCCATTGCCTGATAAATTTTTGTCGGGTACATCGCTTTGCCTTGGGTCACTACCAGTGCTAGTTTGCGGATGTCCGAAATGTTTTTGGTCGGGTCGCCGTCGACCAATAAAATGTCGGCATCCATTCCTACAGCGATTTGCCCTTTGTGCGTGGCGGCATTGCTAAAACGTGCACCGTTTAATGTTGCCACTTGCAGCGCTTGTGCCGGTGTTAAGCCTGCTTTGACCAAAAGCTCCAGTTCACCCTGCAAGGTAAACCCTGCCAACTCATCAGTTCCCGCAACAATTGGAATGCCAGCGTTGTACATCATGCCGACAAACTCCACCATTTTTGCATAAGATTTGGCGTAAACCTTGGCGGTTTCTGCATCCGGTATTTCTAATTCTGCCGTGTGATAACGACGCTGCAGATCTGGTGGTAAATGGTCGACAATATCTTTCCAAGGATCACCAACCGTGCCATCTACTTTTTTCAGGAAATCAAAGGTCGCTAAAGTTGGGTCTACCGAAATACCTTTGTCTTTCATTAGTTTGATATATTTCTGAACTTTAGCGCTTCGTAAATCAAGTGCTGCCACTTGTTTTGCTGGCAAGTAAAAGCGTTCTAAAGTGCGAGTATCAGTGTCCGGCTTGACTAAGAAATTCAACAATAATTGATTGATATGCTGTATTTCATCAAAGCCCGCGCTGATTACTTCTTCCGCAGTTAAAAATGCCGGCACATGGCCACTGACCCGAAGGCCGCGTTGATGCGCATAAGCGACGGTATCTTTTAGGACTTCCTTCGGAAAGGAGTTGTAGATTTTCAGCTGATGGTAACCATGGCTGGCGTACCAATCGATGGCCAACTTTGCCCCTTTCAGATCTTTCACCACAAAGCCATTTCTGGCGGAATATGGGCTTTCACCCTCTAAAAACCCGGTCGGAAATATGGTGGGCGCCAGCAAACGATCTGAAGAGATTTCGTCAATCATTTGCTGCAGGCTGATATTGTCATTGCCCATGTCACGTAATGACGTGACTCCAGCGGCTAAATGCAATGGACCTTCCCAACGTGAGATGTGCCCGTGCATGTCGAACAAGCCAGGTACCACAATACGGCCTTTGGCATCGATTTGATTTTCGGCAACGGTAGTTAAACTGCCAGTCGGCACTATGGCGGTGATTTTACCGCGTAAAAAGTAAATATCTTGCGGTTTGCCGACTGTGGCGCTGACGCTATCGAAAATACGGGCGTTGCGGATCACCGATAATCCTGGCAGCGCCACTGGCAGATCAGTGGCAAGCTGTTCTAGTAATTTAATCTCGGCGGCTTGTTGAATTTCGGCCATCTGCTCGGCGTTTTCTTGCCAGCCTTCTTCAATTAAGGTGAATGCTCCAGGCGCTAAGCTGGCAAATAACCGAGGATTTTCTCCAGTTGTTGCCCAAACAAAATTAGGTTCAAGACCCACTCCTGTTTGCACAACTAACTGCACTTGTTGTTGTTCTCCGGCTTTTTTCACCAACAAATTGCTGACCGGTTTTTGGCTGAGTTTACCGGAAGGTAATAGCGCAATATGATCTTTGCCGCTCTTGGCAATGGCGCCGATAGCGATTGAACTCACTTCTGCTGAGCCATCAACTGGCAGGTATAAGGCGCTACCCTCTACTTTACTGCTGCCTTTTTTCTCACCGGCAGACCAGCTCGCCTGATTCCCTTGTCGTTGATAAGTTTCATTAATGAGTGAGCCGAAGGTTGATTTTCCCTGACCAATATAACTGGCAATTGTGCCGTCGGCATTGAGTTTAATAGTTTCGTTGAGTTCTGGGCCGCGGCCATTGTCTTTGAAAATGAAGCGAACTTTGGTTTCGCCTTTGGCATTGATATCGACAATTTGTTCGCCGGCTTTTACCCCGTTATCGACCAAAATAGTATAACGGCGCTGCTCATCGGCATGCGCCACACTGGCAAGTGATAATAAAGTTAACCAAGTAATTGTATTCAGACGCATTGATAGGTCCTTGCTAGCAAAAAATTTAGCATAAACGAAATTGGTCAAAAAAGGTAAAGCTTGCGTATTGTTCCGATGAAAGCTATTGCTGGCGGGTTGGCAGCAACAAAACTAGCAATAGCGCTAACAGAACTCACTGCTCAGCTTTGGACTCTGAGTTTTGTGAGGTACAATGCCCGTTTTTCCGCCGTACTCGGCGCCCAGTTTTGCTAAGGTATCATGACGACTTCTGTTTTTCCGGTGAGTGCAGCGCAGCTGCAGCAATGGTTTGACCCCGCGACGTTCCAGCGAGCTCGTGCTTATTGGCAAGCGGGCAAAGTCATCAAACTTGAATACAGTGAAGACTTAGCGCAAGTCAGTGCTCAGGTTTGGGGCGAGGCCCTAACGCCATATCGTCAATTTATTTCCCTGAAAAAACATGGTGCCGATTGGCGCTTAACCGATTCTTGCAATTGCCCAGTCGGTGGGCGCTGCAAACATGTGTTGGCTGTGCTGTTGAAGCTCAAACACAGTTATGAGCAGCAACTGGTAGATTTACAAAAACTGCCACTTCGCCAATTGAGCCAGTGGTTTAGTGACGTTGAACGTACCACTGGTGCAGATCCAGAAGTTGGTAAACTGAAAGATGTCGTGCTTTATATCCTCAGTTATGGCCAATCGGGGTTACAGCTGTACCCACGTCGAGTGAAAGCCAACAAAAAAGGCGGTTACAGCAAAGGCCAAGCCATCGGTTCACAAGAATTCTCCGGGTATCTGCTGCCGTATTGGATAGAAGAAGCCGATTTTCGTTTAATCAATTGGTTTCGCTCGCAAAACGTTCGCGATCAATCGTTGGTTGAAGATGCATGGGGCTATCAACTGTTGCAACAAATGTTGGCAACAGGCCGTTGTTTTTTCGGCGAAGCTCGGCATGATTTGCATTGGGGCGAACCTCGCGCTGTCACGTTAAATTGGCTGCAAAGCAGCGCAGGTTTTCAGTTGGTCTGCGAACTTGGTGAAGATGCCGACCTCGAAGTTGTGTATACAGATCCACCTTGTTATCTAGATACCACGCATTTCCAAATTGGTTTAATTGATACTGAGCTTACCGGTCGCGAATTAAAATTATTAGCGCGGATGCCGCCAGTACCGTTAAAAGCCGCGCAAGAAAGTTTATCGCGCTTACAAACCCTGTTTTCTAAAGTCACATTACCGGTGCCACAAGGGGTCGCGGTGCGTCGGTTAGAGCCAACACCTGCCCCGATTTTGCAATTAAAAATGCAGCAGAGCGGTGAGCGGCGCGAACCAATCGCGGTATTGGCTTTTGATTATGCTGGGTTTCGTTTACCGCTAGATTTAGCCCAAGCGCAAACTGAACTGACGCGCGATGGCGAAACTATTTTTATCAAACGTCAACGCAATGCCGAAGTTGCTGCGTTAGAAGCATTAATTGCGCTTGGTTTAACCCAGCACACGGCCACTGGCATTCATGCGAATTTTGGCGTTGGTGACGGTCCCGATAATCCACAATTATGGCAGCCGCTGTTGCAGCAACTGCCGGAATTAAAACAACAGGGCTGGATTGTTGAACAAGCGCCTGATTTTAATTTTGATATCGTCAGTTCCAAAGCTTATTTGCAAATTGCCGATAAAGCGCAAGGCGGATTTGGCGTCGCTATTCAAGTCGATATTGACGGTGAGAAGGTGCCGTTATTACCACTGATCACCCAGTGGTTGCGCCAATATGGCTTACCGACTAATGAGCAGCAGATTTGGCTGAGTTTACCGCAAGGGAAGTTAGCTTTGCCGGTTAGTCTGATCCAGCCATTAATTGACACTATTGTTGAGCTGCTGAACCTGCAAAAACCAGTCTACGAATTGGAATTGCCCGATTATAAAGCGGCGATTTTGCCACCGCCTGGGGCTGCAGAAGTGCAGTACCTCAACGCCAATCGGATTGCTAATCTATCACGGCAACTGCATGATTTTTCTGGCATTAGTGAAGTTCCGCTGCCAAGCCAGTTGTTTGCGCAATTGCGTCCATATCAGCAACAAGGTTTAAATTGGCTCAGTTTCCTGCGCCAATATGGCCTTGGTGGTGTACTGGCGGATGACATGGGCCTTGGTAAAACGCTGCAAACGTTGAGCTTTGTGCAAAGCGAACGCGAAGCGGGGCGCTTAACTGCGCCAGTATTGATTGTTTGTCCAACCAGCTTACTTGGCAATTGGCAACAAGAGGCCGAACGGTTCACCCCAGATTTACGAGTGCTGCAAGTCTATGGCAGTAAACGCGCGCACTTATTTGAAAACCTAACTGACTACGATTTATTGGTGACAACCTACCCATTAATCGTTCGTGATATTGCTGTTTATCAGCGCTTTAAATTCAGCTTAGTGGTGCTTGATGAAGCGCAGCATATCAAAAATTCCGGCAGTCAGGCCGCACAATCGGTGCGGTTATTGAAAGCTGATTTTCGCTTGGCGCTCAGTGGCACGCCGCTGGAAAACCATTTAGGCGAGCTCAAGTCATTATTCGATTTTGTGTTACCGGGCTTACTTGGTACCGAACAACATTTTAATCAGGTCTATCGCAAACCAATTGAAAAGCAGGCCGATCAAGAACGAGCGCATGCGCTCAAGCAAAAAATAGCGCCATTTATATTGCGTCGGACGAAATCCCAAGTTGCGACCGAATTGCCGGAGAAAACCGAGATCCTGCAGCTGCTGGAGATGGAAGCGGATCAGCGTAACTTGTATGAAAGCATTCGTTTGGTGATGGAAACTAAAGTGCGAGAATTGTTCTTGCGCAAAGGTGTCGCCGCCAGTCAGATTGAATTTTTAGATGCGTTATTAAAGCTACGCCAAGCTTGTTGTGATGCGCGCTTAGTGCCTATTGAGCAAGCGCAATCGGTAAAACATAACGCCAAATTGCAATGGCTGCGTGATAACTTGCCAGAAATGATTGAAGAGGGTCGGAAAATCCTGTTATTCAGTCAATTCTCCAGCATGCTTGGGCTTATTGAGCAAGAACTGCAGTATTTGGGGATTAACTACAGCAAACTGACCGGCCAAACCAAAAATCGTCAGCAACAAATTGATGATTTCCAAAAAGGTGACAATCCGGTGTTTTTGATTAGCTTAAAAGCGGGTGGCACAGGCCTTAACCTCACTGCCGCTGATACGGTTATTCACTATGACCCATGGTGGAATCCTGCTGCTGAAAACCAAGCGACGGACCGTGCGCATCGGATTGGCCAAGATAAAGCCGTGTTTGTTTACAAGTTGATTGTTCGGCATACCGTTGAAGAAAAAGTCCAAAAAATGCAGCTATTCAAGCAAAGTCTCGCCGACCAAATTTTTGCCGGTGGTAAAGGCCAAGTTTGGCAGGGGAGCGCGCAAGATTTGCTATCGCTGTTTGGAGAGCAAGAGCCGAGTTAGTGGTGTTTGGGGCTTGCAGGCGGTTGTTTAGTTGACTTGCAGTTTGCACTCAGACTTTGCGAACAAGTCTTCGCCTATTCGGCGAGTATCTTTTTTTGCTTCGCCAAAAGAAAGAAAAAGCGGAAAACGAGCACAAGTGATCTACAACGCTGGTCGCGGCGTTAACTGCCAGCGGCTGGATACTTTATTCAGCGCCTCTTGTGTCAATTTTGAAAGGTGATTGTCATGCGGATCAACGCAGATTTTTCGTTACCTGCTTTGCTGTTGGCTGAGCATCAGCAGTGGATTGCTTCGCCGCAAGCAGGCGTGGAGCGCGTGATGCTCGATAGAATTGGTGAGGAAAAAGCGCGGGCAACCAGCTTGGTGCGATATGCCGCCAATTCATCTTTTCCGGTGCACGAGCATCCTGCTGGTGAAGAGATTTTCGTGCTATCAGGGCATTTTTGTGCTGATGGCGTTTGTTATGGCGCAGGTACTTACTTGCGAAATCCGCCCGGTTCAAGCCATCAACCTTATAGCGATGATGGCACAGTGATTTTCGTCAAACTGATGCAAATGCAAGAGAGCGAGCACACAGCGGTGTGCATCGACACCACGGAGAGCGCTCTTTGGCAAAATTCGCCGAGTGGGCGTCATTGTTTGTTATTTGCAAACCCGCATGAGCGGGTGGAGCTCTTCGAACTGCCAGCGCATGGCTCACTGACTTTGCCGCTACCCAAAGGTGGCGAATTGCTTGTGTTAGACGGGCAGTTAACCGAGCATTCGCAAATTTTTGCTACGGTTGTTTGGCGCGCTAACACTTGGGCTCGAGTTCCTGCAAATAGCCAATTCCAACTGAAAAGTGGTGACGAAGGGGCTCGTTTTTATCTCAAAATCGGACATTTAGCATGACGAGTAACCAATCTCGGATTGCGATTATCGGTGGTGGTTTAAGCGGGCTTTATACCGCTTATTTGCTAGAACAACGCGGTTTTGTTAATTACCAACTATTTGAAGCACGCGATAGACTTGGTGGCCGCATTGATGGTTTCACTGCAAATGACAATGCATCAGTAGGGATCGCGTTTGACGGCTCTGCAGCTCGATTTGACCTCGGCCCGACTTGGTATTGGCCGCAAATGCAGCCTGCTTTGGCGCAGTTAGTTGCCAAGTTAGGCCTGGTATCATTCGAACAATACGACCAAGGCGAGATGTTATTTGAACGCTCTGCGAGTCATCCGCCAGTACAAATGGCGGGCTATCGCAACGAATTGCAGACACTGCGTTTAGCGGGCGGCATGTCGGCATTAGTCGACGCGTTGCGGGAAAAAATTCCTGCGGATAAAATTTGTTATCAGCAGCAGGTGCAAGCCATTGTTTTAGCTGATAATGACATCACTTTGCAGTTAGCGGCGGGGGCTTTGGCGCATTTTGACCAAGTGATTGTCGCGGCACCGCCAAGGCTCATCGCAAGCACAGTAAAGTTTCAACCGGCACTGCCAAATCAGGTGCAGCAAGCATGGCTAGCAACCGATACTTGGATGGCTCCGCACGCGAAATTCTTAGCAGTATTTCCAAAGGCATTTTGGCGAGAAAGCGGATTGTCTGGCTCGGTACGCAGCAATGTTGGTCCGATGGTCGAAATTCACGATGCTAGTTTGCCAAACGGCAAGGCGGCATTGTTTGGTTTTGTTGGTTATCCGGCAGAGGCGCGCCGACAGTTGGGCGCTGCGCAGTTGCAGCAGCAGTGTCAGGCGCAATTGCAACGGTTATTCGGGCCATTCGCTGCTAATCCTGAGAGGGTTGCACTGAAAGATTGGGCGTTAGATCCGCTGACTGCCACGGCCGCCGACATCACAGGCCAAGCTGCACATCCGCAGCCGCCGAGCTACTTTGTAGCCGACGGGCCTTGGCAACACAAGTTATTCGGCGCCGGCAGCGAATGGTCAACCAATTATCCTGGTTATCTTGCTGGCTGTATCGAGGCGGCTGAGCAGGTGGTAGGGCAGCTATAAGCGACAACGAATGATCGCTTACTGCGTGGCTGCTGGTGAGGATTGGGTTGAAAATTCAGATGGTATTTTGCATTTGAGTGCGCATTTGAGTGCGGACAGCCACTTTTCCATTTGAGTGCGGACACCCATTTGAGTGCGGACACCCACCTTTCACACTTGACTTTAACACTTTTGCAACCACAGTTAAGGCTCATGGAATAATTGTCAGGATGACAGCATGCCGAAGCCTCGTTGCAAGCAAATCGCTTTAAGCGAAACGCCGTTTTATCATTTAACTTATCGCTGTGTGCGCCGTTCATTTTTGTGTGGGGAAATTGATGGCTGTAACTTTGAGCATCGCCGTGAGTGGATTGTCGAACGCTTGAAATTACTCACGAGTATGTTTGCAATTGAGGTGGCGTCATACGCCATCATGATGAATCACTATCATG
>JAYSCP010000003.1:0-116121 GCA_041914845.1 Alteromonadaceae bacterium
AGTAAAACCCGTTATCCCGTTCGCTCAAAACATTCTTAAGTGAATGGTGTTAACCTTCGGGTGGCTTTTTCGTTTGCAATCTAAACAACTGGTGTCAATTAGCCAGATAATAAACTGGCATCATCCTTGCTTTATCAAGTTATCACTTGTCGGAGATTGTTATGGATCACTTACTTTATATCGCTATGAGCGGTGCCAAAGAGAACATGAATGCGCTTGCCGTTCGTTCGAATAACTTGGCAAACGCGACTACAGTCGGTTTTAAGGCTGATTTACAGCAAGCAAGGGCAATGCAAGCATTTGGTGATGGTTTGCCGAGTCGAGTTTTCTCGATGACCGAATCTCCAAGTCAGAATTTTGACGCGGGTGAGTTAAAAATCACTGAAAACGAACTCGATATTGCTATACGTGGTGATGGTTGGTTCGCGGTACAAGATGCCGATGGCAAAGAGGCTTATACCAGAGCAGGGAATTTGCAAATTAGTACTGAAGGTGTTTTGCAAACATCTTCGGGTCGCCCAGTGCTTGGCGAGAATGGCCCCATTGAACTGCCATTGCCGTTGAATAAATTGGAAATCACCGAAGACGGTACGGTGATGGCCTTACCGCGTGGCGCACCAGCTACGGCGATGGTTGAAGCAGGGCGCATCAAACTGGTAAATCCTGCGCGCGGTGAGATTGAGAAAGGCAATGACGGTTTGTTTCGCCGTAAAGATGACGCAATTGCAGAACTTGATCCTGCTGTTACGTTAATTAGTGGCGCGGTCGAAGGTAGTAACGTTAATGCTGTGGGTGAAATGACTTATTTAATAGCGCTGCAACGTCAATACGAATTGCAGGTGAAAATGATGAAGACGGCCGAAGATATGGACCGTCAGCATAACCAGATTTTACGTATTATCTAGAGCTTAGTGCTCAGGAGGACTGTATGCATCCAGCGCTTTGGATCAGTAAAACCGGCTTAGACGCAAAACAACGCGATATTTCGGTAATTTCAAACAATTTAGCCAACGCCAGTACTGTCGGCTACAAAAAAAGTCGTGCAGTGTTTGAAGATTTGCTCTATCAAAACGTTAATCAACCGGGGGGCCGCTCATCGCAAAACTCCGAGTTGCCCAATGGTTTGATGTTAGGTGCGGGGTCTAAAGTCGTTGCTACGCAGAAAAACTTTAGTCAAGGCAACCATATCACTACTGATAACGCATTGGATGTATCTATTCAAGGCGCTGGTTTTTTCGAAATATTGATGCCTGACGGCACTATTTCTTATACGCGAAATGGCCAATTTACCACAGATAGTGAAGGTAATTTAGTCACTTCAGGTGCTGGTTATCAAATCCAGCCAACCATTACTGTACCGCCAGATGCCATTGAAATTAATATTTCTCAAGATGGTGAAGTATCGGTGAAGTTACAAGGCCAAGCTGATAACGCAGTGCTAGGGCAGCTTACGGTCACCAATTTCATCAATCCGGCCGGCCTTGAGCCGATAGGGCAAAACTTATTTCGGCAGACTGGCGCTAGTGGCGACCCAGTGCAAGGTGTGCCAGGGCTAGAGGGCTTAGGCTACTTAGTGCAAGGCGGCCTCGAATCGTCAAATGTCAATGTCACCGAGGAATTGGTCGGTTTGATTGAGAGTCAACGGGTATATGAGATGAACTCTAAAGTCATTACTGCAGTCGACCAGATGTTAAGTTATGCGGTACAAAACCTGTAATTGGGGGTGAATGATGAGCAATAAATGCCTTGGCTTTTTACTTTTAGTATTGCTAAGTGGCTGTGCTAGTTATGAAAAAGAAGCATTTCCAGATGATCCTGCTTTTGCGCCATTGCCACCCGAGCCGCAGGCTCAGCCAGTAGTGAATAGTGGTTCATTGTTCGCGCAGGCAACCTCGAATGGTTTGTATTCAGACAACAAAGCGCGCCGTGAAGGGGACATCATCACGGTAATGCTAAGAGAAAATACTCAAGCATCGAAAAAAGCTAAAACTGAATATGGCAAAGACTCGTCAAACTCGATAGATCCGATGGTCGGCTTAGCTGGGCGAAACGTCTCAATTGCCGGCAATACTTTGCAGTTAGGCGTGAATTCGACTAGCGATTTTAAAGGCGATTCAAAAGCTGACCAAAGTAATAGTTTAGTCGGTGATATTTCTGTGAATGTTTTGCGCGTCATGGCAAACGGTAATTTGGTGATCCGTGGTGAAAAGTGGCTGACATTAAACACAGGTAAGGAATATATCCGGTTGACTGGGGTGATTAGAGCAGAAGATGTTGACTCCAAAAATATGGTTGAGTCGACTAAAATTGCAAATGCACGTATTGAATACTCAGGGACAGGTGCCACCCATGGTGGACAAGGTCCAGGTTGGTTGAGTCGGTTTTTCTCGACATCGGCATGGCCGTTTTAACAGCGGTTGGGAGGCAATATGATTAATCCAAAATTGTGGTTGTTGCCGTTATTGTGCCTGAGTCTTGGTGCTTATGCGGCTAGAGTGAAGGACGTGGCAACAGTCGAAGGCGTTCGCTCAAACCAATTAGTCGGTTACGGGCTAGTAGTTGGCTTACCGGGCACTGGTGAACAGAGTCCTTTTACCGAACAAAGTTTCAAAACGATGCTCGCCAATTTTGGTATTAATTTACCTGCCGGTATGAAGGCCCAAATCAAAAATGTGGCAGCGGTTGCAGTGTCAGCAGAATTACCAGCCTTCGCCAAGCCAGGTCAAGCCATTGACATAACCGTGTCATCTGTGGGGAGTTCTAAGAGTCTGCGCGGCGGCACGTTGCTGCAAACCTTTCTCAAAGGGCTTAACGGGGAAGTTTATGCTGTGGCTCAAGGTAGCCTTATCGTCAGTGGTCTCGGAGCTGAGGGCGCTGACGGTTCAAAAGTGGTCGTTAACACCCCAACCGTTGGTCGTATTCCAAACGGCGCTACGGTAGAACGCGAGGTGTTAACGCCGTTTGCGCAAGGCGATTACATTACATTTAATTTAAATCGCGGCGATTTTACCACGGCAAAAAACTTAGCCGCCGCCATCAATAATTTCGTTGGGGATGAAACAGCCAGAACTTTGGATGCGCGATCAGTGCAAGTACGCGCACCTCGAGATATTGATCAACGAGTTTCATATTTAGCAACGTTAGAGAATTTAAGTTTTGAACCCGCTTCTGATGCCGCGAAAATTATTATCAACTCACGCACAGGAACCATTGTTATTGGTAAAGATGTTCGTTTATTTCCTGCGGCAATTACCCATGGTGGTATGACGGTCACTATTGCCGAGAATCCGCAGGTTGTGCAACCAAATGCGCTAGCTGGTGGTGAGACTGCAGTGCAGCAAAATACTATTATTGACGTCCGTCCCGATAAATCGAGAATGTTTAAGTTCGACCCGGGCACCACCCTTGATGAATTGGTGAGTACAGTCAATGCAGTGGGTGCTGCACCTGGCGATTTGATGGCTATTTTAGAAGCGCTAAAAGAAGCCGGGGCTATCCATGGTGAGTTGGTGGTGATCTAAAATGGAAACGCCTGGCAGCAATATTTCTTATCATGACTTATCGAGCTTAAACGAATTACGTTCGTTGGCGAAAAAAGATGAAAAAGAAGCGGTACGTCAAGCTGCCAAGCAATTCGAATCGGTATTCATGGGAATGTTGCTCGCCAGTATGCGCAAAGCTAATAAGGCCTTTGAGCAAGATAACCCATTAAATAGTAACAACAGCGAGTTTTTCCGTGATATGCACGACCAGCAGTTATCCACTGAGCTGTCAAAAAATGGTGCTTTAGGTTTGGCCGATTTGATGGTCAAACAACTCAGTCCTGAGCCAACTCCTGGCAAATTACAACGTCATTTGACGATGCCGAATCAGCTTGGCACTGAAAAAACATTGGTCTTGCCAAACCAACATCAGAAAGAGTTCGCGTTGCCACCACAAACTGCAGCTTTTAAACAATTAGACCCAGAGCGAATTGTGCTGAATGTCCAGCGGACAAAAATCCCAACTCAGCAATTAGCTCCAGAGCAAACGGTAACTGCAGCCACGAGTGTATTGACTGCGACCGTTTCAGGTGCCCCCCAAGTACAAAAAGTACAAAAACTTGGCGAAGAAACCCTTTGGCAGCCGCATGCTGTGACGCGGGTTGAGTCTCTGCCTAGCGAATTAAACGCTACTAAAGCGCAATCTGTGTCATTGCCACAGACCCCTGTGCAAGCTTTGGCTGACCATGAAAACGTTGACGACGAACCACTGCAATTTGTAAAACAGTTATTGCCAGCTGCTCGAGTGGCGGCAAAAGAGCTAGGTTTAGAGCCGATGGCTATACTGGCGCAAGCCGCTTTAGAAACGGGGTGGGGTAAAAAAATATTTCGGGCGGCTGACGGTGCGCAAAGTCATAATCTTTTTGGAATAAAAGCAAGTCCCGGTTGGACTGGACAAGTCGCAGTGGTTGACACATTAGAATATCGGCAAGGCTCTGCACAGCGAGAAAAAGCCAAATTCCGAGTGTATGAAAATGCCGAACAAAGTATGCAGGACTACGTGGCATTCATCAAAAATAACCCACGTTACCAACAAGCACTATCCAGTACCGCTGATGCCAAAAGCTATTTTCGACAACTGCAAGCTGCCGGATACGCTACAGATCCAAATTATGCCCAAAAACTGACCGCAGTATTTGAAGGGGCAACGTTCAATCAGGTACGAAAATTGCTCGCAAATCAACTGAACGATTCAAATTAATTAAGCGTTGATTTAACAGACGCTTTGTAGAGGTAGCAAATGGCTGATAATTTACTCACGATAGGGACTTCTGGTGTTTTGGCAAGCAATGGCTTGCTAAATACCACCAGTAATAACATCAGTAATTTAAACACCAAAGGCTATACTCGGCAAAATACTGAATACGATTCATCGATTTTAGGTCTTGGCGTTGGCCGCGGCACAACTGACCGTTTAGTGAATGATTTTGCGATGAGGCAAATGCGGCGGGACACGTCTTCAGTTGCCTATAACCAACAATTTTTGTCAGAAGCAAATCGGGTTGATAGTTTATTTTCCAACACGGCGAATAGTATTTCGACAGGTATCACCGATTTATTTAAGCAAGTGCAAACGGCTAATAACGACCCATCAAATACCTCGTCTCGCCAATTGGTGATGGGAAGCTCTCAAACCTTAATTAATAAATTCAACACCTTATCAAGTTTGGTTCTAGAGCAAAGAACTTTTGTCAGCCAGCAGCTCGACTCCTTTGTGGCCGAAACTAATAATATTGTGAACACTGTCGCTAGTTTAAATAAAGAAATCATGGCTTATGGTATTGGCCAGACTACGCCTGCCCCCTTGGATTTATTGGATAAGCGTGACGAAGCCCTACGCAAATTATCGGAAATGATTGAAATCCAGACTTTGGACGCAGAAAACGGGGAAAAACTGGTTTTTTTAAATAGTGGCCAAGCTTTGGTAATGGAGCATGGTCGTTTCAATATGTTAGCAGCAAGTGGCGATCCCGATCCTGAGCGTAAAGTGTTGGAAATGCAACTCGACTACAACAGTAACGTGCTGCAGGATGTGGAAAGTGCGGGTTTGGGCGGCAAAATTGGTGGGTTATTAGAGTTTCGCTCGCAAATGCTTGAGCCAACACAGAATAAGCTTGGGCAATTGGCGATTGCACTTGGTGATGCCGTGAATAAGCAAAATCGTCTTGGCATGGATGGCAATGGCCAACTTGGTAAAGACATCTATTCTATGGGAACCTTTGGTGCTTATCCTATGCGTGATAACACTGGGGCTGGTCGTATTACTGCAACTGTTGAGACTGGACAGGGCAGTAGTGTTCCGCCAAATGAGTTTTTATTAACTTTTACCGCGCCGAATCAATTTAAAATGGAAGTGCTGGATAATGACGGTAAAGTGATATCGGGTTCTGCTATAACCCAAACTGTGACTGCCTATCCAATGACTTTTAATACTGGCAATGCCACCGGCGGCTTCTTATATGGCTACGAAGTTACTTTAGATAATTCAACAGGTGCTTTTGGTGACGGTGATCAATTTGTATTAAAGCCACTAAGTATTGCCGCGCAGTCACTTACCTTAATTAATGATAGACCTGAAGACTTAGCATTGGCCTCACCTGTTCGCGGTGAGTTCAAAATCAATAATCAGGGAAATGCTCGTTTTGGTGATTTTAAAGTTACCGATACCGATCCTACGTCCTCAGCATTTACCTCGCCGGGTGGTTTAACTGGTGCACCATTGACGGTCACTTACATTGGCGGTAATCAGTTTGAAATCCGTGATAGTAGTAGCGCTTTGCTGGGAACCACTGCCGTGATGACTGGTGGAAACTACAGCAATATCATGGCATCGGCTGGTTCTCCACTTGCTAATTATGGTTTTGATTTTAATCTGACGGGGGTCCCCCAAAATGGCGATTCCTTCACAGTGAGTTACAACAGTAATGGCTTTAAAGATAACCGCAATGGCTTAATTATGGCCAATTTACAAAGTGCCGATTTACTGAGAAAAAATGCAGTTTCTGCAGCCTCTGCCGATAACAAAATGAGTCTGAATGAAGGGTACGGCAATATGATCGGCTTTATTGGTGAAAAAACCAGTTCGATCAAGCTTGCGACTGAATCATCCAAGTCGTTATTGCAACAATCTGAAGCTTGGTATGAATCAATTTCAGGGGTAAATTTAGATGAAGAAGCTGCTAATTTGATTCGTTTTCAGCAGTCTTATGCTGCAGCGGCTAAAATTATTTCAGCTTCTCAGACCATTTTCGACACTCTGTTGGCTGCAGCGAGGTAGGTATGCGCATTTCTTTTAATCAAAAGTATCAAGTTAATTTGAATAGTATTTTGAGTGCTCAAGATAGGCTGCAAAATGCCAGCGCTAAACTTGATAAGCAAACGAAGATCCTGACGCCTTCAGATGATCCTTCAGCCTCAGCGCGAGTCGTTGGCTTAGATCAACAAATCAGTCAGATGGACCAATTTCAGCGTAATGGCGTGATTTTGCGCAATAGTCTCGATTTAGAAGAGGCTGCACTTTCCAATATTCGAGGCACCATGGACCAAGCGAGAGTGCTCGCAGTGCAATTAGGAAATGGTAGTTTTGCCCAAACAGAGCGAAACGCGATTGCAACCCAAATCAAAAATATGCGAGCTCAGATCTTTGATTTGATGAATCAGAAAGACTCGGATGGCGGTTATTTATTTTCAGGTTTCCAAGATGAAATCCAAGCTTATAGCTTTGATGCGGCGACAGGAAAATACGAATACAAGGGTGACGAAGGGCAAAAGAAATTGCAAGTATCCCCGTCAGTCAGCCTTGCCAGTAATGACAGTGGTAAAATCGTGTTTGAAGATGTGAATGCGCGTCGTAAAACTACGACACCAGTGGTCTCGGGCGGGATCAGCGCAGCAACCTTTGAAATTACTAATCAAAGTACTTATGACGAGTTCTATCGACAGAATTATGATGGCTTGATTCCGGCAAATAATAATTTCAGCGTAGTTATTGATGCTGCAAATAACTATGAAATTCAGCGGAACGGCGCAAGCTTAAGCCCTGCGGTAACTGGAACTTATGTGGTCGGTGGTGACATAAATTTTAATGGTATCAAAATGTCGCTGAATGGCGCGGGACCGGGCCAGGTGGATTTTTCACTTAAGAGTCCAGAGAAAAGTAATATTCTCAATACCTTAACGGATTTAATTAATGCGATTGAAGTGAACCAAGTTTCTGGGAATGCTTTAAAAGAGTCCATGGCTGATGCCTTGGCGCAAATTGATGGGGCAGCGGTAAAAATCGATGCTGCTATGTCTGGGTTGGGGGGGCGGCAAAACCTTGTTGATACTATTGAAAGCGGGAATGATGATTTGCAAATCAGTAATAAGTCGTTTCGTGCAGATTTATATGAAATTGACTATGCAGAAGCGATTACTGAATTAACCAAGCAAGAAACTGCTCTCTCTGCGGTCCAGCAAACCTTTAACAGGGTAACAAGCACTAGTTTATTTGATTATCTGCGTTAACTTTTATCGAAGTGGGAGTTTTCCCACTTCAGCGTTTTGTTCTTACTAATTTTTGCTTTGCTATATCCTCTGTAATTGCTTCATCTTATAAGCCATAAAAGCCCTAACCGTTGAATTTAATCAATTTGCGTATACCTATTCAGTGAAACCACAAAATTCATGTTTATCTATAAGTTTATTTCAAGCAATCACTCAAGATAATTCTATGTTTTCCGATACATAGGTAAGTGGTGCAGTTTGGGAAAACTGCGAAATCTGAAAAAACAGTAAAAAAATTTCAAATTTCCACTAAATGTTTTCCCACTGTAACCGATACATAAGTATCAGCAATAAAATTGCACGAATTAGCGAAAATCAGGAGAAATATCATGGCTTTATATGTAAACACCAACGTGTCATCTTTAAATGCACAACGCCAATTAATGAATTCTGGCAACTCATTAGATACAGCGTTTCAACGTTTATCTTCTGGCTCTCGCATCAACAGCGCAAAAGATGATGCTGCTGGTTTGCAAATCTCTAGCCGTTTATCTGCACAAATCAACGGCCTAAATCAAGGTAACCGCAACGCCAACGACGGTATCTCATTAGCACAAACTGCTGAAGGTGCGATGGATGAAGTAACCGGGATGTTGCAACGTATTCGTACCCTGGCGCAACAAGCAGCAAACGGTTCAAACACTGATGAAGACCGCTTATCTTTACAACAAGAAGTTGTAGCGCTAGGTAAAGAAATCGACCGGATTGCAACAGATACTACTTTCGGTGGTACTAAGCTGATGAATGGTTCCTATGATGGCATTTTCCAAGTGGGGGCAGATGCTAGCCAAACCATCAGTTTTTCAATGAAAGGCATTACTAGTGTGAATGGTAGTGGTGAGCAAGCGATCACCAACTTTAGGATTTCATCTTTAGCTGCAGCAATGTCTGGGATTGTCACAGACGGCAGCTTAGCTGCAACCGCATTTGCTACAGCAACTGGACTTTCAGTATCTACTGCAGATAAAGCACAATCGATGTTAGCAGGTGTCGACAAGATGATTGCTGGTATCGACAAAAAACGAGCGGAGCTTGGTGCTGTTCAGAACCGTTTTAGCTCAACGATTCGTAACCAAGCGAATATCGCTGAAAACGTTGCAGCAGCACGCTCACGGATCCAAGATGCTGACTTTGCCGCTGAAACAGCGTCACTGACTAAATTCCAGATATTGCAACAAGCCAGTAGCACCATTTTGAGCCAAGCAAACCAACGTCCACAAGGTGCTTTGAGCTTGCTACAAGGTTAATACTGAGACTGCGTATCGCTAACGCAATTTTCGCTGATAAGGGTAAAACCAGCTTTTCTCCAAAGCTGGTTTTTTTTTAAGCGAGAATTGAGTTTTAATAAAAACAAATGGCGGCAAATAGTTGCCACGCCTTTTTTAGGAGAAACTTTGATGGCAATTATCCGCAGTTTATAAAAATATCTAAAAAAAAATCAAAATTAGATGGTTTTTTAAGTCTTTGTTTTTATTATTTATAATTGAATTCTCCCGCATTTTTCTCTGCTAGTACCGTAAAAGTGGCAACTTTTTTCAAAAATATCCTAAAGTTTTGCAATTTTTTGCCGCTAACGAATTGAGGCAATATTTAACAGTCACCAGAGACGTCAATATGCTTCGGCAGTTTAGGGGTTTTAGATGCATCCCTAACTAACCCGGAACTTTAAGGAGAGTACATCATGGCTCTATATGTAAATACCAACGTTTCATCGCTAAACGCGCAAAGACAAATGACTAACTCAGGAAATGCACTAGATACCGCATTCCAGCGTTTGTCTTCAGGTTCACGTATTAATAGTGCAAAAGATGATGCTGCAGGTCTGCAGATTTCAAGTCGTCTTTCAGCCCAAATTAATGGCTTGAACCAAGGTAACCGAAATGCCAATGACGGCATTTCTTTAGCGCAAACTGCAGAGGGTGCATTGGATGAAGTTGGAAGCATGTTCCAACGGATGCGCACTTTAGCCCAGCAGTCTGCAAACGGCTCTAACACCGACGAAGATCGTTTAGCGTTGCAACAAGAAGTTGTGGCCTTAGGTAAAGAGATCGATAGGATTTCAACAGATACCACATTTGGTGGTACCAAACTGTTAAATGGTTCTTACGATGGTATTTTCCAGGTAGGTGCGGATACCGCACAAACCATCAGCTTCTCCATGAAAGGCATCAGTAGTTTGAACGGTAGTGGAGAACAGGCAATTACCAACTTTAGGATTTCATCCTTAGCCGCGGCTATGTCTGGGATTGTTACAGACGGCAGTCTAGCCGCAACCGCATTTGCGACTGCGACTGGCCTTTCTATTTCTACAGCTGATAAAGCACAATCAATGTTGGCTGGCGTGGATAAAATGATTGCCGCAATTGATAAGAAACGTGCTGAGCTTGGTGCGGTGCAAAACCGTTTCAGTTCTACAATTCGAAATCAATCAAACATTGCTGAAAACTTATCAGCCGCACGCTCACGTATCCAAGATACTGACTTTGCTGCTGAAACTGCTTCGTTGACTAAATCTCAGATTTTGCAACAAGCAAGTAGCTCCATTTTATCGCAAGCAAATCAAAGACCACAGGCGGCATTATCGCTTTTGGGCTAAGATAATTGAAAACCCTGCCGTGTAGCTATTGCTAGCGGCAGGTTCTTTAGGAGGTATGCAAAATGCAAGTAACAACGCAATCTCTGAATAACAATGAAGTATTCAGAGTACTTCAAGACAGTAAAGCTGACAGCAAACTTACTGCGTCTGATAAACCAGCAGTAGCTCGTGGCGAAAAAAAAGAACAAGACAAAATTGCGCAGTTTATGGCAGAAGAGCAAAAAATTGCTAAACAACGGCAAGCGCAAGCGGATGAATCTATAGAAAGTGCGGTACAAACGGTTGCTGAGTTTGCCAAGTTGCAAAACTTAAAGTTAAACTTTACTGAAAAACTGCATAATGGTTCGGCTGTAGTTCAAGTTGTCGATATTGAAAATGATAAAGTGGTACGGCAAATTCCTTCAGAAGAATTTCTGAAAGTTGCAGGCCGTATTAGTGATATTATTGCTGATACTCAGCAAGTTAAAGGCTTGCTGTTCGAATCACAAGTTTAAGGAGGGGGTTATGGCTGGGATTACTTCGGCGGGCGTCGGCTCAGGCCTTGATTTAGAATCAATCATTTCAGCAACTATTGCTGCTGAGAATACTCCTAAGCTGCAAGCCCTCTCTAAAAAGAAAACTAGTCTTGATGTCAGTATTTCGGGTTACGGAGCCGTTAAGTCTGCTTACTCAAACTTGCAGTCAGTTGCTGAAACGCTATCTAAATCAACCACTTTTGCTCAGCGTACCGCAAAGATTGCCCAACCTGAAGGGACAACGTACTTTAGTGCAACGACATCTAACACCACCTCCGTCGGTAGTTACAATATTGAAGTTTCCTCACTTGCTAAGGGCAGTCGAGCTGTCAGTCAAGCCGGAAGTTTTGCGACAGGCAGTGATGTAGTCAGCGCCTCAGGCGGCACTATGACATTTACCGCAGGGACTAAAACCTTTGATCTGACCGTCGCAGCAGGCACCACGTTAGTGCAGCTTCGTGATCAAATAAATAGTAATGCAGCCAACTTTGGTTTAAGTGCCAGTATTATCAATACTGGTGGCGCTTCACCAGAAGCTCGTTTTGTGTTGGCCTCGACTGTGACGGGACAGGGCAATGATATCTCAGTGACAGGTTCATCAGCTGAGTTCAATAAGTTAGTCACGTCGTCAGCTTTTGGTTTGACACCAGGGATGCAGATTGCGCCTGCTGATCAAGCGACTGATGCGGTGATCACTATTGACGGAATTGAGTCACGGAGTAAAACCAATGTGTTCACTTCGGCAATTCAAGATTTAACGTTGACTGTAAGCAAAACCACACCTGCAGCCACGCCGATAAATTTAAAGGTAGATACAGACAAAGACAGTGTGAAGAAATCAATTCAAAGTTTTATCGATAACTTCAATAAAGTGATAACCGTGATTAATGAGCAAACCGCAGTTGGTGGAGCTTTGCAATCCGACGCCTCTGTTAAATTTTTGAAGAACTCAATGGTCAGGATGCTTGGTATGGAGTCTACCGGCACTGGCAATATCAAAACTTTGTATGATCTAGGTATCAAACTTGAGAAAGACGGTAAAATTTCTTTTAACTCCTCAGCGGTAAATACTCTTGATGAAGCACTAACTAATTCATTTGATAATGTTGGTAAGTTTTTTTCAACAACTGACACAGGTTTGGCTTCAGTTTTTAAAGCTGATGCCGATAAGGTATTAGCATCAGATGGAATGTTTAAAAAAGCGACAGATGTATTGAATGAGCGACTAAAAGGCGTTCAAAAAGATACAGATAATCATAATTACCGGATGGATCAATTGGAAAAAAGATTGCGTGAGCAATACACCCAACTTGATGTCACCATCGCAAAAATGCGGGCCACAGGTAATTACGTTTCAGCGCAATTAAGCAGTTTACCTGGATTTACCAAAAAATAATTGAGGTGTTGGTATGTATAATTCAAAGATAAGTGCTTATTCTAAGGATAGTCTTAGAGCAGAACTGACAACGGCAGATCCACACCGGATTATCCAAATGTTGATGCAGGGCGCATTAGACCGTATTGCTGCTGCCAAAGGACATATTGAGCGTAATGAAATGGCCGGAAAATCTCTATGCATTTCAAAAGCATCTGCCATTATTGTATCTTTACTAAATTCTCTGGATCATAACCCTGCACCTGAAATATCACAAAATTTAGCTGATTTATACATCTATATGAATGATCGGTTAAATGAAGCAACGATTACTAACGAAACCAAGCATTTGGATGAGGCGTCTTTTTTACTTGGAGAGATTAAATCGGCTTGGGACCAAATTAAGCCTGATTACGAATTCCAGCATGGAATGAAAATTAGTGTTGGCGCATAAAGCAATTGAAGAATTTTTTACTTCTGCCAAAAAACTGCATATTGAACTAACAAATGGTATTGCGGCAAGAGATTATGGATTAATTCAGCTAAAACTTGCTGAGGTCGATGATTTGCTGCAGTATTATTCAAACTTGAATATCAATTCATCGGAGCCACTCCTTGCAGTGGTGTCCGATTGTCTTAACGACTTAGAAAATTTGATTAAAGCTGCGATCAGTTTATTTGTCGTTGAGCAAACTGATATATTGAATCAGTTAGCGAATATCAAAAAATCAAAACGTATATCCGCAGTTTATCAGCTGAGTAACTCGAATGAGCCATAACCAAGAAAGCATCTTTGATATTGAAAAAAACCTGCAAGATTTAGCTTCAAAGATTGATAATCTTGCACAATTATCCAAGATGAATGAAGAACTTTCTAACGCATCACTGGATCGTTTTCACGCCAATATTGCCGCCTTCAAACATTTTGTGCCAGATTTAGCTAAACGCTTTGAAAACTATGAAGCTAATGATCTGAAAGTTATATCAGCGAAATCTGGAGATGCAAATGTGCTTGATCCAGCAACTAAAATTTGGCTTTATGGTGATAACCCCCGTGAGGAATGTAAAGAGCAAGTCGAGAAAAACTTTACAAACCCAATTTATACTAATATCAGTTTTCAAGACAATGATGTTGATAATAATTTTATTCATAGTTTTTATATGGATAAAATGTATAGAAATTTCAAAAAATCGTATAGCGATGCCAAGTTACTTAAAAGAAAAATAAATCACATTAATGCCGCGATAATTTTTGGGGTTGGTCTGGGTTATCATCTAGAATATCTAACCGAACAGTGCACATTTGAGCATATTTACATTTGTGAGCCAAACTCTGATTTCTTCTTTGCATCACTATTATTTTGTGATTGGGTCTCTATTTTAGAGCGAATTAATAAAAGTGGTGGGTATATATCATTCAACATAGGTGCTGAGATAGACAGTTTTGCTGCTGAATATTTAGCAGAAATGCGCCTGAAAGGTCCGTTCTTAGCGACCAATGCCTTGGTTTTTCACCATTATCCAAGTCTACAAATTGCCGGTCTGATCAATCGATTATCTATGGATTTTCATCTAGTTGCTGCAGGTTGGGGTTTCTTTGATGATGGTGTTATTAGTATTGCACACGACTATCATAACCATTTATTAAAAATACCTTTGCTGAAACGAGGAAAATCAACATCAGAGCTTATCAAAGACACTCCAATTTTTGTTTGTGGGAATGGCCCTTCATTAGATTATTCAATAGCTACAATTAAACAGCACATTGATGATGCTATTATTCTTTCATGTGGCTCTGCTTTAATGCCGCTGCTAAAAAATGGAATTATTCCTGATTTTCATATTGAAGTTGAACGTACTTATGGAACTACAGATTGGTTAAAAAGTGGCATTCCACTTGATGTGTTGGCCAAAATGAATTTACTTACGACCAACATCATGCAATGTGAAATATTTGAACTGTTTAAATGGAGTGGTATTGGCATCAAACCTGGGGAGCCAGGTTCATTGATTTCTGGTTTAATGCTTGGGGATTTAAAGTTCGCTCAAGAATTGTTCAATTGCAGTCCAATTGTTGCCAATACAGCATGTGCCTTTGCCTGTTATTTAGGTTTTAAAGAATTATATTTCTTTGGTGTTGATAACGGTTATAAATCGCCCAAATATCATCATTCAAAATTGAGTAATTATTATAAAGAAGGTGAAGACAAAACCGAATTAACTGAATTAGTGAGGTTAGGGGAAATCGTTGCGCCAGGCAATTTCGCTGATACTGTTTTTACGACGTTTATTTTTAGCACTTCAAATGAGGCACTTGAAACGTTATTTGCAGCCAATTCAGATATGCAGATCTACAATACAGCTGATGGAATGAGAATCAAAGGGACTACGCCACTGCCTATTGATGATGTTTTGATTCGCCCACTTTTACAGCCAAAAGAAAAGATTATTGACTTTATTAAAGATGAAATGTTTGTTGATTACGATTTCGACAAAGCGGCTTATGAAAATCTACTTGAGATTGAGTTTTTTACTGAACTATGTCAAAAGTTAATTAGTTTTGTAGATAAAAATTTTACTAGTCGATTTGATGCCAGTATTGCCTTACGCGAGCAGTTCCGCTTTTTAGAATCCTACAATTGGACCGACAAAACCCATCTATATCGCTTACTTGATGGTTCATTAATTTATGCTCATACCGTTCTTCGGATTAGCTTATTTACCTTAGATGACGATATTGAAACGATGAAATTATTTAATGAAAATAATCAGTTATTTATCGCTTATTTAAAGGCCTCCATTGAAAAGTATAAAAATGTTTTAAATGAAATCGATCGGCAAGACACTAATACGATGTCAATTTTCAAAAGCTAATTATATTTTTATTAAATTTACAAGCTTATTTTCATCCGCTGAGGTTAAGTTAACAGACAGGTAGGGGATTGTTTTTTTCTTCCCCTTTGTTTTTGAATTGATTCAAGGAGCTTTCATGAGTGAATTTACCGCATTTATCACAGGTGAACGTATTTTCTTACGTGAAGTGCGGCCTACTGATGTTAATGATGCTTACTATCGATGGATCAACGATCCGCTGACTCGGCAGTTCCTTGAAACACGATATGTACCCAGAGGGCAGGAAGATATCCTTGGCTTCGTTCATTCAAAACAGGCAAATGGCAATGAGCCTTTTTTTGCTATCTGTGATAAAGCAACGCAACAGCATATTGGCAATATCAAATTGGGCCCGATCAATTGGGTGCAACAACGTGCGGATATTTCGTTATTGATTGGTGAAAAAGCTTTTTGGGGTAAAGGAATTGCCACTGAAGCGATTGGCTTAGTGACTCATTTTGCTTTTAATGAATTAAATTTAAATAAGTTGCAGGCCGGAGCCTATCATGAAAATGTCGGTTCAATTAAAGCATTTTTAAAGAATGGTTTTAGCCAAGAAGGCTATGTTAAAGAAATAACTCGGCGAGATGATAAAGCCATTGATATGGTCTTGCTGGGGTTAACTCGTCGAGATTTTTTTCAGCAAACCTAAGGTTTACTCTCTTTTTGCCGATAAGAGATAATAAAACACAGGATTATTCTGTGCAGGTGTTATCGACGTAGATGGCAAATTTGCCCATTGTCAGGTGTTTTACAAAGGATGTGCTTTCATAAGCTTGCATGAATTTCTGTTGCAATTGCTAATGAATTTATATACATGCGACTTAACTCGAAGTAAGCTGCCATGATTATCACGAAGCTAGGTTTGACCTTTCTCTGGTCGCTTTTGCTTGAGTACGCTGGGGTATCAGTATGAGAAAATGTACCAAATGTGGTTTGCCAGAAACCTACGAAACCATTGAGTTTGACCAGTTCCAAGTCTGTAATATTTGTCGCCAACGTGAACATCGTGATGGCAGCATAGATTGGGCTGCCCGTCATGTCATGCTGGACGATATGATTGAACAATATCGTGGCAAGTATGACTATGATTGTATTATTCCTTTTTCTGGCGGCAAAGACTCTACGTTTACCCTGTATTACTTGATTAAAAAGTACAAAATCAAACCTCTGGTGATTCAATTCAATCACGGCTTCATGCGGCCCAATTTGCTGAAAAATAATGAGCGAACTTTCAAAAAGCTAGGCGTTGATGTGCTGACTTTTACGCCAAATTTTAAAGTTGTTAAACGCTTAATGCTGGAAGCATTGATCCGCAAAGGTGATTTTTGTTGGCATTGTCATACAGGGATTTTCTCATATCCAATGCATGTCGCGATTAAATATCAAGTGCCGCTAATCATGTGGGGGGAGCCATCTTCTGAATACACGGCTTATTACGATTACCGTGATGATGAAATTGAGTCAGTAGATGAAACTCGTTTCAATCGTTTTGTCAATTTAGGGATCACTGCCCAAGATATGGCCGGCATGATCAATCATGATTTTGATTTAGATCCTCGCGATCTGAAACCTTATACCTACCCACCAACACGAGATTTAAAGCAGTTGAAATATCGCTCGGTGTGTTTAGGTTCATTTATTCCTTGGGATGTCAAAGCGCAATCAAAAATTATCATGGATGAACTTGGTTGGCAGGGTGACCAGGTCGAAGGCATGCCGTGGGATATATATCCTTATGAAAAAATCGAATGTTATATGCAGGGTGTGCGGGATTACATTAAATATTTAAAACGTGGTTACTCGCGAGTGACGCAAATGACCGCTTTAGATATTCGACATAATCGAGTGGATAAAGCTGCCGCAGATAAATTAGTGGCTGAATATGAAGGTAAACGTCCGCCATCGTTAGAATTGTTTTTAGGCTACCTCGGTTTAACCGAAGATGAGTTTAATAACATCGTGCTAAACACGGTCGTTCCACCTTTCAAACCTGATTTCGAGAATATGCAAGATGCGCCCAAAACTTGGGATTTTGATCTCTGGTATCGCGAGGAAGTTTAACGATGATCGGCATTGTTAATTACGGCATGGGAAATATACGTTCCGTTGCCAACGCGGTTTATGAACAAGGTTTTGATCCGCTGCTAATTAACAACGCTGATGATTTTAGCCAAGCAACACATGTTATTTTGCCTGGTGTTGGTCATTTCAAAAAAGCGATGGCCAATCTTGAACAACTATCGCTTTTAACCCCCTTAAAACAAGCCGTTCTAACCGATAAAAAACCGCTACTTGGTATTTGTTTAGGCATGCAGTTGCTACTTAGCCACAGTGAGGAAGGAGATTGTGCTGGGCTTGATTTGATAGCAGGTGATGTTCGATTATTTCGAGATCCAAAATTTCGCGTCCCTCATGTCGGTTGGAATAATTTAAACGGGGTGGTCAAACATCCGGTGCTTCGTGGTATTCCTGCCATGGCTGATTTTTATTTTGTGCACTCTTACTACGCTTCGACCGCTTCGCAGCACACTTTGGCGCAATGTGAATACGACAGAAATTTCAGTGCAATTGTTGGGGTGAACAATATTATTGGTATGCAATTCCATCCTGAGAAAAGTCAAAAGAATGGCCTGTTGTTAATTGAGAATTTTTGCAACTGGGATGGGTTATGCTAAAAAAACGCATTATTCCTATTCAATTGTTAAAAGATGGCCGGTTAGTCAAAGGCAAACAATTTAGTCATTATCGTGATGTCGGCGATCCCATCACCAGTTCAGCTGTTTACAACTCACAGTTGGCAGATGAATTAATATTTCTGAATACAAACAGTGAATTAGGCATTATTCCACTATTAGATATTATTGATGAAGTGTCAAAAGTGGTTTTTATGCCACTCAGTTTCGGCGGCGGCATCCGTAGTTTTCAAGATGCAGCCCAGTTAATTGAGCATGGCGCTGATAAAGTTATTCTTAATTCAATTTGCTACGAAAACCCAGAAATAATCCAGGAAATTTCAAACACTTTTGGTAATCAAGCCGTCATTGTTTGTATTGATGTTCGTTCAGTCGATGGGGAATATCAGCTTTACAGTCACAACGGCAGTCGCTACCAAGCGTGCTCTTTGCAACAGCATATTAGCCGCTGTGCTGCTTTTGGCGCTGGCGAAATCATGCTGCAATCAATTGATTTAGATGGGAGTATGTTGGGTTTTGATAGTCAGTTGGCGATAGACGCAAGCCAATTCAGTAATATGCCTATTATTCTTGCCGGAGGCTCCGGAAATTATGAGCATTTAAAACAGGCATTTTTAACGGCACCAATTAGCGCAATCGCTTGTGGCAGCTTGTTTAATTTCTCTGATTCAAACCCGATGCGAGCGAATGCATTTTTGAAAAATCATGGCATTGCTTTGAAGTTAAATAAATAGACATTCAGTTGGCTGTAGTCAAAGGTTTCGCAGACTTTGACTACTTTACACGCCACTGATACCTAGCATTTATTTGCTTCTTTTGTGACAAACTTTGCGACGAAGTCCCAGCGCATCGCAGTGCCAGCTTTAATATCAATGGTAGCCGTTTTCCCCAGTAATTCTGGGTAGTGTTTTGGTGCTAAACCAAAGCCTGGACGGACGCGTCGAATGTTTTCGCTGGTGAAAGCTTCACCTGCGGCAATATCTTTGGCAACATAGATAGACCGGCGAAAACGCAAGTTTTGTGCCTCTGCCCCTAATAGTTGATAGTTCACTTGGCCTTGTGCAACAAAAGCCGTGCGACAGTCATCGCAAAGTTGTTTTAATTGGTTGGGTGTTATGGAAAAAGCCGCATCTGGTCCGCCAAGAGCCGGATCTAGAATAAAATGTTTCTCGATAAAACTAGCACCCATGCCAATACTGGCAACACTCACTGCAGTGCCTAAAGTGTGATCTGAAAGCCCGCCAACGACTTGGAACCTGTCGGCTAAATCGCGAATTGTGCGCAAATTTGCTTGTTCAGCCGGAGTTGGATAACCACTGATGCAGTGCAATAAAATCAATTCCTGGCAGCCATTATCGCGAGCTGTTGCCACAGCTTCAGCAATTTCATCAAGATTGGCCATGCCAGTCGACATCACCATTGGTTTTTTAGTCGCGGCTACATAAGCAATTAACGGCAGATCAATAAGTTCAAATGAGGCAATTTTATAAGCTGGTGCATTGAGATCTTCCAATAAATCGACGGCTGTTTCATCAAAAGGAGTACTAAATGCCGTGATGCCGACTTTGCACGCGTGCTCGAACAGCGGTTTGTGCCAAGCAAAAGGCGTTTGCGCTTTTTCATACAATGAATAGAGTGATTCGCCAGCCCAAGGACCTTCAAAAATCATAAAATCATCAAGAGTACTATTCAGCGTGATGGTATCTGCTTCATAGGTTTGTAGTTTTACCGCATCGGCACCTTGCGCTTTTGCCATGCTAATGGTGTCTAAGGCAATTTGTAAATTACCTTGATGATTGGCTGAAAGCTCCGCGACGATATAAGGCGCATGACCTTCGCCGATAGCTCGGCCATCAATAGTGACTATTTTTGACATATTTAACTCTTTGCAATTGGCGTTGGGCTAAAACTAAACCACTGACATTCTTCACCATAACACTGTTCTTGTCGAGTTGGCTGGAAACCCGCGCGGATAAAGGCACGTAAGGATGCGTGATTGCTTAATTTCACCACCGCGTGAATTTCTTGCCAGTGATGACGCGCTATTGATGCCTGGCTGGCTTTGGCAATCATCGCTGCGGCCAAACCCAAACCGCGGCACGCAGGGTTTAGGTTCAAATGGATCTCAGCAATCTGTGGAGTGACTGCGTTTAGTCGGCATTGCCCGACGGCCTGGCCAAATTGTTCGCAGATCCAGATATCAGTGCTGGCATCTTGGCGTTTTTGCTCGAACCAAGCAAAATGTGTCGCCCAGGTTATAGGCGCTTTATTAAATGCCATAGCGCGCACATAAGGGTCGTTGGCCCACGTAAATAGCAACTTAGCGTCTGCTTTTTCTGCCAGCCGCAGCTCTAAGGTCGCTAAAGTGGAAAGAAAACGCAATTGGCGCGCGACTTTTTCGGCGCCGGAATAAAACACATGTGTAGCCGAGGGCGAAACATCGTTCTGCGCAATTGCCATAAGGGCATATGCGCGTTCGCCCAACGCTTGTCGGAGATCCTTATTTTGAATAATTTCAATAAGGGCCGCGAGAAGCGCATCATCAGTTACTTGCTCAACTCTGCCCAAATACTGAATGGCACCAAGCTGTTGCAAGTACTCGCAACCGGGTTGCTGGTTATCGGCGACAGCCACGACCAAGGACGGTAGGTGAGTTAGCGCTCGTTCCCATTGGCTGCTACCACCAGCGCCAATCGCAAGGTCGGCTTGGCGCATCAGTTTTGCCATCTCATTGGTCTGAACAAATAATCTGCTGTTGGCGCGAGCGGCGATTAACTCGGTTAACTCAGTGATTTTTTCATAAGCGCTGCCAACAACGACATCAAGCGATATATCGGCAAAAACCTGTTGAGCAAAGAGTAATTTGCAGAGCCGTTCAGTTAGGCCAACGGTATCGCTGCCGCCAATACTGACTAAAATTCGGTGGACCTGTTCATAGCTGCGAGCACTTGAAGTTTGCGCGGTTGTTGTAACTGAGCTTGGATAAAACTCTGGTCGTAATAATGCGTATTGAGGCCCAAGTAACTGGGTGCAAGCTACTGGCAGCCATGTTTGGTAGCGAGCTTCCATGCCAAAAACAGCATTTTGATCAAGCAATAAATCAACGGGATGGAAGCGATTGGCCAAGTCATCTATTGCCATCAGCTGCCGGCAGCTGGGTTTAATCTCGTTTACAAAATCGGCAGATAAACCGTAGTTGTCATAAATGCACCAGTCGATTGTGCGATTTACAGATGAGGTTGCTTGCGTGTTTAAACTTCTTTGCCATGGCTGCCAAGCTTTAACGCACGCTTGGCCATAGCGTTGCTGCCATATCGTTGACCAAATATTGGCGCTGTCTTTGGCGTCTGGATCCGCAAGAAAATTGTCGGCAGCAAAGTCCAACAATTCACCATGAAAACCTTGGGCATTTAACCAAGTGTCTGCATGTCCAGGCCATGGAGCGTAATAGAATCGCACCTCGGCGCCCAATTGCTGCAGAGCCTTAGCAAGACTGAGGCAACGCATTAGATGGCCGCTGCCGATTTGTCGTGAGGCATCAGCACAAATCGCGACCGTCCAAGGTTGCGCCGCCAGTTTGCTGACGGCCCTAGGACCACGTTCGATTGTGTCGCCTGAATGCTTTTCAATCGGCATCTTATCGATCGACATCTTACCTAACCTTGAACAGCGGTTGTAAGGTTGCACCTTGTAAAGCATCTGGCAGAGTGCCATCGGCTAACATTTGCTGACAAGCTGGCAGTATTTCGGCATAAGCGCCAAGCAGTGCATCTAAATCTGCATAGCTCATGGCGGCGCTAATATTATGCGAGCCAATACATAAGAATCCGCGTGCTGCGAGCGACTGTACTAAGTAGGTTTTCACTTGCCAGTATTTTTGTTCATCGGTCTCTTTGGTCAATAAAAATGACCAGCTTGGATGACCAGCAGTGCCGAACAGTTGACCCAGCGCTTCGCGCTCAATCAACGCATTCAAACCGTTTAACAAATATTCGCCTTTGCTACGAATATCGCCAATCACATCTTGTTGCTTGAGGTGAGTTAGCACCGCTTTGGCTGCTGCTAAGGATAAGGTTTCACCACCGAAAGTGCCGGAAAAGAAAATATCTTCCATCCATTTCATATAGTGTTTTTTCCCAACAACAGCCGATAACGGATAGCCGTTGGCGATGCCTTTGCCAAACGTTGCTAAGTCTGGCGTGACGCCAAATAAATGCTGCGCCCCTTTAAGATCAAAGCGAAAACCAGTAATGGTTTCATCAAAAATGAGCACTGCACCATGTTTGTCGCATAAAGCCCTGACGCCTTCCAAGAATTCTGCAGTCGGGTAGCTGACGTTCATCAGCTCCATGATGACTGCTGCAAGCGGTTGCTCGGCATTAGCAAAGATAGCTTCAAGCGAGGCAATGTTATTAAAATCAAATTTGTGCGTTAATTCACGAACTGCTTGTGGCACCCCAAGATGGCGGGTCGTTGAGCCGATATACCAATCTTGCCAGCCGTGATAACCACAGACTGCGATGTGTTCGCGTCCTGTTGCCGCACGCGCAATGCGAATAGCCGCAGAGGTGGCGTCAGTGCCATTTTTGCCAAAACGCACAGATTCGGCGCAGGGAATAAGTTCGGTCAGTAATTCAGCGACTTCCGTTTCCAAACGATGCGGCAGCGAAAACGATACGCCATTTTTCATTTGTGCAGCGACAACTTGGTCAATTTCCGGTTGGCAATAACCTAAAGTCACCGCACAAAGGCTATTCACGCAATCTAAATATTTATTGCCATCAATGTCCCAAACATAAGCGCCTTCGCCCCGTTCGATAAAAAGCGGAGCTGCGCCACGGGGGTAGTTGACCAAGCTTTTACTAAAGGTTTGTGATGCCAGTGGGATCACCGCCAAAGCGCGCTGTAAAAATTGTTCAGATAACTCGTAACGGCTGGTCATCAGCGGACTCCTGCTGCAAGCTGTGCTGCTATGGCACCAGCATTGCGGGTATGGTGTTGATTTAATAAAGACCACTCGGGATGTTTTTCTAATAAGTTGATCACATCACGCCAAGTAAACTTAGGATTATTTGGATATAAGGCTGTGTAAATCCGCTGCACTAACTCAAAATCTTCTGGCTCATCGACGGTCCAGCGCATGTCGCCATAGTCTGTAGCATTGGTTAGATTGCCAAGTTTAAATTGCTCGGGATGCAGTCGAATGTAATAGGTGGCATGTTCACGAATTGTCATATCGCGACAATCGCGGTCGGCTTGTTCCAGCGCTTGGATATCGCAGACTTCGGTATCGAGACCATCAGGAAATGTGGCAGGATCACAATTACAAGTGTAGTCATTGCCAGCAGCCAGATGGAATTCAATGGTTTCATCAATGATACCTGCGTCAATTAACGGACAATCGCCAGTTAATCGCACGATAGTGCTGGCGCCTGCACCTTGCGCTGCTTTCAATACCCGAGCAAGCACATCTTCTAAAGATCCCCGATAGCATGCCAAACCCAATTTGGCGGCTAATGTAGCGATAGCATCATCGCTGGGCTCAATGCTTGTGGCGATAACTAACTGATTGATATGGCGGCTTTGTAAAATACGCTCACATTGACGCGCTAACATGGCCTCACCCAGCAAAGGTTTTAACACTTTACCTGGTAGGCGGCGGGAACTGGTTCTTGCTTGTAATACTGCAACAATTGACAAGGCTTTCTCCTGCATCTTCATAACCAAAGTGGCAGTATCCATTACTGCAGTGCGGTTAGGGCGCTTTTTGGGGCCAGCGGACTGGGCTTAACAAGTTATCGTCCGTTTGCGCTAATTCTTGAATCCGATGCAAAAACTCAGGTTGGACGACAAGCGCCTCGCTTTGTTGCCAAGCATCACAAATGTCCACAAGTTCTTTGGCATTTGTGCAGCCGACCACCCCGAATTCGACAGCAGGTAATACCCGCAAAATCGCCAGCGCTAAAGTTAGTTTATCTACCTGATAATGCTCGCAACACTGATGAAACTTAGCAAAGGCAGGTTGATAGGCCGCACACCAATCCGGGCGTTCTGGCATCAATAACAAACCTTGTAAAAACAGTGAGCGAATATGCACAGAAATGCCTAAGCCTTGGCATCTTTGCAGTAAACCCTGTTGATAAAAGCGCTGGTCAAACACATTGAGCGGTAGCTGCACTACGTCAATTGGGTATTTGCCCAAAATTGCCGTCAATTCGGCAGGCGTATACACCGAAACGCCAATACGTCGACATAATCCTTCAAGACGAAGTGAGTTTAAATCTGCATATATTTGCCTACCTCGCTCGCCAAGGAGTTGCTCCGGACGATGCAATAATACTGTGTCGACTTGTGGTCTCTGCAACCTTGTTAACGAGCAGGAGAGGGCGCTGCGGGCAGTTAGCTCGGCAGATAATTCTGGCAGTTTGGTGATAATAGAAAATTGCTGCGTCAGTGGCTGTTGGCCCAAATTGGCTTCTGCTGAACCATATAAATAAGCGGTATCGAGCCAGCTGATATCGGCATTATGCGCCTGTTGCAAAATAGCTGTGATGGACTCAGAGTTTACTTGACCATTTGAATTGGAAATCCCGTAGTCTAAGCCAAATTGTACAGTGCCCAATGCCAGCGAAGCTGAATTAACCGCCATTGCCTAACCCTTAAACTTCTGCTGTTGGCGATTGCCGATTGTGTTGCAATGCCTTTTTTAGCGCATCAGCAACTTGCTGTTGCTGTTCAAAGGTGATTGTTGCGTACATGGGTAAACTAATAATTTGGCTATAGAATTTCTCAGCTTCTGGGAAGTCGCCCCACTGAAAACCTCTGGCTTGGTAATAAGGCTGAGTATGGATTGGAATGTAGTGAACATTCACGCCAATGCCAGCAGCCCTTAATGCTTGGAATACCGCTAAGCGCTCTGTGCTATTTTCTAAGCGAACAATATAAAGATGCCAAGCTGAAATGCCGTCAATGGCATTGGTGGGTAATTCCACCGCAACGTCAGCTAGCAGTTGTTGGTAAATCTCAGTGGCTTTTATTCGATGATGGATAAATTGCTGCAATCGGTCCAATTGACTCAGGCCAAGTGCCGCTTGTAATTCGGTCATCCGATAGTTAAAGCCCAAGTCAATTTGTTGATAGTACCAAGGACCATGGCTAGGTTCGCTCATATCCTGTTCGTTACGGGTAATACCATGGCTACGCAGCAGTTGCAGTTGGCTATAAAGCCCAATGTCATTGCAAAGCGCCATGCCACCTTCAGCTGTGGTAATAATCTTTACGGGATGGAAACTAAAAATAGTAATGTCGCTATAACGGCAATTACCAACCGGTTGGCCTTGATAACTTGCCCCTACAGCATGCGAGGCATCTTCGATAATTTTCACGCCGTAGGAGGCGCAAAGTCGATGAATTGTTGCCATGTCGCAGCTATGCCCAGCCAAATGCACTGGGATCAATACTTTGGGTAAATTCCCATGCAACGCTGCACTCGCGAGTTTGTCCGTAAGTGCAGCTACCGACATCAAACCTGTACTGGCATCGACATCAACAAAATCAATAGTTGCCCCACAGTAAAGTGCACAGTTTGCCGAAGCAACAAAACTAATTGGGCTGGTCCAAACCAAATCATCTTTACCGACCCCCAGCGCTAAACATGCAAGGTGCAAAGCTGAGGTTGCGCTATTCATCGCAACGGCGAATTTCGCCTGACAGGCACCTGCAACCGCAACTTCAAATTCAGGAACCTTTGGTCCTTGCGTCAGAAAGTCAGACTGTAATGTGTCAATAACGGCGGCAATATCCGCATCGTCAATATGTTGGCGGCCGTAGGGGATCAT
The DNA here is from genome assembly GCA_041914845.1 of Alteromonadaceae bacterium. GTDB lineage: Bacteria > Pseudomonadota > Gammaproteobacteria > Enterobacterales > Alteromonadaceae > Pararheinheimera. The sequence goes on from JAYSCP010000003.1 coordinate 26,000, forward strand.
AACATCGCTTCACGATTAAATTCGTTGATTTCGTCCACACTCAAGAAATGCGGATTTTTGTCCGACACATATTCAGTGCCTGGTGCCACCAATTTCCCGCGTTCACCTAAGGCATTAACAGTAAAATCATTGCTTCGACTCGAAAACTGAATAGAGGGGGCAATCACAAAGTGATCGTCATATTCGTAAGTATTGTAAGACATATCCCCTGGGCACATCATTTCATGCAGTTTTTCGCCTGGGCGAATACCGACATCTTTAATTGGTAGGTGAGGGGCGATAGCTTTCGCTAAATCCACAATTCGAATTGATGGGATCTTAGGAACAAATAACTCACCTCCTAACATCCGCTCGAAATTTTTCAAGACAAAATCAACACCGCCTTGTAGGCTTATCCAAAAACGAGTCATATCTGGATGGGTGATTGGGATAAATTCGGCACCGCTATCCCGGAGTTTTTCAAAATAAGGTACAACTGAGCCGCGTGAGCCAACCACATTGCCATAGCGAACCACTGAAAAACGCGGTCTATCGCCGCCAGCGATGTTATTGGCGGCAATAAATAATTTATCCGAAGCGAGTTTAGTCGCGCCGTATAAGTTAACAGGGTTAGCTGCTTTGTCAGTAGACAAGGCGATGACCTTTTCTACGTTATTTTCAATAGCGGCATGAATCACGTTTTCGGCGCCATTTATGTTCGTTTTGATACATTCCATCGGGTTGTATTCTGCAGCAGGTACTTGTTTCAGTGCTGCGGCATGAATGACATAATCGACGCCCCGCATCGCCCGAATTAACCGACTTTGGTCGCGAACATCACCGATGAAATATCGCATGCAGTCAGCATTATATTTTTGCTGCATCTCGTACTGCTTCATCTCATCCCGAGAGTAGATGATGATCTTGTTGGGTTTATACCTTTGTAACAGGGTTTGGGTATATTTATGACCGAACGAGCCAGTGCCACCTGTGATAAATATATTTTTGTTATTAAACATGGAAACCCCTTAGTTATTACAAAGGTTGGTGTGCGCACCAAAACCTCAATCGTCACACGCTATATAGCAGCTAAGCATAAACCATTCCATCATGCAAAAAGACTTGCCTATTGAACGTCTGCTAGTCTTGTTTTTACTTATCGAACAGCTGCTAGTATGGCATCATAATTCACTTTAAATCCAGTGAGATAGCCATAACCAGTTGAAGAACAAACTGCTGTACATCTGATCTCTTCGTTTTTACCCTAGCAGCTTTGTTTGGTGACATGCATATATTGTTATGCTTGAGTAAGTAAATTGCAGCATTTGTCCTTTGCTGTTACTTTTTTGACGGTTGCGTCAAAAAAACATCGTTTTGACCTTGCCAGTATAGAATTGCTTTGTAAAAATGAAAAAAACCATGATTAGCGACCAGCAATGACGCCGAAGCTTTATATTCTTGATCAACAGGACCAACGAGCAAATCGCTTGCAGGTGATCCTTAGTTTTGTGGCTGAGGCGCATGAGCGCGTCAGTGAAGCTGAGTTAGTCGCGGCGCTGACGCAAGAGCCGAAAGCGGTCGTTGTGCTGGGAGCCCTCACCAGTCAAAATCATGAAACCATTATTGAAGCTCACCCAGCTGCGGCATTTTTACTGCTTGGTGAGACGCTAAAGCCGTTATTACGTCATGCGAATGCTGTAGGTTTATTAACCGAACCTTTTGCATACGCTTCGCTTACGCAACAATTGCGCGACTGCCAAGAATATCATCGACTTTTACCTGGACAACGTTATCACGAAGTGTCGGGCAAATTTGTTGGCATGGTTGGCAGCACATCCCCTATGCAACAGGTACGGTTTTTGATACAGCAAGTAGCGAAAACTGATGCCAACGTTTTGATTTTGGGTGAATCAGGTACTGGGAAAGAAGTAGTCGCGCGCAACATTCATGTGTTATCTCATCGGGCAGATGGTCCTTTTGTGCCGATTAACTGCGGAGCTATTCCCGCGGAGCTTTTAGAAAGTGAATTGTTTGGCCACGAGAAAGGGGCTTTTACTGGCGCAATCTCCACCCGCAAAGGCCGTTTTGAACTCGCACAGGGCGGTACGTTATTCCTTGACGAAATTGGCGATATGCCGTTGCCAATGCAAGTGAAACTGCTCAGGGTGTTGCAAGAGCGGATTTATGAACGGGTTGGTGGCAATCAGCCTATTCGTGCTGATGTGCGCATTATCGCAGCAACTCATCGCCAACTTGAAGGGATGATTGCCGATGGTCGCTTTCGCGAAGATTTGTATTACCGCTTAAATGTTTTCCCGATAGAAACTCCAGCGCTTAAAGAGCGGGCAGATGACTTGCCACTTTTAGTGCAAGAGCTGCAAAACCGTTTGGATAGTAGCCAGTCTGGCATTAAGTTTACCGAGCGGGCACTTGAAAGCTTAAAGCTTCACCCATGGCCCGGCAACGTGCGTGAGCTCGCGAACTTAGTTGAGCGCTTAACGATTATGTATCCAGGGCAAGTCATCGATGTTGCCGAATTGCCACAGAAGTATCGCCATATTGAAGTGGACAGTTACGTTCCGCATTATCCCGAAGCGCTGCTGGAAAGAGATGTCATCAACGAAATGTTCCAATTTAGCGACGACGAAGACGATGACAGTCAAAATGCAAACAACCAAAACAATGAGGCTGGCAGTATTGAGTCGTTGCCCGAGCAAGGCATAGATTTAAAGCAGTATCTCGCCGATCTAGAAGTGTCGTTAATCAATCAGGCATTAGAACGACACGATTATGTGGTGGCCAGAGCAGCGGACATTTTGAGCCTACGCCGCACCACTTTGGTGGAAAAAATGCGTAAATATAACTTGATGCGTGACGAAGGGGAAAGTTACTCAGAGTAAACATCGTCAAAATGTTGGCGATAAATTGAAGTTTAAATTGTTGATATTTAATGCTTTTTATTTTGGCACAATTCCTGCTTTGACTTGCTAAGACAATTCACTGACGGTCGTTATTATGCCAACACATGCAGCTACCCGCCCAGCGGTTTTAAGCTTAGTGCACAATTCGCCAAAATCTGCGCTTACTTTGCCAAGTTTGACTCGCTTAGCGCATTATCCTGATGAGTTAAGCGGCGGCAGTCTTGAGACTACTGCTGCGCTTAAGTTAGATGTTGATCAGTTAGAATTGCAACGTTTGCAGCATTTGGTGCAAGTTTTGCCCACAGGTGTTGTTGAGCTTGATCAGCGAGGATTCGTTGCCAAAGCTAATCCTGTCGCTGTTTCTATGCTAGGTGAACCGCTAATTGGTCAACGTTGGTTAGATATCGTTAACCGAAGTTTCCGCCCACGCAGTGATGATGGTTTAGAAGTCTCTTTGCACGACGGACGCCGAGTAAAACTAGCGATCACCTCTTTAGATCCGTTAGCAGGACAATTGATTGTTCTGACTGATCTTACTGAAACTCGGCAATTGCAAAGTCGATTATCTCATCTGCAGCGTTTGTCTGGTCTTGGTAAAATGATGGCTTCGTTAGCCCATCAAATTCGCACGCCGCTTGCTAGTGCCATGTTGTATGCACAAAACTTAACCAATCAAAAGTTAAGTGCAGAATCCCGCGGGCAATTCTCTAATAAACTTTTGAGTCGCTTACAGGATTTAGAGCAGCAAGTGAATGATCTTTTATTGTTTGCGCGCGCAGGTCGTGAACAGCAAGTCGCAGAGCTGTCGATGCAACAACTGCTCAGTGAAGTTTACAACTCCGTTGAAGCGATTGTGCAAAACCAAGACGGTCATATTGCTGTTGAATTGCCACAACCTGATTTACAAGTCCTCGGTAACCACAGCGCACTGACGGGCGCTCTGGCCAACTTGATTCAAAACGCGCTGCAACATGCAGGGCCTGGTGCGCAGATAGATTTGTGCGCATTGCCAGATCAGACCGGACAATATGTAGTGCTGGCGGTCGAGGACCGCGGTCCAGGCGTGCCACCGGCACTGCAGCAGCAAATATTTGAACCGTTTTTTACCACCCGAAATAACGGCACAGGCTTGGGTCTCGCAGTCGTGCAAGCCGTCGCCCATTCTCATCATGGATCTGTAAGGTGTATCACCGGCGAACATGGTGGGGCTAGATTCGAAATGCGCATCCCTGTTTACCAATCGGTCGGTGCAGCAACATATCAGGTCGAGGAGCAACCCTATGCAAACAACTAAAATTTTGGTCGTTGAAGATGATGCGGGTTTAAGAGAAGCCCTGACTGATACTTTATTGTTAGCTCAGTATGAAGTGGTCGCTGCCCAAAGCGGTGAACAAGCGATGCAGTTACTGAAGCAGCATAAGTGTCGTTTGGTTATCAGCGATGTGCAAATGCCAGGAATTTCTGGGCTTGATTTATTAAAGTCCATCAAGCTCAATTATCCTCAGATCCCAGTGCTGATGATGACGGCCTATGCCACTGTCAATGACGCGGTGCAAGCCATTCGACTGGGGGCCGTAGATTATTTGGCAAAACCATTTTCACCCCAAGTGTTAGTGAATATGGTGAGTCGCTATTTACCACTTGATGATATTCAAGCATTCGAACCAATTGTGGCGGCGCCGAGTAGCAGCCAGTTGGTAAAACTTGCGGCAAAAGTAGCTCGCTCTGATGCTACTGTGATGGTGCTTGGTCCTAGCGGCTCAGGTAAAGAAGTGCTTGCACGCTATATTCACCAACAGTCACCTCGGCATGAGGGGCCTTTTGTGGCGATTAACTGCGCGGCGATCCCTGAAAATATGTTGGAATCAACTTTGTTTGGATATGAGAAAGGCGCATTTACTGGCGCTATCCAAGCCTGCCCCGGGAAATTTGAACAAGCACAACAGGGTACCATTCTACTCGATGAAATCAGTGAGATGGATTTAAACCTGCAAGCGAAATTATTGCGTGTTTTACAAGAGCGTGAGGTTGAACGGCTCGGCAGTCGCAAGACTATTAAGCTTGATGTGCGAGTGATTGCGACTAGTAACCGTGATTTGCGTCAGGCGGTTGCGCAAGGGCAGTTCCGCGAAGATCTATTTTATCGGTTGAATGTGTTTCCGCTAACTTGGACTGCACTTTGGGAGAGACCGGAAGATATTTTGCCGTTATGTCAGCATTTGCTGGAACGGCATTGTCAACAACAAGGCATTGCAATTCCTGAACTTTCAGCTGGCGCTAAACGCAAGTTCCTCCAGCACGATTGGCCTGGAAACGTCCGTGAGTTAGACAATGTGATCCAGCGTGCACTTATCGTGCATAGTGACCAGCTAATTACTGAAGACGATGTGTTACTTGAAACCATTTCTGGAAATGAGCGCAGCAGTCAGGAGGTTGTGAGCACAACCTTCAGTAGTAATGATCCAGATCTTAGCTTGTTCAAAAGTGGTGTTTATGAACAAGAGCATCGACTGATTTTAGATACCATGAAAGCGTGTGCGAATCGACGCAAAGAAGTTGCAGAAAAGTTAGGCATTAGCGCTCGAACTTTGCGCTACAAACTTGCTCGTATGCGTGAATCAGGTATTCAACTCCCTGCATAAACCGAAAGGCCGATCAATTCGATCGGCCTTTATTTTTCGACATACATCTGCTGTTGTCAGCTTTTTGACAGTCAAGTTTTTATTTATCCAATTGATTTCAATGGTTAAATTGTTGGCACGTCTTGTGCTTTAACTTGTTATCTAAGTTAAAGCCACAGGTAGCAACATCATGGATATCAAAGGCGCCGCACTGTTTCAAGAAATGCAGGCTTATGCGCGACAAGCGCAAAACATTTCCAATGACCTTCGTCCTGGTTTAGTCACCACAGAAAACAGCAGCCAAGCTGATTTCCAAGGTTTATTCAAAATGGCCCTTGATAATGTGAATGGCTTGCAAAAACACTCCAATCAATTAGCGACTGCTGTTGAGATGGGAGATCCGAAAGTGACTTTAGCGCAAGCAATGATTGCCGGGCAAAAAGCATCTATTGCCTTTGAAGCTACTGTACAGGTGCGCAACAAATTGGTTGAAGCGTACAAAGAAATTATGGCGATGCCTGTCTGAGGGAGGAGTAAAAAGTGGCTGAATCTACTGAAATAGCACTGAGCAGCAACGACTTTGGCGGTTCTTCTCAGGATAACAACGCTCAGCAAGAACAAAAGTCTGGATTTTTGGGCAATATGGGTGGTACTGATATCGTTCGCCAAATCACCATGATTGTCGCACTGACTATCTGCATCGCGATAGCGATTCTCATCATTTTATGGGCGAAAGCGCCGGAAATGCGGCCACTGGGGACCTTTGAAACTGCCGAATTAATCCAGCATCTTGATCATTTAGATGCACAAAAAATCGATTATAAACTCGAAGGCAACGTCATTTTAGTACCGGACGATAAATATCAGAGCATTAAACTTGGCTTGAGCCGTGCTGGTGTTAAACCAGAAACAAATTCCGGCGAAGATATCTTAATGCAAGATAGTGGCTTTGGTGTGAGCCAACGTTTAGAAATGGAACGGTTGAAACACAGCCGTGAGCAGCAACTGGCTCGAACCATCGAAGAGTTTCAAAATGTCGCCAGAGCTCGGGTGTTGTTAGCGATCCCGAAAGAAAATATTTTCGCGCGGATAGAAAAGCAGCCGTCCGCGACGGTGATGATCACCGCCAAAGGTGGCAAGGCTCTGAAGGATTCAGAAGTTGACGCGATTGTCGATTTAGTTGCTTCAGCAGTACAAGGCTTAGAGCCTACTAAAGTTACCGTCACTGATCAAAATGGCCGTTTGCTTAACAGTGGTTCGCAAGATGCAGCATCCGCTCGCTCACGTAAAGAGTATGAAATCGAACAAAAACGCGAAGAAGAGTATCGTCAGAAAATTGACTCTATTTTAATTCCTGTGCTGGGTCTAGAAAACTACACAGCGCAAGTCGATCTACTGATGGATTTCACAGCGACTGAGCAAACCCAAAAACGTTTTAATCCAGATTTACCAGCAGTGCGCAGCGAAATGACCGCAGAGGAAAACAGTGTCGGTGGTGGCTCTGTGGGTATTCCTGGCGCATTGTCTAATCAACCACCGGTTGATGCCAATATTCCGGAAAAAGCAGGTGACGGAACAACACCAGTAGTCCCTGGTCGCAATAGTAAAGAAGTGACCAGAAATTACGAGCTTGATACCACCATTAGCCACTCAACTCAGCAGTCTGGTGTCATCCGTCGCATTAGTGTTTCGGTTGCCGTGGACTACAAATTGGGTGAAGCGAAAGGGGAAGAGGCGGCGAAGCCAGAGCCGAGATCACAAGCAGAATTACAAAACATTCGTCGTTTACTGCAAGGTGGCGTCGGTTTTGATGTGCAACGCGGTGATACCATTGAAGTTGTTTCTGTGCCATTTACCCGAGCTGAAGTTGCCGAAGCGAAAGAATTACCGCTGTGGGAGCAAGAATGGTTCTTCAAAGTGGCAAGATTACTGGCCGCGGTGATAGTCATTGTGGTGCTCATCCTTGCTATCGTCAAACCAATGTTGAAACGCTTGATCTATCCTGAAGATACTACCGAGACGTATGATGAACATTCATTGTCCCGTGGCGTAGACTTAGGCGATGACACCTTAGATATGCTGACGAAGGAATTTGATGCGAAGTCGGTAGGTTTTGCGGCAGATGGTACGTTGATGCTGCCAGATCTGCATGGTGATGAAGACTTATTAAAAGCGGTCCGGGCATTGGTTGCCAATGAACCTGAACTTTCCTCTCTGGTCGTGAAGAATTGGTTGGCTGAAGATGAGTAATGTAGAAACTACCCAAAAACCGGCGTTCGACGTTGGTAAGCTTGATGGTGTGGAAAAAGCCGCGATTCTGCTGCTCAGTTTGTCAGAAGAGGATGCTGCTCAAATTTTAAAACATCTTGAGCCAAAGCAAGTGCAGAAAGTTGGTATGGCGATGGCCTCGATTGAGGATCTAAACCAAGCCAAGATTTCAGCGGTGCATCGCTTGTTTATTGAGCAAATTCAGAACTTCAGCACCATCGGTTTCCAAAGCGAAGAGTTTATTCGTCGTGCTTTAACCGCGGCCTTGGGGGAAGAGAAAGCCTCAAACCTGATTGACCAAATTATCTTGGGCGGCGGAGCTAAGGGCCTCGACTCACTAAAATGGATGGACTCTAAGCAAGTGGCAAACATCATTCGCAACGAGCATCCGCAGATCCAAACGATTGTATTGTCTTATTTAGAGCCTGAACAATCGGCGGAAATTTTAAGTCAGTTCCCAGAAAAAGTGCGGTTAGATTTAACCATGCGTATTGCCAACTTAGAAGAAGTGCAACCAGCGGCATTGCAAGAGTTAAACGAAATCATGGAGAAACAATTCGCCGGTCAAGCGGGTGCGCAAGCAGCGAAAATGGGCGGCTTGAAAGCCGCTGCCGATATCATGAACTACCTCGATACCAACGTCGAAGGTCAGTTGATGGATTCAATCCGCGAGCACGACGAAGAAATGGCGCAACAAATTCAAGATTTGATGTTCGTCTTCGAAAACTTATTGGAAGTGGACGACCGCGCCATTCAAGCAATCCTGCGTGAAGTACAACAAGATGTGTTGATGAAAGCATTAAAAGGTGCCGACGAAACATTACGCGAGAAGATCCTGAAAAACATGTCAAAACGCGCTGCCGAAATGTTGGCAGACGATTTGGAAGCAATGGGACCAGTTCGTGTCAGCGAAGTGGAAACGGCGCAAAAAGAAATTCTCTCGACAGCGCGCCGCTTGGCCGATGCCGGCGAAATTATGTTAGGCGGCGGTGGTGGCGAAGACTTCCTGTAAGTTATCGCCAAAGGAGTAAGTACGGATGAGTCTGAATTCTTTTATTAAAAATCGGCCTTTTGAGCCTGATGCCGAAGTTTTAGAGTTGTTAAAAGATTGGCCAACACCGGACTTTCAGCAAGGTATTGTCAAAGATCGGACCAAAACGAATGCCTTGTATAAAACCGAACCAGAACGTCGCTCTGCGGTTGTCAAAGCGGAAGTTGAAGAAGTAAAACCGCTAACCGCTGAAGACATTGAGCAAATTCGACAAGCCGCATATGAAGATGGCCTGCTGCAAGGAAAAGAGGAAGGATTTGGTCAAGGTTATGCCGAAGGTCGCGAGCAAGGCTATCAAGATGGTTTGCAACAGGGGCAGGCCGAAGGCAAAAAATCAGGATACGCCGAAGGTGAATCACTGATCCGTGAACAATTGGCGCAATTGCAACTGCTGATAGCTCAGCTACAGGCGCCACTTAACAAAGTTGACGAACAAGTTGAACAATCTTTGGTTGATCTCGCTGTTGCAATGGCTGAGGCTGTTGTCCAAGTTGAAGTTAAAACCAATCCCACGGCAATCTTGCAAACCTTGCGTCAGGCAATTGACGCTTTACCTCAGCAAGCCAAAAATATCCGAATTTCGCTGCATCCAGCAGATTTAGCGATTATTGAACAGCATTTCAGTGCTGAGAATGTTGCCGAACGTGGCTGGCAATTGCGACAAGAACCCTCATTAAATCAAGGAGATTGCCGGATTGATGCCGGTGATTCCAGCGTCGCACGTACCTTAAAGACTCGTATCGCCAAAACATTGGAGCACTTCTTGCAAACTTCGGAGCAAGACAGTTAATTCGGATTTTGCTTTGATGAGTCAACCTTCCTTAGCCGAACGTATTCATGGCCAACGCCAACATCTTCGTGTCAACCGTCCAGTAGTCGCTGGTCGCTTGGTGCGGGTCGTCGGACTGACGTTAGAAGCAACAGGTTGCAGCGCAGCTATAGGGCAAACCTGCCATGTGGAAACTGCCTCGGGCGAGTTGTACGCTGAAGTGGTTGGCTTTTCTCAAGATCGTATTTTCTTGATGCCTAAAGATGATGTGAATGGTGTTTTACCTGGTGCTCGTGTGACACCACTGCAAGATTATCAAGGCGTGCCTTTGACGATGGCGCTTTTAGGGCGAGTTATCGACGGCGCCGGAGCGCCACTGGATGGCAAAGGTCCTGTGCGCTCGGATGAATACGCCAGTCAGAAGAAAACGCCCATCAATCCATTACAACGTCGGCCAATTCGCCAACCATTAGATGTTGGAGTGCGGGCAATTAACTCTATTATCACTGTCGGCAAAGGTCAGCGCATGGGACTTTTTGCCGGTTCTGGTGTGGGTAAATCGGTACTACTCGGCATGATGACTCGTGGTACAGCTGCGGATGTAATTGTGGTCGGCCTTGTCGGTGAACGGGGGCGCGAGGTTAAAGAATTTATCGATGAAATCCTTGGCGATGAAGGCCGCAAACGTTCGGTTGTTGTGGCTGCACCTGCTGATGTGTCGCCGTTGATGCGATTAAAGGGTTGTGAAACGGCCGTACAAATTGCCGAATATTTCCGCGACCAAGGCCTCGATGTTTTGCTGTTATTGGATTCAGTGACTCGATATGCCCAAGCGCAGCGGGAAATCGCTCTCGCGGTTGGTGAGCCGCCGGCTACCAAAGGTTATCCGCCATCGGTGTTTGCTAAGTTACCGGCATTGGTCGAACGCGCTGGCAATGGCGCGGAAGGCCAAGGTTCAATCACCGCGTTTTATACGGTGTTATCTGAAGGCGACGATTTACAAGATCCTATCGCCGATGCAGCCCGAGCAATTTTGGACGGTCATATTGTGTTATCCCGACAGCTCGCTGACAGTGGCCATTTTCCGGCAATTGATATCGAAAAGTCGATCAGTCGCGTGATGCCAGCGGTCACAAGCCCAGAACATCAACAAATGGCTCGGGCGGTGAAACAAATGGTCGCTAGCTTCTCGCAAAGTAAAGACCTCATAGCCATTGGTGCTTATGTGCGAGGCTCTGATCCATTACTTGACGTTGCCATGGCGCAAATGCCGAAGATTAATAAATTCTTGCAACAGGGCATGTTGGATGTAGTGCCTTATGATGACAGTCTGTCCGGCTTAGTCCAACTCATTCCTAACAACAGAGGCTTTTAATTATGGCGATGTCACAGCTAGCTCTGTTGATTAAAGTGCAATTGGAAAAAGAAGAGAAACTACAGGCTCAGTTTGCGCAGGCCCAGCAATTCATGCTGCAAGCCCAGCAAAAATACGACGGCCTTGCGGCTTATCGAACTGATTACGTTCGACAAAGTCAGCAACGCGGCGCTCAGGGGATGCAAAGTCGTCAGTTTAACCAGTATTTGAATTTCATTACCAAACTTGATCAAGCGCTTGAGCAACAAAATAGACAAATTTTACAGGCCAAAAAAGTGGTTGAACAACGGCGCTTGGCGTGGCTCGAAATGCAGAAAAAGCGTAAAGCATTAGAATTGTTGATTGAAAAAGAACGTCAATTATTAGCGGCAAAAGCAAGCAGAGCAGAGCAAAAGCTGTTCGATGAAATTGCTGGGCAGCAGTATTTCCGGCGTCTGCAGCAAGCTGCCGACGGATACTGAACTGATAGAAACTGAGTTTGTGCAAGCCAAAACAAACTTGCTGTTTTTCCCGCATTCTGCGGCAAAGTTGCTGGTTATTGAGGCAAGTTCTCGTGTTCGGAATATATTGTTGCTGCTAATTTTGGGGCGGGGTGGCGCGAAGTTAAGCATTATTGGCCTAAATATTGAATGCTAAATATTGAAAGTAATAATTGGTCTTGCAAAACAGTAAACGCCCAGTCGTCACAACCGCGGCTTGTTAGGTATGTAAATATTTTTCGGAGTCACCATGAATTTGAATCTGTCGTTAGATCTAAATGTATCCGAAGTGATTAGTCCCAAAGGGAATGCTGATCGCCAGCCACTATGGAACGACGAACCGATAGAACGCGAATTCGATCAATTGCTTCAAGAGAAACTTGATGTACCTGATACCGCTGTTGAAGTAGGGGCAACATTGCCAGCGGCTAATGAGTCGGTGACTAGGCAGGAACTTGCCGCGCAAACTGATAAAGAAAGCAATGCCGCAGTTGCAGAGCCAGAGACTTCGGTGTTAACGACTGAGGTTGATGAGCAGGCCAGTTTATTTCACCTAATTCAAAATGCTCGCTCTTATGATGTGTCCGTCGACAAACCTGCTGATAGCAAACAAAAAACTGCTGAGCAAAGCCTTACCATGGATATGGAACAGCGCGGCAGTGATGACCAGACCGTCGATAATGCAATTTCGTTGTTGAATACAACAAATTTTGACAAGGTTGTGAGTGTTGATGGCGATAAGTCGAGTGAGATTTCAAGTCAATTATCTGACGAATTATTGTTTGAAACCCATTTATCAAAATCTGCTTCAGTAACTGCAACGACAGCTCATTCGTTATCGATGCAGGCCATCGATGCAAATACAGAAATTGCAAATGCGGACGAGGAGCTCGCACTGCACTCTGCTGAAAATACTAAAGTCAGCGATGCGTTGTCCAACCTACAGAAAGTGCCCAGCATGGCGTCTACTGAGGTTGCTAAATCGATGCCAGTCGAGGCTCCATCGGCCGTGCAACAAACTTCGGCTAACGATAATTCTGCTAAGTTGGAGGCAGAAGCTGAGCTTGCTAATACTGCAAAAACTGCGATGCCAGCAGCCCAGAATGAACTCGTCGATGATGTAAAAGACACACAAAATAAAACACCAATACCTTTACCATTAAGCAAAAATGACATTACGGCGCAACCGCAGTCTACGACTGCAAGCAATGAATTGCCAAAGGTTGCAAAAAAAGATGTTGAGCCTTGGCTATCAATCGAAGATGGAAAGCCTTGGGTTTCGATCGAGGATGCAAAGCCTTGGGTTTCGATCGAAGATGCAAAACCTTGGGAGTCCTTAGAGGAATCCAAAACTCCGTCTTTGCCAACTGCTACTCGGGTGTTTGCGCCAACTGCTGAGCAATCCGGGAGTGTGCTAAAGACTGGGACACGCTCTGAAATAAAAACTATGACCATGACGCCTCCAACGCAGCCAGAACCGCAAACAAACTCGACTGCAATGGCGAAAGTTCAAGCCGAAGCTGCTATTGTGACACCCGTGAATGCTAGCCAAATTGCCGCTCAGAGCATTAGTGTTGAAGCCGGAAGCCAAACACAGCCTCTCACACCAAGTCTAAACATCAGTGGTGCAGGCGCGGATACGCAACAAAGTTTTGCAGAGCATCAAAAACAGCAAAATCAAAATCATGCAGGTCAAGCAGCAAACTTGCAGACTCAAGAAATACTACAAAAATCTGCAGACACTGAAGGTGTGGCTGGTCGTGTTGCTGCGCCAACATTGGAGGTAACACTTTCAGGCAGCGTAAGCTCCGTAAGAACTGAAATGCCGCCCACGTTACAAACAGTTGCAGCAGCGCCATTAAGTGCGACTAGCCATAGTCTACAAGCCTCATCGCCAATTGCCGTACAGCAAGCTGCATTACAAACTGAAAAAATGGCGACTCTCAGTGCAAATTTAAGTCTGCAAGAACCGTCAGCGGCAATCCAGCTCAAAGATCGTGTTATGTATCAATTAAACCAAAAAATTCAAACGGCTGAAGTGAAAATCACACCTGAAGATTTAGGCACAGTGCAAATCAAAGTTAATTTGCAGCAAGAACAGTTATCGGTGCAATTTGTGGTGCAACAAGCAAATGCGAAAGAACTTCTTGAACAGCAGATGCCGAAACTAAAAGAATTGTTGCAACAACAAGGCCTTCAGCTCTCTGAAAGTCAGGTCGAGCAACGACAAGCAAATGAGCGACGTCAAAATCATGATGAAAAATCTGGACAACGCGGTTATCAAGGTCGCTTTGAAGGTGAGGCTGAGTTAGCGCCAGCAGCAGTGTTAGCCAAACCAAGTGACCGAATGGTTGATTATTACGCATAACTTTGCGGAATTACCGATAAGAAAGCATTAAATGTGCTGTTTAGTGGGATCTACATTGCGTTTGTAGCGAGCTGCGGTAAATAATAAGAAAAAGCACAACACTGGAGTAGTTATGGCTGGCGAAAAAGATCTCGAAATTACAGATGGCGGCGGTAAGAAGAAAAAAATGATAATCATCGGCGCTGTAGTCGGTGTTTTATTGTTAGGCGGCGGTGGCGCGTTTTTCATGATGGGTGGCGAAGAGCCGCCCGCAGCGACCACTGCAGAAGGTGCAGCTGCCAGCCCTGATGCCGCTGCAGCAGGCGATGCTAAACCCGCCGAAGCGGGGGCCGCAGGTGCCGAGCCTACTGTTGGCACAGCCCTTTATGTTGGCATGCCAAGGCCGTTTGTATTTAATGTGCCAGGCGCGTCGCGGGAACGACTTGTTCAAATCAAAGCGCAATTACTGGTTCGTGGTCAAAATAATGAAGAACTTGCTAAGCAGCATATTCCACTGATTGAAAGCACCATGCTGCGTACATTTAGCAAAGCCAATGCCGATGATTTAGTGACTGCAGCAGGCAAAGACACGTTAAAAGCTGCCGCATTGAAAGATGTTCAGGATGCGCTTGTTGGCGTGGCCAATACCAAAGTCGTTGAAGACATTTTGTTTTCCGGCTTCGTCATGCAATAACGATTGCAGAGGGTTAGACTTTGAGTGATTTACTGTCCCAAGACGAAATTGACGCGCTATTGCATGGCGTTGATGACGTTGAAGAAGAAGAGGTTGACGATAGTTCCGGTCCCGGTGGGCGCTCGGCATTAGAGTACGACTTCTCTTCGCAGGACCGCATTGTTCGTGGTCGGATGCCGACCTTAGAAATGGTAAACGAGCGTTTCGCTCGGCACATGCGTATCAGTTTGTTTAACATGATGCGCCGAACCGCTGAAGTTTCAATCAACGGTGTGCAGATGATTAAGTTCGGCGAATACGTGCATACTTTATTCGTTCCCACGAGTTTAAACATGGTGAGATTCCGGCCGTTAAAGGGCACGGGGTTAATAACCATGGAAGCTCGATTGGTGTTTATTTTGGTAGATAACTTCTTTGGTGGTGATGGTCGTTATCATGCCAAGATTGAAGGCCGTGAATTTACGCCAACTGAGCGCCGAATTATTCAAATGCTACTCAAGCTAATCTTTGAAGATTATAAAGAAGCTTGGGCACCTGTCATGGACGTCTCTTTTGAATACTTGGATTCCGAGGTGAACCCGGCGATGGCGAATATCGTCAGTCCGACTGAGGTTGTGGTTATCAGCTCATTCCATATCGAATTAGATGGTGGCGGTGGCGATTTTCATGTGGCACTGCCGTATTCAATGCTGGAACCCATCCGTGAATTACTTGACGCGGGTGTGCAAAGTGACAAAGAAGATACCGACTTGCGCTGGAGTAAAGCGTTACGTGATGAAATCATGGACGTTAAAGTTAATCTCACTACCAAAATGATGGACGTTGAGTTGACGCTTGAGCAAGTCATGAATTTAAAAGCTGGTGATATTATTCCTGTGGAGATTCCAGAAACTATCACGGTGTTAATCGAAGATTTGCCAACATATCGCGCGAAAATGGGTAAGTCACGCGATAATGTGGCACTGAAAATTGTTGAGAAAATCAAACGGCCGGAGTCCGTGAAGTCTGAACTGCATGTCTTTACGAAAGGCGGTCGCCGTCTCGATAGCGACGCAGATATCAGTGAACTGGAAGCCGATTTAATTTTGTCAGAACGTTCTGAGGAAAGATGGTAATGGCAGACGATAAAGATACGATGGACGAATGGGCTGCTGCACTTGCAGAAGCCGAAGGTGGCGCAGAAGCTGTTGAACTCGAAGAGTTGCATGAAGAAAAAGCCCCTATCACTGCGGATGAAAAACGTAAGCTTGATACCATCTTAGATATTCCTGTCACCATTTCGATGGAAGTTGGCCGGTCTAAAATCAGTATTCGCAATTTATTGCAGCTAAACCAAGGTTCTGTGGTTGAACTGGAGCGTGTTGCTGGTGAGCCATTAGATGTATTAGTTAATGGCACGCTCATCGCACATGGTGAAGTTGTTGTGGTTAACGACAAATTCGGTATTCGTCTAACGGACGTAATTAGCCAAATTGAACGGATCAAGAAGCTACGGTAATGCGTAATTTACTGTTCTGTTTTTATTTATTCTCCGTTGATGTGTTTGCCAATGCTGCAGAGACCGCAACGGCAAGTCCGGTCGTCAAAGAAACCGCCAAAGAAGCTGTCAAAAGCCCGGCAAACTTGCCAGGCCTCGGACAGCTTGTCATTTCTTTGGCGCTGGTAGTTGGTCTTGTGGTGCTGTTGGCTTTTTTGTACAAAAAATTGCAATTAAAACTGCCAGGCTCTAAACATTTTAAAATAATTAGCACTTTAAATGTTGGGCCAAAAGAGCGGTTGTTAGTTATTGAAATACAAGGAAAACAACGAGTAATTGGTGTCACTGCCCATAGCATCAATTTCCTGTTTGAATTAGAAAATCCCCTCCCTGAAGAAAAGTTGGCATTAGATTTTCATACGCAGTTACAGTCGTTCCTGAAAAAATAGTTCAACACCATGATTCGAATCCTTTTAGTACTGCTGGCAGTTTTAAGTCCAGCAGTTTTCGCTGACAACAGCGCAATGTCCGCATTGCAAATCACCACGAATCCCGATGGTAGTCAGGAATACAGCGTTACCTTACAAGTTCTAGCCATGATGACAGCGCTGAGTTTTATTCCAGCGATGTTGATTATGATGACTAGCTTTACTCGGATTATTATCGTTTTAGCAATCTTGCGCCAAGCGATGGGTTTGATGCAAAGTCCATCAAACCAGGTTCTTACTGGCATTGCGCTATTTTTGACCTTTTTCATCATGGCGCCGACATTTAAGCAAATCAATGATCAAGCCTTGCAACCTTACTTAAAAGAAGAAATGACCTCATTGCAGGCATTTGATGCGGCAATAAAGCCAATGAAAGCTTTTATGTTGCAGCAAACGCGGGTTAAAGATTTAGAGACATTTGCGGAAATTGCCAATCATCCTGCAGTGGCTTCGAATGCCGACTATCCAATCACAATCGTTATTCCCGCCTTTGTGACGAGCGAGCTTAAAACCGCCTTTCAAATCGGTTTTATGATTTTCATTCCATTTCTCATTATTGATTTGGTGGTGGCGAGTGTTTTGATGGCGATGGGGATGATGATGTTATCGCCAATGATTGTGTCGCTACCCTTTAAGCTAATGATGTTTGTGTTGGTTGATGGCTGGTTGTTGGTGATGGGCACTTTGGCCAACAGTTACGGAATAGGAAGCTAAAATGACTCCAGAAGTATTTGTTGATGTGCTCAATGATGCACTCTACTTAGTCATCATCATGGTTTGCGCGATTGTGCTGCCAAGTTTGCTGGTGGGTTTGGTTGTCTCTATTTTCCAAGCGGCAACTTCCATTAACGAACAAACTTTGAGCTTTTTACCTCGGTTGATTGTGACCCTGCTAGCACTGATGTTCGGTGGTCATTGGATGACGCAAACGCTAATGGAATACACCACGAATCTATTTTTGAGTATTCCAACGGTGGTTAGTTAAATGGAATTCCCACTATCGACGTTAATGCAGGCAATTGCGGATATGTTATTGCCGCTAAGCCGCATCGCTGCGATGTTCGCGTTGATGGCGGGGATTGGCGCAAAGACTGTGCCAGTGCGGGTTAAAATGGGGCTCACCGTGTTTTTTACGCTATTGGTGATGCCTGTAATCCCGCCTAGTAAAAACATTGATTTGATGTCATTTAATGTAGTGATGCTCGTCATGCAACAAATTATGATTGGGATGGCGATGGGGTTTATTTCGTTGATGTTTATCAACACTTTTATTCAGGCCGGTCAAATCTTGGCGACACAAACTGGTTTAGCGTTTGCGTCTTTGGTTGACCCTGCAAGCGGTATCAACGTACCAACCATTGGTCAGTTTTATTTGGTGTTAGCGACGTTGTTATTTTGGGTCTACGACGGCCATTTGGTGATGTTTCAGATGGTGGTATTTAGTTTCCATTCCTTGCCAATAGACGGCACTTGGTTTGATGTTTCAAATTACTGGACCATTGTTGAATTTGGCGCTTGGATTTTCGCAACTTCGCTAGCGATTGTGCTAGCTCCGGTCACTGCTATGTTGTTGGTGAATTTGGCTTTTGGCGTGATGACTCGCGCTGCACCTCAGCTGAACGTGTTTTCTATTGGTTTTCCTATCACCATGGTTGCTGGTTTGATTATTCTTTGGCTGACCATGAATACTTTTGTGTTTCATTTCAATCTGCAGTGGCAGCATGGTATCGAGTATACCTGCCGGATCATTGGCTGTTAGGGGAGGTGCATTATGTCCGCTGACAGTGATATGGAAAAGACCGAAGACCCCACGGGAAAGAAACTCGAAGATGCTGCCGAAAAAGGCAATATAGCCCGCTCACGTGATTTAGCGACTGCGTTCGTTTTAATGGGGAGTAGCCTTGGCTTGTTGGTATTTGGCGCACAGCTCTCTGAGGCTACATTAGCTGTCTGTCGTCGGCTTTTTAGCCTGAATTTAAAAGATATCAACGACCCTTATCAAATGTTTACTGGTCTTGGCTCTGCTGTCACCGAAGTCATGCCACCTTTTCTAAAACTATGTGCGGTGATTGCAATTGCCAGTGTCGTTGGTAATACCTTGCTTGGGGGTTATAACTTTACTTGGTACGGTGCGAGCTTCCGTGCCAGTAAGTTAGATCCGCTCGCGGGGATCAAACGGATGTTTGGCATGCAGTCGTTGGTAGAACTTATTAAAAGCATTTTAAAAGTGTTGGTCGTGGGCGGCGGTGCTTATATTTTGCTAGATATTTTTTTCGATGACATCATGGCACTTAGTTTAATGAGTAGTCCCGATGACATCATCAGTGCGATGTACTTGTTAGGCTGGATGTTTTTTGGTTTGTGTGCCAGTACGCTGTTGATTGCTGCCGTTGATGCGCCTTATCAAGCGTGGAATCACAACAACCAAATGAAAATGACCAAACAGGAAGTCAAAGACGAATATAAAAATTCGGAAGGTAATCCAGAAATCAAAAGCCGTATCCGCGGTATGCAAATTCAAATTTCGCGTCGGCGGATGATGCAAGAAGTGCCGCAAGCTGATGTGATAGTGACAAACCCGACTCACTATTCGGTGGCGCTGAAATATGAGCAAGGAAAAAATCGGGCACCGGTTGTGGTCGCTAAAGGTGTGGATAAAATGGCATTCTACATCCGGCAAATTGCCGATGCGCACAAAGTGCCCATTATTGAATCGCCTGCCTTAGCACGTTCGATTTATTACACCACAGAAATTGATAGCCCAATCCCGGAACAGTTATTTGCTGCAGTCGCGCAAGTATTAGCTTATGTTTATCAACTGAAAATGTATAAACGTGGCCGTGGCACTAAGCCAAAAGCTCTAGCCAAGGACCTACCGATCCCAGAAGGCTTCCGTCATTAATATTTCGGTTTAAAATACCTTTGTTGGTTTAGTAAAGCTGGAACAGTTTTTGCGTTAGCACCCTCAGAAGTCAATTTTCTGTCGGAAAAGATATGCAGCTGCCGCAATTTCTCAATTCATTTGACCGCCGTCATTTAGTTCATGCAAAGGGGCTTGGCACACCATTGCTGATTATGGCAGCGCTTGCCATGGTGGTATTGCCGATGCCACCACTGCTGTTGGATATCTTGTTCTCTTTTAACATCGCGTTGGCGCTAGTGGTATTGCTGGTAACTATTTACGTCAGAAAACCCTTAGATTTCGCGATTTTCCCTTCCGTTTTGCTAGTTGCAACTATTTTACGGTTGGCCTTGAACGTCGCAAGTACCAGGGTGGTGTTGTTGGAGGGCCATAATGGTCCTGATGCGGCGGGCGCGGTTATCGAAGCGTTTGGTCATGTAGTTATTGGCGGCAACTATGCTGTCGGTATCGTGGTCTTCACTATTCTTATTGTCATAAACTTTGTGGTTGTTACAAAAGGTGCAGGACGGATTGCTGAGGTTTCTGCACGTTTTACTTTAGATGCAATGCCTGGCAAGCAAATGGCGATCGACGCCGATTTAAATTCGGGATTTATCGACCAAGATCAAGCGCGGAAACGTCGAGAAGAAGTGACTTCTGAAGCTGATTTCTATGGTTCGATGGATGGTGCTACTAAGTTTGTGAAAGGCGATGCGGTTGCAGGCATCATCATTCTGCTGATCAACCTCGTCGGTGGGCTATTTATTGGTATGCTGCAGCATGATCTGTCCTTTGGCGAAGCAATGGAGATTTATACGCTGTTGACCATTGGTGATGGCTTAGTCGCGCAAATTCCTGGGTTGTTGTTGTCTATCGGCACAGCCATAATCGTTACTCGCCAAAATAAAGACGCCAATATGGGCGACCAGATGGCAGGACAACTCGGCAATTTAAAAGTGCTGACGATGTCAGCAATTCTGCTTGGCGTTATGGGGATTGTTCCTGGCATGCCGCACTTTGCTTTTTTAAGCTTGGCTGCTTTACTCGGTGGCGCGGCCTGGTATGTCAATCGTCAACAAATGCAAGCAGCATCGGATCCAAACAAAGCTAATGCTGAACTTGTGCCTGCTGGCGGTGAGATGGCCCCACAAAAAGAAATCAGTTGGGATGATGTTCATCCTGTAGATGTTATTGGTCTAGAAGTTGGTTATCGTCTAATTCCGTTGGTTGATAAATCACAAGGCGGCGAGCTGTTATCACGGATTAAAGGGGTTAGGAAAAAACTGTCGCAAGAGCTCGGATTTCTGGTCCCTGCGGTGCACATTCGCGACAATTTAGATTTAGAACCAAATACATACCGTGTAGCGCTGATGGGCGTGACTAGCGGACAATCTGAACTTCGTCATGACAACGAATTGGCGATTAATCCAGGGCAAGTTTTTGGTCAATTAAAAGGCATTCCAACAAAAGACCCTGCATTTGGCCTAGATGCCATTTGGATCCCGAAAAACCAGCGTGACCATGCGCAAACATTAGGCTACACGGTGGTTGATGCCGCGACAGTTGTCGCAACCCATTTAAGTCAGATTTTAACCAATCACGCAGCAAGTTTGTTGGGGCATGAGGAAGTGCAAAATCTTTTAGATATGCTGGCTAAGTCATCACCAAAATTAGTTGAAGTGTTGGTGCCAGATACCATGCCGCTGACGTCTGTAGTGAAAGTTTTACAAAATCTATTACATGAAGGTGTGCCAATCCGGGATATGCGGACCATAGTGCAAACTCTAGTGGACTATGGTGCGCGCAGTCAGGATATTGACGTATTAACCGCTTCTTGTCGGATTGCCTTGCGTCGATTAATTGTGCAGGAGGTGGCAGGACCTGTCGCTGAAATTCCAGTGATGACTTTTGCCCCGGAACTTGAACAAATGCTGCATCAATCGATGCAAGCGGCTGGTAGTGATGGCTCTGGAATTGAGCCAGGCCTTGCAGAACGTATTCAGCAATCGCTGCGTGAGGCAGCATCTCAGCAGGAATTATCAGGTGAACCCGCAGTTTTACTAACTTCCGGTATTTTACGCTCAGTCATGGCACGATTCGTGAAATACACCATACCAGGGTTAAGAGTGTTGTCTTACCAAGAAATTCCAGACGACAAACAAGTCCGGATTGTCAGCGTGGTGGGCCAGGCCGGTTAGGAGTTAACAGATGAAAATTAAACGCTTCGTAGCAAAAGACATGCGGACCGCCTTGACGGAAGTCAAAGAGTTTTTAGGGCCAGATGCGATTATTTTGTCAAACAAAAAGGTTGCAGGTGGTGTTGAAATTGTTGCCGCAGTCGACCCGGAGGCCGCGCCAGCAAAGGCTCAGGCCACCCAAGCTGAAATAAAACCAATGGCAAAAGTGGCAGAATCGCGCCTAAACATTAAGGTCGGTGATGACGAAGATGACGTCCAAGAACCTGCCGATTCGCTGCGCGCGTTATTGGCCAGACAAATGTTGAAGCAACAAAAAGCTGCATTACAAAGCGCTGATCCAGAGCCTATAGCAAAAGCGGTACAGAAACCATCGTTGAATAACAGCGCCAGTGTTTTGACGAAACCATTTGCCAATGCGCGTGCGGATTCCCCTCTGTTGCAGAAAAATCGAGCAACTGAAGTCAACGAACGTCAGAATTCTGGCATAGGTCAAGCGAATCTGGCGGAACTCAGTAAATTACAGCAGCAACAATCTGCACAGATGCAACAACAATTTGACGCGATGCGTCAAGAAATGATGTCGATGAAACAATTACTGCAACATCAGGTTTCGGGTCTGATGTGGCAAGATTTAGCGCGTCGTGAGCCGGTACGTGCTTTAGTCATTGAGAAATTGCTGGAATTAGGATTGTCTGAGGCTATGGCTGACCAATTGGCTTGCTTTATGCCCGAGGATATTGCGGATAGTGATGCATGGGACTGTGCTTTAGAGCTACTTTCTGGCCAATTGATTACAACCAATGACGACATTATGCGCCGTGGTGGGGTCATCGCGTTGGTTGGTCCTACCGGTGTTGGAAAAACCACAACAGTAGCTAAACTAGCAGCGCAATTTGCAAAACGCCATGGCGCTGAGCAAGTTGCTTTGATTACCACCGATACATTTCGCATCGGTGCATTTGAACAATTAGCGACTTTTGGCCGTATTATTGGCTGTCCAGTTAAACAAGCCAAGGATCATGAAGAATTAGCGTTATTGTTAACTCAGTTAGCACAACGTAAATTGATCTTGATTGATACTGCGGGCATGAGTCAAAGAGATGTACGTTTAGCTGAAAAACTCTCGGCTTTAGTGCATAATGCGCGTGTAAAAATAAAGAGTTATCTGGTATTGTCTGCGACATCACAAGCACGGGTGATGCAGGAAACCGTTGATCATTTTAAACGAATTTCATTAGCGGGTTGTATTTTTACCAAACTTGATGAATGCTTAAGCCTAGGTGAAATCATCAATGTGGCAGTCCAAAATGCGTTGCCAGTCAGTTATTTGACCAATGGCCAACGTGTTCCTGAGGACATCGATGTGGCGGATGCAAAAATGATGGTTAACCAAGCAGAACAGTTGCGTATGGCTCATAGTTCTGCGGGTCATCAATGGTATCAAGATGTGACGACCCGTGCGGAAGGAACCTATGCATAATCATGAATTAACTTACGATCAAGCCAGCGGCCTGAGAAGAATGAAGAAGCAGATGGTCAAAGTTATTGCAGTGACAGGCGGAAAAGGTGGCGTAGGTAAAACTAACGTCACGCTTAATCTTGCCATGGCAATGGCTCAGATGGGCAAAAAAGTGTTAGTCCTAGATGCTGACTTAGGCCTTGCCAACTGTGACGTTATGTTAGGTCTGCGTGTTGAAAAGAATTTGTTTCATGTATTGTCTGGCGAAGCTGAACTGGACGATATTCTAATCGAGGGGCCATTTGGTATTAAAATTGTCCCTGCAACCTCTGGTACACAATCAATGACAGAACTTAGCCCTGCCGAGCATGCAGGGTTGATTCGTGCATTTAGCGAGCTGCGGACACCGTTTGACGTGATGCTAGTGGACACTGCAGCGGGTATTTCAGATATGGTTTTGAGTTTCTCACGAGCCTCGCAAGATGTGTTAGTTGTGGTATGTGATGAACCATCATCGATTACCGATGCCTATGCGTTGATGAAAATTCTGAGTCGTGAGCATTCTGTCCAAAAATTTAAAATTGTTGCCAATATGGTCCGCAGTTTGCGCGAAGGCCAGGAGCTGTTTGCTAAATTAAGTCGAGTTACAGACCGGTTTTTAGACGTGACCTTAGAATTAGTGGCGACTATCCCATTTGATGAGAATGTGCGCAAAGCCGCGCGTAAGCAAAAAGCGTTTGTCGATGCGTTTCCCAAAACACCAGCGTCTTTGGCTGTTAAAACACTGGCTACTCGTGCCGTGCAATGGCCAGTACCGCCTAGTGCTTCCGGCCATTTAGAATTTTTCTTAGAACAGTTAGTTCAGCCGCAGGCTGAGCGTCGGAGTTTATCGTGAATAGCCGGCTCGCTGCATATAACAACGGCAACCAAATGCAGTTGATGGTTGAACGCCATGCGCCGTTGGTGAAGCGAATTGCTTATCATATGCTTGCGCGATTGCCTGCAAGTGTACAGGTTGATGACTTGATTCAATCGGGGATGATTGGGCTTTTTGAAGCTGCGAAAAATTTTGATGCGTCTAAAGGTGCAAGTTTTGAAACTTTTGCTGGCATTCGTATCCGAGGTGCTATGCTTGACGAGATCCGTCGTGGAGATTGGACGCCTCGATCTGTGCACCGAAATTCGCGTTTAATTGCTGAAACTATCGCCGAATTGGAAGCTGAATTAGGTAGAGACGTAAAAGATGTTGAAGTTGCTGAAAAACTTGATATAACTTTAGATGAGTATCATGCGATGCTCAGTGATGCGAGCAGCGGTCGTATCATTGGTATCGAAGATTTGGGTGTATCGGAGGATGTGCTGGTTACCGCAAATGATCATGACAATGACCATTTGTTCGAGGAACAAGCGAGTGATGCATTCCAGCAGGCATTAATAAAAAATATCAGTAGCTTACCGGAACGGGAAGCAATAGTATTATCACTATATTATAATGACGAACTAAACTTGAAAGAGATTGGCGAAGTGTTAAGCGTTAGCGAATCTCGTGTCAGTCAAATCCATAGTCAGGCATTAGTGCGATTAAGAGCTCGAATGCAGGATTGGTTGTAATACTTGAGAATAACCATTGAGGTATCTCGTCGGAGGGGATTTTGGATAAGAATATGAAAATCCTTGTAGTAGATGATTTTTCTACTATGAGACGCATCATCAAAAACCTGTTACGCGATTTGGGCTTTACTAACGTCCAAGAAGCTGATGACGGTAGCACCGCATTACCTATGCTGCAAAACAGCGATTTTGATTTTGTCGTAACCGACTGGAACATGCCGGGCATGCAGGGGATTGATTTGTTGCGTGCAATCCGTGCTGACGCTCGTTTAAAGCATATCCCAGTTTTAATGGTCACGGCAGAAGCAAAAAAAGAACAAATCATTGCCGCAGCTCAGGCTGGTGTGAATGGTTATATCGTCAAACCTTTTACTGCTGCAACCCTTCAAGAGAAGCTGTCGAAAGTCTTTGAGCGCTTAGGTTAACCGTATCTGACAGAGGAGTGACGCCATGTCTGAACTTACGGCACCTATGATCACCCTTGAGCAAGCTCGGGAGCTTGTGCAGTTGTTAGAGATGGGGCAGCAGCAGGATGCGAACGAATTGATTCAGGGACTTGCAGTCCCCGGGTCAACTGAATTGTTCGCTGAGGTTGGAAAATTAACGCGTCAATTACACGATTCACTCAAAACATTTCAGGTTGATCCGCAAATCAGCTCATTGCTGGAAGAGGATATCCCTGATGCCAAGCGCCGTCTCAGCCATGTTATCGATATGACTGAGCAGGCGGCAAACAAGACGATGGATGCTGTCGAGACTTGTTTACCAATTGCAGATAAATTGCATTCTGGGTTAAATAACATCATGCCTGATTGGCAAAAGTTAATGACTCGCGATTTAAAAGTTGGTGAATTCAAAGCCTTATGCCATAGTTTGAATGGTTTCCTTCGTGAGTCAGCAAATGATGCGAATAATTTACAAGGATCTCTCACTGAAGTTTTGATGGCGCAAGGCTTTCAAGATTTGACTGGTCAGATCCTTCGCCGTGTTATCGAACTGGTTCGTGAAGTTGAAGATAGTTTAATTGGATTGTTGACTGCATTTGGTCAAACTAACCTGCATCAAGAAGAGCGTCCTGTTTCGGCGAAAAAAGCCAAGGCAGCCCACGAAGCAGAAGGTCCGATCATAGATGCTGGCTCTAGAGATGATGTGGTTCAGGGCCAAGATGACGTTGACGATTTATTGTCGAGTTTAGGTTTCTAAAAGAGGTAGAGCGCATGGGCTTTGATGTAGATGAGGACATTTTACAGGATTTCCTAGTCGAAGCCGGTGAGATCCTTGAGTTATTGCAGGAGCAGTTGGTCGAACTAGAAAATAACCCCGACGACTCCAACTTATTAAATGCAATTTTCCGAGGTTTCCACACGGTAAAAGGAGGCGCAGGCTTTCTGTCGTTAACTGAACTGGTTGATGCTTGTCACGGTGCAGAGAACGTCTTCGATATTTTACGCACAGGTAAACGCAGAGTTACGTCAGAGCTGATGGATGTTATTTTACAAGCTTTAGACGCTATAAATGCTATGTTCCAAAACGTGCAACAGCGCCAGCCCTTAGAACCATGTGCTCCAGAAGTATTACATGCACTCCACCGCTTAAGTGAGCCAGAATCTGCTGATGAACAACACCATGCAGTTGTGGAGCCAGAACCAATTCCAGAACCTGAAATGAGTTTGGAAACCTTTGACGCTGCAGTGTCGCTTGAGGTAGAGGGTGATGAGCCTGCAGCAAGTTCGGGTTCTATCGATGATATTTCTGAAGACGAATTTGAACGACTTCTCGATGAACTTCATGGTGGTGGAGCTCCTGGTCGTCAGACTACAGCGCCTGCACCAACGCCAAAAGCAGCGCCAGCGCTCGCTGTCCCTGCAGGGGATGGTGATATAACTGATGATGAATTTGAAGCTATTCTTGACCAGTTGCACGGAAAGGGTTCATTCATTCCTGGGCAAACTGATGCTCCAGTTGCAACTGCAGCACCAGTAGTTGCCAAAGTTAGTGCACCTTCAGTTCCTGCAGCGTCATCATCGGACGATATTTCTGATGACGAATTTGAGTCACTGCTTGATGAATTACACGGCAAAGGTAAGGCGCCAGTTGGCTCAGCACCAGCGGTTCCTGCTAAACCAGCTGCTGCTGTCACACCTGCAAAACCAGTAGAAGCCGCAAAACCTGCACCTGTAGCAAAACCGGCGCCAGCGCCAAAAGCACCCGAGCCAGCTAAAGCTGCGGCTCCTGTTGTGGCAAAAGCACCTGTTGAGGCTGGTGAGGATAAAGCCGCCGCACAAGCTGACACGACAGTTCGTGTTGATACTAAACGCCTAGATCAAATCATGAATATGGTCGGTGAGTTGGTACTAGTGCGTAACCGCTTGGTTAGTTTATCAACTGCTGCACAAAATGAGGAAATGAGTAAAGCCATTTCTAATCTTGACGTAGTTACCGCAGACCTCCAAGGTGCGGTAATGAAAACGCGCATGCAGCCAATTAAGAAAGTTTTTGGTCGCTTCCCTCGTGTAGTTCGCGATCTTGCTCGCTCATTGCATAAAGATATTAACCTTGAGCTTGAAGGTGAAGAAACTGATTTAGATAAAAACTTGGTTGAGGCCTTGGCAGACCCGCTAGTCCACTTAGTTCGTAATTCAGTGGATCATGGTATTGAAATGCCTGATGTTCGGGTCGCTTCCGGTAAACCAAGAACCGGTTTAGTTAAACTTGCTGCACAGCAAGCAGGTGATCATATTTTGCTGACCATCCAAGACGATGGTGCAGGTATGGACCCTGAGAAATTGAAATCGATTGCGATCAAACGGGGTGTCTTAGATCCAGATGCGGCAACGCGGATGTCAGATACCGAAGCGTTTAATCTAATTTTTGCCCCAGGTTTCTCGACCAAAGAACAAATTTCTGACATTTCTGGCCGTGGTGTTGGTATGGATGTGGTGAAAACCAAAATCAACCAACTTAACGGTACTGTGCATATCCACTCTAAGCTGGGTCAGGGCACGTTATTAGAAATTAAAGTGCCGCTGACATTAGCGATATTGCCTACATTGATGGTTATTGTTGGTAAACAACCGTTTGCGCTGCCTCTGGCTACAGTAAACGAGATTTTCCATCTTGATCTATCTAAAACCAATATTGTTGATGGTCAGTTGACGATTGTGGTGCGAAACAAAGCCATTCCATTGTTCTTCTTGGAGCATTGGTTGGTGCGAGGCTCTGACAAGAAATTACGTCGAGATCAAGGCCATGTAGTTATCGTGCAAATTGGTACTCAACAGGTTGGTTTTGTTGTTGAAGCTCTGGTTGGTCAAGAAGAGGTGGTTATCAAGCCACTTGATGCTCTATTACAAGGCACACCTGGTATGGCGGGAGCGACAATTACCTCTGACGGTAGTATCGCGTTGATTCTTGATGTGCCTAATCTGCTGAAACACTATGCGAAGAAATCAAAAATTAAATTCGACCGTTTCAACAACTTAACCTCATAAGAGAGTCGTCTATGTCGATCAAGGTGTTAGTAGTTGATGACTCTAGTTTTTTTCGGCGTCGTCTGACCGAAATAATTGCTGCCGATCCTGAATTAATTGTGGTCGGCACCGCAAATAATGGTAAAGAGGCTATCGAAAAAGCGGCAGAGTTAAGGCCGGATGTGATTACGATGGACGTTGAGATGCCAGTAATGAATGGCATTCAAGCGGTTCGTGAAATACTGAAAGTTCAGCGTGTGCCTATTTTGATGTTTTCCTCACTGACTCATGACGGCGCGAAGGCAACATTAGAGGCGCTCGAAGCTGGCGCTGTTGATTTTCTGCCAAAGAAGTTTGAAGACATTGCAAGAGACAAATCTGAAGCAATTGAGTTGCTGCGCCAGCGGATAAAAGCTGTTGCTAGAAGACGACTTTACGTTAAAGCCGCAACTCCTGCTGCGGCGTCGACATCTCCAACTATTACGCCCAGTGCAGGCAGTCCAGTAAGGACAGCCACAGCTAGCTCGTCGATTGCTCGAACGCCTGCTGCAAGGGCTGAGTTACTGCGTGGAACAACTGAACGCAGTGATTCGTCTAGTGATTCTAGCCATGAGCGGCCGTTTAAGCCCTCTGGTAAGCACTACAAATTGGTGGCTATAGGAACATCCACTGGCGGTCCGGTTGCCTTACAAACGATCATTACTGCACTACCCGCAAATTTCCCATTACCCATTGTTTTAATTCAGCATATGCCAGCGGCATTTACTGGTGCTTTTGCCGCTCGACTAAACACCCTTTCAAAAATTGAAGTGAAAGAGGCGGTAGATGGTGATGTTTTAAGACCCGGAGTTGCTTATTTAGCGCCTGGTGGGAAGCAAATGCTAGTTGATGGCACAGAGTCTTCGCCAAAGCTACGGATCAAAGATGATGATTCTCCACGAATAACTTTTAAACCAAGTGTCGACATTACCTTCGGCACTGCAGCTAAAGTTTTCCAGGATAAAGTATTAGCGATTGTGTTAACAGGAATGGGCTCTGATGGTCGGGATGGTTCGCGATTATTAAAACAATTCGGTTCAAAAATTTGGGCGCAGGATGAAGCAAGCTGTGTCGTCTATGGAATGCCACAAGCAGTAACTACCGCAGGCCTGACTGACCATGAAGTGAGTTTATCAGACATCGCCAGTAAAATTATGGCGGAAGTAGGGCATGGATAAGTTATCGATCCTAGGTTTAATTGTTGGTTTTACAGCGATTATCGGTGGTTTTGGTTTACATGGCGGTACGCTTGCCACCTTATTTGATCTGCCTGCAATCATCATTGTGCTGGGTGGCACCTTTGGTGCAGTGCTCTTTCAAACACCATTGCCGCAGTTTACAACTGGCTTGAGAATGTTGGCATGGGTATTTAAGGCTCAATATGTACCACTCAACTCAACTGTTGAACGTTTAATTAGTTGGGGCACTGCCGCAAGAACTAATGGTTTTTTGTCGCTTGAAGCCGAAGCTATCCAAGAATCTGATCCTTTTCTACACAATGCACTCAATTTATTGGTCGATGGTGTCGAGCCATTAGTGATGCAAAATGCACTCGATGCGGAAATGATATTGGAGCGCGAGCGCTTAATGCGCTCGGCAAAAATATTTGAGGCTATGGGCGGTTATAGTCCAACCATCGGCATCCTCGGGGCAGTATTAGGCTTAATCCAAGCGATGCAGCATATTAATGATCCGGAATTGTTGGGGCGTGGCATTGCAACTGCTTTCGTTGCAACAATTTATGGCGTTGGTTTTGCAAATTTAGTATTTATACCGATAGCGAATAAGCTGAAAAGTGTTGTTATTCAACGGAGTTTGTATCATGAACTTATCGTTGAAGGTGTGGTATCTATTGCCAATGGCGAGAACCCACGGATTATTGAGCGTAAACTCGCAGCATACCGAGTGAGCTAAATTATGTATCGACATCGTCATCGTTATGCACAAACAGAACCAGAGTCATTAGATCGCTGGTTGGTTTCGTACGCTGATTATGTCACGCTCATGTTTGCTTTGTTTGTCGTGTTGTATTCAATAGCGATCAACAAAGAAGAGCAGTACAAAACGATTTCTAACACCTTAGCTAAAGTCTTTGAGCAGCCGGTTGCAGACCAAACCGGAGTGAAGGGTGATGCTGTTTTGACTGATAATCAACCGCATAGTGATTACCAGCAATTTGGCTCCTCGTTAGAATCACCTACAGGTCCTGAAGTGGTTTCGGATGCTAAAGAACTGCCAGTGCTAACCAAGCCGCAGTTTGGCAATCCGCTGGTATCGTTGCAAGAGCAACTAAACAAATCGCTAGCAAATTTGATTGAAAAGGGTGTCGCAAAAGTAGAATCAGACGAAGATTGGCTTACTATTCAGTTGAATAGTGGTTTACTGTTTCCAAGTGGTAGTGGCGTGGCTAATCAGCAAGCCGCAGTATTGTTGCAAGAAATTGTCACGATTTTGAACCAGAGCAATAACGTCGTACGAGTCCGTGGTTATACTGACAATGAAGCCATACACAATGAGATTTTTGATTCCAATTGGGAATTATCGATGGTGCGTGCGACCGCCATTTTAAAAGAACTGCAAAAGCTTGGCGTAAAACCTGAACGCCTGGCAGCTGAGGGGTACGGTCAATTTTCACCCTTTGCTGATAATTCGACGCCAGAAGGTCGTGCGGAAAATCGAAAAGTTGTGATTGCAATTTCTAAACTCGCGGTAAAGAAAGTGGGTGGAATTAATTCGCCATCTGAAGCCAATACTGTCGAAGAAGCAAAGAAAATTCTTGAGGGCAACACCTCAGATGAACTACCTGAAAATAGTAAAGTAGAATATTCCGCGGATGGTACGATTCGTATCATTCAATTACCAAATGGCGGAATTAAAATTACTTCAGCGGCTGACGCTGAACCGAAGACAAAACAGGATTAATGACGTGGTTGTTTGGACTATAGCAAACCAAAAAGGCGGGGTTGGTAAAACCACCAGCACAGTGACCTTGGGCGCATTATTGGCGCAACGAGGCGAACGTGTTTTGTTAATTGATACAGATCCGCACGCTTCGTTAACCTACTATTTTGGCATTGATGCTGAAGAACTAGAAAACAGCGTTTACGATATCTTTATCCGAGGTAAAGGGATCAGTAAAGAAGAGATTATGCAGTCACTTTGCCCAAGCGGAATGGATAATCTGGACATATTGCCGTCATCAATGGCGCTGGCGACTTTAGATCGTTCTTTAGGTGATAAAGGTGGCATGGGTCTTATATTGAAAAAGGCCTTGGCTAAAATTGCCGATGAATATGATTATGTATTAATTGACTGTCCGCCTGTGATTGGTGTGTTAATGGTCAATGCAATGGCTGCTTGTGATCGTATATTGATCCCTGTGCAAACAGAGTTTTTGGCGCTCAAAGGCCTTGATAGAATGCTAGCAACAATGCAATTGATGCACTCGCCAAATCAGCCAGGCTATTTGTTTACCATAGTGCCTACTATGTATGATAAGCGCACTAAAGCATCTTTAGAGGCTTATAAAGAGCTTAAATCGAAGTACGGCGAGTTAGTTTGGTCTGCAGTGATCCCGATAGACACTAAAATGCGTGATGCAAGTTTGAATCAAACGCCACCGCCAGTGTTTGCACCAAAATCTCGTGGTGTTTTTGCTTACAATACGTTATTAACTTATTTATTGCAGTTAAATGCGGAGTCAGCACATGAGTGATTTGGTTGCCAGCCAAAAGGTCATGCGCAGTTATCTCAACGCATTATTGACCGAGGATGTTGAACCCGAAGTCAGTAAAGTGGTTGCGGAGGTACAAAAACAGCAGCTTAATCAACTGTTGTCGACGGTGAAGCCGCCTGCTGTTGCGGCACCTGCTGTCGCAAAAGCAGCGCCAGTAGCGCCAAAACCGGTGACACCAGCGGTCACTAAGCCGGTTACATCTCCGGTTATCGCGAAAGCTGTTGTGCCAGAAATTGTTACACCGAAGGTAGTTGCACCTCTGGTCAGTACTCCGGTGGTCAGTACTCCGGTGCCACCAGTTACTCCGCCTACAGCGCCTGTTGCCGAATACCGTCAAGGGAAGTTCCAAGCGCTATTTTTCGAAGTCGCCGGGCTGAAAGTGGCGCTGCCGTTAAAAGAATTAGGTGGTATCCATAAAATGGGGCCACTGAATCATCTCCCTGGTAAACCAGCTTGGTACCGAGGAGTTATGCTGTATCGAGATCAAAAAATCAACGTGGTAAATACAGCCATGTGGGTTATGCCAGAAAAATATGACCAAGCGCTGGCAGAAAAGCTAAACTATCAATATGTTATTATGTTAGGGAAGAGTTCATGGGGTTTAGCCTGTGAATCATTAATCAACACAGTGACGCTTGAGCAGGATGATGTGAAGTGGCGCTCTGCTGAGGGTAAACGCCCTTGGCTCGCCGGTTTGATAAAACAGCATATGTGTGCTTTGTTAGATGTAGATGCAATGGTTGCTTTATTGGCAGCTGGCGCAGACAGTTCAGACTAAGTGCGCACAAAGAGTTAGGTATAGGAGCGATAGATGAGCAATTTATTGGCACAATCCGGCAAGACCAAAGAAGCAGCAGATCAGGTTTTGCAGTGGGTCACTTTCAAACTACAAGAAGAGACTTACGGCATTAACGTGATGCAAGTGCAAGAAGTATTGCGTTACACCGATATTGCGCCGGTTCCTGGTGCTCCGATGTACGTGCTAGGCATTATTAATTTGCGTGGTAACGTCGTTACGGTAATAGATACTCGCGCACGTTTTGGTTTACCGCCGTCAGATATCTCTGAAAACAGCCGCATCGTGATCATCGAAGCTGATAAACAAGTCATCGGTATTTTGGTTGATAGCGTTGCCGAAGTTGTGTACCTTCGGGCTTCAGAAATTGATACTGCGCCAAATGTCGGTACTGATGAAAGTGCGAAATTCATTCAAGGCGTATCAAACCGTGATGGTGAGTTATTGATCCTCGTAGATCTTAACAAGCTATTATCTGATGAAGAATGGGACGAAATCACTAATATCTAATGCAGCAGTCTGTGATTTTTCCGTTTGAATGGCTTGTGATTGGCGTGATACCGGCAGTAGCGATACTGCTGGTTGTTTTTGTTGTTTGGCAGCATCAGCGCCAGCGAGTTAGTTTTATGCAAGTGTTGCGCGAGCACCAACAAATGCAAAAAGTTCATCAGGCGATGCAGATTGAATTAGAAGAATTGCGCGGTGGCATTATTGGTGTTGGTCAGCGAGTCTTGCAGTTGGAAACAGCTTGGCAGAGATCACAGCAAGATCTTCAAATGGTCGCCAATGAAATTGAACAAATCAGTGAACACCAGCAAAAAATGCAGCTGTTCGATCCAGAATCGAAATTGTATAGCCGAGCGATGAAAATGGTTCAGCTAGGCGCAGGGCTTGAAGAAATCATGCTTGAGTGTGAGTTGCCACGAGCCGAAGCTGAATTGTTACTCAATTTACACCGGCAGAATAGATAATATCTTAGCTAGTCAGTCGAATGCTTTGATGCAGCAACGTTGTTGCGCATCTTTTCTAATGCGATGATTACTTCCGTTATTCCCCCTATAAAACAATGCATTTTAATAAATTAAATATTATTTAATTTATTTGTAACTTTATTTCTCATCTATAGCGAGTTAGGTCTAGGCTTTAGCACAACAGGATTTGTGTCAAATGGACTTTGGAGCTTTTCAAGGATGGATTCACCGCAACAACAACTCTCGCAATTCCCAACCTTTACTCACCATGGCGCAGTCGATGGCGTAACAGGGTCTTGCCACCAATTTTGGCTAAGTTCCGAATACAGCTTATTAATTGACTGTGGTTTATTTCAAGGTGATGAATTTGCAGGCGAAGGTTCAGCGTCAAAACCACAAATAACTTTTAACTGGCGGCAAATCAACGCAGTTTTACTCACCCACGTGCATATCGACCATGTTGGACGCTTACCTTACTTAATTGCTGCAGGCTATCAAGGGCCGATTTATTGCAGTGAAGCATCGGCTGTTCTCCTGCCCTTGGTATTGGCGGATGCTTTAAAAGTTGGAGTCACTCGAGACGAAAAATTACTGGCAGCCTTTTTAAAAAGATTAAAGCGGCAGTTGATTGCTGTACCTTATAACCAATGGACTGCTTTGCCCAAAGCTGGCGAAATTGCCGTGCAGTTTCGACTGCAGGTTGCAGGACACATTCTTGGTTCCGCTTATATTGAAATCAGGCATCAGCAGCAAGCCGATTGGTTTTTCACGGTATTTTCCGGCGATCTTGGCGCAAGCCATACGCCATTGTTACCAGAGCCACAACCGCCAGAACGCGCCGATATACTGGTACTCGAAAGTACCTATGGCGATAGTAACCATCAAGGTCGGCAACAGCGAACTAAAACCTTGCAAAAGCTTATTCTGCATTCATTGCGTGATAATGGCACAATTTTAATCCCCGCCTTTTCGATTGGTCGCACCCAAGAATTGCTCTACGAGTTAGAAGACATGATTTTCCGTTTGCGCGGCGAACAAATCCACCAGCAACTGCGTTGGGATGAGTTAGCCATCATCGTCGATTCCCCGCTTGCAGCTTCTTTTAATGAAGCCTACCTGACGCTGAAGCATCATTGGGATGATGAGGCAAAAATCCGGGTGCAAGACGGCCGCCACCCTTTGGATTTCAGTCAATTAACCACTATCGAAGATCATCAGCAACATTTGGCGTTAGTGAGCTATTTAGCTCGTAGTCAAAAACCTGCAATTGTCATCGCTGCAAGTGGCATGTGTGCGGGCGGACGTATCGTTAATTATCTCAAAGCGATGTTAGAAAATCCCGTACACCAAATTTTGTTTGTTGGTCATCAGGCGCGAGGAACGCCAGGCGCACAAATCTTAGCGCGCGCGGCCAGTAAAGGGCATGTTGAGCTTGATGGTCACAACTACCAAATTAATGCGGAAGTATTGAAAGTGAGCGGCTATTCAGCGCATGCGGACCAACGGGATTTGCTGAACTTTGTCCAAGGCATCGCGCAGAAGCCCAAACAAATTCGAATTGTGCATGGTGAAGATTCTGCGAAAATATCGTTGAAACAAATTTTGGCAGCGCAAGGGCAGTGCGCTATTATCGCTCGCAGTGATTAGAGGCTTTTGCAACACCAAGATTGGGGCTGAATTATCAAGGAACGCACGTGATTATTGCGAAAATTAAAACTTTTATCCGACAGGATTGGTTTTTTAAACTTGGCTTTTTGCCGACTTGGTGTTTGTTAGGTATTGCCCGAGCAATGGTGTTAACGACTAAATTTCGGGTGGTTGCTCGATATTTGGGGGAGCATCGGGGGATATTGGTTTACACTCCGTTATTAACGGATGGGCAATTACGTCGTGCGCGGCAGATTTCTGGACTTATTACTACCACAAGTCGTTATTGCCCATGGAAAGCAAACTGTTTTGCCCAAGCTATTGTTGCCCGTTTTTGGCTCGGTCTTTTCAAGATCCCATTAATGTTATATTTTGGTTTGGCGAAAAAGGATGGCGAAATACTAGCGCATGCTTGGGTATGTAGTGGTCGTTGGTATGTCACTGGCGGCAGTTCATTTGGTCAGTATACTGTGGTAGCAAGCTATAGTTACGGATTTGAAGTCGACAATACTTTAATTAAGGAATGAATATGAATAACAACGCACAAATTGAAAATGCACCGGTTGCTTTAAAAGTTTGGATTTCTCCAGAAATCAGTGTACTGGCTTCTGACGAAACCGAGGGTAAGCTTAAAGATTTGTTAGAACCGATGCTTCTGTCTTAAACAATTGCTTGATAAAAGTCGTTATTGAATATTCAGTTGTTGTGCAAGAGACTGTAATTTTACAGTAACGGCTTGTTATGCCGCATTGTTGTATAACATTAAATTTATCGATGTTGCTCTATTATTCTGTCGAACCTAGATTAGTGGCAATTCTGTCAATTGCTTTGAAATCGCTTCACTGTAATCGGAAAAGTCAAAACCTTCTCTCATTGCGGGTAAGGTGACTTGGTAAATCGGCACTTTGAGCCCAAGTTGATGTAGTTGCTCAAAAGCAACTTGTTGATTGCCAAGTATTTTGACCAAGTTTCTTCGATATACATTCTGCAGTAGCATGCTCATCGCGTTAATGTTAGACAGTTTCTCAATTCTGGCAGTTGCGGTTTGCTCGCGGTTCGGCGCTAAAATGCCAATTGCCACCACCGGCATCGCTGTTTGGCAAAAGTATTCTGGCGGCGCGTGCCAAGACAATTTATTGACGGTAGGTGCAGTAGTCGCAAAATTTTGTTGGTTAAAGCCGAGTTCTGTGGTGATTTGCGCCGATAGCTTGATTTGGCGATGTGCCGGATTGATAACAATACTGCCGTTGCCTTGATGGGTGAGCGCAATAACATCATCGGTAAATACTGGAATCCTTGCTTGCAGCATGGCTGCCGTTAACGTGCTCTTACCACAGCCACTTGCTCCCAACATAAGTACTGCACCATGTTTTCCTAAAAAGGCCATACCATGTAACGGGATCTCTTGGCGCACATGTAACAGACTGCCAAGGCCTGAGCCTAAAGTGAATGTCACTAGATGTGGGATCTCCAGCTGTGAGAGAGGTGTTATTTCAATTGTTGAACGGTCTGTAATTATTAGCCTACCGAATTTTGTAGCATCAAATTGTAAGATGCCATCTCGGTAAAATAGTCTTGGTTCAAGAATTTGTTCGAGTGCATGATGAGATAAGCGAACAACAGTCGAGTCTAAGGATTGGTCGATTGCAAAGCCCGGCAAGTCAAGTTCACAGGTGACGTCGAGGCCAAAAATATTGCATTTATTCATGATGAAATTTTCTATCGAACCACAAGATTTAACAACCCGAATAACGCTATGATATAGTTCAATGCATTTTAATCAAAGAGTTAATTAAGGGCATCCTCTTGACCCGACCATCTGCAGTAGATCAAGTTCACGTCAATCGTTGGCATTTAATCAAAGGTCTTTCTTTTCGGCTCTACCGCCAAACCCCCGATTTATTGTGGCGCTCGTTTGTGGTTATGTTGTTGGCGAGTTTCAGCGAGGGCTTGAGTATTGCGCTGTTGCTGCCGCTGCTAGCTGCGTTGACGCCTGGGCAAACCGAAAGTGCGTTGTTGGTAAAACTTGCGGAATTCCTGCCATTTCAACTCAAGCTTGGTCCGATCTTACTGGCTTTTTTATGTCTATTGATAGTTCGCCAATTGCTGATTTTTTATCGAGAGCAGATTCAATTAAAGCTGCGTCTTATCTCGACAGATTTGCTTAGAATTGAATTATTTAATGCCATGTTACAAGCAAGTTGGGCGTTTCGCGTAAGGCAAAGCCAAGTTGTTGCCGCAGAGCAATTAACCTCAGCGGTTAATCGGTTTTCTATGGCATTGTTTCATTTGTTGAAATTCAAAACGACCTTGTTGCTCATCATTATTTACTCGGGATTAGCATTGATAGCTTCGCCAGTTATGGTATTAATTTTTGCGATGACTGCCGCAGGCATTATGTTCTTTTTGAAGGGCATTAATCGCAGTGCGACCAAGTTAGGCGTTGAATTAAGCCAAAGTCATCGTCAGTTGTATGAGAGAGTTTTGACCTTTATCAATGGCTTAAAGTCGGTCAAGGCCTTTGGATTAGAATCGGTACAGCGTGAGCAGTTTAAGCAAAACCTTAATGAGATGCGAAGTAATCAGCTGGAGTTTCAACGCAAAAATGGTATTTACCAGTTTTTGTTCGGAGTGATCAGTGCCGCGTTATTGTGTGTGTTTATTTATGTCGGTGTTGAAGTAGTAAATTTGGAATTTAGCCTACTGGCTATGTTGTTGGTGGTGGCGACTCGGCTGTTGCCACTGATTTCTGAGCTGCAGAGCCAATATCAGCGGTTACTCAATAATTTACCGGCTTTGGCGGAAATTCAACAAACCTTAGCCGACAATATTGCCAATGCCGAACCGCTGGTGAAAGCGCCTATTGTATTGCCGACGCAAAGTATTTGTTTGTCACAAGTGGGTTTTAGTTACGATGCGACGAAGCCGGTATTAGTCGAGACCAGTATCACACTGCCTGTCGGACAAATTAGTGCCTTGCAAGGCGTCTCTGGGGGTGGCAAAACCACGATAGCCGATCTGTTTGCGGGTTTACTTATTCCAGATTCTGGGCATTTGTGTTTAGACTCGCAGCCGCTGTCGCTAAGCCAAACCTTGGCTTGGCGCGACAAAGTGACTTACCTTGCTCAAGAGCCTTTTCTGTTTGACGGCACGATAAAAGACAATATTTGTTGGGGGCTTAACCTTACTGACGATGAAATTTGGGCGCTACTAGCGGCCGTTTCTGCAGACTTTGTCAAAGACCGCCCTGCAGGAATTTATGCTCAGGTTGGCGATAGAGGGTTGTTATTATCGGGCGGCCAACGCCAACGAATCATCTTAGCGCGCGCCTTAGCAAGGCAGTCTGCCTTGTTGATTTTGGATGAAGCCACCAATGCCCTTGACCCAGAAACGGAACTTACCATCCTAAATTTATTGAAAAATATGAAGGGAAAAATGACAATACTGATTATTGGCCATCAAAATGATTTATCTCATGTTGCCGATAATATTGTGATAGTCAAAAAACATCACTGAAAGTATTGTGCTAACTAACTTAAAGAATCAAAGGACTTCACCGTGATGAATGCAACAGACCAACAATATTTTGTCCGTAAAAATCATTTAACTTCGGCTCCTATGGGGGAAGAGTTAGTGATGATGGATGTTGATAAGGGCAAATATTTAGGGTTGAACCCAGTTGCAGCCACTATTTGGAGCAAACTCGATAGCCCCAAAACCATTACCGAACTGGTGACTCTGCTTTGTAATGAATATGAAGTTGATGTCCAGCGTTGCACTCAAGATGTTGAAAAATTCATGGCGCAACTGATTGCCAACGAATTAGTTGAAGCGGTTTAAGGACCTCAGTTGCCAGAACAACAAAGCCTCTTCCAAACTTCAACGGCATCGCACCACTATTATCAAGTTTATGGTTTGGTCGTTTGCTCGGATATTGTGCTAGATGCCATATCCGCTAAAGAAGCCATTCCCGCCGCACAGGTCGATTTGTTTATCCGTTTGACAAACTTTCCGCCTCAGCCGGTTGCCCAGATGCAGCCATTATCGCCTTTTTGCTTGGCAACGCCAGAGCATGTGGTGTATGAACATGCCGAGAGCGCGACTTTTTATGTGCATCAAGGCCGTTTTATTGATGTGATGCCAAAACCGAATGGTTGTTTTGCCACGTTAAAGTTAGTGCTGCAGGGTTATATGCTCAACATCGCTCTGACGCAGCGTCAGCAGTTAGTTTTACACGGCACAACTGTGGCTTTGGCGGGCAGAGCCTTAGTTATTTGTGGTGCAAGTGGTAGTGGTAAATCATCACTCAGCGCAGCTTTATTGCAAGCCGACTATGCCTTAGTTGCCGATGACCTTTGCGTGATTAATCAGCAACAACAAGTTGAGCTGGGTTTTGCCGATCTTAAAATTTGGCAAGAGAGCGCAACACATCTGGCAATTGATAACCAACAATTGCAGCCTATTCGGCCAAACGTTACAAAATTTAGTTGGCTTGGGCCCAAACGCAGTAAGCAAAATGTGCCTTTGGCCGCAATAGTCATTTTAAAACAGGCGGATGTATCCGTTAGCGAATTAAAACAGCTAAATGGCATGCATAAATTAATGCCGTTGGTTGCTGAAATTTATCAACCTTGGATTGGGCAAGGATTGCAAGTTAAGCCAAAGCAAGTCGCGTTAATTGCGAATTATCTTGCTAATGTTCCGGTCTTTGTTTTTGAGCGACCTGTTGGCAAATTGGATATAACTCAGCTGCGTTCAGATGCTGACTTGGTCAGTACCGCATTTCAACACGCGGTTACAGGTGCGAAATTTACCGAAGCAAACTGACAGTTTACAAGTTCATAAAAGCTATGTTTAACCATTGTATGTAACTGAAGATGTGACTCAATGATTTATCAAGGTAAAGCCGCCTATCAATTCGCGCACGATACTCTTTTTTCGATGTTATTGGTTATCGATGATATTTGCCAACGACATGGCATCGCCTACCAACTTGCTGCAGGAACTTTGCTCGGCGCTGTGCGCGAGGGCGATTTTATCGCTTGGGATA
This sequence comes from Alteromonadaceae bacterium, assembly GCA_041914845.1. Classification (GTDB taxonomy): domain Bacteria; phylum Pseudomonadota; class Gammaproteobacteria; order Enterobacterales; family Alteromonadaceae; genus Pararheinheimera. The sequence goes on from JAYSCP010000003.1 coordinate 66,348, forward strand.
TGGATGCCGATATTGCGATGTTGCGCAGCGACTTTGAGCGATTTATGCAAGTAGCATCCCAAGAATTGCCTGCGCATTTGTTTTTGCAGCATAAGGGGAGCGAGGAATTATATTTTTCTGAAGTCTGCAAAATGCGCCTGCAAAATTCGCGCAGATTCTACGGGAACGACCAATTACCCGCGCAAATTCACCAAGGAATTGCCCTTGATATTTTTCCATTTGACGATGTTGTGCCCGATACCCTACTGGGACGTTTACATATGCAGCTGTGCAGTCTACTGCCGCCTTTGTTTACTTTGCGATATATTGGGGCTGCTGGGAAACTATGGAAAAACAAGCAAGGCATACTGATGAAATTCACGGCATTTTGCGCTTATCAGTTAATCCGGTTGCCCTCGAAAACTAGCTTCCAGAGCTTTGTGCACTGGTTGAGTACATTTTACACGAGGCGAGGTCCATGCCAGCACATTACCTGTTTGGTGTCGATGCCGTTCTCGTCGCGCAAACGCTTACCGCGCATCCGTCAGCGCGCAGATTTTACCCAGACGGTTATGGTGACACTTCGCGGCAAACAATTTCCTGCCCCACACAATTACCAACAAGTGCTGAGCAATTTATATGGTGATTATATGTCGCCGCCACCTGCGGCTGAGCAAGCCTTGCCGATGCAGATAGAGCTTTCTAATGACTAAGGCCGCTCGCTTTGGCCGAGATTAACGTGAAAGTGTTGAGCTAAACCTGGAAAAATGCTCGGACAAAATTGCCGTTCGAAAGCTGGATGGCTTGATGATAAGCGCCATTCACTACTTTGAAACTGGCTAGTGCTGACTATCCGTGGTAACCCATTGTCGATAATTCCAACCCCAACCCAAGGTTGGATTACCGACGTGCGGCAACTGCCAATGTGTAATGACAATTCGCCACGAACATGGCTTAACTGGATGTGCTGGCCGTATTTGTTAAAGGCTCTACGCGCAGGAATCGACTCCATGGCCAGGCAACGCAGCGCGGCATCATGAATATCGGCAGCAGTTAATGGCAATGCAGACGGCTTGATATTTCGGGCGGCACTTTGCAATTGTGCAGAGGATATGTTGGGTATGTTCTGTTTATCATCGCGTAGCTTGTGATAGTTATTCTGGGCCAGAGTTAAGGCTGCATCGCTACCGCCTAAAAAATCGGCAATATCCACGAGTTCAAAGGTGATGGCATCTGAGCTTTGAAGCTTACATAGCGCCGCTAATTCTTGGCGATACACTCTCGCTTGTGCTTCGCTATCTGCACCATTAATAAATGATAAGACACCACCGACGTAGCTTAAAGCAAAGCAAATTTTGGTTGAGCCTTCAGGGCGCCAGTTTATCTCAGCAAGCATGGCAGAGGCATAGTCTTTTAGGTAATCTAGCCAGAACACTTCTGCCCAATTTAGATGCGGCGCCATTGGCGCTTGATAATGCTTGTAGCCGCCAAACGGCACACTAAAACAAACGGGTTGCTGCGCCTTTTGAGCAAGCTCAAGTTTAGTTGCGATATCGGCGCTGGTTATCGCGGACACCGCAGTTCGTCGAAATGGTTTCCGAGTAATTAGTTTTAGCAGTGCAGCGTGGTGGTTTGCCATTTGAAATCCAATGATCCGCCGGTTAGTTAGTCGAATAATTAGCCGATACGCTTAATTCCAGCGGACTTTCTTGCCAATAGTGCTGCGGGACCGCGTGTTGTTGCACGCAATAATCGTAGGCCATAGGTGTTGGCTCAAAGCCTTCAAAAATCGCAGCCTTGTCACGGATCTGCCGCAAACATTCAACTAGTTTTGGATATTGCTTGGTAAAATCGGCACTAAGTAGTTTCGTCAGGGCCGCGATATAATATGTTGGGTCGTCGTAGCGAAAACGCTGACGGAAGCCTTGTGGATTTACTAGTAAATACATTAATTTGCGCCCACCAAATCGCAAATATCTTACCAGTAACGCCAGATCCAATTCGGTGCTGGGTGTTGCGACAATCTGTTGAAAGAACGGATTATTCACCACATTACAAGCATGCCCATGCAAACTGATAAAGTCGTCAAGTGGGCAGGTTAGATGGTATGTGCTGGTAAAATCAATATCGACAATCGGCACCTCGCGCCAGTAATGCTCTGGGCGTGACAGTAATTCCGTCAGGGCTTGCCGACGCGCAGTGGGCGTTAAGGTGACTCGAACTTCATCCGCAGCGATGATGATATTTTTCGGCGTAGCGTCTCTAAATGGCACAGTACAATAAGCTGGCCAAAGCGCTGCAAGTTCTGCTAACTCATCGGCCGGAGGTGGCGGTAATCGCAGTAAGCTACATAACGCCTCAAGCAATTGTGTCACTTTGACGGCAAAGGGGTAGGGCGGTTGCGCTAGCAGCTGCGGTTGTGTGCGAAAGTATTGTTGTTGCAAGGTTAAGCGCTGATGGCAGCGAGCAGTCAGAATTTGCCGAACCCGCTTTTGCTGTTGCTCGTTTGGTGTTAACTGGCGTAATAAATCATAAAAACGGATGCCGTGGATCACCTCAGTACTGAGTATTTCGCCGTGTTGTGCATAAACGTTGGGGACGTGCGCAAATGCTTGTTGCTGTAATAATTTAAGCACTTGTGCTTCGTGGTGTGCCGCCTCTGGGTTTTCACATCGTTTGAGATAGCTCGAGGTGAGACCGTCATCACCTACCAAGCTATCTGCAGCGATGAAGTTTCGGGCATCTTTGTTTAAATCGAGCTGAAAGTAACTATACACGTGGTCGCTGATATTTGGCCGTAATTGCTGTAATTGCGCTGCGGTATCAATATCCTGAGCGGCATACGGTGGCACACATACATAGGTCGTTGCAGGCACGCTGGCTAACAATTGCCATTGCGCGTTGATTGAACTTGGCGCTTGCAAAATCGTATGAAAATAAGCGCGAGGCCAATACACTGCATGCGCCATGGCGTGAGTACTACTTAGTGCATCTCGGTTAAAGGCACTGATTTGGCCATGCGCCACTTTTACCGTGAGTTCTTTACTGACATGTTGGCTGTATTGGGGTTTGCTTAGCTCATCAGCATGGGCCGGAACGTTAGTGGGTTCATCAGTAGACAATTGCACAAGCGCAGCGGCAGGGATATCTGCCTGCAACTGCATTAAGCGTTGAAGCATCTCCTGGCTATAAAGAGTATCAGCAAACAGCACCCAAACAGCTGTGCTCTTGTCAGAGATCGCAGCGATGGCTTTTTGTAGGGAATGAAACAAGCTATCGGTTGCGAAGTCGGTATTATGGATGATATTGAGTGTTGGATAGACGCGGTGCGCCGCACTAACCACGGCATCAGCGGCAAAGCCTGTCGTCAACCAAATTTGCTGACCATGGAGGCCTGCCGCTTTTAACTGACTGAGTAATAATTCGAGCGTGCCGCGTTCGTCCCAAATTGGCGCTAACGATTTATGCGGAATATTGTCACCTAATTGGTGAAATCTGCGGCCACAACCCGCAGCCAGAATGATTACATCGTGCATTTCATCTATCCAATTGCACCCCAAATGCTTGGTGCTTTATGTCAACAGCGTTACTTTGCTAAGACCTGCGCCGTTGTGGCGATCAAACCAATCGGCCAGTTCCATAAGCAGAGCGCGGTAAATACTGGCGCGATGTTAGCAGAGCTTAGGGCTACAACCTAATTAGGAAGTTGCGGTTTTCCATGTTTGCTTTTAAAAACTTGCTTATGATTTTTAAAAAAATAACTGAATACCAATAACTTGAGTGAAAAGTAACGGGGAGCGAGGCTTTGTAGATACCGCGGCAAAGCCGATGATGCTCTGCCCTAATTGACCGGTAATTGGTTGGCACTTACCGGAAATTTACGTATGCTGTGCAGGTACACTGACGCAATAGCAAAGGAGATATACATTGCAACTAAGCGCAGAGCTGCATTTATTGCTGTTGTTAAGTCACCCACATGCACGAAGCACATTTGCAATACAAGTGCAGCAGCTATTGTCGCAAACAATTGATTATGCAGAATTACAGCGACTTATCGATTATCACCGAGTGTGGAATAGTATCGCCTTAAATGTTCTACCAATTAAACACCAGTTTCCCTCGGAGTTCTGCAGTTGGCTGGCGAACCAGCAACGACGCTGCATGCAACAAACTTTGTTGCAGTTGCATATTCAACATCAACTGAGCGAATTGCTAAGTAAACAGCAAATTGACCATCGTTTTATCAAAGGCACCGAGCTTGCTCGACGACTTTATGGCGAGGTGGCTTGGCGTTATTCGCGGGATATTGATTTATTGGTGCATTATTCTGCGGTGCAGCAGGTTGAGGCGCTGCTTGGGGAGCAAGGTTATCAGCCGATATATGCGTCTTGGCATGCCGAAGACCCCGCGAGCCAGTGGTTACTGGCGATGCAAAAAGACAATGGCTATGAGGCTGCGCATAAACCTGTGATTGAAGTGCATCATCGAGTCAGCAACTTAAATGATGTGTTTTCTAAAGAAGTCAGTGCGCATTTACTAACGTTAAATGAAGGGATTTCAATTTTAGAATACCTCTATTTGTGTTGGCATGCCTTACTTAGTAACTGTCATCGCACGAAATGGTTAGTCGATTTAGCAGTGTATCGTGAGCGATTAGATAACGAAATACCGGATTGGCGTATTACCGCGGCACCACTTCTCAAGCGCTATAGACTGACAGTACAAATTGATTTTATTGATTTTTTATTGGCAGAACTGTTTGGGTTGCCAGCCCCTAAAGCGGCCAGAATGTGGATGCCTCGGTTAAGCCGGTTTTATGTCAAAAGCTGGCAAGTTGCTGAAAAAAATGAACGGGCAGAGTTACTACCCATTTTGCTGCAAATGCTGGTGCAGCATAGTATTCGCAATTTATATTGGCGGTTTAAAGAGCTGCTGAGTTACCCAAACCCTGAAGATCGGCAGTACATTAATCGCTATTATCCACGTTTTGGAAACTTAATTCGGCTAACATTACCGATAAGAAAACTAGCGAGATATATTTCAAGATTGCTAGATAGGCGTGCCGCTACCGGTAATTAACCACACCGTTTTTGCTGCTGTATGCACTGGCGAATATCATTTTTAGCAGTTTTTTGATACCCTCAGCGTTATTAACAGGTAAACACTCATAGGAATTGAAACATGATCAAAGTGCTCAGTGTCTTTGGCACTCGCCCAGAAGCGATAAAAATGGCGCCTTTGGTAAATTTGCTCAAAGCAGACCCGGCAATTGATAGCCGCGTTTGTGTAACGGGCCAGCACCGTGAGATGCTAGACCAAGTACTACGGTTATTTGACATTGTGCCTGAATATGATTTAGCAATTATGAAGGCCGGCCAAGATTTGTATGATGTTTCAACCAGCATTCTGTTGAACATCAAACCGGTTTTACGCGATTTTCAACCGGATATTGTGTTAGTGCATGGCGACACCAGCACAACTTTTGCTGCGGCTTTGGCCTGTTATTATGAAAAAACGGCAGTGGGCCATGTTGAAGCGGGCCTACGCACCGGCAATATTTACAGCCCGTGGCCGGAAGAAGCCAACCGTAAACTAACAGGCGCTATTACCACCTTGCACTTTGCGCCGACTGACACTTCTAAACAGAACTTGCTGAACGAAAATACTGACCCATCCAAAGTATTTGTTACCGGCAATACGGTGATTGATGCGCTGCATCAGGTTGTAGCAAAAATTCAACAAGACACCGCGCTTTCTGCAGAGTTTGCTAGCAAGTTCCCTTATGGCCAAAATGGCCGCCGCATGATTTTGGTGACTGGCCACCGTCGCGAAAGCTTCGGCTCTGGCTTTGAAAATATTTGCGCAGCACTTAAAGATATTGCCGCACAATTCCCTGATTGCGATGTTGTATACCCAGTGCATTTAAACCCGAACGTGCGTGAGCCGGTGTTCCGTTTGTTAAGTAATTCAAGCAACGTGCATTTGATTGAACCGCAGGATTATTTGCCATTTGTTTATTTAATGAGCCAAAGCTACTTGGTATTAACCGATTCTGGCGGTATTCAAGAAGAAGCCCCGTCTTTAGGTAAACCGGTGTTGGTGATGCGTGATACTACCGAGCGCCCTGAAGCGGTTGCTGCTGGTACGGTAAAATTAGTGGGCACCGATCAAGCTAAAATTGTCAGTGAAGTTGCGAAGCTAATGACGGATGACGCTTATTATCAATCGATGAGTTTCGCTCACAACCCATACGGTGATGGCAAAGCTTGCGAGCGTATTGTTGCGGCAATCAAAGCACACAAAGGTTAATTTAGAAGTTTAAAAGGAATATCATCTTGAAGTTATCAGAGACAAAAATTGCAATTATTGGCTTAGGTTACGTCGGTTTACCGCTAGCAGTGGAGTTTGGGAAAAAGTTTCCAACTTTAGGATTCGACATTAACCAAGCTAGGATTGCAGAGCTCAGAGAGTTTAAAGATCACACGTTGGAAGTGGATTCGGACGAGTTAAAAGCGGCCGAAAAGCTTAGTTTCAGTTTTAACCGAGCTGATTTGGCAAGTTGCAATGTTTTTATAGTGACCGTGCCAACACCGATTGATGAACATCGTCAGCCGGATTTGACGCCGCTGGTCAAAGCCTCTGAAACGCTCGGCCAAGTTATCAAAAAAGGTGATGTGGTAATTTACGAGTCGACTGTTTATCCGGGTGCTACTGAAGAAGACTGTATTCCGGTTATAGAACGAGTTTCAGGTTTGAAATTTAATGTCGACTTTTTTGCAGGCTACAGCCCTGAGCGCATTAATCCTGGCGACAAGTTGCACCGGGTAACGACTATTCGTAAAGTCACTTCAGGTTCTACTACCGAGGTTGCAGACTTTGTAGACAGTTTATATGGCAGCATTATCACTGCAGGCACATACAAAGCCAGTAGCATCAAAGTTGCAGAAGCTGCAAAAGTTATAGAAAACACTCAGCGTGATTTAAATATCGCGTTAATTAACGAATTAGCGGTTATTTTCAATCGTTTAGATATTGATACTGAAGAAGTTCTGTTAGCCGCAGGTACCAAATGGAACTTCCTGCCGTTCCGACCAGGTTTGGTTGGTGGCCACTGTATCGGTGTTGACCCGTATTATTTAACCCACAAAGCACAAGCGGTTGGTTACCACCCAGAAGTTATCCTTGCTGGCCGTCGTATTAATGACAACATGGGGCGTTACGTGGTCGGACAGCTCGTTAAAAAGATGATCAAACGCAAGATACCAGTCGCAAGCTCGAAAGTTTTGGTACTTGGTTTGACTTTTAAAGAAAACTGCCCCGATATTCGAAATACCAAAGTTATTGATATTATTAATGAATTAAAAGAGTACGATATTGCCGCTGATGTGTTTGACCCATGGGTAGATGGCTCCGAAGCGCAGCACGAATATGGTATTACTTTGATTTCGACACCTGCCGCACAATTCTACGACGCGGTAATTCTTGCTGTTGCTCATGACGAGTTTAAACAGTTAGGCGCTGCTGGTATTCGTGCATTTGGTAAACCGAACCACGTTTTATACGATTTAAAATACGTGCTTTCAGCAGCAGAAGCTGATGTACGGCTTTAACAAAAGTAAGCACATGAACATTTTCCAGCAACAATGTGAGCAATTAAAGCTTCACCCAAAAACGTGGTTGGTGACAGGAGTTGCCGGCTTTATCGGTTCTAATTTGTTAGAAACTCTATTAAAGCTAGACCAACGGGTGGTTGGCTTAGACAACTTCGCAACTGGTCATCAGCGGAATTTAGATGAAGTGAAGTCGTTAGTCAGTTCTGAACAATGGCAAAATTTCAAATTTATGCAAGGAGACATCCGGAATATTGCTGATTGCCAAAGTGCCTGCGCCGGTGTTGACTATGTATTACACCAAGCAGCTTTAGGTTCTGTGCCACGCTCGCTCAATGATCCAATCGCTAGCAATGAAACCAACGTTACTGGTTTTTTGAATATGTTGGTTGCGGCTCGTGATGCAAAAGTTGCTAGTTTTACCTATGCTGCCAGTAGTTCGACTTATGGCGATCATCCAGCTCTGCCAAAAGTTGAAGAACAAATCGGCAAGCCGTTGTCGCCTTATGCGGTGACAAAATACGTCAACGAATTATATGCTGATGTTTTTGCTAAGAGTTACGGCTTTCAAACCATAGGCTTACGCTACTTCAACGTCTTTGGTAAAAGGCAAGACCCTGATGGTGCTTACGCTGCAGTTATCCCGAAATGGACGGCCTCCTTAATCAAAGGCGAAGCGGTTTACATTAATGGCGACGGTGAAACCAGCCGTGATTTTTGTTTTATTGAAAATACCGTGCAAATGAACATTCTGGCTGCCATATCACCAATTGAGGCGCGCAATCAAGTCTATAACGTTGCTGTTGGTGACCGTACCACACTGAATGATTTGTATAACGCCATTGTTGCTGCGTTAAACCATAATGGTTTAACTATTGACGCTAAACCGATTTACCGTGATTTCAGAGCAGGTGATGTTCGTCACTCGCAGGCAGATATTTCTAAAGCGAAAAATGCTTTGGGATATCGACCAGAATTTCGAATCGCCGAAGGCATAATGAAAGCTATGCCTTGGTATATAGGTTTTATCAACTAATCATTGCTAAGGCCTCTTCAGGGCGCTGTAGAGGCTTCATTTTGCTAAATACTTCCTTTCTATAAGTTTTCTAGGCATTGATTAAATCAAAAACAAACTAATTTATTGCAATTTGATATGCAGATTTACCCGAGCAAGATATTTAAAAACTCTCCATATATTTAGATATTTTTTTAAAATACCTTCTTAATCATGATTTTACTGATTTTCTTTGCTGTCTAAGTAACTCATGCTACCAGACAAAACGGCCTTTAAAATTGACTCAAAACCTTAAAAAACGTAAGCTAGCTGCCTAATTCTGTTCACTATGCTATAGCGGGTTATGGATAACTGGTATTTAGTGTACTGTCGACCAAAGCAAGAGTTGCGGGCGCAACAGCATTTAGCCAACATAGGTTTCGACAGTTATGTCCCTACATTGTGGGTGAAAAAACAGCGAGGGCAGAAAATGGTTGAGACCAAGGAGCTGCTTTTTCCGCGTTACCTATTTTTGAGTGTTGCAGGGCAGTGTGATCTGTCGATTGTAAAAAACACGCGCGGTGTTGCCGATTTTGTCCGCTTTGGCGGTAAAATTGCCAAAGTGCCTGCAGACTTAATCAAGCAGCTGACCATACAGCAGTTGCAAGTGCAAAAAGGCCACAACGCACAGTATCATTTCGCCGCTGGTGATGTATTACACATCAATGACGGCCCCTACACTGGTTTACCTGCATTGTTCGATATGCCAGATGGTGATGAACGCAGCTTCGTGTTTGTGACTATGTTGAACCAACAAGTGAAATTGAATATTGGTAATGTAGCCTTAACCAAGGCATTTAATTAATTACTACCTGTGCTTTCAGCCGAAATGCTGGAAGCCTGTTGGTTAATGACAAAATAGTATTTTAAGTTCTGGGACGCTTAGCCCAAGGGCGGTAGCGTGCCCAGAACAGGCCATTTTTATATCAAAAGCTTTATATTAAAAAGTACTGGAGTATGTGAGTGAACAATTTCAGCAAGAAACTTGGTACATGGATCTTAAGCATTTTCCTGACATCGCAAGCGTATGCGCAAGTGGCGCCGTCACCTGCAATGTTAGAGCAATTCAAACAATTGCCAAGGGAACAACAAGTTCAACTTGCAGCTCAGTACGGCATTGATTTGAACCAAATTAGCGGAGCAAGCCAAGGTGTTGCGGCACCTACCACTGTTGAGCAGTTAACGCCCACCCCTAGAGCAATTGCTTCTGCGGTGGCTAAAACTTCTGATGAAGACGAAGGTTTGCAACGTTTTGGTAGCAAAATGTTTGACGCCAGCATTAGTACCTTTGCACCCGTTAACAATATGCCCGTTCCTGATGAATATGTGTTAGGTGCTGATGATAGTTTGCAAGTGCAGTTGTATGGCAAAGAAACCAGTTCCCAAGTATTAGTGATTGACCGTGATGGCATGGTGCAATTAGATGGGGTAGGGCCAATTCAACTGGCTGGCCTTACTTATGCCGATGCCGTTGGGGTGATTAAATCCAAAATCGCTGAAGCAAAAATTGGTGTTGAAGCTGCGGTGTCCATGGGCAAACTACGCACTATTAACATTTTTATTGCAGGTGAAGCGAAATTCCCTGGGATGTATGCGGTTTCTGCGATGACAACCGTAACCCAAGCGTTATTTGTCTCGGGTGGGGTAACTGACATTGGGAGTTTACGCGATATCAAAGTAAACCGCGCTGGCCAACAAGTGGCAAGCTTCGACTTATATGAGTTGTTACTGCGTGGCAATAACAGTGCGGATATTAACCTAAAACATGGTGACGTGCTTTTTGTGGCGCCAGTGCAGGCGCAAGTGACAGTGACAGGCTTGGTTAATCGCCCAGCAATTTACGAGTTAAGAGGCCAAGAAACTGTCCAAGATGTGTTAACCATGGCTGGCGGTAACAAGGCCAATGCCCACTTAAAAGCGGTGACCTTAGAGCGAATTAATCGTGAAAATTTACGCGATTTACGTTCATTAGATTTAACTTCAGGCACTGATTTGCAAGTGAAGTTACAAGATGGTGATTTTATTAATTTAAGTGGTATTTCTAATCGGGTAGAAAACGAAGTGGTGTTGGCAGGTGCCGTAGTGCGACCAGGGCGTTATGCCTACCGCTCAGGTATGCAATTGGCGGATTTAATCAAGGGCGTCTGGGCTGACCTGTTACCGACAGTTGATTTGGATTATGCACTTGTTGTTCGCGAGAAAAATGCCAAAGGCGATGTGCAAGTTGTGCAAATTAACCTAGCTGAGGTGTTGGGCCTAGCCAATAATGGCATGGGTAAGCGCGCTTTTGTCTTACAACCGCGTGATGTGGTGTTAGTGTTTCACTACACCGAAGACGACAATGTACAAAAACAGGATGAATCGCTATTTGCTGGGCCATTTAAGGCGGTATTCGGTAACGGCAAGTTTCTCGCCAAATCAAATGCCATGAGCAGACGCCAGTTATTGCGCCCTGTTATTGACCGCTTAAAACGCCAATCCAATAGTGAAAACCCACTGGATGTAGTCACAATTGCCGGGCAAGTTAAAATTCCAGGGGAATACCCAATTGGTAGCAATACTACAATTAGCCAAATTCTAGTTGCTGCAGGCGGTGCAACCGATGCGGCGTTTATGGAGCGCATTGAACTTAGCCGTTACCAAGGTTTTAATAGCGTGGATGCAAAGTTTGATATTAAAAACTCCAATATTAATCTTGAGCAAGTGTTGAATAAACAAGCCGAAGATGTGGTTCTGCAAAGCCGTGACCGCATTAACGTGTTTGCAAAACCAGAGTGGGCGGAAGAGCGCACTGTGACTATTGGCGGTGAGGTGCGTTTTCCTGGCACATACCAAGTAACCCGCGGGGAAAAACTCTCTGAATTAATAGCGCGGGCTGGTGGCTTTACTGAAGATGCATTCCCATTTGGTGCGGTGTTTACTCGGGAAAAAGTAAGAGAACGTGAGCAAGAGCAGTTTAACCGTTTGTTGCAACAACTCCGTTCTGACATTGCCGCTAAAGCTGTATCTAGCGCTGGTAGTGTCGGTATGCCTGCCAACCCAGAACAAACCATGAGCTTGGTTAAACAGTTGGAATCAACGCAAATGGTAGGCCGCCTCGCAGTGAATATGGTGCAAATTGAGGCTGGTAACCCAGAATATGACTTTGTATTAGAGCAAGGCGATAAATTATTAGTGCCACGCAAAACTCGTTCGGTAACGGTGGTTGGCGAAGTGCAATACCCAAGCAGCCATTCCCATGATAGCAAACTCTCGGTGAAAGATTATTTAGCATTAGCGGGTAACCCAAGAAAACGCGCCGATGAAGATAGAGTTTATGTAATTCGTGCTGATGGTTCAGTGGTAATGCCAAGTGGGGGGATATTTAGCTCAAATGCCGAAATAACTCCGGGTGATACAATTGTTGTACCACTCGATGTTGAGTATAAAGATAGTTTAACGCTTTGGGGACAAGTGACACAGATTGCTTACCAAGCAGCTATAGCAGTCGCAGCCGTTAAGAGTCTTTAGGAAAGAAAATGAATAAAATTTCCAATACAATTGTAGAAAATTATAAACGTATAATATTATTAACATTATTTTTAAGTTTGATTCCTCTGATCTATATTAATTTCTTTATAGAGGATTCTTTTAGAAGTGAAGCAAAAATAATAATTAAATCAGAATCATCAGCAAAATTGAGTGGGAATTTGAATGGACTCGCAGCAATTGCAGGTATAAATTTGAGTTCTGGGGGAGATAGCGCTAAATACGCAATCGAAATGATTCAATCTAGAGATTTTCTTGTTAAGTATGTAAGAGCTTTGGGCTATACGGAAGAAGTGTACGCAGCTGAAAAACTATCTGAAGGTGGAATAGACATTGTTTATGATGAGAAAATGTTCGACTCGGTCAAGCAAAAATGGCTAACAAATAAAAAAACAGGAAAAAGTTATAGTCCATCCGATTTGCAACTATTTAACTCAATAAATAAAAACTACAAGTTCAATCGCGATAACGAAAGTGGAACTATTTTGATTACTTATGAACATGTTTCACCAGAATTTGCTAAGGAGTTCCTTGAAAATTTGGTCAAAACAATAAATAGCGAACTAAGGCAAAAAGATTCTGAAAAATATAAAAGCTCAATTAGATATTTGCAGGAAAAAATAGGAATAACACAAGTTGAAGACATAAAAAATACTTTTTTGGACATGATGCAAGAACAAACAAAGAATTTGATGCTAGCTGAAATTAATGCAGATTATATATTCGTCACTGTAGATTCGGCTTATGTTCCTGAAAAACCATTTAAGCCAAAGAGAATTTTGTTATCGATGGTCGTGGCAGTGTTGATGTTGATATTGTCGGTTTGCGTAATTTTGATTATAAATTTTCGGAAGCTTGTTAAATGAAAATTGCTTTATTGTCTCTTAATTATTTGCCGTCGACAGGCGGCTTAGTTACTTACTTAAAAAGTTTTTCAAAATACTTGAGTTCAAATAATGAAGTTCACATTTTCTGCGTTCATGAGCGAGGATCGCAAGCACCTAGCATAGAAATACAAGGCACAGTTACAATTCATCGGATTCACTGTCTACCGACGACCTTATTTGGAAAATTGTTTGGACCATGGCTAATAGTCCGCAGAATTAAACAATATTTTTCTCAAATCGACCTTGACAAATATGACTTGTTCTTATGCCGGCACTTCTACTTTGCATTTGTTTTGTCAGTTTTGAAAGCAAAAAAGACTGTATTTCTGCTACCGTTAGTTGCACCAAGGCTTGTGTGGATTAACTCGGCAAATACAGGATTAGTAAACAAAATTGCTACCCTATTTCTCATAGTTCAGATATATCTGATTGAACGAAAGGCGGTAAAATCAGGAATAAAAGTTGCGGTGTTAAGTCAGTCTAAAAAAGAAGAAGTTGAACAATTTTATGGTATTCGAAAGGTTAGAGTAACTTCGCCTGGGTTTGATCTTGAAAGATTTAATTTAGAAGGCCGGGAAACTGATGACGTTTACAACATCCTTAGTGTATGTCGTTTGGTTGAAGAAAAAAATATTGAACTCACGATTGATGCAGTTGGGCACCTAGTAAAAAATAGTGATTTCCCAATAATATATAGGATAGTTGGTGGGGGGCCATTATTAGACTCTTTGAAGGAGAAGGTCCAGAAGTTATCTTTGGAAAATAATATAATTTTTGTAGGAGAGACATCTACCCCAGAAATTTACTACAAAAGATCTGACCTGTTTGTATTGTGTTCGAAATATGAGGGCTTTGGCCATGTCTACCTTGAAGCAAATGCTTGCGGATTGCCGGCATTAGCACTTGCTAATAATGTTGATGGTTCTATTACAGCGGCAGACGAAATAATTGTTCCTGGCATCAACGGAGAATTACTGTATCAAAATGATCCAATCCAGTTGTCGGGACTAATACATAAAAACTTAAGTAAAGACGAGAGTGTTCGTTTAAGATGTAATAATTATATTCAGGATATGTATTCTTGGAAAAAACATCTGAAAAATATTATAGAAATTTTAAATGAATAAAATTTTAGTAAAATTAAATCAGAATTTGATTGTATTTGGAAGTTTGTTTGTAGGCGGAGTAGGGATTTTAAGTCAAATTTTATTGATTTATTTTCTAGGTAACTCCAACTATTCTAGTATTATTCTGAGCAGTCAAAGCCTTCTTGAAACATTAATTATATTTGTACCAGCAGTAGTACTGTATGGTAATGACTCGTTTTTTCAGTATTGTTTGAATAAATTCAAAAACGAAAGGGATTTATTGGACTACTTGAAAATATACTTAGTGAGAAGTTTTTCTATTCTTTGCATAGTATTAATAGTCGTTTTCGTTTTTTTTGGGATTGAAAGTGATTTAAACCGAATTGAACTAATGGCAATACTAACTGCGGCTTTTGCAATTTTCTACACTTACGTTTGTTCATTTGTTTATCGATTTAGGCTTAAGTTATTTATTAGCTCATGTGTAGAAAGGGTGTTGTTACTAATACTAATGTTGTTTTACTGTTTAGCATATTTTACAGGTAGAGATGGTTACACTAGTTACCTTTATTGTGTGATAGCTGCATCTTTGATCACAGCTTTAATATCTTTGGCTCTTATAAATAGAGAGATTTCATTAAAATTCAGTATTATAATAAAAAGCATTGTTTCATTTGATTTAAGAAAATCTTCATTCTACTTTATATGCTCATCAATTATTATTTTTCTGTTTGATAGATTAGACCAGCTTATTTTATTAAATTTATTTGGCGTTGCTGCTTTGTCAGCATATTTTATATGTTTCAAAATATCATATTTTTCAAGAATGATAAGTTCTATGCTAAGTAATATTCTTTATCCATTGATGGCGAAGCAAATGGCAGTATCAGATGCCGATAATAGTACATATTCAAAATTGATGAAACTTACAGTTATATCTTCAATTTTAATAGCTTTGCCTATATTTCTTTTTACTGAGCAATTTATTCTTTTTTTTGACAATAACGCTGATGTTGTAGAAAAAGAGATTGTTTGGATACTTTTAATTTCTATGTTTATATCTTCAGTAAACCAAGTTCAAAGTAATAAATTATCATCCATAGGATACTCAAATACCATATTTACTGTTTCAGTAATAGGTTTCCTCCTTCAGTTATCTTTTATTTACTTTTCTTATCAGGATATTCACTTGTATTCTATTGCTTTTGCAAGACTTATTGCTTCGATTTTTGGTTTTTTGTATTTTTACACTACACTTAGGTTAAAATCATGTTAATAAAATTTACATACAATTTATATCAGTTTTTTATTTCTTTCATTTTGAGTATTCTTAACATCCTTCCCGAAAACGAATTCTATAATAAGATACGTGGTTCTTTTGTTTCTAAATTGGTGGCGGAGTGCGGAGGCAATTTACAAATTTCGAAAGGCGTACACATTCTATCGCCCAAGAGTATAAAGTTAGGTGCTAATGTATTTATTGGTTATAACACATGGATTAATGGATACGGCGGACTGACGGTCGGAAATGATGTTATGTTTGGACCATTCTGTGCAATAAGTACTGCCAATCATACTGATTCTGGTGCTGGATATAGGTGGGGACCTCATGCTTCTAATAGTGTAGAAATTGGAAGCGGTGTTTGGTTAGCTGCCCATGTTATTGTTTTGCCTGGAGCAAAAATTGAAAATAAATGCTTATTAGCAGCAGGAGCTGTTGTTAAAGGAAATCTTTCTCATGGGTTATATTGTGGGCCATTAGCGGAAAAGAAAAAATGATTAAAAATGCAATTCTTAAATTTATCAATAAACCTACAGATGGTATTTTCAGTTCGCAAACTTTATACGAATGTGTTTTCTACCTTTTAAATATCAATTCCTCCCGAAATGAAGTAAGAGTTGTTATTGATTTGATTATAAATAGCCAACTAGAGGATGGTGGATTTGATATCGGTTACGACTTTAGTTTTGGACCTGACCTTAAAAAATTAAAAAATAAAGAAGGAACGAGCCCCGAACTGCTTTGTTTAACTGCTTTGGGCTTATATTCTCATAGGTTCGGGGCTGAATCAGATGTTCTATTGGCAATTAATAAGTGCATTGATTGGATCCGTAAGCGAGTTATAACAGTTGATGGGCACATGGCAATACCTTATGCCCCTGACAGTTTCCCTTACATTCATATTACAAATGCTACTTCATTTTGTTTAAGCGGACTTGCTACGGTCATCCAATTTTTGGATAAAGATCGAAAAGAAGAAGTTGAAAATACAGTAGTTTCGATGATGTCTTTTATGAAGACTCAGCTTGTTAAACATACTACTGGCAGTTACTGGCCATATTTTTATCAAAATGGTAATGAATTTGAAAAGAGTAAAATCAACGCTAAGATTGATAACTACCATATAGCTCAACAGTTATATCATCATTGTATTGCTAAAGATTATATTAATTCTGCGGATAATGATTATATTATTTCTGAATGTTCTGAATATTTACTGTCACAATTTGATGATGTCGGATATATGCCCTATACGAAATTTAATGAACGAGTATCAAATAAAATTCATTTGTGGGGCTATTGTTCATTGATTCCTGCTTTGGCCAAAGTTTATAAGCTTACAAATCGAACGATCTTTAAAGAAAGAGCTGTCCAAGTTTCTCGAATCATTGTTACAAATGCATACTTGAAAGACCATTTCTGTCCAATTCTTGTTCACCCAAATTTTTCTGCATTCGATAACAACTTTTATCCAAGATCAGACGCTTGGGTCATTCATGCAATGTCTGAGAGCATTCAATTGGATTCGGAATATGAGTATGCAAAAATTTCTGAGGCTGTATATGAAAATATATGTAAATCTAATTTTAAAGGGCTTGAAAACCATGTCACAACGTTGAGAATGAAAGTTTTCGCAAAAATTATACGGGTAATATTACATTGAATGGCATTGCACGTTTCCGGAATAGGGATAAGATAGTTTTTATTACTGTCTCTTTTCTATTTTCATTTTTAATTAGTTATATCGTTGCCAATAGAGAGATTTCTGTTGGTATCGATACATTAAATTACTTGCAAAACTTTGATAAAATATCTCGATGTGATTGTTTGGATTTTAGCTATTTTGAGCCTGGCTTCCAGTTTATTACTTATATTTCATCTTTAATTTTTGATGACAGCTATTATTATTTTTGGTTATTGTCTTTCGCTTTTAATATGTTGCTTTTTTGTTTTTATTATAAAGTGACTTTTTTAAATGGTGGGAGTAAAAGGAATTCGCTATTTCTGCTTAGTTTGTTTATAATATTCTTGATGTCTTCAAACTTTTACTTGACTGCAAACGTAAATGCAATACGCCAGGGACTTGCAGCGCCATTTGTTTTTTTTGCCGCATTGTATTTTATTCGACATAACTATTTATATTTTTTATTATTTTCAGTTGTCTCTTTATGTTTTCACTACTCATCTTTAATATTTTTAATTTTTATTATTCTGATGTCTTGGCCTAAGAGACCTGTATTGTTGTTCTTTGCTTTAAGTTTTTCATATGCTTTTGGTTTTTCTGAGTTTGTTGTTAAGTTTTTCTCACAAATATCAGGCCTTCCTATTTATGATTTAATAAAAAATTACAGTGACTCTGGTCTTTATGAAGGTTTTAACGTTATTTTCTTCGCTTATACATGTATACCATTTATCCTTGCGATTTTTGATAAATTATATTACGGTAAATTTTTTCTATCAAATAAGATTAGCGAACTTTTTCAAATATATACTGGTTTAGCAGCTTGTTATTTTGTTTTGGGATTTGCTGGTTATGCTAATCGATATGCTTTCGACTCTTGGTTGTTTTTAACTGTATATTTAGCTTTTTACTTTTCCCACAAGGTTCAGAAAAATGTTTACTCGGTTGTGCTGCTAATGTTACTTAGTATTGCTTTAATTATTAGGTTGGTTTTGTTTATGAAGGTAATCTAGTTTGCTTTTCTCAATAGTCATACCTCTATATAATAAAGAGACATCTTTTCGGGAATGTTTAGATTCAATTGTCGCTCAAGATTTTAATGAATTTGAACTAATCGTAATTGATGATGGTTCCACTGATGACTCAGTTAAGATTCTTGATGAATATGATTTTAGTAATCTTAAACTTCTCAGACAAGTTAACTCAGGCGTTTCAGTTGCGAGAAATCTTGGCATTATTAATTCTACTGCAAAGTATATTATTTTTCTTGATGCTGATGATTATTTTAGTCCGTATAGGCTTTCTATTTTAAGAGACTTCATAGTTAATAATAATTATCCGCCAATTATTGGTGGTAATCATTATATTAAGCAGCATTCAGTCCTTAAACCTGTAGGTTCAAAATCTGAAGCTAGTAGTTTTATTTTTATCTCCGAGCCACTACGTTGTCTGAATAAAGTGTTTACTTTTCTGAACAGTTCTACGGCATGCGTTCGGAGAGATTTGTTTGAAAGTTGTAAATTTCCGGTTGGTTATCGGAGGGGCGAAGATATTTATGTATGGCTTGAGCTACTTGCTGATAATCATTTTTTTTATCATACTGAATCATTGGTAACGGTAAATCGGGATGATCTATTTCGAAGTGCTCATTTAGAATTGGATACCATTCCGGGTTATTTTTTTGAATTGGCTCATTTGTTAAAAACTCAGAAAAATTTTTTTAACCGAGCTGGTATTTATTATTTTTTCGTACTGTCGCTTTTGAAAACCTATATTTTTCAGCGTCTAATAGGTAGTCGCTTGTTTGAACCAGTTTTAATTTCGTTCCTTAAATCGGAGCGAATGACTTTTACAAAGTTGTTCTTCAGATTTTTCACAATTCTACCCAATAATCTGTTTTCAGTTTTCAAGAAGCGTGTTTTATGAAAATAATGATAATTACAACTGTACCACAAACATTTCATCAGATTATTAGAGATCAGCCGAGATTTTTGGATAATTATTTCGATGTTATCGTAGTTTCTTCTGATTATTCTTCCCTTTCTAGTTATGCAATCAAATACCAACTCGGTTTTCGTGTTGTAGAAATGGTACGTAAAATCTCACCAATACGAGATTTTTTATCTGTGTTTAAATTGATTAGATTAATTTTAGTAGAAAAGCCTGATCTAATACATTCCTACACTCCTAAGGCAGGCCTTGTTTCGTCAATATCTGGTTTTGTTTGTCGCACTCCGATTCGTGTTCATACGTTCACGGGATTGATATTTCCATATTCTTATGGTTTAAAGAAAATGCTACTAAAAAGCATAGACCGTTTGATTTGTGCGCTCGTTACGAATCCAGTACCTGAAGGCCATGGTGTTGCAAAGTTACTCAGTGATGTTACTTCGAAACCGCTGAGGGTAGTTGGGAATGGTAATATTGCTGGTGTAGATTTAAGTCATTATTCTTGTGACTTGTTCTCAAAAAACGAACTTGATGGATTTAAATCTTCCTTGGGCTTATGTGATTTTGATGTTTTCGTTTTTGTGGGTAGAGTATCATATGATAAAGGGATTAAGGAGCTTGTTGAAGCCTTTAGCACTATTTATGAATCAAATGAAAATATTAGGTTATTGATTGTTGGTGGATATGATATTTCAGATTGTGATCAGGAATTACGGTTACGTGTTGAAAATTCAGTATTCATCAAATATGTTGGTGAAGTTACCGATATAAGAAAGTATATTTTGATTTCAGAAGCTTTATTATTGCCCAGCTATAGAGAAGGTTTTCCTAATGTTGTATTGCAAGCTGGTGCTTTAGGATTGCCTTGTTTAGTTAGTGATGTTTGTGGATCCAACGAAATCATTGAAGATGGAGTTAATGGTTTCATCTTTGAGACACATAGCTCAAAAGCAATTGTTGATGCTGTATATAGATTTTTAGCTCATAGCGATAAATTATCTCTGTCTAATAACTCTAAACAACTTATATCTAAAAAATTTGATCAAGCTATTTATAGAGATTCTTTGCTTGCATTTTATCAGGAGTTGTTCCGTGAAAAGAATATTTGATATCGGTATGTCTTTATTTGTTTTAATTTTGTTTTTACCTTTATTGGTATTGACAAGTCTATTTATATTTACTTTCATCGGTCGTCCAATTTTATTTTCTCAAATTCGTCCAGGTTTAAATGGGCGCCCATTCTTGATGTATAAGTTTAGGACTATGTCGTTAGCTTGTAATTCAAATGGAGAACTTCTTGCTGATGACCTAAGACTAGGTAAATTTGGCAAATTCCTACGCTCTACCAGTATTGACGAATTACCTGGTCTTTGGAATGTGATAAAAGGTGATATGAGCTTGGTTGGTCCTCGGCCATTATTGATGGAGTATTTACCTCTTTATAATTCTATGCAAGAACGGCGGCATGAAGTGCGGCCTGGCATTACTGGCTGGGCGCAGGTTAATGGCAGAAATGCGCTGAGTTGGGAGCAAAAGTTCGAACTTGACGTATGGTATGTTGATAATTGCAGTTTTTGGCTAGATTTGAAAATTTTACTGCTTACCGTTAAGAAAGTTTTTATCCGCGAAGGGATCTCGGCTGACGGTCATGTCACGATTGAGAAGTTTAAAGGTTCGCAGAAATGACCAAGCTAGCAATTGTTGGCGCAGGCGGCCATGGCAAAGTAGTTGCCGATGCCGCTTTTGCAACTGGTCAATGGTCTGAAATCGTGTTTTTTGATGATTCCGAACCTGCTAAATCTGATTGCCTAGGTTTTCCGGTGGTTGGTCGATTTGAACAGCTGCTCGCGGCCAATTGCAAACCGGATGTCATCGTGGCAATCGGCAATAACCGAGCTAGATTGGAAAAGGTGCAATTGTTGGAGTCTCTAGGCTTTGAAGTGGTCACAATTATCCATCCTTTGGCTGCCATTTCGCCTTTTGCGAAAGTCTGCGCGGGCACAGTAATTTTCAGTGGTGCAATTGTTAACCCAGCAGCTCATATAGGCAAGGCGGTTATTGTAAATACTCAGGCGGTAGTTGAGCATGACTGCGCAATTGCCGACGGCGTGCACATCAGCCCTGCTGCTGCATTGGCTGGCGCTGTTGTTGTTGGGGCGCGTTCTTGGATAGGTATTGGTTCGACGATTATTCACCAAATTAAGATCGGTTCTGATGTGATGGTTGGTGCTGGCGCAGTGGTAAACCGAGATTTGCCTGACAATGTTACAGCTGTTGGTGTTCCCGTTAGAATTTTAGATAAGTAGTGGAGTCTCATGTTAAACACTAAATTTTCCCCATGGCCAAGTTTTACCGAAGAAGAAGCGAAGGCCGTTTATAACGTGATGTTGTCGAATAAGGTCAACTATTGGACAGGCCAAGAATGTCGCCAATTTGAAAAGGAATTCGCGTCTTGGGTTGGTACTAGTTATGCCATCGCATTATCAAATGGTACTTTAGCGCTTGATTTAGCATTAAAGGCTCTAGGTGTTGGTCCGGGTGACGAAGTCGTTGTTACGCCAAGGACGTTTCTTGCATCTGTTTCAACAGTTGTGACTGCGGGCGCTACCCCAGTTTTTGCCGATGTTGATCTTAATAGTCAGAATATTTCTGCGGAAACAATTAAAGCCGTATTAACAGCCAAGACGAAGGCGATTATCGTGGTTCATCTAGCTGGGATGCCGGCCGATATGGATCCTATAATGCAAATGGCAAAAGAACATAATCTCTATGTGATAGAAGACTGTGCGCAGGCTCATGGCGCTTTGTATAAAGGGAAATCGGTTGGTTCGATAGGTCATGTGGGCGCTTGGTCTTTTTGTCAGGATAAAATCATGACAACTGGCGGTGAGGGCGGCATGGTGACATGTAATGATCAGTGCTTATGGAGTAAGATGTGGTCTTATAAAGATCATGGCAAGAGTTTTGAAGCTGTGTACGAACGGGAGCATCCACCAGGTTTCCGTTGGGTGCACGATAGTTTTGGAACCAACTGGCGGATGCTGGAAATGCAGGCTGTTATAGGCCGTATTCAGTTAACGCGGATGGCGGCATGGACTGATTCTCGTCGCAAGAACGCTGCGGCATTAGATGCGGCTGCGTTGCCATTTCCATTACTTCGCCAAGTTAAGGTGCCTGAAGATTGTTTGCATGCCGAATACAAGCACTATTTCTTTGTTAGGCCAGAATTGCTTAAAGATGGTTGGTCTAGAGATCGTATTATTGAAGAAATTAATGCTCGCGGTGTGCCTTGCTATCAAGGTAGTTGTGCCGAGGTGTATTTGGAGAGGGCATTTGATGATACGACTTGGCGTCCGTTAACGCGTTTGCCTAACGCCAAATTGCTTGGCGAGACGAGCGTGATGATGTTAGTGCATCCAACACTAACTGAGGAAGAAATTGCATTAAGTTGCAAAGTCTTGGCACAAGTGCTTGTTGAAGCGAGTATTTAGCGTATAACTGGATAAGCTGAATCTAAAATTAGTCATTTTTCGTTCAGCTTCTCACAGACAATATCGGATCACCGCAAAATTAGAATAAATCAATATTTATGCAGTTTGAACTTCTTGTGGTAAAATTTCGAAGCCAGTTTGTTGCTATGCAACAACTGCTTTGGACAATGCTAATGGATTTATGGAGTTTATAAATTGCTAAAGCGAACCCTTGCACAGTTTCAGCAAAAATTAACCGATATGTTAACTATGTCACGTTTGAAAAAGCGTATTTTGTCGGTATCCATTGACATTGTTTTACTGGTTAGTTCTTGTTTTGCCGCATATTTTATTCGCAATAAAAATCTCGATTTATTAAAAAACGAGCAGTTTTTATTTTGGATGGCGGTGATGGTGTGCTGCACGCTTTATGTGTTTGTGAAGCTTGGCCTTTATCGCGCGGTCATCCGTTACATGGGCTCACAGGCCTTGCTAGCCGTGATGGGCGGGGTCATTTGTGCTGGCTTGTTTTTACAGTTGGCATTGATATTGAGCGGTTTGGTTTATCCGATTTCTGCCCATTTGAATTTCATGTTTTTCTCTCTAATTACCGTGGGTGGCTCTCGTCTATTATTGCGTTGGTTAGTGAAGTCCAGAGGGCGCAAGTCTAATCATAAAGTTTTAATTTATGGCGCTGGTGCTAGCGGCCGCCAGTTGTTGTTGGCGCTAGAAAATAGCGTGGAGTTTCGAGCTGTCGCTTTTGTCGATGACGATCCATCTTTACACGGCGTAGTGATTAAAGATGTCAAAGTGTATTCACCACAAGCCATCAGTCGGTTATTACATGAAAAAGGCATTAGTCGGATTTTGCTGGCGTTGCCGTCAATTGGCCGCTCGCAGCGGGTCGATATTCTTAATAGTTTAGAGCCGCTGGGTGTGCCAGTGTTAACTATTCCTGGTATGGCAGATTTAGTCGATGGCAAAATGAAAATCGATGAACTGCAAGATGTGCGCATTGAAGATTTGTTAGGCCGTGATCCTGTTGCGCCTATTGGTAAATTGCTGACCGCTAATATTAGCGGAAAAGTTGTAATGGTTACCGGTGCTGGCGGTTCTATTGGTTCTGAATTATGCCGCCAAATTATTAAACAGCATCCCAAGCAGCTGATTTTATTTGAACAATCCGAATTCGGTTTGTACGACATCGATAAAGATTTATCGAACCGTATTAATGAAAATGACTTAGATGTGCAATTGTTACCAATATTAGGGTCAGTGCAAGATAGAGTTCGGCTGGCACAAGTGATGAAGGGCTACAATGTGCAAACCGTATATCATGCCGCAGCTTACAAGCATGTACCGTTGGTGGAATATAACGTTACCGAAGGTGTGCGTAATAATATTATGGGCACTTGGTATACCGCTGAAGCAGCAGTCGATGCTGGGGTTGAAACTTTTGTTTTGATTTCAACCGATAAAGCAGTACGTCCAACCAATGTGATGGGGACAACCAAACGTTTTGCTGAATTAGTGTTGCAGGCTATTGCCAAGCGGCAACAACGTACCCGTTTTTGTATGGTTCGGTTTGGTAATGTGTTGGGTTCCAGTGGTTCGGTAGTGCCATTGTTTCGTAAACAAATCAAACACGGTGGCCCAATTACTCTGACGCATGAAGATATTACTCGCTATTTTATGACTATTCCTGAAGCCGCACAGTTAGTGATCCAAGCGGGTGCTATGGGTGCTGGCGGTGACGTGTTTGTGTTAGATATGGGCGAGCCGGTGCGGATTTATGATTTGGCGTTGAAAATGATTAACCTCTCGGGGTTACGGCCAAAAAATAAGTCGATGCCTGATGGCGACATTGAAATTAAAGTGACTGGCCTACGTCCAGGTGAAAAATTATACGAAGAATTATTGATTAGCGGCAATGAAGTGCCGACACGTCACCCGCGAATTCGCAGCGCTAACGAAGTCTACCTTGAATGGTTAGAAATGCAGACACTGTTAATTAAGCTGCAAAGTTGCTGTGATAGTTATGATGTCGATGGTATCCGCCGAATAATGCTGAATGCCCCAGCAGGCTTTACGCCAACAGACGGCAATTGTGACTTGTTGAGCAAGGTTGTTGCTAAAGTTGAAAACCCCGCAGTGAAGATGGTGGTTTAAAAGTAGTTTTACCGTAGTTTTGCCAAATTCAGCATATAACTTTGCTGATGAATAAAAGTGGCTTAATTACTGGCGTGATGCGCGTTGTAAGCATATGTTTGTGCTTGCTATTGCAAATTGCCAAAATCAATTCGCATAACTGCGGATCTCAGGGCTGAGTTAAAGCTCTGGCTTGTAAACCTGCATGACGGACCTTCGGGCGTTACAGGAGATGTGGGTAAAGTGGCGTTTTTTTTGCCAAAGCGGGTTTGCTTTGCAGTCAATATCGGTTACTCTACCTTTAATAGATATTTAAGGAGCTTGAAATGAAAAAATTAACAGCCCTCGCAGTTGCATGTACAGTATTTGCAACTAGTGCTAATGCAGCTATTGCATTACCTGAGGTTGATGCTGCAGTTCTGTCGTACGGTGCAGCTGCTTTAATTGTTGGCGGAACTATCATTTCTGATGGTAAGGCTGATGGCTTTTTACCAACTACACCAGTAAAAACTGAAAAGTGCAACGCTGGCGATACTTTAACTGCTGGTTTGTGCTACAAACAAAACGGCACAAAAATTGTGGTAGTTTCTAGCGGTACAGGCACTGCTACTACCACAATTAGAGTTCCAGTATTCACTACTTACAAACCAACTCTCAGCTAATTGCTAATAGTTGTTTAAAAAACGCCGCCCTTTGGCGGCTTTTTTTTAGTCTAAAATTTGGCTTTTAAAGACTAAATACTTGGCACTGCTTGTGCTTTTTGCCAACTGTGGTTTGCTGAATTTTATCATCGGAGATATTTTTGCTTAAAAAAACACTTCTGTTAGCAGCCGCTTCGATACTGCTTGTTGCCTGTTCTAACACGATTGAATCGATGAAAGACACTATAACGACAGTGTTGGTACCCAAGCCTGATGTCGATTTGACTTTAGCCGAATTAAAACAATATCGGCAACCATTGTTGTATCTCAGACCAAATGATCGCGGTCGCACTGGTTTGTTATTGCAATCAAGCCAAGGTTCGACAACTCGTTGGCTATCATCAGATGCGCGGATTGTGCAATTGCAAAGTGGCAGGATCCAACGTTTGCAAAACTTTAAACCTAATTTAGACGGCTCGTCTTTTAGCACACCAGATCCTATCACCTTACCGCTCAATAAAATTCGTGCTGGCATGACCACAACAAGTATCAATGACTGGGCGGATACTCAGTTAAATAGTTATGTTGTCTCGCATGAAATCATCGATAAGCAGGCGAGTAGCTTAACGTTCTTTGCCAAGCAGCTACCGGTGGTTTTGGTCAAAGAGCGTGTGCAATTTCCCGATGGTTCAAGTTTTATTAATCAATTTTGGTTCGCCCAGCCATCTGGCGACTTAGTGCAATCTATCCAGAAACCAGCGCCCTTTGCCTTGGAATTCGAAATGATTGAAATATCCAAGGTTGCTGATTTATTGGCCAACGAAGGCGATGCAGCAGTTCCAGCAATGCCAGTGGTGCAACCATGATGAATCAATTAAGAGTTTCAGCGTTGGCAAGATTTTACCTGCTTTCTATGTTGTTAGTTTGTTCGGCATTTGCGGTAAGCGCACAGCAAATTGCTGAAAGCCTGAATGAAATCCCGGTACTGGTTGAACATAATCAGCAGTGGCAGGGTTATGCCGAGCGACCGCGTTTATTGACGGTGCTGCAACTGCAAGTGAAGTCTGCAAATGTACATTGGCCGTCAGCCAAGTTATATAACCTCGATGCAGCTAAAATTGCCGAGTTAGAGCAACTGCGACAGCAGGTGTTAGCACAATTAAGGCAGTTGATTATTGCCGGAGCCAATGACACTAGCTTTGCCATGCAATTGCAAGAGACCCGTCAGCAGATTGGTCGTTGGCGTTTAGCAATACCAATGGATTTGGTCATCAACCCAGATTTAGCTGTCTTGCAGCAGGCGTTTAATCCGAGGCTTAGTGATGGCCAATATTTGTTGGTCGCAACTAAACGAGTGAGCACAGTTTCGGTATTCGGGCTTGGTGGGGAGCGTTATTTACGGCATGAACAGCTGCGGCCAGCGTATCAATACTTACTAGAACTTAGTGAGCGTAATGCCAGCTTGCCTTCTTATGCTTGGTTATTAGCGCCATCGCAACCGCCAAAGCAAATTCCAGTAGGTAGCTGGAATCGCACTGAAACCGCCGTTAGTACCGGTGCGGTGTTGTTTTTGCCATTGGCGCATGAGCTAATTACCGATGAGTACGCTCAACTAAATCAGCAAATTTTAACCTTGTTAGCGCATAGAGTTCGCCCATGAAGCCGTTTTTACTGTCTCGACTTGCAGTTTGTATTTTGCCGTTTATTGGTTCTAGCGTGGCGGCCAGTGAATTTGTGGCACCAACATTTAGTCAAATGAATCACGGTGGGGTAGGTCTGATTCAAACGCCAACTGCGCGTTTTAATAGCGAAGGTGAGTTTGCAGTAAATTACCAAGATAGCGAAGAATACCGCTTTTGGAGCGTGTCGCTGACCTTATTCCCGTGGATGGAAAGCACCATGCGTTATGCCGATATCCGCACTAAGTTGTACAGTGATGATCCCGGGTTTAGTGGCAAGCAAACGCTGAAAGATAAAGGCATTGATGTGAAGTTTCGGTTATGGCAGGAATCTGCCTATATTCCGCAACTGGCGGTGGGCTTTCGTGATTTTGGTGGTACTGGGCTTTTTGAAAGTGAGTTTATTGCGCTGAGTAAACGCTGGCAAAATGTCGATATGCATTTGGGCTTGGGGTTTGGATACTTAGGCACGTCCGGCAATATTGCCAACCCGTTTTGTAAGGTGTCAGATGCTTTTTGTGAGCGCGCGACTGGTACGCTAGGTCGCGGCGGACAGGTTTCTTATAACAAATTCTTTAAAGGCCCTGCAGCGCTTTATGGTGGTGTTGAATATCAAACGCCGTGGCAGCCATTGCGGCTGAAATTGGAATATGACAGCAATAACTACATTAAAGATAAAGCCGGTATTTTATTACAAGATAGCCGCTTTAATGTCGCCGCAGTGTACCGAGCCACCGATAATCTTGATCTGAATTTGAATTACCAGCGTGGCAATACCGTTGGTTTTGGCCTTAATTATCGCCTCAACTTCGATACTGTCACGCAAGTGAAAGTAGCACCGCCACCACGAATAGTACCAGAGCAACTGCCGGCCGCTGATACCCAAGTAGACCGCGTGGTGATTTACCAGCAATTAGCAACCCAAGTTGGTTTTACTGTAATTAATTATCAGCTGCAAGCCGATGAAGTGGTGATTGAAGGGTATTCGGTTGCATTTCGCCGCCGTGCCGAATTTTTAGAGCGGATGGGACGATTACTAGCCGCAGAATTGCCTTCAACAGTAAAGCGTTATCGTATTCGCGAGATGTCTGATAGTTTGCCGATGGTTGAAACGGTAATTGATGCCGAGAAATTCGTGCAATTTGCTAGACGCGATG
This sequence comes from Alteromonadaceae bacterium, assembly GCA_041914845.1. GTDB lineage: Bacteria > Pseudomonadota > Gammaproteobacteria > Enterobacterales > Alteromonadaceae > Pararheinheimera. The sequence continues at coordinate 94,502 of JAYSCP010000003.1, forward strand.
AGTTGGATGCGACACTTGCGCAAAGTGTGCAGCGCATTGAACCTGCGCCTGTAGAAAAAGATTGGCAGTTAGTCACTGATAACAACGGTTTTTATAGCCAGGTAGATACATATTGGGTGCAGTCGTTTGGTAATCCTGAAACTTTCTATTTATATCAGTTTGGTTTAGTACCTGGTGTTGGCTACGCCTTTAACGATAACTTTAGTTTTAATTCCGCATTGCGGGTGCCTGTTCTCACCAACTTCGATGATTTTAAGTTTACCGTTGATGCCCAGCAGTCTACTTTGCCACGGGTACGCACATACGTGCGTGAGTATGTTGAAGGGAGTCGTATTGCTGTCGAAAACTTTTACTTGATGGGAAAAACCCAATTAGTGAAAGATTGGTACGGCATGGCTTACGGCGGTTTGTTAGAAAGTATGTTTAGTGGTGTTGGCGGTGAAGTGTTATACCGTCCAGTAGATTCAAGGCTGGCCATTGGCGTGGATATCAACTATGTGGCGCAACGTGATTTTGACGATGCATTTGCCGTGCGGGACTACCGAGTAGCCACCGGCCATGTCACCGCCTATTGGAATCCAGAAATGTTTGACGATGTTTTGATGAAGGTGAGTGTTGGCCGATATTTAGCAAAAGATAAAGGCGTCACTGTTGAATTTGCTAAACGCTTTGACAGCGGCATTGTGGTTGGTGCTTATGCGGCGAAAACCAACGTATCAGCTGCGGAATATGGCGAAGGCAGTTTCACCAAAGGCTTTTACTTAAACTTCCCATTTGATTTATTTACTATTAGGCCAGCAACTGGTTGGGCGAGTATTCCATGGTCACCAATCACCCGAGATGGTGGTCAGCCGCTGGCACGCCCAAGTAGTTTGTATAACTTAACAGAAGTGCGCTCACCCTTTGTGAAATAAGCAAATTTAACCTGATCCTTGCGCTTGCTAGCTGCTAGTGAGCTTCAAGAATAAAGCCAGCAGATTAACCCCTGCTGGTTTTTTCTTTGTGCGGTAAAAACCGTCGCCGGCAGTTATCGCGAGGGTTAAATATTGGGGAGATAATTGCTTTTATTGCTTGGCGATAATTTGCGCGATGGCTTTATCAATAGGTGTAGCAATTGCGCTGATGTTAAAGTCCAGCCATAACTTTTCACAATTCAGTACCGAATATTTCGGTCTTTTGGCGGCGGTTGGATATTGCTCACTGGTTAGTGGGATTAGTTCGACCGCTTTTGTTGAAAGATTGCTGAGTACAGCCATGATGTGTTGAGCGAATGCAAACCAACTCATCGTGCATTGCCCGACAAAATGATAAGTCCCATAGTGTTGCCAATTCGGTTGTAATAACCTTTGTGCTACTGCCAAAATAACTTCAGCTAAATCCGGTGCATACGTTGGGCAGCCAATTTGATCAGACACCACCGAGATGCTGTCGCGTTCATTGGCTAAACGCAGCATGGTTTTGGCGAAATTGTTGCCATATTGGCTATAAAGCCAAGCGGTCCGAATGATTATATGCGCAGGCAGAATTGCCGCGATAGCGCGCTCGCCGGCAAGTTTGGAGGCGCCGTAAACGGTTTTCGGGGCGCATTCATCCGAAGGCGAATAAGGCGTGTTGGCATCGCCAGCGAAGACATAGTCGGTTGAAATGTGGATAAGCGCTATCCCAAGTTGCTCGCAAGCGGTTGCTAGATTTTTCGCGCCAATTTCATTTAGCAAATACGCATCGCTAACAGCCGTTTCCGCTTTGTCTACTGCCGTGTAGGCCGCTGCATTGACCACTATATTTGGTTGATAGAACGCCAGCTGGTCTGCGAGCTTTGGTAGCTGACAAATATCAATCTCTTCACGAGTGGTCGCAATAAAATCTAGCTGATGAGCTTTGCATGCGGCAACAAGGGCTTGGCCAAGTTGGCCGTTAGCGCCCGTGATCAGTAGTTTCATTAATGATTTCCTGAAAAGATTTGCCAGCTTGGTCCTTTGGTGACAGCAGATATTGTGACATCGGCGGCCATGTTATACCGACTGTCGGATCGTCAAAGCGCAATACACCTTCATCGCTAGGGTCGTAATAATCTGTGCATTTGTATTCGAAATCTGCAGTTTCAGATAACACTAAAAAGCCATGAGCGAGGCCCGGTGGTAACCAAAGTTGACGATGATTTTGTTCAGATAACTGAATACCAAACCATTGACCAAACGTTTCGGAATCTGCTCGTAAGTCCACCGCGACATCAAAGACTTCGCCATTAACTACACGGACCAATTTACCCTGGGGTTTGTTCTTCTGAAAATGTAGGCCTCGAAGCACACCGTGCGCCGAACGAGAATGATTGTCTTGGATAAAGGGTTGTGTAATACCCGCATATTGTTGATAACGCTCAGCTTGAAATGTTTCTAAAAAAAAGCCGCGCTCATCTCCGAATACTTTGGGTTCGATGACAACACAACCGGCAATATTGGTTGTGGTAACTTTCATAATTTACCCTCAGCAATTTCCAAAAGATATTGTCCATAGCTGGTTTTTTGAAACTTAGCCGCTTGTAGTCTCAGTTCTTCTGCGTTTAACCAGCCTTGCCGATAGGCAATTTCTTCCAAGCATGCCACTTTAAGTCCTTGGCGCTTTTCGATGGTGTGGACGAATTGGCCTGCATCTAATAACGAATCGTGGGTTCCGGTATCGAGCCAAGCAAAACCGCGACCCAGTTGCTGAACTTTGAGAGTTTGCTGTTGTAAATAAGCATTGTTGATATCGGTAATTTCGAGTTCTTGACGTGCTGAAGGGCGTAATTGTTTAGCTATTTCCAGCACCGAATTATCATAAAAATATAAGCCAGTCACCGCATAGTTCGATTTTGGCTGGCGGGGTTTTTCTTCAATTGATATTGCGGTGCCTGCTTTATCAAATTCGACCACTCCAAATCGTTGTGGATCTGTGACATGGTAGGCAAAAATAGTGGCACCAGTTGCTCGCTGGGTTGCTTGCGCCAAACTTTCACTAAAATGTTGTCCGTAGAAAATGTTATCGCCTAGCACCAAGCAGACATTGGCATCGCCAATAAATTGTTCACCGATTAGCAATGCTTGAGCTATCCCTTCTGGTGCAGGTTGTATTGCGTATGCCAGTGATATTCCAAATTGCGAGCCATCCCCTAGTAGTTTTTGAAATGATGGTAAATCGTCAGGCGTAGAGATCACTAAAATTTCACGAATGCCACTGAGCATCAGCACCGACAATGGATAATAGATCATCGGTTTGTCGTAAACTGGCAGCAGTTGCTTAGACACGCCTAAGGTAATCGGGTGCAATCTTGTGCCTGCGCCTCCTGCTAATACAATTCCTTTGTAATTCATTTTATTTTCCTTGGCCTAACCGCTCTAAACGATAACTGCCATTGAGCACAGCTTGCCACCAGTTTGGGTTATTAAGGTACCAGAGAACTGTTTTACGAAGGCCTGACTCAAAGGTTTCTTGCGGTTGCCAGCCTAAGGTCTCTTGCAGTTTTCTAGCATCGATTGCGTAGCGTAAATCATGGCCAGGCCTATCAGCAACAAAGCTGATTAGCTGGTTAAAATCAGTAATTCCACTCGGTTTTTTTGCGACTAATTCATTTAATAGTCTGCAAATATGCTGTACCACTTCGAGATTAGTTTTTTCGTTATTTCCGCCAATCAAGTAAGTTTCACCAATCTGACCATCAGTTGCGACGGCAACTAAAGCCGCTGCGTGATCTTCAACAAATAACCAATCGCGGATCTGATTGCCAGCACCATAAATCGGTAAGGGCTTGCCATGTAACGCATTGATAATCATTAAGGGAATTAACTTTTCCGGAAAATGATAAGGACCATAATTGTTGGAGCAGTTGGTGATAACCACTGGTAAACCATAAGTACGATGCCACGCCCGTACTAAATGATCACTTGCCGCTTTGCTTGCTGAGTAGGGGCTACTTGGAGAGTAGGGTGTTGTTTCATTAAACTTTTCATCATTAAGATGCAGATCACCAAAGACTTCATCCGTTGAAATATGGTGGAAACGAAATTGCGATTTTCGTTGTGACGTTAGCGTGGAATAATAAGCTCGAGCGCTTTCAAGTAAACTGTAAGTGCCAATTATGTTCGAGTGGATAAAGGCTGCAGGTCCATCGATAGAGCGGTCCACATGGCTTTCCGCTGCCAGATGCATCACCACATCTGGCTGAAAATCGGCAAAAGCTGCATCGATTACCGAGCGATCAGCGATGTCAGCGTGCACAAACTGATAATTCGGCTGATCTGTAACCGTTTCAAGCGATGCAAGATTTCCTGCATAAGTCAGCTTATCGATATTGAGCACATGATGACTGGTGCTACTTAACAGCAATCGTACAACGGCCGAACCGATAAATCCGGCGCCGCCAGTAATTAAGAACTTCATCAACATTCCTTTTGCGTGATAACGCTCTCTGCTACTTTGGTCAAGAGTTAACGCCAATTCTGCTGGAGCTAGTTTGCTTAACGCCAGACCAGTTCTTTAAAGTGCCTGCGACACATCGATACGTAACGATCATTGCCGCCGATTTCGACTTGTGAGCCGCCCGTTGCTGCTTGGCCATTACTATCAAGACGAACAACAAAATTCGCTTTACGGCCACAGTGGCAGATGGTTTTTAGTTCAATTAGCTTATCAGCCCATGCCAATAGCGCTTGGCTACCGGCGAAGGTTTCACCGAGGAAATCGGTGCGAAGGCCAAAAGCAAGCACAGGAATATCCATGTCATCGACAATATCAGTTAATTGCCGAACTTGCGATTTACTTAAAAATTGCGCTTCGTCGATAAGTACGCAGTCCAATCGGTCTTTTTCGCGCAGAGCTTTGCAAGTTGCCGAAAAATCTAATTGGTCATCAAACAACATCGCATCCATCGATAAACCAATACGGGAACTGACTTTGCCAATGCCAAATCTGTCGTCAAAAGCAGCAGTAAAAATTGCGACTTGCATGCCGCGCTCTTGGTAGTTATAGGCACTTTGCAGAAGTGCGGTCGACTTTCCCGCATTCATTGCGGAATAATAAAAATACAGCTGCGCCATGCGCGTTCTCTTTTGCAAAAAGAAACCAGTATAACCTGAGCTTTTTTAGAAACCAAAGCGGCTTATCTCTGCTTTATCCGCATTATTTAGCGCATTTACCTCATCGACGAACGTTGGCGCTGGAGAATCAGCCAAGTATCTATTAATCTGCTTCATCATGTTGTTTACAGGATTAAAAAATGGATAAGTTGCTTATAGTCATGTTGTTTTTACAAGTGCTGTTGACCAGTGGTGTCATGGTGTTGATGGGACGTCGCCGGTTCGCTGCAGCGCGTAATCGAGAGTTTCATTACAACGCTTTTAGAACAATGGATTTGGCAGGAGCAAATGAAGGGGTTATTACTGCAAGTCGTAATTTTGATAACCAATTCCAGATGCCGATGTTGTTTTTCTTTGCGGTCTTATTGATTCTGCAACAACAGCAAGCTGATTTAGTTTATGTCTGTATTGCCGGCTTATTTGTTGCGATGCGTGCATTGCATGCCTTTGTCCATGTAACTAGCAACCAAGTGCGTGCGCGTTTTAACTTATTCTTGGCCAGCTGCGTGGTACTTTGGGCGTTGTGGCTGCGTTTAGTGGTTGGGTTGTGGTGGTAATTGATGAATGAGTTAATGGGTTATGGTTTGCTTTGGCTCAGTGCGTTAAGTTCGGCAAGTCTGCTGCCTGGTAGTTCGGAAATTGTCATGGGCGGGCTTTGGTACCAGGGGTATCCGGCAATTTTGCTTTGGCTTTGTGCTACAAGTGGTAATGTCGCAGGCTCTTTGATTAACTGGTGGCTTGGTGGCCAAGTGGCCAGATTTTCTGGGAAGCGCTGGTTTCCCGCAACCCCAGAACAAATGCAACGTGCTGAAGTTTGGATGAAAAAATTTGGACCATTCGCACTGCTATTAAGTTGGTTGCCCGTTGTTGGTGACCCACTGACCTTAGTCGCCGGTGTGCTCAGAATGCCGATTGCGATGTTTATTGCCTTGGTTGCCATAGCAAAAGGTGCAAGGTATGCAATTTTACTGCTGTTGGCGGACCAGTTATTGCGGCCGCTATTAAGTCAGGGCTGAGATAAGGCTAAGTCGCGGCTAAGTCATTGGCAATGACGGGACTGTTTCTGGATGGTTTACGCATATTCATCATAAGGGATTGAACATGAAAGTTTTGGTTTTGACGGTTTTTGCTCTAAGTATTGCGGCTGGTTGCGCAAGTGCAAATGCTGCAGGTAAGTCAACAACGACTGCTGTGGTGAATACAAGCAGCGCCAAAGAGACGTGGTTGGATTTACCTCAACAAAATTTGGTGTATTTGCAGCTAAACGAGGGCGTTGTTGTGCTGCAATTGGCTGACCAGTTTGCACCAAGGCATAGTGAGCGATTTCGCCAATTGGTGAATACTGGTTTTTATGATGGTTTAACTTTTTACCGTGTTATTGATCAATATGTGCTGCAAGCTGGTTTACCTGAAGGGGAGGCGCATCCTTCCGGCAAACCGCAACAATGGCCGGCAATAAAAGCGGAATTCTCTTGGCCTGTTCGCAAGCAAGATCCGTATTTTTTTATCGAGAAAAATGATGTTTATGCCAGAGAAACCGGGTTTAACCAAGGCTTTCCTGTTGGCCGAGAAGGCGATGAAGAATGGCTGTTAAACTGCGCAAATATGATTTCGATGGCGCGAGATCCCGCGCCTGATACTGGCACCACTGATTTTGCAATTATGCAGGGCCAAGCACCGCGTCATTTGGACCGCAACATGTCGATGTTCGCTCGAGTTATTTACGGCGGGCAATGGCTTAATTTGGTTCCACGTGGTGACCGTGACATTGACAGTGGTGTTATTGCCAAGAATGCAGCCCGTGGTGTTATCGTCAAAGCGACGATGGGGAATGTTCTGCCAAAAGATAAGCAACTACCGCTACAAATTATGAATACCAATAGCGCGGAATTTGCCGAAAAAGTGGCAAAACATCGGGCAAGGGATAGTGAATTTTTTCATTATAAAGGCTTAGGAAAAGTTGATATTTGTTATCAGCAAGTGCCGGTGCGCTTGGTTCCAGCTACCACGACGGTAACCAATTCCGAGACTAAATAACGGCATGAGCTTAGCTTTTGATAAAAGGCTTTGCCAAATTGCCAGTTTGCGTCATCATATATCAATAAATTTTTAAAAATAACCAAAGGTATCACGACTATGGAATACGCACTGACTGCTGAAGACATCAAGAAAGTCACCAAGCTAGATGCGGAACAACGCTATGACTATTTCATCAATGCCGTTGTTGATCTTGAACAAATTTGGATCCTGATGGACGACGAAGGCTTTGTATTGGTTACCGCAGAAGGCGAGCAGTGTATCCCAGTGTGGCCGCATGCCGAACTTGCAGATCTATGGATCGAAGGTGAGTTAGCGGGTTGCCAATCAAAAGCTGTGGATATCAGCACTTGGTTAGATAAATGGACAAACGGTTTAAATGGCGACGAGTTATCTGTTGCAGTGTTCCCACACGCTGAAGAACCTGGTGTGGTGATTTCCCCAACCGAATTGTCTGAAACGTTGCTTGAAGCAATGCAAGAAGAAAGCTCTCACTAAGCTCTGTTTAGTGTGCAAAAGGCGGACTGGTTCCGCCTTTTTTGTTGCCTGCAAAAAACACGCGAAACATCGCTCGAACTGTTGATCAGCGGCGTTGAACTTAGCCAGTTGATCTTTGAAATGCGATCTTCGTATTGATAATTGTTCTTAATTAGATTAAGATGTCGCGGTAATTTAACGCAGGTGGTTATCGCTATGTATGTTTGTGTGTGTAAAGCAGTCTCAGACAAAACCATTCGCCAGAAAGTGGGTGAGGGCTTAGGCTCTATGCGTGAATTAAAGCAGTGTTTAGGCGTTGGCAGTCAGTGTGGTAAATGTACGCAAACGGCTCATCAAGTGCTAAATCAAAGCTTACAGGCGCTTTATGCCAGTCAAACTATTCCTTGTCATTTTATTGATGAGCGTCCAGCCGCGTAAATTATTAAGCTTTTAACATTGCGCTATTCCGTTTAGCGATTGTTTTCACTTCTTTTTTCAGCTTCAAGCGAACTCACTGCCAAAGCTTCAAGTCAATTGTGATTTTTTATCCTAAAATTCTGCATTTTTATGAATGAGTATCCACTTCTGCGAACGTCCAAGGCATAATAGCGCCATCGTCACTTGCAGCATTGGAGCTTGATATGGCTTTGGCAAAAATTAATACCGTCGCAATCGTCGGTGGTACACACGGCAATGAATTTTCCGGGATTTATCTTGAAAGGCGTTATCGCCAGCAGCCTGAGCTTATCAAACGTTCGACCTTTAGCTGCAAAACCTTATTTGCCAATCCACAAGCCCATGAAGCCAATCGACGTTATGTGCATAGCGATTTGAATCGCCAATTTAAAACCGTCGATCTTGCCGATTCAACACTGACAAATTATGAACAAAGCCGCGCTAAAGTTATTAATGCGGAGTTAGGACCAAAAGGCGCGGCGAAAACAGACTTCATCATCGACTTGCATAACACCACCAGTAACATGGGGCCATGCCTGATTTTAACCCAACCAGGCGCACTTTATAATCAATTGGCGGCTTACGTGAAATTGAAAATGCCAAAAGCGGTTATTTCGCGTGATGAAGATCATTTTGCCCAAGAGGACCATGCTTTGCTTTGCACTGTGGGCACTTTTGGCGTCATTGTGGAAGTGGGGCCACAACCGCAATCCGTACTTCGGCAAGACGTGCTGGAAGAAATGCATGAAATGACCCAGCATATTCTCGACTTCATCGAGCTGGCTAACTTGGGACAGTTGCCGGAATTGCCAAAGAAAGTCGAAGCGTTTCGATATTTGCACAGTATCAAGTTACCAATGTCGAGCACGGGCGAGCGGTTAGGGATGGTGCATCGAAATATCCAAGACCGTGATTATTTGCCAATTACGCCTGGGCAGCCGTTATTTACATTGTTTGATGGTACGGAAATTTGCTACGAAGGGGAGCAAGTGGTGTATCCAACCTTTATCAATGAAGCCGCGTATTATGACAATAATCTTGCGATGTCGCTCAATGAAAAGGTTTGGATAGAGCTTGAGTAATTTGCTTTTTTAGGGACATTTGCAACATTTGTTGTCCAAAAATTGTCAGTTTTGAACTTGTTACGTTTTAAGTTTATGATTTAAAACAAATAAATGAAAATCGCCAGCAGGTGTGACCTCCACACAGCTGGCATTTCCCAATTCCTTTGTGTACTTTAGATAACTTCAAACACCAAAGGATAATCTCATGTTTTCACGTACTCCAATTGCGGCTGCATTATTGTTCGCGCTCGCAAGTACCGGTTGCTCAGAACCCGCAGCAAATAAAGACTCGACGGTGCAAACTGCTGCGGCAGCTGCCGCAGCAAACGCTGATAAGTCAACAGCCACTACCGCAGCGGTAAGCGCAGAAAATCCGCTATTAAAACCAAGCCCGTTACAGTACCAATATCCAGAATTCGACAAAATCAAAGATGAACATTATCTACCTGCATTTACTCAGGGGATGAGCGAGCATCTGGCTGAAATTGATAAAATTGCCAATAACACTGAAGCTGCAACTTTCGACAATACCATTGTTGCTATGGAAAAAGCGGGTCAGTTACTCAGTCGCACAGCCACCATGTTTTTCAATGTTTCCGGTGCCAATACCAACGACACTTTAGATAAAGTTAGTTCAGAAATCGCGCCGAAACTCGCAGCGCATCAAGATCAGATTTATTTAAATGCCGCGTTATTTGCTCGGGTAAAGGCGTTGTTTGATGGTCGAGATGCTTTAGGGCTTGACGCAGAAAGTAAACGTTTGGTTGAGCAGTATTATGCTGATTTTGTGCGTTCTGGCGCTTTACTGACCGCCGAGCAAAAAGTGCGGATCCAGCAAATCAACAGTGAGTTGGCGAGCTTGCAAGATACCTTCAGCCAAAATGTGCTAAAAGAAGTTAATGCATCAGCATTGGTTGTTGAGACCAAAGAGGAACTGGCGGGTTTATCTGATGACGCCATAGCCGCCGCGGCCGAAGAAGCAAAAAGCCGTAATTTAGCGGGCAAATATGTGCTGACTCTACAAAATACCAGTACTCAACCGGCACTCGCAGCATTAACTAATCGTGCTACTCGTCAGAAGCTATTAACAGCATCATTGCAACGGGGCAGTCACGGCGGTGAGTTTGATAACAGTAAAGTCTTAACCACAGTGGCTAGATTGCGGGCAGAGCGTGCCAGCATTTTAGGTTTCCCGCACTTCGCTGCGGAAAGCTTGCAAAATCAAACGGCAAAAACCGCAGAAGCGGTGAATGAGCGTTTGGCCGGTATCGCACCTGCCGCGGTTGCCAATGCTAAAAAAGAAGCGGCTGAGCTACAGGCGATGATCAAAGCCGAAGGCGGTGATTTTGAGTTGGCTGCATGGGATTGGTCGTTTTACACTGAGAAAGTTCGTAAAGCCAAATACGAATTTGATGAGTCGCAATTAAAACCATATTTTGAGATGAACAATGTGCTGGAAAACGGTGTGTTCTACGCTGCGACCCAGTTGTACGGCATTACGTTTAAAGAGCGGAAAGATTTACCGGTTTACCATCCAGATGTTCGTGTTTTTGAAATTTTTGATGCTGATGGCTCATCAATGGGGTTCTTCCTCGCGGATATGTATGCACGAGCTTCAAAACAGGGTGGTGCATGGATGAACGCCTATGTATCACAATCTGGTTTGATGGGCACAAAGCCTGTGATAGCGAACCACTTAAACATCCCGAAACCAGCGAACGGTCAACCAACCTTGATGACCTTTGATGAAGTAACCACGACTTTCCATGAGTTTGGTCATGCACTGCATGGGCTGTTTTCTAATGTGAAATATCCATATTTTTCTGGAACTGCGGTACCTCGTGATTTTGTCGAATATCCATCGCAAGTGAATGAAATGTGGGCGGTGTGGCCTGAGATCCTGAAAAACTACGCCAAACACTATCAAACCGGTGAGGCGATGCCGCAAGCATTGCTCGACAAGGTATTTGCTAGTGCCAAATTTAACCAAGGTCATGATACTACAGCTTATTTAGCGGCGGCATTATTGGATCAATCTTGGCATCAGCTAAAACCAGAGCAAGTGCCAGTCCCAGAAAAACTTTTAGAGTTTGAAGCACAAGCATTGAAAAAGGCGGGCGTTGATTTCCCACCTGTGCCACCCCGTTATCGTTCAACCTATTTCTCGCATATTGTCGGCGGTTACGCTGCAGGTTATTACGCTTATATCTGGAGTGAAGTACTCGATGCCGATACTGTGGAATGGTTTAAAGAAAACGGCGGGTTAAGCCGCAAAAATGGCGATCATTTCCGTGCGACTTTGTTATCACGCGGCGGTAGTGAAGATGCGATGACTGTGTTTAAACAGTTCCGTGGTAAAGAGCCGGATATCAACGCGTTATTGATCCGTCGTGGTTTGAAATAAGCTGAAAACTAGCTGAGTTAGCCAAGATTTATCGCCAAAACCCCACATTTGAGTTATCAAATTGTGGGGTTTGTTTTTTGCAAAGACCGGGTAGTTTAGTCTGTGTGCTTTGCCAACATGGTCGACCTATAACTGCTGATAGCTGGCTTTTTTCTGAATAAGTTCAATCGCGTAGTTGTCTGGATCGCGGACAAATGCAATCTCCGTCGTCCCACCTTTCACCGGTCCAGGTTCGCGACTAATCACACCACCTCGCGTACGAATGAGCTCACAAGCTTTATAGACATCGTCAACTTCTAACGCAATATGCCCAAAAGCATTACCAAGTTCATATTGTTTAACGCCGTAGTTATAGGTGAGTTCAAGAACAGCGCCTGCACTTTCGTCATCGTAGCCGACAAATGCCAAGGTGTATTTGTATTCTGGATTATCTGAAGTGCGCAGTAGTTTCATGCCCAAAACTTCAGTGTAAAACGCAATAGAACGGTCCAGATCGCCGACTCTTAGCATGGTGTGCAAAATACGCATAGTGATCCTTAATCTACTTTTTCTTTAAATTCACAGAGATCTTCCACCAAACAGCTACCGCATTTGGGTTTGCGGGCGATGCAGGTGTAACGACCGTGCAAGATTAGCCAGTGGTGCACATCGATTTTGAACTCGGCTGGTACAACTTTTAATAACTTAGCTTCCACCTCATCGACGTTTTTACCTGGCGCAAAATTCATTCGGTTACTGACGCGAAAGATATGAGTATCCACTGCAATGGTTGGCCAGCCGAAGGCGGTATTCAGCACAACGTTGGCAGTTTTTCTGCCAACGCCAGGCAGTGCTTCTAAGGCTTCACGATTTTCCGGGACTTGGCCTTGATGTTTATCGACCAACAGCTGACAAGTTTTGATGACATTTTCGGCTTTGGTATTAAACAAGCCAATGGTTTTTATATGGTGTTTCACGCCATCGACGCCAAGTGCCAGCATATCTTGTGGATTATTGGCCGCAGCAAATAAACCTTTGGTGGCTTTATTCACACCGACATCGGTCGCTTGCGCTGATAACAAGACGGCAATCAACAGTTCAAATGGATTACTGAAATGCAATTCTGTGGTTGGGTGCGGATTAGCCGCCCGTAACCTGCTCAGTATTTCGATGCGTTTTTGTTGATTCATCAGTTATTACTATTGACGTGAGTGACTCGAGCCCGCTGAATGCTGCCTTTTTGGCTAGCTTCACTAGCTTTTTTCCGCAAGTCTAAAGCGTTTTTACCAGCAATCAGCAAACCCAATACCAAAAAAGCGCCTGGTGGTAAAATTGCCAATAAAAAGTGACTATCTGCTTGATAGACATTAATTTTTAGTACTGATGCCCAACTGCCGAGTAGTGTTTCTGCGCCAGCAAATAGCGTGCCTTGACCGAGAATTTCTCGGACAGCACCAAGCGCAACTAACACTAAGCAAAAGCCGGTGCCCATCATTAAACCATCAAACATCGCCACAAGCGGCGGGTTTTTCGATGCAAAGGCTTCAGCACGGCCGATGACGATACAGTTGGTCACAATCAATGGAATAAAAATGCCGAGTGATTGATAAAGGGCAAAGGTATATGCATGCATCAGTTGTTCAATGGCTGTTACTACTGCTGCGATGATCATCACAAACACCGGAATACGAATTTCTGCTGGTACTTGATTACGCACCAATGAGATCATTAAATTCGTTGAGGCAAGCACCAGCATGGTCGCAAGGCCAAGCCCAAGTGCATTGGTTAGCGATGAGCTAGTCGCAAGTAATGGGCAGAGCCCCAGTAATTGCACCAAGCCAGGGTTGTTTCGCCATAATCCTTGTTGCATCAATTCGCGGTAGTTACTCATAGATCCCTCACTGCGCTTATTCGGCGGCTGACGGCTGACAAGCCGCCGGCATAGTCGCTATTTCTGGATGTTGTTGCAGGTACACTGCCGCACGTTTTACCGCGCCAACAACGGCTCTTGGGGTAATTGTCGCACCAGTAAATTGATCAAACTGGCCGCCGTCTTTTCGCACTGCAATGCGTTTATCTTCTGCACCTTGCACCTGTACTCCGTTGAAGCTCAGCATCCAATCGTCTTTTTGCATATCGATTTTATCGCCAAGACCAGGTGTTTCTTTGTGCGCTAAGGTCCGTACCGCCAAAATTGTGGCATCAGCACGAATGGCTGCGAGTAACTCAATGTTACCGCTATAGCCATCTGGGGCTGTTGTTTCTACGACATAAACAGTTTGCTCGGCAACTTCGGTGCGATAAACCGGTGTGCGGGCTTTGCCAAATACTGCTTTATCTTCAATATAAATGCAGTTTTCGAGCATCTGCTGATCGGCTGTGCCTGGGGGTAATACTTCTTGCAACAGCGCAACTTTTTGCGCCAAGGTCTGTGCGGCAATTCGCTCTTTGGTAAGCAAATTTACCCCGGCTATCAAGCCAACACATAAAGTCGCAGAAAGGCCAAGTAGTAGCGAATTTTTACTGACAAACTTCAGCATGTTATTGACTTCCTTTGGCTTTATGGCCGTATGTACGTGGTTTGGTGTATGCGTCAATTAAGGGCACTGACAGGTTTGCTAACATCACGGCAAAGGCATAACCGTCGGGGAAACCACCAAAAGTACGAATTAAATAAACCAATAGACCGATTAAAGCGCCATAGATGAGCCGCCCTTTGGCGGTCGTTGAAGCCGATACTGGATCGGTGGCGATAAAAAATGCCGCAAGCATAGTACCACCAGAGAACCAATGGAATAGTGGGCTGGCGTACTGATCAGCATCTACCATTGCACCGATGCTGCTGCATACGCCAAGACTCACTAACACCGCAACCGGAATTCGCCATTGAATAACCCCTTGCTGCCATAACCACAAACCACCAATTAAAAAGCCTAAATTCACCCAATTCCAGCCAAAGCCACCAATTTCGGCGAATATTGGTTGCTGTCGACTTTCAGTAATAGTTTTATTGTTGGCGAGATCAGTTTTTAAGGTGTCGAGCGGGGTCGCCATAGTGCGTCCGTCGATATCTGTTTTCAGCTGGGTAATACTGTAGCCAGCACAGCTGAAATCAGTGAAGACGACACAGACTGGATCAAAGGTGCTTTGTGGCTGTGCTTGCAGCGCGGTTGGTGGTGTCCAAGCCGTCATTTGTTGCGGGTATGAGATTAGTAGCAACACATAAGCGGCCATGGCCGGATTAAATAGATTATTGCCAAGACCGCCATATAACTGCTTGACCACAATTATTGCAAAGGCGGTGCCTAAAACGATAATCCACCAGGGTGCGTATGCGGGGATCGCAACGGCTAATAAAACACCAGTGACTAAGGCGCTGTGATCTTTAAGGCGATTGACGATAGTTTTTTCCCGTAGACTAAGCACCAGAGCTTCAGCCGACCAAGCGGTGATGATAGCAAGCGCCAATTGGATTAAGACGGCATAACCGAAGAAATACAGTTGTGCGCCAATGCCTGGTAAGGTCGCTAACGCGACTTTTAGCATTAATGTCGAAGTCTGCACTCGCGCATGATGATGTGGCGATGCTGCAACTCTAAAACTCATTCCGATTTCTCCTGAACAGCATCACTGGCTTTTTTTGCTTTGGCCCGAGCGATTGCGGCGGCAATGGCTGCTTTTTTGGCATCTGCAACTGGGGCGTTTGCACTGTCGAGTGCTAAAACTGCGTTGTCTGTGGGATTTGTTGCCACATTGCTTGTCGCTTCGTCAGTGTTGCTCGCGGCGTTAATTGCAACCGATACCTCTGCCGGTGGTGTATTTTCCACGGGAGTTGTCAGTTCCGCTGTAAGCTGTGCTGCTTTTTTTGCTTTAGCGCGGGCAATAGCCGCGGCAACTGCAGCTGCGCGAGGATCTGAAGCCTGTTGCTCAGAGGACGATTGCTCGGATGTCGATTGCTCAGATATCGTTTCTGCTGATGTCGGTGTCGCTGAAACCGATAGCTCTGCAGCCGGTAGCATCGCCGCAGGTAACATTGCATTCGGTAATATAGCTGCTTGGGTTTCGCTGGTTACTTCTGCGACCGGCGTTGCGATGACTGAATCAGCGTTGGCAGTGTTAGTTTCTGGCGTATCGACAGCTTGAGCTGCCTTTTTCGCTTTGGCGCGGGCGATGGCCGCTGCAACAGCTGCAGCGCGTGGATCGGCTGCCGGTTTTACTGGTTCGATTAGCTCTGAAGCCAAAGGCTCGCTGACCGCAGATGGCACTTCTGCAACCGTGTTAGTCACGCTTGCGTCTTGTGCATCAATCGCTTGGCCCGCCTTTTTCGCTTTGGCGCGGGCAATCGCCGCCGCAACAGCTGCTGCACGTGGATCTGCTGCCGTTTGCGTTGTAGCCGGTTGCTCAAGTTCCGACATTATTGGAGACGGTTTGCTCAGCGCATCAGCAACTGCTGGCACAGCAGAATCAGCTTTGGCTGCGCTGGTGTCTGCTGTATCAGCGGTTTGACCAGCCTTTTTCGCTTTTGCTCGTGCAATCGCGGCTGCGACTGCCGATTGGCGAGGATCGGCTACTTGATCAGTCTGGGCAGGCTGTGCCGAAGCAATTGTTGATGACTCTACAGGCGTGTCTACACTATTTTGCGCTTTGGCGGCTTGGTAGGCACGTGCCTCGGCTTTTTTACGTTCACGCTCGGCAATAATTTGCTCTTTACTTAGTTGCTCTTGTGAGCCTTCAACCCGCGCTGCGGCTGCAGCAATTTGTTGTTTTTGTTGCTCGGCTTGCATCGACTGTCGTTGCGCTGCTAGAGCTTGGTTTTTCGCCATGCGTTGTTGTTTTTCTCGCTCTAAGCGTTCATTACGCGCTTCAAATCGAGCTTTTGCTTGCTCAGCTTTAAGTTCATCTCGATGTTGTTCGCGGATCTCGGCTTTGGCAACTCGGTAATAGTGCACCAACGGGATTTCGCTTGGGCATACATAGGCACAAGCACCACATTCGATACAATCAGCTAAATGATGTTCTTTTAGCTTGTCATGATCTTTGGCTTTGCTAAACCACAACAGTTGCTGAGGTAATAGGGTCGCAGGACAGGCCTCTGCACAAGCGCCACAACGAATACAATCAAGCTCAGGTCCGGTGATTGGCAATTCGGCATTAGTCGGGGCGATGATACAGTTACTGGTCTTGACGATTGGAATTTGTAAACTTGGCAACGTGAATCCCATCATCGGACCGCCCATGATGACGCGCTGCTTCGCTTCTGCGACAAAGCCACAACTATCAAGCAGAAAACCGACAGGGGTGCCGACTAACGCCAACACGTTTTGTGGTCGGCTCAATGTTTCGCCGACCACGGTTACAATGCGGGAAATCAATGGGATATCGTGTAGAACCGCTTGCGCAATCGCAAATGCGGTTCCGACATTTTGCATCACGATGCCAATATCTAACGGTCTACGACCTGCTGGGACTTCTTTACTGGTTAAACGCTGAATGAGTTGTTTTTCACCACCGCTTGGATACTTGGCAGGCACGACTCGCACATAATAATCTTTTCTATCTGCGCAGGCTTCTTGCATTGCCGTGATGGCGCGTGGCTTATCATCTTCAATACCAATCAACACTGCTTTTGGACTTAACAAGTCGCAAAGAATATCGATGCCTTTGACGATAGTTGCCGCTTCTGTCTGCATCAGCATGTCGTCAGCGGTGATATAAGGCTCGCATTCAGCTGCATTAATAATAAGATAATCAACACCTTGGCTTGCTGATGATTTGATATGTGTTGGGAATCCCGCACCGCCCATGCCTGCAATCCCAGCATCTTGAATGCGAGCGAGAATTTGCTGGCGACTAATTTGCTCAGGGTCGAGTGGCTGGCGCTCACGCCATTGCTCAAGGCCATCCGGCTCTAAAACGATCATCGGCTCTGGCAATGCTGATGGGTGCGCTGACGGGTGTTCGTCAATTGCTAAAATATGGCCAGAAGTTGGTGCATGGACGGGCACTGCCATAGCATTATCGGCGGCCGTGAGCGGTTGACCTTTAAGGACGTAATCGCCGGCCTGCACTAATAGTTTGCCGGCAACGCCAATATGTTGCCGTAGTGGAATGTATAAACGTTCAGGCAGATTTAATCGACCCAGCGGTTTTTGGCTCGTTTGTGTTTTCCGTGCAGGCGGATGAATGCCGCCATGGAAGTCCCATAACATCCCAGATTTTATCTGTTGAAACAAAGAAGCCACTTAGTTCGTCTCCACCATTTTCACTGGGATTGCTTGTAGGTCCCATTTCCAGCGTTCCACGCTTGTTGGCACTGGCAGCATATCGATACAATTAACAGGACAGGGCTCGACACATAAATCGCAGCCAGTACACTCGTCGCTAATAACGGTGTGCATTTGTTTTGACGCCCCAACAATTGCATCAACTGGACAGGCTTGGATGCATTTTGTGCAACCGATACATTCATCTTCGCGAATAAATGCAACTCGTTTTATTGCTGGGGTTTGTGCGCCATCTAATGGTTTAGCTTCTACACCAAGTAATGAGGCGAGTTTTTTAATTGCGGCATCACCGCCTGGTGGGCATTTGTTGATGGCGTCGCCGTTGGCGATCGCTTCTGCGTAAGGACGACATCCAGGATACCCGCATTGACCGCATTGTGTCTGTGGCAAGATATCGTCAATTTGGTCGACTAAAGGATCTGCTTCAACTTTGAAACGGATTGCGGCGTATCCAAGAATGGCGCCAAACACCAACGCCAAGCCGGTTAAGGCTAATAACGCGATAAACATAACTAATTAACCTTTTACTAAGCCAGTAAAGCCCATAAATGCCAATGACATCAAGCCGGCTGTAATTAAACCGATGGCTGCCCCACGAAATGGCAATGGTACATCTGCAGATGCCAGACGCTCACGCATTGCAGCAAATAGCACTAGTACTAATGAAAAGCCGACTGCGGCGCCAAAGCCATAAATTACCGAATGAAAAAGTCCATGTTCGGATTTTACATTTAGCAATGCGACGCCAAGTACCGCACAGTTTGTGGTAATTAATGGTAAGAAAATACCTAATAAACGATATAAGGTTGGACTGGTTTTGTGCACTACCATTTCGGTGAATTGTACAACAACTGCTATCACTAAAATGAAAGTTAAAGTCCGCAGATAGCTAAGTTCAAGCGGGGCAAGAATATAACTTTCCACAAGATAACTGCAGAGAGAGGCGAGGGTCAGTACAAAAGTTGTTGCTAGACACATACCAATCGCGGTGTCTAACTTGTTGGAGACACCCATAAAAGGGCAAAGGCCCAAAAACTTAACCAGCACAAAGTTATTAACTAAGATGGTGCTGACTAAAAGAAGTAAAAACTCAGTCATTGTTAGGTCTCACTGTTAGCAATTGCCTTTTGCGAACGTCTAGTTTCTTGGTCACATCTGCGAAGCGGCAAAGGTGCGCTATTATGCGGATTTGTCGGTGTTCATACAACCCGATAAAACGTAGGGTTGCTGTGACAGATCAAGCTAATCACTTTAAATAACAGCGCGAAAAGACTCCGGTGTGTCAATTAGTGAATTGGGTCTATTTGACTAATTGAAATTAAGCAAAATTATATTTCAATGACTTGCCGAGTTAATTACGTCCTGCGCCAATTA
Source organism: Alteromonadaceae bacterium (assembly GCA_041914845.1). Taxonomy (GTDB): domain Bacteria; phylum Pseudomonadota; class Gammaproteobacteria; order Enterobacterales; family Alteromonadaceae; genus Pararheinheimera. The sequence goes on from JAYSCP010000003.1 coordinate 113,688, forward strand.
AATTGGCGCAGGTTTGCCGATGTAATAGCCTTGAGTTCCATCGATAAACAAGGATTCCAGCATGTGTTTTTCTTCTTGCGTTTCGACGCTTTCGGCAAACACATTCACACCAATTCGATGGGCAAGATCAATCATTAAGCGCATAAAATACTGATTGTTTTTATCATCGTCGATGTGTCGAGTGTAACTGCCATCCATTTTCACAAAATCAGGTTTTAAATCCCTAAAGAATTTGAACGACGTAATCCCTGTGCCAAATTTTTCCACAGTTATGCGCGCACCGGTTCTATGGATCATATCGATGAAGCGTTTACTCGTTTTTAAATTCTGCTGTAATCCAAATTCGCTGATTTCAAACACCAATTTATTGGCAATTGATGCATCTTTGAGTAAGCGACGTTCAAGCCAAATGATGAACTGATCATCATGGACACACCGTGGTGATAAATTCAAACCAAAATATTGATCTTGAAGGTTCTTAGCCTTAATTGTGTTTAATGCGGTTTCGATAATAAGTCTATCGACAGCAATAATTTTGTCTAGTTTTTCCGACATGGCTAAAAATGATGCCGTTGGCAACAATTGGCCTTCTGCGGTGCTGAATCTAACCAATATTTCTGAATAAGTTTTTGTCGAACGATTCGCAGGCTGAATCATTTGGGTTAACAATGAGATGCGTTCATGACCCAGCACATCATCAATGACATTGCGCCAATTTTGGTTGCCATAACCCATTGTCGCCCCTTCAATTTGGCCATCATCCTTTTGCAAATGCCAATAGTTGGTTTGTTTGGTTTGGGCAAGACTGATAGCCGTGTCAGCAATTGCTAATAACTCACCTAATGCGCGGCCAGCTTGATAACTGACCATGCCAGTGTATGCAACGGAATCTAACTCTGTAAGTTTCTGATATTCATTAAATTTGCTTTGTAATAACATGCCGAAATTTTCAGCTTCTTTTGCTGTAATTCGAGGAATTAGCACACCAAAATCCGAGCTGTTTAAGCGATAAACCATGGCATCACGATAAGTAGCTGCTGCACGTTCAGTAACGCTGGCAACTTCACGGATGTATTTATCACCCTCTTGATAGCCACGGCTTTGGTTGATTGTTTGTAATTCAGTGCAACGAACGATGGCAAAAACGCCAAAATCAACACTATTACTATCCCGAAGATGTTCTTCATAGTACTGAACGAAGCGATTCCGGTTAGGGAGGTTGGTCACTGTATCCTTGTAAGCATCTTCAGCAATGAGCTTCGCGGCACGAGACATTTCACTAAATTGCTGTTGGCTAAAATCGCCAAAACGCTGCAATGTCAGCATAACGTCGTCAAATTCTGCAGGAAGGTCTAAATCTGGCAAATTTGCGGCAGGATCCCGCATAAATCTATCCATAGCTGTTGAGAGAGTTCGATTCAACCTTGCCATGATTGTTTTCGCTTGCACTGGCGCAACTAAGGCTGGCACTAGTACCAAAAATAATGGTGCTAACAACAAAATACTAAACGATTGCATAAATAATTGATCTTGGGCATCAAGATTTGGCTGAAAGCGTAGTTGCAGACTTTTATCTGCGTTTTTCACAGTGACCATTTCGCGGGCAAAACCGGCAACTTCGAATAGTTTACTAACAAAGGAGTGGTCTTGAGTTGTGCTGTTAAATTCTGTGAGAACTGTGCCGTCGGCATGCATTAATTGCAGTTGTTGGATATTAAGTGTGCTTCTTAGCATTTGGCCAAAAGCGGGGTAGTCCTCGCCGTCTAAATTGTGCAGGGCTTGGCTAATAAACTGTTGCTGGATGCTCAAGGCCTGTTTGTGTTGATTTGCGGTCGAAGAAATAAAGGCATAGATAAGCACTGCTTGCAAAATTAGAGTGCAAACAATTTGGACGATAAATAGAGTGCGGAATATTTTCATAGCAGCAAATTCTTCCTAATGCGACATGAGGAGTATAGCCCGCCACGGACTTCTTCAGGCATAAATCTAATTAAAACAAAAAATTGCGCTGAAATAAACTAAGATTATGTTGTTTAGACGGAAAAGTTATTAATTTGGCTCCCCAGGTTGGACTCGAACCAACGACCTACGGATTAACAGTCCGCCGCTCTAACCGGCTGAGCTACTGAGGAACAGATAGGAAAATTGAGGGTTATTAGTTTGATTGGCTCCCCAGGTTGGACTCGAACCAACGACCTACGGATTAACAGTCCGCCGCTCTAACCGGCTGAGCTACTGAGGAACAGATAGGAAAATTGAGGGTTATTAGTTTGATTGGCTCCCCAGGTTGGACTCGAACCAACGACCTACGGATTAACAGTCCGCCGCTCTAACCGGCTGAGCTACTGAGGAACTGAGAACAAATTGTGCAACAAACAGTGGCTCCCCAGGTTGGACTCGAACCAACGACCTACGGATTAACAGTCCGCCGCTC
>JAYSCP010000003.1:116221-175783 GCA_041914845.1 Alteromonadaceae bacterium
ACGACCTACGGATTAACAGTCCGCCGCTCTAACCGGCTGAGCTACTGAGGAACTGTTTCTGCAACGGGGCGCAATACTAATGCCAGAGTTTCACACTGTCAACAGTTTCACTACGACAAAAACGAGGATTGCATTCGCTTGCCGAATGTTTAAGCAAACTGCTGCAGTTTCAAGCAATTTCATTCGGGTAGTGCTGAAATTTTGTAAAAAAATTATCCACCTGCGCGACAAGCCACAGCAGACGCGGGCTAGACGATCTTACTCACAGAATCTGTGGATATCTCTGTGGATGACCAGTGTTGCTCCTGTGTGAAGCCCGATTTCATGCGGTTTAGAACAAGATCAATAGGTTTTGCCAAATATATTTACTCATTTAAAAACAGTGACTTAAAAAAATCAATTAATCTCGATGTATTTATCCAGATGAATTCTTGCTGCGAAAAACAGCAGGTGTTGCTGTTGTGAACTATTTTTGGCGATTGCTTGAGCCGGCCCCTATAAATTTTAAACTTTTTCCTGAATAACGTAGTGGGCTGACAAGCTTTTCTCTACAATGGAGTCCCCATTGTTGAAGACCCACACTATGAGCCAAGTTGCAGCCCAAAAAGTCGATATGACCCACGGTGATATTCGTTCTATATTAAAGCGGATGACCGTCCCGATGTTGTTTGGCATGATCACATTGATGTCATTCAATCTGGTTGATACCTTTTTTATCAGTATGCTCGGTACGCATGAACTCGCCGCAGTGAGTTTTACCTTCCCAGTAACCTTTACCGTCATTAGCTTGGCAATTGGATTGAGTATAGGCACTTCGGCTGTGATCGCTAAAGCGCATGGTAGTGGTGATAGCAGTGGTGCAAAGGCTGATGGTTTAGCTGCTTTATGGCTCTCTGCCTATCTAGTTCTCGCTTTGTCAGCACTTGGTTTTCTGCTGATGGATCCGCTATTTCGTTTGTTAGGGGCTAAAGAAGACACTCTGCCCTTTATTCATGATTACATGAGCTGGTGGTTTGCAGGCTCAGTGTTATTAATAACTCCAATGATTGGCAATGCAGTGTTACGGGCTGCCGGTGATACCAAAACACCCAGCTTGATGATGGCTTGTTCTGGTCTAGTGAATGCGGTGTTAGATCCCATTTTGATTTTTGGTTGGGGGCCTGTGCCTGCTTTGGGTGTGGAAGGTGCGTCAATTGCTAGCGTGATTTCTTGGGCGGTGAGTTTTAGTTTGATCCTTTATTTAATCATGGTCAAAAGAAAATTAGTGGCGACAGGCCATCAACCGTTCGGCGAATTTGTCCGTATTAGCCGTAGAATTTTGCATATCGGCTTGCCGGCAGCAGGCGCCAACATGCTGACTCCTTTAGCCATGGCAATTTTAACGGCAATTATGGCAAGTTACGGTGCTGCGGCTGTTGCGGCTTATGGGGTAGGTGCGAGAATTGAGAGTATTGCCAGTTTAGTCGTCCTCGCGCTTTCGATGACTTTACCGCCGTTTGTTAGTCAAAATTTTGGAGCGCAGCAACTCTCTCGGATAGAGGAAGCTTACAGACTGTGTATCATTTTTGTTATGAAATGGCAGTTTGCAGTGTATCTAGTGCTAGCCGTTATCGCACCTTGGCTTGCTGCAATTTTCTCTGATGATTTAGAAGTTCAGCGTTTAATTTGTTGGTTCATCTGGATATTGCCTTTGGGTTACGGCTTACAAGGGATTGTTATTTTGACCAATTCTTCATTAAATGCCCTGCATTTACCAATGCGAGCGCTAAGTTTAAGTCTTATTCGATTGTTTGTTTTTTATGTGCCAGTGGCGTGGCTGGGTGGCAAGTTGTTTGGCGTGATTGGGATTTTTGCCGGAGGTCTTAGTGCGAATGTGTTGATTGCACTCACGGCATTATTGGTGTTTCGGCGAACTTTGCAAGGCCTTACTGCACAACAAACGGCAAGGGAATCACAGTAAATGTCTAGAGATTTCGAATTATGTTCACCTTACCAGCCGGCTGGTGATCAACCGACGGCAATCGCCAAACTTGTCGATGGTTTAGACGCGGGTCTTGCTCATCAAACACTGCTTGGTGTCACCGGTTCAGGCAAAACTTTTACTATGGCCAATGTAATTGCCAAGGTTAATCGTCCAACCTTGATCATGGCGCATAACAAAACGCTCGCTGCGCAGTTATATGGCGAGATGAAAGAGTTCTTTCCGCATAACTCAGTCGAATATTTTGTTTCTTATTACGACTATTACCAACCCGAAGCTTACGTGCCGGCAAGCGATACTTTTATTGAAAAAGATGCATCGATTAATGAACATATTGAGCAGATGCGTTTGTCTGCTACCAAAGCGTTAATGGAAAGACGTGACGTTGTTATCATCGCTTCAGTTTCTGCGATTTATGGTCTGGGCGATCCCGAATCTTACATGAAGATGTTATTGCATCTAAAAGTTGGCGATATTGTCGACCAGCGATTTATTTTACGCCGACTTGCTGAGCTACAGTATCAGCGCAATGATTTGGCGTTTGAACGCGCGACATATCGAGTGCGTGGGGATGTGATTGATATCTTCCCCGCGGAGTCTGATGAGCTTGCGGTTAGACTGGAGCTATTTGACGAAGAAATTGAGCGGATCAGTTTATTTGACCCGCTGACTGGCGCAGTAGAACGGGTGGTAGCGCGTTATACCATTTATCCGAAAACACACTATGTTACCCCACGCGAAAAGATTTTAGCCGCAGTTGAGCAAATCAAAGTTGATTTGGCATTGCGCCGACAGCAGCTGTTGGCAGATAACAAATTACTGGAAGAGCAGCGTATTGCACAACGGACCCAATTTGATCTTGAGATGATGGTCGAGCTTGGTTATTGCTCTGGAATTGAAAACTACTCTCGTTATTTATCAGGCCGTGCCGAGGGCGAACCACCACCAACCTTGTTAGATTATTTTCCGGCCGATGGCTTGATGTTCATCGATGAATCCCACGTCACTATCTCGCAGATAGGCGCAATGTTTCGTGGTGACCGCTCGCGTAAAGAAAACCTTGTGAACTATGGTTTTCGCTTGCCGTCAGCCTTGGACAACCGTCCGCTAAAATTTGAAGAATTTGAAAGTATAGCGCCACAGCGTATCTATATTTCGGCAACACCTGCGGCATACGAGTTGGAAAAATCAGCCGGAGATGTTGTGGAGCAGGTTGTTCGTCCGACAGGCTTGATTGATCCACCTATCGAAATTCGGCCGGTGAATAGTCAGGTCGATGATCTCTTATCTGAAGCTTTGCGCTGTGCCGCTCAACGTGAACGCGTGCTGGTGACTACTTTAACCAAAAAAATGGCCGAAGATTTGACGGAATATCTTGCCGAACATGGGGTTAAAGTCCGTTATTTGCATTCAGACATTGATACGGTCGAACGCGTAGAAATCATTCGAGACCTTCGATTGGGGGTTTTTGATGTGTTAGTCGGTATCAATTTATTACGAGAAGGACTAGATATTCCGGAAGTGTCCTTGGTAGCAATTCTCGATGCGGATAAAGAAGGATTCTTGCGCTCGGAGCGTTCGTTAATTCAAACCATTGGCCGTGCAGCGCGTAACCTTAATGGCAAAGCAATTTTATATGCAGACCGCATCACCGGCTCTATGCAGCGCGCGATTGATGAAACTGATAGGCGTCGAGAAAAGCAGGTCGCGTTTAACCTTGCCAACGGTATAGTGCCAACGCAAATCAACAAGAAAATTGGCGATGTCATGGATTTAGGACAGGCCGATGTTGAATTGCCGAAAGTTGCTGAGCATTTGAAACTTATTAAAGGGAAAACGCCATATCAAGTGCAAGCTGAGATTAAAAAATTGGAATCTCAAATGTTGCAGCATGCGAAAAATCTGGAGTTTGAGCAAGCTGCAGCGCTCAGAGATCAGGTTCATGCATTAAAAGAAGCATTGCTCGAAATTTGATGCTATTCATTTTTCATTAATAGTGTTTTTAGGCTGATTTTGTTAGAATAAACTTGATGGGAGTTAAATGTAACATGCTGATTATAAAGTGTAACAAAATATAAAGTTCATTTTTTGGTCGTTTGGTGATAAAAAATTATCATTCATAATTCGTTAAGTTAGGCATCGTTACAGTCCATCTTGTCAATACAACAATGCCGGAGTGCAAATTATGAAATTACGTATCCTAACTGTTTTAGTATCATTATTATCTGCCAGCGCAATGGCGAACACTTTCCAGCACCAATCAAGTGCTGATTACGGTACGGTTGACTCTGATGGTGCAGACGTATCTGCGTGGACGTTAAATCACCAATATTATTTTGCGCCAGTGAATCAAAATGATTCAGCGCCTTGGGCTGAAGCTGGTTTTGTTAATCGCGCTGCAAGCATCAACGGCACTTTCGCGCGTACTACTATTGACACGCCATTCGGTGATGTCAGTGGTAATGCTTGGGGCATCGGTGGCGAATACATGGACAGCCGTCATGATTTCTTTGCATCAGCAGCGTTAACTATGGCAAACGGCTCTTCTGCAAATGAAATCACTGCAAGTGCAGGTTTCTTCGTACAGAAAAATTGGTTAGTGAAAGCAGACGTGTATCGTACTAAAGATGACGATGGCGAAACTACCAATGATTATGGCATCAGTACAAAATCGTTGTTGCCAGTGATGAATGGTGACTTTTTGGTATTAAATGCTGCATGGCGTCAATATGAAGCCACTGACAGCAATGGCATTGAGTTAGGTGCTGATTATTACGTGCGTCCGTACTTATCTTTCGGTGTGGAATACTCAAATGATACCGACGAAAGTGACAGCACTTTTGGTGTGAATTCTCAATATTTCGTTAATTCAAATCTGTCATTACGCGGTTCTTTAACTCGCGTTGATTTTGGTAATGAAGACGAAACAGCGTTGCAGATTGGTGCAAGCTACCGCTTCTAATTCTTATCAACGAATAAAAGCCCTGCTACGTAATCGTGGTGGGGCTTTTTTTTTGCGCAAAGCCATGTGTTTTTCTCAACGTCATGATCAAGGGATGTCGAATCCCGGACTTTGTTTTTTGTTTTGAATCATGAAAATTATAGTTTGGATGAAAATTAGCCTGCACTGTCGTGCTACGCGGTCTATTATAGGACTCGAAGCTAATGATTTTACGGAGAAAATAAATGAACCTGTGGCAATTCAGCTTGGTTGTGAGTTCGATGGTGGCACTAGTAGGATGTTCTAAACCAGCAGATGTTGTCACAGAAAACCCAGTTAGGCCGGTGAAATTAATGACTGTGAGCAATGGGCAGTCCGCTAACATTCGACAATTTCCTGCACTAATTGAGCCAACTGAAAACGCCCGGTTAACCTTTCGTGTCGCAGGGCGCTTAACGGAGCTTGAAGTCAGACCGGGGCAGCAGGTCAAAAAAGGCGAGCTGTTGGCGAAATTAGATCCCACTGATTTTCAATTAAAAGCAGACCAAGCCAAAGCCCGCTATCAACTTGCCAAAGCACAGTTTGAACGAGCCGATAAGTTGATCCCGCAAAAGTTAGTATCGCAAGCCATGTTTGATGAAACCCAAGCGCAGTTACAAGTGGCCGAAGCTGATTTGAAAACTAGTGAAACCAATCTAAGTTACACCGAGTTACTGGCGCCATTTAGTGGCACTATCGCGAGGCTATTGGTTGATAATCATGAGAATGTCGCTGCACAACAAGCCATTATGGAATTACAGCTGCGCGATATGATTGATGTGGTGATTCAAGTGCCTGAAGATGTCATCGCTTTAGTAAAAAAAGAGGTGAATTACCAACCCAATGTGGTGTTTGATTCCTATCCAGAACACAGTTATCCGGCAACCATCAAGGAATGGGACACTCGGGCTGACAGTGCCACTAACAGCTTCAAAGTGGTGTTTAGCATGCCAACGCCTAAAGAATTCAATGTCATGTCGGGGATGACCGCGAATGTCCTTGCAGATTTAAGTCAGTTTACGCGAATTGAACAACACAGCCTGAAAGTGCCTGCAACAGCGGTATTTGCTGCAACCAATCAAGCGATTGACGATGCTAAGCGCTCTGTTTGGGTGTTCGATGAGATCAGCTCAACAGTAAAACTTCGCGCCGTGACCATTGGTAAGTTAACCGGGCAGGGGGTTGAGATACTCTCAGGCCTCAATGACGGCGAGCAGATTGTGACGGCAGGTGTGCAACAACTTCGTGAAGGCCAGCAAGTTCGGCCATGGTTACGTGAGCGAGGATTGTAATTCATGGATGCAGCCAAGTATTTTATTGATAACCGCACCTCAAGCTGGTTAGTCGCGCTTATTCTATTGGTTGGCGGTATTTTGGCCTATTTGGGGCTTGGCCGATTAGAGGATCCGCAATTCACTATCAAGCAGGCGATGATTGTGACTAATTATCCTGGGGCTTCACCACTACAAGTGGAAGAAGAGGTGAGTTACCCGCTTGAGAATGCTATTCAACAATTACCTTATGTTGAACACGTGACATCCATCTCTGTTGCTGGTCAATCACAAATAATGGTTGAAATGAAAGGAATTTATCGTGCGGCGGAATTAAAACAAATCTGGGATGAGTTACGAAGAAAAATCAATGATTTAACACCACAATTGCCACCAGGTGTCAAAGCGCCTTTTATCAATGATGATTTCGGTGATGTTTATGGCATGTTGTATGCCATTCATGGAGACGGTTATAGCGAGGATGAATTACGAGATTATGTCGACCTACTGCGCCGAGACCTAGTTTTGGTTGAAGGGGTTGGTAAAATATCAGTGGGCGGTCGCCAGCAAGAGCAAGTCATTGTCGAGATCTCAAGAAGCCGTTTGGCAGCACTTGGGATTCCACCAGCGCAAATTGCCAATCTATTACAAACGCAGAATTCGGTATCAAATGCAGGCGCTCTGCAAGTTGGCGCTGAAAGCATACGAATTTACCCTACAGGGGAATTTCAATCCGTGGCAGAGCTGGAGCAGTTGATTATCAGTAATCCAGCGGCCAAGGAATTGATTTACCTAGGGGATGTCGCAAAAGTCTACCGCGAAAGCCAAGAAGTTCCAACGCACATGATCCGTTTTAACGGCAAGTCGGCACTTAGCTTAGGGATTTCTTTCAGTGCTGGGGTGAATGTTGTCGATGCAGGTGATGCAGTGTTAGCGCGCATGCAACAGCTTGATTATCAAAGACCCATTGGTATTGAAGTGAGTTCTATTTACAACCAGCCTGCCGAGGTTTCGGCTTCAGTCGAAAGCTTTGTGGTGAATCTCGCCGAATCGGTGTTGATAGTCATTGTTGTGTTATTAGTGTTTATGGGGCTGCGAAGTGGCTTGCTCATCGGTCTTATTTTGCTGCTCACGGTATTTGGAACTTTTATCTTCATGCAATACCTGCAGATTGAACTGCAGCGTATTTCGTTAGGTGCGCTCATTATTGCCCTTGGCATGTTGGTCGATAATGCGATCGTTGTCGTTGAAGGTATATTAATTGGTATGCAGCGCCGTTTAAGTTTACGCGAATCTGCATCATTAATCGTACGTCAAACTCAGTGGCCATTGCTTGGTGCAACCGCTATCGCCGTCGTGGCATTTGCGCCAATTGGTTTATCTAGTGATGCCACCGGAGAATTTGCCGGTAGTTTATTCTGGGTGCTGCTGATTAGTCTGATGTTGAGTTGGTTTACTGCGGTTGCTTTAACGCCATTTTTTGCCAGTCTGTTGTTTAAAGCCAAGGATATCGCGACTGAAGAAAAAACTGAGCTGTACCAAGGCGCAATTTTTGATATTTATCGAAGCACACTGCATGCGATTTTATTTCATAGAAAGCTCAGTTACTTTGGCTTGTTTGTCGCGTTAATTGCAGCAGTTTTAGGGTTTTCACAAGTAAAGCAAGTATTCTTTCCTGCATCTAATACACCGATGTTTTTGCTTGATTTGTGGCAGCCTGCTGGCACAGATATTCGGCATAGTCTTGAGCAAAGCCAGCAAGTTGTCGAATTTTTGCATCAGCAACCGGAAGTGAGCGCTGTGACCAGTACAGTGGGACGCGGAGCCGATCGGTTTATGTTGACCTATCAGCCGGAGAAAATTTATCCATCCTATAGTCAGCTGATTGTTCGTGTTGCGGATAAAGAGCAATTGGTTCCGCTGATGGCGAAAACTAGGGCTTATATCCAAGAGCAAATTCCTGAGTTGCAAATTAAGCTCAAACGCCTAGAAGTCGGGCCTTCGACTGCTGCGAAAATTGAAATTCGGCTGGATGGTCCAGATCCTCAACAATTACGTCTGTTGGCTGAACAAGCAAAAACAATCTTAGCCAATGACCCCGGCGCGGTGAATATCCGGGATGACTGGCGTGAGCGGGTAAAAATCCTACGACCAGTGTTTAACGAAGCCGTTGCTCGCCGTGTTGGTATCAGCAAACAAGATGTGGATGATGTGCTGCTAACCCACGTTAATGGCAAAACCGTCGGAATTTATCGTGATGGAACTCATCTACTGCCGATTATTAGCCGCCCACCGCAGCAAGAGCGTAGCACTGTCGATTCGCTTACAGATTTGCAAGTGTATAGTCCGAAACTAGGGCGTTATATCGCCCTGAGTACGGTGGTCAGTCGCTTTGAACTCGTTTGGGAAGATCCACAAATCATGCGTCGTGATCGCAAGCGCACCATTTCTGTAATGGCTGACCATGATGTGTTAAGTGACGATACCGCTGCGGCATTACTTAATCGAGTAAAACCCGCGTTGGATTCTTTGGTGTTGCCAGCAGGCTACACCTTGAGTTATGGCGGTGAATTAGAAGCGCAAACTAAAGCGCAAAAAGCCTTGTTTGGCTCGCTCCCTTTGGGCTATTTAGTGATGTTTATGATCACTGTGTTACTTTTCAACTCGAGCCGAGATGCACTGGTTATTTGGGCTTGTGTTCCTTTAGCCATTATTGGGGTGACATGTGGACTATTACTTGTGCAAGTGCCTTTTGGTTTTATGGCTTTGCTTGGCTTTTTAAGTTTGTCGGGCATGTTAGTAAAAAATGGCATTGTCCTAGTCGAACAAATCCGCTTAGAGCTGGCGGAAGGTAAAGTGCCCTACATGGCGGTGTTTGATTCTGCCGTGAGTCGAGTTCGGCCAGTGGCGATGGCGGCGATAACGACAATCCTTGGTATGGTGCCATTGGTTGGCGACGATTTTTTCGCTAGCATGGCCGTTGTTATTATGTTTGGCTTGGGATTTGCGACGGTGCTGACATTGCTGTTTTTGCCTTTGATGTACTGCAGTATCTATCGGATCTCCAGTGTCCGCAGTTAAAGAGTACCCTTGATGCGACCAAATGGACCTAGGCTGAGCTAGGTCCATGTTGTTGACCGGTATACATTTGTCTGACTTTCGCTTAGTCTGTTATGACTATTTCTTTGCATGGATCCGACACTTTGAAGCTTGGTTGGTTTGCTTTATTGTTCAGCAGTGTGCTGGCGGCTCAAACCCCGTCTTGGCGGCTCGTAGTCGACAATTTTCCGCCTTACATCGATGAGATGTCCGAAGAGCAAGGCGCGTTGTCGCAAGTCGTGATGGCCGTATTGGCGCAGGAGAATATCCAGGCTCAGGTGGAAATAGTGCCTTGGCAGCATATTGCCACTGAAGCTGCAAAACCTAATTCTGCGTCGTATTTCTGGTTTGAAACCCCTGATTTGCAGCAGCAGTGGTATTTTTCTGAAGCAATTACTTCGGTGCAACAAGTTTTCCTGGTACGAAAAGAATCAGGGATCCAGCTAGCTCGACTTGACCAACTCCGAGGTTTAAAAGTAGGCGTCACTAAAAACTACTTTTACGGTGAACGTTTTGCGTCAATAGCGCCGCAATTACAATTAACTACAGCCACTTCCGATTTTAGTAATTTACAGGCACTGATTAACCGTGAAATTGATGTTGCCATTATGGATCCGGTTATCGCTCACGTGATGATGCAACAACTTGCCAAATCTGCTGCTGAGCAAATTCGTTTTCTTGATGCCCCTGCGCTAACCAGTCGACCTGTGTATTTGGTCTGTACCCGCAATTTTATTCCGTGTTTAGAGTTTGTGCAGAAATTTAATCATGGGCTGGCAGCATTTAAAGCTAAACAACTACATAGACCAATTTTGGGTTCTGGAGTCCGAGAATAATTATGAAATTATCGATTGTCACTTTATGTATGCTAAGTCACTTGACGGTGCAAGCTGCAGACACATTGCCGCCATTAATACCTTGGCAGGGGGCGAGTGAAGCACTGATCCAGCCAAAAGATCCTTGGGTGACTCCGGCAGAATTAACTGGTTTGGTTGATAGCCCCGATTATCAAACGACCATGGCCTACGTTAAAAAACTAGTCGCAAGCTCTTCTGAGTTGCGGATGGAAGTTATTGGTAAAAGCCCACAAGGTCGAGACATCGTGTTAGTGAAAGCCAGTCGCCAGCCGGATTTAGTTGGCAAATCCGGTCGTCCTACTGTGCTTGTGCAAGCAGGGATCCATAGTGGTGAAATTGATGGTAAGGATGCAGGCTTAATGCTGCTGCGCGATATCGTCCATGGCGGGAAGAATGCGTTAATTGATAATGTCGATTTACTGTTTATCCCAATATTTTCGGTTGATGCCCATGAGCGTCGTTCCAACCATAATCGCATGAATCAGCGGGGGCCTGTCCAACAGGGCTGGCGAGCAACTGCGCAAAATCTGAATTTAAATCGTGATTATGCCAAAGCAGACGCGCCAGAAATGCAGGCAATGCTAAGAACCATCAATCAATACAATCCAGATTTATACATTGATGTGCATGTCACAGATGGTGAAGACTATCAGTACGATATCACCTATGGTTTTAATGAAGCATTTGCTGCAGTGAGCGCTAACGGTGCTAGCTGGTTGTCGACAGTCTATCGGCCAAGTATTGATCAAGCATTAACTAGCCAAGGGCATATCCCTGGCCCACTAGTGTTTGGTGTTGACGCAATGGATTTTAGTAAAGGAATTAGTAACTCGCCATCGACACCAAGGTTTTCAATAGGTTATGGTGATGTCAGACACTTACCATCGATTCTGATTGAAAACCATAGTTTAAAGCCATTTAAACAACGTGTGCTTGGGACCTACGTCTTATTAGAACAAACGCTAAAATTATTGGGTGAGCAAGGCAAGGTTCTGCAATTAGCAAAAAAAGCCGATGAAAACGCGCGTCCGCAGCGGCAAGTTCTGAAATACAAAACCGCAGAACAACCCGAAACTATGGCGTTTAAGGGCATCAGTTATGAAATAGCCCATAGTGCTATTTTAAATGGGCCTTATGTGAAGTGGACTGGACAGCCAAAAAACTATACTGATTTACCCGTTTGGGTTGATAAAGTCCCTGAAATTGAGGTTGAAGTACCAAAAGCTTATTGGATCCCACCTCAGTATCAAGACGTGATCAGTCGTTTGCAGTTGCATGGTGTGCAATTGAGCGAAATTAAAACGGCAAAAACTTTGTCCTTACAGCAATTAAGCGCAGGAACAGCAGAGTTTGGCAAAACCCCATTTGAGGGAAGATTTATGGTTTCCGCCAGTTTCGATGCCGATTGGGTGGATTATATGTTGCCTGCAGGCTCTGTCCGTGTGACCACAGACCAACCCTTAGGCGCCTTAGCGGTCGCCTTATTGCAACCGGAAGCTCCTGATTCATTTTTCAGCTGGGGGTTTTTTAACGGCATGTTCCAGCGGACAGAATATTTTGAAAACTATGCGCTGTTACCATGGATAGAACAACAGCTAAAAGTTGATAGCAAATTAAAAGCTGATTTTGAAGCGGCACAAAAAGCCGATGCAAAATTGCAAAAAGATGGCAACGCTCGCGTTCAATGGTTCTATGAGCGCTCGCCATTTTATGACGCAACCTATCTGAAATACCCTGTGCTGATTGAACGTTGACTTATCCCACTCGAAATGGTGGATATTCTTTATATGGCTATAAAACCACCTCTTGTCGAGGTGGTTTTATTCAAGCGGTTGGCCACTGCGATGCAAGGAACCGCGTTGTTCAGGTTTTACTGATAATTCGGGCAATAATCCGTGCTGGCCACTTACCACGACTTTATCACCAGGTCGAAGCACTGAATCCACAATATAGTGAGTGTCGGAAGTCCCGAGAATTTTGATTTCGATGCGTTCTACTTTGTTGTTATCGTTAACTCGCCAGCTGCGGTAATCCTCACCATCTAATTCCACGGCCTCATTTGGCACTCGGGTGATCCGGTCTGAAAACACCATCATTTGTACAGTTTCCCGTTGGCCGACCAATAAGTCGCGACGGTCTTTAGCTGGATGATTAAACAATAAAATGATATTTTCACCTTTGGCGTCAAGTTGTTGGCTTATTTCTCTCAACTTGATTGGGGTGCCACGCAGATCAAATTTGTGTTGTTTCAGAGCGGCTTGGTCGGTGTAGCTAATCACGGGCAGCAAACAGGCAAGCTGCTTATCTTCCGTTGCAATTAATTGTAAAACGGGTTGTCCTTCACTTAATTGTGAGCCGAGTTCAGCCATTACTGCCGTCACTTGCGCATCAAAAGGCGCATAGTGATTAAGTCGGTTAACCCTAACTTCGACTAATTTAAGCTCTTGTTGCAAACGCTGGATTTTGAGTTCTGAACTATCTAGCTGAAACTTTAGATTATTTAGTTCGGTCGCAGCGGCAAGGCCGGTTTTACTGAGTCGATTGAGACGGTTGAATTCTTCACTGGCGTAAAGTTTGGCGACCCGAGCGGATTCAATATCGGTTTTTATAATATTAATTTGGGCACTGAGAAAACTATCATCTTGGCGCGCGATCAATTGGCCTTTTTTGACGGTTGTGCCTACAGGTAAGAGTTTGACTAATTCCGCGCTGGCAAAACTAGATACTCGAAAACTGCTTGGCGCCTCAATATTACAGTTAAGTTGATGACTAACCCCGGCATCGTGATGCAGAACTGATTCAACTAAGACTGGTTTGGAGGCAGCTTGCACTGTTGGCGTTAACCAATAGAGAGCGCTCAGTAAAACTATTGGGGTTACCTGCTGAATGAGGGAGAATCGCTTAAAATAATGCAAAGGCTTTGCCACTATAAATGCTCCGATGTAGCAACGGGTGTTGGCGAAATCACTAATAAATTCATTGTTTTACTATCATGTTATGACGAAACAGCATTAAATCGACAGTTTTCAATGGGGTTGTTGGCAAATCATCATTGAAACAGGCTAGTACGACAGAAAGTCGCTATTATAGTTCCGTTCAGTTGGCTGTCAGTAAAAAAACATCAGACTTAGCTTAGGCTTTGCGTAACCCAATGATTTTATTATGGAGAAAAAATGTTCATTAGGATGAATAGACTTTTGGTCTTAGTAATTTGTTCTGGATTAATCGGTGGCTGTCAAATGGTGACTGATCAAGCGATGGTACTAGATCCAACCTTTAGTCGAGCAGCGACTGAGTTCCGTTTGCAAAAACCAACTTGGACTATCAAAGACGACGCTTATCACCAAAGCTTTGGTGGTTTCCAAATTAACGAATTAGATTTATCAGGGAAATCGATGCGTCAGCAACAAACAAGCAGTGAATTTGTGCTTGGTGATGCCGGTGATTTAGCCTTTCAATTTTTGTTTCACGATGTGATCAATCTCGACCCACAGTGGGTTAATACTTATAACGTGACTGGTGAGCAAGATTTTGAATTTAATGTACAAAAGCCGGCTCAGTCAGCAGTGCACAGTAACTGCAAGATGCTTTATCAGGGACAGGCCGAGGAAACCACTGACAATGACGTCAACAGTTATAACTGGCAGCGCAATACTGAATTGATGAGTTTTTTAGGCTGTGTAGTCACGCAAAATGGCGAAATCTCAGAATTAATTGTCGAACGAAAAAATGGCCTTGCGCCGAAATTTAAATTACATCGCGGCAAAACGCAATTAAGGATAGACCCCGTCGAAACAGCGTTGTTCCAAACGAATGAACGCTGGACACCAACACCAATGCTCGACGGTCATGTGTTTGGCTACAATTTTTTTATAGATAATCAGCAGGTTGCCGCTGTGACGATTGACAGTCAATTTCCGAAAATTTGGATTTTAAACGAGCAAACGCCAGCGCAACAACAATGGTTAGTTGCGGTTGCGTACAGCATTATGATGTTTAATTGGCAAGATGATTGGCAGCGAAGTGGTGGTCGTTAACGAACCAAAAAACGGACTTGTGATGGTCCGTTTTTTTCGAATGCGTTTTTTTAATTCGTCGATGTGGTTTCCGGTGGCTCGCTTGCTTTGGGCGGGATCGGAGAAAAATAACCAATGAGCAGCATTATCCCACCAACAGACAAAAACGAAATAATTCGAGTTAACGAACCATTGTCAGCTAAATCGACCAAGAACAGTTTTGCCACCACTACCGCCATTAAGCTAAGACCGGCCAGCCACCAAGATCTGCGAAGTTTTTTGCTTGCCAGCAACATGGTCGCGGTGGCCGCAATAGTCCAGAAAATTGATAGCACAGTTTGGACCCGCGCATCATCTAGCAGCTCATCAAGCTGATAAGGGATGGCCAAATGGTGGTGTAGACACCTAAGTAATACAGTGTTTAGCAAAATAAACGTCGCGCTTACAGTAAATGCCGTTCGATAAGTGCGACTTGATGGGTTTTGCCAAACAAAACGGCAAATTAAGCCGCCACTCGCAACCATGACTGCGTCAGGGATATTCAATAGCGGTAAGCCCAGTGCGTTCATTTGATTTGGTAAGATAGCGCAATATGCAAAGACGCCAGCTAAACCAAGCTGCCATGGCAACTGAATTGAGCCAAGATAAAGTTCGGGCATTGCTGTAATTGGCCAGCGCTTTTGATGCTGTAATAACCAAATCGTGCAGATAGGCAAAGCAAAAGAAACCAGCCATAACAAACTTAATTGTTGATCATTTAAGCGCCAACTTTGTTGCAGATAGGCTGCAAACCAAAGCAAGATCATTGTCCCAAGATGAGCAGTCAAAACATGCTGAAGCGCGCTAAAGATCTGTCGTTGTTTCAGCCAGAAATATTGCAGAGTAAATACCGCAATAATGCTTAAACTGCCCAGGAAATCAACCGGATTTTGCCAACGGCCAAACTCGATTTGCTCCAATATTTGCCCAAACCAAAGAAAGGCTGCGATTGGCAGTAGCGCAAAGGGGAGAGTGACTGGACGTGACCAGAACAATTTACCAGCCAGCAGATTGGCGGACGCAATCGAAGCGCTGACAAATATCAGCATTAATGGTGTGAAGTCTGCGCTGAAATGGCCTTGCAATTCAAGTCCTCCAGCAGTTAACCACCACAAACATCCCGCATAAAACAGCCAGGGCGCAAGGGAGCGCTCAGTATTTTTTGCGTATTGGTCAAGTTTTCGAGCCATAAAAATTGCTGAGGCTGCCAGTAGAGTAAGGTTCAAGAAATCACCACTGATCAGCAAGGTCGGCCCCGCCGCAATCGGTTGCGTGAACAACGAAATGCAACCGATAGCATAAAGCGCGTAAGCAGAATAACGAGTAAAGGCGCGATTTTGTTTGAAACCAATCCAAATAAGACCCGCAGCTTCGATAGCAAAACTTACCGAGGTCCACTGCGCATCGAGCAAAATTGGAATGAGCAGCGTGGCAAAACCGGCCGCAATCACCTGAAGAGTGTAAATAAATAAACCGTGAGTTGCGGCAAAACGAGAGGCGATAAAGCGCGCCAAGCCTGCGTAAATTATCGCGAATGTCAGTGCGCTATAGGCATCTCCGTGCTGGATATCCTGCATGATCAATATTTGCTGGCTAAAGGCCGCCAGTGGTAAACCAAACATAAGACTGCCATCGACAAGTCCCTTGAGTGCTGGTGGTTGTCGCATTGAGAATAAAACCATTAGAGTTAAGTACATGACAAAGTACAACGCTAAAAATGGCTGGACACTGAGGTAATCTGCAGAGGTATAACTGAGCAAACACCAGCTGAGGCTGATAACAAAAGTGAAACAGAAGCCAGTCACGTTCAGCAGTCGCCAGGACTTAAACCAAGCGAGCAGGAGCACCCCAAGGTTTAACAATAAATAGAAACTAAACAATCCGACGAAGTTGTTCCCGCCATCGGAAGTTAAAATGGGCACCAAAAAGCCGCCAGCAGTCGCAATCAAGCTCAGCACTTGCGCGTTTTGTTTGATTGCCAATACGGTTGCCGCAATCACCACTAAAAACATCATGGCAAAAGCGCTGCTTAAACTTAGCACTGGATATAGCTTCGCTGCGACAAACAGCGTGAGGTACAACACGGCTAAACCACCGCCTTGCAGTACCAAGCCATATTGTTGGCGCTCCCGAGTTTTCCAGCCGAAGCCAATCAACATAAATCCAACCACACCTAAACCAGCTAAACGCGCTTCTAGTGGAAATAAACCGCTACTCGAGACGTATTTGGCCAAAAAACTTAAACCGATAAAGAGTACCAACATGCCTATTTTGACCAATGGATTGCCATTGATGAGAAAATGCTGCAAGCGAACGAACCATGTATTGCTACTCACGTTTTCGTTTGCTGTCGGCTCGAATTCATGGTGTTGAGCTGATTTACGCACTTCAACGATTTCTTCCGGTTGATAAACCCGTTGCTGCGAAATCGGGGTATAAGCGAAAGCTTGTGGTGTTTGTTCGATAACGGTGTTCGACGGACTTACTTCGGCCATAGGTGATATTGATTCAGGCTTGGTTGCTAAGGCCGCGGTATCAGGCTCAACACTGGCCAACGGTGTTTGTTGAAGAGGCTTTTCTTGTGGCAAGGCTATTTCTGCAACTTGCAACTCAGTTTCTGTTGTCTGAATTTCGGTCGCAGCTTGCTTTGCCAGGGATTTTTGCATGTGCACTAATTGCTGACGGACGTGGTGAAGTTCTTCGCGAATATTGAGTATTTGGATAGCCATAGCACCGAGCAGGCCGCCGGCGATTGCGCCAACGCTGTCGCCGTTAATAAAACCAACTAAGGCGCCAAGAATGGCAAAGATAAGGGTTAACGCCATAACGTCATTCTTCCTGAATGCAGAATTGTTGCGTCAACGTTACCGGATAGTGCACTGCTTAGCAAATTTGCTAAGCAGTGCAATGCGTGGTCAATAGTACTTACAGCGTGGTGGCAGCCTTCATGCCACTGACAAATTGGCTTAATTCCGTGAGCATTTGCGCTTTGTTATCAAGATTTTTCTCGATAATTGCAACAATTGCTGAGCCGGAAATTGCGCCAGCTGCGCCAGAAGCTAATGCCGCTTTGACGTGTTCTGGTTTGGAAATACCAAACCCTAGCAACGTCGGCGCAGCATGATATTCCTTCAGCTTTTGTACTAACGCGTCCGCTGGCATGGCTGCCACAGTTTCAGCACCAGTAACACCTGCACGACTGAGTAAATAGGTGTAGCCACGGCCGTAACTTGCAACTTCGCGCAAACTGTCATCAGTGATATTGGGCGGTGCGATAAAGATCTGTGCAATATCATTGGCTTCGGCAGCATTGCGGAATAATTTACTTTCATGCAACGGCACATCGGCAATAAGCACAGAATCGACACCGGCAGCTTTTGCTTGTTGGTAAAAATTCCCTAGACCGCGAGCCATCACTAGGTTGGAGTAAAGCAACAAACCGATCGGCAGGTCTTCGCGGTATTCACGAATTTTGCTAATCAGTTCAAAGCATTGCGCTGGCGTTACCCCAGACGCCAAGGCGCGAATATTCGCACCTTGGATGGTTGGGCCATCGGCAATAGGGTCGGAAAATGGGATCCCCAGTTCTAAGGCATCAGCACCGGCATCAATAAGTGTTTTAATGATGTCAAAAGACACTTCGATGGTCGGATCGCCGATAGTGACAAATGGCACAAAAGCACCTTGTTTAGCAGATGCCAAACGCTTAAACATCAAATCATAACGTTGCATTATTTTGTCTCCACATTGCTGGTGGCTTGGCGAGCAGCCAGCACTGACATGACGTGACCCAAATCTTTGTCACCACGACCGGATAAATTTACTAAAAGCACCATTGGGCTTGTTGCTGCTTTTGCCATTTTTAAGGCATGGGCCAATGCATGCGAGCTTTCCAGCGCCGGAATAATCCCTTCAGTTTTTGCTAAAGCTTGGAAGGCTTCTAACGCTTCGTCATCATTAATCGCGACATATTCAGCACGGCCAATTGACGCCAAGTAAGTATGTTGTGGGCCTACAGCTGGATAGTCCAAGCCTGCTGAAATTGAATAGGACTCTTCAATTTGTCCGTCAGGCGTTTGCATAATTGCAGTGTAGGCACCGTGCAAAATACCAAAGCTGCCGGTAGAAAGCGCTGCGCCATGTTGATGGGTTTCGATGCCCATACCGCCTGGTTCAACACCAATTAAACGCACGCCATCTTCTTTGATAAAGTCGGCGAACATACCGATGGCATTCGAACCGCCGCCAACACAAGCCAGCACCGCATCAGGCAGTTTGCCTTCAGCCGCTAAGATTTGTTGTTTGGCTTCTTCACCAATCATCTTTTGGAATTCGCGAACAATGGTCGGGAACGGATGCGGACCCGCTGCGGTGCCTAGCAAATAATGGCTGGTGGCATAACTGGCTGACCAATCGCGCATCGCTTCGTTGACCGCATCTTTGAGCGTACCAGAGCCGGCAGTGACTGGGATCACGGTTGCGCCCATCAGTTTCATTCGGAACACGTTGGGTTGTTGACGTTCGATGTCTTTCGCGCCCATATAGATTTTGCAGTTAAGACCGAGCAGGGCACAAGCGAGCGCGGTAGCAACGCCGTGCTGGCCAGCACCGGTCTCAGCGATAATATCTTTTTTGCCCATGCGTTTGGCGAGCAGCGCTTGCCCGAGCACTTGGTTGGTTTTGTGTGCGCCACCATGCAGTAAATCTTCGCGTTTTAGATAAATCTTCACCAATGGGTTTGGCGAAATATTGCGAGTTAAGGTCAGGGGCGTCGGCCGTCCAGCATATTCGGTCAGCAGCTTTTGGAATTCCGCATGGAAAGCCGGATCTTGTTGAGCATCAACAAAAGCTTGCTCCAATTGGCGCAATGCAGGCACCAATAATTCGGGCACAAACATGCCACCGTATTCACCAAAGTAGGGATTAAGCAAAGTTGTGGTCATTTTGATACTCTCTGATGTTAGTAAATGCTTCAGTAATTTTTTCCGGATCTTTGATGCCTGGCGCGCTTTCTAAACCTGAATTCATATCAAGCCCAGTAACTGCCAGATTTAATGCCTCATGGACATTTTGTGGTGTTAAGCCACCCGCTAGCATCACCGGTTTTTGTAAGATTTTGCTTTGTAGCAATCGCCAATCGAATTTGACGCCCGTGCCACCTGGAATGCCGGGTTGATAGGCATCTAACAAAATCCGGTCTGCTTCGTGGCTAAATTGTGGCAATTGCTCTGAAACCCGGTAGGCTTTCCAAATTTCGACGCCTTTTTCCAGTAAACTGCGCAGTTGCTGCAGATAACTGTCATCTTCGTTGCCGTGTAATTGCACAGCGCTTAGGCCAACAGTTTTAGCAATCAATGCAACTTGCGCTGGCGCTTCATCAACGAACACACCGACAAAGCGTAAATTTGCGGCTTGGCGAATACTGATGGCTTGCTCAACAGTGACAAAACGCGGAGATTTTGGATAGAAAATCAAGCCGCCAAAACTAGCCCCAGCTTGGGCAATATTCACGGCTTGTTCTGGGGTAGTAAGCCCACAAACTTTATGTTCGCCGCGGGTTAAGCTTTTGGCAGCCCACGCTAAATCTTGCTGCGCCATTAACGAACTGCCCACTAAAAACGCTTTAGCAACTTTACCTAATTGCCGTACTTGTGCATTGTTATAAATACCAGACTCAGAAACAATCGTTGTGCTTTGCGGGATGAGACGAGCTAAGCGGAAGGTTGTATCCAAATTGGTTTCAAGTGTGCGTAAATCGCGATTGTTGATGCCAATCAGTTGCGCTTTTAACTCGACGGCTCGTAAGGTTTCCGCTTCGTTACTGACTTCTGTGAGCACAGTCATATTGAGCTGATGCGCCAGGGCCGCAAGTTCACGATATTGCTCGTCTGAAAGTACGGATAGCATCAATAATACGGCATCTGCGCCTTGCAAACGACCTAAGTAAATTTGATAGGTGTCGATGATAAAGTCTTTATGTAACAACGGTACGTCTACCAGACCACGCATAGTGGCAAGATAGTCATAACTTCCTTGGAAAAATTTCTGATCAGTGAGCACCGAAATGCAGTCGGCATACTGTGCATAAACGCTGGCAATTTCCTTTAAATCAAACTGTGGCCGGATTAAGCCTTTTGACGGTGATGCTTTTTTACATTCCAAAATAAACCGTGCGCCAGGTTTTCGTAGCGCTTGTAAAAAGTTGCGTTTGGACGGGCTCACTTGTTCGATAAAGCTCGACAGCGGCTTAGCAGTTTTGAGCGCGCCAACTTCTAGCCGTTTATGACTGATGATAGTTTCTAAAACGTTAGCCACGACTGGACTCCTTTAACAATTCAAGAACGCTGAGGGCAGAGTTGCCAGCTAATACCGTTAATACTTTGGCACTATTGGCCGCTAAATCATCCCCATGCCCGCATATTTTCAGCATCGCAGCAACATTGGCGGCAATGGCATAACGATGGGCCATCGGTGCTGTGCCGTTTAAAATGGCCAAGCTCGCTTGCGCATTTTGCTCTGGTGTGCCGCCCGCGATATCCTGAAGTGCAATTCGAGGTAGGCCAAAATCGGCGGCAGTGAGCGTGAAGTGACGAAGTTGTCCTTGATAAACCTCAGTCACATCGGTCACGCCGTGTAGCGCAATTTCATCGCAACCTTCACCGTGCACCACCCAAGCGCGCTCGACACCTAGGTTAAGTAAGGCTTCGGCCAACACCTGACAAAGCGCCTTGTCATAAACACCAAGTAACTGAAATTTCGGTTGCGTGGGGTTTAGTAAAGGCCCGAGCACATTAAACAAAGTGCGAGTTTTTAATTTTTGCCGAACTCCCATCGCATGACGAATACCTGGGTGATAAATCGGTGCAAATAAGAAATTCACTTTGGCTTTTTCTAAAGTGGCGGCGGCAACTTCGGGTGTCATCTGAATATTTACGCCAAGTTGTTCAAGTAGATCTGCAGAGCCGCTCTTTGATGACACACTGCGATTGCCGTGTTTAGCCACTTGCAGACCACAAGCGGCGGCAACGATAGCTGCAGTGGTCGAAATATTGATAGTATTGCTGCCATCACCGCCAGTACCACAGCAATCAATAGCCTCTGCAAATTGCCCAGGCAACTCCGTGGCTACTGCGCGAAACGCTTGTGCCGCGCCAGCAATTTCCTGGGCAGTTTCGCCTTTGAGTTTCAGTGCAATCAACGCTGCAGAGAGTTCTATCGGCTCAACGTTTCCCGCGGCAACTTCGGTAAAAAAATCAAAACTTTGCGCAATTGATAACGATTGCTTAGCGAATAATTGGGCTAAACAGGCCTGTATTTGATTCATGGCTTGGCCTCCGCTGCATTTGCTGATTCTTGAAATTGTGCAGTTAGGTAAGCCAAACTTTGTGCCAGTAGCGGTTTGCCAAGCGTGGTTAAAATCGACTCTGGGTGAAATTGGAAACCCAGCACTCGATGTTCGGCATGACTAATTGCCATTGGGATATGTTGATAATTAGCAATAACTTGCAAGCAAGCTGGTACCTTTGTTGCCATCAAGGAGTGATAACGTGCAACTGGAAATGGTCTTGGTAAATTGGCAAATACTGGATGCTCATTAAGTTCAATATATGAGGTTTTGCCATGTACAGTCTCACCCGCGCGGCCGACGGTGCCACCGTAGTATTCGACCAACGCTTGGTGACCTAAACAAATACCTAGCATCGGATATTTACCCGCACACAAGGCAATTAATTCAGGCATTGAGCCAGCATCAGCTGGAGCGCCGGGGCCAGGTGAGAGTAATAACACCACAGGTTGTTGCTCTGCTTGCATCATGTCGAAAATATACTGGGCTGGTACTGTGTTGCGATAGAGCTTTAGCGTGCAGCCCAGTTGCGCGAGTTCATCCACCAAGTTGTAAGTGAAAGAATCTTTGTTATCGAGTAAATAGACGAGGCTCATGCTTTTGCTCCTTGCGCGGCTAAAATTGCGCTTACCACCGCCTGCGCTTTAGAGCGAGTTTCATCAGCTTCGGCTTGGGCGACAGAGTCATAAACCACACCAGCCCCAGCCTGAATATAAGCGCGACCATTTGTGACATAAGCACTACGAATAACAATACAGCTATCGAAATCGCCATTACCGCTTAGATAACCGACGGCACCGCCGTAACTGCCGCGACGTTTCCCTTCAGCCTGACGAATGAGCTCTGCAGCGCGCACTTTTGGCGCCCCCACTAAAGTCCCCATATTCATACAGGCTTGATAAGCATGCAGGGCATCTAATTGCGGTTTTAACTGACCAACCACCCGCGATACTAAGTGCATCACGTAGGAATACCGGTCTACTTTTAATAGCTCTTTAACATAACGGCTGCCCGGCACACTGATCCGCGCCACGTCATTACGTGCTAAATCGACCAACATTAAATGTTCGGCTTTTTCTTTATTATCTTGGCGCAGTTCCAATTCGATGCGGCTATCAAGGTCTCGATCAATTTGGCCGAGCGCATTAAAACCGCGACGGCGAGTACCGGCAATTGGGTAAATTTCGACTTGGCGACTGTCGGCCGCAAACTTTAATGCCGATTCTGGGGATGCGCCGAACAGAGTAAAAGCCGGATCTCGCAAGAAAAACATATAGGGACTAGGGTTTTGTTGCTTGAGTTTGGCATAAGCCGAGAGAGGGCATGCACAATCGACGCTAAAACAACGACTTGGCACTACTTGAAATACATCGCCAGCGACGATGTTTTGCTTTAGTTGCTCAACTTGTGCCACAAAATCAACATCAGAAATATCGACGCTCACCGCGAGCGGTTGTGTGCTGGTTGCAGCTGCGCTTTCAAAGGTAGGCGCGGTTGCCAACAAACGTGAGAGTTGCTCTAGGCGTTTACCGATGCCAAAACAGGAAACCATGGCATGCTCACCACAAAACACATTACCAACCAAGCGAGATTGTTGGCGCTGGTGGTCAAGCACTAATAAAGTTTCAGCGAGATAAAATAGATAATCGGGACAAGCATTTTCACCGACTGGCACTTGCGGTAAGTCTTCAACCACCGCGACCATGTCATAGCCAATGACCCCCCCTAAGAAAATGGCGAATGGTTCATCACTTTGGCTTTTCAGGCTTTGCTGAAGTACTCGAAGCACACTCAATGGGTTGGCGCAAAGTAATTTGCTGTCTTCGTCCAGCAACGGATCTGGACGGGCGAACTCGACAACCAGCTGTTTTGCTTGGCGAGTCGAATTGTTTGGAAACTGGGCTCGCAGAAAATCTAACACGGCAAGGCCGTTGTCAGAAACCGCAGTAATAGTGACGGTTTGGTCTTGGCATTCAATACGCACCGCAGCATCTAATAACATTAAGGTTTTTAGATTGTCTTTACTGTCGATTTCAGCGGATTCAAGTAATAACGAATAGGGACTATCCGCCGATAATTGCTGATAACAACCAAGCGCGTCTGCTTGGTAGGGGATGGCTTGTGCGATACTCGCAACTTCGCCCGCTTGTTGGGTGATTTGACTAAAAATCATCGGTATTTCCTAACTTCTCCCGGAGAAACCGGGTTGCTTATGCAATTGCTGAATAACTATCGTCCAAGATTGGGCCTGCGCCCCCAACGGAAAATTGCCACCATCGCCAAGAAATTAACGCCACTAAACTCATGTTTTATTTCCAATTTTAAAATTTTAAGTCAAAAAAAAGGCCCGTCTGTTGAACGGGCCTTGGGGTTTATTCTGGGTAAACAACGCCAACACACGTCCAGTTAAGGAGTATGCCACCACCACCAAGTAGTGTTTGTTGTTGCGAAATTGGTGCTGCTCAAAATGCTCATATCATCACCTGTGTTTACCTGTGGCTATAAAACCGCAGAAGCAAGCGCGAGTCAACCCTTCGCCGGTAAAAAGTCGAAATAAAAACGTGTAGATGGCTAAATGCTGCGGTGAGATAAGTTCAGACACCAATAACAGTCCGTGTTGTCGCTCAAATTATCAATTAGCGTAGATTGCAAAGACACACGTTAAGTTTTAACCAGTGATTTGTGGCACAATAGCAGGATTATCGGGGCAAACGGCGTGTTTAGCCCAGTAGGAGCCTCGTTTTAGTCCATGAAAATTGATCTTCATAGTCACACTTATTATTCCGATGGGGTGTTAAGCCCTGCCGAGCTAGTCACCCGCGCGGTCACGCAAAAGGTTGATGTCCTTGCCATTACCGATCATGACACTGTGCTTGGGCTTACTGAAGCGCAGCAAATTATCGCAGAGCAACAACTGCCAATCCAGTTAATTGCCGGTGTTGAAATCTCAACAAGCTGGCACGAATTTGAAATTCATATTGTGGGTTTGGGTATAGATCCAACCGACGATTTATTTCAGCGTCGTTTAGCAACCCAGCAGCAGCGGCGGATTGAGCGTGCGCAAGAAATGGCGCGTCGTTTGACCAAACACAATGTGCCCGATTGTTTTGAGCAAGTGTTGGCACTTGCGCATGGCGGCGCTATTACGCGCACCCATTTTGCTCGGCATTTGGTAAACATTGGCAAAGCCAGTTCATTAAGTGGCGTGTTTAAACATTATTTGGCCCGAGGCAAAGCGGGTTACGTGCCCAACAATTGGATTGCGCTTGCAGATGCTGTGCAATGGATCCATGACGCTGGCGGTATCGCCGTTTTGGCACATCCACTGAAATATAAACTCAATGGCAAATGGTTAACTCGGCTGATGAAAGAGTTTAGTGAGGCGGGCGGCGATGCCGCAGAAGTGGCTTCACCACAACAAACACCAGTGCAAAAGCGGGAAATTTGGCGGTTATGCCAGCAGTTCGAGTTAGTGGCTTCGGTCGGTTCTGATTTTCATCAGCCAACAGATTGGAACGAATTGGGCCGTGGCTTATACATGACCGATGATATTGTGCCTGTTTGGCAAGCATACCCAGATTTAGTTGATGTGCCTATTCGCACAAAGACGATGGCTTAGAAGGCAACGGACCTCTCATAACTCGATGAAAGTTTTGACATTGCTTGAGATGCTGCTGAAAACTTGCTATTGGTTAATACGTTAATAATAACAACTTTCGGCTTTTGTTCGAAGGCTTACGGCTGGTCGATGCCAGCGATAGCGTTATTCTCAGGTATCAAGCCAGCCCAGCATTGGCGTTAAGGAATAGTTATGAGTCAGTTTTTTTACTTACATCCAGATAATCCGCAGCAACGCCTGATAAAGCAAGCAGTGCAAATTATCAAGCAAGGCGGTGTAGTGATTTATCCGACCGATAGCGGCTATGCGCTTGGTTGCCATTTAGGTGATAAAACTGCGCTAGAACGCATTTTACAAATTCGCCAAATTAGCGGTGAGCATCATTTAACTTTGATGTGTCGAGATTTATCAGAGTTATCAGTGTATGCCAAGGTTGAAAACACAGTTTTTCGGTTGCTGAAAAATAATACCCCAGGCGCCTACACGTTCATTTTACGTGGCACAAAAGAAGTGCCGAAACGCTTACTGAATGAAAAGAAAAAGACTATCGGCCTGCGCATTCCCGATCATAAAATTGCGCAAGCGCTGCTGGCGGAACTTGGTGAGCCCTTGATGTCGAGTTCCTTGATATTGCCAGGCCAAGATGTCACCGAAAGCGATCCTGAAGACATGCGAGACCAGCTAGAAAAACAGGTAGATTGTATTTTACATGGTGGCGTCATCGCCGGTAATCCAACCACTGTCATTGATTTTTCTGACGAAGCACCAGTTATTATCCGCGAAGGGGCAGGTGATGTTCGGCCTTTTCAGTAATCATTTTTGCCAGACTAGTTGCTCATGAGCACAGAATTCCTCAATGAAATAACGCCCTTGACGGTGCAGCAGCCATTACCACTGGCGATGGTTCGTGGTCAAGTTGTGCTAGAGCGGCCAGAAGATTTATTTATTCCACCCGATGCCCTGGAAGTCTTGCTTGAAGCATTTGAAGGGCCACTAGATTTTCTGCTGTATCTTATTCGTAAGCATAAGTTCGATATTGTCGATTTACCAATTAACGAAATCACCCTGCAGTATATGGAATATATTGATTTAATGCAGGATATGAATTTCGAATTGGCCGCAGAATATCTAGTGATGGCGGCGATGTTGGCCGAAATTAAATCGCGACTGTTGTTACCCAAACCCGATGCACTGCAAGAAACCGAAGTAGACCCTCGCGCGGAATTGGTGCGACGGCTGCAGGAGTATGAGCGTTTTAAGCAAGCGGCCAGCGAATTGGATGAGTTGCCAAGGGAAGAACGTGATTTCTTTCAGGCGCATACTGCCTTAGCGGATAATTATCAGCCTTATGTGATTTTGCCTGAAGTGACCATGGCTGATTTATTGTCGGCACTCAGTGATATCGCAAAACGAGTCAAAGACTTTAAACATCATCATATTAGTAAAGAAAAACTATCAACTCGCGAGCGAATGAGCCAAATTTTAGAGCTGCTGCGAACGTGCGGTTACTTAGAGTTTGGGCAGTGCTTTAGCCTTGAAGAGGGCCGAGCAGGTGTTGTTGTGAGTTTTTTAGCGATTTTAGAACTGACAAAAGAAAAACTCATTCAGCTGACGCAGGTCGAAGCCTATGGTCAGATCCACCTAAAATTGGCATAATAGAGCGGCTTCACGTCATCACAGACTGCCAGTAGTGCGGTGTAGAGCGGTCAATGTCGAACCATCGCTGAAAGGATTTAAGTTGGCAAATAAAATCAATGATTTACAACTCATCCAATTGTTAGAGGCTTGTTTGTTTGCCAGTGATAGGCCACTGACTATCGATGAATTGTCAAGTATCGTACTCGCTGATTTTGTGTTGTCAAAGAAACGACTGCAACAAGCGCTTAAGCAACTGGCGCTTGATTATCAAGGTCGCGGTATTGAATTGGTCCAGACGGCAAAAGGTTATCGGTTTCAGTCGAAAGCCGAATGGAGCCAATACATTGCTCTGCTGTGGCCTGAACGTTCGCCGAAATACTCGCGAGCGGTGCTGGAAACTTTGGCGCTCATTGCTTATCGGCAGCCAATCACCCGCGGTGAAATTGAAGAAGTGCGTGGCGTGACGGTCAGTAGTCAAATGATCAGAACTTTATTAGACCGTGGCTGGATTAAAGTCGTTGGTCACAAAGAAGTCCCGGGTCGGCCGGGATTATATGCAACAACCCCTGAGTTTCTTACTTACTTTGGGGTGAAAAGTTTGGCCGAATTGCCAACATTACCAGAACTTGTGCCAGTGGCTGAGTTCTTTAACACAGTCGGGATGACTGAGGAGTCTTTAACATGAGTGAAAAATTACAGAAAATTCTAGCCCGCAGTGGTGTTGGTTCACGCCGCGAGATGGAAGTCATTATCAGCGCAGGTCGCGTCACCGTTGACGGTAAAGTTGCCAAACTCGGTGACCGGGTTCTGCCAACTCAACAAGTTCGGGTCGATGGCCACCCTGTTAAGCTGGCAACAGAAGAAGAGCAAATCTGCCGCGTTATTGCCTACCATAAACCAGAAGGCGAGATCTGTACCCGTACCGATCCTGATGGTCGGCCTACGGTGTTTGAACGCTTACCAAAACTGCGCGGTTCGCGTTGGATTGCTATCGGTCGTTTAGATATCAACACTTCAGGTTTGTTGTTATTCACCACCGATGGTGAATTAGCCAATCGCTTAATGCACCCAAAATTTGAAGTGGAACGGGAATACGCGGTGCGGGTATTTGGCGAAGTTACCGACGCTATCATCCAGAAGCTGCGTACCGGTGTTGAACTGGAAGACGGCAAAGCGAATTTCAAGAAAATTAAAGCGAGCGGTGGCGAAGGTGTCAACAAGTGGTTCCATGTGACCTTAACTGAGGGCCGAAACCGCGAAGTTCGCCGGATGTGGGAATCCCAAGGGACAATCGTTAACCGTCTGATCCGTGTGCGTTATGGTGATTTATTATTGCCGAAACACTTGCCGGCTGGCGGTTACACCGAGTATCCACTGGAAGAAGTGAACTACCTGCGCAAGTTAGTGCACATGGACTACGAAACGGAATCTTTGGCAAAACCAGAAGATCGCGACGAGCGTCGTCGTCGGATGGCTTCAATCAAACGTGCCGTTCGTAAACACCAAGTCGCGTTAAAATCCGGCGAAATAGTTGCTGAAAAGGCGGAAAGCAAACCGCAAGCGAAAAAAGAAACTCGTAAGCCAGGTGCGAAGCCATTTAAAGGCAAAACTAAAACTCGGATCTAAACCCGTAATTTCTAATATTTGTCTCTATATACCCCCGTCGGATCCGGTTGATTTGCCGGGGGAAAATCCTCTCCTAGTGTGTTACCGCAATTCAGCATCTTTGTACTGGTCCTCATCACATCCATATCCTTTTAATCTCTTTGTCTTCGCCACAGAATTTTTCTGCGGTGCTTGTTACTAAATCGGTTTGTTATGACCCTACTTGAATTCTGCTCAAGTTGGCTGGCAGTTTATTCATTTTACTTACCGTTAGTCACCGCGTATAAATCTCACCACAAGACATTTGGATGTTAAGACGTCTAAATTGATTTTGCTGGTGGCGAAACACCCAGCATAAGGTTGTATTAACCGCTTAAGCATGTTTTGCGGTTATGCAAAATCAATTCGGTTGAATGAAATTTTTGGGTGGCGGAACATCATGAGTAACGATTTCACTTTTGCAATTAAGAGCATTTGCTTCGATGAAAACTATCGCCCTGCCGATAGCACGAGATTGACCACTAACTTCGCGAATTTAGCCCGTGGCGAGCGCCGTCAGCAGAATCTTCGTAATACCCTTGCGATGATCAATAAGCGCTTTAACGCACTCGCGAATTGGGATAACCCCACTGGTGAGCGTTATTCTGTTGACCTTGAAATCATTTCTGTGGATATAAAAATCCATGTAAACAATGCTTTTCCACCACAAACAAGTAATTCCTTTCCATCGATAGAGGTGTTGAAAACATCTATTAATGACCATAAAACTCAACAACGAATTGAGGGCTTGGTCGGCAACAATTTTTCCTCGTACGTGCGTGATTATGATTTCAGTGTTTTGCTGCTAGAGCACAATAAAAACCAAGCAAAGTTTAGCGTACCATCAGATTTCGGCGATTTACATGGCCGTTTGTTCAAAGCTTTTGTTAGCTCAAACCCATATAAACAACACTTCAAAAAATTACCAGTGATTTGCTTAAGTGTTTCAGACAACAAAATTTATCAGCGCTCAGCAAATTATCACCCCGTTTTAGGTGTTGAATATCTGCCCAATGAATCCTCATTAACTGAACAGTATTTCAGTAAGATGGGCCTTTATGTCCGTTATTTTATGCCGGAAAATTCGGTCGCCCCTTTAGCTTTTTATTTCTTTGGTGATTTGCTTAACGATTACACCAATCTAGAACTTATCAGCACCATCAGCACCATGGAGACATTTCAGAAAATATATCGGCCTGAAATTTATAACGCACATGCGGTTGCTGGGTTGTACTTCCAACCAAATTTACAAAGCCAAGAGCATTCGTTGACAAAAATTGTCTACGACCGAGCCGAGCGCAGTCAGTTAGCCGTGATGCAAGGCAAATTTGCTGAAGAACATTTTATAAAACCATATCAGCAAGTTCTCCAACAATGGTCAGCTAATTTCGCGCAATAAAGCTTTGCAATCCTATTCAACTTAAAGGCTCTATATTATGAAAAAACTATTACCAACATCGACCGCAGGTAGCTTGCCAAAACCAATCTGGTTGGCCCAACCACAAACGCTGTGGTCTCCTTGGAAATTACAAGGCGATGAACTCACCGATGGTAAGTACGATGCGTTGAGGATTGCCCTGCAAGAACAACAACTTGCGGGCATTGATATCGTTAGCGATGGTGAACAAACGCGTCAACACTTTGTCACGACCTTTATTGAGCACTTAAGTGGTGTTGATTTTAATAAACGGCAGACTGTTCGGATCCGCAATCGCTATGATGCTGAGGTGCCGACCGTCGTTGGGCCTGTTTCACGGCAAAAACCGGTGTTTGTTGATAACGCCAAATTTTTACGAAAACATACCGACTTGCCAATCAAATGGGCGCTGCCAGGGCCGATGACCATGATTGACACCCTGTATGATGACCACTATAAAAGCCGAAAAGAACTAGCATTCGAGTTTGCCAAAATACTCAACGAAGAGGCTCGAGAGTTAGCCGCTGCTGGCGTCGATATTATCCAATTTGATGAGCCTGCTTTTAATGTATTTTTTGATGAAGTCAATGAATGGGGCATCGCAGCGCTAGAGCGAGCGATTGAAGGGTTGCCGTGTGAAACTGCAGTGCATATTTGTTATGGTTATGGCATCAAAGCAAATACCGATTGGAAAAAAACGCTGGGTTCTGAATGGCGACAATACGAAGCCATTTTTCCCAAACTGCAAAAATCGGCAATTGATATCATTTCGCTCGAATGCCATAACTCTCGGGTTCCGCTAGAATTACTGGCACTTATTCGGGGTAAAAAAGTCATGGTTGGCGCCATTGATGTTGCAAGTGATGTTATTGAAAGCCCTGAAGAAGTCGCCGAAACACTCAGAAAAGCACTGCAGTTTGTAGATGCTGATAAGCTCTACCCATGTACTAACTGTGGTATGGCACCGTTATCACGGGAGGTGGCTAGTGCGAAACTGCGAGCACTTCAGGCTGGAGCATCGATAGTGCGGCAAGAAATTGTGCAAGCGCAGTGAGCAATTTCTTATCTCTATTCAGCTTTTGCTGATGACTCACCTGTAATTTAGATAACACAATATTGTTTAGGCTGACTCGCCAGTTCGGCAATAGCAAAATGCTGCGGCGAGTCAGTCAAGCCTGATAAAGATTGGCCGATAAAAGGAACACATTAATAATAGATATCACTATTTTGGTGAATTTGCGGCTCTTCAATCAATTCATCAAAACTCACTGCAAAGTTTTTGGTCGGATCGTCAGGTTCACTTAAATACACGGCGCGCTCTTGTGCATCAATCCAGCGGACAACCCCAAGACCTTGCTCGCTATGGCAGAGCATGCCAATTTCCAACTGTTTTGCATTCATTGGTTGTTCCTCCAATTGGTGATTGAAATATACAAGCTAGCGGAGATTTTGTGATTTGGCTGCTGATTTGTGTACTTTTTGATTAAGTTGTTCATTTAGCTGAGATTATTTTCATAAGAAGTTTATTTACAAAAAATAAACATTTAATTTTGGTAAATCAATTTAAAAACAACATGATATGAATTTTATCTAGAGTCCATTATGTTTATTTTAAAATTTATTTTTCATATTTGTTGTTGATAGGTACGGCATAGTTTTCTAATATGTTGCATTTAATGGATTGGTATTCAACCTCAGGTTGGATTTTCAGGAGATAGTGTAAATGCAATACCTTTCGTCAATGCTGTGTCTATGGTTATTAGTGATTGCGGTTAGTGTGCAAGCCGCTGACCCAAAAGCCGATATGGCAAGCTTATTTGCAAAGAACCCCGCTTTTGCTGATGTCAAAATTTCACCCGATGGTCGTTACCTTGCGGTTATCGTCTTCTTGGACGATAAGCGGCAATTGCTCTGTCTTGATCGGCAAACAATGCAGCCCGTGGGCGGCGCCAGAATGGTTGGCGACGATGAGGTCGGGGAGTATTTCTGGGCGAATCAGCAACGCATTGTGATGAAAATTAATAGCCGTCAACCTTGGGAAAAAGAACCTAAGTATTATGGCGAGCTGTTTGGCATCAATTGTGATGGTAGTCAGCGAAAGTTACTGTTTGGCTATCGTGTTAACGATGAGTCGGGTTCAATCCGCAGTCGAAACAAGCAAGCCTGGGCTGATTTTATCCATCGATTACCTAGCGAGCCTAATCAAATTTTAATCAGTTCGACGCAATGGAGCGAAAGTGGCGGTGCGAAGGCTGATATTTTTAAAATGGATGTGTATACCGGAAAATTAACGAGAACTGGTAAAGCTCCTATTGGTTATGCATCGATTTTGGCCGATAGTTCCGGTATTCCAAAAGTTGCGAACGGGGTGGACGAAAAATATAAACAACATGTGTATCTTGCCGCTGCTGATGGTTCTTGGGTTGAGAGCGATGTCTTTAATACAGTTGGTAATTTTATTGCACAGAGAATGCTGCCAGATCAATCTGGTTTCTACTTCTCAGGTCGTTATAAAAATGACTTCACCGGCCTTTATCAGTACCATTTTGCCGATAAACGTATCTCAGCTGTATATGAGCCAAAAAATGTTGATGTCAGTCGCGCTTTATTTAGTACAGATGGCGAAAGCATTTATGCCGCGAGGATAGACGAGGGTTACCCTTCTTATTTATTACTGAATAAAGAATCTGCCGATACCAAAGTTTTCCGAGATTTGACGGAAAAATTCAAAGGTGCAGATGTCATTTTGACCAGTCAAACCGAAGATGGCAGCCTACGCGTAGCTCGTGTTGTTGCGGATAGTTTGCCGACGAACTTCTTCTTGCATGATAGTAAAACCGGCCAAATCACCCGCTTACTAGACAGTCGTCCTCAGCTTCGCGGTGTTAAGTTAGTGCCAATGCAGGCGGTTGAGTTTCCAAGCCAAGATAAAACAGTGATCCGAGGTTATGCGACTTTAGGTGCTGCAAAAGGGGGGAATCAACCCATGGTTGTTTTACTGCACGGTGGTCCTTATGGTGTCAGAGACTATTGGAGTTATGATTCAGAAGTGCAAATGTTGGCGGCTGCGGGTTATAACGTAATGCAAATTAACTACCGAGGTTCTGATGGCTATGGTGAAAAGTTTGCTGATGCGGCCAATTTTCAATGGGGTGACGCGGTGCAACAAGACATCATCGCTGGGACTCGTTGGGCGATAGCGCAAGGTATTGCTTCACCTGGCAATATTTGTATTATGGGCGGATCTTTCGGTGCCTATTCAGCCTTACAGTCAGCAGCGCTTGCTCCGGACCTATTTAAATGCGCAATTGGCGTCGCGGGAATCTATGATCTAACGCTATTAACTAAAAAAGGCGATATCACCCGTGTAGCTTACGGAGAGTCTTATTTAGATGGCGCGATAGGGAAGGATGAAGCGCAATTAAAGAGTTATTCACCGGTTTACCGCGCAGCCCAAATCAAAGCAAATGTGCTGCTTATTCACGGTGAAAAGGATAAAAGAGCGCCTTTAATCCATGCCGAATTAATGGAAGAGGCGTTAGAAGATGCTGGAAAACAGGTGGAATTATCTGAATATGATGATGAAGCTCATGGTTTCTACGCTGAATCCAACCAAATCCGTTATTTTAAAGAAATCACGCAATATCTCTCTAGTCAATTATCTAAATAGTTTCTGAAGTTATTAGTTCTTATAGCGCGATCTCAGTTTGATAAATTGAAATCGCGCGCATACTAAACATCCCAAGATCAATTATTGGCTTGTGTACGATGTTTAAGATTTAAGGAGAAGGGTTTCTCAATAGCAATAAATAAGCAAAAAGACGTCACTAGAGTTATCAAGAAAAATGGTAGCCATAACCAATAATACAGCAGTTCGTTTTGAGTTGAACTACCAACCAATCTACCAACAATCAGAAAACAGAATTTTAGAGTTAACCCATGTATCAAATAATATGAGTAACTCATATTGCCAAACCAACGCAGTGGCGCATAACTGAGCCAGTTAGACACGCGAGACTCGCCATTAAATGCACACAAGCCAACAGCGATAAACGAGATAAAAATTACGCTCATGCAGATCGTGTAATCAATGCCATAACTTCTGGCAATTGCAAATCCGGCAATACTCAGAAAAAGGATCTTGGTTCCTCCATTTTTAATCGTCCATAACTTGGTGTTATTGAGTTCGAACAGCAAAATCCCCGCAATAAACATCAGTAATCGAGTTGGGCCTTGCCAGAAATAACAGCAAAAAAAGCCAATAGTTGATATCGCAATCCACAATAAAATCCGCTGATTTGGTCGCCAACTTTTCAGCCTGAGTATAAAAATTACAATGGGAATTAGTAGGTAATAAAACATTTCATAACTTAATGACCAAGCCACTGTGATGATTGGTTCGATGTCGAAAATACCAGGAAGTAGTAATAAATTTTGCCCTATATACCAAATCTGTGGCCATATTCCTGCTGGCAGTTTACTTTCATTAGGATATAACAGAGACAGCACTAGGTAGATGGTGAATACAATCAGAAATGTGGGGTAAATTCGTTGGACTCTTCGTTTACTATAGCTGCCAACGTGGAATGTATGCTTATGCATAATTGAGCCGTAGATCAAATATCCGCTGAGGACAAAAAATAGATCCACGCCAAGATGACCTAGGGTATGAATAAAATCAGCAATTTTGCTGGTATTGCCGGCAAGCCAAGGTCCAATTAGCGAGCTGTAATGCACCCAAAAGACCAGAAATACTGCGATGCCACGCATTCCTTCCATTGATCGCAGTGGGGTATTATCACCATGCGCAATCTCTAGTTTTTCTTTTAGCCATTGATACAAGCAATTTCTCCGCATTTGATTGGATTGGACATCTGAGATAGCAATACTTTTATCAGGTGTAGCGCCAGCAGCGTAAGTACTGTCTCGGTAAGCACTTCAAGGCAGCCCTAGCATATCACCAAGGGTATGTTACGAGAACTAACAAAATCATTATTACTATTATCTGGGTCATGCAAAAACTGGCGATTAAAACTCTATTTTTTCATCAAATTGCATACCCTACATGAGGCTTAATATTTTCTCAAAGTATTGAAAGTTGTTAGGTTTTTATATTTAGAAAATTAATTAATCAAAATATTAAGTTGCTGAATTTTTTCGTTTCTATTGTTGAAGTGAAAGAGTGGCTCAGGAAAACCTAAGTAATTTTGATATCGGTCATTAAGCAAAAGCTAAAGGACCTTAGCAAAGTTGCTAAAACAGACAATTATCAGAGCTAAAAATGTTAATGAGGCGGGATGTCGTGTTTGTAAATAAATTATGTTTTGTGTTTTTATGGTTATTTTTTAGTGTTGAATGTAATATTTATGCAATTTTTATTATGCCGTAGTAACTTGCTATATTGTTGCGGGATTTTATCGATAAAAAAATAGAAATGATTGATATAACAAAATTGGGGTTGTTCATGGGTAATTTTTATCTGTCGGCTGCATTAACTGCAAGTATGACATTGTTAGTAGGTTGTGGTGGAGGTGATAGTGCCAATACCACTTCACCGGATAAGGGTGGCGTGGTCGCGACTAAGATAGTGTTTGATGCCTTAGGTCGATTTCCTCCTGAGTGTGGTCGTGTAAATAGACCACTGGCTGATGTGAAACTACTCGCACAT
The DNA here is from genome assembly GCA_041914845.1 of Alteromonadaceae bacterium. Classification (GTDB taxonomy): domain Bacteria; phylum Pseudomonadota; class Gammaproteobacteria; order Enterobacterales; family Alteromonadaceae; genus Pararheinheimera. The sequence goes on from JAYSCP010000003.1 coordinate 151,796, forward strand.
ACCGTTGATGGTAAGACAATTAAGACTTTTACCACAGATGCTACAGGGCATATTGAAGCTGAGTGGCCGCAAAACGCCCGCCACTTCACGGTAATTTATAAATCTCTGAATGGCAATTATTTTATCGATGCCGTTTTAGATGCTGCGAATACTGATTTTGGCCGATTCACATACGCTGTTGAACCTTTAGCCGGTGAGTGTCAATGCACCGACCTAAAAGTGAATTGGCAAGACATCAGAGCCTCAATGCCAGAATATCAATTGACGCTTACTGGCGAATTGCAGAATCTTTTAAGAGCTGGTGCAGGTATGGAAACATACCGTGTGTGCAAAGATCAACAAGGTCGATACGGTAAACTTCAAGCGATGTTGATGCCGACCACTAGCGGTCCCTCTTATATGATGGAAGCTGATATCAATACATTGGTGGCAAACCCTGATGTAAATCTGAACTTAGCGCAATTTAAACAGGCTGGTCGCGAGATTAGTGTCACCACTAATGCTTCTGTTAATGACATGAGTATTAATAACATTCGTACTTTTACCCCAACTCAATTTGGACGAGCTTATAGCACCTCTGTCTCTGCCAGAGCGACGCCACGAGTCTTTGAAGTCGAGGGGGTAAAGTCTGCGGTTGGGGTAAACTTTGGCAATACTTTCACAGGCTTTTACAATTATGGAACCGAGCGTATAGCCCTCGACAAAACGGATTCGGATGTAATCATCAACCTTCCAACTAACCAATTAGAAGTGTTGCAGGCAATTCAAAAAGCCATCGGTAATGCTAGCGATATTGGCGGTATGGATTATGATTTTTCATTCTTAACTAATTATAGCCAAGCAAGTTTTATCCTTGAGTCGAATAAAATCGCCATAGGATTCTATGGGCCGATGAAAGCAAAAATCCCAGACTTTGAATGGCCACAAGACGTATTGGCTCTAATGGGCAATTCTGACTTTAGTTTGGAAGTCAGTTTTAATGGGATTAATCCTGCTTGGGACTATAAAACTTACAATCAAAAAGTTGTGCAAAGAAGTCGTGATCCAAGCTTAGAAAGCAAAGATCCAAGTCTACTTCCATATCATTTTTATAGTTTTGATTTCGATGATCCAGTATCGTTCTAACCATGTTGAAAGTGAAATGCTTACTCTTCATGAGTAAGCATTGTTAATTTGGGCAAGGTTAACTCGTGACTCGAAACTCGGTGATTAGATGAGTTGACAGAGATGGTCGACCTGTTCGTAAAACACCGGTTTAAAGCGATAGACTTTGCCCAATTAACTTTAAGCCAGTAATCAACAGTAAAAATTGGACTGCATATTGAAAAAAGGACTCTTGCATGAGCCTTCGGATATAAACCCCACACCAAGTGCCAAACCAGCATAATGGACTGAGTAACAACGCAGTCACCACAGTTTCCATACTCAACAAGCCATTATTCACAAAAACCGGTACTTTACTCCAGTTAAGCAAGGTGAAAAACAAGGCACTACTGGCGATAAATGTGCTGGACGGTATATTTTTGAGTGTCAGGTACATGGTGATTGGTGGGCCGCCAGCATGTAATAACGTCGAACTAACCCCTGCTAATGTTGCCAGGGCATGACTCATCCAGTTTGGCACTTTGCTGCTAAGTTCACCATTTGCATTCACCATTACTAACTGGCTTAACGATCTGATTGCAAACAAACTTGCCATTAAGCCGATCCCAAAGCGTAGGGCGTCGTTATTCATATGACCAAGCAGCAGCGCGCCTAGCAAAACGCCAAGCAACGCACCTGGCCACAGCGGTTTTAAAAGTGACCAATGCCACTGACGCCAGTAACGTTTGATAGTGAATACATCGGTAATCATTAACAGCGGCAGTAAAAGTGCGAGTGCTTCACGTGGCGGAAATTGCATCAGTAATAATGGGGTCGCTAACACCCCGAGGCCGCCGGCAAATCCAGCCTTGGAAATGCCGACTAGGATAATGACAAAAGCAAGTAGCCAAATTTGTTGCTGCGCGATAATCAGCTGCAGAGGTTCTAGCATGAACTAGCGATCAACTTGCTGGAAAGCATGTTGCGCTTGCGCTAATTGCACTTGCAACCGACCAATTTGGGCTGCGTAGTCCTGCATCTCAGCACGAATTCGGTCGGTTCGATACAATAATGTGGCACGGTTACTCGAGTTGTTTTCCACTGCTATCTGCTGATTGGTGCGGTACAATTCATCGTCTAAACTTTTGATGCGATACTCTAAGCTATTAATATCTGATGCGATATCGTCGACGACTTTTTTAGCTTTATACCATCTTATGCCAACTTGATAACCTTGGCGAAATTCGGGCTCTAAGTTTCCTGTACAGGCGGTATTGTAGTCTGCGCCACTGCGGCCATGAGCCTCACCATGCGGGTAATCACAATAGCTGACGAGTCCTTGGGAGTGCCCTTGGTTATAAGCTTTGAAATCAGGTTGAACACCATACTCTGCACACTCTTTTTGATATTCACGAAATTGTGTTGCTAACACGCCTCGCTGGCCGTCATTCACCCCCAGACTATACCAGTCGCCTATCATACATTCGTCTTTACTGATACTGGCGCAGCCACTCAAGAATACTACGGCACCGATAGCAATTTTTTTCACAAAGTTCGCTCCAAAATGCAAAGTTGACTCATGGTAATCAGCAATTTCGCAATTGCCAAGCTTTTTGGCCTGCAGAAAACGGCTTCGCCGTTGCAATTTGCCGTATGAATTAAAAAGTTGCATTTTGGGCTAGATTGCAATTCCTCACTAAGGCAATTTGCACTGTGCCCAAGCTTCGACCGTGGGGGCGACGCTATCAAATTGTGCTTTCCCTTCGGCAAAAGAGCCAAGTTCGCCTTGGCGGGCGAGTAAACCGACCATTCCCGTACTTGTTGAAATAAAAGGATAAGCGCCGTAGGCGCCAGGGCTTGAGTAATAGCGAATATTGCTGCAATTAAATGTTGTGGCTTTGCATTCTAACCAGAGTCCAAACCCATAGTGCCAATCTTGATTTAGTGCCGCACGAGCTGGTGAATAACCAATTGAGGCATTTTGCAGCTGGTCGCTCATCGCTTGTTGTTTCATGGGATTACTGAGTAAATTACCGCTGTGGTAACTTCGGATAAAGGCTAAATACTCATCGCTTTGCCAATGCATGCCACCCGCCAACCGCGGATTGGCTGTCGACGGCAAATCGTAACGGCTATGGCTAAACAGATTGCTCTGCAATTTAAATTTACTAAACAAATCGGCCCAATCGCGGCTGGCGCTCGCCTCAATTGCCATCAGACCGGCCACCTGCAGGTGAGTGCTTGCGTAGTAGAATTCTTTTCCAGGTATTTTGCCATTGTTTTGATTTATTTCAGCAATCTTATCCACACATTGCGCGAAGTTGGCGTTGGCCAAATTGATACAGACTGGCTCTTGAGTGAGGCCAGAGGTAAAACTTAATAAATGTCGCAGCTGGATTTGCGATCTTGGATCTGAGCTATCACTAGGCCAGCTGCTAATATACTGCTGCGGGTTATCACTGAGTTGCAGCACGCCAGCATCGACCAGCTGTAAAATCACCGCGGCCGTGACCCATTTCGAGGTGGACGCTGATTCAAACTCTGTTTGCGCGTTTATGTTGCCGCGCGCGTAATAAAATTTGCTGCCATCTTGATGCAACAGGCTGAGTGAGAAGTCGACACTACTGGCAACTGCACTTAGCTGCCGAGTGAGTTCACTAGACAACAACGCTTGTGAGCAACTTGCGGGCGTCGCTGGCGTGTTGTTGGTTGGTTCATCGCCACCACAACCAAACAGAAATAATGCCAAAATGAGTACAATGTGACGAGGCCTTTGCCAAAATGACCTCAAGGACACCCGCTCGTCTTTTCTATTAAATTTCGTTAAATCCATCGGCAGTTGCAGCATCATCAAGCTCCTTGTGTTGACATTGCACTAATAGCTTACTGCGATTGCGCAGTGGCTGCGCGTACTCAAGCGTAAATATGGCGTAAAGATGCTGTCGATGATTCGCTGATAACTGCAGATTTTTACTTTGATCCGCGGTGAAGCCTCAATCGCAATGGGGTATACTGCCGTTTTTTTTCAAACCGGAGTTCGATGTGCTGGAGCTATCGCCATTTTTACAACATCTACAAAACACTTTTGCTCAAGGTGAATTACAGCGATTAGTTTTGTCTCGTCACGAAGGCGAGGATAAAGAACTCCAACGCATTATTTTTCGGCCGGTTTCGCTAAAAGGTCAAACTATTCTTAGTGGTTTGTATGAGCGAAAGACCTTTGATATCACAAAGAATTTTGAGATAGCCGAGCTTGTCGATTATTTGAGTACAAAATTAGGGACTGAATTTAAATCTGCGCTTTTGCAAACATCCGCTGAGGAGTGGCAACTGTCCTTTAGTAAGAAAAACAAATTGCTGCAAAACCGCACTAAGCTGAAAAATGCCACCCCTGTTGCACCTGCAACTGCACATAACCGTGAGAAACATCGGTTTGTTGAACAAAGCCGTGCTTATTTACAAGCACTTGGCATTACCGATGCAAACGGCCAAGTGGTGCCGGCGATGTCGAGAAAATGGAAGCAGATTAATAAATTCGTTGAAATTTTGGCAAAAGCCATTCGCGAAACTGGCTTGCAAGCGCGCCAAGAAGTTCACGTGGCTGATTTTGGTTCGGGCAAAGCCTATTTGACGTTTGCAGTGCATGATTATCTGCAACAGCTCGGTATTAGTGCAAAAGTTACCGGTGTGGAACTTCGCGAAGCTTTGGTCGATTTATGTAATGACACTGCCACGAAACTGGCGCTCACTGGGCTGCATTTTGAGCAAGGTGATGTGCAACACTTTCAAGCGCGTGGGGTTAACGTCATGATTGCCTTGCATGCTTGTGACACGGCAACTGATTACGCCATCCACATGGGGATCCGCACAGGTGCTGAAATCATCATGTGTTCGCCATGCTGTCACAAACAAATTCGGCCACAATTGCAAAGTCCTGCGGTATTGTCTCCGTTGCTGCAGCATGGCATTCATTTAGGCCAAGAGGCGGAAATGTTGACTGATGGCATTCGCGCATTGTTGCTTGAAGCGCACGGTTATGACACACAAGTTTTTGAATTTATTTCACTTGAGCATACCAGTAAGAATAAAATGATCCTTGCGCAAAAACGACGTAAAACCAAAGACAACACTACTGTGCTTGCACAAATTGCGGCACTTAAAGCGTTTTACGGAATTAACAATCATTGTTTAGAGCAGCTATTAGCGGAGTCTGCTTAATCAAACAATGGTTAAGATCCATCCTGCCGAACGACCCAATGGAGATGGCATGAGTTTGTTTTCTGTCGACTTTAAAGTACGTGACTATGAATTAGATATGCAGGGCATTGTAAATAATTCGGTCTACTTCAATTATCTAGAGCATGCCCGCCATGAGTTTCTATTGGCTAAAGGCGTTGATTTTGCTGTGCTAGCTCGCGACAAAATTAATTTAGTCGTGGTGCGTTCTGAGATGGATTATAAGGCTTCACTTACCAGTGGCGACAAGTTCCAAGTGACGGTGCAATTTGAGCAAATCTCTAAGCTAAAATTTGGCTTTCGCCAGCAAGTGATTCGAACTGTTGACCAAAAATTGATGTTGGATGCCCTAGTTATTGGAGCCGCTATCAATGCGCAAGGACGGCCTTTTGCCCCTGATTTACTGCTGACACTGGCGAATTAGTCTGGTTTTCGATGTTGTTGATAGTTCAGCGAGCCTGTTATTTCGGTGTAGCTGTTAGTTCGGCGCCATTCAAAGGTGAGTAACGCCTGTTTGCTTGCCATCACCCAGCGCAAACAACTGTTTGCACTGGCTGAATAGCTATTCGCCTTAACGACCGTCCAGCATGCGACCGATGCCGCCAAGCACTGAACCTTCACCTTGGCTGCCGCCGCCCATGGATGGCGCATGTTGAATGATCCGATCGGCCAGACGACTAAATGGTAAGCTCTGGATCCAAACTTTGCCGTGACCACGCACTGTGGCTAAAAACAAGCCTTCACCGCCAAAGAACATGGATTTTAGGCCTCGACTCATTTCAATATCAAAATCGATACCTGCCGTCATTGCCACTAAACAGCCGGTATCAAGGCGCAAGGTTTCACCGCGTAATTCACGTTCAATCACTGTACCACCAGCATGCACAAAGGCCATGCCATCGCCTTTCAGACGTTCAAGAATAAAACCCTCACCGCCAAAAAAACCGGCGCCAAGTTTGCGGTTAAAAGCGATATCGACTTTAGTCCCTTTTGCTGCACATAAAAACGCATCTTTTTGACAGATAATTTCGCCGCCCAGTTGCGCTAAATCCATCGGAATAATAGAACCCGGGAAAGGGGAGGCGAAAGTGACTTGGCTTTTACCGCTACCCTCATTGGTAAAATGCGTCATAAAAATGGATTCACCGGTTAACATCCGTTTACCCACGCCAAGTAGTTTGCCCATCAAACCTTGGTTTGGTTCAGAGCCATCGCCCATTTTGGTGTCAAAACGGATGTCCTGCTCCATGTAATTCATCGCACCGGCTTCGGCGATCACGGTTTCCCCCGGATCAAGCTCAATTTCCACCATTTGCATGCTATTACCGATAATTTTGTAATCAATTTGATGACTTTGCATAACCTGTCCTTGTGACGGCAATTTAATTCAGTTCTTAATATGCGGCAAATGGCCGAAAATCTAAATTGTTTCGTTGGGGTAAATTGTTAAAAAGTATGTCGTAGTGGAGACTTTGGTAAATTGGCATTCATTTGGCGTTGCTCGATAGCATTGTGTAGGCAAATAAACTGAAGCAACCATTGGATTTTGTTGTCGTCCACCGTAAAGTCAAAGGTTCATTTGTTAAATAGCAGTGAGGGGCGCATGGTCGAATTAGATTTAACGCTTTGGCTGGCGGCCATACTTCTACTGGCATTGCTGTTTAGTAGTTGTCTTTGGCGCTTGCTCGCGTTTTGGCTGCCAATGCTGAAAATTCCCTATTGGAGCATATCTGCAGGACAAACTTTGATGACTGCATTCACTTGTTGGGGTTTAGGCTTAGGGCCCGCGCTTGGCTGGTTTGGTTTATTGCTGTTTTTGAGTTTGTTACAACTGCTGCTTACCGCGCTAATGTTGCCGCTTTGGTTGTTTGCTCGGCGCGTAGCCAGTTGCGATCCGCTACGCGAGCGGATCTAAAACCACGTTGGGTTTAAGAACGGAATTAAAGCCAAGGTGAGCGCTTGTTGGTAGACACTTGCGCGACTTAAGCGATTTTCGGTTAATAAACCAATAGCACCACCTGCCTGTTTGATATTTTGTGTGCCGAAGAGTTGGTCCATGACATCACCAAGTTCGAGGCCTTCTGCTAATAGCGCCAGTGCTTTCGGTGGTAGTGGTAAACTTGCCGAGCGCGCTTTGCCGACTTGCGATCCATGTTGTACCACCATCCAAGCGAAGGTCATATCGCCATCTAAACCCGCTTCAATAGCCACGTAAAAGTCAGCTTCGACTTGGTTTTTTAAGTCTGCGATGCGATTGTGTGCGCCGAGCAGAGTTTCTTCGGCGCTCATTGGTTGTGCGCGCACTCCGGACTCACAGCTATAGCCTCTAACATTAGTAATTTTGCCAGGAAAAACCTGTGAAAAGCATTGCTCGACAGCCGCGATTTTTGCGGGATTAGCAGATGCTACGGCGATGGTCCACATAAAAATTCCTATAGTGACAACTTACCAATAAATAACGTAAAAAATGCTCATTAAAAAAGGCCGAGTTCGGCCTTTTTTAACTGTGGCGTTGCTTACTCGCCAAGGCCGACGTAAACGTGTTGCACGTCGTCGTCATTGTCGATAGCTTCTAAAAAGGCTTCAACTTCAGCACGTTGTTCAGCTGTTAACCCAGTAACTGGATTTTTCGGTTTATAAATCAGCTTTGCACTAGACACTTTGAAGCCATATTCTGGCAGGGCCTTGCTAACTGCATCCAAATCCGTTGGTTCAGTGTAGAAAATGGTGTCGCCATCTTCACCCGCTTCAAAATCTTGGGCACCAGCTTCGATTGCTGCAACTTCAACATCTGCATCTTTGGCTTCAGGAGATGCTTCGATAGCCCCTAAATAATCAAAATCCCAAGATACTGAACCCGAAGAGCCTAATTGACCTTTGCGGAATAGTACGCGAATACTTTGTGCACTACGGTTTTTGTTGTCTGTTAAACAGTCAACAATCACTGGTACTTGGTGCGGCGCGAAACCTTCGTAAACCACGTGTTCGTAGTTAACAGGACCATCTAACAAACCTGCGCCTTTTTTGATTGCCCGCTCTAAGGTGTCTTTAGGCATCGATGCTTTGCGTGACGCTTCAATCGCCATCCGCAGTTTCGAGTTCATGTCTGGATCTGCACCATTACGTGCAGCAACCATAACTTCTTTTGCTAATTTGGTGAACAACTTGCCTTTTGCCGCAGCAGCGTCGGCCTTATGTTTGGCTTTCCATTGGGCGCCCATGAATTGGTTCTCGCTATAAAAAATAAAAAAGAAGAAAAACCGTCGTAGTCTAGCCAAAGGGGGCAGACATGGCAACTAGCATGCGCTGTACACAAGCTACAGTTTTAATGATTGTCTGTGATCTAGAGCATCTGTGAAGTGTCTGAATAAATCTGTACACTGAAGCTAATTTATAACTAAAGGTAGACCTCTGTGAAATTATCTTGTGCAGTCTTTGTAGGCATATTAAGTCTAGTTCCTGTGTATGCAGAAGAGCCGATAGCCGCCGCTGTCAGCGCTACGGGCGATGTTGAAGCAACCATGAAACAAATGGGCTTCGCGTTTAAGCAAGCAGAAAAGGCGGAAACAGTGCAAGCGATGCAAGCGTCAGTTGCCAGCTTGCAACAACTGGTGGCGTCAGTGCAAGCCTATCAATTTCCACAAGAGAAACAGGTGATGTTTCAACGTGGGTTGACTGAAGTGCAAGCGCAATTGACACAGGTCGAACAAAGCCTTGCACAAGGCGATTTAGCCAAAGCCAAACAACAGCTGGCACCAGTACTAGATTTAAAGAAACAATACCATAAGGAACGCAGTCCAAGTATTTGGCGCTTAATTTTTGGTGATTAAACCAACTTGAGTTATTGATGAAGATAAAAAGCAAAATTAAGCCGCGTGAAAGTTGAAACTGATTTAAGGTTTATTTAAGTTTTGTTGGTTAGTATGTAGATTGCTTTAGTGGCTATCCTGAGCATGCTTGCATATTGACTTTGCATCATGCGCAAGTGGATGAGCGGTTTAGCAAATGCGCGAACTCAGTATCTGCTGATGGTGGTAACACATTCATAATCATTAAGAGGGCAAGGACTGCATGCGAATTTTGCTAGTTGAAGATGATATTGCGTTAGCGAACGGGATGTTATTGGCATTAAGGGCGCAAGGTTTTACAGTAAATCATGTAGCGCTTGGCCAGCAGGCACTCAACACTATCCGCAGCCAAGATTGTGACGCCGTGGTGCTTGATTTGGGTTTGCCTGATATGGATGGCCTTGATGTCTTAAAAATCACTCGGCAGAAAAATAGCCGCTTGCCCGTATTGGTTTTAACTGCGCGGGATGGCGTTGATGACAGGATCCGCGGTTTAGATGTTGGTGCGGATGACTATCTGGTTAAACCTTTTGCCATGCCAGAACTGTTTGCTCGGTTGCGGGTGATTGAGCGGCGTTTAGGCACGGCATCAAGTCATTTGATTAACTTACATGGGGTGACGCTGGATAGCACAGCGCATCAGGCTTTTTTTAATGATGAAGCGCTGACTTTGTCACGTCGTGAGTACATGGTGCTAAAGATGTTGATGGAATCAGCCGGTCGCATCAAAACCCGCGAACAACTGGAAGCCAGTTTGTATGCTTGGGGCGAAGAGGTTGCCAGCAACGCGCTTGAAGTGCACATTTCTAATTTGCGAAAAAAACTACCCAAAGATTTTATCAAAACCATTCGTGGTGTTGGGTATAGCGTGTCACCAGCATGAGATCTATTCGCCGTTATTTGGTGACTTTATTGATAGCAATTATAACGCTAACTAGTTTTATGGCTGCGCTTAAAAGTTATCGTCAAAGCATCGAACAAGCGGAGTTATTGTTTGATGAAGACTTAAGTTTACTGGCTGCTTCTTTTCATAACCAGTTCGCGCCTGATGGCGACGTTGAGATGGCACTTAATGCTGTTCAGGTATGGCAGCAGGAGCGGCTGTTGTATCGCAGCCCGAACGCCCCGCAGCAAAAAATTATTGCTGCGAACGGTTTTAGTGAATTGAATTTTTCAGGGAAACGTTGGCGGGTTTTTCAAACTGTGGATGAACATAATCTGCAGATCATAGTCGCTCAGCCACTGACAGAGCGACAAGTACTTGCCAACGAGGTGGTGCTGGCCTCAATTTATCCTGTGGTGCTCAGTTTACCATTACAAGCTTTATTAATTTGGTTAGTGGTCACGAAAGGCTTACGACCACTGCGTCGATTAACAGAACAGCTTGCTGACAAAAAAGCCGATGATTTATCTCCTGTGCGCCTTGAACAAGTGCCACAAGAGATGCGGCAGATGTTGGATACCACGAATTTGTTGCTCAGTCGGCTCGCTGATGCGTTTAACCGCGAAAAGCGTTTTGCTTCTGATGTCGCCCATGAACTGCGCACGCCGCTCAGTGTTTTGCAAATCAATTTGCACAATGCCCAGCAACAGTGGCAAGCCGCACAAATAGCCGATCCAGATCAGTTGATGCCTGCATTGCAGCAAGGGGTCGCACGGATGAGTCAGCTTATTGAACAAATCATGTTATTTAATCGAACTAACCCAGAGCATTTTAAGGCCAAACGACAACGTATTGAGCTAACAGCATTATGTAAAGAAGTGATTACTGAGGTTTATCCGCAATTATTGCAAAAAGACCAGCAAATTGAGTTGGAAGCCGAAAGTGAGGTGATGATACTTGCCGATCCTTTTGCATTTAAGCTGCTATTAATTAACGTGCTGGGTAATGCCATCAAATATACACCACGAGGCGGGGAAGTTGTGTTGGCATTAGTCAGTGACCAAAAAAAGCTTAAATTAATTGTAGAAGACTCAGGTCCTGGCATCGATGAGAGTGAATATCAGCGCGTGTTTGATAGGTTTTATCGAGTGGGTGGTGACCGGCATAGCTCTGGCGAATCGGGCAGCGGTTTGGGCCTTGCAATTGTGCGCGATGTAGTACAGTTGCATCAAGGCTCTATCGAATTGGCACACTCGCGCTTTGCTACTGGACTCAAAGTGACGATGGAATTCCCTTTGTGAAAAAAATCTGTTTGCTGACATTTTTACTGGCAGCTTGTGCAAGCCGAGCAGAAACTTTGGTCGTCGAAATGGTGCTTAAAGAGCATTTATTTTCGCCAAGCCAACTCGTTTTGCCGGCTGGGCAGAAAATTAAGTTGCTCATCCACAATCAAGACAACTCGCCTGAAGAGTTCGAAAGTTTTAGCTTAAATCGGGAAAAAGTGATTCTTGGCGAAACGACCGCAGTAGTGTTTTTGGGCCCACTGGAACCTGGTGAACATAGTTTTATCGGTGAGTACAACCCAGATACTGCAAGAGGACTCATTAAAGTAGTGCCGTGGGCGCAATGGCAAGCTGAGGCTGCAAATGTTAATTAACACCGTGGTACTGTTTTTGCGGGAGCTAATGCCCGTGATGTTATTACTCAGCGTGTTATTAGTATGGCAGCGTGATCACTGGCGTACTTTATCTTTAGCCATTGCACTGCCGGCATGCCTGGTTTTATTGACGATGGCTAAGCAATACAGTGCAATTTCGCTGTGGGCCGATGGCGCAGGTTTAGAATTGGTTTATGCCATTCTTTATTTTTCGGTGCCACTGCTGTTAGCGCTTGCTTTTGTTCACTTCCGGCGTCGTGTGTGCTTGGTTGGCTTTGCTGCAGCAGCTTTACTTGCGATTAATGGCAGTAATTTGGTGCTGTACTTTTTTGTGTATCAGCGCGAAGCAAGCGCAACTCCGGCATTGTTGTTGGGCTCTGCACTAGGCGTGGGCATCGGACTTTCAGTTGCTGTTTTGCTCTATTACGCGCTTGCAGAGTTAAAGCAATTTCGTAGGCAGCTGTTTTTTGTAGTGGTCGCGCTCATCTCAGCCCGACAAAGCAGCGAGGCCACGCAGATCCTCATACAATCTGATTGGTTACCTGGCGGACCTGTGCTGTGGAATAGCCAACAGTTCATTAATGAACAATCGGAATATGGTCAATTTTTTAATGCCTTAGTAGGTTATGAAGCGACACCGACACTGAGTCAGCTTGTAGCCTATTTATTAACCGTCGCGATGATTTTAGTGCTGAGTTATCGCAAAGGAGCTACCCGATGAAATTTACCCAAATCTACCTGCTGATGCTGTTGTGTTTCAGTGGCCAAACGCTCGCTGACGGACGGGTTGTAGATAAGGTTTATCATCCTTACGTGCAGCCATGGGAGCGGGAAGTTGAATACCGCTTTGCGTTTCAGAAGCAGCCTGATCACCCCAACAATAACGACATGGTGCAGAAGTTTGGTTACGGATTCAACATTGCCGACAATATGGCGTTAGAAGGCTACATAGAAGCGTCTCGTATAACGCCTGAAGATTATCAAGTGTCAGGCTATGAACTTGAATTGCGCTGGATGTTAACCGAACAAGGCGAATACAGTGCAGATTGGGGGCTGTTGTTTGAACTCGAGCGACAAAATGCGCTGAATAACTATGAGTTTTCGGCGGGTCTGATCATGGAAAAAGAATTTGGCCCAACCAGTTTGACGCTGAATGCACTCACCGTTTACGAGTGGGGGGAGACGTTACGCTCGGAATTGGAATCTGAGTTTCGTTTGCAATATCGCTATCGTTGGTTGCCGCAAGTGCAGCCGGCTGTGGAGTTTTATAGTGGCGAAAACTACAAAGGTGTGGGGCCTGCTTTGATGGGCGTTCATAAGTTTAACAAAGAGAATCAGTTGAAATGGGAATTTGCCACCATCTTCGCGATTGATAACTCCACAATCAACAACACCCTGCGATTTGCTTTGGAGTTTGAGTTTTAAGTTTTGCCGAATAACACTCACTCAATGATTGCCTCAAAGTAAATGCTAGGTTAATTTGGCGGCGGAAATTGAGCGGTGAATTGCTCTACATAATAATAAAATGGATCAATAGAGAATTTTTTGATGAATAGAACAAATCTGAACCAAGCTCGCAATTGGCTGGGGCCTTATCGCGTTTTGGCAATTTTTGCTTTGCTGGTGGTGGCGTTATTGACAGTCTCACGGATTGGCTTATTGATATGGCAATGGCCAAGAGTTGAAGGCTTAGGGAATGTCGGGTGGATGCTTGTCCAAGGTGTTCGCGCAGATTTTATTTTGGTTGGTTTGTTATTGGCCGTGCCAGTGCTACTAGCTCCATTATTGGCGTTGCCACAACTTTTCCGGTGGTGGCGTGGTTTCGCGCTGATATGGTGTTTAGTCGCATTAACGCTGGTGATTTTTATCGAATTATCAACGCCGTCTTTTATTGCACAATATGATATTCGACCAAACAGGCTTTATATTGAATACTTGAAGTATCCAAAAGAAGTGTTCAGCACCTTATGGCAAGGCTTTAGAGTGCCATTAATTGGTGGCACTTTGCTCACTATTCTTTTGGTGTGGTTTGGTGTGCGAATTTTGGCTGCGCAAGCGCAGCGGATGCAGTCATTTTCTGTCGCTAAATTACTGATTACGTGGCCGCTTGTGGTCATTATGGTGTTTATTTCCATTCGCTCAACCTTTGACCATCGTCCGGCAAACCCTGCGCTTTTTGCCATCACCTCAGACTCGTTGGTGAATTCGTTGATTATCAATTCGCCTTATTCGGTGTTTTACGCAGCTTATAGTTTGCGACATGAAGCTCGTTCTAGCGAAATTTACGGCAAACTTGCTGAAGACGAGATGGTAAAATTAGCTTTGGATTGGCCGTGGCTGAAAGGCTATCAGTTTAATAACCCCACTTATCCAACCCTGCATCAACAGCAGGCGACAGTGCAGCGTGATAAACCATTAAACTTAGTGATTGTACTGCAGGAGAGTCTAGGCGCGACCTTTGTTGAATCCTTAGGTGGATTACCAGTCACTCCTGAGCTTGAAAAGTTAAAGAATGATGGCATCTGGTTTGAACAGCTTTATGCTACTGGGACTCGTTCAGTTCGGGGGATAGAGGCGGTTGTGGCAGGGTATTCCCCCACACCTGCGCAAAGTACAGTGAAACTTGCTAATTCTCAATACAACTTTACAACTGTCGCTTCGATTTTAAAAAGTCAGGGCTACCAGACGCAGTTTGTCTATGGTGGCGAAGCACACTTTGACAATATGCGCAGTTTTTTCACTGGTAACGGATTCTCTCAGGTTGTTGATATCAAACAAATTAAACAGCCAAAATTTGTTGGTAGTTGGGGGGCAAGCGATGAAGATTTGTTTAATACAGCACAGCAACAGTTGGAACTACTGCACCAACAGGGGAAACCATTCTTAAGTTTAATTTTCACTTCAAGCAATCATGAACCCTTTGAATTTCCTGATGGTCGTATTGAATTGCACGAACAACCCAAAAATACAGTGAATAACGCTGTTAAATATGCGGACTGGGCGATGGGACAGTTTTTCCAGAAAGCCAAAGCGAGTGCTTACTGGCAAGACACCCTATTTTTAATCGTTGCAGATCATGATAACCGGGTATATGGCAGTAATTTGATTCCGCTCGAAAAATTCAAAATTCCTGGGCTTATTTTAGGTGCTGATGTTAAACCTGAGCGCTTGCAGGTGATGGCGAGTCAAGTTGACTTAGTGCCAACTTTGTTATCGATGATGGGGGTTTCATCATGTCATCCAATGATGGGGCGCGATTTTACCCTGGACAGAACGAGTCCTGGGCGTGCATTGATTCAATTTGATCAATATTTTGCACTGATGCAGGGTAAAGAATTGACGATTCTAAAGCCAAATCAAGAAGTGCAAATGGCTACTTATGACGAAAGTCAGCAGAAGCTAACCTTGTTAGAACGTGCAGTAACGCCCGCCGAACGTGACAAAGCGTTAGCTCAGGTGCAAATGCCTACGTTTTTGTATCGAGAGCAAAAGTATAAAAGTGATGTTGCTTGCAAGCCGAATTAACGTTTAGCTTGAGTCTACAGGCTGTTGGGATGATTCATCGTCTGCATAGGTACTGGTACTTTTTTCCCTCAAAAAAGTACCAGTACAATTACTTGCCTGCAATTTCCAGCTCGGCAAGATGGAATAAATTAGTTAAGGCAATCGCAGGCACTGGTTCGCCGAAATGTTCGGTATAAGCGGTTTGCGCTTCAGTGCTCAGTCGTTGAAAACATTGATCATAATCAGAAAAGCCATCATAGCTAAGCGGTTGTATTTTGATGCTAGGTCCCTCGCTTTTTAACCGTCGCAAGTACCAGTTAAATAAAAATTCAAATTGTTTTGCATCAAGGTATTCTCGGCAATCTAAGCCCATAACAGCTCCTATTGATGGTTATTTGACTTGCAGTCGTCCCTAAAGTTACGTCGGTAATTGCTTTTCGGCGAAGCAAAAGAAACTAGCCTGATAAGCGACAGCCTGTTCGCCAAGCCTCGACAATTGACCGCAATTCAAACAAAGTCCCGGTCTTTTCGAAAATTACTAAGTGCCACAAAACGTCTGATAAAGCGCTGTGCTAGGTGGCGGCGGGGCCATCCAAAACTCGTTGTCTTGAAATGGTGTGGCCAAATCAGCACGGAATTTTTCGAACATCGTGAAATCATTACGCTCAATTGCATCCTCGATAATTTGCTCGATTTGATGATTGCGTGGAATAAATGCTGGGTTGACTGCCAGCATTTGCGTCATTCTGCTTTGCTGTTGGTTTGGCAGTCCAGCCAACTTTGCAGTCGAATCCTCAGCTTCCAGTCTTTGTTGCCAACGTTTTGCCCACGCTAGCCATAATTCCGTATTGGCAAATAAGCCATGAGGACCTTGTGGCGCAAGTGCATCATGGCAGGCGTAGGCGAGTTTGCGGAAGAATATGGTGAAATCGATTTCGGCAGTTTGTAGCAGTTGCAATAACTCGGTGATTAAGGAATGGTCGTCACTCGTGCACTGTTGAAGGCCAATTTTAGCGCCAAACAGCGCTCGCCAATGTTGAAAATAGCTTGGGCCGAAATTGTTAAGCACTTCTGTAGCTTTGGCCACAGCCTCTGTTTCATCAGCAGCAATAAGTGGTAATAAACTTTCTGCAAGCCGCGCTAAATTCCATTGCCCGATTTGAGGCTGTTGCTGATAGGCATAACGGCCGCTGCTATCAATTGAGCTAAATACAGTGTCAGCACGATAGTTATCCATAAACGCGCAAGGACCATAATCGATGGTTTCACCACTAATGGCCATATTGTCGGTGTTCATTACGCCATGAATAAAACCAAGGCTCATCCATTTTGCTATCAGTTTTGCTTGTCGTTGTTGTACTGCCGCCAAAAACGCTAATGCGGGATTCTCGGTGTTCGCGCACTCTAGGTAATGGCGGTTGATGGCAAAATCAAGCAGCGCTTGTTGCTCCTCTAAGCTTGCATACATCGCGGCATATTGAAAGCTACCAATCCGTAAGAAACTGTCGGCAACTCTGGTAATGATAGCTCCAGGTAATTGCCGTTGCCGATAAACCGGCTCGCCTGTCATCACGGCGGCTAAAGCGCGAGTGGTTGGCACGCCAAGGGCATGCATGGCTTCACTGACTAGATATTCACGCAGCACGGGGCCAAGCGCTGCTCTGCCATCACCACGGCGAGAATATGGTGTAGGACCTGCGCCTTTTAATTGCACATCCCAAATTTTGCCAGAACTATCGGTCATTTCAGTGAGTAAAATTGCCCGACCATCGCCCAAACGTGGTGCTAAGGAACCAAATTGATGACCGGTATAAGCTGCCGCGAGTGGTTTTGTCCACTTCGGAAGTTGAATGCCGCTATACAATGCCAAGCCTTGCTCTGTTTGCCAAAACTCGGCTGGCAGTAGCAATTGTTCGGCGAGTGGTTGGTTAAACGCAATAAAACTTGGCGACTGCACAGGCGTAGGGTTGACGTCACTAAAAAACGTAGTGGGCAATTGCCGGAAGTTATGGACTGGCGCAAACATCGAAAGACCCAATTAGAAAAAAATCTACTCTAACATACGGACCATAAGTCTGGCAGATCAGTAGTTGGTGCTTTATGCATTCCTGTGCATATTTTCCGCTTACTGCTACGAATTGACAGCCTTGCTAAGGCTATAGTTTTATTTAAATTTCTGGTAACTTATCGCTCTATTTTTTCCGGGGATTTCTGTCGTGGATTGGCTGATTCAGCAAGTGACTGTGATGATGAAATGGTTGAGTGCTTTGTGCGGACAGCCAGGGTTTTGGCTGCAACTTGCACTGGTTTCGGTCATTTTTGGCTTCGCGGCATTACTAAACTCCTGGTTGCAACGCAAACTCAGTCAAGATCATAGTTCTGGTTTTCGCCACGTTGCGGTGCGAAGTTCACAACGGATTTTCTTTCCGGCACTTGTGGCTATTGCCCTGTTGATTGCGGCTGAATCTTTCGACATGTACAAATTGCCTGCGCGGGTTTTACACTTTTTATACCCCATCGCCTTTGCACTAGCCATCATCCGCTTTTCTGTGTACGCCTTACGCAAAATTTTTATCTCCAGTCCGCTTGTCAAGGCAATGGAGCCAATGTTAGCGACTGGCATTTGGTTTATTGTCGCACTGCATTTAAGTGGTTTGCTAAAGCCATTACATCAACTGCTGGATAAACTTGCGATAACGCTTGGCAGTACCAGAATTTCGCTGTGGATGACTTTGCAGTTTGTGCTGGTGGTGTTACTTGCCTTTACTGTGGCGCTTTGGCTGTCAGCCATCATCAACCAACGGCTAAAACAAGTTCAACATTTTAGCCCGAGTATGCAGGTCGGTTTTAGCAAATTTGCCAAGGTGTTTTTACTGACCATTGCGTTTTTAATTGCACTTAGTGCGGTTGGTATTAACTTAAGCTCGTTGGCTATTTTTGGTGGCGCGCTTGGGGTTGGTCTTGGCTTTGGTTTACAACGGATCACCTCAAACTTTATTAGTGGTTTTATCTTAGTGATGGATAGATCGGTTAAGCCTGGCGACAATATTACGGTTGGTGAAAATTTCGGTTGGGTAGAGCAAATGAATTCCCGTTACGTGGTTTTACGTAATCGGCAGGGTATTGATACCTTAATTCCCAACGAAAATTTGATCACTGGGGAAGTGATTAACTGGAGTTATGCCGATCCGAATGTTCGTCTGGAAATTGATGTGCAAATTAGTTATCAAGACGATCCGGAACACGCGATGCAGTTGATGCTCGATTGTGCTTTTGTTTCGCCAAGGGTGCTAAAAACACCTGAGCCTTCGGTGCGGTTGCTGCAATTTGCTGAAAATGGTATGAAATTACAACTTCGTGTTTGGATCGGTGACATGGAGAATGGAAGCGGTTCGGTACGGTCTGATATTAATTTAGCCATCTGGCGCAGTTTTAAAGCACAAGGCATCACTATGCCGTTTCCACAACGCGAGATCACGATAAAATCTACACCAGCAGCGAGTAGGGACTAACAAATGCGAAGCTTTAGGTTGTCAAATGCAGTATTTAATCACTGGATTGGTTCTGTAATAGTTTGCAGCCTGCTGAGCATAGTTCCAGCCCCTGTACATGCAGATGACAATGGCGTATTAACTGACAAAAAGTCGTTATTACAAGCGCCTGTTGTCGATGTGCGTTTGCGTGCACTTAAAGCAGCAGTGTTATCGGGAGAGCCGAAACAAGTCGCGCAATTTTTCCATTTCCCGCTAAATGTGATGAGCATCACTGCAACTGGTGAGCTTAAGTTAGTGCAAATAACCACGGTGGCAGAGTTTATTGAACAATATCCGCAATTGGTTTCGCCGTTACAGCAGCAGTTTTTAAGCTGTTTGACACCGCCACAGCTGACCTTTGATGGCTTTGATTATTCCGCGTTAGGCGGACAATTCTGGTTACGCGATTTTAGCCAAAATGGCAAACGTGATTTTTACATTAGTACACTCAGTCAGGACTCGGCATTAATTGCGCCTTGGCTAACCGCAAACTGCCATGGTACAACGACAGGCAATACCGCAAGCGATGAGCTCGGCATCATGGCTTCGCAACCTAGCACGCCAACGCCTGGTGCAACAACTTCGGTTGAAAATACTGAGCCAATCGCATCTTCAGGGTTGCGAAGTTTTCGTGGCCAGAGCGCACAACATCGGATTGAAGTGACCGAAGTGAGCGCAGGCAAATGGCGTTATCAGTCATGGTTATTAACCCAGTCCGAGCCGACTCCTGCGCTGGAGATAATCGGTGCTAAAGTGCTAGCTGTGCAGGGGCCTGTATTGCAATTTAAACGCGGTAAATATCGATATCGTTTTATTGGACCACAAGTAGAGCCAATTGCTGCGACGCCGGTAAAGGATGTCGCGAGTCGCTTAGAAATCTATTACAACGATAAATTGCTGCGCACGGAAATCATTAATGCGCAGCAGTAATGCGCTGCTGTAAGGCTTGATAAAACCGGTCTGCGCTTAAGTAATAACCTTCTTTACTTAAGTGCACCATATCGGGGCGCATCAGTTCTGGTTTTTGTTTGAGCCATTGCTCGACGATACAATTTCCGCCCATCGCTCCCGCCCAATCCCAGTACAGCGTTTTCTCTTGTTGGGCAATTTTTCGTTGACTCTGTTGAACTCTGATCAGTGCTGGTGGCTGCGGTAAGCGACAATTGCCTTTACTCAGTGGCGGTTTGGTTTTGGCCGATGCCGGCGCGCCGATTAATAGTATGGCCGCTTTCGGATTGAGCTTTCTGAGCAAGCGAATACTTTTGACTAGCTCATCTTCATAGGTTGCTTGCTGGAAATCATTAGAAAATGCTTCGTTAGTGCCATAAGCCAATACGATCAATTCGTGAGCGCGCCAACTGAGTTGCTGCTTTAGGGTTGCTACATCCCAACGATTAATAACCGCAGAGACTGATCCCGTGATGCCTAGAGCGTCCAAGGTAATGCCTGGGGCTTTTTTATCCAGCACAATCCCTGCAAGTTTGCTGCCTTTGGGGGCTAACAATTTCATGCCATGGAGCTGGGTGCCATCGATCGGCATTTCAATATGTCGCCATGCCGTGCGATTTTTATCGCTGGCGGTTAATTGACGGATTTTGCCGTTGGGAAGCTTGATTTGCCAAGGTTTATGCGGTGCTTGTTGCCATAAATGTACAGTCCATTTACCTTGCGGTTGTGGATCTTTAATCCGCATTTCGAGCGCGCTATTGTTACTAGGTTTTTGTAATAAACCACCGAGGGGAAAGGTGCCTGTATGCTTTTGTTGTTTACTATCAACCAATTTCCATTGTTTCGGATGACGCATCAATACCTGTGCCGAGCGCTGGTTAGGAATATAACCTGGGGTTAACCAGCCAATTCCCGCATTGCCGTATTCTTGTTGCAGTGATTGCCGTAGCTGCCCCGTAAAATAGTCCCCTGCGGTGTGTGAGTCGCCAAGTTGCAGAATTCGAAGTGGCCGTTGGCGTTTTTGCTGTTTGACTTCACGAAAACTTTGCCACAACATTTTGGCGTTACTATCACCAAAATCTTCAATGGCGGTGGGGGCGGCAGTTGCAGCAAGGCTGCAACTGAGTAAAAACAGGCTAACAACAAGCTTCATTAAGGGCTTTTCTTTGGTTGAGGCAATCGAAATTGCGCAAGGGTCAATTTCGATAATAATCGATGACCTTGGGTTGTGAAATGGATGCCATCATCGGTGCGTAACATCACACTGCCGCGTTCAGGTAACTCGATAAATCGACTATAAGTTATACCGTCGGTCGTCAGCACTGGTGCGGTGTCGATAAACTTGGCATTGGCAGCGAATTTTTCAATTTCAGCTTTATAGAGCTGATTTAACTGAGGAATTTTGGCTTTAATATCTTCTCGGCCCATTGGCGGCGTGCTAAGCCAAATAACTCGGGTCTTGTTTGCGCTAGCAATTTCCAGAATTGCCCGCACTCGTTCACTGTAAATCTCATTCCAGCGTGGTGATGCAAAGCGGATATATTTGCCTTTGACGGTCATATCCCACGGATCGTTAGCGCCCATAAAGACAATCATTACGTCAAAAGACTGTTTAGCAAATGCTTCTTTGACTGCGTTTGGCCAATTGTAAAACGCAGGGTAAGTGAGACCAGTGCTATGTCGGCTCATATCGACTGTTTGAATTTGGTCCTTTTTCTTAAAGCGAGCGACTAAGTGCGGTGCCAGTCCTTGCATCAAAGAGTCACCAATCAACAACACTTTGTCTTGTGGCTCAAGTTCAATATTCCCCTTGGCATCTAACGAGTTCAAGGTGGCATTATTGGGGGCGACAGCTGCTGCGGTAGTGGAGGATAGCGTATTTGCAGCAGTATTTGCATTGACAGATGCGGTACCATTGGTTTGGGCGATTAAGCGGGCGGTTGCATCAGAGGCTTGTTCTTCGTTAACAGTTGCTGAGCCTTGGTTAACCACACTGTCAGCTACGGTATTCGTGTGCAAGTTTGTTGCTGTTTTTCCCGTATTTTTATTTAGCTCAGTGGTATTTTGTGCCGTTGCACTGGTTGGCACTTGGCTCGAAGTATTTTCCGAGCTGGTTGTTGGGATTGTTTGCAGTTCTGTGGCGTGCGTGGCTGAGGACTGTTGATAGCCTGAAGTACTTGCGACAGTGTCTTTATCGGCAGAGTCTTCTAGCATAGGCTGCTCGTTGTCATCGGCAACAGTCATCGCATCTTCTGGCCAAGGGGCTTGGCTTAGGGAGAAAAGCTGTTGCTCAAATGCAGTGAAGGGCGCAGAGAAATCAGGGAATTGCTTACCTGTAATGCTGCTTAACAAATCACTGAAGGCCGGTGGTGGCGCGACATCTAATAAAATATGTCGGCTTTGTTGCCAATACTGCACCAGTGCCTGACTTTTCAGCGCAACTATCAACACGCCACTTAACGTTAATGCGAATAATGAAGAGTAATGCGACGGTTTCATATCCATTAAAATCCGAAGTAAATAAAGCCAGGCATTCCGGCCGGAGCCAATGCCAAAATCAGTAAAACAATAACGGTAAACGCAATGCTTTGTTGCCACCAGGCCAGTTGTTGCAGGCGGTTAATGCCTGTTGTCATTAACCAATCTGCTTTGCGCGCACCGATGAAAAAGGCGGTCATTGCCAATGCCAATAACAACCAATTTAGCTGAGGTGCTTGTTGCCAGCGGGCAAAACCTTGGCAGTAAGTCGCGAAGGTTTCCCAGTCGCTTGAGCGGAATAATAGCCAACCAAAACAAACAAATAAGAAGGTAAACATTTGGGTTGCGTAGCTTGGCCATTTAAATTCGACAAAGCGTTGCCAACAGTTTTGCAGAATGAGCCCAACGCCATGCCAGACTCCCCAGACGACAAAAGTCAAGCTCGCGCCGTGCCAAAGGCCAGAAATGGTCATAGCTAACAGCAAGTTGACTTGAGTTCTACCAAAGCTGCCGCGGTTGCCGCCGAACGAAATGTAGACATAATCTCTGATCCAACGCGACAATGTCACGTGCCAACGCCGCCAAAAATCACTCAAATCAGTCGCTAAATAGGGCTGGTTAAAGTTCATTGGTAAACTAAAACCAAGCAATAAAGCAAACGCGGTGACGATGTCGGTATAACCTGAAAAATCAAAGAATAACTGCCAAGCGTATGCAAATAATGCACAAATTAGGTCAATAGCTTGATAGCTGTCTGGGCTTGCAAACACTGGGTCAACAAAACTTTCGGCCAACCATGCCGCGAGCCAAATTTTCTTAATTAACGCACTGATGATCAGCATTAACGCCAGTTCAACTGATTGAATATGCCGAGTTGCGGTGGCTTCAATTTGACTGAGTAACTCTTTCGGCCGGCAAATAGGTCCTGCCAGCAGCGTTGGGAAAAACGATAAATGTAATAAGCCATTTTCATAATTCGCCGCTGCCCGCTCACCACGGCCAACACTGATTAAGTAAGCCAAGCCTTGGAAGGTGTAAAAAGAGATCCCGACTGGCAGCACAAATTCAAGGACCGGTAAACTTGCACCGTTGAACAGGGGGCCAAGCCAAAACAACAAATCCTCTCGGAAGAAGTTGTAGTATTTAAACAAGCCTAAGTTTGCCACTGCCAAGACAATACCAATAATCATTGGCGCTCGACGTTGTGGAGAACAATAACGCGCCAGCGTTAACATCACTAGCGAAAAGCCGAATAGTTGTAGGGCGAATTTCAGTGAGAAGGTCGCATAAAATAAGTAGCTTGCGACTAATAACAGCTGATTTTGCGCACGGTTACCAAATTTAGCGCCTAGCCACCAATACAACCAAAGGAAAGCAATAAAAGAAACGCCAAATTCCGGCGATAGATAATGCATAGTACAGATCCGTGTAGCGGAAAAAACAACGGCGTGCATTCTAACGAATAGCCCACTAGGGTAGAAGGGCTGTAGGTAAATATTTATCGCGAGAATTTGTTAATTATTGATACGTGTGCTGTCGGTTTCTTAAGCGGGGAATTGGTGTTCCAGGTCTTTCATGCACGCGCAATAGTTACTTACCTATTGTTTGATATGCTTTTTTGACGCTTGTTACATTCATGACAGAGGGTGAAGGCTGGGAATATATCTAAGATTTTGCTGTCTATCTGCTGGCTTGACTAAAGAAACGTGGCTTCTTCCGTAATGGAATTGCGGTGTACGACACGATTGCACGACAGTTTCGGCTTCAATAATTATTCCTGAATATTTGCTTTTGCAAGGGCAGCTGATGCAGCCTTTG
>JAYSCP010000003.1:175883-272849 GCA_041914845.1 Alteromonadaceae bacterium
TTGGTTGGTTGGTTGGTTGGTTGGTTGGTTGGTTGGTTGGTTGGTTGGTTGGTTGGTTGTTGTGAATTGATTACTCACGTTTTTGAATGCTGCTGAGTTCAGATTTTGTTTCTGCTTTGCTTCTTCAGCCTCATTTGCATGATGTAAGCGTATAAGATTGAAAAAATGGACATCACGCATATATAAATTAAGTTGAATTCAAATTGTTCATCTTTGAAATATAAAAGAGTGTAATAGCCTAATGAGCCGCTTATAAATAGCGTTAAAAAACTTTTTATAAATTTCATATTAAATCCATAAAAAACAAATGGATGGTGATTGCTGCTCGCCATCTCCGTGTAAAGTTAAGCTCAAACTGTGCAAAACGCGGTAATAAAGTCTTCTTTGATTGAAAGCCATGACAAAGTGCCGACCATTCCGCCTACAAACCCGCCCACAGGTGCTCCAGCACCGAAAGTGGTTGCTCCGCCGATTAATCCGCCAGCCAGCGAAAATGAACCCACGACTGTATATTCTGCAATATCAGCTGCACCACAGGTAGCGCCGCTGACTGTCAATATTTGTTTAAAGTTTAATTCTTGCATGCTTACACCTTTGAAAAATAGAAAAAGTTACTGGTACTCACTCAATATAAAATTGAAAATTATCCAATGTTATATTTGACTATTAGATCTGTTTTTCTCAAAGCTGATGTTAATTTCTGACGAAAAGAACTTTAGTTAATTTGGTGATGCGTCGATAGTTGGCAAATGTGACAGGTAGTGACATGCCATCTTGTAATGAACATGCTTTGGCGACAATGGATTCCGATAGGTTCGCGGTGTTCTGTCGTCATCACTGGCACATTGAAAAGCAACTGCATTGGGTGTTGGATGTCAGTCTCAGGGAAAACAACTGCATGATATATAGAAAAATAAAGCTGAAAATTTAGCAGTTGTGCTTTATCTAGGGCTGAATATTTTATGACATGACAAGTGTCGTAAACTCAGTGTCCCGCGCAAAATGTGTGCGTTGATGATGGACGAAGATTACTTGGATACAGTCTTAGAAGCAGGGCTTGGCAAGGTGTCTTTCAATAAGTGAACACTCATGCTTTCGCCCTAGGGGCAAAGCCCCCTCGAGCAAGGAATTAATGATGCTGATGGTCGCAATCATCATCACAATCGTGTTCGTCGGCAAATTCATCATCACCATCTTGGTGTTGCATGACCCCCCAACCATCATTGTGACCACCATATTTCTTGGCAAATTTGTCAAGCTCTGCTTCTTTGGCTGTGATTGCGGCATGGTCTGGCACCATGTGTAAAGTAACAATCAATTCCCATTGCTCTAAATCATTGAAATTGAGTTCAACTTCACCCGGCTGATCCAGAGTTGTTAACGCGGTGAGCGCCATTTCGGCTTTTTGCTGATTTGGAAAAACTAGGTAGAAATCAAGATATAACGCTGCATTTAAATCCAAACCAGCATCTTGCATGGCTTGCAGCATATCGCCGTTGCCATCATCAGGAAATTGACTCATTGGGGACTCCTTATAAAATATGCCGGGTAGTGTAGCAAGCTTTACGTTGCTTTGCTTGTTTGCGTATACCAAGTCGCTATTTTTCTCTGCAGTCGCTGTGGCGACCTTTTTGTTCAGTGTTGGATTATTTGCTGGTTGTGGCAGGTTGTGCATAGATTGCTTGCAATGCCCCCGCGGTGAGGATCAAAACCACACCACCAATTTTAAGCGCTGATAGGCTTTCGTTAAACAACCACCAGCCAGCGATGATCACCGTGACAGGTTCCACATAGGCTAGAGTCCCGAATACTTTGGTGGGTAAACGCTCTAATGCAAGAATCGCGAAATAAATAGCCAGAAAGCCAGGGAACAAGCCAGCTAAAGCAATCCAAACCAAGTCGTTGGACGATGGCAAACTTGCATCGGACAAAAATGGCAGCACACAAAATGCACCAATTAATAGTTGGTAAAAGGTACGCTGGAACTGCGAATGGCCGCTGGTGACATGACGGTTTAATAGCAAAAAGGCGGTATACGTGAGTAGACTTAATAGGCCATAGCAGAACCCCGGCCATTGTGAAGGCGTCATCACCAAATCGAGTTTAAATTCTTGCATCATGGCAAAACCGAAAAATGATAAAAGAATTAAACCGCTACTACGAAAATCTAAACGCTCAGCAAAAAAGTAATGAGCGATGAGCGCTGAAAGCGGCGGCGCGAGATAGACCAACATGATGGCATTCGCCAGGCTGATATAACTGATTGCCTTTAAAAACGCCAGCATGAAACTCGCTAGCATGATGCCATTGAGCGCCATACGCCAATCTGGTTTTTGTCTTAGTTGTTTTGCATGACCTTGCAAAAGCACAAATAGCCAAAGGCATAATGCCCCGACAGCCAGCCGATAAAACGTGAGCTCTGCTGCAGCGATACCGCTAAGCCTTGCGATGACGCCGCTGCTTGCCATTGAAGTTGCGGAGAGCAAGGCGAAAATCACATAACGATCGGCATATTTGTCTATAGAGACGCTCACTTCACTTCCTAAAAACGATTATTTACTAAATTGCGCTAAAGTTACTCAGCGCTTGGATTAATTTTAGCCCCTGCAATCACTGCTTGATTCAGTGGCCCTGAACGTCCACCTTTACCGCCGGTGTACAAATTGAAATGGTGTAAGTAACTCATATTAAAGCCATCAACAATTTGTAGTTTACAAGTTTCGCCAGCTGCAGCTTTAAAAATGGCATTACTAGATACGCCAAGTTCCGTGGCGGTCGCCAGATGCGGCATCACCAACACACTTTGTTGTTGGCCTGAGCTTGGGCAGTTGGCGATGACTCGTTTTACCACCGCAGTGATCCCGGTATTAATTGGGCCATTGTCGATAAAATACTGTAACTGGAGACGCTGCGTGCCGGCGATGCTGGCGGTATAGCTCAAACTCAGATCTTGTTCGGGCATGCCCCAGTTTTTGTAGACAGCTTGGCCCAGGTATTGGCTAAGCTCGCCATCATTGGCTACTAAGTCGACACCAGGCGTGTAGAGTTTCACTGTCCCTTCACTGCACAGCGTTTTGCTTGGCAATGATACTAAACCACTTTGTTTATTAGTTTGGGTGAGGGCATAACACTGGCTTTGCCCTTGCTTCGTTTTGTCATCAACAAACTTTTCGGCATTGCGTTTTAATTTAACCGGAATACCGTTTTTATAAAGCGTGAATAATGTATCCGCTTCACCTTGGCGGTCGAAACTAAGCGTGTTGTCGCCGTTTTCGCTTGTGCTCAACGACAACTTCGGCTCTTTTGGCGAGAACAATTGTTCAGGGTATTTGTTGGTACCCGAGGCTTTTAATAGGTTTACCGTTTGTGCAGGGGCATCGACTGGGAGTAGGGTCAATACCAATTCATTTTGAGCGCTGGCAAAATCGGCAAGTTTTAATTTCAGCCCTTGTTTTTGGTTTAGCGCTACGGGCTCACCATTTAATGATGCGGAACTTAAACGGTATACCTGCTGGCGATTGCCATTTCCTTGTAGTTGTAGTTTCACTTGGAATTGCAATTCACCGAATGTCAGGTTTTGTAACTCTATTGGCGATGATTTAGCATCTAGGATATTCAAATCACGAACTAGGCTAACTGGGAGGTAAGGGTTTACTGTGAGTTCTTGATTGGCAAATTCCATACCAAACAGCTGACTGACGACAAAGTCATGGTAAGCGGCAACTGACCATAATTGCCGTTGCGAATTAATCACAGGGCCGGACAAGGAGCCATCTTCGACATGAGGTTTTAAGCTCAACCATTCGAAGTTTTCCATGTTGGAGCCGTTTTCAGCTGTACCCTGGAATAAAGACATGGCTAAACGGCGATAAAGTTCAGCATGATTTTGCTTTTTAGCGGCGCGCAGTGCATAGGCGCTGACAAAAGGCCAAATGGCGCGGTTGTGGTAAATGGGAATATCTTTAAGCGCGGGGAAAATCACCGGGGCGCCAACTGCGGTCACAGGATAGTTGTTTAAAATTTGCGAAGCTTGCAAATCAGAGGCAACACCATGATTAATGGCTAATGCCAGACCTAATAAATCATAGTGTTGTACCGGCATCGGATTATGTTCTTCACCGATGTAGCTTGCGTATAAGCCTTGATCGCTCAGCCAAAAATTGGCGTTGATTGCGGCTTTTAACGCTTCGGCCCAGCTACGGAATACTTTGGCATATTGCGGATCTAGGGTTTCTGCCGCTAAAGCTGCTCGGCTGAGGGCTACGTAATGCAAAACGTTGGTCGATAGGGCATGGGACTCAGCCAAGTATAAGGTGTTATTGGCAGTCCAACTTGGGTAGGTTTGTTCACGCCAATCCAAAAATGACGTTTCGCCACGGTAGATGCCAAGTTTAGCGCTGTATAAATATTGTCGGTCTTGTAACAGCGTTTGTTTGGCGATTTGGTACCACTTGTCTTGCCATTGCTGCTTTGCATCCGCTGGATTTTCTTCATTCTCAGCAGCGGGAACTAATTGGCTTGCCGCCAGAATCCAAACGACACGGTCGGAGCTTACAGGCCAGCTGCCGCCAGAGCCTGTGTCTTGCAGAGCGACTTCGGTGTCTTCGATGCCCCGAGCGATGAGTTCTGCTCGCACTTTTGAGGTTTTAAACAATAACGAATTCATGGCTCGGGCAGGGTCTAAATAGTGCAAACCAAGATCGAGACTGTAGCTGAGATCCCGAGTCCAAACGTAATGCCATTTTGCGCCGGTTTCAAAACAAGGGCAGGCGAGCCCTTGCTGGTCATTAAAACTCCAATCGGTTATTTCTGAAACGCTGTTGGCTTTGACTTCCGCTTGGGTTAATGCAAAGAGTGCATCGAAAACTGCGCTGTTCGAAAATACCTGCAATTCAGTGGCGGCAATCGGCAACAGCACTGGGGATGCTGACGGTTGTGTTTGGACGGCGAACTGCCGAGATACTAATTCGGCAGCGTCATTACGTTCAATGGTGGACTCTACTTTAAGTTTTGCATTATCCGTCTGGTAAGTTTGCGTTTGTTTGGTAATGGTATTGGCATTGACCGAGCCGACCGCGGCGAAACACAGGGCAATACTGAGCGGGGACAAACTAAAACGAGCGATGCTAAAAGGGCGAGGCAATCGGATTGACATAATGGACCATCCTAGGCAAAAAAGACTGTGGCAGTGTATCAGGGCAAGACCAGAAGTGAATAGTTAAGCCCACACAAAAAAGATGAATAGGGGGATTTTTCAGCAAAATTTTCATAAAAAATATTAATATTTAGCTTTTAAAATCAATTCGTTGATGGATGTTCTTCCAGTTTTCGGGGAACTTTCCTTGCAAGACATATGAAAATGCAATGAGTTCGGCAATTAGCGTATACAACTCAGGTGGAATTTCAGTGCCTAGCTCCATTTGCTGGAGCAGTCGATTGAGATTTTCGTCTTCATGCACCAAAACACCATGCTCTCGTGCTAAACGGATAATTTCATCTGCAAGCGCACCGTGGCCCTTTGCTACAATTTTTGGTGCGCCTTGGCCGTCATAACTAAGGCCAACTGCTGATTTTTCGCCCATCTGTCCCCCTAAACTTTGACTTGCAGTAAACTCGTGCCGCGTTGATAAAGATGTTCAGGGATTTTTCCGCGCTGTACCTGAATTTCTTTAATATCCAGCCCTTGGACTTTCAATCTATCTTTAAATAGCGGTAACCATTGGCTTGCCAATTGCTGAGTTTGTTCTGTTTCAGCATAAAATTGCATACTGACTTCGGTATCAATTAAATGGACTTGCACCAATAAATGCCCTTGGTCTGGCAACTGAAACTTCATGGTCAATTGCCACGCTTTTTTCTTTGAGCCTGTAGCTGTCCCGTCGGCATCACGTTCGCCAATCGCGAGTTCTACAAATTGTTGGCGCCCATCCACCAGTAAAGGCAGTTGCAGGAATAGCTGCAGGTGTTCTGTTTTCGTTTGAGTCTGCTGTTCAATATTGGCAAATTGCGCTTGCTGGATCTGTGCGCTATGACTCGATAGTTGCTTTAGCAGCTGTCCACTTTGGGTTTCGTTGAGCTGGCCAATCAGCTGCTGCAATTTTTCTTTGCCAGCGATTGGTCTGTTGGCATCACTCGTCGACGCGGTTAAACGGCCTATGAGTAGCTGTAAAGCAATTGCCATTGAACCTGCCGCAGTCAGCGCGTTTGGCTGCGATTGTAATGGACTAAATTGCAGAGTGGCATTTAATTGCGATTGCAACTCGGCAGCAGTCGGTACCTTCTGATGGTCAACCGTATTGGCTTTAAGCTCATGTAAAAATGCCTGGACAGTTGCTGGCAGCTCAGGGGTGACTCGAAGCGGGTCTAGGCTGCTGGTCATTGGCAATAATTGTCGCCACAAGCCTTGAATATCGACATTGGGCACCAACGAATTAATTTTTGTCGTTGGTGGTGGGGTGATGTTCTGCCACTGCAACTGTTTATCAACGACTTTAAGCGGCACTTTAAGTTCATGTAGCTCATGACTTGCTTGCACCTCGATTTGCCATTGCTGACCAAGGGGTTTGAGCTGCCATTGTTCGTTAGTTAACGCAGTTGCGCTGCTGTTTAAAGCCCTAGCGTTCACCTGCAATTGCTGGTTTTGTATGCTCAAACCTTGGTAAATCAGTTGTTTAGTGAGCATCGGCATAAGAGCTTTGCTTTGTTCTCGGCTAAATTGCAGCGCAATTTTGTTGCTTTGCCCATTGCTCGTTATGTTCAAATCTTGTTGCTGACCTTTTGTTCCGACATCCGCTGTTTTTGTTTCACGACCTCGGTTAAGTATGGCTGCACCCTGAGCGCCGGCAGGTTGTTTAGCTGACGTTGGTGGCTGATTGATTTTTTCCGAACTGGTTTTTTCTAAATTGAGTTTTTCCGAACTGAGTTTATCCGTGAAGTGAGTCAAATCCTGCTTGTTTGCCAACGCTTGAGAAACATAATTCTCACTCGACACTTTCACGCTACGCGGAGGTGGAGTCGAAGCTATCGAGGGCGCTGGTTGGTTGGCATCGTGCTCGACAAGATTGTTAGCTAAAGGCTGTGACACTTGTAAAGACAATTGGATTTGGTTGTTGTGTAATGATAATTGCAACACTCCAAACTGTTTTGGTTGCCCGGTCATTTGGTTCTGGATAGGCATTTGGCCGAGTAATGCTTGTTGTTTGTCACTAAATTGACTTATCGGTACAGCTAGCTGTGGTCGATTTGCCGCGATACTGATTAGCAATCGATCCTGCTGGCGAAGCAATTGCACAGGGAGTTGCAACGTGGGTGCATTCATCCCGTCATTGGTTGAGGCTGCCCGCAGTTGCTGTGAATTGGCTTGCTGTAACAATTGAAACACCGCAATCTCATTGAGTGGCAGTTTTAACGAGGGTTTTTGCAATGCCAACATGATCGTATTGTCAGTTGACGGCTGAACTTTTACCTGCCAGAGCGTACCATCCAAGCTGTTTGCATTAAGTGTGGGCTGAGCTGGAGCGCTTGATAGATTGACTTGAGTGCTGTTAGTGGTTTGAGGCCGCAGCAGTTGCTGCAATTCGGGTTGTGATAAGTGAATTTTAAGTGTAGATGCGCCAGCGCTCAGTTGCAGTTGACCGCTGCCATCGTTGCCGATTTTTAGCAACGCTTGATAGAGCTGAGTTGGATCTAACTTCAGCTGCGGCTCAAATTTTGTACTGCTGCCGATGCTCAGCAAGCTATCAATATTGATCTGGTTCATATTTCAGGCGCTTAGTCGCTTTATGCATGGGATGCACATTCGTATTCTAGCGCCATTATGCTAAGATGCGCGCTGTTTTTTTTAGGCTCAAAGTTGCATGTTATTTAACGCCACACAGCTCAGTTGCGTCCGGCAGGACCGGATATTGTTTACCGATATCGATATTCAGGTGTCGGCGGGTGATATTTTGCAAATTGCTGGCCGAAATGGGGCTGGTAAAAGCAGTCTTCTGCGGATTTTGGCAGGCCTAAGTGAGCCAAGTGAAGGTTCACTCAGTTTCCAAGGTGTTGACCTTAACAAATGCCATGATGAATACGCCGCAGATCTGTGTTTTATCGGCCACCTGAGTGGTGTGCAGGGGCAACTGACTGCATTGGAAAACTTGCAATTTTGGCGGGCTTGTTGGCAACTAAAGGCGGCAGATGATTGGCAATTGCTGGCGACCTTAGGGCTTGCAGGGCTTGAAGATATTCCTTGTCAGCATTTATCTGCAGGCCAGCAGCGTCGCGTGTCTTTGGCTCGGTTGTGGTTAACACCGGCAAGAATTTGGATTTTAGATGAGCCATTTACTGCGCTTGACCAAGCCGCAATCGTCTTATTGCAGGCACATTTTCAGCAACATTGTGCCAAAGGTGGCGCCATCATTTTGACCACGCATCAGCCGTTGCCGATGTTAGCGGGCCAGTTGCGTCAATTGGAACTGGAGTATCGATGGTGAGCATCAGTGCGGTATTTGTAGCGACGTTCCGTCGAGATTTGCGATTGTTAGCCAGACAAAAATCTGATTGGCTCAATCCGCTATTATTTTTCCTCGTAGTGCTCAGTCTATTCCCACTAGGGATTGGGGCAAAACCCAATTTATTGCGAGAAATAGCCCCTGGAATTATTTGGATAGCGGCATTATTAAGTGTATTACTGGGTGCCGAACGTTTGTTTAAGCAAGATTACCGAGATGGTGTGCTCGAACAATTGGTAAGTGCGCGTTTGCCATTACCCGCTTATGTTTTAGCAAAAATGGCCTCAAGTTGGTGCGCAAGTGGATTACCGCTTATTGTTGTATCGCCGCTACTGGCACTGTTGCTTGGATTAAGCCAATCCGCATTTTTAGCGGTGGTCGCAACGTTATTGTTAGGCACGCCATTGCTCACTTTACTATCGGCACTTGGAGCGGCGTTAACACTTTCTGCTGATAAGGGCGGAATTTTGCTAGCTTTGGTGATCCTACCTTTTTATATTCCGTTATTAATTTTCGCCAGCGCAGCAGTGGAGCAGGCCGCATTTGGCTTGCCTTATGCCGCGCAATTGGCAATTATCGCGGCAATGTTATGTCTGGCGTTGGCCTTAGTGCCGTTTGCCGTGTTTAAAGCTCTGAAATTAAACGTGGGGTAATATGTTTAAGTGGCTTGATCCCTATGCAAAACCGCAACGATTATATGCGGTTTGTGGTAGTTGGCAGCGGGTGTTAATGCCCCTCGCTTGGTTGTCGTTATTGGTAGGCGTGATTTGGGGGCTTGGCTTTACTCCTGCCGACTATCAACAAGGTGATTCTTATCGGATTATTCACATCCATGTACCGGCAGCTATTTGGTCGATGGGAGCTTATAGCAGCATGGCCATCGCAGCATTCATTGCCTTAGTTTGGCAAATCAAAGTGGCGCAATGGGCCATTGGTGCTATTGCGCCAATCGGTGCTTGTTTTACCCTGATCGCGCTATTCACTGGTTCATTCTGGGGGAAACCCATGTGGGGCACTTGGTGGGAATGGGATGCTCGCTTAACTTCAGAGCTGATTTTATTGTTCCTTTATGTTGGGGTTATTGCGCTGCAAAACGCCTTTGCCGATCGGGAAACTGGGGATAAAGCGGCTTCTTTGTTAGCGATTGTTGGCGTGGTGAATTTACCCATCATCCATTTCTCGGTCGAGTGGTGGAATACCTTGCATCAAGGCGCAAGTATAACCAAATTCGCCAAACCATCTATAGATCCAAGTATGTTGTGGCCATTATTAATCTGTATCCTCGCCTTTGCATTGTTACTGGGCGCTTTAACTTGCTTGCGCTTAAGGACTGCTATTTTGCAGCATGAACAACATCGCTCTTGGGTGCGTGAATTGGTGAAGGAGCCGAACGATGCCAAATTTTAATTTTGCAAGCTTTGCGGACTTCATCGCGATGGGCGGCTACGCCCTTTATGTATGGTTATCTTTTGGTTTAACTTTTGCCGTATTACTAGGGCTTTGGTTTATTAGTCAGCAGCAACAGCAGCAGTTTTATCAGCAATTACGCTCGCGGTTAGCCCGTGAAGCGCGTGTCCGTCAGCATCAATCCCAAGATCAGGAGCCTTAACAAATGAATCCGCGTCGTCGTCAGCGTCTGCTCGCAGTTAGTGCGGTATTGTTATTGATTGGAGGTGGCGTCGCTTCGATGTTGTACGCCTTAAATGAAAACGTTGATTTGTTTTACACGCCATCACAATTGCTGGATGGACTTGGTGAAGACAAGGTCAAACCTGTGCCAGGCCAACGTCTACGGATTGGTGGCATGGTGGTCAAGGGGTCGGTACGTCGTGATGCCAACAGTTTAAAAGTCAGTTTTGATTTAGTAGATACCGGACCTAAAGTCACTGTGCATTATGAAGGAATACTGCCCGATCTGTTCCGTGAAGGGCAGGGTATAGTTGCTCAAGGCACATTACGTGACGCCACCAACATCGATGCAACTGAAGTGCTGGCCAAACATGATGAGAATTATATGCCACCAGAAGTTGCGGAAGCGGTTAAAGGCATTAAACATGTCGATCCAAATGCGCCCAAACCTGCGGGGACTTACCAATGATGGTCGAAGCAGGCCATCTGGCCTTATGTTTAGCTTTAGCGTTGTCGGTACTTCTCACCGTGTTTCCATTTATTGGCGCATGGCGCGGTCAAGAGCAACCCATTCTTCTAGCTCGACCGATAGCATTGCTGATGTTTATCGCCACGGCGTTTTCTTTTTATGCTCTGAGTTACGCGTTTTGGACCAATGATTTTTCGGTATATTACGTTGCCAATAACTCTAACTCGATGTTGCCTTGGTATTACCGACTCACTGCAGTGTGGGGTTCTCACGAAGGTTCGATGTTGTTTTGGGTATTAATTCTGGCAGGTTGGATTGCCGCAGTCGCTGTCGGCGCGAGACAGCTGCCGTTATTATTACATGGGCGAATTCTAGGGGTGCTTGGTTTAGTCGCTGTCGGTTTTAATGCCTTTGT
Source organism: Alteromonadaceae bacterium (assembly GCA_041914845.1). Taxonomy (GTDB): domain Bacteria; phylum Pseudomonadota; class Gammaproteobacteria; order Enterobacterales; family Alteromonadaceae; genus Pararheinheimera. Next base: position 186,892 of record JAYSCP010000003.1, read on the forward strand.
ATTAATTATGTCTAATCCATTTGAGCGGACTCTGCCGTTTTATCCTGTGGATGGGCGAGATTTAAATCCACTGTTGCAAGATTTTGGCATGATTATCCATCCGCCAATGTTGTACATGGGTTATGTTGGCTTCTCTATTTGTTTTGCTTTCGCTATCGCGGCCTTGTTGGGTGGGCGGTTTGACAGCAATTGGGCGCGGTGGGCGCGGCCATGGACCTTAGCTGCGTGGTTGTTCTTAACACTGGGTATTATGCTCGGAAGTTGGTGGGCTTATAACGAGTTAGGTTGGGGCGGTTGGTGGTTCTGGGATCCTGTAGAAAACGCTTCCTTTATGCCATGGTTGGTTGGGACTGCTTTATTGCACTCGTTAGCCGTGACTGAGAAGCGTGGGACTTTTAAATCATGGACCGTATTATTAGCCATTGCTGCATTTTCTTTAAGTCTGCTTGGGGCATTTTTAGTCCGCTCCGGTGTGTTGGTGTCTGTGCATTCTTTTGCTGCAGATCCAGATCGCGGTTTGTACCTACTGGCATTCTTACTTGTGGTTGTCGGTGGCAGTTTGTTGCTGTATGCACTAAGAATGAACGCTGTACGTTCGCAAGCACGTTACCAGCTGTTTTCCCGCGAAGTATTGTTATGGTCCAATAACATCTTTTTATTAACAGCGACCCTAGTGGTGTTCTTGGGCACGTTATATCCGTTAGTGCACAAAGAGCTTGGGTTGGGTTCTATTTCAATTGGTGAGCCATTTTTCAATCAGTTATTTTATTACTTAACTATTCCATTTGCGTTGTTGCTAGGTGTTGGGCCTTGGGTCCGCTGGAAGCAACAACAGCTCCACCCTTTACTTGCACCCTTTAGTTATATTGCGATGATTGCTGTGGTGATTGCACTTGGCTATCAGTCACTTGCTCATGATTTTGCTGCAAATTTAGGTTTGTTAGGGCTACTGCTTGGCGCTTGGGTTGCTGTGTCTGCGGTTGCGGAAACTTTATTACGTGTCCGGCAATTGGGCGGTGGCACTGCAGCGTTGTGGAAGCTCCCTGCGAGTCATTGGGGAATGACGCTCGGTCACTTGGGATTTGCTGTGCTGGTGATTGGTGTTGCCATGACCAAAACCTATAGTGTCGAGAAAGATGTTCGGATGAAAATCGGTGAAACGGTGCAGTTTAATCAATATAGCTTCACCTTATCTGAAGTCTATCCGTTAAAAGGCCCTAACTATGGCGGGCAAGCAGCTGAGTTGGAAGTCTATGAAAATGGCGAAAAAGTTACCCATTTGCATGCAGAAAAACGCTTTTACCCAGTGCAAAAAACTGTGATGACTGAAGCTGCAGTCGACGCCAAATTAAGCCGAGATTTATACGTGGCTTTAGGTGAAGAATTAGCGGGGCCATCTTGGGCTCTGCGGATCTATGTGAAGCCTTTTGTCCGTTGGATTTGGTTAGGTGGTTTATTGATGGCATTCGGTGCTTTGTTGGCATTGCTGGACAAACGCTACCGCCGAAAAGCTGCTGCCGAAGGAGTTAGCCATGCGTAAGTTACTGTTTTTTATTCCTTTAGCTTTATTTCTTGGCTTGGCAGTTTTTCTGTTTAGTGGGCTTTTTTCGAACCCTAGAGATCATGGTTCTGCGCTGGTAGCACAGCCGATGCCAAGCTTTGCGCTGCCGAATTTGACGGAGCCTAGCCGTTTGATGACCAATACAGATCTCAAAGGCAAAGTTTACCTGTTGAATGTCTGGGGTACTTGGTGCGTGACTTGTAATGCCGAGCTTGGTTTTCTGACCACGTTACGCCAACAGGGTATAGATATTGTTGGTTTATATTATGTCCAACCACCAGAAGCCGCGTTTGGCGAAAAATTCGACATGTCGACTTTACAAAAAGAAGTGGCTAAAAAACTGGCGGAACAAGGCGATCCTTATCAATTTAACATGGTCGATGAGAAGCGAAGTCTTATTTTCGACCTTGGCGTCACAGGGGCTCCAGAAACCTTTTTGGTCGATGCCCAGGGTATTATTCGCCATCATTTAGTTGGCGATATTAATCCACAAAATTGGCCAGAGTTGCAGGCACAGTATCAGGCTTTAGTTGCGCAAACGCCTAGTGACAAGCAGCTATCTGTGCCTGAAAGCTCAGGAGTTCGAAGTGAATAGTCAATTATTCAATGGCTTAACCTTTAGTAAAGGCTTGATGCGGTCAGCGGTACTCAGCTTGATGTTTGCTGTGATACCATGCTTTGCCATTACCGATATTCTTGAGTTTAAAAATCCTGAGCAAGAGCAATTATATCGAGAATTAACCGCGGAATTACGCTGTCCAAAATGCCAAAACCAAAATATTGCTGATTCTAATGCGGTGGTTGCAGTCGATATGCGCCATAAAACACTGCAATTAGTTGAGCAAGGTATGGATAAATCCCAAGTAATCGCGTACATGAAAACGCGTTATGGTGATTTTGTGCATTACCAACCGCCATTTCGCTTTAGCACAATATGGCTGTGGCTGTTACCGATCCTGATGATTTTGACGCTCGCTGTGGTTATGCTGAAAAAACAACGCCAACAAAGTGTAGCTCCGCATGCAGACGATGCTGAGCTACAGGCGATGATTGATGCTGTAAGGAAAAAACAATCATGATAAACCAATTTTTGCTCGCGGCACTTGTCATGTTGGTGGTGTTACTTGTGTTTTTTGTTTGGCCGTTGCGCTCAGTGACTCGTGCCAATGCCAGTCGCAAAGAGTTATTTGCGGAGAAATTAGCCTTATTAGTGCAAGCTCGTGATAGCGGGGAACTGGCTGAAACTGATTTTGTGCATGCAGCAGAAGAGCTAAAGCAGCAGTTTTCGACAGATGCTAATTTGGTGACCTTGCGAGGAGGTACGCTGTTACCGTGGCGGCTTGCGGCAATTTTCGGTGCGCTGATCATTACCGTAGGAGTGTACTTGGCAACTGGTCAATATAGGCAATTACAGCAGTGGGATAGTGCAATGATCAATCTCCCTAGCTACGGTGAGCGAGCGTTGTTGGGGCAAGGTGCGCCACTGACAGAAGCCGAAATTGATGAATTTGCTTTAGGCTTACGCACTAAATTACTGCAAAAAGATGACCAAGATGGCATGGGCTGGTTTTTGCTCGGTCGTATTTGGTTTTCAAAGGGTTACAACAGTGATGCGTTAGAGGCGTTTGAACAAGCCCTGTTGTTAGCCCCGGATAATAAAAATATGTTGTTGAGTTATGCCCAGGCTTTATTAGTTAACAATGCACCAGATGCAGCGCAACAAGCTGCCGCCAGTTTAGGGAAAGTGTTGGCTGTGGATCCAACGAATTCTGACGCTATTTCGATGCTTGCGCTAATGGCGCAGGAGCGTGGGGATTATCGGGAAGCTAAAACTGCTTGGGAATTATTGCTAGATCAGATAGATAAGCAAGATCCGAGATATAGCCAAATAGAACAACAATTAGCTGAAGTTCAGCGCTTAATGACCCCAGCTAAACGCACAATTGAAGTGTCGTTGACCATCGCCCCTGAAGTTGCTGCGGCCAATCCGCAAGCGACAATTTTCCTCTTTGCAAAAGCACTTGAAGGCTCCGGAATGCCGCTTGCTGTGCACAAAATGCCAATGTTTAGTGGTAGTCAAAAATTGCAATTAACCAGTCAAATGCAAATGCAGCAGGGATGGGGCTTAGATTCGGTCAGCCAAGCGCTGGTGCAAGTTCGGTTGAGTAACTCCGGTGCTATTGCTGCAGATGCTAAAGATCCGCAAATCAGCAGCGAGCCCATCCAATTAAAAGATGGAATTCAGCAGGTTACTTTGCATTTTACTACTAAAAATTTGTAATTTTGGTTGAGTAAATATCGCGAATTGTTATCGTTTGCATAAGCTAAGGCTGTGAGAACTGATCTAGTCGCGATTTTTTCAGTATAATTTTGCACGCTTTGACAATTCGCAGAGTCTCTTGACGAGACGGCTGGCAATACACGGGAATGGATTTTGTTAATGAAACATCTGATTATTAGTTTAATTGCTATTACAACTCTTGGTATCAGTGGCTGTGCAAGCAAACCCTCCTCGACTGCCGAAGTTACAGATCCAAGAGATCCGGCAGAATCATTTAACCGAGCAATGTGGACGGCAAATTTTGAATATTTAGATCCCTACATTTTGCGTCCTGCAACTGTTGGTTATATGACGGTCACACCAAGCCCATTGCGGGTGGGGCTCGCGAATATGGTCAATAACCTTGATGAACCAGCGAATATGGTCAATGGGGTGTTGCAAGGAAAAGGCAAAAGCACTGCCATAAGTACCGGACGGTTTTTAGTCAATAGCACCATTGGTGTGCTTGGTTTTTTTGATGTCGCTTCCCATCTGGAATTAGCGCAACAAAATGAAGATTTTAGCCAGACTCTCGGCGTGTGGGGGGTTGGTTATGGTCCTTATTTGATGATCCCTGGCATGGGGCCTACCACGGTTCGTGATACCGTTGGCCGTGTGGTAGACAACCTATATTTCCCGATGACGTTGTTGAATAATCACCTCACAGTCGGCAAGTTTGTTGTTGGGGCTTTGGATGGCCGTGAAAAGTTGATGGCGCAGGAGAAGATGCTTAATGACTCGCTAGATCCGTACGCTTTTGTCAAAGATGCTTATTTCCAGCGACAAGACTACAAGCTTTATGATGGCGAGCCGCCTCAGCAGGAAGTCGATGAAGCCGCTTTAGAAGAGTTCCTAGAGTAAAATTTGACGGTCGTCGCCATGGGACAATCGCAGGGGTTTTACAGTGTATGCCCCATGGCAATTAGCTTGAGTGCAAGCAGACCAGCTCAGTTTTACTTTCCATTTCTTGCCGACTGCGGTATAAACGGCACTGCAAACCCTCGTTTAATAATTATTAGAAACAGGAAATCACCATGATCCACTTGATATCTGCGCTAGCGCAGCAGAGCGTGAAATTGCGCGCTTTGCAAAACTTGGAGGCCTTGCGATGAGTTCAGCCACGCCAACGCCTGCACATACTGATTTCGGTACCCTTTGGGGACACCCAAGACCGCTGTGGATGTTATTCATGGCGGAGTTTTTTGAACGTTTCGCGTTTTATGGTATTCGCTGGGCGTTAACTCTGTATATCGTTTCTGAATTTTACAATGGTAGCGCGAGTGGTCAGGGCGATGCGAATCGCTATTACGGCGCTTATTTGGCATTAGTCTACGCGACAGCCATTTTTGGTGGTTATATTGCAGACCGAGTGATTGGTTACCAACGTTCAATCTTATTGGGCGCTGTGGTGATGTCGATTGGTTTATTCATGATTATGGTCCCGCATAAAGAGATTTTCTTATTGGGTCTTGCGGTAATCGTGGTCGGTAACGGTTTGTTCAAGCCGAATATTTCCTCGTTAGTTGGTCAGTTATATGCTCAAGGTGATGACCGTCGTGACCGTGGTTTTACTATTTTCTACATGGGCATCAACATTGGTGGTTTGATTTCTCCACTGATCACTGGTTGGTTAGCTAGTAGTATTTTTGGTACACCGCAACACGAAAACTATAAAGTCGTGTTTGCTGCCGCTGGTGTTGGTATGTTGTTATCAACTGTTTGGTTCTTTTTAGGCCGCAAGCAACTTAAAGGGATTGGTGAAATTCCTGCAGATAAACCAGCTGGTAAAATGTTGGCTTACGTTATCCTCGGGGTAATTCTGTCAGTTCCAGTGGTTTATTTCCTGATGGCAGGCCTTGGTGCAGAGATTTTGGCATGGATTTTAGGCGTGATGTTTATCATTGTTGCTTTCATGCTCTTAAGTGAAGGGAAAAAAACTGGCACAGTGCAGCTGCACCGGGTTTATGCGTTGTTGATATTATTTGCCTTTAACGTCACCTTTTGGATGTTCTTTGAACAAGCGGGTAGTTCATTTAATTTTCTTGCCAATAATTTAGTGAACCGTGACCTGTTTGGTGATGGTTCGCAAATCATTCCAACCGGTTGGTTTCAATCAATCAATTCAGCGGCAATTATCTTGTTTGCACCAATCGTCAGTTACATTTGGTACATCACCGGTAAAATGAGCATGGAACCTTCGATCCCACGCAAATTTGCCTTCGGTTTATTAGGGAATGCCCTTGGCTTCTTAGTGTTGATGTACGCATTGACCAATTCAGTTGCTGCCGATGGCCTGATCCCAATGTGGCCGTTGGTGCTTTGTTATGTGTTGCAATCCATCGGTGAATTATGTTTATCGCCAATTGGTTTGTCGATGGTGACAAAACTAGCGCCAGTCCGCTTTGTTGGTTTAGCGATGGGTGCGTGGTTCTTATCAGTGGCGACCGGTAATAATCTGTCAGGTTTATTGGCAGGTCATATTTCTGGGGAAACTGGCATGACCGTGCAATCAGCATTGGACGGTTTTAGTTTTAGTTTTTATTTGTTACTTGGTACTGGCATTTTGCTCCTGGTGATTTCACCGTTGATTAATAAATTGATGCACGGCGTTAAATAGTCGCTGCACAGCTTAGACCGTTATTTCGTTGAAAAGCCAGTAAGTGAATTTACTGGCTTTTTTTATAAATGAACATTTGGAATTAATTCTATAAAAATAAATATGTGTTACTTTAATTAACTTTTTTGTTTCAATGCTGTAGGATTGTTGGCTGGAAATTATTTATATCAGCGGTGGTTCAACGAACTAAAACGAACCAACAGTGATTTGAACCTAATTAAATTTTAGCAAACGATGTAAGGTTTTATTGAATGTGTAATTTACTTTCACTGCGGCAGCAGAGGACTAAGTTCTCCAGAGTATTTCTATCTTTTGTTGTGTTGCTGGCGGTCTCTGGCTGTGGCGGCAGTGATTCAACGGCACCTAAATCATATAACATTACTGGTAACGCATCCTCAGGTGGCAGCATACTGCCAAAGTCTGTTTCAGTTAACGCTGGTGGCTCTACCACATTTAAAATCACCCCAGATAATGGTTATGAAATTCAAAGTGTTGAGGGTTGTAATGGCAGCCTTAATGGTCTTGATTATTTAACCGGTCCAGTAAATACCGAGTGTAGTGTAAGTGTAAAATTTAAAGCAAAGGTCTTTGAAGTCAGTTCGAGCGCTTCAGCCGGTGGTACGATAGAGCCTAAAATTGCTGCCGTTGAGTTTGGTAAGACTACAACATTCAAAGTGGTGCCAAATACCGATTTCGAGCTTGTTTCTGTGCTGGGGTGTGACGGTAAGCTTTCTGGGACTGATTATGTGACAAGCCCTGTGAATAGCAGCTGTAGTGTGAAAGCCACTTTCAAACAAAAGCCGTACCAAATCAGTACAGTTATCAAAGGTTCGGGCTCTGTGACGCCGGAGACCCAGTATATGTCACTCAATGAGCAGGCAAAAATAACCATAAATGAATTGCCGCAAACCAAACTCGCGAAAATTTCAGGTTGTAATGGCTCTATGGATGGTTTTGTGTATACGACAGCTCCAGTGACGCAGTCTTGTCAGATTGCTATAGAATTTAATAGTCTTCCGTTGGTAACTATTGTTAGCGATCAAGCACTTAAGCTTGGAGACATTAATGTTATCAGCAGTGAAGTAACCGACCCCGACGGTGATTTAGTAACGTATCACTGGTCTTTAGAGTCAGCACCGGCGGGAGGCGATTCAGAAGCAGATGCTATTCTCAAGTCAGAACGCCCTTACATTTTTCTGTCACCGACAGTACCAGGTGATTATGTCGTTGGGCTCATTGTGAATGATGGCATTCATAATAGCCATAAAGTTACCAAAACGTTCACTGCGGCAGTTTTTTCTTTGCCGCCTGAGGTGTGGGTATTTCATTCAGATATCGCGAAAATGGGGGATATTGTCGATATGGACGCTTCGGGCACAACCGATCCGGACAATGACAGTTTCGAACTGACTTGGGAAGTCGTAAGTGCGCCGGAACCCGTGGTGTTAGATTTATCGACCTACCGACATGCTAAATTTGAACCTCGTAAGCTTGGTGATTACAAATTTAAGGTCGTCGCCACTGATGAGCATGGGGGTGTTTCTGAGCCGCTTCATGTGAGTATTCGAGTGATTGCACCTAATGAGAATGGAGCGCCTGTTGCCCGAGCAGGAAATGATCAAAGAATTAACTTAGGTACGATGGCAGTTCTTGATGGCGGTGGCAGTTTTGATGCTGAAGGCGATATTCTTAGCTATCAATGGCGATTTGTGTCCAAACCTGCCAACAGTGTGGTTGAAATTGGCAATGATCGAGCACAACTAGCGAATTTTACTCCTGATGTTGCTGGCGATTATGTCGTCGAGTTGGTAGTGAGTGATGGTAAGGAGTCGAGCTCAGAAACTCTATTGATAAAAGTAATCGGGCCAACAGTGCTTTTATACTCGAAAGACCCGATTTTTGGTGGCTACCAGCCCACTAATTTGCCATATAATTCGTCGGGTTCGATGGAAGAGCCAGCGAATGGCCGTGAGCAAATAGTAATTTCTGAGTTCCAGTTGGTTGCGGAGAGTTCAGATTTTGTGATTGAAAATCTGGCCGCAGTGGATACTACTAATCAGGTTGTCCCGCAGATCCTTGGTTTAGCAAATGGGTTGGTATTAAAACCGAATACGCCAGTTGAATTCAAATTGGTGTCGCCAACAACCAGCGGACGTCAAGTTAAATTGCAATTTAAGTTTAATATTAAAGGCACAGATCTGACGTTTTATAGCGAAGTGCAACTTAAGACAAATTAAGTGAAAGATCGCTAATTGAATAATAAAGCCTGTAAGACCTGCAGGCTTTTTATTTTTAGCTGCAAGAATAAAACGAGCTGACCAATTCAAGCTCAGTATATAACGACCGTCGGTCACTTCTCGGCACGCACTGAATCGCTCATGTATCCAATTCGATTATATCTGCTTACAGTTCTCTATTATGCAGTTGCTGCTTTAACCGAATGTATTTGTTACTTTCATCACTAAGTTTTATATAATTGAGCAGAGCAACAAAGTGGTCAAATTAAGTTTCGGCTTTTTGATAGCGTTATTGGTTGTAGTGATACTGAATACGTCAGTAGCCACACCTAGTAGCATTAGAACGGAAATTACCAAGGTCGAAGAAATTGTGAGCACTCCCTACACTGTTGGAAGTTCTGGTTACGCTGGGGGGATTTTTTATCAAACTTTTGGCCAAGGTCAGCCGGTGCTTATCATTAACGGTGGCCCTGGGTTAGATAGCAAAGGTTTTGAGTCTGTAGCGATGACAATTGCAGCTCAAGGCTATCAAACAATTTTATTTGATCAGCGAGGAACTGGCCGTTCACAATTATTGAAAATTGATGACAGTTCCATTCAAATGTCATTAATGGTCGAGGATATTGAGCAATTACGTCGACATCTACATCAAGAAAAACTGATAATTCTAGGTCATTCATTTGGCGGTATTCTCGGTGCAGCTTATGCAGAAAAATATCCAAAGCATATTGAAAAGCTAATTTTTTCTTCAGCGGGTGGTCTTGATTTATCTTTTCGTGCGCAGTTTTCGAAGCGGTTTAACGCCACTCTGACATTAACCGAACAAGTAAAAATGCAGGCTTTTCAACTGCAACAAGCTCTAGGAGATGATTCAGCGGAAACTCGGGATGCTTTGGCGCTGCTCAGAGCGCATGCATACGTGATTGATAAAAGTAAAGCACCGGCAATTGCGGCTCGATTAAAAGTTGTGAATATGGCGATTAACGGTTTGGTATATCAAGATTTGGAGAAAATTAAGTTCGATTTGAAGTCGAGTTTTCGAGAGTTCAAGGCGCCGGTGTTAGTGCTGCAAGGCGACAAGGACGTGATTAGCGTCGATACCGCGAAGACTATCGCCAATAGTTTTCCTGATGCTCGTTTGGTGATTATGCCCAACTGCGCCCACTACGGCTGGTTAGATAGTCCTGAACTTTACTATGCGAGCGTGTTTGAGTTTATACAAGCATCTTAACCACGACGAAATACTCTCGAAGCGAGCAAGGCCGCGATTATTCGCTGCCTTTTTGCTGTTCAAACTGGTAGCGAGCTTGACGCAATATTGGTTGAATTAAGGCGAACGTTACTGGCCTGGTGACCAACGGGTAGACAATTAGTAGCACTAAACCCCAAGTGACGCCCTCGAGAAATGTGCCGCTACGAGCAATGGCCAAGAAAACGGGGATCAACACCAACAGTTTTAATAGGTTTAATATTAATTTTTTGGGTGTTGGTAGTTGGTCAGTTGCCTTGCGCAATATCGACATCCGATCGCGAAAATTTAACTGATTAAGCTCAGGTAACGACCGACTATTCCAATAAAGCATGATATCTCCGACGAAGTTGAAAATTGACTTGAACAAAAGGCCGCATAAAGCGACCTATTCATTATTATAAAACTAATAACAGTCATCCCAACGGATACGGCTATAGTTTCAAAACGGCCTATTCTCAGCCAGAAATTTTTTGTTTTAACGTCGCGACGACATCATCAATACTGAGTAATTGTTTATCTCCGCTGCGACGGTGTTTGTACTCAACTTGACGCTCATCTAAGTTTCGCTCACCGATGATGATGTGGTGTGGCACACCGAGCAACTCCATATCCGCGAACATAACGCCTGGGCGCTCTTTACGATCGTCAAACAACACTTCAATACCCGCAGCTGTTAATTCGCGATAAAGCTGTTCGGCCGTTTCTTGAATTCGTACTGATTTGTGCATATTCATCGGCACAATAGCAACTTGGAACGGGGCAATAGCGTCTGACCAAATGATGCCATAGGCGTCGTTGTTTTGTTCAATCGCTGCAGCTACGATGCGTGATACGCCAACACCATAACAACCCATGGTCATGATTTGGTGTTTGCCTTCTTCGTTCAACACACCAGCTTTCATCGCTGCAGCATATTTCTCACCAAGTTGGAAAATATGACCAACTTCGATGCCACGTTTGATAACCAAATTGCCTTGTCCACATGGACTAGGGTCACCTTCGACGACATTACGTAAATCAGCGGTTTGGTAATTGCTGATATCGCGATCGAAGTTAACGCCCCGCAGGTGGAAGCCATCTTTATTCGCGCCGCAGACAAAATCTGCAAGCACTGCTGCGCTGTGATCGACTAACACTGGGATAGTTAAGCCGACAGGACCTAATGAACCAGCGCTTGCGCCAGTTGCTGTTCTGATTTCGTCATCTGAAGCAAAGGTCAGTGGTGAGGCGATCAACGGGTGTTTGTCTGCTTTTACTTCGTTCAGTTCATGGTCACCGCGCAAAACCAAAGCGATTAAGCTTGTTGGCGCCTTTTCGTTAGCCGGTTTTGCATGGACTAACAAGGTTTTGATGATTTGCGTTGCTGCAACGTTCATTGCGGCAGAAACTTCAGCAATAGTGTGAGCACCTGGCGTTGCAACTTCGTTGACTGCAGCACTTGGCGCAGGGCGCGTGGTCGTTGGTGCAATAGCTTCGGCTTTTTCGATGTTTGCTGCGTAATCGCTGGCATCTGAAAACACTATGGCGTCTTCGCCTGAGGCTGCTAACACATGGAATTCGTGAGATACCGCGCCGCCAATAGCACCGGTGTCAGCCAGTACAGGGCGGAAATCCAGACCTAAGCGGGTGAAAATGTTGCAGTAGGCTTGGTACATCGCTTGATAAGTTTTTTCTAAGCATTCCTGACTTAAATGGAATGAATAGGCATCTTTCATCAGGAATTCGCGAGCGCGCATCACACCGAAACGTGGGCGGCGTTCATCACGGAATTTGGTCTGGATTTGATATAAATTCATTGGCAGCTGTTTGTAGCTGCTGATTTCTTTACGAACTAAATCGGTAATCACTTCTTCGTGGGTTGGACCAAGCACAAAATCACGTTGATGACGGTCTTTGAAACGCAACAGTTCTGCATCCATTTGTTCCCAACGACCAGATTCTTGCCACAATTCTGCTGGTTGCACCATTGGCATCAGCACTTCCAAAGCACCCGCTTTGTTCATTTCTTCACGGACTATGGCTTCAACTTTGCGTAGTACACGAATGCCGTTTGGTAGCCATGTGTACATGCCAGATGCTTCGCGACGGATCATGCCGGCACGTAACATTAATTGATGGCTGATAATTTCAGCATCAGCTGGAGTTTCTTTTAAGGTCGATAATAAGTACTGACTGGTGCGCATTGTTTTATTCACTCTAATGTTCGCGGATAGCCCTATTCTAACAAGGGGATCAGTTTGGCAGAAGCTCTAGTGGGTGATTTATCAAGCCAGAACTGACTTTTTGTCCAGTTTGCATCCCGCCTAGGCTGTAAATTTGTTTGTCTATCAGCAATAGATTACGTAAATCCATCACACCAACTGTGCTTTGACTTTTGTGCCATGCATTTTTTGCTAAAGAATAACGCCAAATCTCAGTTGCAGGCTGCGCTTGAGAGCCATCATAACCAATGCCGTTAAAGTTGTATGGGGTTTCTGTGCCACCGACAAAAATGAATTCAGCGTCTGTGCCTTGACCAATAGCCAACGCTGCTTGGCGATAACGTGATTTTCCACTTGGATGCGCAATTGTTTGCCAGCGAATTTTTTCCGGGTTTTTGGCGTCAATGTCGCCACGATAACAAGCGGCGACTGCTTGATAACTGCGTTCACCTTTTGCCGACCACTGTGTACTGACGCCATCACAGACAATGATTACGCGTTCGTTAATAGCAGCAGCATGACCAAATACCGGCGTCCCGGCAAATGGGGTTGCTTGTGACCAACGTTGGCTAAAAGTATCAAACATTTGCACTAGATTCACATTACCGTCGTTGTGCCAACCACTGATTAAATAGATATATCGGCCCGCGTGGGCGAGGGCGACGCTATCATCAACAGGCACTGGCACATCAGGGAGTTTGCTATAGATTCCACTAACTGGGCTATATCTGTAGCTATCGGGTTGCGTGACTTCTTTGCCGTCTGTGGCCACACTATAACCACCAAACAAATAAAAGTTTTGTTCAAGTGCAACGCCTGTCATGCCAATACGCCCGTTATTGGCGCGAGCTGCTGGTACTGGGCTCATGCTTTGCCATGAACTCTCACCAAGAGTGATTTGCCAAACCTTGTTGTGGATGGCCGCCTGGTTTTTGTTATTGCCGATGCCAGTAAAACTGGTGATGTAAGTCTTATTTCTCACTGAAGTAGTTAATACTACTTGGTTACTAGTCGCTTCAGGCAGCGGCGGTATTTCAACCGCCGAAATCGACTGGCTCAATAGTAGACTCGCAAATACGGGTAACATGGTTATGATTTTCATCGACCGTCCATTTGATATTAAATTCATACAACGTCATGCCATAACTTTGGCGCTCTTCTTTTTGTTTCTTATACGGTGGCCGCGGATCTTGGCGCAATACTTTTTCAATAAATTGCTTTAATTCAGGATATTTACTCTGCGCTTGGCAAAAAGCGAGTGCTTCAGCAGAAAAACTTACGGTCATATCGGTGCTTGGCGCAGCGTCAGCAAAACCGCCATCGGCATCCGGGTGAGAGTCAGCATAGGGCAAATACGGTTTGATATCTAAAATGGGGGTGCCATCAAGCAAATCAATACCACCGAGTTTAAGCACTAACTTTTCACCTTCACGGTAGCTACCGAGAAACTTGACTACAGATAAGCCAATCGGATTTGGTCTGAATGTCGCTCTGGTAGCAAACACGCCTTTCTTTTGGTTGCCGCCTAATCTTGGTGGTCGCACCAATGGTGACCAACCTTTATCAGCTGTTTCATGAAACTGGAATACTAACCATAAATGGCTAAAGCTGTCGATGCCGCGGATTATTGCGTCATCGGCAAAAGGCGGATGTAACACCAGCTCACCAATAGCTTCAGCTATCAGCCCTGGTTGCCGAGGTATGGCAAACTTTTGTTTATATGGCGAGCGCACATACCCTAGGATGTGCAAAGATATTTCAGACATTGTTTAGCATTTTGATAACCAAGAATGTCGATATTATCAATGGCACAGGCAGAAACAACAAGGCTTTGCTTGCCAATAGACGGATAGCCCTCTAAATTGAAATGCTTATTTGCAGTAAATGAACCGAAGTAGACGATATGCAACAAAAAACGTTATTGATTGAATGCCCTGATTCCAAGGGCTTAATCGCACAAATCACCAATATTTGCTATAAGCACCAATTAAATATTACTCGAAATACCGAATATGTTGACCCACTGACCGGACGCTTTTATATGCGTACTCAGTTGGAAGGTATTTTTAATGATGAAACTTTGTTATTTGATTTAGACCGTGCTTTGCCAATTGGAAGTGAACGCAGTTTAGTTGGCAATGTTCGAAAAAAAGTAGTCATCTTGGTGACCAAAGAAGCGCACTGTTTAGGGGATATCCTAATGAAAGTGTTTGATGGCTCGCTGCCATTAGATATTCAGGCTGTGATTGGTAATCATGCAAACTTGCAGCAATTGACTGCGAAATTTGATATCCCTTTTCATTTAATTAGCCACGAGCAGTTGAGCCGGGAAGCGCATGAGGCGCAGTTATTGGCAAAAATTGCCGAGTACGAGCCTGATTATTTGGTGTTAGCGAAATTTATGCGGGTATTAAGCCCTGCGTTTGTGAAGCAATATCCAAACCGTATTATTAATATTCACCATAGTTTCTTACCCGCATTTATTGGCGCTAATCCTTATCGTCAAGCATTTGAACGTGGAGTCAAAATTATTGGGGCAACTGCACATTTTGTTACCGATGATTTAGATGAGGGGCCGATTATTAAGCAAATGGTTACCAATGTTGATCACAACTACAGTGCACAAGATATGGCCAAAGCCGGTCGAGACGTTGAAAAAAATGTACTGAGCAAAGCTTTGCAGCAGGTCGTCGAAGATCGCGTTTTTGTGCACGGCAATAAAACAGTGATCCTTTAGAGTTTTAGGAATTTTTTCAAGGTATTGTTTGCAGTTAAGGTTAGTGACGAGGAAATACGATGTCTGATCATGTTCGAAATGTTGAATTTCGTTTTTTAGCAGAGCCAACCCATGTCAATTTTGGCGGCAAGGTGCACGGGGGCATGGTGATGAAATGGATTGACCAAGCAGCGTATGCCTGTGCCGCACGTTGGAGCGGGCAATATTGCGTCACAGTTTCGGTCGGTACCATTCGGTTTCGTCGTCCAATTTTAGTCGGGCATTTGGTGGAACTTGATGCAAAAGTAGTTCATACCGGCACCAGCAGCATGCACATTTTTATTCAGGTACGCTCTGGCACGACACAAGATAAAAAACTAGCAGAAACAAACCATTGCATTATCACCTTTGTTGCCTTGGACGAACATGGCAAACCAAGCCCTGTGCCTGAATTTATTGCGGCAACTGATGAGGATAAGTTTTTGGAGCGATATGCTATTCAAATGAAAGAGTTCTCACAGTCCGTTGAACAGCAGATGCTTGATTTTTACCAGTTAAACGCTGAATAGCTCTTCGAATTTTAACTTGCGCTTTAATATAAAGCTTATTGAATCGCATTACTGTATTTGCCAGTTTTGGCATCAGTCAGTCTGATATTTTGAAGTCTGGTGCTCATTTTTGATGATTGTGCTAAGCTGAAACGAGTCATAGACATTGAACGAATCAGCAAATCTCAGCTGAGCAAAAAAACAAACCCGAGCGCTTTAAATTGCTCGGGTTTGCTGTAGTCATTCGATTTAAGCTTTAAATAGAGCGTGGTAGATGAAATTTTATTTTTCGCTAATAAATTCTTCTGCAGCTAAATCTAACGCGTAAATATTATCTATTTGCGTGGCATTGGAGTGACTTACTCGCAAGTCTTTAATTCTGCCGTTTCTAAGGCTATAGACCCAACCGTGAACCGTTAATTCTTGGCCTCTTTCCCACGCTTCTTGCACAAAACTGGTGTGGCATACATTCCGGACTTGTTCGATGACGTTAAGCTCACACATTCTATTTTGCCGTCCAGCGTCATCATCGATTGCTTCAAGCTCTTCTCTATGCATTGCGTAAACATCTTTAATATTCCGAAGCCAGTTATCAACAAAGCCAACTCGCTGTTTGTTCATGGCGGCGTTGATACCACCGCAACCGTAATGACCACAGACGATAATATGCTTTACTTTAAGTATATCAATCGCGTATTGGAGGACTGATAGGCAGTTTATATCTGAGTGCAATACCAAGTTGGCGACATTTCGGTGGACAAACAATTCTCCTGGTAGAAGGCCAACAATGTCATTTGCTGGTACTCGGCTATCTGAGCAGCCAATCCATAGATATTCAGGAGCTTGTTGCTCTGATAACTTTTTAAAAAAACCAGGGGCTTCTAATTCGATGCGGTCAGCCCAAGCTTTGTTGTTTTCAAATAAATGTTTCAGTGAACGCATTGCAAATCCTCAGTCTAACTATTGCGCTACCTTACCCTATTTTTGACAAATAGCCAGCACCGACCAGCTGAGAGCTTGACAATCAATAGCATGAAAAATTAAGCGAGGGGGCTTGAAAACAATTAATTACCGTTTCATTTTAATATCATAGTTTCATTTGTATTGATTTACGCATATTATATTAGGGTTATATTTTGTTTCTATTTGAGGAGAGCTTTATGTCATTATTACTTGATAAACGCGAGTTAAAAAAAGCAGCGAAAGAATTGTCTGTTGTTAAATTACAGGAAGTAATCGACTTTTTAAACTCTGTTCTTGCTGAACGGCAAAAAGAATCAGAATTTTTAGTAGAACTTCGTGAGTTTGTTAAAGCAAATGGTTTTACGCTTGAACAACTAGGCTACAAGCAAAGTGTTGACGGTGTTATTAGTGCTGTTGCTGAAGACGCTGAAGTTGAAAAAGATAGTTCGAAACGCCCAGTCAAGCCAAAATTTAAAACAATCAACCCAGAAAGCCAATATTTTTACGTTGAGAATGGCGCATTACAGCTGTTAAAAACTCATACAATGAAAAAAGGTCTTTTAGAGCGTGGTGTTGATGTTGTTGCCTTTGATAAAGTTGAGAAGAAATATCAAAAACAAATTGGTAGTTTATTGGCTGAAGCAGGCAAGCAAGCTTTAGAAAATTTCAATGCGAAAGTTGATGTATGGAATGAGTGGGCTGCTGCACACAATGAAGAAATTCTAGAAAAACGTTAATTGCTGATTGTTATTCAATAAAAAACCGGAGTTCGATAACTCCGGTTTTTTTATATTGAAAATCTTAGTTATTGCGCATTCAGTGATTGGCCATTTACAGCAATACTAGCATCTGACATCAAGTATAAATAGGTCGGCATGATTTCTAGCGGTGTCTTGAGGGTCATTTGATTTTCACCTGGGTAAGCCGCATTACGCATTTTTGTGCGAGTGGCTCCAGGGTTAATACAATTAGTACGAATACTGCTGTTTTCATATTCATCTGCAATTAACTGCATCAGACCTTCAGTGGCAAATTTACTGGCCGAGTACGCGCCCCAATAGGCTTTACCTTTTCGGCCAACACCAGAACTGGTGAACACTAGTGATGCGTTGCTCGCTTTGGCCATAACAGGTAAAAGTGCTTGGGTCATCATCATGGCGGAGGTGACATTTACTTGCATGATTTTTTGCCATGTATCCAAATCAATGTGGGTAAAAGGAGTTAAGACACCGAGGATCCCTGCGTTGTGTAACACGCCGTCCAATTGTCCAAACTCAGCGGCAATTGTGGACGCCATATCGATATAATGTTGCTTGGTTGCACCTTGCAAGTCTAGCGGGACAATCGCAGGCTCTTTCGCGCCCAAAGCAATTATTTCATCATACACCGCTTCGAGTTTTTTGACCGTTTTTCCAAGTAAAATGACCGTTGCGCCATGCGCTGCAAACGACAACGCAGCTTGACGACCGATACCGTCACCAGCGCCAGTTACTAAAATGGTTTTTCCCGCAAGTTCATCGGGCTTTGCCTGAAAATCACGCATAAATTCAACCTTTAACCATCTGAAAATGCGGCGCAGAATACTCCGTTTAACATAAATTTGCACCTTTCTTCAGAGATATTTAGTTTAGCCCTAGCGAATTTTTTCTGATTGGGTTAAGTTTAACTGGTCTTAGCTGTTACTAGCTAAAGAAACAGGAATTCTAAAACCAATGTTATTAAATGACTTTGGCAAAAAATAATAAAAAATCAGGACACGGGGAGATACTATGAAGAAGCTTCTGATTAGCTTGGCTGTAACTAGCGCACTAGGCTTAACTGGTTGTGGCGGTGAAAAACTCGAAGATATTAAAGCAGATACTGTCGCTGAGGGTACGCAAGTTCCGCTGAGCCGCGTGGTTTTTGACCCAACGGCTGGTCGAGTGTCTGTACCAAACGATTTACTGTTTTCTGGCACTACCGACGGCACCTTAGCAATGCCTGGTGAAACTGATTCTGCGACGGGAAAACCACTAGATAAACCAAATTATGCTGATCCACAAACTGCGCTTGGCGCGTTAGACGGCTGGTCAACACAAAACCCATTCAGTATTGAGTTAGCAATTCCTGGTGGCGTTACTTTTGACGCTGCAACCGCTTCTCGTCCTGATGCTGTTCGTCTTGTTGAAGTGTTAATGGGTGATCCTACCTCTACTGACGCCTCTTGCCGTGCAGTACCTCGTGGTGTTGCGTGTAAAGCTGTTAGCCAACTTACGTTTGGTACAGACTTCGTAACTCGTGCTGTAGGTAACAGCGTTGCTGTTATTCCATTAAAGCCATTAAAGTCAGCGACTACTTATATTTTAGTGTTAACCAATACACTTCGTGATTCTGAAGGTCGTTCTATTGCGCCATCGTCCACTTATGAGCTGTTAAAACAAGATCTAACGACTTTACCATTAGGCTCAGAAGCGCAGCGTCAACTGCAAGGTGTTATCAATAGCTTTGAACGGGTAGTTGGTACTCAGGGTATTACGAAAGAATCGATTATTTACACTGCGGCTATTACCACCCAGTCGACTACCAATGTGTTATCGACAATTAAAGGCTTAATGCTAAAAAGCCCAGCAAAACCAAAAGTGCAAGTGACTGACACAGGACTTCTCGCATCGCAAGTGATGTTTAAAGGTGTGCCTATTCCTGATTCTACTCAGCACCCACTGTTCTTTTATAAACTCGCTAAGTTATATAAAGGCTCCATTTCATTGCCTTACTACCTAGGTGATTCTACTTCTGTTGAAAATAACAATGCGCTGAGCACCAGCTGGAAAGCGGCTTGTGACAGCGGCGCTATTATTGCTTCTTTAACAGAAGCGCAAAAAACAGCATTGGAAGCAGGCATTACGAGTCCAGAACAAGTTGCTAACGATAAGTTTTGTAAAGATGCAAGCAATGGTGCGTTACGTGATTTTGGTTTAGATAAACAGCGTCATTTGACCAAATTTAATGCGATCCCTAAAGCGAACTCGCTTAAAACTTTGTCTGTGCAAATGACTGTACCTACCGCAAACCCTGCTTATCCAAATTTAGTGAAGCCTGAAGCAGGTTGGCCTGTGGTTATCCTTCAGCATGGTATTACGTCCTGTAAAGAGAATATGTTAGCTGTAACCGGTGCGCTTTCAGCTGCTGGTTTTGCGACCGTTGCTATTGACCACCCATTACACGGTAGCCGTGGTTATAACTTCACAGGCGATGACGCTGATGAAGTCAACGCATCAGGCCCAAGCTGCTTGAAAAATGATGTGAAAATCAATGGTAAAGCCACAGACTATATGAATCTGTCAAACCTATTAGTAACCCGCGATAACCTACGGCAAAGTGTTGCTGATATGTTAGGTCTGCGTTTAGGCTTGAATGATGTAGGTTTGAACGGTTTGATCGACAAGAATAACGTGCACTTTTTAGGCCACTCACTAGGCGCTATTACCGGGACATCCATGGTTGCGCTTGCTAATAGTTCGTTGGGTGATGCAAGTTTAGATGCTCAGTATAAAATTAACTCTACAGTACTGGCAATGCCAGGTGGTGCAGTGGCTAACTTCCTGTTAGATTCACCAGCCTTTGGTAATTTGATTAAAGCCAGTGTTATTTTGGGCTCAAAAACCTTAGCACCTGAGTTCCAAGCGTTTATTGGCACTAGCTGTGGTTCTGATCCAGCAACTTATGTTGCTTGTGCGTCAACCAAAGTAACTCCATACCTGACCTCATTAACCGCAGCAGGCAAAACTGCGACTTTGGCGTCAATTCAATCTACTCTTTCTCAGTTTGCCTTTGCTGCGCAAACCGCAACTGACGCTGGTGATCCGAATAACTATGCTGCAGCGCTAGTTGCGTCAAACGCTAAAGTACATATGATTGAAGTTGTGGGTACAGGCACTAGCAATGACAAAGTTAGTTTACCAGACCAAGTGATCCCAAATAGCAGTGCGAACATGCCGTTGGCAGGTACAGAGCCGTTAGTTAAATTGCTAGGTGCCGCAACCGTTCCTGCACAAGCTGGAAATTGGCAAGTGACCCGTGCATCGATTGCTCGTTTTATCTTCGGTGACCACAGTTCGATTCTGGCACCTGATAAAACCAACGTTGATATCGATTCCGTAATCAAATCTGATGTTACTGCTGAGATGCAAACACAATCTGCCAGTTTCTTTATGCAAAATGGCGCGGCAGTGAGCGTTTCAAAATCAAGCGTGTTAAAAACTCAATAAGTTTCTGGTTATTAACTGACTTGAAACTAAAGCCGGCACATTATTGTGCCGGCTTTTTTCTACCAAAAACAATTTAATGGATGTTTGTTTATTCAGCCTGAGTGCCTAAATTTGTTAGATACTGCTCATGACGGTGTACTTGGCATTGAGGCTAGTTATTCTGAGTGTTATTGCAGATACCAGACTTGGAATGTGCTTGCTGCATTGTGATAAAGTCAAAATATCAAAGTGCATTACACAAGCGACTGTATTTATCCTGAAGTATTCTTATTAGCACTGAGCCTAAATTGTTGCGATTGGCATAGCGGATCGTTGCGTTGTTGGTGACAATAATTACTCATTAAGGCGCCCAGGCTTACAATCACATCGAGGCAGTGCGTTTATCTCTCTGCTTCACCTTGGACTAGCAAATAGGCCATCATCAACCTTGATGAACAGCCGGTTTTGCGTTATTCGCTAAGTCTAATTTCTTGCTAAACCCGATATGCTAACATCGCATAATTCATTAGATTAGTTCTGAGCACAATCAGGTATTCCAGAGTTATGTGATGATTCATCGTTTAACTAATCAATGAGCTGATTACTATTAGGGAAGGGCGAATTATAAAAAAACCGCAGTTGTGACACTGCGGTTTTTATCATCAAGCTTTAACTACAAGCTAGGTCATCAAACTTAGAAAGACATCCGTGCGCCCACGAAAAATGAGCGCGGCTCTTGCCATTGGTTTGGTGTACCAAAGGCACCATAAACGCCACCGGCTTCTAGATCTTCTTCCGCGATAGCTGCTTGGTTGTCCAAGACGTTTTTAATGTCCATAAACATTTCCAACTCATATGCATCGTTTAATTCGATGGTATATTTCGCGCGTAAATCTAAGCGATTGTACGATGGGCCTTCATAAGCACCTAAGTTATTCGGCTGCAACCAAGCTGTGGTATAACCAAGTTGTGTGGTTTCTACCGTGCTTTGCACTGGCAAATGACGACGTGATGCTAATGTCGTTTTGCTGTACATAGTGCCAGAGGTAAAGTTAAATACTGCACCCAGCTCTAAGCCAAATTCAAATTCGTAAGAACCCGCCAGTTTAAATTGGTGGTGCACGTTACCAGGTTGACGACCCCATTGGTTTGGTGCACGTGGGTCAAGAATTTCCCAGTCCCCTTGGTAATCGGCGTTACTGTCTGAGTTGGTATTACCCCAGGCATCGTTATAGGTATAAGAGGCAAGGGCTTGCCAACCGTCAGCTTTACGCTTACGGAAAGTTGTTTCAAAGCCTTTATAGGTACGTTTACCACCAGCCAGTGTGGCAATCACATAGTTAGAGTTTGGCATTTCTTCATAACCGAAGTAGCTCAATGGCAACTCTAAAGACGAACCCTTCAGAGTTTCGGTATATAACTCTAGGTCATAATCTTCTAGCACATTTGACGTTTCCCGCTCAGTGTAAGTGAATTCAACACTTAATAAATCGGTTAAGTTTTGCGCGAAACCGAGTAAACGTTCGTCGGTGAATGGCGTTTTAGTGGTTGGCGCAATTAACGCATCTGGCGTCGTGGCGCCGCCACGGGTACGGAAAGTTAACCAATTACCATCGATAAAGAATTGTTCGTTACGAATTGGTCCTGACAGGTTACCGGCGAAGTCAGTCATATTGCCACGGATTGGGTCGTAATAACGGCCAACAAATGCTGTGATTTTTGAGCTGCCATCGCCATTGATGTCATACACACCGCTGATGCGTGGAGCAATATCCCAACCGAAGGTGAAAATTTCTTCCCCGTTGGAGTCGATATGCTTCCATTTTTCGGCGCGAATACCACCGTTTAAGGTGAAGTTATTAATTTCCCAAGTATCTTGAGCATAGAAAGTGGTACCTTCAATGCTCATTTCAACTGGGGCAGTTTGAACTTCCAAAATTCGGTACATGTTGACAGCAGAATTCGGGTTGCCAGCAGTACTGTTAAAGCGCAACGCTTTTAATTCATCATCAGAAATTGTACCGTTCGCGTCAGTATCCAGTAGCGCCATTTGAGAAGCACGGTTAGGGTTACTCTCATTAGTAATCGCAGAAATCATCCGAGCATTATCTGCTGAATTGATTGAGCGAGAACCCTGCCAGCCCGGGGCTAAAAATTCACCGAAGGTCGCCGCTTGGTTGATTGAGGTATATTGCACGCCCCCAGATATTTGGTCGTCTTGGTAGTTGCTAGTATCCACGCTTGCAATACCCGCTTTGAAGGTATGGGTGCCAGCACTACCGGTTTCTAAAACATATTCTGCGGTAAGTTTTAGCTCGTCGCGGTCACGGAATTCAATGAAGTTAGTGCCATAACCGCCTAATTGCTGCATGGCAAGAGTTGGTTTTGGTGCCGAGGGTGCATAGGCTACGGTATTTCGCGCCACAGCTTCTTTCGCTAAAGTGGTGACTTCCCGTTTATGGAAGGCATACTCGCCTTTGAGTGTTAAATTTTCAAAATTGTGTTGATATTCAAGATGGTATTTATTACCGCCTAGTTTTTGGGTGTAATCACGGTTATTAATAATGCTGCCATCCCGTGTACCATTATTTTCATACGGGTCGTTGAAAAAACTGAAAGTCAAATAATCGTCTTCAGTAAGTTGACCGGTTAATTTTAAGAAACCTAAAGTTTTGCTTTCTTTAACTGTCCGAGCATACTGTCCTGTGCCATTTGAAGTCACATCGTCTTCACGTGATTTGCGTTGGAGAGAACTAAAGAACCACAGCTTATCTTCAATAATTGGACCACCGAGCGTAACAGCGGTATCGTACTTTGAAAATGAATCAGCAAGATCGATATTATTCTTCGCCATCATGCTGTCGCCTTGAGTATAATAGTTCACCGACCCATGGAATTCGTTACCACCAGATTTGGTCGTGACCCGAGATACCAGGCCTGTTCCGCCTTCATACTCTACTGGCACTGCACCAGTAATGACGTTTTGTTCTTGAATGATTTCCGAGTTGATATCAGCGCCGGCAACGCCAGAGACACCGTCTGTAACGTTAATGCCATCAAGATAATAAACGTTGTCAGTTGACTCGCCAGTTGAGCCGCCAATATCTGAGTAGTTCACCCCAGATTTTGATGAAGGGTTACCTGAATCTGATGCTTTAACACCAGGCACTAACTGCAAATAATCTTGATAGTTACGGCCTGTAGGTAATGAATCTAAAAGCTCCAAGGTCATGTCTTGGCCAACAGTCGCAGACGTGGTGTCGATAGTTGCACGAGTCCCTGTCACCACAATAACTTCTGTGGCTTTATCAGTACCAGCTTTTGATAAGCGGAAATCTAAATCACCAGATTTGCCAGAAATAACTAAAACTTTGTCACTGGTAATGCCAATAAAACCATCGCGGTTAATTTCTACTTTATATTTGTTGGATGGATCTAAGCCTAACAGCCGAACAAAACCTTGGTTGTCGGTAGTCCCAGTCTTTTTAATCAAACTATCTGGAGTATGCACATAGACGGTTGCACCAGCAATTGGTTGACCTTCGCTATCTGTCACTTTGACTCTTAAACCACCGCTATCTGCCATAACTGCCATCGACATTAAGGCGGTACCCGCAAGAACAGCACGTACGCTGCGTGCTATTAATGATTTTTGTCTTACATGTTCCATTAAAAGGACTCCTGAACTGTAACAACTAAGTGTTATCACTTTCAGCGCTAAGCCAAAATACAGCATTGGTTTGGCCAAGGCTAACAGAACAAAACTTGTTGTATTTTATGTTTTTAATTTGAATTATTTCACCTCCCATCTTCCTAGGAGGTTGTTTAATATACACACACTTGGTGTTGGTTTGACAAGAGCAAATGTTGATTAATTTTTGATAAATTTACACTTTTTTACAGATAGAAACCTTTGGGTGTATTCTTAGCGATACAACCTAGCAAGTTTAAGTTGGAATAATTACCGACAGTTTTGCGTCAAGAAATACTGATTGAAAGGTAATTCAATGGCAAAACGTATACAAAATCATCCAACTTATCCTATCTCCTTCCTCGCTGGTTTGAGTTACCTTTAAACCCTATTCAACATTTTGGGGTGAACTCATCTGGCTAAGATAAAAAATTGGTGGTTTGGCCAAATACAGATGAGCAAAGAATGCTAGTGCCTAACTGTTTTGTTCAAGACAAACAGTGCGTACAATAGATTGATATTTTTAACGAAAGGGTAATAAAGTGGAATTTCTGTTTGATTATGGCCTGTTTTTGGCAAAGGCTGTTACTGTTGTAATCGCCATAGGTGCAGTGCTTGTTATGGTATTAATGGCTGCGGTGAAGCCAAAAGCAGGGAAGGGCAGTTTGAATTTCGATGATCTCAGTGCAGATTACCAGGAGACTCTACATGTCCTGCAACAAGAGTTGCTGGGGAAAAAGGCTTTTAAGCAATGGCTGAAGCAGCAAAAACAAGTCGAACATGAGGATCAGAAACGTCTGTTCGTGATTGATTTTGATGGCAGCATGGATGCCAGTGAGGTGAGTGCATTACGTGAAGAAGTCACTGCAGTTTTGGCGGTTGCAACTGCTGCAGATGAAGTGCTATTACGGCTTGAGTCTGGTGGCGGCGTTGTTCACGGCTACGGACTTGCTGCTTCGCAGCTTGATAGATTAAAGCAACAAAAAATTCCGCTGACGGTTGCCGTGGATAAGGTTGCCGCAAGTGGCGGTTATATGATGGCGTGTATTGCCGATAAGATTATTGCCGCACCATTTGCCATTATCGGCTCTATTGGTGTCGTGGCGCAATTGCCAAACTTTCACAAATTATTGAAGAAAAACTATATTGATGTTGAGCAGTTCACTGCCGGTGAGTTTAAGCGAACTGTGACTGTATTCGCGGAAAATACCGACAAAGGCCGGGAAAAGTTCCAGCGAGAGTTAGAAGAAACTCACGTGCTGTTTAAAGATTTTGTTAAACAGCATCGTCCAGTTCTCGAAATTGATGATGTGGCAACAGGTGAGCATTGGTTTGGCTATCAAGCAATTTCGTTAAAACTGGTTGATGAGTTAAAGACTAGTGATGATTATCTGTTAACAGCAATGCAGCAGCGTCGTGTGTATCAAGTTAAATTTGAATTGAAGAAAAGTTTCGCGCAAAAAGCTGGCCTTTCTGTTGCCGCAGTGATTCAAGTTTTAGTGCAACAAGTTAACCGCTTGGTTATTTGGCGATAATTAAAATGGAACACGAATTTTGGCATAACTGCTGGCAAAATAATCATTTAGGCTTTCAATTGGCAGAGCCGCACCCGATGTTAGTTTCAGCATTGCCTGAGCTGTTGGCGTTGAACAATACCCCTGCATCATCTCGGATATTTGTGCCGTTGTGCGGTAAAAGCCCAGATCTTCATTTCTTGGCCGAGCGCTTTCATGTAATAGGATGCGAGTTATCTGCGATTGCTTGTGCTGACTTTTTTGCTGAAGCTAATTTGTCACCTGAGCAAGTGTTGGTTGGCGAGCATGTCGTTTATCAACATGATGAAATTGCGCTGTGGCAGGGTGATTTTTTTCGTCTGCCAGAGCGTGCTGTGTCCGATATTTCGTTGATTTACGATAGAGCCGCCTTAATTGCGTTGCCAAAGGATATGCGCGCGAGGTATGTGCAGCAACTAAAAACGTTATTCCCATCAGCAACGATGTTGTTGATAAGCTTGGCTTATCCCGAGGAAGAGAAATCTGGGCCACCGTTTAATGTCACTGAAACTGAAATTAGACAGTTATTTGCGGGCGCTTCTTTTGTCAAATTGCTGGAACACGATTTAACGGGTGTTGGATTTGCGAAGCGCAGATTTGCAACTTCTAGCCTAATTGAGACTGCTTGGCTGATTCGATGGTGATACCAAAGACAAAGTCTTTGAGCTACATAACACATTCATACTTGTTAGTGGTAATGTTCCAACTTTTAAAAATTTAAAAGGCCCATAAAGGGCCTTTTTTTGCTGTCCAATTTAAACCAACTCACAGGGAGGTGGTGCTTTAAAATAAAGGCAATACTTTAATTCATCTGACCTGCTTTGGGGTCATTGAACGTTTTCTCATCAAGCACACCTTCAGATTTCGCGACTAAACATGAAACCATCGCATCCCCGGTAACATTTACCGCTGTTCGGGTCATATCGAGTAAACGGTCGACCCCAAGAATCAGCGCAATACCATCAACAGGTAAGCCGACCTGCTCTAAAACCATTGCCAACATGACTAAACCGACACCTGGCACGCCTGCGGTGCCAATTGATGCCAAAGTAGCGGTGAGGATCACCATCAAATAATCAGAAGTGGTTAAGTCGATGTTGTAAACCTGCGCAATAAACACGGTGGCTACGCCCTGCATAATAGCGGTACCGTCCATATTAATAGTTGCGCCCAATGGCACGGTAAATGACGATACTTTGTTGCTGACACCAAGTTTGTTGGTTGTCGTTGCAAGATTACTGGCGACACTAGCGTTACTGCTCGATGTGCTAAAGGCAAACATGGCGGTTTCCCGCATTTTCTTGAAGAATGTCAGCGGATTGAGTCTTGCTGCTAACATGATAAAAGAACCGTAGACAACGAATGCATGGAATAATAATGCGAACAAAACCACTAAGAAGTATTTTCCCAAATTGGCCATGTCGGCAAGTTGCAGGGTGGTGAATAGTTTTGCCATCAGGAAAAAAACACCATATGGTGAGAAATGCATGACAATTTCTACCAGCTTCATTACTACCGTATTTAAGTCTTCAAAAAATAGCCTGATCCGCTCACCTATTTCACCGCTTAAGGTGATTGCTAAGCCAAATAACACTGCAAAAACAATGATTTGAAGCATTTCACCTTTCGCCATTGCATCAATAGGGTTTGATGGGAACATGTCAATAAACACTTGTGTGACTGTTTTTATTTCGCCTGGAGTAAATTTGGTGTCTGTGGTCATATCAACACCAACACCTGGCGAGGCTATCAATGCAAATACAATCGCAATAGCAATAGCTAGTGCCGTTGTAAGAATAAATAAACCCATGGACTTACGGCCAATTCGACCTAAAGTTGAGACATCCTTTAAAGATGCGGTACCACAAACTAAAGAGACAAGCACTAAAGGAACGACTAACATCTTTAAGCTGGCTAGAAATATTTGGCCGCCTGCGTGGAAAATGCCATCGACCAAAATAGCTTTTAAACCAAATTCGAAACTACCTAGTTGCAGAAGGGCATCTGTTTTATCACCTATGATTAATCGGATTAGGATACCAGCGCTTAAACCAAGAAACATGGCTATCAAGATCCGCGCTGTTAGGCTAAATTTAGTATTTGTGGTCATTAGGTCACTTGAGTTATAAGGTAAAAAAGTGCACGTAATTTAACAGTTTCTGTAGAAAAAGAAAAATTTGCTTATTTTTAGCAATTAATACTGATTAATTTGAAATTAATCAGATAAGATACAGAATTAACAAAATCTAATTATAAGAGTCAGCTAGGGAGAGTTTTCATGCGAAACATCCGGCAACTTCTCGTTGCGTTTTTGATGAGTGCTGTAGTCGCTTGTGGTGGAGGAGGAACTATTGGTGGAGGTGGTACACCTACTTCTCCGGTGTACACCTTGGCTTTGTCGTTGTCAAACGGCAATCAATCCGCTACAACCGTCAGCAAAGCAGTGCCTTTAACCGTCACTGTAAAACTATCATCGTCAAACGGTGGTTCAGTTGGGAAGAAATTAGTAACCTTCAAACTGAACGACACGTCTTTAGCCAGTTTTAATAATGGTGCAGGCACGGCACAAACTAACGACAATGGTGAAGCAACCATCGGCTTGTTAGTGGGTACCAAAAGCGGTGCTGGGATTATTACTGCTGAGTTAGCATCAGGTGAAAAAGCCGATATTACGTTCTCTTCCGCTGGTGATGGCGGGGTAGTTGGGGCCGAATCTAACGTAACTCTTCGCTTTTTGAAAGCTGATGGTACGGTAAATAATGATTTGAGCTTTGCTAATCCATTAACTGTTGAAGCGACGTTAACATCAACCAAAGTTGCTGTTTCCGGCAAGATTATCTCATTTAAGCTCAGTGATAATGCATTAGCCAAATTTTCAAATGCAACCGCATCAGCAATTACTGACGCGAACGGTGTTGCTCGGATAGTGTTAAGCGTTGGTACTAAAAATGGTGTCGGCACTGTTACGCCAACATTTGATGGTGAATCTTTTGTTCCTCAGGCATTTAACTCCGCTGGTGACGATCCAACTGGCCAAGCAGCCGTAATTACCTTAACTCTCAAGAACAAGAATGGTGTTGATGCAGCTTCAATCAGCAAAGCTGAACCGCTTGATGCTATTGTTGAATTAAAGTCAGCAACTGGTGTTCCTGTCGCAGATAAGCAAATTAACTTTAGTATCAATTTGCCTGGCCTTGCATCATTCACTAACCAAACAGCGACAGCAAGAACTAATGAAAATGGTATCGCCACTATTGGCTTAGTTGCTGGTGCGACTAATGGTACCGGCACCTTAACAGCAATTCTCGATTCCAATGTCGTGATTACCGCAAGTCGCCCATTTACTTCTGCAGGGGATGGCGCAGTGATTGGCAATGGTTCAAATGTCACACTTCGTTTATTAAAAGCTGATGGTAGTGTTAGTAACGACTTAAGTCTTGCCAATCCATTGACTGTTGAAGCTACTTTGACTTCAACTTCAGTTGCTGTCGCAGGCCAAATTGTTTCATTTCAATTGAGTGACCCTGCACTCGCTAAATTCTCCAATGCAACAGCATCAGCAATTACCGATGCCAACGGTGTGGCTCGCATTGTGTTGAATGTCGGTACTAAGAATGGCGTCGGTACCATAACACCTGTATTCGCTGGCCAAACTTATGCACCGCTGCCTTTCAATTCTGCAGGTGATGATCCATCAGGCCAGGTCACAGTCATGAGTTTGTCGCTGAAAGATAAAGCCGGTGCGGATGCTTTTGTGATTTCCAAAGACGTACCGTTGGATGCCATTGTGGTGCTGAAGTCGTTAACAGGTGTTCCAGTTGCCGACAGACAGATTAATTTTGCTATCAATATTGAAGGACTTGCTTACTTCAATAATCAGACGGCTACTGCTCGTACTGATGCTAATGGTGTCGCAAAAATTGGTTTGACCGCTGGTACAACAAATGGTACCGGCACCATCACTGCAACATTTGACGCAGATAAATCAATTCAAGCGAGTCGCTCATTTGATTCCTTAGGCGATGGCGGTTCTGTCACCACTGATCCTGTGAGTTCGGTATTACTGCAATCTGATAAGTTGCAATTAGGCAGCGGTTTAACAGATAAAATTGAATTGACGGCAATTATTAAAGACGTTAATCAAATTTTGTTGAAAGACTCTAAAGTTACTTTTGCCATAGAAACAGGGTCTGATGCAGAGCTTGAAGTAGTCTCTAGCACAACCAATAACATGGGGGTTGCTACTGCAATTTTAACCAGTAAAACCAACTTTGCACTCCGTGACATTGTCGTTAGTGCAACAGCTGGCTCTTCATCGAAAAAATCTATACTAACAATCAAAGTTGTAGGGACTGATATTCAAGTGACCGCACCTAGTGCTGTTGTTGTTGGCAATTCTGTTAATTTAAGCTTTGATTTGGTGGATTCAGCGTTCAAGCCTATTCGTAATACTGCAATCCAACTAACTTCGCAGTTGAATAATCAATTTAGCAATACTAACCCTATTACTGATTCGGCAACTGGTCGCGCTGTTGTGCAATATACCGCAGCAATTCCAGGTGACGATACGATTACAGTTTCAGCGCTTGGCGTCACTAAATCATTCAAGATCGTTGTAAATTCAGATGCCTTCGCCTTTGTGAAGCCTGCCACTGAACCGCCAATTCTTGAGATACCGTTAGGTGAAATCAAAAGCTCTAAAGTTCAATGGACTAGAGATTCGTTACCAGTTATGAATGAAGAAATTACATTCACAACTACGCGTGGACAGATTGGTTCAACGAACGCAACCGTGAATTCGGTAGTTGCCAAAAATAATACTGATAATTCGGGTGAAGCCAGTGTTTATATGCAATCTGATTATGCTGGTTTTGCTAATATTTCTGCATCAACTAAACCTGACACAATAGTGCTACAGACGCAGAAGTTGGTAGAGTTTATTGCAACTGAGCCTGATCCAAATCCGGACCGTAAACTTGAAGTTCAAGTGTTCCCAGCGCAACTTGGTGTCGGCGAAAAAGCGATTGTGCAAGCGATAGTTCGTGATGTTAAAAATAACCCTGTGAAGAATAAACGAGTGGCATTTAAGTTGGACGAGTCATTTGGTGGTCAATTGTCCCCAGCGACTGCAATTACTAACTCGCAAGGTGTTGCTTCGACAGAATTCTTAGCTGATACCAGCACGCCTGGTGGTGGTGTTCCAAGTAATCCACAAGGGCTTCAGATTACTGCAAGCTTGGTTGATAAACCGGAAATTAACGGCAAAACATCAGTTGTGGTCGGTAATAGAACCTTATTCTTCCGTTTTGCAACAGGAAACAGCATCCGCGAGAGCGAAAATAAAGTGCTGTATTTGAAAGACTATGCTGTGTTAGTAACAGATTCAGCGGGTAATCCTGTACCGAATCAATCATTAAATGTATCAGTTGCACCAACGCGTTACGCTAAAGGCCGTTGGTTCAAGAGTCCTGTGAACCAGGCATTTAAATCATGGATACCTAAAGAATCCAATGATGCGCAAGATCCTACCTGTAAGTCAGAAGACGTGAATAGGAACGGTATTTTGGATCGTAACCCTCTCGACCCATTAGTTCCGGTTGAGGATGTGAATGGTGATGGACAACTTACCCCAGGTAATGTTGCTGCAGTTGATCGTACGATAACTGCGGGTGCCGATGGTATTGCGTATTTCACACTGACTTATGCGAAAGAGATGGCTGCATGGGTAACTGTTGAAGTGAACGTAAGTGGTATCGCAGCAGGTACTGAAAACGTGTTTTCTAGACAGTTTGTATTAGATTATTTTAGTGACGACATCACTAAAGAAGAATCTAGACCTTGGGATAGTCCATTTGGTGTTAATGCTCAGACCGATACCAATGACAACTCAGCGACTAGATATACCACCATGTCAAAGTGTTATGACAACATTAACACTTACCCGTTACCAACCCCATAGTGCTTAGTTGTTGACCTTGTAAAGCCAGTCCTCGGACTGGCTTTTTACTTTCGTCAGTTCGGAAATTGTTTTAAGTACATATCAAATTGAACTTTGTGCAGAATTCTGTTGATTAGGAGCTTTGAAAGTTTGTTCCGAAAATCAATAAGTTTTTAAAGTGGCCTCTAATGTTTGTCGTAGAATACGATATTTTTAATATTATGGACTTGGCAACAGCTAAACTAGAATTAGTCAATTGTTAAGCAATTTTATAAAAACAAAAAGCCTCATTATGAGGCTTTTAAATTTTCTATGTAAAGAGCTCTTTCCTAACGCTGGAACGGATACACCGAACCTAATCCTAAAATTTTAGTCAATTCATCAAGTGCAGTTCGTGATTCAATTAGCAGCTGTGGATCGGCTAAATCTGCTTCGCTGATAGTATCCCGATAATGCCGATTAACCCAATAGTTCAGCTCACCAAACAGACTTTCTGTAAGTAATACTTTGGGGTTTACGGCTTGGCGCTCAGCCTCACTCATTGCAACTCTTAAACGTAAGCATGCTGGACCACCGCCATTGCGCATACTCTGTTTAACATCATAATAGTGGACGTGTTTGATTGGGGTACCACGACCGGTAAGTTCAGCAAGATAAGCCGAAACTCGCGGATGATCACGGCATTCAGTTGGCGCAATAATCGCCATTTCGCCAGATGGTAAAGTTACAACTTGTGTATTGAATAAATAAGTCTGAATTGCTTCCTGCACTGTCACTTCATGATCTAAAACTTCAATGAAATGGAGTGCTTGCTCATTGCCAAATTTTCTTTGAATTTCATCGAGTTTGTTTTGGCTATCGACAAATGCCTGCTGATGGAAAAACAGTACGTTTTGGTTGCCTACAGCGATAACATCATTATGAAACACACCTTGGTCAATGACTTCAGGGCTTTGCTGAATATAGACAACTTTGTCCTCAGTAAGTCCATGTAATCGAGCCACAGCTTCACAGGCTTCAAAGGTATGACGAGCCGGATAGTTACGCGGGGCAGGTTTATTATAATCAAAAGCATATCGGCCAAATACAAAGAGCTCGACCCCTGTTTTGCCATAATCACCGCAAAGTCTTGTGTGGTTTGCCGCGCCTTCATCGCCAAAATGATCATTGTCGGGTAGATGTTGGTGGTGCGCAAAAAATTGGGCGTCGTTAAACATCGCTTGTAGAATTCTACCTGTCGTTTCTGGTTCTAACGAGCGATGAAACTTGTTGGTCAGGTTAGCTGGGGTAAAGTGAATTTTGCCATCCGCGGTATCTTTACTTGGGGAGATGGTTGCGGCGTTTGCCGTCCACATACTCGATGCTGAACACACTGCGCGTAATACAGCTGGTGCTTGCTTTGCAGCTTTGGCGATCACATCTGCATCACTGCCGGTAAAACCTAAGCGACGTAAGGTGTAGACATCAGGTCTTTCTTGCGGCGCCAATACCCCTTGGACGAGTCCAAGATCGGATAAGGCCTTCATTTTTTGCAAGCCTTGTAATGCAGCTTGTTTTGGACTAGAAGTATTTTTGGCATTGTTGAGAGATGCAACGTTACCAATGGAGAGCCCTGCATAGTTATGCGTTGGCCCAACCAAACCATCAAAGTTTGCTTCGAAATATTTCATTTTTGCTTTATTCCTTCAATTGGGAAGGGGCACTGTTTTTATTATTATTGCGGCCGTTTTAGGTTTGCTTCATTTTGTTTTGCTGATAAAACCAGCAAAAAACCCTTTGAAAAAGGGCTTTAAGCATAATAATGAGTTTATTCACTTGTCACAACTTCAGTTTGCGGATATACGTTAAAAAGGGCGTGCTGTATCAGCACACAGGATAATGGATCTCGGGACAACGATGGCGAAATCACTGGTAATAGTCGAATCACCGGCAAAAGCTAAAACGATCAATAAATATTTGGGTAATGATTTTATTGTGAAAAGTAGTGTAGGTCACATACGTGACTTGCCAAAAAGCAGCAGCGTTAAAGACAAGGCTAAAGCAACCACGGTCAAAATTAGCAAAGCAGAGAAAGATTATCTGGCTTTGGTCGATCGCATGGGGATAGATCCGGCAAATGGCTGGAAGGCTCGTTATGAAATTCTCGAAGATAAAGAGAAAGTCGTGAAGGAGTTAAAATCTTTAGCCGAGAAAGCTGATACTGTTTATCTGGCAACCGACTTAGACCGTGAGGGAGAAGCAATCGCATGGCACCTGCAAGAAATTATCGGTGGCGAGCCACAGAAATTTAAGCGGGTTGTTTTTAATGAGATCACCAAAAATGCAATCAAAAATGCCTTTGTTGAACCTGGTCAAGTAAATGAAGATCGAGTGAACGCTCAACAAGCTCGTCGCTTCCTCGACCGAGTTGTGGGCTTTATGGTTTCACCTTTGTTATGGAAGAAGGTCGCTAGAGGTTTATCTGCAGGTCGTGTGCAATCGGTCGCGGTGCGATTGGTTGTTGAGCGCGAGCGCGAGATTAAAGCATTTATCCCAGAAGAATTTTGGACTATAGATGCGGCGACGCAAACAGCCAAAAAGGCAAATCTACTGCTTGAAGTTGCGCGACAAGACGGCAAAGCCTTTCGTCCAGTAAATCAGCAAACGGCCAAAGCCGCTGAAGCCTTACTACAAAATGCGAATTACAAAGTTACCGAGCGTGAGGACAAACCCTCGAGCTCTAAACCGCAAGCGCCGTTTATTACTTCTACCTTGCAACAAGCTGCAAGCACAAGGTTAGGGTTTGGCGTTAAAAAAACCATGATGATGGCGCAACGTCTTTACGAAGCGGGTTACATCACCTATATGCGTACAGATTCCACTAATTTATCTGCGGACGCGGTTAGTGCAGTTAGGGATTTCATCGTCGAGCAATTTGGACCGCAATATTTACCGGATCAACCTATTGTTTATGGAAGTAAAGCCAACGCCCAAGAAGCGCACGAAGCGATCCGTCCTTCAGATGTGCAAGTGCAGGCTAACCAACTTGGCGATATGGAAGCCGACGCCCGCAAATTATATGAATTAATTTGGCGCCAGTTTGTTGCATGCCAGATGCCTCCAGCACTTTATGATGTCACCAATATTACAGTCATGGCCGCGAATTTTGAGCTTCGAGCTAAGGGGCGGGTGTTACGGTTTGATGGTTGGACTCGCGTGCAACCTGCGCAAAAACGTAAAGATGAGGAAGATAACGAATTACCGAATTTACAAGTTGGCGAGCAGTTGAATTTGCAGTCGTTGACAACTGCCCAACATTTTACCAAGCCGCCAGCACGTTTTAGTGAAGCAAGTTTGGTCAAAGAACTAGAAAAACGAGGTATTGGTCGTCCTTCAACTTATGCTGCAATCATTTCTACTATCCAAGATCGTGGTTATGTCAAAGTTGATAATAAACGTTTTTATGCCGAAAAAATGGGTGAAATCGTTACTGACCGTTTGGTTGAAAACTTCAGCGAATTGTTAAGCTATGACTTTACGGCCAATATGGAACTTAAATTAGATGATATCGCGCACGGCGAGAGACAATGGCGACAGGTGTTGGACGAGTTTTATGGTGATTTCTCTGGTCAGCTCAAAGTCGCTGAGGGTGAAGTTGCCGATGGCGGGATGCGGACTAATCAATTTGTACTCACTGATATCGATTGTCCGACCTGCGGCCGGAAAATGGGGATCAGAACCGCTAGTACTGGGGTATTTTTGGGGTGTTCTGGGTACAATCTGCCGCCTAAAGAACGTTGCACAACCACAATGAACTTAGTTCCTGGTGAAGAAGCCATTCAGGTCACTGATGATGATGAGTTGGAAACTGAAGCTTTACGTCATAAAAAACGTTGTCCGAAGTGTAGTACGGCAATGGATTCATATTTAATTGACGAACAACGTAAGTTATTTGTCTGCGGCAACAACCCTGAATGTGACGGTTATATTGTTGAAAGCGGCGCTTTTAAAATCAAGGGTTATGATGGACCAGTGATTGAATGTGAGAAGTGTAATTCTGACATGCAATTGAAATCAGGTCGGTTTGGCAAGTATTTTGGTTGTACCAACAGTGAGTGTAAAAACACCCGCAAACTATTGAAAAATGGCGAAGCGGCGCCACCAAAAGAAGATCCGGTGCATTTGCCTGAACTGCGTTGTGAGAAATCCGATGCGTACTTTGTGCTCAGGGATGGTGCTGCAGGATTATTCCTTGCTGCGTCGACTTTCCCACGCTCACGCGAAACAAGAGCGCCGTTAGTTGCTGAGTTAGCGCAATTCCGCGAGCGCTTAATGCCAAAATTTTTCTATCTTGCCGATGCGCCAAAAATGGACAAAGAGGGTAACCCTTCGATTGTTCGTTGGAGTCGTAAAACAAAGCAGCAATATGTGATGTCTGAAAAAGACGGTAAAGCAACGGGCTGGATGGTTTGGTATCGAGATGGTAAGTGGGTTGAGGGTAAGGCGGAGGCTTGACTTTAAAATCGCGTATAGCGCCATTTAGGCATGTTAAAATCGACATTTTATATTAATCTGGAAGGCCAGTTGTTTAATAGCGATTGGCCTTTTTGCTATCACTACTTTTTCATTTCATTTTAAAATCGCGAATTTCGTGGGCCAACGTTTTGGTTAAAAAGCACCGCCATATCTGCAACAAGTCGGTCATCGCAACTTTCAAAGCCTAGTTGTTATTTAATACGGCGAAGCGTTGCCTGCCTGTTAGAGGCAACTTAACTATTGCCAACTTGGTAAGTTGAAAGTATTCAAAGGGAGAAGGGCTAACAATTGGATGACGGATAAACGTGATCTGTTTATCGTCTAACTTAGCAATTTGATTTAAGCGATAGTGATGCTTATACGGATTATTGTTACCACTTACGCTTGGGCGCAAATAATACGTCCAAATCGTTATTTTCGGCTTCTAATTTTTTCTGCCGGTCGCGCATATTGCCTTCTTTAAGTTCTTCAGCAATGTCAGCGAGAATGTTATTGACTTCGTTTTTACGGGATTGCACATATTCGTCAACGGTTGTGGCATTGGCTAAAGTTGCTAAGGCTTTTTCATAGCATTGTCGCGCAGAGCCTAGCATATGATTGCTTCGAGCCATGTTGCCGCGTTTAATCTGACTTTCTACATTAATACGTAATTGTAAGTTCTCTAAACGGCGATCTTCTTGAACAACGAGTTGGGTATCTACATTACCGCGGGCATGCTCACCACGTAAAATTGTCCGAAGTTTTTTGATCCCCTGGATCATCGTGATTATTTGTTTATCGTTATCTGGCAAGCTAATGTTTTCTGAAATTGGTGCAGAAACATTGCCCATTTCATTGATACGCTTTTCGGTGTCAGAGAGTCTGTTTTTTAAGTCCCGTGAATTAGGCTCTAGTTCCACCATCGCCTTAAGGGTGTAGGCGATTCTGTTAAGTAGCATTTTGATAGTACCCGGAGTTAGCGGCACATTAGCGGCATTCAGTAAAATTTCTTCTGTGTCTTCGAGCATCGCGCGCAGCTTTGAGTACTCAGCACGTTTTAACGTAGCTAAGCGCTCTTTGTGTTGCTGAACAGCATTCATAATGACCGAAATCACAAGAAGTGCTATCACAAGAACAATAATTAACGTGACGACCATCAAAACCTCTAAATAGGTATTACTACTGCATATTAAACAGAAATTCGCAAAAATACCAATAATTGCCTGATGTTACTTAAGGTAACCACAAACGAAAAACGCCTCCGCCCAAAGCTCCACCATTTTTTAACTCAATACGACCAATTTTACCGTGATTTTTATGAGCAATTGCAATTAGATGTGCAAAAAACAGGCCTAGTCCGGTTCTGCCTGCTGCTAAATTGAGATTGTTCATTTGTTCTGTCGCATTTTCTAACATAAATTCAGGATAGCCTTCGCCATCATCGTGAATTTCAAAGCAAATTTGTTGTGCATGCACCGCAGCTTTTAAAAGTAACTTGGATTTCGAGTAGCGTAGCGCGTTGACAAAAATGTCGTTAAGTAAATTGCTAATCAGATCGTTATCTAAAAACCAACACAAATGTTTATCGCATTCGACCTGAACTGAAATTCCTTTTTGTTCGCTGTAAATTTGGTTTTTAACAAGGATCTCATCCAAAATGTCGTCGACCGGATATTCATCAAGGTGAAGGGGGAGCTGATCTTTTTCAATCCGATACAACGAGAGTAGTTGCAATAAATTGGTGTTTAGTCTAGTTGCTTCGTAGTGGATCCTAGCTAATTCTTGCGCTGCGCTGTTCGAATGGGGCGCCAGCTCTTGTTGCAGAGATTCCATCGATTGGATAAGCATACACAACGAATTTTTCATGTCATGGACAGCTGACGCTAGGACAGTTGCAAAGTCAATTTCTGGATGTTCCACGCTATCAAGTTCCTCTTCTTTAATATCGTTGTTTATTGCCATGGCAAAATTCTGCTTTTTAGCTACTATTTGTTATACCATTGCTCATAAATATGATTTAATGGAATAAATCAATTGCCTTGAGCCGATGGTTTATCATAAGTCATTAACGGAAACCTGACACATGAAATTACAGC
This sequence comes from Alteromonadaceae bacterium, assembly GCA_041914845.1. Classification (GTDB taxonomy): domain Bacteria; phylum Pseudomonadota; class Gammaproteobacteria; order Enterobacterales; family Alteromonadaceae; genus Pararheinheimera. Next base: position 225,305 of record JAYSCP010000003.1, read on the forward strand.
AGCTGCGATACATTGTGGAAGTGTTAAACCACAATCTCAACGTTTCGGCAACCGCCGAGAGTTTATATACATCACAACCTGGGATCAGTAAACAAGTCCGTATGCTTGAGGATGAACTGGGAATTCAAGTCTTTGGTCGTAGTGGCAAACATTTGACCCATGTGACGCCAGCTGGTCGGGATGTTATTGAAATCGCTCAGCAAATATTAGCCAAAGTTGAAAGCATTAAAGCAGTTGCTAAAGAGCATACTCTGCCTGACCAAGGGAAACTGAATATCGCAACGACCCATACCCAAGCTCGGTACGCTCTGCCAAATGTTATCAGCGGTTTTATGCAGAAATTTCCGAAAGTGTCACTGCATATGCATCAAGGGACACCGCAGCAGATTTCGGAAGCTGCGTCGCGTGGTGATGCAGATTTTGCGATTGCGACCGAAGCGATGCATCTGTTTACTGATTTAGTCATGCTGCCTTGTTATCACTGGAACCGCAGCGTGATTGTTCGTCGGGACCATCCGTTGGCAACTATTAATCGCCGTATTGAAATTGAAGATGTAGCTCAGCACCCAATCGTGACTTATGTTTTTGGTTTTACTGGGCGTTCTGAGCTAGACCGGGCTTTTGGTGAAAAAGGTTTAGAACCGAAAATTGTGTTTACTGCGACTGATGCTGATGTGATAAAAACCTATGTCCGACTAGGACTAGGCGTTGGTGTTATTGCATCGATGGCTATGGATAAGCAGTTGGATAGCGATTTAGTGGCTCTGGATGCAAGTCATTTATTTGCCGCGTCCACCACAAAAATTGGCTTTCGCAAAGGTTCATTCTTGCGTACATACATGTATGATTTTATTGAGCGTTTTGCTCCTCATCTGACGAAGGATGTGGTTGAACGGGCAAATTTATTACGGAACCAAGAAGAAATCGATCGGATGTTTGCCAAGTTTGAACTTCCCGTGAGATAGAAACAAAGCACGTGTTTCTAGTTTTTGATTTCGCCGCAGTAATCACAGCAATTTCTGCGGCTTTTCTTTAATTAACTATTTGTTTATCTTTAGAATGCATTATTTTGCCGATCGCGGCATCATTTACCCGCCAATTACCCGCCAACGCCTGTAATGCCTTTTTGGACAAAAGGCTAAGACGTGGTAATTGTCTGCCTAGCACGGTCTATTCCCTCAAAACATATATTTAAATTATTGGGATATTAAGACTATGCGCCATCAATTGTATTTGTAGTCTTGCCCAAAAAACTTCATTTCTATCGGTTTACTTAAATTGCGTTGACGGCAAAGGCGCATAACAAAATGCTTAGTGCTAAGCCTTGTGTTGCGACCATCGATACCTGCCATCGATTAGTCGAAACTGACGATTAAGTCGATGCGGTGGAGTTTTGCTTGGCCATCTAGATGTTGATATGTCTATTTTAAGTTGTTAAGCTGCTTGGCAGGAATTGAGTCTATCTATTTGTTTGCGAGAGTAACTTTCCACATGATCGATTTAAAACTATTACGAACTCTCAAGGCATTAGTGGAGACAGGCTCGTTGCAGGGCGCTGCCGCTCGTTTATTTCTCACTCAATCAGCGTTATCACACCAGCTTAAAGATGCAGAGCATCAACTGGGTTGTCGTTTATTTGTCCGAAAGACGCAACCGGTGCAGTTTAGTGCTCAAGGCAAGCTATTGCTGCAATTGGCTGATCAAGTGCTGCCTTTGGTTGATTTAGCATCGACACAATTGAAATCTGGTGTGGCGTGTTCAACACAACTTAGGCTTACAGTGGAGTGCCATGCCTGTTTTCATTGGCTTTTACCAGCGGTAAAAGCGTTTCGGCTGCAATGGCCCGAAGTAACACTTAGCTTGGCTAGCGAAATTGAGCATCATGCCCTTGAGGCAATGATTAGCAATGAATTGGATTTGGTACTGACAACAGACGTCCGCCAAGAAAACTTGATAAGTTTTCAACCGGTGTTTGAAATGGAATTAGTGGCTTATCTTTATCCAGAGCATGAGCTGGCATCGGAGCGATTACTAACCCCAGAACATTTGGTGCACTGTGATTTGTTAACCTATCCAATCCCACTTGAGCGTCAGGATTTATTCCGCTTTTTTCTAAAGAAAAATCAATTTCAAGGTCGGCTTCGCCAAGTCGGACAAGCCAGTCAGATTTTACAACTAGTCGCGGCGGGCGAGGGCATCGCGATTTTACCAACCTGGCTTGCAGAGCCGTTTGTCAGCCAGGGGCTGATTATTACAAAATCACTTGGTGAAGCAGGTTTGCATCGCCAAATGTACCTAGCAAGTCGACGTGGAGAGCAAGTTGCCGCGACTCAGGCGCTATACCAACTATTATGTCAGTACGCGCCTAGGGGCAAAGCCGCTAATTATTCGTAGGGGAGAGGGTCGGTCGCGTTATTTAAGGTAAATGCCTCAAGACGCTCTTGGCATGAGCCACATTTGCCGCACGCTTTTTCCCGCCCGTTATAGCAGGTCCAGGTTTTGCTGTAATCAAGCCCCATCGCCAAACCATCGCGTAAGATTTCAATTTTGGTTTCTTTTAAATATGGGCTAACGATAGCAATAGGTTCGTAGTTCGCTATTTGACAAACATCATGCATTTTTTGCACAAATTCAGGACGGCAATCAGGGTAGATAAAGTGGTCGCCTGAATGCGCTCCATAATAGACTGCGGTTGCATCCAGAGAAACTGCGTAGCCAACTGCTAAAGACAATAAAATCATGTTGCGATTAGGGACTACTGTCGATTTCATGTTATCGGCAGCATAATGCCCTTCAGGCACTTCAATATCTGAAGTTAAGCTTGAACCACCAATCAATTGATTAATCGCGGAAATATCGACAACCTTGTGGTTGATGCCAAGTTCAGCGCAAACTTTGCTAGCACACTCCAGTTCGCGAACATGGCGTTGACCATAGTTAAACGACAGTGCGTAGACGTCATGACCATCGCGGATGGCTTTATGTAAAACAGTGAAAGAATCCATACCACCGGAATAAATCACAACAACTTTTTGCGGCATTGGCCAAGCTCCCGTTATAATGGTCTTTAAATTTGGGGCGCGCATTGTACTGCAATTTCGCCAGATGCTAAAGGAAATCAACTCAGCGTGTATAAAGTAAACGAAATATTTGAAACAATCCAAGGCGAAGGCAGTTACACGGGCACTCCTGCAATCTTCATCCGCTTGCAAGGTTGCCCAGTGGGTTGTGCTTGGTGTGATACCAAACATACTTGGGAAATCAACCCTGATTTGCTGATCCAGCTTGGTGATACCGCTCGGAAAAAAGCAGACTCTGACCATTATGCCGATTGCGATGCGCAAGGGTTGTACCAATTGATTAAGCAACAAGGTTATCGTGCGTTGCATGTCGTTATAACGGGCGGTGAGCCATGTTTATACGACTTAAATCCGCTTTGTGAGTTATTGCACCGAGAAGGCTACACAACGCAAATTGAAACCAGTGGTACCTTTGAAATTTTGGCGCCTAACACGACGTGGGTCACGGTATCGCCGAAAGTGAATATGAAAGGTGGTTATGCTGTGCTCAATAGTGCGCTAAATCGCGCTAATGAAATCAAGCATCCAGTTGCCATGGAAAAGCATATAGAAGAGCTACAAGAGTTGCTGCAGCATATCGATTTGACAAATAAGTTGGTTTATTTGCAGCCGATTTCGCAAAAAGCCAAAGCAACACAATTGGCGATTGAAATGTGTAAACAGCATAATTGGCGACTCAGCGTGCAAGTGCACAAGTATTTGGGGATTAATTAGCCTCGTGATTAATTTTGCCGAGGCTGTTCTTGTAGCCACTGCAGTAGCATAGCGATGGCTGGTTGACTGTCGGCTTGCGCGATGAGCTGATGCTTCAGCGGTGGTTGCATCGTTAGTATTTCCAGCCATCGTTGTGCAGTCCAACAGCCATCGTTCGCTTTGAATTCAGGATAAAGTTGTTTAAGCTGCGGGTTTTGTGCAAACACGAGTGAAAGTTGTTCCGATAGTATCAATTCATGATTCGCTAGCTCTATTTGCGGCCAATTTGGTAATAGCTCAACTTTTGCAACATGCAACCCATCGTCTTCTTGCCAACGCTCGATAATTTGCAAACGCTGCGTTCCCAAGATTGTAATTCCCAACAGCCCGTCATCGAGTTGGCTGAAATCGTTTATTTCGACTTGAGTGATGGTCGGATAGATCCGTTGCGGATGTTTTTGTTGCACATAGGGGTTTAACAAAGCGCTGGCGAAAGGACGCTTTCCTGCTTCACGTACCAAGCGTTGATATCGAGGTTCAAAAACTCTGAGTTGCATTAGGCCCTCGGGCAATACAATCTGGCTCAGTGGAAACAACGCAATTTCGAGCGACATATTCTCTCCGGTATTACAACTTCTGCAATTTGTACGGGGAAAGCATGGAATTAGATCGCAGAATGTTTTGAATAAAGCCATACTCCTAGTGCAATCATTGCGCATTGATTGCATGTTTTAGCTATTATCAAGTTGAGTAACTTGTTATATTACAACGTGAAGTTACATTTTTAGTCAAAATTTATAAAGAGGCCTTTACATGTTTTGCACTCGTCCGGCGCTAATTATCGTTGGTGTAGTCGGTCTTTTTAGCTGGACATTATCTTGTGCCGAGCCTGAAGTAAGGGTATCTGGCCCATTAATTCGTGCGGTTGTTAGCGAGAGTAATACCGCTCCGTACGCCTATTTTTCGGTTGATGGCAAACTTTCAGGTGGCATTAGTAAGCACTTGTTAGACGAGGTCGCAAGCCGCATGCGCGGTCAGGTCGAATATTTGGATTTGCCCAGAGCCAGAGTTGAGCCGTGGTTAAGTCGAGGTAAGGCAGACATTGCTTGCTTTCTAAGTCCTGAGTGGGTTGCCGATGCTGAGTTATTTGACTGGACCGTACCGCTATTTTATACGCAGCAATTAATTATTCGACGCGATGATTCTCCGCCAATCACATCAATTATGGATTTGTACCGCAAGCGGGTTGGAACCAATCATGGTTTTAGATACCCAGAGTTAGATGCCGCATTCCGTTCTGAACAGCTGATCCGCGATGATGCGCATTCTTTAGTAAGTAACCTGCAGCGACTCGCTCAGGAGCGGCTAGATGCGGTGATGACCGTCGATTTAACTTATGCCGATTTAATGAAAAACCAACGTTTTGAGGTTAAGTTTGCTGCAGATCCGTTATGGGCAGAGCCTTCAGCGGTATTTTGTGCGGTAAGTCAAAACTCTACTCATCGCATGGAATTGCTTAAAACCATTAGCCGAATGCGCAGTGAAGGTTTTTTTGATGCCGAACTTAAGCCTTACAAGCAATTGCTAGTGCAGCCTAAGTAAGGCGTTTTTGGCAGCATTATAAACGTTCAGGATCGTCTTTTAGTTTCGGTATTTTTAAACCCAATTCTTGTCCACGAAATTTGGCATAATAAGTACAGCCATAAAACATCAATGATGCGGCTGCCAATTCAATCAGCGCAAGATAAAAGTTAAGACCTTGGCCGACCCAGAGAGTGGTCAAACTGTGCAAGAAATACCACATTACAATAAAATTTGCCCACGCAAATGTATATGCCTTGCCGCGAATGATCCCCCAAAGTGGCAGCCATAATGGCGCCCACCAGACCAGTAATAAGGTTTTGGGGCTCCCGAGTTCCGGTGGTGACAACCAAAGCACCCAAAGTGGGATCAGCACTAACAGAATTCCATAGCCTAGCTGGCCAAGTCGTAGTAAATTCCTCGTGCGCGGTGCGAGTGGAAATTCCTGTTCAAATAAAATACTCATTTCAATTTTCCTGCAATTTGTGCCAATCGTTTGCCAAATGCAATCGCTAATTGCTGCTCATGCTGACTCAGCATACGACTATCAGATAATCCAGTGACGTGGCTTGGACCATAAGGAGTGCCACCTGTGTTGGTTTGATGTAACTCTGGGGCATCAAATGGTTGCCCGACTACAATCATGCCGTGGTGAAGTAATGGTAACATCATGCCCAGCAGTGTTGCTTCATGGCCACCATGGTGCGTGGACGAAGAGGTAAAAACACCTGCCGGTTTATCAATAAGTTGGCCCTTGAGCCATAATGCCGTTGTTTGATCCCAAAATGCTTTCATCTCTGCGGACATCAGCCCGAAACGGACAGGGCTGCCGACAGCTAGGGCATCAGCGTCCACAAGCTCCTGCATTGTCGCGAGAGGATGGCTCTGTTCGTCAGTAATTTGCGGCTCGGTAGTAGTGAAATTGGCAACTGTTCTGATTTTGGCGTTGCCACCTGCTGCTTGCACACCGATAGCAATTTTTTCCGCCAACGCGCGAACTGAGCCATGGCGGGAATGATATAACACCAGTACGGTTGGCATTAGCAAAAGTCCTGCAATAATGATGCGGGGCGAGCCACAATTGCTAGGGTTTCCGATTCCACAATGGGTCTTTCAATTAATTTCGGTGCTTGACACATAGCTGCAATTATTTGCGCCTCGGTAAGTGCAGTATTGTCTAAACCCAATTGCAAATATTCTACCTCTTTACTTCGCAGTAATTGGCGCGCTTGATAGCCTAATTTCTCAAGGAGTGCCTGTAATTCAACAGGTGTGGGCGGAATTTCAAGATAGTTAATAACCTGAAATGGAACACCTTTTGTCTGCAATATCGCTAATGCTTCGCGGCTTTTGGAGCAGCGATTGTTGTGATATATCTTTAACAACTCAACCTCTTAGTTTAATTTTTTCAAGCGGGTAAATTCGGTTTGCCACTGTTTTTTCTTAGACTCTAACCGACGGTTTTCTAGTTGATCCTCAGGTGCCAATTGATTGAGAGCCATATTGATTTCATCAATAGCCTTAGGATAAATCGCCAGTTGGTAATATAAGTCAGCTTTTGCTTCGTAATATTTCGCCATATCATTCATTTGGAGATAGACTTCCACTAACATTTCATAGGCCAAAAAATTGTTATTCTTGTAATAAAGCAAACTTTTGAGCAAATGGAGCGCGAGGCGATGTGAGTTTGCCTTCATGGCAGCATTAGCGTAATTTAACGTAATGACTTGATTATTGGGTCGCAGTAAATACTCTTTTTCCAACATCGCCAAGGCAGTTTCAACTTTGTTGGTTGCGATGAGAATATCTGTTCTGGCATCGATATAATATAAATTACCAGGCGATTGCTCATATAGCTTTTCAATAACCTCCGCAGCACCTGCAAAATCACCAGTATCATACAAGGCTAGCGCTAAACCATATTGATTCGCTTTGGTATTGCCACCTGGCAAGCGTAGTTTTTTTTGGAAATAACTTAATGCGTCTTTAGGTGTTTGTTGATATCGAGCAAAAACCCGAGCTTTAGCAAATAAGAAATCGCTGCTATCTGCCACAAACTTCTGCGGATATTGTTGCGCTCTGACCCTAGAATCGGCAATCCTCGATTGTGAAAGTGGGTGAGTATATAAAAACGCTAACTGAGTATTAGCAAAACGAGTCTTTTCATTTAGTTTATTGAAAAACTCCGGCATGGCATATGGGTCAAAACCTGAATTAACAAGTAGTTGTAATCCTATCCGGTCCGCTTCTTGCTCATTACTGCGGGTAAAATTGATAGCACTTTGTTGCGCTGCACCTTGAGTAGCCATAATACCCGCCATACCCGCTTCAGGGTTGACCGTGGCAAGTAAGATTGAGCCAACCAGACTTGCTAAGGTGAGGGGCGCTGATTGCGAACGAGCTTCGACGGCTCTGGCGATATGTCGTTGGGTCACGTGAGTTATTTCATGTGAAATCACCGAGGCAAATTCACTTTCTGTTTCCGCCACCGCCAGGGTGCCGGTATTTGAAACTATATGCCCACCTAAAGTCGCAAAAGCGTTAATTTCCTTGTTATTTACCCAATAAAAATTAAATGGAAAGCGAACATCATCAGCCTTGGCAACCAAACGTTGCCCCAAGTTATTCAGATATTCATCAAGCAGGGGATCATGAGCCATTGGCAACCGGCCAAGAGTTTCCCGCATCATCACATCACCAATGACTTTTTCTTTTTCAGCCGTCAGCGATGAAAATGCATTGCTGCCTAAGTCGGGTAATTGTGTCGCAGCTTGCGTCGGCTGCACGAGGGTGATTGCCATTAACAACGTTGTAATTGCGAACTTCGATCGATACATCATTATTTTTTCTGCTCAGAAGATCCTAGTTTTAATGCTGATAGTTGTAAGGCATCAGCATCTATTTCACCGACCAATCGTTCTTGGGTATCAAAAAAACTGCGAATAGAAATTCCAGACACTTTGACAACATGTACGTGTTGCTGCAAAAACTGGATGACATTATGGACTGTTTTATGCGCATGCAAAATAAGTGCAAAATCAGCATCGTCACCGTGTTCAAAGTAAAAGCCGATGAATTTATGTAGCTGGTTGACTCGCAATATCAAGCGCATATTAAGAGGGTCCCAGAGGTTAAACTCCATCAAGCGATTGCCTTTAACGTATTGGTCAATCTCTTGGTCTTTGGCATACGGAACTGCATGAAGTTCAAAACCTCGTTCAGTAAATACCTGGTAAAGAGCAATCCTTGGTTTATTGTCACAGTGAATAATGTTGTTATCGTCGATATATCCACCAAGTTGGTGTAGATTCCAATTGCGTTTATCGATGATGCGTTTTACTGCGTTATCAAAGCCATGGGTCAATAAACCTTCTGATTCGCCAAGCGATTGCGCAACCATATGATAAAATGGCGGTAAATCACCCCAATTGATTTGTTTTTTATACCAGTTGATATCTTTCAGTGTCGGGTTTACCGGAAGTTTGGAACGGTTGCCGGATTGATTCATGGATAACCTGCCTATGAATGACATTAGAACTGGGCGTATACTTTGGTAATTTTATGCCTTTATCCGTCACAAGTGCCAGTGTTGTTGTCAAATTGCTGTAGTTTTAGGGCACTTATTTGATTTAATAGACAGAGGCTATGATTTTTTCTGTTTTCTGTCATAGAGTTGAACAGACTTTCTCTGAGAATTTTGCATTATGAACTCAACTTGGTTTAGCCGTTTACTGCAACAGTATTCAACACCAGAATATCGGGTTTTCTTCGGCGTAATGTTAGTTGTTATTGCCGTTTTGAGCCTTTGGACCAATGTGTTGATGCCGGTGTTAGTGGCGTTAAGTCTGGCATATTTATTAGAAAAGCCCGTGCAATTTCTGGTTTCATTGCGAATGAACCGAGGGTTTGCAGTATTGATGATGTTAACAGTAATGATCTTAGCTCTAGTGCTATCAGTGCTTGCCTTGTTACCGGTGATTATGCAACAGGGGCAACACCTGGTCTCTGAAAGTCCACAAATTTTGTCGAGAGCTCGGCACTATCTTCAAGGGCTTCCTGAGATGATCCCTGGTGTTATTACCGAGCAACAGATCCAAAGCTTTATTGTAAAAATCGAAAGTAGCATTTTAGCCATGGCAGACTCGATGATTGCAACCAGTTGGTCAGGCGTTACCGGGATCGCTCGAGGATTAGTTTTTTTAGTGTTAGTGCCGATGATGGTGTTGTTTATGCTTAACGATAAGCAACTATTACTCAGTCAAATCATTGCATTATTGCCTGCGGAACGAGGAATTCTTCGGCAATGGTGGCAAGAGTTAAACGGCCAAATTATGGGCTACTTGCGCGGGAAATTACTGGAGCTATTTCTGGTTGGTGCTGCTACTTACGTATTGTTTGTCTGGTTTGATTTACAGTACGCGTTGCTACTTGGTGTTTTAGTCGGCTGTTCTGTGCTTATCCCTTACGTCGGTATTTTTGTAGTAACAGTGCCAGTGGTCATCGTCGCATTTTCTCAATTTGGTGCCACACCTGTTACTGGGTATTTCCTGTTAGCTTATTGTATTATTCAGGCGATTGACGCTTATATTTTAGTGCCATTGCTTTTCGCTGAAGTGGTTGATTTACACCCGTTATATATCATCATTGCCGTGTTGTTTTTTGGCGGTGTTCTTGGTTTTTGGGGCGTGTTTTTTGCGATCCCTTTAGCTTCAATGGTTAAAGCAACTTATCACGCCTTAACATTACCTGCGCCGAGAGACTTAGTCAAAGAGCCATGAGCATAGGTGATAAAAAGGCATAAATTTATTGTGCGATACCATAGCGTTGCCACAATCGCTGATACAACCCAAGTTTTTGCTGAGTTGCCATCGCTTGTTCGAGCTGAGGTACATATTGTAAGTTTGGTGACAGTTTAGAAAAGCCAAGATAACCTTCGATATGGCTCGTCACTGAAAATGGCTGGCGGATTAATTCAGTTGGTTTTATGCCGGCGGTGGCAAAAGCTCCTGCAGCAGTTCCTTCGATCATTATTGTGTAATCAACACGCTTTTGTTGAACCATTTCCAAGGCTTTGGCTTCTGATACTACTGAGGTTTTAGTCAGTTGTGGGATTTGTTCAAATTGAGGGTAATACACAGCATTTCGCATTACTGCGATAGTTTTGCCTTGCAGTTGTTTTTCATTAGTCAATTGGGTTGGGTTATCGGCTCTTGCATAAAATGCAAAAGAAGAATGAAAGTTCATCATTGGCGGTGTAATAAAATGGACAAACCGTTCCCGCTCTTGATTGCGCAATAGTCCCGGCATTAAATCAACTTCACCCCGTTCAAGCATTTTTAAGCAACGGGGAAAAGGGCAGACTACAATCTGTAATTCATAGCCAAGTTGCTGCAGCACAGGTCGAAGAATATCAACGGCTAAACCAGAAGGCGCAGCTGGTGGTTCGGTAAAGTAATAGGGAGGGCTGTGATAAAGCGCGAGCCGAATAGTTGGCGGTTTCTCAGCTACGGCGTTTGCACTTGAAATTAAAATAAAGCATAGGAAAACTAATTTAAACACATGCATTGGACAACCTAACAACAATGTATAGTGAATACACGGCCTCCCTGTGCTGCTTATTAACGCTAATTTAGCTGATAATTGTATTGAAATCCAGCAAGCAATTGCCGAGGAACTCCGGGTTCAAAGCTTCTACCGTTGCCTTGGTTGACAACCACTGCCCCAACATATCTAGTATTCGTGATATTTTCTGCGGCCAACCACGCTTGCCACTGGCCACTGTAAAGTTCGCCTTGCCATCTACTTTGTAATCGCCAAATTGTCGATGCTGGCGCAAATACTTGATTGCGATCATCCGCAGCCATTCTACTTTTATAGTCGACAACACTCTGCAGTTGCCAACCGTCGCTTTGAAGTGGCAGCCAATTGATTTGCCAACTCAATTGCTGTTTGGCAAGCCCCGGTAAGATTCGATTTTGAAGTAACGGTTCTGACGGTGTTCGAAATCTAGCGTCGATACTTGTCAAACTCAATTGCTGTTGCCACGACGGAGTTAATTGCCATTGGCCGCTAAATTCAGCGCCAATGCGGCGAGTTGCTGCAGCATTTCGGTAACTGGTTCGACCGCCGAGAGATTGATCTACTAACAATTCGTTCTCTGTGGCGATGTGGAATATATCAATGCTCAGCGTCCTTCCTGATTTAGCATATTTCCAACCAGCTTGCAGCTGGAAAGCCTTTGCCGCTTTGAGCGCTAAATTTAATCCGGAAGACGAACTGGAATATGCCATCTCGGTCAGGGTAGGGCTTTCGTAACCTTCTCCGACACTTATATTCAGGCTTTGCCATGTATTCAGCTGATAGGTACTCCCGAGTGCCCAGTGGTAATGTTGGTCCGAACGTTGTCCGCTATCATCTGGATTCGTTGGGGTGATAAACCTATCATTTACGCGAAATTGCTGACGATTTAATCGCAGTCCAACGTAGGTATCGAAATTCTCGTCGAGCGCAAAATGAAGATAACTGCCTAAGTCTTGAGATTTCACAGTTCCGGTTTCATCTCGTCGCAACGCGCCAAGGTTGCCAAATTGATTGACTGCACCGAATCGTTTATCCCGACTTTGTTCTGCACCGCCAAACAATTGCCAAGCGCCGAAACTGGTTGTTTGTTGCCATTGCCCTTTAAAGCCCTGCATTTGCCGATTAAGGTCGACAATGCCGCCAGCACTTGATAACGCATCACCGGTAAATGCTAAATATTGAGTGATTTCGCGTTGCAGTTGCCAACTGTTGAACTGCCAATTGTAAGCTTCGTCTGCGAACGCCAGGTTTGCGCTGAATCCGCGCTGCGCTGAGGTTTTTTTGGTGTCAAATAAGATGGCGCTACTTGCCGTCTGGCTTGGATCTGCGCGCCACTCCGCTTCGCTTAGCGCTAATGGATCTTGCAGTAATGGATCGTTTGCCCAATCGTAGCGTAGGCTAAAACTGAGGTTTTCCGCTAAATCCCAGGATTTACGCCAATACGCTTGCCGCTTTTGTGCGCTATTATGCGCTCGGTAGCCTTGATGATAACTTTGCGTCCAGGCCATTTCTCCATATTCAGTACCTAGGACTAAAGTCGAATTATTTTGCCATGCGGAGTGCTGTTGGCGGAAGTAAAAGCTATCTTTCAACTCTTCCTTGCTTGTAAATGCAATAACTCCACCACTGGCATTCCCATAAAGCGCCGCGAATGGGCCTTTAAGTACCTCGACTTGTTGCAGTTGGTCGAGCATTAACGTCGAGGGTTGTACTTGGCCATCAGGCGTAGAAAGCGGGATCCCGTCTAAAGTGATTTCTACGCCTCGAACACCAAAACTGCTGCGCGTGCCAAAGCCTCGCAAACTGATCCGGCTGTCTTGGGCAAAATTGCCCCGTTGATCCGCTTGCAATCCGGCAATACCTTGCAGCAACGACGCCGTATCAAGCGCAGGGAACTGGTCAGAAAAAACACGCTGATTAAGTGCGGCACTGGTTCTTAACCAAGCATAATCGTGCTGCAAAAAAGTGACATTGATTTTCTCAATGTCGCCGTTGGCTGCTAATGCGTCATTTGTTGTTTCTGCTAGGTTATTGGCGTAACTGCTCATGCTGCAACCCAAGCCTAGCAACATCAGGACAGCAACTAGAGGGTCAGAGGGAATGGGGGCATGGCCGCTTTTTGAACGAGCCACTACCTCTAACCACTGTAATTTAACCCGCATCAATCTTGTGTGCTCAATATTACTGTAATGGGGTTAATTTTAAGATCCGACCGTTATCTTCATCAGTTAGCAAATAGACCGCCCCCTCAGGACCCACCTGGACATCACGAACACGACTGCCGATGCGGATACGCTCTTCGTGGACTACCTTATCGTCTTTAATTTCCAATCGGACTAATTGCCCAAATTTCAGTGAGCCAACAAGTAAGTTCTGCTGCCAAGTCTTGAACAAAGATGCCTGATAGAAGCTCATCCCGCTTGGTGCTATTGACGGAACCCAATAATGCAATGGTTGTTCTAAACCCGCTTGGCTAGTTTTGCCAATTACACCACCACCATATTCTTCGCCATAAGTGATGAGTGGCCAACCATAGTTTTTGCCTGCTTGTGTGATATTAATTTCATCACCGCCTTGTGGACCATGTTCATGCGTCCAGAGTCGGCCTTGATTATCGAGGGTTGCACCTTGAATGTTGCGATGGCCAATAGACCAAATTTCGGCAAGTGCTGTTGTGGCGAATTTTGGATTGCCATCTGCCGCAGCACCGCTCGGGGTGATACGAGCAACCTTGCCAATCAAAGTATTAAGTGGTTGAACATCTTCACGCCGAGAACCTCTGTCACCGAGAGTCACAAAAATGTTGCCATTACTTTCTTGTACTAACCTGCCACCAAAATGGTACTTGCTATCGTATTTAGGTTGCTGGCTGAAGATGACCTGACTGTTTTCTAAGCGATTTTTATTCAGAGTTGCTTTAACCACTGCGGTGCTATTGGTGTTATTTGCACCTGGCTCGGAGAAACTTAAATAAAGGGTTTTGTTGTCAGCAAAGTTTTTGTCGAGCATCACATCTAACAAGCCCCCTTGGCCTGCAACAGACAACTGAGGGAGGCCCTCGATAGGTTGTCCTAACGCGCCGTCGGCAGTAACTAGACGCAAGCGTCCATCACGTTCAGTGACCAGCATATTGCCATCTGGAAGAAACTCAATTCCCCAAGGGTGTGATAACCCGGAAGCAACCGTGTCGATTTTCAGCTTTACCGTCTCACTTTGAATAAAAGCCGTCTCGGATGCTTTCGTGTCTAAGCTCACACCGAATAGGCAAATGAGCGCTATGGCTGTCAGACGCATGATGAACTCCTGTTAACGAATAAGGCCTTCAGCAGTCATCGCTGCAACTACCGAAGGTCTTGCTGCAATGCGCTGTTGATAGGCAAGTAAATTGACGAATGGGCTCAAATCAAATTTCACCATTCTTGCCCAGCCCAATACAGTAAACAGATAGGCATCCGCAACGGTAAAATTATCGCCCACTAGATAGTTTTGCGCGGCCAATTGTTGGTCCACTTGCGGTAAACGGGCGCTCAGCCGAGCCATCGCACTGCTTTTTGCCGCACTGTCTGCACTTGGGTCGAACAGTGGGCTAAAGTTTTTATGAATTTCGGTCGCAATATAATTAAGCGTGCTTTGTAACCGGTAACGGGCGAAGCTGCCGTTGGCTGGTGCTAAATTTGTCGCCGGTGCTTGATCGGCAATATATTGCAATATTGCCGGGCCTTCGCTGAGCAATTCGCCATTTTTTAACTGCAGAGCAGGGACATACCCTTGCGGACAAATTTGTCGATAATCACTGCCATCGGCGAGAGTTTTGCTTCGTAAGTCAACCTTGGCAATATCGTGCTTTAAACCAGATTCGTGCAAGGCGATATGAGAAGCAAGGGAGCAAGCCCCTGGTGAGTAGAATAGTTTCATACGGATTACCCCCAAATTGTCCAGAGTGAATTGGTTTTTGGCTTAATTTAGTGCAGCAAGCACTACTTCATGATGGTTTGAAGTTTTGAAAGATACAAACACTTGCTCAATTTTGCCATCTTGGCCAATCAAAAAACTTGTACGATGAATGCCATCGTATACTTTGCCCATAAATTTCTTTTCTCCCCAAACACCAAACCCTTCCGCGATTTCATGGTTTGGGTCTGATAATAAGGTGAAATTTAGTTGATCGCGCTCGCTGAATTTCAACAAGCTTTTCACTGGGTCAGTACTGATCCCGACGATTGAGACATTTTGAGCGTTAAATGCAGCTTGGTTGTCACGCAGTGCGCACGCTTGCACAGTGCAACCTGGCGTCATGGCTTTAGGGTAGAAATAAACCAACACTTTATTTGTTTTTAACAAGGTTGAGAGTTGTACAGATTCGCCGAATTGGTTGGATAGATTAAAGTCTGGCGCAATGTCGCCTTTTTGTAGCATTTGCATATTGTTATCTCGTTGTGTTTGTTACTGAACCAGGATACTGGTGCTGTGACTAAATTGATTGACCGATGAGAGCAATAACTGCGATTAACTTTGCAAAACAAATTTGCCCGTCAGGTGCATCTTCTCTAGTTTTTTCATAACCAAAGTGCGCAAATTTTCCACATCCATTTCAGTTGGAAGTTGCACCGTCATCGTGGTATGAGTATGCGCAGGGCCATCTACGTTGGGATGAATGGTTTCAGATCTTAATGCGGCAATATAAACCTGATGCTCAGCCAGCAAACTAGAAATAGCACCTAAGGTACCCACTTTATCAATACCCGTGTATTCAATAATGTAAGGGGCTGATAACTGAGGTAACAGCCTAGATGAAGTCCGTTTAGTCATGGTAAGCAGGTTCAGTTCAAATGCTGAACTTGGCAATATATATTCAATTTTACTAATCGCGGCCGCATCGCCAGACAGTAGCATGATAAAAGTGAATTCATTACCAAATATCGCCATTCGACTATCGACAATATTGCAATTGCAATCGCTGACTAAGCGGGCGAGCTGACTAACGATGCCTGTG
The DNA here is from genome assembly GCA_041914845.1 of Alteromonadaceae bacterium. Classification (GTDB taxonomy): domain Bacteria; phylum Pseudomonadota; class Gammaproteobacteria; order Enterobacterales; family Alteromonadaceae; genus Pararheinheimera. Next base: position 241,232 of record JAYSCP010000003.1, read on the forward strand.
CGGTCGGCTCCAATGGCGGTGACGACTAATTGTTGCGCCATCTGTTTGCATCTCTCCAAGACTGTTCGGGGTTGGCAGTTTAGCATAATTTATTGAAATTTCATCCGAGCTATACGCTGTTGCTTGTGTTCAGTGGACTTGCTCATTACTATAGGCAGCCTGAAATTTGTGGAGTCTTGGTTATGTTTACCGGTAGTCATGTTGCAATTATCACCCCGATGTTCGCTGATGGGCAGGTTGATTATGTAAGTCTTAAAAAACTTATTAATTATCAAATTGATAACGGCACAGATGGTTTGATTATCATGGGTACGACTGGTGAGGCCGCCACTATCCCTTTTACAGAACAACTAGCTGTGATGCAATTCGCTATCGACGAAGTGCAAGGGCGTGTACAAATTATTGCGGGAAACGGTTCTAATTCGACCGCTGAAGCTGTTGAAAAAACTAAAAAATTGAGTGAGTTAGCAATTGATGGCTTCCTAACTGTAACTCCTTATTATAACAAGCCAACCCAAGCAGGCATGATTGCGCATTTTACCGCGGTTGCGGCAGCTACTGATAAGCCAGTTCTACTTTACAATGTTCCTGGTCGAACAGGTGTTGATTTGCACAGTCAGACTGTCGCTGTTTTAAGCAAAATCGAAAATATCGTCGGCATCAAAGAAGCGACAGGCTCATTACAACGTTTGGCTGAGTTGCAAAGCTTATGCCCAGCGGATTTTAAGTTATTAAGCGGTGATGATGCGACAGCCTGTGAATTTTTGTTGCAGGGCGGGCATGGTGTTATTTCGGTTACCACCAATGTAGCTCCGCTGGCAATGAGTCAAATGATTAAGGCGGCAATTTCAAAGGATGCAGAAACTGCGCAACAGCTGGATAGCACATTGCAGGCGCTGCATCGAGATTTATTTATTGAAAGTAATCCAATCCCATCGAAATGGGCGCTATGGCGTCTTGGTCTGATTGAATCAGATTTTGCCAGATTACCGCTCACCCAGCTGGAACCAATTCACCAGTCTGTAATCGAACAAGCGCTACACCAAGCGAATTTACAATTTTAGGAGTTTTTAGGTGCAATATTGGATCCCTGGCACATTGGTTGCCACGTTACTATTAAGTGGTTGTTCGATACTCGGTTTAGAAAAGCCAGAACAAGTCGTCGATGAACAACGAGTTGCGGAATTACAAATCCCGCAAGGGCTCATTGCGCCGCGTAAGCCTGCTCAATTTGATTTGCCTGCGCATGTAGCGCCGGGCGAAAAAGGTGAAGCGCTTGATTTGCGTCCTCCGGTGCAAATCTTAGCGGTTGCGACCAACTCAAGTGTCGATGAGGAAGATAAAAATGTACGCGTTTGGTTTGAGCGTTCTGAATATACTGGCGAGTTACTACCTTATTTACAAAGCAACATTGTTAAGTTCATGCAAGAGAATGACATTGCTTTGGAAAGTCAAAAAGACTTAGAGTTTAAAACTGGTTTGGTTAATCAGTATGAAGAAACAGGATTTTGGTTTTGGAAAGGTCAAGAACTTGCCCAACAAGGCCAGTTTTTAGTGACCTTAGAGCCGAAACCTCATGGTCGTACTATTGGCGTTTCTGTGCATCTCGCTAGTTTAAAGTATCAAGATCCCGAGCGTAAATTAACAACGGTAGGGCAACGCCGTGAAGAAGCGCATTTTTTAAATCGTCTGATAGATCATATTGCGACGGTTGAACTCGCGGCAATTCGTGAAGCGAAGGCGAAAGCTCCTGATGTGCAGTTAACTCGTGCAACGTCTGGCAGTGGCGACGCAGTTTTGTTGACTAAATTGCCTTTAGACAATGCTTGGTCGCAGGTCGAGGTGCTGTTCCAAGCCGTTTCTTTGGAAGTTACAGATCTCAATCGGAATGATTATATTTACTTCGTGAAGTTCACTAAACCAGAATCAGGTTTTTGGGATGCTATTTGGGGCGGTAGCAAAGCTCCAGAGTTGCCACTTGCTGAGCAAGAATATCAAGTGAAGTTAAGTCGTGCAGAGCAAGGAACTATCATTCAGTTTAGCGATGCACAAGGTAAAGCTTTAAGTGCAGAAACTGTGGATGCAATTTTCCCTGTGTTAGTTGAAACCATCCGTCAAAATAAAATTGAGTTATAAACTTTAGCGACCTGTTGATAAAACAATTCGCTGCAAAGGTTAGAACTGCTTAAAATCAGCCACCTAAGGGTGGCTGATTTTTTCATTAATTACATCTAATACAATGATATACATTTGTGTTGGCATTGCATATATTGATGCATTGACCAAATCAACTTGCGATATATCAAACGAGGTTTTACATGTTAGACGTGCAGGAATATCTTAAAATTTTCATTGGTATTTTTGCCATCTTAAATCCGCTTGGTGCGCTGCCGCTGTATCTTTCATTAACTGCGCACCATAGTGAGCATGATAAAAAATATGTCGCATTAACTGCGGCCAAAGCGGCCACTATTATTTTGTTGGTGACTTTATTTTTTGGCGAAATTATTTTGAGTTTTTTTGGTATTTCGGTGAACTCATTTCGTGTCGGTGGCGGGATTTTAATTTTGTTGATGGCCATCTCAATGCTACATGCACAAACCAGTGGCGCTAAAAACACCGAGGCCGAGCGAGTTGAAGCTAGTACCCGAGAATCTATCGCAATTGTGCCATTAGCTATGCCAATGTTGGCAGGCCCTGGCGCCATTAGCTCAATTATTTTGTATGGCAATCGTGCGCAAAATTGGCAGCATTATTTGATTGTCTCAGCAGAAATTATCCTAGTCGGCATCATAATTGCCATTTTGATGCGCTTATCAGGTAAAATTGCTAAACAGTTAGGTCAGACAGGAATGAACATTATCACTCGGGTAATGGGATTAATCTTGGCTGCGATATCCATTGAGTTTATCAGTTTAGGGCTTAAGGGTTTATTTCCCATTCTAGCTAGATAAGGAACAGACTTTCATGCGCAATTTGCTTGCAGTCTTCATGCTATTTGTTGTTTTTATTAGTCACGCAACCAAGCTGCATGCGGCAGAGTTGACTGATTTATTTCAAGCTCAGGTCCCAGCAAACCAGCCGCAAGCACAATGGCAAAGAGCGGCTCTATCCATTGTCTTGGTAAAGTTAACTGGCAGCGAGCAGGTATTGACAAACCCTGCAGTGATTGCAGAGCTCAAAAATAGCGCAGGGTATGTTAAACAGTTTCAAACTGTGCAAGTTGATGCTAAATCAGTAATGCTAGTGCATTTGGATGAGGGGAAAGTTACTTCGCTATTGCAGCGGGAACAAATCCCAATGTTAGGCAGTCGCCGTCCTGATCAGTTATTGTGGTTTACCGAGAAGCTGCAAGATAAACCAGCTTTTGTCTTAGACAATCAACATCCTGTACGCAAGGTTTTGTTAGAGCAAGCAGCGCAATTAGGCTTGAGTTTAGTCTTTCCTCTTTATGATGTAGATGACTTGGCGCTTATCAATGAACAAACGTTGTGGGCAGGCGAATGGAGCGCGATACAGACTGCGTCGGCTCGTTATCAAGGTGCAACGGCGCATAATCTTCTCTTCGATCAGTTTACAGATGGCTCGGGAACAGTAATCTTCAGGTTAACGGCCCAGTATTGGCTTGAGGGTCAAATGCAAAGCCGTGAATATACCAATTTAGATGCAAGACAGTTAGCGATTGAATTTTGTCGGCAATTGGCTGCTGAATTAGCAGCAAAATACGCTCTTAGTGTTAACCCTAGCCAAACTGGTGAATCAACGTTAACACTGACTATTGGAGCGGTAAAATCGCTTAAAGACTTAGTCGCTCTTCAACAAATTTTCGGCTCGTTGTTGTCAGTCAAGTCATATAGTTTGCAACAATTTCAGCAAGGCACAGCCGTTTTTACCTTAGAGCTAGCCGCCACAGAAGATGATTTTTACCGAAACATAAGTCTTGTAAAACAGTTACAGCCCCAACAAATGTTGCCCGTCGATAATATAAAATCAGTAGATCCCGAAACTTTAGCGGCGGAAGCCCAGTTTGAAGCGCAATTGGAAGCAGATGCGCAGTCAGAGCCGGAAGTAGCTCAGACCGCTGAATTACCGAGTGCTGGTGATACACAGGCTGCAAATGTGAATGATCTTGAAACTGCTGTGGATGACACTCAGAGTGGATTTACTGAACTGACACCATCGATAGCCGAACCAGTATCTTCGGGTATGGTAAAGACTAACCACTTTATTTTTGTTGGTCATTAATGCATCCAACGCAATATACTTTGGCAGTAACTTTGCCTGATGATGAAACGTTGCAGAGTTTTTATGGTGCAGATACCAGTCCTGCCGTAGCCCATCTCCGGCATTATTTGTCCCCGCAAACGCAAAATAACAGCGCCGTGTACTTATTCGGCGCATCAGGCAGTGGTAAATCACACTTACTTTACGCCGCTTGTGTTTATGCACAAGAATTAGGGCTTACCAGCCAATTACTGACTTTAGATGAGTTTCGGCAATATAGTCCTCGGATGCTCGATGGACTTGAGCAACTTGACTTAGTTTGTTTGGATAATATTCAGCAAATCGCTGGAGATAGCCATTGGCAGGTGGCGTTATTTGACTTGTATAATCGCTTACAAGAGCAAGGAAAAAAACTCATCATTGTTGCTGATGAACCGCCACTACAACTTGGGATCACATTACCTGATTTGGTGTCTCGTTTGCAGGCATGTACTGCATTTCAATTACGCTTATTGAGCGATGATGACAAGCAGGGGTTATTACAGCAGAAAGCGCGGATCCGAGGCTTAGAGCTTTCCGATGAAGTGGCAAGATATCTATTGAACCGTCAGCAGCGTGATGTGCGTGCTTTAGTCAGCTTGTTGGACTTATTGGATAAAGCATCAATGATCCATCAGCGACGTCTGACCATTCCTTTTGTCAAAGATGTGCTGGCTCAGCATCAGCTCCTTAGTTGAAAACTACGCAAATTTGCGAAAAATCCTCAGTAAAAACAGCCTTTCATTAGCGATTCTGGTGTAGAATTGTCGGTTTAATCGATAGACGTAAATCAGGCTGGGCTGAGGAATACAATGAACCTAACTGCCATTTTAGAATCTGCCTTACAGGCTGTAGCACAAGCTGCAGATAGTCAGGCGCTGGAAGATGTGCGCGTTGAATATTTTGGGAAAAAAGGCAGTATTACTGAGTTGTTGAAATCACTTGGTGGTATGGATGCTGAAACTCGAAAAACTGCTGGCGCGCAAATTAATGAAGTCAAGCAACAAGTGCAAGATGCCTTGAATGCTAAACGCGATGCCATGCAACAAGCCGTGCTGATGCAAAAATTGGCATCTGAACAAATCGACGTGACTTTACCTGGTCGTAGTATCGAACAAGGTGGCCTGCACCCAGTCACTCGTACGATTCGCCGTATCGAAAGCTTTTTTGGCGAATTAGGTTTTGAAGTTAAAAACGGGCCAGAAATCGAAGATGATTTTCATAACTTCGATGCTTTGAATATTCCGGAACATCACCCAGCTCGTGCTGATCACGATACATTCTACTTCAACCCGAAGTTGATGTTACGCACGCAAACTTCTGGTGTGCAAATACGCACAATGGAAACTGAAGAGCCACCATTGCGGATCATTTCTCCTGGTCGTGTATATCGTAATGACTACGATATGACGCACACACCAATGTTCCACCAAGTCGAAGGTTTGATGGTTGACAAAAACGTCAGCTTTACCGAACTTAAAGGCATTTTGCACGACTTCCTGCGTAACTTCTTTGAAGAAGATTTGCAGATCCGCTTTAGACCATCGTTCTTCCCATTTACTGAACCTTCAGCTGAAGTGGATGTGATGGGTAAAAATGGTAAATGGTTAGAAGTATTGGGCTGTGGCATGGTACATCCAAACGTGTTGCGTTCAGTTGGCATAGATCCAGAAGTGTATAGCGGTTTTGCTTTTGGGATGGGTGTCGAGCGTTTAACCATGTTGCGTTACGGTGTGACTGATTTACGCGCCTTTTTCGAAAACGATTTACGTTTTCTGAAACAGTTCAAATAAGCGGGGAATGCATTAATGAAATTCAGTGAATCCTGGTTGCGCGAGTGGGTTAGCCCGACGTTATCGACCCTTGAATTAGCAGAACAAATTTCTATGGCCGGTCTGGAAGTGGATGGTATTGATCCAGTTGCCGGTGATTTTAACGCAGTGGTTGTGGGTGAAGTTGTCGCTTGTGCGCGTCACCCTGAAGCCGACAAATTACAAGTGACCAAAGTTGATATTGGTGGCCCTGAGTTACTTGATATTGTTTGTGGTGCGGCAAACTGTCGTTTAGGCCTGAAAGTCGTTGTGGCGACTGTCGGCGCGGTGCTACCTGGCGATTTTAAAATCAAACCAGCCAAACTGCGTGGCCAACCGTCAAACGGCATGTTGTGTTCATTGTCAGAACTAGGCATGGCCGAAAGTTCAGATGGCATCATCGAGTTACCAGCAGATGCGCCTATCGGTAGTGATATTCGCAGCTATTTGCAGCTAGACGACCGCATGATTGAAGTGGATTTAACCCCGAACCGTGCTGATTGTTTAGGTTTATTGGGCCTTGCCCGCGAAGTTGGCGTATTAAATCAGCTGGATGTTGCAGTCCCTGCCATTAGCGAAGTGGCTCCTACCATTTCTGAGCAAAAAGCCATCCGTTTGGAAGCGCCAAAAGCTTGTCCACGTTATTTAGGTCGGGTGATCCGTAACATCAATGTCGGTGCGAAAACGCCGTTATGGATGGTAGAAAAACTACGACGTAGTGGCATTCGTGCGATTGATCCTGTAGTTGATGTCACCAACTTCGTGCTAGTTGAACTTGGCCATCCAATGCATGCCTTCGATTTAGCCAAAATTACTGGTGATATCGTGGTGCGTCATGCTAACCCTGGTGAGACTTTAGTGCTACTCGATACCACTGAAGTTAAATTAAATGCCGATACTTTGGTTATTGCCGACGAAGAAAAAGCTTTGGCAATGGCTGGCATTTTCGGTGGTTTACACAGTGGTGTAACTGCTGATTCTCGCGATATCTTCTTAGAAAGCGCATTCTTTGCCCCAACAGAAATGGCAGGTCGTGCTCGCCAATACGGTTTGCACACCGATGCTTCGCATCGTTACGAGCGTGGTGTTGACCCTGAGCTGCAACACAAAGCGATGGCGCGCGCCACAGAGTTATTGTTGGCAATCGTCGGTGGTGAAGCAGGCCCTGTGGTTGAAGCGAAGTCTGCAGAGCATTTACCAAAGCCAGCATCTATCACCTTAACTCGGCAGAAGTTAGACCGCATTTTAGGGATTAGCATCGAAACAGCGACCGTCAGCGAAATTTTTAATCGTTTAGGATTCGCCGTAACCGAAGTAACTGATGGCTGGCAAGTCGTTGTACCAACCTATCGCTTTGATATCAGCATTGGCGAAGATCTGATTGAAGAAGTTGCGCGTGTATACGGCTACAACAACATTCCGAACGTGGCTCCAGTGGCTAGTTTGGCAATGCGTGATCATCATGAAGCTGAAATTTCCGTGCATAGTCTGCGCGATTTATTAGTTGACCGCGGTTATCAAGAAGCGATTACCTACAGCTTTGTTGATCCAAAAGTACAACAAGTGTTATTTGGGCAAGCTGAAGCATTAGTGCTACCAAATCCAATTTCTTCAGAAATGTCAGCAATGCGTTTGAATTTATGGCCAGGTTTATTGCAATCCGTGCAATATAACCAAAACCGTCAACAAACGCGTATTCGTCTGTTTGAATACGGCTTAAAATTCATTCCAGATGCTAACGCTGAAGGTGGTGTTCGCCAAGTACCAGTGATCGGCGGTGTGATCATTGGTTCATATGGCAATGAACACTGGACACTTGCTGAGCGCGCAGTTGATTTCTATGATGTTAAGGGCGATGTTGAAGCGTTACTGAGCAAAACATCCGCAACTTCGGAGTTTAGCTTTGCTAAAGCTGAGCACAGTGCTTTGCATCCAGGGCAAACAGCCGCGGTACTTAGAAATGGTATGCAAGTAGGTTTATTAGGTGCATTGCACCCAGAAGCCGAACGCAAATTAGGTATTAAAGGCAAAGCATATTTGTTTGAGTTAGAACTGACCGCTTTTGGCGAGAAACACATTGTTTCTGCTCAAGAAGTGTCAAAATACCCTGCAAATCGTCGCGATTTAGCAATTGTTGTTAAATCAGATGTGCGTTTTTCCGATATCCTTGCTACTATTAGAAAAGTTGGCGGAAATCAACTAGTTGACCTAAAGTTATTTGACGTGTACACCGGACAGGGGATTGCTGATGGCTCTAAGTCGTTGGCTATTGCTCTGACATTGCAGGACAAGACGCGAACTTTGGAAGATAAAGACATCCAGCAGGTGGTGGCTTCCGTTGTTCAAGCACTTGGAGATGAGTTCAACGCAACGTTGAGGGATTGAGAATGGCGCTTACCAAAGCCGATTTAGCAGAACGTTTATTTACAAAGTTTGGGATCAGCAAACGTGATTCTAAATTGATCGTCGAAGCATTTTTTGAAGAGGTCCGGATTGCTCTGGAAGCGGGCGATCAGGTAAAACTTTCCGGTTTTGGTAATTTTGACTTACGGGTGAAAAATCAACGCCCTGGTCGCAATCCAAAAACCGGCGAAGATATTCCTATCTCCGCGCGTTGTGTTGTTACTTTCCGGCCAGGCCAAAAGCTGAAAAGCCGTGTTGAAGTCGGAACCGCGAAGAAATAACCTCGCTTAGTCGGCATTACACTGACTAAACCTTAGAAAAGGAGTGCCTCAATCGGGGCTCTCCTTTTTTATTATCGAAAAATATATTTCTGCCCCTTATAAATTTTAAAGACTGATTCAAGTCAAGTTTTCTCATTTTCATTGATCCAAAATGCCCCCGCGACTGTAAACTGAAGTATCCACGACTGGAGAAAATTAGTCATGACCATCAAAATTGGCATCAGTAGCTGCGTGCTTGGCCAGAAAGTCCGCTACGACGGCGGCCACAAATTATCTGAGTTTTGCGTTGAACGCCTTGGCAAGTTAGTTGAGTTTTTACCGATTTGTCCGGAGCAAGCGATCGGTATGCCTGTGCCTCGACCAGCTATTCGTCTAATGAAGACGGAACTGGGTGATATTCGTTTAGTTAACAATAAGGATGCAACACTCGATCATACTGATGCGATGCTAGCCTTTTCAAAAAAGGCGGTTGCCTCATTAACTGACATCAGCGGTTATATTGTTTGCGCAAAATCACCAAGTTGCGGTATGGAACGAGTTCGTCTTGTCGACGACAAGGGCAATTTTCTCGGAAAAGTTGCCACAGGCTTATACACCCAGCAACTTCAACAGGCTTACCCATGGTTACCAATTGAAGAGGACGGCAGGCTATTTGATGAAGGTTTGCGCGAAAGTTTCATGGTAAGAGTATTTGCCCTTTATCAATGGCAACAGATGATCGCGTCTGGTTTTAGTATCGGTAAATTAGTAACTTTTCACAGCCAGTACAAATTCTTAGTGATGGCGCATCATCCGGTTGCCTACCGAGAATTGGGGAGATTAGTTGCGTCAGCTAAATTATTTGCCTTAGATGAATTGCAACGGCGCTATCTCACAGACTTTATGCGAGCATTGTCGCAAGTTTCTACACGAAAACAGCATGCAAATGTTTTGATGCATTTACAGGGGTTCTTCAAAAAAGTCTTATCCAGCGATGCTAAACAAGAGCTTTTAGAACAAATCCATTTATATCGCAGAGGGCATGTACCACTGCTCGCGCCACTTACGTTATTAAAGCATCACTTACGGTTACACCCGACCGACTATGTTGCCGCGCAACGCTATCTAGAGCCATTTCCGTTAGAGCTTGGGTTACGCGCATGAAACCATTTCATTTAGTTTGGTTAAGGAATGATTTACGTCAGCTCGATAATTCCTTGCTGACATTGGCTCAGCAAAGCGGCTTACCTGTTGTGGCTGTATTTTTAGCAACTGCTGAAACTTGGTCGCTGCATGAGATGGCGGAAATTAAACAAGATCTGTTGCGTCGGCGTGTCTTGGCGATGCAAGCCGAATTGGCAGAACTTGGCATTCCATTATTAGCCTTTGAAGCGGGGAATTATGCTGCCTGTGCACAAATCATTTCTGCACTTGCACGCCAAGGTGCACAGCAGGTGTATTGGCAAATCGAGTATGAACTTCGAGAACACGCTCGTGATGCTGCTGTCGAGCGAGCGTTATCAGCCATTGGTATTCCGGTTATTTGTCACGACACGCAATGTGTGATGGCTCCTGGCTCTGTGCTCAGTAAAACAGGTGAAACCTATAAAGTATTCACCCCATTTAAAAGAACGTGGATAGCAAAATTACAAAGGGCTGGGGTGGTGTGTACAGGTAAATTAACCAAACAAGCGACGTTTGCGTTAGATAATTCCATTGCGCCTGCGATGATCAAGCCTAATGGCAGCTCTAGTGCTTATCCTGTGTCAGAGCTGCAAATATTGGAGCGTTTGCGAGAGTTTTGCCGCGAACGAATTCAAGACTATCAACGTCTCCGTGATTTTCCTGCAGTCGATGGTACATCGTCATTATCGCCATATCTAGCGATTGGCGTGATTTCGCCAAAGCAAGCAGTTGCGCGCTTGCAAGTTGAAGCGCAGGAGACAATTTGGCAAGAAGGCAGTGGTGCTGCAGTATGGCTGTCGGAATTGATTTGGCGTGAGTTTTATAAGCATATTTTAGTTGCCTACCCAAACCTTATAAAACATCAGCCATTTCAACTTGAAACAGCTGATATCCGCTGGGGAAATAATGCGCGTTGGTTTGCTGCTTGGTGTCAGGGCAATACCGGCTACCCAATCGTTGATGCGGCTATGCGCCAACTTAACCAGACTGGCTGGATGCACAACCGATTACGAATGATAGTGGCAAGTTTTCTGGTGAAAGATCTGCAAATCGATTGGCGTTGGGGAGAACGTTATTTTATGTCGAAACTTATCGATGGCGATTTTGCAGCCAATAACGGAGGATGGCAGTGGGCAGCATCCACAGGTACGGATGCTGCTCCCTATTTCCGGATTTTTAATCCAGTCACGCAAAGCGAACGCTTTGACAGTGAAGGGCGTTTTATTCGGCAATTTCTCCCAGAGCTTGCCAATATTCCTCGAAAACATATTCACTGGCCGCATCCTTTACCTATGTCGGTAAATTATGTGAAGCCAATCGTTGACCACGCAAAAGCTCGTGAATTAACGCTAGCGATGTTCAAAGCGGTAAAAGGCAAGCCAGAGCTTGTTAAGGCGGAAACAGATGACTGCTGAAACCCAAATTCAACGCTTTGTGGATTTCTATAATCGGTTGTCAGCGGCGAATTTAGATTCGTTGACTGAGGTTTATCACCCAGAAGTGGTCTTTATCGACCCGGTGCACAAAATAACTGGATTGCCTGCTTTAGAGCAGTATTTTTCGCATGCGTATGCGCGATTGCAAAGTTGTAAATTTGAAGTCATCAATGCCGCAGGCCAGCATCAGTCTGGCTTTGTGAGTTGGACGATGACGTTTAGCCATCAGGCCATCGCAAATGGCAAGCTAATTCAAGTTGAGGGTTGCAGCGCTCTGCAATTTGATGCCGATGGACTTATTGTACAACATCGAGATTATTATGATTTAACCGATATGGTCTATCAGCATGTTCCTGTGCTGAATTGGCTTACGGCATTAATTAAACGCAAAATGGCGGATCAATAAGGAATTTTCATGCGGATTGCAGTGATCGGTGGCGGTATCGCCGGAATGATGAGTTGGTACTTATTAAGACGTCAGCATGATGTCACATTATTTGAAGCGAATTCGTACTTGGGAGGCCATACCGCAACAGTTGATGTGAATGTTGCGGGCAAAGATTACGCGATTGATACTGGTTTTATTGTGTTCAACGACTGGACCTATCCATTATTTAATCGTTTTTTGTTGGAACTTGGAGTCGATTATCAGCATACCACAATGAGTTTTGCGGTTTCGGCTCCCAAAGACAACCTCGAATATAATGGCAATAATTTGACTAGCTTGTTTGCGCAAAAACGTAATTTGTTTCGGCCGTCGTTTTGGCGCATGTTACGAGATATCGTCAGATTCAACAAAACAGCGAAAGCAATGTTGGCATCTGATGATGCAGATTTGGATTTACCTATCGATGAGTTCCTTGCCAAACATGAATTTGGTAAAGAAATGCGAAATCATTATTTGCTACCGATGGGGGCAGCTATTTGGTCGGCAGGCTTAACTGCGATGCCAGATTTTCCACTGCGCTTTTTTCTTCAGTTCTGCAAAAACCATGGTTTATTAAATATCACTGATAGGCCGCAGTGGTCGGTGGTGAAGGGCGGGTCACGTGAGTATGTCCGGGCCATGCTGAAAAAGTGTGGTCAGGCCGGTATTTTACTGAATCGCCCTATCGAAAAAGTCACGCGCAGTGCTGATGGTGTTTGTATTACTGCCGCTGACGGTTCAGTTTCTTATTATGACCAAGTGGTGTTTGCCTGCCACAGTGATCAAGCACTTGCGATGCTCGCTGACGCCACTGATGATGAGCGTAGAATTCTTGGTGGTATTGCCTATCAGCCGAATGAAGTGGTTTTGCACACCGATCAGCGTTTATTACCGGTGCGCCGCAAAGCATGGGCTGCTTGGAACTATCTGTTGGGTGACAGTTCGAAAACATCAGCAACGCTTAGCTACAACATGAATATATTGCAAGGAATTCCAGAAGGGCCAACCTTTGTGGTGACCCTGAATGCCACTGAGCAAATCGAGCCGACCAAAATATTACGAAAATTTAGTTATGCCCATCCAGTATACAACCATTCGACATTAGCATCTCAACAGCAGCGTGCAACCATTAACGGTGTCAACCGCAGTTACTTTTGTGGAGCCTATTGGTATAACGGCTTTCATGAGGACGGTGTGCGCAGTGCCGTCGATGTCGCTGCCTTATTGGGAGTAGAGTTTTAATGCACAGCGGGCATCAGCTGTTAAGCGGCGCTGTTGGCCATCGACGTTTGCAGCCTAAACCTCATGGTTTTGCCTATGATGTTGGCTATTATTGGTTGGATCTTCGCAAACTTGCTATTTTACCCACGCTCTCAAAGAAACTAGCGATAGATAAATTTGCTGCGGTTAGCTTTCGCCGTGTAGATTATTTACGAGACGTTGCGCAAGCGCCTACGGATTTAAGCAGTGCTGTGTTAGCGTTAGCGCGTAAGCTGCTGCCAACGGTGCAAGCGCCGAGTGCAGTACAACTTGAGTTGCTGTCACTTGCTGATGAGCAATTGGATGTGCAGATGCTTGCACCGCTTGCGAACTATGGCGTGTTTTTTAGTCCACTGACTTTGTATTTTATTGGACAAAAAGGACAATGGCATTGGATGTTAGCCGAAGTGAGTAATACCCCATGGAATGAGCGCCACTATTATTTAGTGCCGCTGGTTGCCGATGGTCTGACTGATTACAGTCATGCCAAGAATTTCCACGTTTCACCTTTTAACCCAATTGAGATGATTTATCGCTGGAAGGTTCAGGTATTTGAACAGAAGTTACGAGTTTCTATTACCAACTTTCGCGAAGAGCGCGCCGTTTTTAGCGCTTGGTTTGATTTGCAGGCTGAGCCGTTGAGTGAGTCGAGTGTGAAAAATCACTTGATCCGCTCGCCATGGCAAAACGTACAAATTGTCATTCGGATTTATTGGCAAGCTTTGCGTCTATTGATCAAAGGGATGCCAATTTATCGTCACCAGAAGCCAAAGGATCCTTCGCAATGACTTATTCACTATTGCAGAGCTCAGTGTTATCAAATATGAGTACCATCGACAAAATCTGTCGCAAGTTAATGTTGAACTTTTTGAGTAAGTTGCGTTTCGGATCTATCGAATTAGTTGAAGATGGTGAAAAGCAGCTGTTTGGGGATGTACACGCAGAGTTGCGAGTTAGTTTAACTGTTGTAGATGTTCAGTTTTATCAAAAAATGGTGTTTGGTGGCTCTGTTGGTGCCGGAGAAGCGTTTATTGATGGCATGTGGCGTTGTGACCATTTGACTGCATTAATTCAAATCTTTGCTCGAAACCTGTCTTTGCTCGATGAACTGGAATCAGGTTGGGCGCGCTTAAGCCGTCCTGCGCTTAAGTTATTAGATTGGCGTAATCGCAATACTATTGCTCAATCAAAAAAGAATATTTCTGCGCATTATGATTTAGGCAACTCAATGTATCAGTTGTTCTTAGATCAAAGCATGATGTACTCAAGTGCTGTTTACCCATCAGCTAATGCCGATTTAGCCGAGGCGCAACAATATAAACTTCGGTTATTGTGCGATAAATTACAGTTGACGGCAGATGATCATTTGCTGGAAATTGGTACGGGCTGGGGCAGTTTAGCAATTTTTGCTGCAAAAAATTATGGCTGTAAAGTTACCACAACAACAATCTCGCGTGAGCAACATGATTATGCACAAGCACAAATTGAGGCTGCAGGTCTTACGGATAAAATTACGCTGTTATTTGAAGATTACCGTTTATTAACCGGGCAGTACGACAAGCTGGTCTCCGTTGAGATGATCGAAGCGGTCGGGCATGAGTATTTATCTACTTATTTTGCAAAATGTAGTGCATTACTGAAACCCGAAGGGCTGATGGTATTACAAGCGATAACTATCGCTGATCAACGTTATGAAATGTATCGCAAAGAAGTGGATTTTATTAAGAAGTTTATCTTCCCTGGCGGTTGTTTACCTTCAATCACGCGGATGACTGACACCCTGACAAAACATACAGATCTAGTTGTTCGCCACATGCAAGATATCGGTCTTGATTATGCGCGGACTTTGGCTGATTGGTGCAGTAACTTTATGGCCGCTCGCGATGCCATTCACCAACTTGGTTACGATGATCGTTTCGTTCGGCTGTGGCATTTCTACCTGTGTTATTGTGAGGGTGGCTTTTTAGAACGAACCACCAGTGCCGTGCATTTGGTATTGGCAAAACCTGGCTTTAAACAAAAAGTATAAGACGATTATTTTCCATTCTAGGTGGCGTGTGTTATAACTTTCAAAAAGTTAAGAGATAATATCTCCGCATGCCGACCTCTTCACTTGATGCCTCAAGCGCACAAAATGCAGCACAACAGCTGTTATTAGATGAATTGCAACTGGTGCAACACCAACGTGATATGTTGTTGCAACAGAACGCATTTTTGCGCCATCAGCATGCATTACTCGAGCTCACTAACAGTCTGTCATTGCAGCTTAGTGTCTTGACGGAAGCCCAGCAAATTTTTGATTTTGTGACTTTAAAAATCACTGAAGGTTTGGGATTTGAAGACTGTATCATTTTCAAAGTCGATGGCACTGGGGCATTACAGCGGGTTTCTGCCGCAGGGGGACGCCATGTCGCTGGCGATTCTACTTTGATGTCATTAGCCCCAGAACAAGGGATCATCGGCATTTGTGCGCAAACTGCCAAAACGCAACTGATTAATGATACTCGCTTAAATCCACATTATTTATCGGACAATATGGTGGCGCTCTCGGAGCTTGCAGTCCCGGTTTTAGACGGTGCGCGTGTGCTTGCAGTGATCGATTGCGAAGATGCCAATGCAGGTTTTTTTACTGCGGAGCATCAAGATATCCTGCAGCATGTAGCGGCGATTTTAGCGGTCCGTATGCGTAAACTTGAAGATTTGCAGCAATTAGAACAAACCATTGCGAAATTAGAATACGCTGAACTTGTGCAAAAAGCGTTGTTTAATATTGCCTCATTAAGTTACGACGCTCAGCAGTTTAGTACGTTTTACCAGCGGATCCATCAGATCGTCAGTTCATTGATTTACGCGCAAAATTTCTATATCGCGTTATATGATGACCAAGAAGAAGTCTTACGTTTTCCCTATTTTGTAGACACTACGGAACATATCAGCCCCCATGAAGTGTATCCAAAAGAGATCCTACAAAACAGTTTGACGGGCTACGTATTTCGCACCGATGAACCGTTGTTAATCCATGGTGTGAATATGGCCGATTTCGATCGAGAACATGGGGTGACAACATACGGGACACCCCCAGAAAGCTGGCTTGGCGTGCCGTTTAAATCAGGCGATGTTGTCAGTGGTGTCGTTGTTGTGCAAAGTTATGATCCCGACTTTGCATATGGTCAATCAGATCTTGAGTTATTAGTTTTCGTTTCGCAGCATATATCCTCAGCGCTTGAGCGAGTTTTTGTTCAGCAACGTTTAGTTCACCAAGCATTACATGATGCGTTGACCAATTTACCTAACCGTATTTTATTTATGGACAGAGTTAGTCATGCTTTCAAACGTCGCAAAAGGACACCCGATCGAATAGTTGCCATTATGTATCTAGATTTAGACCGTTTTAAAATTGTCAACGACACTCTAGGACACACGGTCGGTGATGAGTTTTTAATTGAAGTGGCAAGGCTTTTGAAAACCTGTGTTCGTCAAAATGACACTTTGGCGCGTTTAGGCGGAGATGAGTTCGCGATTTTATTAGAAGATGTCAATTCATTAGAAGATGCGATTGAAGTCGCGGAACGAATAGGCGAGACGTTACAGCGGCCAGTACAGCTGGCGCATCATCGTTTGCAAACGTCTACCAGTATCGGTATTGCACTGGCAACTTTTGCAGAACCTGATTTAGACCAAGCAGAGCTTATTCGCCGTGCAGACATTGCGATGTATCAAGCGAAGCAGGATGGTCGAGGCATTTGGCGTCAGTTTTCCATGGCGATGGATCAAGCCACCACGCAACATTATCTGCTTGAGTTAGAAATTGAATTGGCGTTAGCCAAAGAACAATTTGTATTGCATTTCCAACCAATAATTGACTTAAGAACTGATGAAACTCTGGGTTTTGAAGCACTTATCCGTTGGCAACATCCTGAGCGCGGTTTGATTGCCCCCGCAGAATTTATACCGATGGCTGAAGATCTTGCGCTGTTGCAACACATCGATTTGTATGTGGTAAAAGCTGCGGTAGAGCAGGCACTTTTGTGGCGAACCCAACGTGCCAGAGATTTTTATATTAGTGTGAATATTTCTGGACGCAGCTTTTGTGATGCTGATTTTGTGCCTCAGGTGTTGGCAATTTTAGATCTGCAGCAACTTCCAGCTAGTTTTTTAGCGATAGAAATCACTGAGCGCGCGCTCATTGATAATATCGAGCAGGCAAAAGCGAATATTAATTCGTTGCGTGAAGCAGGTATTGCGATGTTTTTAGATGACTTCGGCACTGGTTATTCTAGCTTGAGTTATCTCCATGAATTTAAATTGGACGTGCTAAAAATTGACCGCAGTTTTATTGCAGGGATAAGACCTCGTTTACAAGAAAACCCAGTCGTAAATACAATTATCGCGTTGGCGAAAACACTGCAATTAAAGGTCATTGCAGAGGGGATTGAAACGAGTTTGCAACGTCGATTGCTTGCTGAGTTAGGCTGTGAAGCCGGTCAAGGCTATTGGTTATCGCGGCCACTTACCGCAAAAGATGCGATAGAGTGGCTACTTTAAGTTGTTATACATTGAGCCCAAATTTAGCCCATACTGTTTATTGGCTGCGCTTTGGGCAAGATTGGTTTGACAAACTATTACGATTTTAGCTTGATGGCTTGCGGAGTAATTTCGATCTTGTGCTCTTTAAACAATGCGCCAATCGCTTGTTTAAAGACTTTTTTACTCACACCAAAAGCCGCATAGATATCCTCAGGAGAACTTTTATCCGACAGAGGTAATTCGCCACCTTGTTGTTGCAGTTTTTGTAAAATTTGCCCAGTTAAATCCAAAGTCTTCGCATAACCAGGTTTATCTAAAATCAAATCGAGCTTGCCATCACTTCGGACTTTTTGCACATAAGCTTTGCAGCTATAGCCGCGTCTTAAAGGCTTAAAGATCTGATCTTTGTACAACAATCCCCAATGCTGATGATCGACGACCACTTTATAACCAAGATCTGTAGGTTCAGCGACAATAATGTCGACTTCTTGCCCCGCTTGATATTTAGGTGTTGTTTTACCAATAAATTTATCTAACTTACTGGAGGCAACAATTCGATTGCTTTTATCAACCAAGCAATAAACCAAATAGCTGTAATCCTGCTGCATTGGCACGTTTTGCTCAGCAAATGGTACCAATAGATCTTTCTTTAAACCCCAGTTTAGAAAAGCTCCAACTTTGGTTGTGGCAACAACTTTCATTTGTGCAACTTGGCCAACCATGACTAATGGTTTTTCTGTGGTTGCGATAAGTTGATCTTCAGAATCTAAATACAAAAATACTTCAACGCTACTGCCGATATCTGCCGTTTTTGGCACGTAACGCCGTGGCAGTAAAATATCGCCCCAGCTGTTACCGTCTAAATAAACACCAAATTCAACTTGTTTTTTAACGACTAAACGGTTTAGTTGACCTAAATACATAATCACTCCAAGCTAAATAACGCAGGCTGCGACATTTTTAAAATCCGCGGGTTGAGCGCCACGGAGTGGGTGGAATCAGCAAACCAAAGCTGACCTTCTTGGATCGTGCACTGTAACTGCATGGTGCGTTGGCAAAGTGCAGTTAAGGCTTGGGATTCTTCTGCAGCTATGGCTACGACGGTCAAATTGCTAAGTTCGTTCGCGACTTTACTATAATCTTTCCACCATTTATCGACCACTGTGCCGCCATACGCGAGAACCATTCCCTGCTTGGCACGATGACTGGCTCGACGTAGTAGTTTATCCTCAGGCAGCCCAAGCTCTATCCATAAATCGATATCACCACTGTAGTCGTGTTGCCATAAATCTGGCTCTGAATCTTCGGAGATCCCTTTACCAAACACCAGCCTTTCATGAGCACAAAGTGCAAACGCCACAAGCCTTAGCATCATGCGCTCCAAAGTTTCCGATGGGTGTTGTGCAAGTGTCAAATTGTGAGTCTGATAATAATGGCGGGTCATGTCGGCAATTGCCAACTCAGTTTTATAAATGGTGGCTTTTAATGCCATAGTCGCTTCCTTCACCGGCAGAAAACGCCGGCTGATACAAAGGGCGGTAGTTTAGCGACTTTTTAGTGAAGATGCACGAGTTCAGGCATTTAACACCGACTTTGCTGGCTGCTTAAATTGCCGGTGTTGCCAAAATTTTTCGTGGAAAAAATACCCGACGGTATTTACTGCGGGTTCAATCACTGCCAGTAGCCCTCCGACCATCAGATCTCCGGTCAGTAAATAGGCAATCGTAAATGCAATAGCAAAGTGCATCGTCGCAAATGATATGGTCTTTAACATGATATCAACTCCAAATGGCTTTATGAACACCACTCTAATTGCGAATTAATATCATTTAAAACAAAATAAATTGCAGCTGTTCATCGCAAAAACTGATAAGGCGCATCAAATCACCTAATTGTCATGGCTTAGCCATTTTTAATTTGCCGGTGTTATCGGTCTTGGCAGTCGATTTAATGCATCGGTAAGCATTGGCAAATCAGGCTTTTGCTCAAGTGGCACTAAAGTTCCTGCAGACCAAACACTGTATTGACCATCTTCGTTAACAACGAGCATCTTATCTTTGCGGAAACTAAAAAGTTGATGACCGACAATATTCAGCTTTGCTTGATGTACATCAGTTAACAAATTATCGCCAACCCAAGGATGTTCGTTAGTGCAACCTGCATAGGCTAAAAGGGTGGGGACAATATCTAAATGTTGGCTGACTTGGGAAATCCGTCGCTGATGGAGCTCAGGCCAGTAATACCAGACGTTGCTTTGACCCACAGCAAATTGTTCATTTTGGCTGCTAATTTCAATGACCAACATTTGTTCATCGGCCGCGCGTTGTTTCAGGCGTTCGGTCAACTCTGTGCTGTCGTCTGGGAGATACCACTGTATTTGATGGTTTGTTTGTTGAGGCAAAGTGATGAGCCAAGGGGAGCGTTGCTGTGCAAGTTGCCCTGATTGATATCCCCAAAAACCAGTTGGGAGTTGGCTAAGCCAACTTGGCGCAGTTTGTAATGAAGCGCCAGCCAATTGCGCAGACAGTAGGTTTATAGATGCAGTGACATTATCCACCGGTGACATATGTTGAGGCAATTGTTTGAAATTCTGTAGTTGTAGCAATTGTGTTTGCTCGCTAGTAAGGCCAGGAACAACCCAGATTTGTACAGACTTCAAATCTACCGGTATATTGCATGTTAGCAAAATAGGATGCTCGCTGACGCCCGCTTGGGCAAGCCAACCTTGCGCACCTTTACTTGTAAGCTGAACCGGATCTAACAATTGGTATCGAGCCAACACAGTCTTTGCCGTGGCAGGGTACGAAAGTGGCAGTGTATTATCTTGACGGGTAATGTCGGCATCACCAATGGCGTCTGCCCAAATATGCATGAGATGGCTGAAGACAAAACTACCTAAAAAGATCACAAGCGCCGGTCGTCCTACTCCAGAACGTCGCAGTCGTTCTACTTTTTTCCAGCAGTAATTACTGATAACCAGCTCAACTGCTAACAATAATGCTCCGACTGTGCCGGTTATCAGAATAAAATTTCTTAAATTCGTAACAACTTGCTGTCTCAGCAAATCTATGGTTTGTTCATAAGACGCACTGCCGGCATGATAGCCGAGGCTATGATACACATAGGCGTCAAAAATCAACGCGACTAAGCCCAAACTGCTCAGGACAGCGCCAATCCCTCGCACATGCTTTTGCGAGGGAAACAGTAGGCTGATAGGGAAAATCGTGATGATAAAATATAAAAAACACAAAAAGGCAGTATGGCCAAGCCAATTAACCACCAAGTAGGCCCAACCAACAGCAGTTAAAGGCCAAGGATCTGCAAAGAAATAGCTGCCAGTGATCAGTAAAGCCAACAATACGTTAAAAAACGTATACCAATGACCCCACCGCAATAGGCGATCAATCTTGTTGACCAGTGACAGATCCTGTTCAATCACCATAATTAGTTTGGTCTTCCGCTGCTCACTGCATCAGTCAAAGCTTGACCAAACTGTTTGGCAACAGCTTCTTGTTGCGCAGCAGGCACGTGAGTTTTAATGATATGACTAATAGTATTGCCAAGGCACATTAAGCTTAATTCGGTGTTGGCTTGTTGTTGGCGCAGAGTTTCCAGCAGGTGATTAACTACGGTTTCTATTTTGTCGTTTGAATACTTCGATTGAATTGGCATGAATAACTCTGAAATTAGCTGAATGAAACAGGTAGAATATTAACAGAAATCCATTTAAACAGGAAAACTTATGTCTGTCGATGTCCATTCGCTGGCAATAAATTACATTGAAGCGGCTGAAAATGCGCAGTTAACAGCGCATTTTCGCCAGGATCTATTGCCAATTACTGCGCAAGTTGCTTTGTTAATTGAACAACTTCATTTGGCATATAACGGCAAACCAGCTAAAGGGTATGCTGGATTTAGCGAGCAGAAAACTCCGCAGTTTCCCGATGCTTTACAATCTTGGCAAAGTGAGCAAACTGGGTTTGTCAGTCTCGCGGAAACAGCCACTGCGTTATTAGTTGTTGAGTTAACCAAGCATCAAATCCCAGAAACTGGTTATGTGATGTTATGTCACTATCGTTATTTGGCGAATGAATATTTGTTGATTGCGATGCTTGGCAGTAAGGAACATTTCAGTTTGACAGCGGATTTGCAATTGGCGTCAAGTAAGCATCTTGATATTGCACGGATGCAGTTGGCCGCGAGAATCGATTTATCGGAATTAAAATCAAATCCTGAACAGGGCAAATATATTTCCTTTATCCGAGGTCGTGCAGGCCGCAAAGTCGCCGACTTTTTCCTCGATTTCTTGGGCGCTGAAGAAGGTGTCGATGCGAAGATGAGCAGTAAGCTGGTACTAGCTTCGGTAGAGGAATATCTCAGCGCATCTGATTACGACCCCGTCGAAAAAAACGAAGTACGTAAGCAAGTGTATCAATACTGTGAAGAGCGATCTAAACAGGGGCAAGATGTGCAGTTACAGGAATTGTCGGCGACAGTTGATAGTAGCGACGACAACGCATTTGTACGCTATTGCCAAGAACGAGAATTGCCCGTGGCAGAGCAATTTCCAGTTGATGTCAAGGAATTAAAAACCTTAGTCAAATTTTCTGGAGCTGGGGCTGGCTTGAGTCTTAGCTTTGAGCAAAAGCTGCTTGGCGAACGAGTGCAATATGACGCTGAACGTGACGTATTGATAATTAAAGGTACTCCACCGAATTTACGAGACCAACTGCAAAAGTTTATCCGTGGTTATTCGAGTTTCGAGCAAAAAGGGTCTGAATGATTGTGGTATGGCCAGCATGGAAAATTGCTGGCCGTTTTTGCTGGACTGCAGCGCCGAAATCTTAATCCCCGCTGCTGTCGCTGCTGTCTGAGACTTGGGGTGTGTCTTGCTGTTTGTTTGCCTTACCTGTGTCTGTCGTCGCAGTTTCAGTCGATTGAGGATTTTTTTTAGGTTGACTAACGGCTGGGGTGGGGCGTCGTTTCGCCTGAAAAGATTTGTTATTACGTTTTAATAGCCATAAATTACCGAAAATTAGCGCGATTACCAAAATTATCATCAATATCAGATCGTTATTCATCAATTCCCTCGCAAATATTAAATACAAAACGCTGCATAATTTCTGAAATCTCGGCTTTTAATAGGCTAAAAGCGACGAGCTGTGCGCTTTGACAGGCATTCAGCACTTGTTGTTCTGTTAATTGTTGTAAATAGTTCTTGGCAAGCGGCGCATAGGACAAATGCCAAGGTTCTGCGGCGACACCACCATTATACTGTCGGTAGGGACGAAAAAATCCGAAGTTTTTTGCATGCAGATGCAGCCAGCGTTCGGCTCGATAAAATGGTCCTGTTGCTGCATATTCTGCGGGCGTTAGCTGTAATTTGTAGTCTTCGGAGATAGCCGCACTATCAAAGACATCTAAATCCGTTCCCCAATGGTGCCGACTTGTCCCAGGCAGCGCTGAGAAATGTAAAATTGTGTAGAGTTTGTCGCGCTCACTGAATTGTTGAATATCGACCAGTTGCTCCATGTTGTCATATACCGGACGCTCGCCTGCCAGTTTTGCCCGCCAAATACGAGCCTGAGTCGTAAAATCACGATAAGATGATGCAATTGTTAAACTGATCCCATCATGCGCAGCAGCCTGCTGCATTTGCAAGAAGGCTGCCGCTGCCGCAGGTTGTAAAAGATGATGCCCCAATTGCTGTAGTGCTGGTCGCGCTAAGCCATTGAGCATTAATGGGTCGATTACTGGCACAGCTGTAGTTTTTCCAACATAAGCGTGTAAACATCGGTCAGCGTTTCAAGATCAGCAACACGAACATGTTCATTGATTTTGTGAATACTACCGTTACAAGGCCCAAGTTCCAGCACTTGTGCACCTGTTGGCGCAATAAAGCGACCATCTGAGGTGCCGCCGGAAGTTTCCAATGACGGAGTGAAGTGTTGAATTTCCTCCACCGCAGCCACCACTGCAGCGACTAAAGCGCCACTTTCTGTCAGAAATGGCAAACCATTGAGTATCCAATCCAGTTGGTAATTCAGCTGATGGCGTTGCAGTATTTCTGTCACACGTTGCTGTAATTGTTCAGCTGTGACTTCAGTGCTATAGCGGAAGTTAAAGGTTAGTTCGAGTTCACCTGGCACAACATTGGTCGCACCTGTCCCTGCGTGGATATTGGAGATCTGAAAACTTGTGGCTGGGAAATATGTATTGCCGTGATCCCAAATTTGTTGACTCAACTCGGCAAGGGCAGGAGCGGCGCGATGAATTGGATTATCAACCAAATGCGGATAGGCCACATGCCCTTGAACCCCAATGACTTTTAAATAGCCGGTAAGTGAACCCCTCCGGCCATTTTTAATCACATCACCAAGTTGCTGGGTGCTGGAAGGTTCACCCACCAAACACCAACGAATTTTTTCTTGGCGAGCTTCTAGCACTTCGATCACGCGTTTGGTGCCGTTGATAAATGGACCTTCTTCATCGCTGGTGATTAGATAGGCAATGTCAAACTTCGGATCTGGATATTTTGCAAGGAAGCGTTCGGTCGCAATGACCATCGCCGCCAAGCTACCTTTCATATCCGCAGTGCCACGACCGTATAGCATGCCATCTCGAATTTGTGGTTCAAAAGGATCGCTGTGCCATTGTGCTAATGGCCCTGTAGGGACGACATCGGTATGGCCGGCAAAACAAAATAATGGCTTCCCTTGACCACGTCTTGCCCATAAGTTCAAGGTATCTTCGAAAAACATCGATTCAATGGCGAATCCTTGCGCAGCAAGACGATCGGCCATTAATTGCTGACAACCTTCGTCAGCTGGAGTAACTGAAGGACGGCGGATAAGGTCAATGGTCAGTGCAAGTACTGGGCTTTGTTGTTGGTTATCTAATTCGTTCATTGATGAAACTCAAACAGTCGTTTTGAAAAATTCAGCGTAAGTTTGTGCACTAAAACCACAGAGGTAATTGCCTTGGTGCATGACGATAGGACGTTTAATGAGCGCAGGATACTCAAGCATTAACGCCAGAGCAGTTTGCTCATCAAGGTTCTCTTTGCGATCTTGCTCGATGGTCCGCCACGTTGTTCCGCGAGTATTGAGAAGTGTTTGCCAACTTAGGGCGTTGCAAAGAGCTTGCAGTGTCGCAGCATCAAGACCTTGTTGCCGATAATCATGAAATACAAAGTCAATATTCTGGTTTTGCAACCAAATTTTAGCTTTTTTGATGGTATCGCAATTTTTAATTCCGTACATCACTGTCATAAACGAGGGATCCTTCAAACTGCCTGAGATTCTTTAAGTTCAATTACTAATATTATATCGATGCCGGCTTGTACATAATTTGCTGTGCTTAAAATTCGGTTAAATCTCGGGTGATCTTGCACCGTTATCACACAACACAGTGGATTAAACGAATTTGTCAGTATTAATGGATCAAATTGCATCACCAGTTGACCCCGGCGGACCTGCGATTGCCAAGGCAACTGCCATAAATAACCTTGCCCATGTATCATATGGTTTACCGGAAACCGAACATCTAATCGCAAGCCATTAGCATGGATAAAACTAATCAGCTCGCCATTTTGGTCATGGCGCTGTATTCGACCGTCAAAAGGCGCAACTAAGTGAGGTTGCTGTGGCGTAATAATAACGCCCTCGCCATACCAGCCACTGCGGGCTATTGGATCTGCGGCACTAGCTAAACTTTGTACTTGTCCACTTAACGGTGCAACTATTTTAATGCCAAATGCATGCTCAAGATCGTTCTGCAGCTGAAGCTTTTGGAACTGAGTGGACATCATGCACTCCTTAGTTGTTACATGGTTTGATAGTACCGAAATTACTTCGATATTGCTGCATGAAATCTAAACTTTTGTAAAAAATTGGATTTTACTCAAACGAAGAAGGCTGCAATGCGGATGATTAGTGCAGTTTTACATGTAATTTTGCATAAATGGGCGTTTGGGGGCATTTTTATAATTTAAGTGATGATTGTCGGAGTTAAAATTTAGGCTATCAGCCTGTAATATGCATGTTGTCGTTATAAAGTTGTCCACAGATTCTGTGGATAACTTTGTGTGTTGTTATGTTTAATTTTATCAAATTATTGATTTATAATGATTAATCTGTGTGGCGCGTTTTTTGTTTAATAAGCTTCTTCGGTGTGTTGTGGTGGAAAGCCTATAATTAACAGCTTTCTTAAAGATTTGATGGATAGCAAATCATTTAAGATAATTAAAATCGATTAATTTCACAGATATCAAGAGTTAAATTTATTGGCGCGTCTTTTGGGTCGAAATTTCGCAGCCTAACAAGCTGGCTGGAGCGTTGTTCTATGTGCTACATTGGAACTGAGATAAGATTTCCTGCGTAATAGTAAAAGTATTACCGAATTGTCGTAGCGAGGGGAATATGGCTGAGAGTTTAATCAAGACGTTGCAGCATGGTTTTGCATATAGCAAGAACTGGCCAGTAGTCGCTGAGTTTAATGCTATCTTCCCTGAAAATAAGATCATCAAATTGACCTTATTTGGCCAAAAATATTTGCCAGCTTTTAGCGCGGCAACTTTGATGCTGCAGTTACAGATTTATGGTCAAGCGCAACTATTGCCTGCGTTAGCTTGCGCCTTGTTTATATTTGCACTCCCTCTGCAAGGATTTTATTGGTTGGGCACCCGAGCGCAAAGCCCTTTGCCACCTCAACTTCACCGGTGGTACCAAGATGTTGCGACGAAAATGCAACAAAGCGGAGTTGCCAATCCGTTACCAACTGCCAAACCACTTTACAGTGACTTAGCGACCTTGCTTACTTTAGCTTTAAAGCAATTGGATCGTTCATTTCTGAAACAATGGTTATAAGCAAAACCCGTCTCGTTAAATCAGGAATTTACAATATTTCAAGGTTTTGGTAGGTCATGCCAAAGACTATGCTTTAGCCATTCAGGTCGATAGACTAGTAACATCGTCAATGCCATGCCATTTAATAGCCCCTCAGGAAATGCCAATAGGGGGGTAATTAGCAAATAGTCACTGGCAAAATGAGTCTGTTGTCCTAGCCAGTAATGACCAATGGCCATTAACAGCAGATAAGAAACCGAGCTCAACATGCTATTAAAAAAGCCGCCAACAAAAATTACGACAAATAATTGCTTGGGGAGCCATTTTTGACTAGCCAGCAGAAGCAAATAACTTTGCATCGCCGCAAGTAGTAGGGCAAACCATTGCCAGATCAATAGCGAGTCAAGAGATAAAAATCCACTGCCAATCAGCCATAGCATTGGTACTGGGAGCAATAGTGGCAATGGAATTAGCAACAGACTGAGTCTAAGTCCGAGGACGATAACTAATGTGGTCATCCCCAAAAAATGAATTGGGGGCGTTTCGGGAAGTTGGCCTTTTAACTGCCATAAAACTAACAACATACAGCCAGCAGCGCCAAACAACTGCTGTACTAAGGGTAGCCTTAATAAATTAAAGGTTTGACGGTCGAGTATCAGGTAATACAAAAACGCCAAAAATGCATAAATCATTTTAAATCAAATACCGACCAAACAGGGGCATGATCTGAGGGGCGTTCTAATCCGCGCAATTCATAATCGATATCCGAGCCTGTACAAAGTGCTGTCAACGGTGCAGTTGCCATGACCACATCTATCCGAAGTCCTCGGTTGTCATCGAACCCTTTTGATCTATAGTCAAACCAACTATAACGCTCGGTCTGCTCTGGCGCTAAATGACGGTAGGTGTCGATAAGCCCCCAATCTTTGATTGTTTGCAACATTTCTCGCTCCTCTGGCAAGAACGAGCATTTGCCGTCTTTTAACCAGCGTTTGCGGTTTGGCTCACCAATACCGATATCTAAATCGAGTGGCGAAATATTGATATCACCAATTACGCTTAGCAAATCATCGGGTTGGTGATTTTCTTTTAGGTAGGTGAGTAAATCTTTATAGAACTTTTGTTTGGCAGGGAATTTCGTTTCATGATCTCGGCTCTCACCCTGCGGGAAATAGCCATTTAGCAAAGTAAATACTCTGCCATCAGCCAAAGTCCAACGGCCAATCAGCATGCGACGCTGTGCATCTGGTTCATCGCCTGGGAATCCGTATAACATTGAGTCAGCTGGAAGTTTTGACAATATAGCGACGCCATAGTGACCTTTTTGGCCAAAATGATAGACCTCGTACCCTAAACTTTTTACATCTTCCAATGGAAATTCATCATCATGAACTTTGATTTCTTGTAAGCCAATAAAGTCAGGTTGATGCTTTTCAACTAAGGCTTTTAATTGATGAGGTCTTGCCCGTAGTCCGTTGATATTAAAAGAGACGATTTTCATGGTGGTCCTTGCTCGCTGGATCTAATTATTGCGAATTTCGGCAATCATAACATTGCCTATGCCGACTGTCTAAACAGTAACTTGCTGAGTAGATCACAATTGTTTATGCTCGCGGCTGCAGTTGATGCAAGAAAGATGGTTGTTTATTGATGATTCGAAGTTGTCCGCTCACACAAATTTCTTACCAGTTAAAACGTTCGGTACGTCGTCGCACGCTGGGTTTGAAAATCGGTGAGCACGGATTAGTCGTGTTTGCACCCTCAACCTTGCCGCAGTCTTCGATTGATTTATGCCTGTTAGAGAAGAAAAACTGGATCTTACGTCATTTGCGTCGCATGTCTGATATGGCTGGCATTGACCACTTACTCAGTGGCAAATTACCTTTTCTCGATGAAGAATTGATTTTGCAGATAGTGGATGACGATTGTTCAGCGGTGACTTTAGATGGTCGGAAACTCTGGGTGCAGTTATCTCGTCGTATCAACGGCAAGAATCGGCAAAGTCATTTGGAAAAATTGGTTGCTCAGTTTTATCAGCAACAAGCGCAACTGTGGTTTGCTTCGCGACTTGACGTTTGGCAACGGCTCATGGGCGTGCAATTTTCTAGCCTGCATGTCAAGCAGTGGCGACGAAAGTGGGGGAGTTGCGACAGTAAAGGTGCAATCAGTTTAAATTGGCGTCTATTATTGGCACCTGCTTGGGTTGCGGATTACGTGGTGATCCATGAACTGGCACATCTAAAACACATGAATCACTCGGCACAGTTTTGGCAACTTGTGGCGTCAGTATACCCTCGATATAAACAAGCTGAGGCATATTTACGTGAGCATCATCATCAACTTTTTTTAACTTCTGACCGAAGTCTTGCGCGAGATCAATAGAATTTTGTATAGCGCATCCTGATTACCCTTTATTTTTAGTAGGGTTTTCTGGTTTAATCGCGGCAATTAACGGCTGCAGCCTTTAGATGAGTATCCGAAGAGGCTTACATAGCATCCAGCAGTTGATTGCCCGCAAGTGTGAGCAATTAGCTTTGCCGTCGTCATGCTTGCTCGATAGATACTAGTGACTAATAATTCATAAAGTGCCGCCTCAAGTAGCGCCACGTTTTACAGGGATCCTATGACTAATCAACTTAAACTTCAGCAGTTACTCAAACTTCTAGATTTAACTAGACTCAGTGATGACGACAATCATGAAGCGATGCAAGATTGGTTGAACCAAACTGCCGTCGCAACAGCGGTACCCGCGGCATTTTGTGTCTACCCACAGTTTTTATCACAAACCGCAAGTCATCTCGCTGCGCAAAAAATGCAGGCAGAGCTTGCTACGGTGGTTAATTTTCCAAGTGGTGACGCTCCTGTTGGCGAAGTTGTGGCCGAAATCAATGAGGCATTAAAACTTGGCGCTACTGAAATAGACTGCGTGTTGCCTTATAAAGCATTACTTGCTGGCAATACCGAGCAGGTTCGAGATTTTCTTGCAGAAGTTCGCAGTGCGTGTGCTGAGACATGCTTAAAAATAATCATTGAGTCTGGTGAGTTAGTTACGCCACAACAGATTATTAAAGCAACTGAGCTGTGTATACAGAGCGGTGCCGACTTCGTGAAAACGTCGACTGGTAAAGTTCCTGTTGGTGCGACTGTCGAAGCGGCTCGCAGCATCCTAACTGTCATCGCTGCCGCAGATCGTTTTGTTGGTTTTAAGGCGTCAGGCGGTGTTCGTACAGTTGGCCAAGCCTTAGAATTGGTTCAGTTATATGAAGAAATTACTGGACGACTGGCTCAAGCAGAAGGCATGAGAATTGGTGCAAGTGCTCTGTTAACAGAATTGCGAGCGCAGTTGGCTGTTTAAATACAGCTACAATTATTCCGACTATTTGCCACAACACCTTTTTATCGACAGCGAATAATGCAAATTGTTCGCTTTTTTTATGACCACAAATAAGATGCCATTAATTAAATGCCGATATTGAGAGTGTCATTACAAGGCTTGGATGCGAAGAATCTTGGGTAATTATCACAAAGAAAAATAATATTGAAAACTTTGATATACAGGAGCTTGTAGAATTTTGATTTTACTGAATTAGATTTAAGAAGATTCTAGGAGCTTATGATGTTGTTGCAGGCAAGTCAAAGATGGTGGAGGGGGAAGGATTCGAACCTTCGAAGGCAGTGCCGGCAGATTTACAGTCTGATCCCTTTGGCCACTCGGGAACCCCTCCACGTGGCGGGCATATTATCAAAATTATTCAGCTTGTAAAGCAATAAACTTAAGTATTCTGATTGATTGCCGATAAAGACAGCAATTGTGGATTAATTAATCGGAATTTTATGACGCCACTGGTCAACGAATGGCAATTGCAGGGCCAACTTAACCAAGCGATTACGCATCAGCATCGCGCAGATTTTGCTTTATGGTTAGCACTGCTATCGCCAGCAATTGAAGAGATGGCTGAATTTACCCTCGCAGACTCCATTTCAGCTAAACCTAAAACTGACCTGAGGCACCAGCTTGGTGTTTCCACACGCCTAGAGCTAAGTTCACAAGCAGCAGATATACCCCTGATGCGCCAGCAACATGAAATACTTTTTGACGGTGGCATGACCGGCTGGCGTCTAGCTGCGCTACTCCAACCGCCACCGACGGTGATTTGCAATAACCGCAAAAAGCTCGATCCTGACGTGCTTGATAACCTAAGTATTCATGCCAAACGCCGTATGCAAGGCCCAGAGTTAACTCAAATTGAAACTGACCCGACCCTGCTGTACGAACTATTGCAGGGCATTGCCTAGTGACAACTGACCGTAATTTTCAGTTCTGGTAGTCTGCTTGTAACTTTAGCGTTATTTCTGCAGTTATTTCGCTGCTTGATGCATCTGACATTGTTTATATTTTTTTCCGCTGCCACACGGACATAACTCGTTTCTGCCGATGCTTTTACTT
Organism: Alteromonadaceae bacterium; assembly: GCA_041914845.1. Classification (GTDB taxonomy): domain Bacteria; phylum Pseudomonadota; class Gammaproteobacteria; order Enterobacterales; family Alteromonadaceae; genus Pararheinheimera. The sequence continues at coordinate 272,097 of JAYSCP010000003.1, forward strand.
GGCATTGAATTCAAAACACCATCGACATAACGCCATTGCCAGCTGTTCGCTGTGTTTGCAGGGTTAGTTGAGTTGGAGTCTGGGACTGAATTGTTAAACGCACTCTGGCTTTGTCTTTTAATGGTGATGGGGTTCGTGTGTTCTGGCAAAAAACGAGAACATTCGCTGAATTGATGTATTTTGCCGGCCTGAAGGTAACTCACCGAAAACTCCACAAAACCCGCTACATCTTTAACTTCGGGGATGGTACAAGAGCCGGGTAGTTGATCTGTTCCAAAACATCTGATTATTTCAAGTTTTAAAAAATGACTCGACTTTGCAAAGAGTTCGATATCTTGTTTCTGATTACTTGCATGCTGTGAAGTATGGTAAGTTTCAAAAATATAATCGATTTCCCGTATGCAATAGGCGCTAAAACGAGATCTCATTAGCTGCAGCGGCGTTTCAGCAAGTTGTTTTCCACGAATAAATACTTCACAGCATTGCTGAAAGTTGAGTTTGCTACCACAGAAACACAGCATAAGAATACTCAGTAAGTTAAATAACTATTTTCTCATGCCAAGTATCGGGATGGCAAAGCTACTTGCATATTTGCAGTAAAATTGCAGCGATAACCCCAATTTTTAACGTGTAGGCTCTGTAAACCACTATTGACTAATTGTAACAAGCCTCAGAGTTGATTAGGCTATTTATAAACCTAAACCTAAACCTAAACCTAAACCTAAACCTAAACCTAAACCTAAACCTAAACCT
>JAYSCP010000003.1:272949-340828 GCA_041914845.1 Alteromonadaceae bacterium
AGTAAAACAAATTGTTTCTCTGCCTGCTATTAATGATGGGCTGCATTAGTTGCAGTTTTAGTCGCGTTGCTATTAACAGGGAAATGATTAATCAAAGAAGTCTGATATTTGTTTGCAAGATACTCGTAGTCTCTTAACGTTTCGTTGTCAGCACTAAGAAAACTGACGACTGCACAGCAGGTCGAGCAGGTTAATGCATCTCGCATTAAGTTATCAAAACGAACAACTTGCTTTTGTGAAATTAGTAAAATTCGTTGAGTGTTAATCTGACATTGTTCTAGCAATTGCTTTGTTAGGTGATGGACTGGCGCAATCACTAATATCCAACCTGAGCCAAAATCTGAAGGCGATGTAAGTTGCGCAATTGTATTGATGACAGATGCCATGCTTTGATCTGAAATTTGCTGAAAGTAGCGGTCAGGACTTAACGCTGTAACTTGCTGTTGATAAAAACCTGCTGTTTCAGAACGTGCTGTAAGTTGACTATTAAATTGCCGCATTTTTCGCCTCAAGCTGTTAATTTGTACAGTGTATGCATATACAGTAATCGATGCTTGGCTATATTGCAAGCATAAACTGTTTTTTTATACAGTGCTTTTGCTGGTTGGCAAATTGGGCAAAGTTTGTTGTATTTTCTTTCTGGCTTTCATAGTTCTAGAGTTGAATGCTGCGCCGGTTTTGTTTTTCGATATTCTGTAATCCGAAATCACTGGTATAACCATCTCGTTGCTGCTTTTCAGATACACTGATGCCATTATTAGTCTATTAGATAGGGTTAAGTTTGATGTTTTTAAGTCCTTTTGTGCAGCAGTTTGGTAGTGAATTTAGTTTCTCCGCTGCTCAAGCCAGTTGTTTTGCCAAACAGATCGCGATGGACTTTAATCCTATCCATGATGAGGACAGCAAACGTTTTTGTGTACCAGGCGATTTGTTATTTGCTTATTTACTAAGTCAGTATGGCTTGACCGAGAAGTTAAGTTGTCGTTTCGACGGCATGGTAAGTGCTGATGTTCCACTGCATTTTGTGTCAGACCAAGATGCCGTTCAGATAGTTGATCAAAATGGCAAAGTCTATTTAAGTTTGCTTCAGACTGGTCAGAGTCATAACCAGTGCCAATTTATTGAGCAATTAGTGAAAGATTATGTACGTTTTTCTGGTATGAACTTTCCTCATATTTTGCAGCCCTTGATGAAGCAACATCAGTTGATGATTAACCCACAACGTCCATTGGTCATTTATCAAAGCATGACCTTAGAGTTTATGCGCTTTAGTGAACATTGCCCTACGTTACATTTATCGAGTTCGGAATTAGCCATTGATGGCAAACGTGGCCATGTATTGTTGCAGTTTGAGCTTCGTGATGGTGCTGAGGTTATAGGGAAGGGCGAAAAGCGCATGATACTGTCTAATTTAGTTCCTTATAATGAAGAACAAATGCAAGGCATGGTCGATTTTTACAACGAAAGAAAAAATAGCTTTAGTGTCGCAGCCTAGTCTGTATTGCAATTCCATGCGTTATCAGAAAAACGGCAGCTTAAGTTGCCGTTTTTTTATGCGCTTTTTTAATGTGACATCTAAACAGTAATTTTTAGTATTTTTTACCATTTAATTTTCTTCATTTTTACATTGGTGAGGCCAATTTACACAGGTTGGAATTCTATCGTTCTATCTGATATCTTCTTGTAAAACCTCAAGAGATTTCAGCTTTATGTTCTATATGATCTATTCTCAAGATAACCCAAATAGCTTAGCGCTGCGTTTGGCTCATCGTCCTGCACATTTAGCTCGATTAGAGCAATTAAATAGCGAAGGTCGTTTATTGTTAGCTGGGCCTTTGCCTGCAGTGGATTCGGAGAATCCAGGTGATGCGGGTTTCTCAGGCTCGCTCGTTGTGGCTAGTTTTGCCTCTTTGGAAGCCGCTCAACAATGGGCTTCCTTAGACCCATTTATTTTGCAGGGCGTTTATGCGCAAATTACTGTAAAGCCATTTAAAAAAGTTCTGCCCTAAGGAATTTTCATGTCAACGATTTTATTAACGGGTGGTGCTGGCTACATCGCAAGTCATACTGCGGTGCTCTTACAACAAGCAGGTTATCGTGTTCTTGCGCTTGATAATTTAGAGAACTCTTCTGAAGAATCATTAAAGCGAGTGAGCCAGATCACCGGACAGCCTGTTGAGTTTGTTAAGGCTGATATCCGTGATGCAGCGGCATTGCGGCAAGTATTTGCTCAATTTCCGATCCTGGCAGTTGTGCATTTTGCTGGACTTAAGGCAGTTGGTGAATCAACGCAATTGCCGTTAAAGTATTATGACTATAACGTGTCTGGTACGGTAACACTTTGCCAAGTAATGGCTGAGTTCAATGTAAAACAATTAGTGTTTAGTTCTTCTGCTACTGTCTATGGCGCCGCAGCTGAAGTTCCTATTCCTGAACAAGCACCACGCTCTGCGACCAATCCTTATGGTCAAAGCAAATTGATGATTGAGTACATTTTGCAGGACTTAGCCGCAGCAGATCCAAGCTGGCGAATCGCAGTTTTGCGTTATTTTAATCCGGTTGGCGCGCATGTAAGTGGTTTAATCGGTGAAGATCCTAACGGTATTCCTAATAATTTAATGCCTTTTATCAGTCAGGTTGCTGTTGGTAAACGCACGCAGCTCCAAGTTTTTGGTAATGATTATCCAACCCACGATGGCACAGGGGTGCGTGATTACATTCATGTTATGGATTTAGCCAATGGTCATTTGCAGGCCTTAAGATACTTGCAAAATCATGCTGGCCTTGAAGCTTTTAACCTTGGAACCGGCCAAGGCTATAGTGTACTTGATATGGTGAAGGCATTCAGTGAGATTAACCAAGTCGCAGTGCCTTATCAAATTGTCGAACGTCGGCCAGGTGATGTGGCGGTTTGTTACGCTGATGCGACAAAAGCAAAGCGGCTATTGGCTTGGCAGACGCAATTTACTTTGGCTGATATGGTCAAAGATGCTTGGCGTTGGCAGCGTAATAATCCTGAAGGTTATCGTTAAGCAATTTAAGGACTTTGGATGAAGGCAACGCTTAAACAAGTTAAAAAAAGTTTGACGTTACTTATCCTTGGCTGCATGAGTCACAGTGTTTATGCTGATGCTCAGCGTTTTGACGCGCTGGTAGCAAGACTCGACAAGGGCGAGATCGTGTTATACGACCGTGGTTCTGCCGAGCTCTTGTTAAAACAACTGCAGCAGCAACTGCCAGCGGACGATTTTTTGCGAGAAAGTCGCATGCAAATCGAACGCTGTCTTTGGCTGTTCTCTGATAAGCCTGAGCAAGGTATCTTGTTTGCCGAGCGCTATATTAACGATTCGCGTTTAGCAGATAATTACGCATATCTTAGTCAGTTTTTACAATGCCGAGCCTTACATCGCTCATACCAAGGCAGTTTGGCGGGGCAAACGGCTGATTTGCAACAAGCGATTGCTCTTGCCAATAAAAGTGAAGATAAAAAGTCCCAAGCGCAAGCGTTACTGCAAATGGCTGAAGTTCATTCGACTCGTGGCCAACATGCCGACGCCCTAATGCTGTTATTCCGCGCTTATGAATTTTATCTGAAAATTGGCCATATTGCGGGGATCAATCTGACACTTGAATCGATAGCAACTGCCTATCGACGCATGGGGGAGCTTGATAAAGCTTTAGAATATTTGTCAGTCAGTGAGCGTGATTATGCTCAGCCCAACGATAAGGCAAGAACAGCCTATATTTTGCAGCAAAAAGCCTTCGTTTATGCGGAATTAGGCAATACCGCAGGGGCTCGACAATTATTAACGGAAGTGCATGAGATTTATTCTAATTTGGGTGAGCAAACCTATGCCATTGGCGTGTTGGTTGATCGCATGTGGGTCATCAATTTAGAGCAAAAATTTGCTGAAAGTTTAGAACTGGCGGGGAAGATTGATGGCTTAATTGCGGTAATGCGTCAGCGCAACCCTGACTTTTCCCTTTATAACGAAGATTTATTTTTTCTACTTAAAGCTGAGGCTCTTGCCGAAACAGGGCAACATGCCATTGCTGAGCCGTTGTTTGAAAAAGCAGAGCTATCATTAAAGCGAGAAGACAATCCAAGATATCTGCTCCGTCTGCAGCGAGCATGGGCAAGGGCGCAGGCGAAAAATAATCAATTTGAATCAGCGTATCAGCATTTGTCACTGGCACAATCGATTGAAGATCAATTAAATTCGCAATTAAAACAGCAACGCGAAGCGTTGTTGCGTTACCAATTTGATTCAGAGTTGCAAAGCCGCAAGAATGATCAGCTTATTGCGGAGAATCTGCTTTCAGAACGTCAAGTTGCAACTTTAGAATCAGCTCAGCGCTGGCAATACATTGCGATTGGTCTGTTTGTCGTGCTTGCTTTGATTGCTCTGCTTTACGCCATTTCGCAGATTAAACGCAATCGTCGTTTACAGTTACTAGCCATGACTGATGAGCTAACTCAGGTGGCAAACCGACGTAGTATTTTGTTGTTTGCTGAAGAAACCAGATTAAAGGCGCTCCATGGACAAACAAACTGGAGTTTGCTGTTGGTTGATATCGATCACTTTAAGCAGTGCAATGACACCTATGGACATGAAGCGGGTGATGATGTTCTTATTGCGGTAGCCCAAGCTATGCACGCAGTCCTTCGCCATGTCGATAAACTTGGACGAAGTGGCGGGGAAGAGTTTTTATTGGTGTTACCTGATACCAATGCGCAAAGCGCTTATGACATTGCCGAGCGTTTAAGAGCTGCGGTGGCGGCTTTAGCCTATTCCTCATATCCCTTATTACAAATCACCATTAGTGTTGGGGTTACCCAAGCCGGTCGGCATGAAGAGATCAAAGAAACCATTAGCCGTGCTGATGCTGCGCTTTATCAAGCCAAGGCCGCGGGCCGTAACCGCGTTGTGTTGACTTAGAAATTAGACAAGGAATGCAATTGGGATTTCAACAAAATCAAGCTCAGGAGCTTGCTCCGGGCTTTTTGGTTGTACACGCAAATCAACCGGAGCAGTTAAGAGCATTAATTGTGCAATGGTTAAGAGCTTATCCGTTGGATGTGTTCGAAACCGAAACCGTATTAGTGCAAAGCAATGGTATCGCGCAGTGGTTAAAGCTTGCGTTGGCGGCTGATGTTAATTCTACGGATATATTAGCTGGCGGTCTTGGCATCGCCAGTGGACTCAGTTTACAAATGCCGGGTCGATTTATTTGGCAGTTGTATCGTTGGGTTATGCCGCATGCTGAAATCCCCGAAACTTCGGTGTTTGACAAGGACCGTCTGCGTTGGCGCTTGTTGCGGTTGTTGCCAACGCTATGTCAAAAAGTTGAGTTTGATGCTCTTGCTCGCTATTTGAGTAATGATAAGGACAATAAAAAAGCCGATCAGTTATCATTGAAATTGGCGGATTTATTCGACCAATACCAAGTTTATCGCGCAGATTGGCTGCAAGATTGGTCGCGAGGGCTTTTGCAGTTGCGTGATGCCCACGGCGGCGTTAGCCCTCTTGCTGCTGAGCAGCAATGGCAGGCGTTGTTATGGCAAGCCGTGCTTGCTGATTTAGCGGACAGAGCCGGTGATTTTAGCAGAGCTCAGCTTCATCAAGACTTTTTGCAGCAGGCCGCAAATTTCAATCAGCACATGCGTCCTGTTGAATTACCACGTCGGGTTATTTTATTTGGGATCTCCAGCTTGCCACAACAAACGCTGGAAGCGTTGGCGGCAATTGCGCCGTATACGCAAATATTGTTAGCGGTGCATAACCCCTGCCAGCATTATTGGGCGGATATTATCGCGGACAAAGATTTATTCCGCGCTCAGCAACAGCGTCAGCCGCATAAACTTGCGGTTACGCCATTGTCCCATAATGACTCGCATCCCTTGTTAGCCGCTTGGGGTAAGCAAGGACGGGATTACATACGACTATTGGATCAATTCGACCAAACGACAGCCCATAAAGCGCTTTTTCAGGGCGAGCGTATCGATTTATTCACGCCGCCAGATACAGGCTATCTACTTGGGCAATTGCAGCATGATATCTTCGATTTAACCACAGGAAAACTTGGCGATTGGCCAGCGGTTGCGCAGAACGATACCAGCTTATGTTTTGCTAAAGCGCATAGTGTGCTTAGGGAAGTTGAAATCCTTCATGATGATATTTTGCTTCAACTGCAGGCAAATCCTCAGCTTGGTTTTAGCGATTTTATGGTGATGGTGCCGGATATCAATGAATACGCTGCTGCTATCCATGCCGTGTTTGGCCGGATCAGTCGTGATGATAGCCGTTACATTCCATATACAATTGCTGACCAAGCGGCTTTGCAGCAAGAACCTATGTTGCAAGTGCTGCAGTATTTACTCAACATCCGGCAGCAGCGTTTCGGCTTTAGTGAAGTTATTGATTTACTGCAAGTGCCTGCTGTGGCGGCACGTTTTGCTTTGGATGATTCGGCTTTAATAACCTTGATTGGTTGGTTAAATCAGGCGCAAGTGCGTTGGGGCTTGCATGCTGAGCAACGCGCCAGTTTGGGGCTTAGGGTACAATTTGACAATCATAGCTTGTTTGCTGGGTTAGCGCGCATGCTGGCTGGTTATGCTTTGGGTGATGCACAACCTTGGCAAGAGGTCGTGCCGTTGACGGATGTTTCGGGATTATCTGCAGAAATTGCCGGACAGTTTGCTGAGGTTTGTCAACAACTTGATACTTGTTGGTCTGAAAGTGCAGAGTTATTAACTCCGATACAGTGGCAACAGCGTTTGTTGAATTGGCTTGAACTTTGGTTTGTCGCGAGCTCGGAACAAGAAGTGGCCCTTTTGCATCGTCTTCGTCAGACTTTAGCTGAATGGTGTAATTGTTGTCAGGATGCCGATTTTGCAGAGCCGATTTCCCTTGCTGTAGTTGCAGGCGCTTGGCTTGATGGTTTTAGTGAACAAAGCTTACAGCAAAAATTCTTAGCGGGCGCTGTTAACTTCGCGACTTTGATGCCAATGCGTGCCATCCCGTTTGCACAAATCCATTTACTTGGGATGCAAGATGGTGCTTTCCCAAGACAAACGCGACGGCAAGATTTTGATCTGATGGGGCAAAGTTATCGTCCTGGTGATCGTGCTCGACGCGACGATGACCGCTATTTGTTTTTAGAGGCGCTGCTTTCAGCACGCCAACGCTTGCGTATCAGTTGGATTGGTCATTCTATTCATGACAACAGCGAGCGCGAGCCTTCCGTGTTGGTTGCGCAGCTGAGAGATCACTTGCAGCAAGTTTGGTGTCATTGCACTGCCGAACCGCTACTGTCCGTGCTTACAACCAGTCATCCGTTGCAGGCATTTTCAAAACGATATTTGCAAGATGCTCGTTTGCAGAGTTTTCAACATGAATGGCGAAGTTTGCATGGACAATTTGCCAAGCCAAGCCCAACGTTGTCGCAAATAAATACTGCCGCCAGCGCGTTATCGACGGGGGACGCGGTTTTACGCGAATGGGATTTAAACCAACTATTAGATTTCGTGCGTGAGCCTATCAAGTTTTTCTTCCGGCAGCGCTTAAAAGTGAGTCTGCAAACACAGGATGATATTGCTGCAGATAGCGAAGATTTTCAGCAAGATAAATTGGCGCAATGGCAAATACAACAACAGCTTAGTGAAGGATTGATGCGAGCGCTGCACGAAGGTGGGGATGCCCAACAGTATTTACAGCAAGCGTTGCATATTTTTCAATTGGAAGACCGTTTAGCGTTTGGCGCTGCAGGTGTTTTGCAAGCAGAGACTTACCGAAGCGCGTTAATACCACAAGCGCAGATATATAGCGCTGCACTGGCACAGACTAGTGAGCTTGGCGCTGAAAGTATGTGTTATTTGAATTTTGCTCAGATCAGTGATTGGTTTTCTGCTCTCAGGCGAGATGCTACCGGCGAGGTGATTCAGTTGAATTGGAGCCTCGCGCCGCTGAAAAAAGATAACATGTGGCAGTTCAAACCAGTACTCAGAGCATGGCTAGCACTGCAACTCAGTTGTGCGGCTGGCCGACCTATTGGCCAATGGTTAGTTGCACCGGATGGTTTACTAAAATTGCCGTTGTGTAGTAGTGAGCAAGCCCAGCAGCGACTTTATCAATTGTTACAGCTGGCAGTCGAAGCATGTGCTGAACCACTTGCGGTAGAAATTAGTTTGGCGGGATTATGGTTGCAGCTCGCTGGGGATGAAGAGAAAAAGCTGCAGAAATTGCAAAGCCGCTACGACGGTGATGGTTTTAATAGTGGTTTAGTTGATTATGAACCTTATTTAGCTCGAGCTTTCGCAAATTTTGACCTTTTATGGCAACACGGACGGGCGCGAGAATTGCCTTCAGCTTTTTATCAAGCGGTACTAGATGATATCAATACAGGGGAGTTTCATGATGCAAATGCTTGATTTAATGAAACTTCCACTATATGGTAGTGCACTCATCGAAGCCAGTGCGGGCACCGGCAAAACGTACACGATTGCCGCACTTTATTTACGATTAGTCTTAGGCCATCCACAAGCGAAGCCGTTATTACCGCCACAAATCTTGGTGGTTACTTTTACCGAGGCCGCGACCAGCGAATTAAAGGGCCGGATCCGCGCTCGTTTGGCGGATGCTGCCAGGTATTTTCAGTCCCCAAGTGAGCATGCGGATAGTTTTTTACAACAACTTGCTGCTGAATTTCCCAAAGAATTATGGCCAAGCTGCGCGCAGCAATTAACGTTAGCTGCCCAGTGGATGGATGACGCGGCGATATCCACTATCCATGGATGGTGCAATCGCATGCTGACCGAACATGCTTTTGATAGCGGAGCCTCCTTCGATTTAGAACTCAATACCGATTTATCCGATCTGAAATTACAAGTGGTTGAAGATTACTGGCGCAGTTTCATTTATCCACTGTCGCTTACTGAATACCGACTTTTACAAGAAAAGGTTTCAGATCCGCAGCAATTGTTGCAGCGTTTAGAGCCGATGTGGGGACAAGTTGCAGCGGCAAGTGAAAAACCGCCGTCATTGTTATTGCAAGATGAAATTATCGAGAGAAAACAAGCACTCGCAGCATTAAAACAACCCTTTGGTGTTTGGATTGATGAGTTAGATGAGCTTATTGCCGCAGGGCGAGCCGCTGGACAGACGATCAACACTAAATTGCGTGCTGACTATGTCGCTCGATGGCTTACGGCGCTGCGTTTATGGCGCGATAGTCCTGAATTGGTGATGCCGGAACTTGGTACCGGCTTGCAGCGACTAACGCCGCAAGGGATGGCTGATGCCTGGAAAGGTGCAGTGCCTGACCATCCTATTCTTCAGGCAATCGCTGAATTACCCAACTTGATTGCAGCGTTGCCAGATGCAATGAATGGCATACGTCAGCATGCGCTATTTTGGTGTCAGCAGCGCTTCGAAGTTCAGAAGCAGCAATTAGGTGTTATGGGATTTGACGATTTGCTCGTTGGCTTGCAGGATGCTTTAGCTCAGCCAAACGGTGATGTGTTAGCCGAACGCATCCGACAGCAATTTCCCTTCGCGTTAATTGATGAGTTTCAGGATACCGATCCGGTTCAGTTCGCAATTTTTGATCGAATTTATCAGTTAGCTGCACAGCGCTCTGATACCGGCATCTTGTTAATCGGTGATCCGAAGCAAGCCATCTACAGCTTCCGTGGTGCTGACATTTATACTTATTTGCAAGCAAAAGCAAAAACGCAGGGACGGCATTACGGCTTAGATACCAATTTCCGCTCGAGCCACGATATGGTCGCTGCGGTCAATTGTATGTTTGCTAAAGCCGAGCAGCGCCAAAGTGGGCGAGGTGCATTTTTGTTTCGTGGTGCAGCCACCGATTTGACTTTTTCACCTGTAAAAGCAAAAGGGCGAGCTGAAGTGTTGGAGTGGCAAAAACCGTTACCGGCGCTGGCGGTGCGATATTTATCATCTGAGGGCAAACCGCTTGCCAAAAGCAGTTATCTCACTCAAATGGCCGGGGTATGCGCTGCCGAGATTTCGCATTTGCTGCAAGCGGGACAAAATCAGCAATGTGTTTTTACCAGTTTAAACCCAAAACTGGGCCAAAAGCTGGGGGTTCAGCCGCGCGATATTGCAGTTCTTGTGAATAATCAGCAAGAAGCTGATGCCATCCGTAAAGCCTTAGCCGACTGTCAGATCCGCAGTGTCTATCTTTCTGATAAAGGTTCTGTTTATGACAGTCCAATGGCTCAGGATCTTTGGCTTTGGCTGGATGCCTGTGCCGAGCCTCGCAATCAATTGAAAGTACGTTCTGCACTTGCAAGTGCCAGCTTATGTTGGAGTTATCCGATGCTAGCGCGCTTGCAAGATGACGAGTGGTTCATGGAGCAACAACTTGAACTGTTTTTGCAATATCATTTGTTATGGCAAAAATCAGGCGTGTTACCCCTAGTTCGTCGTCTCATGAGTGATTTTCAAGTCGCTGAACATTTAGCAACTGCGACTGACGCCGAAAGACGTCTGACCGATTTGTTGCATTTAGCCGGATTGTTACAACAAGCGAGTCGAAATTTAGAGGGTGAACGTGCACTACTGCGTTATTTCTCGCAGCAGCGCAGTGGCGTCGGTGCCATTGAAGGCGATGCGGTGAAATTACAGCTTGAAAGCGATGAAGCGTTGGTGCGGGTCGTCACCATTCATAAGTCAAAAGGCTTGGAATACCCGCTGGTATTTTTGCCGTTTATTTGTGCCGTGCGTGAAATTGATGCGAAAAAATTACCCTATCGTTATTACGAAGAAGGGCGTTATCAATTGGCCTATCATGTCGACGAACGGACATTCGCACTAGCGACTGAGCAGCGTTTGGCGGAAGATTTACGAAAACTCTACGTCGCAGTGACCAGAGCTCAGCATTATTGCTGGCTTGGGATCGCGCCGTTAAAAGAGCTAAGTGCAATTGGTTATTTAATTGCGGATGATGGCCTTTTGCACCCCGAGCAACTAGGCAGCCAACTGCAGGTTTGGTTGGCAAGCGAGGATTGGCCGCAGGTCGATCTGCAACAGGCTGATTTGTCGCTCCCCGCGGTTAAATTCATTGACCTTGCTGCTCAGCAGCCGTTGGGTGATTATGCTGTTATGCCTGCAAGACAGCGCGTCCCTTGGTGGACCGCGAGTTATAGTGCCATCGCTAGTGGTGTCGAGAATGCCGAGTATAAAGGCAGCGAACTCTATCAAGAACTAGCGGTGGAATCGCAAGAGCGGTTGGATTTTGTGCAAACAACCGATATCTCAGAAGATTTTATTCGCGGAGCTGATGCAGGCACATTTCTACACGGTGAACTTGAATGGGCTGGTGAGCAGGGCTTTTCTAGGATGACTCAACATCCTGAATTATGGCGTCAGCACTTGATTGAATCGATGACATCGCTGCATTTAATTTGGCAGACAACGCAAGGTTGGCAACGTCGTTTCTTACGTTCTGAGTTTGAGCAAAACGTTATTTTTGCCACAGCGCAAGATGCAGTGGCCCCGGTGTGGCATTGGTTACAGTCGATGCTTTCAGTCCCGCTGCTTGCCGATCAAACGACGCTGAGCACCTTACAACAAAGTAAGGTCGAGTTAGAGTTCTGGATCAGCGCAGATCGAGTCTCGACCCGGCAATTGGATGCGTTGTTGCTGAAATATTTATGGCCGGGTCAGCCGAGGCCTGAGCTGGATCCTCGGCTGGTCAATGGCATGCTCAAGGGGTTTATCGACTTGAGTTTTATGCAAGATGATAAGTATTATGTTCTTGATTATAAAAGTAACTATATATCTTCAGGCCGTTATTCTGATGCTGAATTAATCGATTTAATGCTGGCCAAGCGTTATGACTTGCAAGCAGCCTGTTATGGCCTTGCCATGCACAGATTATTGCGAAGCCGTAAAGCAGGTTACCGCCCAGAACTGCATTTAGGCCCTGCTGTATATTGGTTTCTTCGAGGGAGTGCTCAACCTAATCATGGTGTACTTAGAGTCGATTTACCGGAGGCTTTAATCACGGCAATGGATGAATTATTTCAAGGGCAGGCAGCTCCTTTACCTCTAAGTGACCAGCACACGATAGGTGCCATCTGATGCAAGTAATTTCATCAACCGAAGAGTTTTTCGACAATTGCAAAAGCGGGGAGCTAGCGCAGTCCATCCAAATTCTCAGAAGCTGGCAGCAACTGGGTATTGTTCGGCCGCTTGATGTGGCGTTAGTGCAGTTTTGTCAGCAACAAACGCGATGTGCGACTAAAGAATCGTTCCCACAGGTACTTTGGGGCTGGCTTGCTTTGGCCAGCGCGCAACTTGCGCAAGGTCACCTTTGCCTCGATCTTGCGCAGGCTATTGCAGAGCCGGCAACCTTATTACCTGCAGGCAACCGATTTGGCCGCTCTTTGCAGGTGTTGCAACAATTTATGCTCGCGCAATCGCTGAGTAGTGTCAGAGGGCTGCTTCAGCAATGCCCCGAACTTATTCGAGATGTAATCGGTAATTCTTTGCCTGCCGAGTCCAGACCTTTTGTGTTGGCTTCCGATAGACTTTATTTGCAGCGATATTGGCAATATGAACAGCAAATCAAAGATTTCATTCGCCATCAACAAATTGCAGACTGCCAGCGTAAACAACAAATGGTGAGAAGTGGAGATACTGCGGTTTTTCAGCAGACAGTGCAAACAACTTTGAATTTGCTGTTTGCCGATAGTCAAGCGAACCCAGATTGGCAGCGTATGGCTTGTGCACTTGCAGCAACCCAGAGTTTTGCGGTGATTACTGGCGGACCCGGAACAGGTAAAACCACGACAGTGGTGAAGCTGTTACTATTATTGCAGCAATTGGCGGGAGATAAGCCTCTGCATATTGAGCTTGCCGCTCCAACAGGTAAAGCTGCGGCAAGGCTAACGCAGTCGATAGCGGGCACTATTGCAAAACTTCGCAACCGAGCTGATTTCAGCTCACTGCCTTGGCATTCTGTACAATTGCAGGCGGTAACTATTCACCGACTATTGGGCACAATTCCTGGGCGCCAAGCGTTTCGTCATCACCAAGGCCGTCCATTGCCATTGGATGTTTTAGTGGTTGACGAGGCCTCTATGGTCGATGTGGAATTGATGTCTGCGCTGTTGCAAGCATTACCAAAACATGCGCGTCTAATTCTGTTGGGTGACAAAGACCAATTAGCGTCAGTCGAGGCAGGAGCTATCCTGGGTGAACTTTGTAGAGAAGCCAATTCTGGCGGTTATAGCCAAGAGACTGCAGCGTTGTTGTCAACGCTCACCGGTCAAGCAATCCCTGCGGATTTTGTTAGTTCAAACGCTGGGGCGCTGGAGCAGCATATTGTCATGCTTCGAACCAGTCACCGTTTTGCGGCAACAAGTGCGATAGGTCGTTTGGCTGCGGCAATCAATACTGGTGATGATCAGTTAGTTCAGCAGTTATTTACCAGCATACAAGCACAACCTGAGGTGGTTGACGGCGCAGCAAGCCAAGCAGAGTTAGGGTATCTATCTCCACAGCAACAGCCTCGATGGTTAAATGAATTGGTACTTGGACGCGACCAACAGCAAGGATTATGGCCGCTTTTTCATCAGTTACAGCTCCCGCTCGCGACAGAGGATGCTCAAGCGACAGCGTTATTGCAGTTGTTAGGGCAATTTCAAATTTTATGCGCAGTACGCCAAGGACCATTCGGTGTTGAGCAAATCAATCAGCAAATCGAGCAATTACTGCGTCAACAACGACTGATTGCTCGCCAAGAATTATGGTATCCAGGCCGTCCTGTCATGATCTCCCAGAATGACTACAGTACTGGTTTAATGAACGGAGATATTGGCATTTGTATGAATGTCACAGAGTGTGGACGTGACATGCTTAAAGTTGCATTTGCCACGACTGAAGGGATCCGCTGGTTTTTACCGAGTCGACTGCCAGTACTCGAAACTGTGTTTGCCATGACTGTCCATAAATCACAGGGATCGGAATTTAGTCATGCGACACTCATTCTGCCCGAGCAGCTAACTCCGTTGTTGACACGCGAATTGCTGTATACCGGAGTTACCAGAGCCGCTAAGCGTTTTACACTTGTGGCAAGTGATTTAAAAGTGATGTATCGCGCGGTATTACAGGCTACAGAGCGGCGTGGTGGCTTGCGCTTATGATTCGAATTCATTCGCGGCGAAAAGGCTTTGCAGCCACCTTAAAAACACCAGATAATAAGTAACTTTTTGACGTAGTTGGATACAAAGATGGATTGGTTGTTGCTGTTTAAAGCCTTTATCATGGGCATCGTGGAAGGGTTAACTGAATTTTTACCGATTTCAAGTACGGGGCATTTGATTGTTGTTGGCGACTTAATTGGTTTTGAAAATACCGGAAAAGTGTTCGAAATTGCCATTCAGTTGGGCGCTATTTTAGCGATTGTTTTTGAATATCGCCGGCGTTTTATTGATGTGTCAACTGGCATGTTCACCGAGCCTAAGGCACAAAAATTTATCCTGAATTTATTCGTGGCGTTTTTGCCTGCTGCGATTATCGGTTTGTTATTTATTAAGACTATTAAACTTTATTTATTTAATCCGTTAACCGTGGCTGTGATGTTGATTGTTGGCGGATTGATTATCCTCTGGGCTGAGCGTCGGATGCACCAAGTTCGTGTGCATGATGTTGATGATATTAGCTGGCGGGATGCATTAAAAATTGGTTGCTTCCAAGTGGTGTCAATGATCCCTGGGACTTCGCGGTCGGGTTCAACCATTATTGGTGGTTTATTTATCGGTCTTGACCGTAAAGTTGCAGCAGAGTTTTCGTTTTTCCTAGCAGTGCCAACCATGTTTGCCGCGACGTTTTATGATTTATACAAACATCGAGATGTATTGAATGCGGCAGATTTGCCAATGTTTGCTGTGGGTTTTGTTACTGCGTTTATTACGGCGCTGATTGCCGTGCGGACTTTAGTGAAATTTGTAGCCAAACATAGTTATGAAGTGTTTGCGTGGTACCGAATTGCTTTCGGTGGTTTGATTTTACTCACTTGGCAACAAGGTTGGGTTGATTGGGAATTGCCGACCTAATGTATTGCTGATGATAACCTTGTGTTGTGGCGAATTAGCTCTTTACATAGGCAGAGCAATTTCGCCACCAGCAAGACTTCACAATCCTGCAATCTCGGTTCAAACCGCAAGGGATTGCATGACGCATACTTAACTTTCATTTATTTTTGGCAGCAGTTTATCTAATTGCTGCCACATGGCGGCGTTTTGTTGACTTAACCGCTGAGCACTCTCTGCGAGTTTTTCGACAATGGCCTCGTGTTCTTGCTGAACCTGGATAATTTTCGCAATAAGATTTTCTGCGGTTAATTGCTCGATACAAAAATCGCTGACGCCAAAATCCGTCATCATTTGCTGATATTTATGGCTCCAACTAGTTGCAATGCAGGGGACTGCTTGGCTAAGGGCATTAATCGCACCGTGAAAGCGTGAGCTAATTACCAACGTCGCGCTACCGATAAATTGCTTAAGTGCCAAGGGATCATCAATTTGCCGTGTGCTGCATTGTGACAACGCAGCAATTTCCTGACAAATTAACGCATCTTCTTTCCCTTCATGATTGACTAATACCACAGTGAGACCCTGTGTCATCAAGTATGCCGCCGCTTTTGCGAATGATTCGACATAACTTTGTTTTAAGTCAACGGCATTTGCATGATTGAACTTAGACACCACTTTGTGATTTGGAATAAGCACTACATAAGGTCGTGCTGGTCGAAGGGAAGGGGTTACCTTTAAGCCAATGGTAAAATCAGCAGTTAAATAGACATGTGCAGGCAAAGTCATTTGGCATTGGCGAAGGTATGCTAATGACACCTCATCTCGCACAAAAATTGCGGTAGCATGATTAATAATATCGCGCATTGCCGCTTTACTAGCTGGGCTATTAAATGGACCAAATGCCTGTGGCATAAAAATGAATGGTTTGCCGGCTTTGTGGTATCGGACAACCTCGCGTGCAGTATTTTGTAAAAACTGTAATGGCCATTGGTCCCCGTAGGCAAAGCCGGAAGCTTCAAGGACTACATCGACATCAGCTTCAGTGACTATTCCATAACGTCGGAAAAGATTCAGCACAGCTTTGGGTAATTTTCCAAACCAAGGCGTTAAATCAAGATGTTTACGGCGAAAAGATAGTTTTTGCCAAGCGCCAAGTTTTGCTCGTTCGAGATAAGGTAAATTAGGGCCAGGCGATAAAACCAGCTGAAAGGGCCTGCCTGTTTGTTGTAAGCCCTGAAGCGTTGCCAACAACATCAAATAAGCGCCTTTATTGCGAAATTGCACGCCTTTTATTTCGACCAGTAAGGGCTTAGACATATTCGACGAGCTCCGTCGCCGACTTCTTTTGTGAAAAAGGGATGAGCGCTTCAGGATCTGGATAGCCGACAGCAATCAGCATCACCACACGCTCGAAGGGCTGTAGTTTGAGCAAGGCACTGACTTTTAGCTCGTAGGTTTCTATATCTGGCCAATTGATCGAACAGGATGCCAAGCCTAATGTTTCCAGAGCTAACATCAGCTGCATATTGGCGAGGCTGGCATCTATGTAAATGATATGACGATCCCGCTCAAACGGGTAGGCGCTTAAATCACCTACCACCGCTAGTATTGCTGGAATATTATGTGCATAACCGACTGTTCCCATCGGTAGTGTCGCAAGCCTAGAGAGCATTGGTTCCGCAAGTGCCGCCACATATCGGAATGGTTGGCGATTGCAAGCGCTAGGAGCTTGCGCTGCTGCACTAATGGCGAGTTCAATTAACTCGGGGGGAACGGCTTTGGGCAAAAACGTCCGAGTCGAACAACGTTGCTGACATAAGGTCAAAAAATCCGTATAACTAATGTTGGCACGAACGCGAGTGGCGTAAGGCTGTGGGGCGCAGAGGCCGCTGGTACATGCTATTGTTGCCGTCTGGGCTTTAGGCATAAAGGCCGTTGATTGCTGTAATCGACTTTGAATGACGGTTTGTAACTCGGCAAAAGTTTTAGGTTGCTTGGCCTCTGTCGGCCAGGTGGTGATAGTAAAATACTGTTGTAACACATCGTGACAGTAATTCAGTAATGCTTGGTCTATCACAACCATTTGCTGCAAATAGTTGTGTAGCGCATTGAGTGTTTCATCGATGTAATCTAATGCAAACAATGGTTTGCGTATGGTCATACTCATGCCTTTTTCCAGGCGATGTAGATTGCGGCGCAAAATGACACTGGCAATTTGACTTGTTGCTTCATGCAAATAGTAGTGATGCCGACCGGCTACTGTCGCCCATTGCTCGCGACGAAAGTGCGGATTGAACAGCGCATAATAACAATTGGCAAGCAGTCGGTTGCGAGCAGCGATTGGTAGCAAGCGAGCATCTAGCCAAGTATAGAGGCGTTGTATGAGCCGTTTCATCATTCACCATTCAATTAGATTTGCCTATGGCGCAGTCGCGCGAACCTTAATCAGTTCGACAAAATGCTGACGAGTAGTTCCGGCAAAGAAGATAAAAAATACCGACGCATAAGCATAAGACACAAGAGTTGCCCAAGCAGCTCCCTCGATGCCATACAAGGGGATCCACCACCAATTCAATAGTACATTAAGGAGCGCACCAACGCCGTGGCTTAGCATACTCAGAGGTTCATTGCCGGTAATAATTAAGTGCTGACTGATAAGTGCTCTTAAGAACACAAAACAACCTGCCCAGACATGAATTTGCAGGACCGTTGTTGAGCCAACAAAGCGCTCACCATAGGCATATAACATGATCCATTTGGCACAAATAGTCATCGCTATCGAAATTGCTACGGCCATAGCAAAAAAACGGACGCAATGCTTGCGTAGCATTAGTAAATATTCTGTCCAATTTTGCGTGTAGGTTTTCAGCAAGTCTGGATAATAACGTGCCGCAAGGGTTACTGGAATGACGTACCACAGCTCGGATATCCGTGCGACCGCTGTATATTGACCCGTCGCTGCGATGCCAATCATACTCTCGATCATAATGCTGTCGATTTTTAAATAAATAACCGAAACGATTGCCGATGTCCAAAGCCAACTTGAACGACGAAGCATTTCTTTCCCTGCTACCCAATCAAAATAACGCCATTGCAGAGCAGGTTCATTTGGGGCATAGCGGCGCGCCCAATAATACTGTAATAAACCTGTAAGGAAGAATTCGATGCCGACCATCAGGAGCAACATGTCGATGTTTGCACCTCGGATTAACAGGATAATCCGGACGATTAAAGTGATGAGGCTGATGACGACTTTTGCAATTGCAACGGCGCGGAAATGGCCACGATAGTTCTGATCGTATTCATAGACGATCATTGCGGTGAAACTTTGTAGTAAAAATAATGTTGCAATTTGCCATGGGCCTTGCGAGAAATAATGCGGGTAAAACCACATAAAGCCCGCAATCATTAAAGCTGCGAAAAAGCCTCCAGCCAGCAACCGTAACCAAACGGCAGTTTGCAGATAACGACGACTTTGCTCGACATCATCGGTTGATGTCGCCATTTTTTGCACTAAATTGTTTAAACCAAGGTGACTTAACGGCGCAAGGAAAGCAGCCCATACCATGACGATACCGTAGGTACCTAACGCTTCGTCACCCAACATTCTCGCCACCATAAAGGTGATGATTGCGCCAGCGCCTAGACGAAAAAAGCGCTCGAGCAGCATGATGACTGCTCGCGCATAGAGTAATTTTTTCAGCTTACTTAGCACGATTTTTCGCTTTGTAGCGTTTGATGAAGCGAGTGATCCGCCAAATATACTGTAGTGACAGTGAATAAATGGCGAACATCAATAAAAACAGCAGCAACATCACCAGATCAGGTACCAGCAGGTATTCGCCGACTACGCCAATAGTTGCTAGCATTGAGGCAAGGCTGGTAATGATGACTAAAGATTGCCGTGAATTTAAACCTAGGCGCAAGAATATATGGTGTAAGTGTTCGCGATCTGCCATAAACGGCGACTGACCTTTACGCATCCGGCGAATCATGATTGCGACCATATCCATCAGAGGGATTGCAATGACCCATAGTGCAGTGACTGGTCGAAAACTAGCACTATCACTCTGTGAGCCAATAATCAGTAACCAAATAACCGACAAGCCAATCAGCATACTGCCGGCATCGCCCATGAAAATTTTACCTTTGCCTTTACCGATTAAATCGAGGTTAAACAGCAGGTAAGGAATGATGGCAAACACCAAAACCATCGGCAGTACGGCATGTTCAAGTTGGCCACCAACCCCCATCATCAAAGTTAATGAGACAAAACTAACGCCACTTAACATACCGGCGAGGCCGTCGATACCATCAATCATATTAAATGCGTTAATGGCTGCAATCACCGCGACAACAGTGAAGGGGATGCCAATGTAACCGAGTTTGATATCGCCAGTGCCGAGTAAGTCACCTAAGTTTCCGACGTATAATTGCAGACCATACATCATGACCAAAGCGATAATTACTTGGGCGAAAAGCCTTAATTTCACACTTAAATCAAGGAAGTCATCAAAGACCCCAAGCACCACAATGGTGCCACCACAAAGCAAATAATACCAATGAGTGTCCATTGGCAATCCAAACCACGATAAAGTCAGAGCAACACCTGTGAAAATAGAAATACCGCCAATTAGCGGAATTGCCCCGACATGTTGTTTGCGACCTTGCGGTTTATCCACGAGCCCGATTTTATTAGCGACCGGGATAAGGATAAAAATCGCGGCAAGCGTTAGTAAGAAAGTTACAGCAAATAACACAATGTGTTCGCGCATAAAAACCCGCTGGTAGAGATGATTATTATTCTTGATAATTGCCGATTATAGGTGATGTTCAAGCGACTTACTATCTCGTGGATCGGGTTCCTTCTGGATAATTGCTGGTTTATTCAGCATCTTGCATGATTTTTATGAGTTGACCAATTTGCTGCTTACTTCGTCACTGACAAATAAACCAATCCGTATAGTCAAGATGTCACACCGCGCAACTAAAGTTGTGGCTGCGGGGCTTTTCGCAGTATGATCGGAAATCGTGTCGCCATGAACAAGGTTGTTGGCTTATATGTCTAAAAAGTTATTGATTATTACCAACATGGGTCCAAAAACTAGTGCACCATTTCAAGGGCAATTTGTCACCAATCAGGTGGACGCTCTGGCTGCTCTAAAACCGACCTATTTTTTTATGAGTTGGCACAACGATTCAAAACTAAACAGACTAATGAAATACCCTGTACTGTGGATGCAGTTTTTTTGGCAGTTTGTGTTGTCTTTTAGTAGGTTCGATATTCTCCATGTTCATTACTATTATCCAACTATTTGGTTAGCGTGGACCTACAAATTGCTGCGTAATCCGCGGGTGAAAATCGTTGTTACTTGTCACGGCAGTGATATCTATTTTTATAAACCGGAGTCTTGGCTCTACAAAAATGCGGCGGCTATTGTCGATTATTTCATTTTTACCAGTAGTTCACTTCGTGATAAATTTTTTAATCAAAAAGTGCGGAGCATGGTGCTACCTGCAGGCATTCATCCAACATTTACCCACAGTCAGCAATTAAATTTTAATGAGAAACCAATCGACGTATTGTTTGTGGGTACTCTGGATTTAAATAAAGGCGTCGATAGACTTTTAAAACTAGTCGCTGCTTTGCCGAAAGTGAAATTTGCTGTGGTTGGGCATGGGCCGCTGCAGCAACAATTGCTTGCTGCAGCGGCGCAATCTAGCAATTTGCAATTACTATCTTCACAATCACCTGTCGGTTTAAAAAGCTATTTTGAACAGAGTAAATGTTTATTGAGTTTGTCTCGCAATGAATCATTTGGTTTGGTGATGACTGAAGCCATGGCCTGTTACACGCCAGTTATTGCGACTGAAACGGACGGTAGCAAAGCCCAGATTGTGCATGCTGTGAATGGCTTTTGTCTCGAACAAGTCGATGAAGCGCAATTGCAGTCAGGTTTAATTGAATTGATTCAGCAATTATTAAGATTTTCAGCCGCAGAGTACCAACAAATGCAGCAAGCTTGTCGGACCAGTTCTGAACCTTATTTTGTTGAAAAAGTGGCAGCGCAACTGACAGCCTTGTATCAACAGTTAGGCAGTGAGTCCGGGCAATCAACTACAAAGTGAGTGAATAATGACAGAAAAAGTACAGCCGGAAATAGTGAATGTTGGTGGGATTGATGTGATGGCTTTTGCCAGTATGCAGCAGTTGGCCGAGTTTATTATTCCTGATCAAGGGGATGTTTTTGCAGGCTCTGCAATTGCCATAAATCCGGAAAAAGTCATGAAAGCTCAACAAGATCCAGCTCTTCGGCAGATGCTTAATAATGCCGAACTCCGTTATGCTGACGGTATGGGTGTTGTGAAAGTGATGCAGAAAAAATTAGGTAAAACGGTACAACGAGTACCTGGCTGCGAAACTTGGGAAGCTATCATGTATCGTTCGGTTGCGCGGCAAATTCCAGTATTTCTGATTGGTGCAAAACCTGAAGTGTTGGCGCAAACCAAGGCGAAATTGCAAGAAGCTGGCGTAAATGTTGTCGGCACTCAAGATGGCTATTTTAAAGACGCGGATGCGTTAATCGCTACCGTAAAAGCCACTGGTGCGAAAGTAATTACTGTCGCCATGGGATCGCCAAAACAGGAATTGTTTATTGAACAAGCCAAAAAACAAATTCCAGATGCATATTTCATGGGGGTCGGTGGCACTTATGATGTTTTTACCGGTCATGTAAAACGCGCGCCAGAGATCTGGTGTCGGTTAAATTTAGAGTGGGCCTACCGTTTGGTCGATCAACCAAGTCGAATAAAAAGGCAATGGAGTTTGGTTGAGTACCTGTGGTTGTATTTACGTGGTAAGTTGTAATTAAAGGGTTAGGGCATAAAAAGCTTCGCGCCAAGCCATCAGGAATTATTGGTGTAGAAATGCTAAGCAATCCTAACTTGAGCACGCAGTGTGAAACCTAAGCTGAACCAAGAATTCGGATATTAACGAAGTGAACATGAGAATATTGCAGTGACAGCACCCATAATAGCCAGTACGGCCAATTCGCAACCGTTAATCAGCGTTTACATGCCGACTTATAATCGCAGTCAAATGATGCAGCGAGCGGTCAATTCTGTGTTGGCACAAGATTATCCGAATGTTGAGTTATTGATTGTTGACGATTGCTCTCAGGACGACACTTGGCAAGTGCTTAATGAGTTGTACGGCCAGCACCCAAGAATTCGGCTTTTCCGCCAAGAGGTCGGGCGTGGGGCTTGCGCCGCTCGGAATATGGCGATCAAAGCCGCTGCTGGTGAGTTTGTGACTGGGCTTGACGATGATGATGAATTCTTGCCAAACCGTTTATCGAGTATGATGGCGGCTTACGATGACCAATATTCTTGCGTTTGCACCAGTTATTTTTGGGATTACGGTTCAGTGCGAAAGCAGTTATACCCTGTGGGTAAACTGGTGCGTTTGCCTGAGGTTCTCGATGTACATTGTTTATCAAACCAAGCATTAGTTCGAACGAGTCGAATGATTGCGCAAGGTGGATTTGATGAAACTTTGGCCGCGTTTCAAGACTACGACATGTGGTTACGGATGGTTGCGGCCTACGGTCCTGCACTGCGCTTAGCTGAGGCTAGTTATGTCGTGCATGTAGGGCATGAACTCGGCCGAATTACCACTTCACCAAAAAGATTGAATGCCCAAGCACAATTTGTCGAAAAACATCGGCCGCTCATGAATGAGCGTAATTTACAAAATCAGGCATTCTATCGGCAAACCATGTTGCAAACACCCATGACTTTTTCTGAATTATTGAAACAATGTCGCTTTGGCTTAGTTGAAAGCAAAGTGCGTTATTATTTAAAACACCGTTTGCAGTGGTTCATCCGCTTACGTAAAGAATTGTTGGCAAAAGGCGTGAAAGGGATATTCAAATCAAAATGAAAATACCAGACATGTTAACGCCAGAGTTGGAACTAACCAGCCATTTGCTATTTTGTATCAAACGCAGTTGGCTGTGGTTGCTTGTTGCTGCCGCGGCAGGTGCGCTATGTGGTGCATTGTATATCAAGCAACAAGCGCCACTTGCGGTTGCTAAAGCGCAATACACTTTGGCCAAAAGTCGGATTGAACATTTGGCTACAGACTACCAGCAAATAAAGCCAGGCAATCAGCTTTTATTGGGCGCGCTAGAAATTGATGAGTTAGCACGTGTCGGTATGTTGCTCGAACAACCCGATGTTTGGCAATTAGTTTGGCAAGATCCGCAATTTTGTAATGCCTTTAGGGCTATCTGCCAACAGGATGCTAAGGCGAACTTTCAGCAATGGCGTAAGCGATTGCAGTTTGAGCATCGCCGCCGTGGCAACATGTTGTTTGTGCAAATCCGAGCCGAGCAACCTGAGTTAGCAAAAGCGCTATTGGCTGCGCTAATACGTGCAGTTGAAACTCGCTATCAACAGCATGGCGTTGTGCAGCTCACTGAGCAAGTCTCGATTTTGCAACAAACTCTAGCCCAATCTAGTACCGTGGGTGAGCGTTCGGAACTTGCTGCACAACTAGATAAAAACCAAGCGCAGCTTGCCTTGTGGCGAGCGGGGGCTTATCGGCCGACACACGCATGGACCCCTGAAATTCTGGTTAGTGAGCCAAACAAAAAGACTCTGTTTGTTGCAATTTTTGCCGGATTGCTGTCTGCGTTGCTTGCTAGTTTAGTTGCTGCGGTTGTTGTGCGGCGATGACGCAAATTCAGATTTCGCCGGGTATGTCGATAAATTCCTCTACCAACCAAACGGTTGGTGTGCTTGATCATGCCATCATTTTTATGGCCAAGTGGTATTTGCTGATTGATGCCTTAAATGGTTTTATGCTGAGTCAACTTGGTCAAGGTCTACCGCTTTCGATTGGCTACAAATCAATTCTGTTGGCGCTAATGCTCGCGAGTCTTTTACAGCAGCGTCACGCTAATCTTTGGTTTATCCCCATTAGCATTGTCTTATTGCTTTTGGGCCCCTTTTATTCACTAGTGCTTACGGGCGCGACTGCAGGCTTTAGTTATGATGTCAGTATGGTGTTGAAGTTACTTTCACCGGTAATAGCTGCAATGTACTTTTATTATTTAAGTTTGCGAGCCCCGCAATATGCGTGGTCATCTTTGCACCAAGTATTGCATTTGGCATTCCTGATTGTGTTGGTTAACCTGCTCATGGGCCAATTCGGTTATGGTTTTACCGCTTATCAACCGAATGATTATTTACCCGATCAAAACTTAGGTACTAAAGGATTTTTCAAAGCAACCAATGAGTTATCTGCGCTGTTACTGGTTTTGAGCGGTTATTTGTTTGCCTATTATTGGCCTCGGCATAAAGTTAAATTCATTGTCGTGCTGATTTGCTGCATATTTTGTGGAAAAGCATTGCTGACTAAAACCGGAATTGCTGGAGTTTTGTTACTGGCAGTAATAATTCCCATTTTACAATCGTTTGCGAGCTGGCAACGCTTTAGCCGCGTTATCAAAGTTGCTCTGATAGCCGCGATTGTGTTTGGCATTTTGTTGTTATGGCAGTTGCCACTATTATTAGACATGTTGCCACTTTCAGAGAAGTTACGTTTTACTTATCAGCAACAAGGTCTTATTGGGTTACTGCTCTCTTCGAGAGATCTGTTCGTCATCGAAAATTGGCGGCTGAGTGAATTGTATTTTAGCGATTGGCACCAATTGTTGGGGGTTGGTTATGCCGCGATGGATTTATACAGCGGCAAGCCGTTGACGGAGATTGATCCGGCAGATTTAACTCTCTGGTTTGGCTTGCCCGGTTTACTTTGGTTTGGTTGGTTTTTTCTCGGGAATTTACGGATGGCGTGGCTGACTTGGCGCCAACAACCGGTAGGGCTTGCGGCGGGTATTCTGGCCATCAACGCAGTGCTGCTGTTAGTTGCTTCGATGGCTGGCCATGTTTTAACTTCTGGGATGTTGTGGGTGCCTTGGGGCATGCTAAATGGTGCATTATTGCTTAGTTTAAATGTGCAGGAGTCTCGGCATGAAGCGTGATTTTCTGCGGAAAATGATGAGTAATAGTGTCGCGCAAGGGCTTAACTTTGGCTCACGATGGTTGCTGAATTTAGCCTTGGCTCGGCATATGCTGGAAGCGGAATTTGGTATTTTTAGTTTTGTTTATATGCTCGCCAATTTATTTTTTCCAACCATCGCCTTTGGTGTGAACTTTTATTTAATTCACCATGCGGCAAGTCAGCAGAATATCCGTCATTTATTGAGTAGTTTAATCATAAGTGTATTGGTCAGTATTGTTTTATTGCTTGGACTTTTAGCATACAGCACACTGAGTGGCGACCCCTTATCATTTGAACTGTATATCTTAAGTTTATTAATAGGCGCTAGCTGGGCTCTTAATCAGGCTCTGTTTTGTTATTTAAAAGGCCGCCAGGACTTTGCATCGGAAATCCAAAGTCAGTTGTTTAATGGTATTGCAATGTTATTGCTGGTTGCGCTGATTTGGTTTGGCTGGACTGATGATACTGCGACAGTACTTGTTTTATTGCTTGTCATAAGTTTAGTTCCGCTAGCTTTTGGTGTGCATAAACTGTGGCCGGAATTTATCAGTTGGTGGCAAATTGCAGCCAACTTTGCAGATCTTTGGCACTGGCGCAGCTGGCGTGCCCGAATCAGTTACGCTTGGCATGATATGTTTGCGATTTATCTGACCAATATTCCGTTTATTTTCTTGGCGTTATTCAGCTCGCTGACAGAGCTAGGACAATTCAGAAAGGCATTTATTTTATTTATGCCGGTGACTTTGTTACCTGTTGTGTTTTCGCAGGTGTTACTGGCTAAACTTAGCGCACAACCAACGATTTGGGCCAAACGAAGTTTGTTTTTACGCAATATGCTGTGGTCTTTACCCTTATTATCACTGCCATACTTGATACTTATTTTAACCTGTCCATGGCTATATCCTTGGCTGCTAGCTGAAGCTTTAACGCCACAGGCTGCCACATTAACCAGTCTGGTGGTGTTTGCACTTTGGCTGACCTTAGTGAAAACCTATTTTGAGGTCTGGATCACTGCTCTAGGGTTGAATCATTGGCGAGCAATCAGCGTGACTTTTGTTGCGCTGTTAGGGTCTGGTGCTTATGTAATAATAAATAGCGGACTCAATCCAGAATCAGCAGCTTGGGTTTTTGTTGGTTCAAATGCGCTTGCGGTGTTGTTTTTGATAGTGCTGAGTTTGCGCGGCTATTTTCGTGAAGTTAGTCATAGCTCTGCAAAGTAAACTGTAGGTTTAATGCGCTCAGTTTTGCGTGTACAGTATCAGTTCAATGCTGATAATCCGTTTTAGACAATAAAAAAACCACCGAAGATATCGGTGGTTTTTTAGTTAGTGTAAAGCGCTCGAGCGATTAAATCGTAGATATATTAGTATTCACCAACCACGTTAATCACTGTTTTTCCGGCAAAGTTACACTGTGCAAAGGCTTTATGTTTAACCAATATTACAATGATATCTGCGGCTAAGCCTGCTTCTAAAGATACTAGTTCAGCCTTAGGGTTCAGCTTGTTGGTTTCTTCTACATTTGGTTCTACCGCCAAAACTTTACCTTGATAGACATCAGCCAATTTGTTGACGATATGCAATGCTGGGCTTTCACGTAAATCATCGATATCCGGTTTAAAGGCTAAACCAAAGCAAGCCACAGACGGCTTGTTTAATGAGTGGTTAGCCACAGTCGTCATGATTTTTTGTAAAACCCATTCTGGTTTGAAATCATTTACTTCACGAGCTGCACGGATAAGACGCGCTTGCTCTGGTGCTGAATGGACGATAAACCATGGATCCACAGCGATACAATGACCACCAACGCCAGCGCCAGGAGTCAGGATATTAACTCGTGGGTGACGGTTTGCCATCCGGATCAATTCCCAAACGTTGATGTTTAACTTGTCACAAATGAGCGATAATTCGTTGGCAAATGCGATGTTCACATCACGGAAGGCGTTTTCTGTTAATTTTGACATTTCCGCGGTACGCGCATCAGTCACTAACAACTCACCTTGCACGAAGGTCAGATACAATTCTTTTGCTTTTTCCGAACAAGCAGGGGTTAAGCCACCAATGATCCGATCATTAGAAATCAGTTCTTGTACAACTTTACCCGGTAACACACGCTCAGGGCAGTATGCGACATGCAAATCTGGGGTGTTTGAATCGGTTGGTAAAGTTAAATCAGGACGAACTTCTGCAATCCACTTACACATTAATTCGGTGGTGCCGACTGGGCTTGTCGATTCCAAAACAACCAAATTGCCTTTTTGAAGCACAGGAGCAATGGCTTTAACCGCAGACTCTACATAAGACAAATCTGGAGACAGATCATCAAAAAATGGTGTTGGTACTGCAATCATAAAGGCATCTGCAGCCACTGGGCTGGTTTGCGCTGACAAATAACCACCCGTCACGGCTGCGTGAACCAGCATGTCTAAATCCGGTTCGACAATGTGTATTTTACCTTGATTGATTGTGTCAACAGCACGTTGATTGACATCAACGCCTAACACACGAACTTTACGAGAAGCCAGCATTGCTGCTGTTGGTAACCCGATATAGCCTAAACCAATGACTGAAACAGTCTTTAACATAGCGTCACTCCAATTGCTTGCTACTTTTGCTGACATAATACCATAGCTTATTATGGTGGGTGCAGTCAGCTTTTGGCTAATATGCGTTATTTTGCTGATTGCCAGCTGAATGCCATCTAGCTCTTGTTCGTTGGTAATGTCATGATAGCCTCAAATTAAATGCTGTTTGGAGTCGGCAGTGAAAGACTTTATTGAACCATTTTTGTATCCACACAATATATTTTTATGGGTGTTTTTATTTTCGGTGATCCGTTATCGTAAATTTGGTTTGTTATTGCTATTAGTTTGGTTTTATAGCTTTGGCAACACCTATTTGGCAAATCAGGTGCGAACTTGGTATGGCACAGTTATTAGCACTGATGAAGTAAGTCGAAATTTCAAAGGCAATTATGTCGTGCTGGGTTGCGGTGGGGATGCAACCGCTTTACCGGATTGTGCGAAAAGCCGATTAGATCAATTGGTGAGTATAAGTTTTGGCCGAGAAGATAATTTTACTGTGCATATGACCACGTTATATTGCCAGCCTTATGTCGATTATCTACGCTCTCGTATTCAAGCAAACGCAACTATTGATTGTTTTCACGGCGGAGCGACAACGTATCACGAGTTTTATACGCTTTCAGAGCGTTTAGATCCGACCATTCCGTTGGTTTTTGTCAGTAGCGATTATCACGCGTTTCGAGTCAAAAAGTTAGCGAGCCAATATTTATTTGCAGCCACAGTCTATGCGGCACCAAGTTCAACATTTCGTCAGGTTAATTGCGGAAAAGGCTGTTTCTTAACAGTGAATTTGTCGAACTATGACTTATTTGCAAAATTAACGGCAGAAATGTCTAGCTTCTATGTTTACGATTTAACCCGTGATTGGACGGATTGGTACAAGAAACCGTCCGGTGGGTAGTAGTGTTCCCTTTATTATCTGGTAGTAAAAAACCGCCTTTTGGAGGCGGTTTTTTGCTTTGGACTATCATCTAAACTCAACGAGCTTATTTGCCACCGCGCTCAATGATTTCTTGCGCCATTAGATCAGCAACTTCATTGGTCGGTTTGCCTTGTGTATCAGCACGTTGGAAGATATTTAGCAGGGTGTCGTAGATTTCCAACACTTTTGCTGTTGATTCTTCCGCATTGTAGCCTTCCGCACGCATTTCCAGAGAAACGTTGATGATGCCACCGGCATTGATTACATAGTCTGGGGCATAGAGGATGCCTTTTTGCCGCAGTAGTTCACCATGACGTTGCTCTTTCAGCTGGTTGTTTGCACAACCTGCGATAATTTGGCATTTGAACTGCTCAATAGTTTGATCATTGATGGTCGCGCCTAACGCACAAGGTGCATAAATATCACAAGTTTGGCTATAGATCTCATCTAAACCTACCGCAGTAGCACCAAATTGGGCGACTGCACGGCTGACTGCATCTTGGTTGATATCAGTCACAATTAAACGAGCGCCTTCTTTATGTAAGTATTCACACAGGTAAAAGCCAACACTACCCAAACCCTGAATGGCAACAGTTTTACCTTCCAATGAATCATTACCGAATTTGTGTTTTGCTGCGGCTTTTAAGCCTTTATAAGTGCCTAGGGCAGTGAACGGAGCTGGGTTGCCACTTTTACCTTCAAGACCTGCAACAAATGGTGTTTCTTTGTTGACGATAGAAATATCTGCAGTGGTAATGTTTACGTCTTCAGCACTCACATAACGGCCGCTAAGCGAATGAACGTATTGCCCGAATTTACGAAATAATGCTTCAGATTTTATTTCTTTGGCATTGCCAATAATCACAGATTTTCCGCCGCCAAGTGGTAAACCGGCCATAGCATTTTTGTAGGTCATGCCGCGTGATAGACGCAATACGTCAACTAACGCATCTTCGTCAGCAACATAGTCCCACATCCGGCAACCGCCGACTGCAGGGCCTAACTTAGTGCTGTGAATGGCAATAATTGCTTTTAAGCCAGTTGTTTTGTCGCTGCAAAATACGACTTGTTCATGGTTGTCAAATTCAGGATGGTTGAATACTGCCACTTTGTGGTACTCCGTTATGGTTTTTGCGGTGTAGGGCCGACTTTTTTCGCGGCGCAATTTACCATTTTGTGCACACAAGTGCTAGAAATCTGCAAAAATAGTCACTGGTCTGCCCAGTTGATTGTCGACAATTTAACTTGATAGTTGCTAATTTTCAGGGGCTAGAATAAGCTGCCAGCAGCTAAATTTACGCAAGGTTAGATAGTATGGAACAACATAGAAACACTGTGGCAAAACCAATGACGGAAGCAGAAACCCAAGACTGGGTTAGAAGCCAATTTCAAAGGGCCAATTTACATCTGGCTGAGCAAGGCATTGTGATGGAGTCAGTGGATGTCGCTGAATCTCGTTATTTGCCTCCTTTAATTGCTGTATGGAAAATACATGGCTTAAATAAAGATATTTGCTGGGTACTGAGTGGTGACTTGCCTGTTGATTATGTTCCCGCAAATGTTGCAGCTAGTGCCCGAGATGCTCTCCGGCATTTCTCTTACCGCTGGCAAATGAAGGCTCAGCAAATTATCGATAATGGTATATCGGATAAGACCAGTGCCGACTATGTTCAGTTATTGGTTGGCCGTGCCAATATGCTTTATGATTTAGCAGAATCCGAAAATTTGTGGCAAGCCAAGGTATAAAAAAGGCTGTCCGGTTTTCCGGACAGCCTTTTAATGCTTACTGCATAGTTATTCAATAAAATACCAATAACCCAAATTAATCAATTGAGTCAGCAACTGTAGTTTTGCTGCGTCATGGGCAAATTCCGCTGCAGTTGCTTGATCAAGGACCGTTTGTTCTGATAACTGTAAAACGGTTTGTTTCGCTGATGCTGGTAAGACGATGGTCATCCCATTGATAAACAATTGGATATCGCTATGGTCATGCTCTTGAATATAACAAACTCGCAAGCCACCAAGCCGGGCTAACACTGAGCCTTCTTCCAAGTATTCCGCAATCTCGTCAGCGTTATAATGTGGATCTGGTTCCGTGGCATCTAATTCATGCTTGGCATGGGTGATGTAACTGCCGAAATAGCTAGCAAGTAGTTTTGGGTCGTCGATTAAACCTTGCAGTAATTGGCGAACTTGTTGCAACTCTTGCTGGGTAATAGCACCAATATTTGCATTTAATTGACGATTTGGATCTGTGTAACGGATACCCTGAATTTCATTTTCAATTAAATAGTCGGCAAGACCAGTTAGTAAATCCTTTTGTGCAGGTGCACGAAAACCTACAGAATAATTCAAGCTTGCATCAACCGAAATACCGTCATGTGGACATCCTGGCGGTATATATAAAATATCGCCAGGTTCAGTAATGACGTTGATACAATCAACAAATGGACTAATTTGTAGCAAACGTGGATGTGGGCATGTTGGTACCAGTGAAGGATCTGGCATTCCGACACGCCAATGCCGCTTGCCTAGACCCTGAATGATAAACACATCATATTGATCAAGGTGTGGGCCTACACCGCCGCCTGGAGTAGAGTAGCTGATCATCAAGTCATCGATTCGCCAATTCGGAATAAAGCGAAATGGTTCGATAAGAGCAGCTGATTCAGGATGCCAGTGGTCGACAGCTTGCACTAATAAAGTCCAATCCTGTTCGCCCCATTGCGCATAGTCCTCAAAAGGACCAGTTTCCAAATGCCATTCGTCACCTTTTTTGGCGACAATCCGAGATTCAATTTCTTCTTCGGCAGCGAGACCTGCGAGCTCATCAGGGCTAATTGGATCTTGGAAATTGGCAAAGCCACCTTTTAGCAGTACAGGTTTTTTTTGCCAATACTCGGTTAAAAACTGCTCTATGGTTAAATCGTTGAGTTGTAGCTGATACATATTTATTGTCCTGCATGAAAAAGGGCGGTTAAAACCGCCCTGTTTAGCCTGAGCTTAGTTGAGACTATCGACCAAAGCGATAGCGGCACCGAGATAATTATCTGGACGGAACAGCTTCATTTCAGCTTTGACGGTGTCAGGTAAATCGAGATTGTCGATAAACACATGTAAATCCGCAGGCGTGATGCGTTTGCCGCGAGTCAGCTCTTTCAACTTTTCGTATGGTTTTTCAATACCATACCGACGCATCACCGTTTGCACCGGCTCAGCCAGTAATTCCCAGTTTTGGTCCAACTCAGTTAATAAGTTAGCTTCGTTAACTTCCAGCTTACTGATACCTTTGAGCGTAGCGTGGTAGGCAATTAAGCTGTAACCAAAGCCAATACCAAGGTTACGTAACACAGTCGAATCCGTTAAATCGCGCTGCCAGCGAGAGACAGGTAGCTTTGTTGCCAAATGATGGAAAATGGCATTTGCGAGACCCAAGTTACCCTCAGAGTTTTCAAAATCAATCGGATTTACTTTATGCGGCATTGTTGATGAGCCGATTTCGCCAGCGATGGTTTTTTGCTTGAAATGACCTAAAGCGATGTAACCCCAAACATCACGGTCGAAATCGAGCAGAATGGTGTTAAAGCGGGCAACTGCATCGAATAACTCAGCAATGTAATCATGCGGTTCGATTTGGGTGGTAAAGGCGTTCCACTCTAAGCCGAGAGAAGTAACGAAGTTTTCGGAAATTTGATGCCAATTCAGTTGCGGATATGCAGAAATGTGAGCGTTATAATTACCGACAGCGCCATTGAATTTTCCGAGCATAGGTACTTTGGCAATTTGATCTCGTTGGCGTTTCAAGCGGATGTACACGTTTGCCATTTCTTTACCTAAAGTCGTAGGTGAAGCTGGTTGACCGTGCGTCCGAGCCATCATTGGAATTGTTTTATAACGGACTGCTAAATCTTTGATGTTCATTAGTAATTGATCGCAAAGCGGCAATAGAACCTGTTCACGAGCCGTACTCAGCATCAATCCATGGGATAAATTGTTAATGTCTTCGGAAGTACAAGCAAAATGAATGAATTCGCTAATAGCCGCTAACTCGGCATTTTCAGCCACTTTTTCCTTGAGTAAGTATTCAACAGCTTTGACATCGTGGTTGGTTGTTTTTTCGATATCTTTTACCCGCTGAGCATCATCAATACTGAAATTGTCGACAATTTCATTCAAAAGTTGATTTGCTTCTGCACTTAACGGTGGGACTTCGGCAATTCCAGCAATTGCCGCCATTTGTTGCAGCCAACGCACTTCTACCGTTACGCGAAACTTGATCAGGCCAAATTCACTGAAGATGTCACGCAATTCTACGGTACGAGCACCATATCGACCATCAACTGGCGAAATAGCGGTTAATGCATTGAGTTCCATGAAGACTCCTAGGTTAAGCTAATTGTTGTAAAACGGATTTTGCTTCCTGTAACAGCGCTTTGCGCTTAAGGATAAAATGGTAGCGATGGCCGCCAGCTTGGCGCCAAAGAACCGCAGCTCTTAATGCTGCGAGCAACAATGCACGAATTTTTTGCTGTACTAAGGGTTGTTTTAATTGCTCAGGTTGTCCTGCAATTTGTATGCGATTGCCTAACCCGCTGATATTTTCAACATAAATATCGGCTAATGCTGCGATAATATTGTCATCGGTGATTTGAAAATGCAGTAATTGCTGTTGCAGACGCTCAATTCGCTTACCGACAGCGGCCAAACTGTCGCTCGATTTCGCTAAGAGCCTTTCAAGGCGCAGTACAGCCATTTCATAGCGGATAAGTTCCATATCTTTTTTGGGCGAATCACCGAGCTGGGCAAATAAAATATGGTAGCCCGTGCTTAAATGTTCTAAACGACCGCCATAAACCTCCAGCGCCTCAGCCGGATTTTGTTCGGCAATACTTTGTAAGCAGACTCTTAAATCTTGCTGAGTGCCATTTTCCTTCGCCTCACCGCGAGCCAACATTTGGACCTGACGGATACATTGGCACAGAGCTGCTAACGCGAGAGTTTGGTTTGCAAGTTGCTTCTGCATTAATTCAACGCCTCGTCGATGATGCCGCCACCGAGGCATACTTCATCTAAATAAAAAACTGCAGATTGGCCAGGTGTGACTGCTTTTTGTGGTTCATCGAACCAGACTTTGACCCGCCCATTGTCAAGCATCGACAAGGTACATGGGATATCATGCTGACGATATCTAGTTTTAACGGTGCATCGCAGGGTATTTGCTGGACCTAGACGGTCAACCCAATGCAGTTGATCTGCAATCAAACCATGCGAAAGTAGACTAGGGTGGTCATGCCCTTGCGCCACAATCAAATGGTTATTCACTAAATCTTTAGCAACAACATACCAAGGATCATCACCACCATCTTTTAATCCACCAATACCGAGACCCTTGCGCTGACCCAGGGTGTGATACATCAAACCTTCGTGGCGGCCGATGGTTTGGCCATCAACTGTTACGATATCGCCAGGTTGTGCTGGCAGATATTTCTGCAGGAAATCTTTAAATTTACGTTCACCGATGAAACAAATGCCTGTGGAGTCTTTTTTATTATGGGTAATCAGGCCTTGTTGTTCGGCAATAGCCCGCACTAAAGGTTTTTCCAAATGGCCAACAGGGAATAAAGTCTGGGCTACATGTTCTTCGCCAATAGTGTAAAGGAAGTAGCTTTGGTCTTTGTTTGTATCCAAGCCGCGTAATAACTGCCAGTGACCATCAACTTCGCGGCGCTGTACATAATGGCCTGTTGCAATGTAGTCTGCCCCTAATGCTTCGGCGGCAAATTCAAGGAATGCCTTAAATTTGATTTCTTTATTGCACATGATATCGGGGTTGGGGGTGCGGCCTGCTTTATATTCCTCTAGGAAATACTCAAAAACATTGTCCCAGTATTCAGCGGCAAAATTGACTTTATGCAGTTTTATACCAAGAGTGTCACAGACTTGCTGGGCATCTTTTAAATCTTCTGCAGCAGCGCAATATTCATCATTATCGTCCTCTTCCCAGTTTTTCATAAACAGGCCTTCAACCTGATACCCTTGCTGGATAAGCAAATAGGCTGAGACGGATGAATCAACGCCGCCGGACATACCGACAATGACTTTTTTGGTGCTGTTTTCTGACATTACTTACACTTCAGGCAAAAATTGAGCGCGGATTATAGCATGATTTTACTGCAACTGGCATGCTTGACGTTGGCAACTTTTTAAATCGATGATTTTAATGACCGGGCATTGTTTTAGCGCCTATTGAGCATGCTTACCATGGGACGTATTAAATCTAGAGATAACAAAGAGCCTTGTTGATAGTTCGCAATAGCATCTGCAACTAATTGACTTCGTATGGGTTTGTCAGCTATTTCAGTAGCAGACAACCAATGTAGCGCCAAAATGTCAGGATCTTGCGGTTGATGTGGAGCCGGCATGTCGGACAATTCAAAAACAAAGTTAACGCGAAAGTAAAATTCGCCATTGGCTGCCTGAAGTTGCGAAATGCCTAACCAACTGTTTGGTTTTAAATCTAAACCGGTTTCTTCATAAAGTTCACGACAAACAGCCTGTAGCAAATCTTCACCAGCTTCGACATGACCTGCAGGTTGGTTATAGACTAGCTTGCCACTTATTTTGTCGCGTTCTTCAACAAATAAAAATTGCTGATTAAAGTGCACTATTGCCGCAACTGTGAGGTGGAGTCCCGTACGATCCATGCCAATTCCCAATATAAAAGCGAAACTACGTTTTAGCATGAACAAAGTAACTTTCCCATGCAAGACGCATAGATCTTTGAATTTTTCCCACATATTGACCAACTTGGCCTAACTAGCTCAAGTGGTCGGGCCACCAATGGTTTTTCTTCATGCCAGAAGGTTGTAATATAAGCCTGTGTTATTTAAATAATTTCCAGATCTGAAATGCGTGACAAAAGTGGCTTGAGCTTAGTTGGTTTATCGCTGTTGCTACTACTTTCTTGCAAAGATGGCTGGTAAACTTGCACTCCGAATGAAGTCAACACAGCAGCACGGTTTTCGATGTTGCGCGGTTTAGGCTTACAGCCGTTGTATAACAGGAATAGATATGACCACTGAAACTTCAAAAATTATTTATACCAAAACCGACGAAGCTCCGGCTTTGGCAACGTACTCATTTTTGCCAATTGTACAGACGTTTGCTGCAGCAGCCGATGTGGTTGTTGAGACTCGAGATATTTCTTTAGCTGGCCGCATTATCGCGGTATTTCCAGAATTCCTGACTGAAGATCAACGTCAATCTGATGCCTTAACCGAACTCGGGGAGTTAGCGAATCTGCCAGAAGCTAACATAATCAAACTGCCAAATATCAGTGCGTCAGTTCCGCAATTAAAAGCGGCGATTAAAGAATTACAGTCACAAGGTTTTGCACTGCCAGATTACCCAGAAGAAGCCAAGTCTGATTTAGAAAAAGACGTGAAAGCACGTTACGACAAAATCAAAGGTTCTGCCGTTAACCCAGTATTACGGGAAGGCAACTCAGACCGTCGTGCGCCGTTATCGGTAAAACAATACGCACGGAAAAACCCGCATTCAATGGGCGCTTGGCGTGCAGATTCTAAATCACACGTAGCGCACATGACTTCGGGTGATTTCTACGGAAGCGAGCAGTCAGTGACTGTGCCAGCTGCTGGAGTGGTGAAAATCCAGCAAGTATTGGCGGACGGTTCTGTTAAAATTTTAAAAGAAAAAACATCAGTTTCTGCTGGTGAAATTATTGATGCTTCAGTCATGAGCAAAGCAGCGCTGCGTGATTTCTTAGCAGCTGAAGTTGCTGATGCGAAAGCTAAAGATGTGCTGTTCTCTGTGCACTTAAAAGCAACCATGATGAAAGTTTCAGATCCAATCATGTTTGGTCATGTTGTCACCGTGTTTTTTGCCGATTTATTTGCCAAGCATGCTACTTTGTTTGCTGAGTTGGGTGTTGATGTCAACAATGGTTTTGGTGACTTACTGGCTAAAATCCAAACCTTACCTGCTGAGAAAAAAGCTGAAGTTGAAGCCGATATCGCTGCTGCTTATGCCAATGCTCCTGCTGTTGCCATGGTTAACTCGGATAAAGGTATCACCAACTTACACGTGCCAAGTGATGTGATTATCGACGCGTCAATGCCTGCGGCTATTCGTAGTTCAGGTCAGATGTGGGATGCTCAAGGTAAACTGAAAGACACTAAGTTCGTTATTCCTGACCGCTGCTACGCCGGTGTTTACGCGGAAACTATCAACTTCTGTAAAGCCAACGGCGCATTTGATCCAAAAACCATGGGTTCAGTGCCAAACGTAGGGTTAATGGCGCAAAAAGCAGAAGAGTACGGTTCACACGATAAAACCTTCGAAATTCAAGCCAAAGGCGTGGTGCAAGTTGTTGATGCTGCAGGCTCTGTGCTGATGTCGCACGAAGTTGACGCTGGCGATATTTGGCGGATGTGCCAAGCGAAAGACGCACCAATTCAAGATTGGGTGAAATTAGCCGTTTCTCGTTCACGTTTATCGGGAACGCCAGCAGTTTTCTGGTTGGATGCCAACCGTGCTCACGATGCGCAAATCATCAAAAAGGTAGAAACTTACCTGAAAAATTATGATACCACTGGTTTAGACATTCAAATCATGTCGCCGCAAGCTGCAACTCGTCATACTTTAGCGCGGATGAAAGCTGGTCAAGATACCATTTCGGTAACAGGTAACGTATTACGTGACTACTTAACTGACTTATTCCCAATCCTCGAATTGGGCACTAGCGCGAAAATGTTATCAATCGTGCCATTGATGAATGGTGGTGGCCTGTTTGAAACTGGTGCTGGCGGTTCAGCGCCAAAACACGTTGAGCAATTTATTGAAGAAAATCACTTACGATGGGATTCTTTGGGCGAATTTTTAGCTTTAGCGGCGTCGCTTGAACATTTAAGCCAAGTCAGTGGTAATGCCCGTGCGCAAGTGCTCGCAGATACTTTAGATGCGGCAACTGCTAAATTCCTAGATAATGATAAGTCACCAACCCGTAAACTGGGTCAATTAGACAACCGTGGTAGCCATTTCTACTTAGCGTTCTACTGGGCAGAAGCACTGGCCGCGCAAACAAAAGATCTGGATTTACAAAGTCGTTT
The DNA here is from genome assembly GCA_041914845.1 of Alteromonadaceae bacterium. Lineage (GTDB taxonomy): Bacteria > Pseudomonadota > Gammaproteobacteria > Enterobacterales > Alteromonadaceae > Pararheinheimera. Next base: position 310,720 of record JAYSCP010000003.1, read on the forward strand.
CGCAAAATTGGCAACAACACTTGCCGCTAATGAACAAACTATCGTCCATGAATTGAACTCAGTTCAAGGTAAAGCAGTGGATATCGGTGGTTACTACCGTCCGGATGATGCTAAAGCGACAGCAGCAATGCGTCCGAGCGCAACCTTCAATGCAGCTCTTGCGGCTGTTTAATCCGGTTTATCCTCGACATGCAAAAACCCAGCGCTGTGCTGGGTTTTTTTATGTTCAATTTTAAACCACCTCTGATAGAGTTGGTTTTCATTGCTGCAAAGTGTGGTCAATGTATGATTATCGCGAATGTCATTTCGCTTTTCTGCATGCAAAACCGACCGTAAAAATATCATAGAGTGTCTAAAGCTATTAATGCAAATGGCAAAGCAGTGATATGCACTTACATAGTGCTTTTCGCTTAGCTCTCGAGTCGAAACCTTAGCAACAGTGCTTTTGCAAATAAGAGGTGACTGCAAACGAGATTACAGTAGCTACACCAATAAAGTGGTATGTCGCAAGGGGGATGCCAATTTTAGCAGCGACCAGTATTAATTGATTTCTGCCCTATGGCTCGAAGTCACTATTTAGCGCTATCGCTTAGTCTTGTAAAAATCTAAAATATAAATTTGGTAGAAAGAGGTTAATAACGACAAGCAATAAAATGACTATTTTAGAAAATCAAAACGGTCCGACCAAGGGGGGTTCAAGACCGCTTATTCGTAACTAGGGAAAGGCCTGTATACATTTCCCAAATTTTTGCTAGTTATTCGGCTTTTTCACCATCGGGCAATGCAATATTTACTGCATGTAAGCCTTTTGGGCCTTCCGAAAGTTCGAACGTAACGTCCTGTCCAGCCTTCAAAGTACGATAACCGTCCATGCTGATGGTTGAATAGTGCGCGAAAATATCTTCGTCACGACCATCTTCACGAATAAAACCGAATCCTTTGGCGTTATTGAACCATTTAACTTTACCCGTAGCCATACTACTTACTTCCTTCTCTTAGTTAGCTAAATTCTGTATTCTACAATCTATCAATTAAAGCTTGATTAAGCTCCAAGACTTACTGTAGATAATTTGTGCAACTAGTCAAGTTTTTTACTGAAGTTCGACCACTTGAAATCGAGCTAATTCAACACAACATCCTTTGATGGATTTAATAGGCGTGACTATAGTTTATGAGCGGCAGCAAACATACAGACGGACAAACTGATGACTTGGCGGAACTAACACGTCAGCGGGTCGAACCACCATCGATGTATAAGGTGGTTTTGCACAATGATGACTATACGCCGATGGATTTTGTTATAGATGTTTTAACACGCTTTTTTAATATGCAGTACGAAAAAGCCAGCGAAATCATGTTGCAAGTGCATTATGAAGGTAAGGCCATTTGTGGGGTATTTACCGCAGGAATTGCTGAAACCAAAGTGCAACAAGTAAGTACATATGCCAAAGAACACGAACATCCTCTGCTCTGTACCATGGAAAGAGCGTGATTGGAGTTTCAGCTTTTTTGACTCAGGTGGATTAGGAGTAGTGTTATGTTGAATAAAGATCTTGAGTTAACGCTGAATCTGGCTTTCCGATTTGCCAGAGAGCGACGTCACGAGTATATGACGGTCGAACATTTATTATTGGCATTATTAGATAACCCCTCTGCTGGTGAAGCCCTAAAATCTTGTGGTGCGAACATCGACCGTTTGCGTACCGAGCTGGCTAATTTTATTGATTCGACCACACCACTGATCCCTGATGGCGATCTGGAAAGAGACACGCAGCCAACACTTGGTTTTCAACGTGTGCTACAACGAGCAGTATTTCACGTGCAATCTTCTGGCAAATCCGAAGTGAGTGGCGCTAATGTGCTTGTCGCTATTTTTAGTGAACAAGAATCACAAGCCGTCTATCTACTTAAAAAGATTGACATTAATCGGTTGGACATTGCGAATTACATTTCGCATGGCGTTATCAAAGCTGACAAGCTTGATCAAAACGATGAGCAAGGCGGTGAAGAGGGTGCTGAGCTTGGAATTGAAGAAAACAAATATCTGGAAAACTTTACCGCTAATTTAAATGTTCTGGCTAAAAATGGTCAAATTGATCCTTTAATCGGTCGAGATATGGAGTTAGAGCGCACTATCCAAGTGCTTTGTCGACGTAAAAAGAATAACCCGCTGTTAGTCGGTGAAGCGGGCGTGGGTAAAACAGCAATCGCTGAGGGTTTAGCATATCGGATTGTGCAGAACCAAGTGCCTGATGTTATCGCCAATGCCACGATTTACTCGCTGGATATGGGCGCTTTGCTAGCCGGAACTAAGTATCGTGGTGATTTTGAAAAACGTTTGAAGTCATTACTCAAAGAAATTGAGCGCGAAAAAGATGCAGTGTTGTTTATCGATGAAATTCATACGATCATTGGCGCAGGTGCTGCAAGTGGTGGCGTGATGGATGCCTCGAATTTAATTAAACCGCTGTTATCGAGTGGTCGTTTACGTTGTATCGGGTCCACCACTTACCAAGAGTTCAAGAGTATTTTTGAAAAAGATACCGCTTTGGTTCGGCGTTTCCAAAAAATTGATGTGACCGAACCAAGTGTCGATGACACCACACAAATCTTGTTGGGTTTAAAAGAGCGCTATGAAGCGCACCACGGTGTGCGTTATACCCAAAAAGCGCTGCGTGCAGCAGCTGAATTATCGGCTAAATATATCAACGAGCGCCATCTGCCAGATAAAGCCATTGATGTCATTGATGAAGCTGGGGCAAATCAGCGTTTACTGCCCGCATCAAAACGCAAGAAAGTGATAAATGTTCCTGAAATAGAACATGTTATTGCCAAAATGGCGCGGATCCCTGAGAAATCTGTTTCTGCGTCAGATAAAGATGTGCTAGCAAATCTTGACCGTAACCTGAAACTTGTGGTGTTTGGTCAGAATGCCCCGATTGATGCCTTAACTGCGGCTATTCGCTTGTCGCGTTCAGGGCTTGGCAACGAAGAGAAACCTATTGGTAATTTCTTGTTTGCGGGGCCAACTGGTGTTGGTAAAACAGAAGTTACCAAACAATTGGCGCGGATAATGGGCGTTGAATTATTGCGCTTCGATATGTCTGAGTATATGGAACGCCATGCAATAAGCCGCCTGATTGGTGCTCCGCCTGGTTATGTTGGTTTTGAGCAAGGTGGTTTGTTAACTGACGCCGTATCAAAACATCCCTATTCAGTCGTATTGCTCGATGAGATTGAAAAGGCCCATAGCGACATCTACAACATTTTGCTGCAGGTTATGGATCACGGCACTCTGACTGACAACAATGGCCGTAAAATTGATTTTAGAAACGTTGTGCTGGTAATGACAACAAACGCAGGGGTGCAAGAAACCGTGCGTAAGACTATTGGCTTTAAGCAACAAGATCATAGTCATGATGCGCTGGCTGAAATCAACAGGACCTTTAGCCCAGAGTTTCGTAACCGTTTGGATGGAATTATTTGGTTCCAACATTTGTCTCGTGACATTATCTTACAAATCGTCGATAAGTTTGTTTGTGATTTGCAGGTTCAACTCGACAAAAAACAAGTGGTTATGGAGTTAAGTCCGACAGCCAGACAATGGCTTGCCGACAAAGGTTACGATCCTGCAATGGGTGCGCGTCCAATGGGCCGAGTCGTTCAGGAACAGCTGAAGAAACCATTGGCAAATGAAATTTTGTTCGGTCGTTTGGTCAGTGGTGGGGAAGTGCGGGTTGATTTGTTAAACGATGAGCTAACTTTCGAATATCAAGAACTTGCAGTTGAAGCTTAAAAGGCTTTAATTAAGTTAAACAAAAACCCGGCATTGCCGGGTTTTTTGTTGGCCAGAAGTTATTCACTTCAAGCCTTAGTCCATTAGCGTTGACGGAAAACGATACGACCTTTGGTTAAATCGTAAGGCGTCAACTCAACGGTGACCTTGTCACCAGTCAGAATACGGATATAGTTCTTGCGCATTTTTCCTGAAATATGCGCGATGACCACGTGACCGTTTTCGAGTTCGACCCGGAACATTGTATTTGGCAAGGTATCCAAAATTGTGCCTTGCATCTCAATCACGTCTTCTTTCGCCATGCAGCGTACGAGCCCCTTCAGAATTATAGAAATTTAAACCGGAAAAAAACTGCGCAGATTGTGCCGAAATCGCGCGGATAAGTAAAGCGACAACACGATTTTTAAGCAAATGATTGCCAAATACCAGCAGAAAGTCGCTGTTGCGGACGAAATTTGCTTTTATAAGCCATTTTTGGCGAGCCATCGACCCAATATCCTAGGTACAAAAACTCCCATTGCTGCTGTTGGCAAAGTTGATGCGCGCCTAAAATTGCCAATGTACCGAGTGAAAAATCACTGACAGGTTCAAAAAAGCTATAAACCAATGATATGCCATCTGGCACATGGTCCAATATCATCGCACCAACCAGTTGCTCGCCGACGTATTGTTCAAAAATGCTCACCTGCAGCCAATTACAATCGAGCAATTGTTGCAAATGACTAATTTCAGCAGGGTACATCACACCTTCAGCATGCCGAGCAGCGATATACCGCTGATAAAGATCAAAATATAACGAGGCGTCCGGAGTTTGTTGCCAACGCCAATACCAACCGGCTTTCTGCGCTCGGCTGAGCTGTCGTTTTTGTGACGAGGAAAGGGTAAATTCGTTTCGCGCTAATCTTACGGATTGGCAGGCTTGGCAGTTTGGGCAATATGGCCGATAGAGCTGTGCACTACTGCGACGAAAGTTATAGCGCATTAATTGCAGGTAAAACTCAGGAGAAAGCGGCTGCTCCGGCAACGTAAAAACTAAACGCTCTTCGTTCGCTGCCAGATAATTACATGGATGTAAGTCGGTTATGGCGAGTTGTAAACTTTCCGACATCAGTTTTGCTCCTCACTTGGCCAAACCAGCGTTCGGGGCAACCACATTTCAGTTGGTATAGACCAATCACGGCGTTCAGCTAACAATGCCAAATAATCATCTTTTGGGAGCGGTGTTGCGCCCATCTGCAATAGAAATGGATTTGGCATTTGGCAGTCAATCAAACCGTCAGTATAGCGAGTCAAATGCTGTTGCAACATAACAAGCGCAAATTTGGCGGCATTAGGCACTAAATTAAACATGGATTCACCGCAAAATAAACTGCCAATTTGCAGTCCGTAACAACCACCAACTAAAGTGTCATCACTCCAGACTTCGATGCTGTGGGCAACCCCTAATTGGTGAAGTTCGCCATACGCTTGTTGCATGCAAGGCTGGATCCAAGTGCCGGTGGTTTGTTGCCGGGTTTGTGCGCATAGCGCGATTACTTCGTGAAAATTTTTATTGCATGAAAAACTGAAATTATGTTTTTTCAGGGTTTTTCTTAAGCTTCGCGAAAGCTGCAAGCTATTGGGAGTAAACACCGCACGTAAAGATGGAGACCACCATAACAAGGGGTCATCATGATTAAACCAAGGAAAAATTCCTTGTTGGTAGGCGTGAATAAGCCGAGCGGGTGATAAATCTCCCCCCATCGCCAACAGGCCATCGGGGGATTTTAATGCTTTGCGCGGATCTGGGAATATTTTCGGATCCGCGCTAAGTTCAGTAAGCCAAATAGGCACTTGGCTTATTTGTCCAATGCATCCAAATAACGTTCAGCATCTAAAGCGGCCATACAACCGGTACCGGCTGAGGTAATTGCTTGGCGATAGATATGGTCAGAGACATCGCCTGCGGCAAAAACACCTGGGATGCTAGTTTGCGTAGCATTACCTTCGATACCACTCTTCACCACCAAATAGCCACCATTCATTGCTAATTGACCAGCAAAGATATCGGTATTTGGCTTGTGGCCGATGGCAATGAAGACGCCATGTACTGCAACTTGTTCATCAGCTTCGCCCTTGGTTGATGCTAAACGCACGCCAGTAACGCCCATGTCATCGCCCAATACTTCAGCGAGCTCGCGATGAGTGTGCAGCACGATATTGCCATGGGCTACTTTCGCGTTTAAGCGATCGATCAGGATTTTCTCTGCCTTAAAGCTATCACGGCGATGTACTAAATGGACTTCAGCAGCGATGTTAGACAGGTATAACGCTTCTTCAACAGCGGTGTTGCCGCCACCGACAACCACAACTTTTTGATTACGATAGAAAAAGCCATCACAAGTTGCACATGCTGAAACACCACGGCCACTATAAGCTTGTTCTGATTCCAACCCTAAGTACTTTGCTGAAGCGCCGGTCGCGATGATCAATGCATCACAGCTGTATGAACCATTATCACCTGTTAATAAAAAAGGCTTCTGCTGCAAATTAACCGTGTGAATATGATCGAACACAATTTCTGTATTAAAAGTTTCAGCGTGTTCGCGCATACGCTCCATGAGTGCAGGGCCTGTCAATCCGTGCGGGTCGCCTGGCCAGTTTTCAACTTCTGTCGTGGTAGTCAATTGACCACCTTGTTGCATCCCAGTAATCAGTACAGGGTTCAGATTGGCGCGAGCAGCATAAACTGCGGCGGTATAACCAGCAGGACCAGAGCCGAGGATTAAAAGGCGGCTGTGTTTAGGATTTGACATTAAAAGCTCCGAAAATCAAGATGAAAAGTTGCAGAGTAGTTGTGGGCGATTTTAGGGGATTGCAATGGTAAGCGAAAGGAAAAGCATGAAATTAATTCGGCCTGACTGTAAAGTCTAGTGTGCTGTGCTATGGTAGGACAAAGAATAATACACCTGTTGTTCGCTGTGCCGTGTTAATTTTTTGTACCTTTCATCAGCATTGAGGAGGTCGTCCTGATTTTGCCCGTTTGTCGCCAGTTGTTGATTTATATCCTATGTCTTGGCATGTGTTTATTCGCTCCGAGTAGCTCAGCTTTGCAAGATTTCAAACGAATTGGTGTTGGTGACGGTTTACCTAATGCAACAATCTACAGCGTTACCCAGGATAGCCATGGTTATATATGGTTAACCTCGACTAATTCAGGGCTTTTGCGCTTTGACGGTTATAAGTTTGCTGAATTTCAGGTGTTGACTCCTGAAGAGAAGCGCCAACTAGGCTCACAAGATGTTGGCTACTTATTAATAGATCGCGATAAAAACATGTGGGCTGGTACTTGGGGTTATGGGCTCAGTCGTATTGATGCCAAAACAGGCGCACTCAGTCGATATGTGGTTGATAATAGTAACCCTGAGGGACTTGCCAGCCTGCAAATTCAAACGTTATTGCAAACGAAAGATGGCTCGATATGGATAGGCAGTACCGGTGGACTGAACCGCATCAAACCCGATGGAACTATGCAGCGGATTGGTGCAGCAGGGCAGTTAAGACGCCTAATCAGCCCAAGGGTTTGGAGTTTGGCGGAAACTGCGGATGGCACTTTATGGGTCGGCACATCGCAAGGCCTGCATCGTTATACCGAGCAAGATGGATTAAGTCCGGCAATTTTACCTTATCCACAAGGTTCAGGACGAGATAACGAAATTAGAGCGTTATTTAGCAACGATGACAAGGTGTGGATTGGCACTCGTCAAGGGGTGTTTCGTCTGCAACCAAATGACATGCAACTTGCACAAGTTCCATTTTTTGCTGAGGGGCGCGCGCCAATCATTAATGCAATCACCGCTGATCAACAAGGAATGTTGCTACTTGGCACTTATAATGGCTTATTCCGTGTTCATCCTGAACGTTTAGAATATCTCCGTTTTCGCAAGCAAGCGTCTTTATTACCAACCGTGAATGTTCGTTCGTTATTTTTAGATCGCTCCGGCGTATTGTGGCTCGGCTCGCGTGAAAGTGGTTTGTTTTATGCCAGGCATAGCAAATCAGCATTTACCAGTCTTAGCGATGTGATGCCTGCTCAAGTTGCCACTGATTTGGCATTTGGTGTCACTAGTGTTTTTGCCAAAGATGATGAGCTTTGGCTTGGCAGTGCAGAGCATTTGTATCAAATAAACAAAAAAACTGAATCCGTGCGTCGATTTGACACTGGAGGACGGGTAAACGCCATTAAACAAGATCCGCAAGGGAGCCTGTTTGCTGCCACCGATGTTGGTTTGTTTCGCTTTGACCCTGTCAAAGCAGCGCTGGAGCCAGTAACTGAGCCGTTCCTGCTGGCGAAAGGCTTATCAGCCAATATTCGTGATTTGACCATTGAAGCTAATGGCAATTTCTGGGTTGGGCTTTGGGGGGACGGTGTGCTCGCGTGGAACCCGAAAGAACACAAAGTACAGCAGTATCTGAATGCTGAGATCAAAAGCAAAGTCGGTGATGCTGTGCAGTCGATGCTTGTCAGCGCCAATGAGATTTGGGTGGGTAGCCGTTATTCTGGAGTTTTTCGAATAGATCGCGCCACCGGCAAAGTTTCAAATGTGAACGAGGCGGCAGGTTTATTACTCCCCAGTAATGATGTGCAATGTATCGAGCGAGGGCCTGCCAATACTATTTTGATTTGTACTGCAACTGGACTTGTGGTTTATGATCCACAGAAACAAACTCAGCAGTTGCTCGACAGCAATAGTGGATTGCCAAGCGATAATATTTTTGGGGCCTATACCGATCAACAGCAGAATATCTGGTTGTTATCGTCAAAGGGTCTGAGCATGAAACAAAGTGATGGTTCACGCTTGATCACCTTTACTGAGCAAGACGGCCTTGCGGCAACTGAATTAGTGTTTAAGTCATTTTTTGATGATGGCATTGGCTCCTTTTACATTGGTACTATTAATGGCCTTTCGATGGTTGAGCCGGCACTTATCTGGAAAAATGATGCTGAGCCACCGCTCGCAATTTCTAGGGTCCTGATTAATAACCGCCCGCTAGAGCTCATGCCTCATCGTGCGGTTTGGCCTGATTTAACTTTAACGCCCTCAGATACCAGTATTGAGTTTGAATTCTCCAGCCTAGATTTTCATGATGTGATGCGCAATCAATTCATGTATCGCTTAAAGGGCTTTGATAGCGATTGGATTATGCAACCAGGCAAACGCGGCGCCTATTACTCCAATCTGCCAGCGGGTACCTACCAATTGGAAGTGCGCGGTAGTAATAATCACGGGCTTTTTAACACATTGCCATTGACCCTAACTATCAAGGTATTGCCACATTGGTGGCAATACAGATGGGTACAAATACTTGGTATTGTGTTGATTTTGTTAATTATTCTTGGCGTGCATCTTTATCGGATGCGGCATTTTCGTCAAATTAATCGCTTGTTACAAAACTCAGTGCAGGAGAGAGCAAAAGCACAACTCATTTTGGAAACTAAGGTCGCCGAACGGACACGGGCACTTGAGGAAAGCTCCATTACCTTGTCGCTGCGAACTAAGCAGTTGGAAAAAAGTTTAAATGAGGTGGCAAAAGCGAACCTTGAATTGACCAGACTTGATAAATTAAAAGATGAGTTTATCTCAACGGTTTCACATGAATTACGCACACCGCTCACCTCGATCCGCGGTGCCGTAGGCCTGATTGCTCAACATGTGGTTGAGCCAGGATCTGCATCTTATGATTTGCTGATAAACACAGCGGTTAGTAATTGTGAGCGTTTATCGCAGTTAATTAATGACTTACTTGATGTGCAAAAATTTGAAGCAGGAAAATTTGTGATCCACCGCAGACCGCTTGATCTTGTGCAGTTATGTGCACAGGCAGTGCAGGGGATGGAAAGTTACGCTGTCCGCTATCAAGTTAGTTTAAGTTTTGATGCGCAAGAGTCTGAGATCTGGGTTGAAGGCGATGAATTGCGCTTGCGACAAGTCATCGATAATTTGCTGTCTAACGCCATTAAGTTCTCATGGAAAGATGGCATCGTTAGCTTAAAGCTAGCTGTTGAATCAGAACATGCCCTGCTGGAGGTCGTTGACCAAGGTGAAGGGATCCCAGTACAGTTCCAATCGCGAATTTTTGAGAAGTTTAGCCAAGCCGATGCTTCGGATAGCCGGGCAAAAGAAGGAACAGGCTTGGGATTAACTATTTGCCGTAAAATCATTGAAAGTCATGACGGCACAATCGGCTTTGTCAGTACTAAAGGTGTCGGCACTACCTTTTGGGTTCGGTTAATACAAGCTAAGTCCGGCAATTTGGTGACAGATTTATCATAAAAATATCAAGCATTCATCACGAGTTTGTCATCAGCAGTTCTTTTCGCTTCAAATGTTTATCAGTAAGGTCGTTGTGGTCGGAGCTAGCTTTTACCGGCAGCGCTTGGTTCGACAGGTTCGAACCTATTTCACTTATTGATGGGACTTTCCACGATGAAACCAACGACATTAACAAGCATAAAATTCAGCAGTTTGGCACTTTGTGTGGCGATGACTTGCCAAATTTCGGCACAAGAATACATCATCAAATACAAATCGGGCGCAACAAGCGCGATGGCTGGTTTTGCTCAAGCTGCAGGTACTAAGGGCAATAGAGGGCAGATTTTCTCGGAAATGGGCGCAACTACTATTTTGCGTAACGCCTTAGTCAGTGACGCGCGTCATGTTCCTGAATTCAATTTCAGTGTTGCTAAGCTCAGCTTACAACAAATTGCCGAATTGAATAATTCTGGAGCAGTCGAGTACATTGAAGTCGATTCGAAACGTTATTTATACGCAGAGTCTGTGCCTTATGGCATTACCATGGTGCAAGCACCTTTGGTCAGTGATGCTTATACCAGTAATACCAAAGCGTGCATTATCGATACTGGGTATACCTTAGGTCACCCGGATCTGCCGAGCAGCGGAGTGACCGGTTACTCATTCTCTGGCCATGGCGCTTGGTCGACTGATGGCAATGGTCATGGCACTCATGTCGCCGGCACCATTGCTGCGATTGGACGCAATAATATCGGTGTTGTTGGCGTGAATCCTTCGGCGAAACTTGGTCTGCACATTGTGAAGATTTTCAATAACTCCGGCAATTGGACTACGGCTTCAAACTTGGTGACCGCAATTCAAAGTTGTAAAAATGCCGGTGCTAAAGTGGTCAATATGAGTTTAGGCGGAGGTTCGTCTAATGCCACTGAGCAAAATGCCCTTGCGAGTTTTTATCAAGGAGGAATGCTGTTAGTAGCCGCTGCGGGGAATGCAGGGAATAGCAGTTTGTCTTACCCTGCATCTTATAGCTCAGTCATGTCGGTTGCGGCAGTGGATAGCAGCCGCAACCGGGCTAGTTATTCGCAATACAACAGCCAAGTAGAAATTGCGGCACCAGGTTCAAGTGTCAACTCCACCTATAAAAACAATAGCTATGCCACACTGAGTGGAACATCCATGGCAACTCCTCATGTGACTGGGGTTGCAGCATTAGTTTGGAGTCAATTCCCAACCTGCTCAGCAGCGCGGATCCGGACTGCGTTAACGGCTACAGCGCAAGATCGAGGCATTGCGGGGCGAGATGTCTACTATGGATTTGGTATCGTTCGCGCGCAAAATGCTTTGGCTTATCTACAGACTAATGGCTGTTAACTAAAAAGTTGGGCTGTGAAAACACAGCCCATTTTCGACAAAATATGGAAATTATTGCGGGAGAACAAAAGCATAAACCGCAATAAAATGACAGATACTGCCGGCCATAACAAATAAGTGCCAAATTAAGTGGTGATACGGCAGTTTACGCATCACATAAAAAACGACGCCACCAGAGTAACAAAGTCCGCCAGCCAATAACCACCAGAGCCCGCCACTAGGGACATGAGTTGTCAGTGGACCAATGGCAATCATGACCAGCCACCCCATCACTAAGTACAACACAAGGCTAAGTTTTTTAAACTTCAAATGCGCGACAAATTCCATGATGACCCCGGCAATGGCAATGGTCCATATCACCAACACAAGGTAAAAGCCCCAGCTATCACGCATGCTAATCATGGTAAAAGGGGTATAAGTGCCTGCAATCAGCACATAAATTGCAGCATGATCTAGTTTGCGCCAGCGCGCTTTAGTTTTTGCCACCATGCTTCCGTGATAACAAGCAGAGCAGGTGTATAACAAAATTAAACTAAAGCCGAACAACAATGCAGCTGCAAATTGCTGCCAATCAGTCATGGCATATGCTTTTTGCCAAATTAAAATGGTACCAATCACACTTAATATTGCGCCAATGCCATGACTGATGCTGTGAGAAGCTTCTTCAAACGGCCTATAGCGACTTTCTTCTATGCTCATAAATCAATTTCCAAAATCTGGTCGGGTCATCATACCACTGAAGCGCCTAGCGACAACAACTTCTGTGTTTCTGTTAGTAGCCTGAGTTAGAATAAGTCGCAAATTTAGGAGGCTTAGATGCCATTACTTTTAATTCTTGGCTATGTGTGGCCTGAACCAAAATCATCTGCTGCAGGTTGGCGGATGTTGAGTCTTATTCAGTTATATCGAGCCAAACATTGGCGAATCATTTTCGCCAGTCCGGCTGAGCTTTCGGTGCATCGATTCGATTTAACTGCATGGGGTGTTGAAGAGGTTCAGATCGAATTAAATTCAAGTAATTTTGCCGAGCAACTCGCAAACTGGCAGCCAGATGCCGTGTTGTTCGATAGGTTTATGCTTGAAGAGCAATTTGGCTGGCGGGTCGATGAGATTTGCCCTACAGCCATTAAATTGCTTGATAGTGAAGATTTGCATTGCTTACGCTTCGCACGTCATCAGGCGTTTAAACAGCAACGGACATTGACTCGAGCGGATTTGCGCTCGGAATTAGCACAACGGGAAATTGCCGCAATTTTGCGCTGCGATCTGACGCTGACCATTTCTGAGTATGAGATGACGCTGTTACAGCAAGAATACGCGGTACCTGCGACCCAACTATTATACGTGCCGTTTTTAATTGAATTACCGGATAGTAAGGCTCACGCTGAGTTCGCAGCGCGTCAACACTGCTGCTTTATCGGCAATTTCCGTCATGAACCTAATTGGCAAGCGGTCCTGCAGTTGCGGAGGATCTGGCCGCAAATCCGCCAGCAATTACCAGGGGTAGAGTTGCATATTTATGGTGCCTATCCGCCACCCAAAGCCACCGCCTTGCACGATCCAAAACTTGGGTTTTGTATTAAAGGCTGGGCCGATGACAGTCAACAAGTCCTGGCGCAAAGTAGGGTATGTCTTGCACCCATCGCATTTGGTGCGGGATTAAAAGGCAAGTTCATCGATGCAATGCTTGCAGGGACGCCAAGTGTCACTACGAGCGTCGGCGCCGAGGCTATGACTGAACCGCACAGCGGCGCGTGGTGTGGCATTATCGCGGATTCTGACGACGAACTTATTGCCGCCACCGTATTATTGTATCAGGATCAACAGCGTTGGTTGGAAGCACAGCAGGTGGGTGATCGAATTTTGCAGCAGCGGTTTCTACTAAATTACTGGCAACCCATTGTTTGGAGTCAACTTTTGCAGGTACAGCAAAACCTTGATGCGCATCGCTTGCAACATTTTACCGGCAGCATGTTAAAGCATCACCATCAACGGAGTACTAAATTTATGGCGCAGTGGATAGAAGCAAAAAATAAACTAGCGCAACAATCAATGCAGCAAGAGGAGCTCGGAAGTGATTAGTCGTAGTGATTTAGCCACCTTATTAGAGAAAGAGCTTGGTTGTGCTAAGGTCAAGGATTATTGTCCGAATGGTTTGCAAGTCGAAGGAAAACCAAGTATTGCCAAAGTTGTCACTGGCGTTACCGCAACACAGGCATTAATTGACCGAGCCATTGCCGTTTGTGCTGATGCTATTATTGTGCATCATGGCTATTTTTGGAAAGGGGAAGCGCCCGAAGTTGTCGGAATGAAAAAAGCGCGGCTACAACGTTTGTTGCAACATGATATCAATTTATTTGCCTTTCATTTGCCGTTGGACATTCATCCAATCCATGGCAATAACGCCCAGCTTGGTCAATTGTTCGAATTAACTAATGTACGTCCAGCGTTGACGGTTGAGCCTATTGGCGTATTACAGACCGGTGAATACCTGCAGAGTAAAACCCTAGACGAAGTTGCGGCGCTTATCGCAGCAAAGCTTGGTCGTGAGCCGTTGGTGCATGATGCTGGGATTGGCGAGGTGAAAAAGTTAGCTTGGTGTAGTGGTGGCGGACAAGGTTATATTGAAGCTGCTGCAGCACTTGGCGTCGATTTGTTTATTAGCGGTGAAGTTTCAGAGCAAACGATCCATTGCAGTAATGAACTTGGGATCCATTTTATTGCCGCAGGCCATCATGCTACTGAGCGTTATGGGGTGAAAGCGCTTGGTGAATGGTTAGCTGCCAATACACAACTAGAGGTCGAATTCGTTGATATTTTTAATCCAGCTTAAGGCTTGCTCATAAAGCCCTGGGCAATTAACGCAAAGTACTCATATTGCGCATAGCTAAAACCGAGCAACGCTTGGTGGTTTGGTATCCATCCCTCTAACTGATGTTCGGTAAAGGCGCGCCGAATGGTGAAATCAGTTGGCGCTGCTAACGGGGTTAAACCATGCGCATTTGCATAACGCATCGCCCGCGTCATGTGCATTGCCGAAGTGACTAGGGCAATAGTTGGCGTTTGCTTATATGGTTTTGATTGCGTTTGGGTGTTTGCAGATGGCGCTTGCAGTTTTTTAAACTCCGCGGCGAGCAGCTTCGCTTCTTGTTGGGTGTTAAATGCTTGCGGATAGCGGCGAATTTGCGCCGCAGGTACACCAAATTGCATTGCAAAATCTTGCTCGACGCTACTATGTGATAACTGTCGCTGACGCAATTCCCCGCTTAAGTGCAATATTGCGTGTGGGTTTTGCTGCCAAATGCGCAGCGCTTCTAACATTCGCGCCTGCGAACAAGGTTCTAGCCTGTTATAATCGGGCAAAAATGCGCTATCGCTGTGGTTACAGCCAAGCACCCAAATGTGGGCAACCGGTTGTCCAGCGTATTTAGGAAAGGCAAACTCCAAGGGCGCGGCAATTAAATCAACCAGGGGTTTAGTGGTTGCAGTCCATAACAATAACACGCCGGCAATACTGCAAGCTTTGGCGATACGCGGCCGGTATGTTGCCAGCAACATTCCCATACTGATTAAGAAAACCAGCATAAAAACTGGTGATAAAAAGACTTTAAACGGAAACCACATTGACTATGTCCAAGAAATCCACCGACCGCAATTTTGACAGTATCGCTGCGAAATTCCAGCAGAATATTTATCAGACTAGTAAGGGCCGATTGCGCCAACTAGTATTGCAGCGAGATTTAGCTGAACTGCCGGTGGTGGCAACCCCAACCAACGTCTTGGATATTGGTGCTGGCCAAGGGCAATTAGCACTGTGGCTAGCCGGGTTGGGACATCAAGTCCATCTGACCGATGTTTCTGCGGAAATGTTGCAAATAGCAGCGCAGGCGAGTGTGGAAGCTGGTGTCAGCGAACGCGTGACTTTTGCTAATCAATCATTACAAGAGATTGCACCAGAGCATGGTCAATATCCGCTGGTGCTTTGTCATGCAGTGTTGGAGTGGCTGGCGGATCCTGCGGCTGCAATTGCCAAATTATGGTCCTTAACTGAGCCAGGTGGCACCTTGTCGTTAATGTTCTATAACGTTGATGCAAAGCGATTTTCTAATATTGTCTATGGCAATTTCAACTACGTATTGCGTGATTTAGCTTACAAGAAAAAAGTCAGTTTGAGCCCGCAGAATCCTTTAGATCCACAGCAAGTGCTGCAATGGAGTTTAGCGCAAGGTTTTACTCTGCTGAGCAAAACCGGGGTACGCTGTTTCCACGATTATCTGCGAGACCGTTCAGAGCAAGAGACGGAATTCGATAAATTGCTGGAAGTTGAATTACGCTATAACCGCACTGAGCCTTACGCATCTTTGGGCAGATATCAGCATCTATTGCTGCGCCGGCCGAGATAAATTGATAGTTATGTCGCTATACAAAAACGGGTGATGGTCTAGCTATTTTCGATAGCTGATGGCATCGACAAAGCCATAAGTGCTGGTGAAGTCTGACAGCGATGTGAATAGTATAAATGATAACCTTAATACTAGGGGCTCTGCGCAGCAGAGCCCAAAGAACGAATGATTATCATAGGTACTAACCACGTCTATGTTTATGATCAGCTGGACGATATCTCTTTTAACAACGTTAGCAGTTTTTTCCGTCAATACTTTGTAGCATGAGTTTGTTTAGATCCCTACAAATCACTTTAAGTGTGGGCAGATCACTGGTTGCTTTGCCAATTTCCCAGATCACACTGGGGTAATTGGCAAAGTTCATTAGTTAAACTCCATTTTGTAGAGTAAATCGACTGAATTGGCGACGCCAGTCACGCCTTCGACATACAGTTGTTTCATTAAACGGTAGCGTAGGGTAAATTCGCCCAGTTGATTAAAAATGCCAACACCATATTTGATTTGTAGTTTTGGAGACAAATAGCCACTGATGGTGACTTTGGATTTATCACCACTGCCGGCCGTATCTAAACTTAAATCAGAGACACCGAACGCTTCACCAAGTTTACCAACCAGCCTACCGCTGTTGGCGATGCCAATACCGATTAAGCCCGCAGTAACAGAGCCATCACCAGCACTAGTACCGATGTCTCTGCCAAGTAATAAATAGGCGAGAGCATTCGCTTGCGGCTTGCCAGGCTCACTGAATACCTCAACGACTGGATTGTCTGCGATACCATTAACCCGCAAGCCCGCAATCACATCATCTTCAGTTTTTTCGGGGTTTCGAATGGCTTCTATCGCAAGCATTGGTTGATCAGCTTGACCATTAAAAATTAACCGGCCTTTACGCAGCTGTAAATCTTGGCCGTACGCGCGGAAATTACCGTCCTTAAGATGCACAGTGCCATGAATAGTCGGGGTTAAGCCACTTTGTCGTAAGCGTAATTCACCTTCTAAAAGCGTTTTTAAACCAAATGCGGCAAGTCGTACTTTATTGCCCAGTTGCAGTTTGATATCTGAGGTTAGCTGCCAATCAGATTTTGCCGGTTGAGTCAGATCCGCATTAATGATGACCTCATCATCGGAAACTCGGATCGCATTTTCTGGCAAACTATCAAATTGCAAATTGGCCTGCGGCACTTTAATCAGCCCGCGGATTTGTCCGCCGAGCGGATTTGCGGTAAATGACAAATCTGGGCTCATCGTCAGCTCTGCGTCCATCAGATGAAGTTTCAATAACGGGGATTGCACATCTAACCGAGCGGACCAGCTGTTCATATCACGCCAACTGCTTTGGCCGGAAATTTTCAAATCACCGTCTGGTGTTATTAATGTACCGTCAAGGAGTGACTGGTAACCCAAAAACTCCACAGTGACATTCGATGGTTTTAACTCAATTGGGGCTTGTTTACCGCTCATGAGTAGCTGTTCGAGTTGAATTTTTCCGCGAATATCTGGATTTGTCATTGCACCTACTAACGCCAAGTTAACTGCAGCACTGCCGTTAAATTGTGTCCATTCGTTCATTAACGGTTGGAGAAACTTTAGGTTGTAGGGATCCAGTTTAACTTTGGCGTTAATTTGTGGTGTTGTCTTATCTAGATCGGACAAACCTAACTCTAGATTAAACTGGCTTTGCGCATCTAACTGCAACAGCAGCTGACTCGTCAGTGCTTTGCCATCAAGTTTGCCTTGAACTTGGATTTGCTGCCATGGCACTTCTAAAAGAGTGTGCGTTTGCCATTTGACTGTGCCCGTATTCCCCGAGAGTTCATAGTCCAAAACTGCAAGTTTGCCATTTTTCCAGCTCAGGTTGGTGCTTCCGTCAACACGGCCGTTAAGACTCAGTTGGCTCGGAAACACTGGATCTAAGGCGTTTAAATCGAGTTGTGTTAATTTCAGCGCTAAAGCGCCAGCTTGTTGACTCAGTTTTGGCGCGGCGTTTAGACATACAGTTGCCGGTAGATCTTGCCAGCAAGAGTCACCAACGGTTAGCTGTTGTTTGCGGGTATCTAATTCCAGCTGCAATGGCGCTTGTAACTGCCAATCGCCGATATCCGATTTAAAGCGAGTTTCGTCAATGTTTGCCCGCCATATCTGGCCAGTCCAAGCGCCCTTGTAGGTTGTCGCTAATTGCAGCTGATGACTATCAACCAACAAGATACTTTGATGTTGTGCCAAAGTTCCGTCGGCGCGCCACTCAAATTTCTGCAATTGATAATCTGGCGATTGGCCTTGGCTTGCAACTACGGTCAGTCGACTCTCTTGTTTACCCCATTGCACTAAGTTGCCATCAATTTGCAGATCGGCAAGCGCATAGTCATCTAAATAGCTGAGTTGTTTGGCCGTGAGTTTGCCGTTAAGCACCGGATTTTTGGCATCGCCTGACACCAAAAAGTTGCCTTGGATTTGGCCTTCGCTCAGTGCCAGTGAGTACGACAAATCGGTGATGGCTAATTCCACCGCCATCTGCCATTTCTGTGCTAATTCACCATTTAATTTCAGGTAGTTAGGACCATGCGCTAGCATGAAATTTTGGCTACTTAATTGCCAATGTTCGCTAAGGGCCACAATGTCAAAATCATCATTTGCTGGCGCTTTGGCGCTCTTTAGCGGTTTAGTGCTTTTTTTATTTGCTTTTACAGGTGACATTTCTAAGAGCGCGAGATCTCCGATGACTGACAATGGCCGGTCGCGCAGCTCTCCATTGATTTGGATATCAGTGAACCTGACACCGAGCTGCGGTTTTTGGTTGAAGCTGAGATTTAATTTGCCATTAATAGAGCCAGGATAATCAACCCAAAATAATCCAGGTAATAACTGCGCAAGTGTCAATTTCAGATCTAATTGCTGTTTTTGCGCATCATATTGGCCTAAGCCATTAATAGTGCCGTTGAGGGTTAAAACATCGAGCTGGGTAATTGTTAACTGTTGTTTTGCAAAGTCCCAAGCTGTTTGTAGATTAAGCTCAGTAGCCGGCAAGGTTGGCCATTTAAGCAAGGCATGACCTTGCAGCGTCGCTTGCTTGCTGTCGCCGGAAATTGCGAATTTTACTGAACGTAACGTCGCAACTTTACTATTTACACTCGTAGTTGCAATAGTGGTTGGTATTGAAGGCTTAGGTGCCGTGGCATTTTTTTTAGCAGTATCTTTCTTTGTAATAGTTTCTTGGGTTGCAATAGTATCTTTGGTTGCAATAGGATTTGTAGCCGTAGCATTTGTGTTGTTAGCCTCGGCAGTGGGGCGCTCGCCGTTATCGGTCGCTAGCAATCTCGCGACATAATCATCCAAGTTGTCCGCTTCAATAGTGGCATCGTAGCGAAGCAAACTTAAATCGAGCTGCGCGTTCAGTGCAATGCTTTGACTGTTTAATGAGGGGGCTATGGCTTGCAACTCACCGTTGATGGTTAATGCCTGCAGTGGACCTTTGAGGGTTAATGCCAGTTGATGCTCTGCCATTTCCAGTTGCAGTTTCGCAGCCAAATCTGTGTTTATGGGTTCAAAGCTAGTCGAGTTTACCAAAGAAAATTTGGGCAGTTTATTGTCTAATTGCAGTTGCTGTAGTTGCCATACTTGGGCATTAAAATTAGCGGAGACTTGCAGTAAGTTACTGTGCCATATTAAGGTTTTATCTTGTTTAACTTGGAAGTTTTTTAAGTTTGCAGAGTTTATCAACATCTCAAATGGCAGTTTGACCGCGCTAATTTGTGCAATAATTGCTTTGGGATCGGGCGTTGTGGTTTTCGTTTTAGTTTTAAGCTGATTCAACACCAGATCGGAAAGTTGTAAATCGGTCAGCTCCAGTGCTGCAGTTTCATTTAGCGCAGGCATTTTAGTTTGTGCAGGCGTTTCGCTGAGTATTTCCGGGAAATTAGCAATTTGACGCAACTGAATTTTGCCAAGGTTCAACGTCGCATCAGGCTGCTTAAGGCTGAAATCTGTAATCAATAAATCGGTGATAGAAAACGTCACTGGCCAACTAAAGATCTTAGAGGTTGTCGCTTGACGCGTCGCAGTTTCTGCAGGCGTTAATTGGGCTGGTATGGCACTGACAGCTTGGTTCGTGCCAGTCTCTGGATTACTAGGTAAAGCCCCCCGCACAACTAGGTTGACCCCTTGCAAGGTTGGTCGCTCTATACAGACTTTTTGGGTAAGGGCGCAATCGATATCAATGCGAAGCGACATGCTTTCGATGGTCAGTTCAAAATCTTTGGTCGAAAGCTGAAACTGCGCTAAGCGCAGACCTTGCCATAAACTGCCATCAACACTGCTGATTTGTAATCCCGGCACGTAACGTTCTGCTGCAATATGTAATAATTTTAACCCTGGTTTACTGCCGAGCATTGCCAAAGCAAATAGTAAACCGAGTAGCAACCACATGCAGAATTTACTAAATTTACGGATAACACGTTTTATGGCAATCATAATTCTGGGCCCAAGGTGAAATGGAAACGGAATTTGCCATCAGGTTCGTGGTCAAATGCATACGCTAAATCAAGACGAATAGGGCCGACTGGCGATGCCCAGCGGACACCAAGTCCGACACTTTTTTTCCAATCTGGTTGGTCATTCCAAGCGCTGCCGTAGTCGGTAAATGCGGCTAGCCAAAAATCGCCATACACGCGGTGCTGGTATTCCATATTTGCAGTTGCCATTTTTGTGCCGCCAATCAATTCGTTATCGGCATCCACCGGGGCGATAGATTCATATTTATAACCGCGCAGACTACTATCGCCACCAACAAAAAAGCGTAAAGAAGGCGGAATGCCGCTAATTTCCTCTTGCAAGATAATTCCGGCATCGATCCGAGCTAACCAGCGCTGATCCTCGTTCCAACTACCAATCCAACCCGAACGTCCGCGTAGTCGGATAAAATCGGTATCCGCTCCCCAAGCTTGATTTGCAACTTCCATGGCGACTAGGTAGTTATCCGCCTGCATCGGCATGCTACCACCAGCATCAGTATTTTTGTAAAAACTAAGGCCAGGCATCAATAAGTTAGATTGGTCATCTTGGCTCGCTTGATTAAAATTCTCGTAGAGCCAGCGCATCGAAATATTCCGATACCAGCCATTATCTAAGCGCCATTGCCGTTCGCCCAGTAAGTTAAATTCCCGACTATCGGTGTTGAGGACATCGCGATGTTTAAGTCCTAATACTATTTGATAGTAGTCGTGACTGACATTTCGCTGTGGTAATTTGTAGCGACCTTCAAATAATTGTTCAGGATTAGAAAGCTCTAGATCCGCTGACAGACTGTGGCCACGGTCATTAACCCAAGGGCGCTCCCATTTGGTTTTAAAGCGTCCTTCGACATCGGTGCTATAGCCCACACCTGTTTCCACGATGTTTCTTATTGCGGGTTCTAATTCAACTCGAAGGGGGAGTAAGCCATCTTTACGACGGTCAGGGTCGGCATCTAAGTTGATGCTGCTAAACCATAGTGTTGTCGCCAGTGCTTGGTTGAACTTACCAAGCGCTTGGGCTGAATAATAATCGCCGGTTTTAAATGGCAGTAAACTGCGCAATCGCGGCTCGCGAATTTGTGAGCCATGAAAACTGATCTCACCTATTTTGTAGCGGACACCACTGTCAAAATGCAGGCGCAATATGCCTTGGCGCTTGCCTGGAGTCACAATTAACTCTGATTTGCTAAATTTCGCGTCGAAATAACCTTTGCGGTGCGCCAAACTAAGCAAGGCCTTTTTATAGGCTTCATATTTGCCATGATGCATACGTTCGCCTTTGCGCGGCGCCATTTTCTTTTGCAAGGCTCGAAATTCAGCATCTCTAACTGCGTCTCCATACATCGCTAAATCGTTTACCTGAATAAATACATATTTGTTTGCGGTGATTTTTGCCAATAGCACATAATCATCGCCATCTTGTTGATCTTCAAAATTGACAATAACTTGGTAATAGCCAAGACCGCGCAGCGCTTGTTTGATATCGCGATTCACTCGGCTTTTAAAACGTGCTGATTTATTAATCTGAGAAGGGTCGATAGACGACAGATAGAGCTCGACGTTGTCTTTACGTTCAAGCGTAACCCCAGTTAATTCGATGCGATTGGCTGCAATGCTGTGAAAACAGGCACAAAGCAACAGCATAACGAGAAGCGGCCTCAATAGGCAAAAGGTACGCAAACGAATCATCGACTCCCTGAAGACGTTGCTAAAAAACCAAGCTTTGCTTGGAATGTGGTACTGATTCTGAGTAATTTGAGCCAGTATGGCGCTAAAAGTTCGATTTGCAACAGCCAGTTGCCGACAAAATCGACAACTGGCCGCAAATACAATCAAAATGCCTATACCGTAGTTTCAACAGGCAGCTCGTCACTGCTCGTCAGCGGCAATTCCACGTTTTCACTAAGGCTGGGATTGATTTGTTCACAAATGATCCAGTCTTTTTCGTCAACCCAGTTTTGCGCACCGTTTTTAACCGTACGAATTGGCACAATGTAACGGCAACTGGTTTGAGGTTTTACCGAGGCAAAAATCGGCACAAAACCAAAGTTCAGTGCGGTTTCAATCAGCGCTTGTTGGTTGTGCGGATCGATATCTGCTGCTTCGTCGATATAAATAGGGATCCGGTATTTACCGCGCTCGCGCTCAGCCAGCAGCTGGCGGATAAACAACATACCGCACAGCAATTTAATGGTGATACGTGTGCCGTTAGAGCCGGCAGAGTCAATTTTATCGAAGTATTCAACTTCGCCCGCGCGGTTCACCACTTTAAAGCGAATATCAAATAAATCGGATAAAGTGAGGCCAGCTTTTTCACTAGCCGCTTGGATCAGATAATCTTTGGCTTCATTGATGTCCCGAGCTTCCGCAGTGAGTCCTGTGGCCAATAAGTCCAGTGTATCGCCTTGTTCATAAGCTTCAGAGGTGGTCAAAATGGTATCGATATGTCCAACCAGCAGTTTTCGGTCGACGATTTCAATTTTGAAATCTTGCAGGTTTGATATTTGATGACGCCAAATGCCACGGTTAAAGCTATTGAGCTCGCGATGTAAACGGTCTAAGTCGGTGCGCAGGCCTTTTAGTGTCGAGGCCACTTCGGTCAGCGCCACACGTGCGCGGCGTTCAATCGCTTCGCGCTCTTTATCCAAATGATGGAAAGCCGCAATCAACTTCAGGTATTTGCTGTCTTCATCGGTTTCAGCTTCAAACTTGCTGATGCCAGCGTTGAAAATAAACAAATAGGTATTTTTAACATTGATTTCCAGCAACTTAAGTTCTTGGCAATGCTTGTTGTATGAGCGCAGTTCATCGGCCAGATTGTCGTATTCCAGCACAATGTCAATTGGATAAGGCGTAACTTTGCCACTGTAAAAATCCAGTTGAAAATCAATCCGGTCTTTTTTCTCGTGTTCAATCCGTTCGGCTTGACGCCTTAATTGATCCTGTTTATTGGTAATTAGGTTACGTCTATCCGATAAACTGCTGGCTTTTTGTTGCACCTGCGCCAGCTGCTCGTGCAGAGTTTCTTCTTCTTTAGCAAGTTCGTCAGCGAGCGCTTGTTGCTCGTCCAATAACTCGGCCATTTCGCTATAACGGGCGAATTTCTTTAAGTCATCTTCTGCTTGCAGCAAATCGTGATAAAGCCGCTCTTTCTCACGGGTCTTGCCAGCTAAATCTTGGGCAACTTCTTCTTGTTGCTCCAACGTTGCAAGGGTCAATTGCAACGCTTCGATTTGCTCTTTCAGCTGAATTTTACCTTCAACGCCAGTCATATCGGGGGCGGTTAAATGGGTGAGATCAATGCTGGCGCCGGCCAGCACTAACTTGCCCTGTTTTAAACAATCCGCGATAGCACCCAATTGCTCACCAAATAATACGTCGTCGGTAATGACCACATCGCCGCCACTAGCTGTGGATAAAGCTAATAAATCTGGATTTAACAGTTTGCTCAGTTGGGTGACTTCAGGTAACGACAAATCTTCACGTAGTCGTGAATACAAGTTGTACTCGAGGTTTTTCAGCTGCAGCTTTAAGCTTTTTAACTGCTTCTGGGTTTGTGCCTGTTGGTGCGCTAGAGTGATCGGATTTAAGTTGGCAGCGCCTTGTAAGCTATGGCTCAATGACTCGTAATTCTGCCGCGTATTTTGTAAGTTCGATTGTAAAGTTGCCAAATGGGTAAGGCCAAAACGATGCGCGAGCGCATCATGTTCATCAAACCACTGATTTAAGCCTTGTTGGCGGTTGGTCAACTCTTTGATTTGATTAACATATAGCCGCTGCTTATCTTCAAGTCCTTGTTTTTCATCGGCCAAATCCTGCAGTTGTTCACTGAGTTGCTGCTGCTGCGATTCAACATAGGCTTGGTATTCAACCAAAGCGGTATCAAGTTTTGGCGCATAAGCCGCCAGCCGACCTTTGAGCACGGAGCGGTTATCAATCAGATTTTCTAAAGCTTCAACGGCTTGTTGCTGACTTTCTAATGCTTTTAACTCGCGACGGTCACGGTTTACTTTTTCAAAGGCTTGATGCCAGACCGTGTAGAAATCCACTTTAGGGTCGCTTAAATGCCGAGCAAATACCGGTAATAACAAGCGTTTGACGTCTTGGGCTGTCAGACGATGCAAATTCAAAATTCGGCGGAAAATATCTTTGTAAATCGGCGCGTCACTGACGTTGGTCAGCGGGATCATCCGCAAGTTAATTTTACTATCATAAGGTGTCGCGCCGCCGGTCAACATCGCATTGAGCTCAGATGGTTTTAGCTCCAGCGGCTCAAAACCAAGCCCACGTAAGTGATGATCTAACTTGTTGTATTTCACTATTGAATTGGCAATTACGTAATGCTCAAGATCGAGTTTGCCGCGATAGCAGAAATACTGAAATTGATAACCAGCAATTTTGCCAAGCCCCGCAACGCCAATTACAACTGGACCATCCGGCAGGTTAGCTTCCAGCAAAATGTAACTTTGGTCAGTGCCGAAGTAGAATTTGCGGGTTTCGTCTAAATCGTGTCCATCCCATTCGGTTAGTCTTAAATCATTGATTAATGGGAATTGTAAGGCATTAATTACCGAGCTTTTCCCTGTATTGTTTGGCGCACAAATGGATGACGCATCATCTAAGGGGATCACGCATTTGGCATAGCCTGCGGTATTTAGTAGGGCAAGTTTGGTTAAGCCGTATAACTCAGACATCGGCAGACTCCTCAACGTCACTTAATTGATCTACTGCCATTAAGGCATCAAGGTATCGGTAAACCGGTGATAGTAATTTGAAATTATCACCTTGAGCTTTGGCAAAACCAAAACGTAACATCCGATTGGCAACTTCACGTTTCAAATCTGTTGCCGAATAGACTTCAAGTTGTTCGAACAAATGATACTGTTGCTGCAATATCGATGAGAGAATTTCATGAGTAATTTCAGTGTCGAATAACGCGCGCAGCGGATCTTGGCCCTGATCAGAGAAATATTCGACTAACGCATAGGTGGTCAAGGCAAATAACCGGGAAATCTTACCCATGTTAACGGTGGCATCATCGACATCGAAGTAAAAGTAGCCGCGGCTATCCCGTTTTAACTGGTTGCCAAGTGCAGAAAATAACGCGCTATAAGCGTCCTCTTGCGCATCGAGTTCTTGCCAAAGCGCGAAATCTTGCTCGGAAATATGATAGCCAGTGGTAAGTTTCTTATGGATTTCCGCAAGATGCGTTAATAAATCTAGTTGTAATTGCATAGGTTAATTCCGGTCGGCGCCTGTAGGAACAAAAGGATGCAGCGTTAAGCGATAGCCATTGACTTCGAGGCTGCTGCTTTGCTCTTGATGGTGTAAATTGAGCACAGGTGCACGACTAAGCTCTTGATATAAAAATAATAACTCGTCAACTGGAAGTTGTGGATAGCTTTTGGCCAACCACAGCGACAAATCGGTATTGGCTGTTTGTTGTTTGGCGGTTTTCAGCACGTCTTGTAAGTCTGGGACTCGGATATTATCTGGCAACCCTTGGTCGACGCTTTCCGGAAGTTGATAATTTTCATCTTGGTAATCAACCAGTTCTGCCATATAACAAGTAATTTGGTTGGCTGAACCCAAACTAAACTTTTGATGGTCGGAGCTAAATTTTGCAACAAGCTGCTCCATCAACGGCTCCAAACCGCGTTTACGTAAAGTCGCAAGGACTAAACTGGCGTTCCGGGAAATCAGGGTGTTTTTCCGGATTTCTTCCCGTAGTGGCATGAGGACATCGGTACTGCGGGTTAGCGACTCTCTGCCAATTTGGTTCATGTCCAAAAGACGGGTGCGTAATTGGATGAGCGGTTCTTTGTCTTGGCTTAAAAAACCAGTGTCCTCAATCCAGTGGATAAGCTCACTTAATGTTTGCTCAAGTGCGTAAATGCTTTTTTGAAATGGCCCTGCAATATCAATCATTTGCAGTACAGGTTCGATGTATTCATCGAAAGCTTCCATCACTGCTGCATATCGACGCTGCAAAGACAATTGTGAATCATCCGCTTTGGCTTTTTCCACTAGATGCATAATAGCGGTTTCGTTTTTACGAAAATGTTTCACCACTTCACGCACGCGTTCGTCCATCAAGCGAATAAAGCGGCGCATTTCTACGACGTCTTTTTGTTTAGCGGCGGCAGTTAAACGTGCTTTTAAGCGATCGAGCTCATCAATCCTGCTTTGAATATCCCCGATGGTGCCAAGACCATGTTCTTGCGTTAGAAACTGAATAAATTCGAGCACGGAACGATTGAGTTCAAGTTGGCTAGATTTGGCTTGTGGGATCAGAATTTCACTTTGTAGTAACTTTTGCGCCTCACGAAAGATTTGCTCGCTTGATAACTGACTAAAATTGCGTTGAAACAGCGCTTGCACGTCTTGAAAACTGAAACTTTGCAATTGACTACGTCTAGCCAGTGCTTCTAACACCGGCCAATATTCGTCAAGGCATTTAAGAATTTTGCGTGCTGATAACATATCGAAGTATCTTTTTCATCATTTTGTAATTTACGACTAATTTCTAGTAGTGACGTCTGGATGGCAGTGTTAGAATGCCGCCCCGCAGAATTGTGCTAATTTATCTAAAATAAGCGGGCGTGTAACTATGTTATCTACAATTATCTTGGCGTTGGTGGTGTTAGCCTTTGTGCTCATCGTTATAGAGGATCTAATCCACGTTAACAAGGCAAAAACAACACTTTTTTTTGGCACTTTGTGCTGGATTTTGGCCTTTGTTTTTCCAATGCATGGAGCGACAAGTGCCGAAATTAACGAACAGTTAAATCACAATCTGCTAGAAATCGCTACTTTGTGGTTGTTTTTAATGTCAACCATGACTTTTGTTGCTTATCTAAACAGCAAAGGTTTTATCTCACAGATGGTGCAACGGATCCTTCCTTCTGAATTATCCGAACGTCGTTTAATGTTTATTATTGCCGCATTTGCTTTTGTATTTTCTTCTTTTGCCGATAACGTCACCGCAACTTTAGTTTCAATTGCCGTTATCGCCAGTTTAAAAATGGATGCGAAGAAACGGGTGAAATACGCGACCTTAGTTATTTTTGCAGTTAACAGTGGTGGTGTTTCGTTGATTACAGGCGATGTGACAACGTTGATGTTCTTTTTAGCGGGCAAAGTGACTATTTCTGACTTGTTAACATTAGTTTTGCCGTCATTTTTTGCTGTAGCAGTAATGGCTATAATGCTGTCGTTTGGCTTGAAAGACCGGATTGTTATTGAAAAATCAAAGAAAGTCATTGAAAAATCTGATGTAGCAATTGCAGGTATCTTTGCTTTAACGATTGCCTCAACTCTCGTGCTTAATATTCTTTACCAAATACCACCGGTATTAACTTTCTTGTTTGGTTTAGGCTTTATGTTCTTAAGTGCACAGTTCTTACAGCGAAAAAAAGCAACGCAAAGTATTTTGAACTACGTGCGCGAAGTTGAATTCGAGACTTTATTGTTTTTCTTAGGCGTGCTATTGCTCGTCGGTATCATGAAAGAAATTGGTGTATTGACGAACATTACGCATTTATATGAATATTTGCCGCCACTGCAGGCAAACTATTTAATGGGTTTAACGTCAGCGCTTATAGATAATGTGCCGTTAACTGCGGCATTATTAAAAGCTGACATTGTGATGACAACTAGTGAATGGTTGTTATTGACTTACGCAACTGGTGTTGGTGGCTCGATTTTAATTATCGGTTCTGCAGCCGGTATTATTGCAATGAGTAAAGTGAAAGAATTAACTTTCGGCACATACTTTCGGATGGCTGGCTATTTGTTATTTGCTTACACGCTCGGATATGCAGGGGTGTACGTCGTCGGGCATTATCTAATTTAAGCATTACCGACCCCCAAACGGCGCCCTCGCGCCGTTTTTTTTGAGCGATCGTTCTTGTTTGATGTACAACTATCTGTGGACATTTATATTAGACATCTAAAAGGCTATTGCCATTTTGTTTTTTTGCGGTTAAGGTAGCCGCGTCAATCATATCTGATAGACCAGAAGAGGAGCGATCACCAGGTAGTTTAGTTTAGGCCGCTATAAGCCGGAGGCTAAATGAGGGGGATGATCGCCGAGAGCACAATGTTATAGCAGCATTGTGCTCGGTTGTACGGGCTGAATCCTGACGACTGTCACCTGTAATTGTTGGTGGAGAGCTTCTGGCCTTTGTTTTGTCTGCAAGTAGACAACGAAGCTGGGCTTTGCCACATTGTCGTTGTATCTGATTGTTGCTTCTCAAATGCCACGCTCTCTTCTTATTTGTTTCATAAGGAGAGACAACATGTCTGAACAAATTATCGTTGCTAAATTTGGCGGCACTAGCGTTGCCGATTTCCCTGCGATGTCACGCTGTGCCGATATCGTCCTTGCTGATCCGCGTATTCGTTTAATTGTGGTGAGCGCAAGCTCCGGTGTCACCAATTTATTGGTAGATATTACCAAGCAAACCGAAGTGTCAGCCCGTTTTGACCTGTATGCCGGCGTTGAACGTATCACCAACGCGGTGTTACATGCACTTAAAGAGCAGGCTCAAGTCGGTGCGACTATCAAGCAATTGCTAATTGAATTGACGACCTTGTTGCAACATATTGGTGCTTTTAGTGATGCGCAAAAAGATCTTATTCAATCATTTGGCGAGCGTTTGAGCTCAGTGTTATTTGCGCAAGTATTGGCTGAGCGTGGCGCTTTGGTTAGCCAATTTGATGTGCGTAGAGTGATGCGTACCGATAGTCAATTTGGTAAAGGCGAGCCACAGATCGAACAGATCGCTGCCAACACCAGTCAATATTTATTACCATTATTAAAACAACAACTTATCGTCACTCAAGGTTTTATTGGTGCAGATGCTGCAGGTCAGACGACCACCTTAGGCCGTGGCGGCTCTGATTATAGCGCGGCAATTCTCGGCGAAGCCGTTGGTGCCGCAGTTGTGCAAATCTGGACCGATGTGGTGGGGATTTTTACCACAGATCCACGATTAACTGCCGATGCCCGTTGCATACCTGAAATTAGTTTTGATGAGGCTGCCGAGATGGCAACATTTGGCGCTAAGGTACTGCATCCGGCAACGCTAATCCCGGCAATGCGTCGCAATATCCCGGTTTTTGTTGGTTCAAGCCGTGAGCCGCAAGCTGGAGGTACTTGGATTTCGAAAGAAGTGGATGCCAGACCGTCTTACCGCGCAATTGCACTGCGGAAAAACCAAACGTTGATCACGGTGAAAAGTCCGGCAATGTTACATGCAGCAGGTTTCTTAGCCAAAGTATTTGAGATTTTAAGTCAACATAAAATCTCCGTTGATTTGGTCACCACTTCTGAAATATCGGTTGCGTTGACCTTAGACGATGCGCCAGGCAGTGCATTTGGCAATGCAGTAGAACCTGCAATTAATGCGCTTAAACAATTTTCGGAAGTCACAGTTGAAGAAGGCTTAAGTTTGATTGCGGTGATTGGTAATCACTTACACAGCACTCGAGGTGTGACAGGTTCATTATTCCAAGCGCTTGAGCGTATCAATATGCGACTGATTTGCCATGGTGCGAGCAGGCATAATCTATGCTTCTTAGTACAAGATGCTGAAGCCGCCAACGTCGTCAAAGAATTACATACGGCTTTGTTTTAACACGGGTTAATGCTTGGGCTGTAGATAAAAAAACCGCCGAGAGGCTAACACCATTCACTTAAGAATGTTTTGAGCGAACGGGATAACGGGTTTTACT
>JAYSCP010000004.1:0-103060 GCA_041914845.1 Alteromonadaceae bacterium
AACAGGGTATGGTGGTTTAGCTAACCGGGGAATGTGGGGTTTGAGTTACGCTTACTAAATAATTGCCGTCTATCAGTGAATTGACGATATCAACGAAATGCGTGTCGTCTATCACTTGAGGGGTAATTGAATTGTCTGTTGGAGCTAATTGATGGTTATTCATTTGATATAAGTTATCTGATTGGTCCATTGATACTCCATGAGTTCCATTTTAATTTGCAAACAAGCGCAAGTAACAATCATCGGATTAATCAAGTATAGACAATAAATTGCAAGTGTATGTGTTCAAAGAGGGCTCAACAGCAAGGGGGCGGGGTTTTAAAGCAAGGTAAAATAAATGGACTGAGTAAATTTATTATTTTACGGTAAAGAGACGATATTTTTCGAAATCACAATAACAGACTTCGTCAAATTTTCTGAAATTAGTTTGTACAGCCCGTTGGTATAGCATTTGATGTTGTTCGAATTCATGAGCAGGAGATTGTTTAACCATATTGAGCAGGCCATTTTTCTTCGAAAGATCAGCGTTACTGTATATTGTTCCGGCACAGGTAAACGTTGCAGAGCCTGGATGATGTAACTTCACAGTAAAATTGTCGCCAAGGGCAGTACGGTTTTTTCCTGCAATTAAGATAAAGGGGCAGGCGCTAGTACAGTCAATTACATTATGGCTTTGTTTAGTTATCGGCTTAAAGCTTTTGCTAGATTTTCCGTACACTGCATCATATTCAACATAATCCGAGAGGCAGGTGTTGATTTGATGCGAACGAATGAGGTCTGCGATCTTTTCTGCACCTTCTATCACGCCGCCTGGACTGCGTAGGCAGATAAGCTGGTGAGGCATTTGTTTATTTTCAATCGCAGATTTAAGATCTTCGTACATTTCAAAGCCGATTGTACCGTCAAGAATTACTGCATTTTGACAGGAGCTAGTGATGACTTGGGAGTCATAATCACATGCTTTACCCTTAAATACTTTACCTGAAGAAGAGTCGAATTGGAAAATATCCAAGTTACGGCAAAAGTTATGGATAGCACGTTGCTGTTCTTTTGGCAGGATAAGAAATATTTGGTTGTATAAAAAACCAAATAAAATAATTAAAATTATGATCTTAATAGACGTGAAAATTAGCGAAATATCTTCAAGAACATCTTATATTCTATATAAAGAGTAAACAAATTGAAGATGTATTGAATTGGTGCGTCCTAGTGGACTCGAACCACCGACCCCCACCATGTCAAGGTGGTGCTCTAACCAACTGAGCTAAGGACGCAATTTGCTTGAATGCCATCATATTTATATTTAATGGCTAAGCATTTGCAGAAATTGGTGCGTCCTAGTGGACTCGAACCACCGACCCCCACCATGTCAAGGTGGTGCTCTAACCAACTGAGCTAAGGACGCAACCTGTTAGCTTGCGCTAAACAACGGTCGCTATAGTATTTTTTGAAGCGGGGGATTGCAAGCAGTTTTTTGCTTTGCTGTTGCACATGCTGTATTTTTGCGCGACATCAGCACGAACAGCAAGAATTTAGCCTTCGCACGCGCTGCGAAGGTGTTGCCACCACGAAATATGTCGCTTGAGTTCAACATGGAGCTGTTGCCAAGGTTGCTCGAAGCGCTCAAAAATTGTACTCGCTAGCGGCGTATCCGCATAAAGCAGGGTAAGTTGGGGCAGCAATTGTTGGGCGATGCCATCTTGATGCGCCAATTGCAATTGTAATCTACCAATAAAAACCTGCATGAGCACTTGCTGGAGTATGTCTTGTGTTGCCGGTTTACACCATTTTGGATCCCATTGCTGTAACTGCTGATTTAAGTGCCGCAGCTGCGTTAAGTTACTGCGAAGGCTGTGCTGCAGATCTGCCAGTATTTGTCCCTGATAAAGTGGCGCAATTTGCTGATTAATATCAATATAACTAGCTTGTAAGTAGTCTTGGTTTTTAATGTGTTGTTTGAGAGCAATTAAATTCTTAAGTGCAATTTGGGTTTCCACTGCTTGGCCTGAGTTTAAATCTAAGGGGCGCTGGCTGCCGAAAATTTGTTGACGGAGTGTCGAATCCATTTGTAAAAAATTCAGTAAGTGCGAAGGCAACAGTTGCTGTTTTTCCCGATAAATTTGTTGCAGGGTTTCTCGTAAATCGGGCGGGGCATTGTCATCACCGATGCAGGCTTTTAATGCTTGTAGCAGTTCAATTTCATAGTGTAACTGCGTGGAAAATGTCATGACCTTGCCAAGGCTACTGTTTCGCTGGGCGATAAGATTGCCAAGGCTTGGCAGGTTTGGCTGAAGCCCGCAACTATCTAAAGTCAGCATGTCCAAGAAGTCTAATCGAATCTCATCAATTGCTATCGGTGTTGCCTTATTAGCACTAGAAAACGGAACTTTTAATGGACTTGGGGCTGGTAAATCTCGGTTTAAAGTGCGGCTCAGGCGGTCGCGATAGACGGCAAATTCACTATCCGAATTTGGGGTGCAGGCAGTTAGCAAGCAAATCGCCAAGAGCAGCATTGAACCGAGCGTCACCGAAGGCTCTGGGCGGTTTGGTTTATGTGATGCATTTACCGGTCGTTGGTCGACACCGTTAATGCAGGCTAGGGCTTGTGTCCGCAACTGCCTCAAAACCATCGTGTTCAATCCGTTTGAGTTGTTTTAATAACAAGAGTGCAAGTAATAACGCGGCAACTGACAGACCGATCACAATACCAACCCAAAAACCTGCAGCCCCCATTCGCGGCACAATGATATCCGTAAGGCCGAGTAACGTACCGATGCCAAAGCCAATGGGCCAGTAGGCAATAAACGTTATATAAAATATTGGTTTAGTATGTTTCAAACCGCGTAACGCACAGCTGCAGATGACTTGGATAGCATCACTAATTTGGTAAAAACAAGCTAAAACCAAAATGCTCGCCGCAAGTGCTAGTACTTCCGGATCTTTACTGTATAAGCTCGCAACCTGGTCACGAAGTAAAAATGTGAAAGCTGCGATAGCCATTGCAACACCAATGCCGATAATCATTGCGCTGCCGAGCGCTTTTCGAATGTCTGGCAAGTCTTTTGCGCCGACTAAATGACCAATTCGGATGGTTGTGGCAAGGCCAAAAGACAAAGGCAGCATAAATACCATTGCACAAAAATTACTGGCAATTTGGTGGGCCGCCACAACATCAGGCCCTAAATGCGCAATCATTAAGGGAATACAGGTAAATAAAGTCACTTCAAAGAACATTGCAAACGCTATCGGTGTTCCTAGGGCTAAAATTCGCCAAATTGCTGAAAAATCAGCTTGATAGTTTGAAAGTCCTAAGCGATAAGGTTTAGTTCTATTGCCAAAAGCCGCATAAATCAACATGGCGATAAACATTGCTACAAACACTAGACTGGTTGCCAAACCACATCCTGGGCCGCCAAGTGCTGGCATCCCAAATTTACCGTAAATAAATATATAGTTCGCAGGAACGTTCACCATAATGCCGATAAAACTAATCCACATTGCCGCTTTGGTAAAACCGATCCCTTCGAATAAGTTTCTTAGCACCATATAGCCTGCTGCTGGAAAAATTCCATATGCGACAAAGCCCAAATACGCCAATGCTTTAGTTTTTAGTTCTGAGTCAATATCCATTAAATTTAGCGGGATATGGATAAATTGCATGCCAATAAATATCAGACTGCTCAGTAACAGTGCGAGGAGTGTGCCTTGATACAAATCTGCTGTGATTGCCTTCGGCTGGTTGGAACCAAAATGTTGCGCGATAATTGGCGTTAATGCGAATAACAGGCCTTGAAATGTCAACAGAATGGGCAACCACAAGGCGGAGCCGATGGCAACAGCTGCCATATCGACGACACCAACTTGTCCAGCCATCAGCGTATCCACAACATACATCATGGTTTGGGTGAGTTGCGCAACAACAATAGGGCCGGACAATTTAAGAATGGTTTTGGCTTCAAAGCGGGAAAAAGGTAACATGACAACTCACATCTGCTGACGCACTCGCGGCGTATAAGGCTTTGTACTTTAGCATATTTAAGGCCAATCATGTTTACTGGAATAGTGCAAACTAAAGCAAAAATTATTCAAGTCATTGAAAAAGAACAGTTTCGAACTCTCAGGCTGCAAGTAATACCAGGGCATTTGCAGTTGCTTCAACGCGGAGCTAGTGTTGCCATTAATGGTACTTGTTTAACGGCGACCCAATTTGACATTGCCAAGGGGTGGGTTGAATTTGATGTGATTGCCGAAACTTTAAAATTGACCAATCTCGGTCTGTTACAAGAGGGTTCTACGGTTAATCTTGAACGTTCGTTAAAATTTGGCGATGAAATTGGTGGGCATATTGTCTCTGGCCATGTGCAAGGCGTTGCTGAGATTATTGAAATTGTGCGTAGTGCTGATAACTGCGCAATGAAATTACGACTGCCTGAGTCATTACATCCTTATATTTTTAGCAAAGGATTTGTTGCAGTGGATGGTATCAGCCTCACAGTTGGTGAAGTTTCTGACGGTATTTTTGCTTTGTATTTGATCCCTGAAACACTGACAGTGACCACACTTGGCGAGCGCAAAGTCGGTGATTTGCTCAATATTGAAATGGATCAGCAAAGCATTAGTATCGTGCAGACGGTAGAGCGGGTGCTTGCCGCACGTGGATTTAATTAATCCAAGGTTTGCGTCTAAACCATTCGGTTGTTATAGCCAATATATGGCTTTACGTCGGCACCTGCCTGACGTCTGAATTGGTAAGTTAGCTTGCAACAACCTAATGAATGTCGAATTTTTGTGCTGGTGCTTGCTTAAAGCACTTAGTAAAACTGCTCGTCGTCCGCATCAACAAAAATCTGCACAGAGCGGTGTTGCTCGTCTCTGTGCATTTTGATGTGGATAGGGTTACAGCAATTACTGCAATCTTCAAAGTCGTCTTGATCTTCTCCGCTTGTGTCCACAGTAATATGGGTTGGATGGCCACAAAATGGGCAAATGATAGTTTGATGTAGCAACTGCATAAAGCCTCCAAATCAGGTGGATTACCTTAAAATTGTTCAGGCTTTGCTTGCCGCTCCTAAACTTCTGCCGCCATCCACTGCAATGATTTGGCCATTAACATAAGGTGCAAGCACTAAAAACAACAACGCCTGAGTGATGTCATCGGTATTGCCCAAACGGCCAAGCGGAATTTGCGCGAGTACAGCAGCTTTGTCATGGTCATTTAAGACGCTGGATTTGTCTGCTGTTGGTTCCGGCCATAAAATGGCGCCAGGTGCTATACCATTCACTCTGATAGTAGGTGCTAATTCTTTGGCTAGCGACTTTGTTAGCATCGCGAGGGCCGCTTTTGCCATGCAATAAACGGGGTGCAACTGTAAAGGTTTTTCGGCATGAATATCGACCATATTGATAATGCAGCCATTATTTTTCGAAAGTTCAGGTGCCAACGCTTGTGATAAAAAAAATGGTGCCTTGGCATTGCTGCCCATTAAATCTTGCCAGTCGGCTTCGGTGACTGTGCCAATAGCCGTTGGGTAGAAACTAGATGCACTGTTGACCAACACATCAATTCTGCCGAATGCGGCAATACTTTGTTCGGCGAGAAATAGTAGTTGCGAGTGTTCATTTAAATCGGCTTGGATGGCTATTGCGGAATTAGCCCGTAACTGGTTAAGTTCTGAACATAAAACTTCGGCTTGTACCCGGGAACTACGATAATGCACTACCACGTTAAAACCTGAACTATGCAACGCCTGGATCATCGCCGCACCTAAGCGCTGACCTGAACCTGTTACCAAAGCAACTTTTGCCATATTGGCACCCTGTTCCAATAATTGTTGATTCATAGTATTGGCCCAACCAAATCTGCAGCAGTTAGTTGCAGGAGATTTGGTAAAACGCGATCAGCGATGGCATAACGTGGGTCTGCTAAATGCTGCGCATCAGGCACCGCGATACAGCGCATTCTTGCGGCTTTAGCTGCGATGACCCCGGTGACACTGTCTTCAAGCGCAACGCAGTTACTTGGCTCTACCCCAAGTGCTAGCGCAGCGTTAAGGTAGACTTGTGGGTGGGGCTTGGCTAACTGTAAGAATTCTGCAGAGCAGGTAGCATCAAATAATGTGAGCAAGTCGAAATGTTTCAGCGTTGCCAACATCATCCGATGATTTGACGAAGTTGCTAGGGCAACGGGTAGTCCTAATGATTTTGCCAGTAGAATTGCTTCTCTGGCTCCAGGCAGTAAGCGACCGCGCTGAATAATCATGGCTATCACGCGATTGATAATTTGATCGGCAACTTCAGCCTGGGTGATACCAACCCATGGTGATTGCTCGAACCAGTATTGCACCACATAATCACAACGCCAACCTAAGGTTTTGGTGGTATCTGCTGGAGTTAGCGGCACACCGAGGGCACTAAATTGCTCATATTCTGCCTGTTGCCAAAAATCTTCAGAGTCGAGCAATAAGCCGTCCATATCGAAAATAACCGCGCCTGACATAAAACTCCAAACGCGGTTTGGGCGGTTAGCTCAGCAGTTGGTTGATCATTTCCTGTGCTTGCCAGCTATACCGACCACCGCGCATATATGCATGGTGAAGAAGATGGTACAGATTATAGAGATCTTTTCTGTCGTTAAAACCCTCAGGTAGCGGATTAATCTGCTGATATGCCGCTAAAAAACTTTCCGGTAGCGGGTTAAAAAGGTTTGCGTGAGCCAAATCGACTTCTCGATCACCAAAATAGCTAGCTGGATCAAAAATCACGGGGGTTTCCCCCATAAAACCGACGTTGCCGCGCCAAAACTCTCCATGCAGTAGGCTGGGTTTAGGGTTGTGATGATGGAGTCGTTGTCGAATGCGCTCGACGATTTTGTCGATATCACCAAAACGCTGTTGCTGTTCAGCCAGCAATTGTAAAATCCAGCCAATACGCTGTTCCGAGTAAAAAGTGGACCAATTGCTTTGCCACTGGTTTGGCTGCAGCGTTGACGTTAAATAATTGTCCCAATCAAAACCATATTGTGCTTGGTCATCTGCTTGATGCAGAAATGCCAAATGATGGCCCAACGCTTGCCAGCCGTAAGGGTGATCATTTGCTAGGGGTAAGTATTCAAGCACTAAAAAAGCTTTATCTAGGGTTTGACCGGAGCAAACCACTTGCGGGCTTTTAATGCAGTGGCGTGCAGCAATTGTATTGAGGGTAAGTGCCTCAGTGGCGAAGCTATCTAGTACTTCGCGATGATTCAGTTTGACAAAAAATTGCTGATTTTCACCTTGAACCTGATAAAGCAGGTTTCCAGAATGGGTGGCCAACTGATGTTTATGTTCGATATGAAAATCTTGTTGAATTTCCGCACTAATTTGTTCAGCTAAAGCTTGCCACATAGAAAATCCCTAATTGCTAGACGCCTTAGAAGCATAGGCGTAATTGAGTATGCTGCAACTTAACGAAAATAGCGCTTGGCGAACTTGATCCGGAACAAACCTTGCCGAAATTAGTGTCAGAAGGGTAATATGAGTGTGCTTGTTGGCATAGTTTCTTTGGGTTACGCACCCAAAGTACTTCGTTTCGCCGCTCGTATGGCAAAACTCCAACAGGCATAACATTCATAACTTATTGAAAACATGTGTCCCTTGGTATGGGCCACCACTGTAAGGAAATTAAGATGCCAGTTATTACTCTGCCTGACGGAAGTCAGCGCGCCTTTGATGCTCCTTTATCTATTCTTGATGTTGCAAAAAATATCGGTCCTGGTCTGGCTAAAGCAACCATCGCCGGTAAAATTGATGGTGTGTTAGCTGATGCTTGCGAGATCATCGACCGCGATGTCAGTTTGAGCATCGTTACCAGTAAAGACCAAGAAGGCTTAGAGATTTTGCGCCATTCTTGTGCCCATTTATTAGGTCACGCCATTAAGCAATTGTGGCCAAACGTGAAAATGGCAATTGGTCCAGTCATC
This sequence comes from Alteromonadaceae bacterium, assembly GCA_041914845.1. Lineage (GTDB taxonomy): Bacteria > Pseudomonadota > Gammaproteobacteria > Enterobacterales > Alteromonadaceae > Pararheinheimera. The sequence goes on from JAYSCP010000004.1 coordinate 7,958, forward strand.
GACAATGGTTTTTATTATGACGTTGATTTAGACCGACCAATTAGCAGCGATGATTTAGCGCAACTTGAAGAGCGCATGCTACAACTTGCCAAAACCGAATATGACGTAGTGAAGAAAAAAGTGAGCTGGCAAGAAGCTTACGACACCTTTGCTGCCCGTGGCGAAAGCTACAAGATGGAAATCCTGACCGATAACGTGGCAAAAGACGATCGTCCAGGTCTTTACCATCACGAAGAATATATCGATATGTGCCGCGGCCCACACGTGCCAAATATGCGCTTCTGCCAGCATTTCAAAATCATGAAGGTCGCCGGTGCTTATTGGCGTGGTGATGCCAAAAACAAAATGCTGCAACGTATTTACGGCACCGCTTGGGCTGATAAAAAGCAACTCGCAGCATATTTACTACAATTAGAAGAAGCCGAAAAACGCGACCACCGTAAAATCGGTAAGGCGCTCGGTCTATTCCATTGGCAAGAAGAAGCCCCTGGTATGGTGTTCTGGCACAACGATGGCTGGACTATCTTCCGTGAGCTTGAAGCTTTTGTCCGTGAAAAGCTGGCTGAATATGACTACCAAGAAGTCAAAGGCCCGTTCATGATGGACAAAGTGCTCTGGGAACGTTCAGGTCACTGGGAAAAATACTCAGAGAACATGTTCGTTACTAGTTCAGAAAACCGCGATTACGCGATTAAACCGATGAACTGTCCAGGTCACGTGCAAATCTTCAACCAAGGCTTAAAGTCTTACCGTGATTTACCACTACGGATGGCTGAGTTCGGTTGTTGTCACCGCAATGAACCATCGGGCGGTTTGCATGGCTTGATGCGTGTGCGTGGTTTTACCCAAGATGACGCTCATATTTTCTGTACTGAAGACCAAGTGCAAGCGGAAGTTTCGGCTTGTATCAAAATGGTATTTGATGTGTACAGCACCTTTGGTTTTAAAGATGTCAAAGTGAAGCTGTCGACACGTCCAGAAAAACGTATCGGCTCAGATGAAATTTGGCACAAAGCCGAACAAGGTTTAGCTGAAGCATTAACTGCAAATGGCATCGAATTTGATCTGCAGCCAGGTGAAGGCGCGTTCTATGGTCCAAAAATCGAATTTACTTTACACGATTGTTTGGGGCGCGCGTGGCAATGTGGTACAGTGCAGCTCGATTTTGCCTTACCAGGTCGGTTAGGGGCTAGTTTTGTTGCTGAGGGCAACGATCGCCAAGTTCCAGTGATGATTCACCGTGCGGTACTTGGTTCACTTGAACGTTTTATCGGGATCCTGATTGAAGAATACGCAGGATTCTTCCCTGCATGGTTGGCCCCAACTCAGGTTGTCGTGATGAATATTACCGATAATCAGGCCGATTATGCGAAGGAATTAGTAAAAACTTTCAAATCTCACGGAATTAGAGCAACTTCGGACTTGAGAAATGAGAAGATTGGCTTTAAAATCCGCGAGCACACGCTAGCACGTGTTCCTTATTTGGTTGTCGTCGGTGATAAAGAAGTTGAAGCCGGTGATTTAGCCTTAAGAACACGTAAAGGCGAAGACTTAGGTAAGATGTCAGTAAGCGACTTCGTTGCGAAGTTAACCACTGAAATTAAAAACCGAGTCTAATGATATTAATTCTTGGAGGAACATACCATTAAAGTAGGAAAGAAACCGTTACCAACGAACAGACCGAATCGTATTAACGAAGAAATCAACGTCCGCGAAGTACGCTTGATTGGTCTGGAAGGTGAGCAATTAGGTGTAGTCAATACCGCTGAAGCCATCCGTATGGCAGAAGAAGGTGGTTGTGATCTGGTAGAAATCAGCCCAACAGCCGAACCGCCTGTTTGTAAGTTAATGGACTATGGTAAGTTCCTCTTCGAAAAGGGTAAAGCTGCTAAAGAGCAGAAGAAGAAGCAAAAACAGATCCAGATCAAGGAAATTAAATTCCGGCCTGGAACTGATGAAGGCGATTACCAGGTAAAACTACGCAACCTGCGTCGCTTCATTGAAGAGGGTGACAAAGCTAAAGTAACGCTTCGCTATCGCGGTCGTGAAATGGCGCATTTAGACATCGGTATTGAGGTTCTCAACCGTATTAAGGACGACATGGCAGATATCGCTATCTGTGAATCGTTCCCAAGTCGTGTTGAAGGACGTCAGATGATCATGATGCTGGCCCCGAATAAGAAGTAATAAGTGCATACAAGTAAAAGTGTCCTACCGTAGCTTACGGGCTGTGGTGGGATGTTTTTCGCCTTATTATTCGTTGTAATTTAACAATGCGAGTTATTTAACTATGCCTAAGATGAAAACCAACAAAGGCGCTGCAAAGCGCTTTAAAAAAACCGCTTCTGGTGGTTTTAAACGTAAGCAATCACATCTTCGCCACATCCTGACGAAGAAGTCTTCTAAGCGTAAGCGTCAGTTAGGTCCAAAAACGTTAGTTGCAAAAGTTGACGTCGCTGGTATCGCTCGCTGCATGCCATACGCATAATATTAGGAGATTTTAAATGCCAAGAGTAAAACGTGGTGTGACCGCACGTGCGCGTCATAAGAAGGTATTAAACCAGGCTAAAGGTTACTACGGTGCCCGTAGCCGTGTTTATCGTGTAGCTTTCCAAGCAGTTATCAAAGCCGGCCAATACGCTTACCGTGACCGTCGTCAACGTAAACGTCAATTCCGTCAACTGTGGATCGCGCGTATCAACGCTGCTTCACGTCAAAACGGTTTATCTTACAGCCGTTTCATCGATGGTCTGAAAAGAGCGTCTGTTGAAATCGACCGTAAAATTCTGGCTGACATCGCTGTATTCGACAAAGGCGCATTTGCTGCCTTAGTTGCTAAAGCGAAACAAGCTTTATCTGCTTAATTTTAAGCAGTAAGAAAAGACCGCCGAAAGGCGGTTTTTTTATATCTGCAATAAAGCAATAACCCTAACTTTAAGATAGCGCTGAGATTTATTCGTGAGTCAGGACTGATATTATGTGCTTTCAGTAATAGTAGCTCTCCATTATATCCTTCAGAGTGTTTGGCTTACGTTGTGGGCTTTGGTAAACAAAGAAGGGGAAAGCATATCAGGCTAGATATGTGAAGTATGTGTTTGCGTTTAAATGTTTTTGTCTGAGACTTAAATCCAGATAATTGCGCGCAAAAAAGGCGCCGAAGCGCCTAAGTTGAGAGTTTGGTCGGTAGTTAATTAACCGCCGGTAAAAATTCCATAATCACTTTGTTGTCTTTAAACAACTGTAACTTTGCTTGATTCACTTCGATACGATCTGCGACTTGTAGTTGTTTGGTAAATTGCTGCTCATAAAAATTAGCATCAGCGCAGGATTTTCTGGTACTTACTACAGGTAACACTTTCAGTTGATTATCTTTTTGTTGATAACCAGCATTGAAATTGTTGCAGCCAGAAAAACCAAAAAGTCTGTTACTTTCTTCAAACATCATCCGAATATTTAATTTCGCTGGAACACCAATTTGCGAGACTGTGTGTAGCCGCCAAACCACACCTTGAATTTTGCCAGGGGACAATTTATCAGGGCAATTTGCACCTGGCCAAAACCGATCAAATTTATCGACAAATAGCGCATCACCTTGGTCTGGACTGCGGCGGGCAATCATTGAGGTCAAAACTGCCTTCCCATTTAAATTTTTATCAGTTTGATAATTGCGCATCATCGGTAAATGATGTTGTGTCATCGCCACTTGTAAGCTTTCCCCTGACTGGCAATCGGTAAAACTCGCATCAGTACCGTTCACTTTATAAAGTCCCAGCAGCGGCATCCTGGTATCTAAACGGGCAAACTCACGTTCTTGAATTAATGTGAAGTTTTCCGTAGATACCGTTGGTTTTCCCGCATGTTCAAGCAAGGTAATATGTTGACTGTTCACAAAGACAAATGAAGGAAAAGAAAAACCTTTAGCCGTAAAATGAAGGTTTCGATCATCTTGCTGCCATGTACCCTGAATCAATTCGACTTTATTTTTTTCAAGATGTTCGCGGCGCGCTTCAAATCGACCATCAGTATAAATATTTAGCTGATATTGCACGCCGCTGCATTTGCGCTTGGCACAAGTAATAGTGCCGCTGAAAGTTGAATCGCGGTCGATAACATAAAGACCAAAATCCATGGCGATAGCTTCAGTGCTGGCTGAATTGGTCACTTCATTAGGAACTAAATCTACAACCGGCTCTTCGGCAACAACGACAGGGGCGGGTTCAGGTTTTTTTATTGGTTCAACAGACGCGCAGCCGGCAAGGATAAGCGCCAGCATTATTAAACTACGTTTCATCGACATCGCTCATTACAGTTCTAAAATTGGCGCCATTATAAAGGATTAAATTTTAAGGCGGCAGCGATTTTATGCAAATTATCAAGAGCAGATAATTCCACGTTGTCGCCAATGTGATATCAATAGTTGCGCGGTTTCATTCGGGAATTGTTGCATAAAACAATGCCCGCCAGTTACTTGTTGCACTTGCAAATTGGGTTGGTGCTTTTGCCAATAACGAGCTGATTTACTGATAAAAGGGTAACTTTCATTGCCGTAAATCAATAGTTTATCACCGGAGTTAAGAGTGAGTTTCGCCCATAATTTGCTGGGGAAGCTGCCAAAAATTTCCGCTTCTCGGGAGCTTTGGCATTTAAGACGGCTTCCTTGCTCATCATGACTAAGCGCATGGTCTATATAGGCAGATAAGGAGGGGGCTGACCAGCCTTTAAACATCCCTCGTTCGTATAAATACTGGTGGCAGTGAGTTTTGTCAGGCCAATGAGTTCGGCGTTTGTGTGCCTTTTTCGCCATTGGATTTCGTGGGTACCAACCAAGCCAATCAAGTAGTTGCATGCCTTTTAACATGTTAGGAGTAAATAATACAGGGTCAAGCAAAACGGTTTCACTAAAAAGATCAGGCTGCTCTGCTTGCATCAGTGCGGTTAACACACCTCCGAAACTATGTCCCAAACCTACAACTGGGGTATCGCCAAATTCCGATTTATATGCAGAAAATGCCATATGTGCAAGCTCTGCGCTGCGGTTCCAACCGACGAAAGGACCACCGTGATCACTGTCACCGTGGCCTTGCGCATCAGATAAAAATAAATCGAAATAAGGCGCCAATTCAGTTAAAAGGGGCCAATACATTTTGCTGCAATAGCCATTGCCATGCAGGACATGCAGCACAGGTTTGCCAGACGCCGGGCTAAAACTACCACGAAGCGTAAATCCTTCAGGTGTTTTAAAGTGCCAAGGAACTAGTTGCATGATGTTTCCAAGTAATTACTCTAAGTTTAAATTGCCATGGAAAATGTTTAGCCGCAACTTTATTGTAAATTAGAGTTGAACTGAACGGTGCAAAACTAAACGATGTGGAACTGGTTTGGTACAGCACAAGAGCGATGCTGATGTTTAAGCGAATAATTCGTTGACGTTAGTTGCTGGTTTAAAAAGAAAAAGCCATCCGAAGATGGCTTTTGGCTTAGATCTAATTAGAACTTGTAGTTCAAGCGGCCATAATAGAAGCCACCATTAAAACCGATGAGTGAGGTTGTTGGGTATTTAGCCCCCAAGTTCGCAGACCATGGGTTTTCATCAGGAACCGCATCAAGTAAGTTATTCGCACCGATACTTATCTCGAAGTTTTCATCGATTGCATAGGTTGCTTCGACGTCTACAGTCAATTCGGCACCCAACGATATCGGAGTTCCGCCTTCAGCAATATCGAGTGAACCGCTGTCAGCATGATCTTCAAAAGAACTGCCGTAGTGGTTAAGACGGACATAGCCTCTTAAATCTCCGTTATGTTGACTTACAGTAAAACTACCACGTAGTTTCGGTAAGCCTTCTTCAATTTGTTTTTCTTTCGCAGCGTTAATGTTGGTCCCCATCACTGGCTTACCACCTTCAAGCACCGGTTTGCCATCATCGCCGAGTACAACGAATTCAGACACTTCGTCGATCTTTGTGCTGTTGTAATTCATGGCTAAAGCGAAAGTGGTTCTTCCTCCCAACAAGTCAGCCCCATAATTGGCTACTAAATCAATCCCGCGCGTGGTGGTGTCAAAATCGTTGTTGAAGAAACGAACACCTGAATAACTCCCCGCGTCGGTAATTCCTAAGTCGACAAGTTTTTTAATATCATCGGTTGATAAGGTTTTTGCCGATGACAAGCTAATCCGATCTTCGACAGCAATGTCATAAAAATCTAGGGTTAGATAGAAATCATCAACTTCTAAAACACCACCAAACGATAAGTTAACGGACTCTTCAGGGGTTAATGCTCTACTGCCTTTTTGCAGTGATATTGGGTTAGTCGGTGGTAATGTTGCTGTATCTGTTAAGCCTTTGGTGGCACTAAAAGATGTTGTTACGTTTCTTACCATCGACTGGCCAATAGTCGGAGCTCTAAAACCAGTACTTGCAGCACCGCGAAGCGCAAAAGTGTCAGTTGCTTGGAATCTACCTGTTACCTTAAAGTTTGCGGTCGAGCCAAAATCTTCATAATTTTCAAATCTACCCGCAAAATCACTACGGAATTTGTCGGTAAATTCAGCGCCAAATTCTACATAACCAGCATAGTTATAACGATTGAATGAACCAGCATCATCTGGTTTAAAGCCAGCAAAACCATTAGAACCAATACCAAAACCTTGACTGGCTAGAGGTCCGATGGCAAAAGAGTTTTTATCACCGGCATAAATTTCAAAGGTATCAATGCGATATTCTAAACCACCTGCAACGGCTAACGGGTATGGTAGGAAATCTACGTCAACCAGTTTGTGCATATCATAGTTAACGGCTTGTTCTTGTTGAACATATTTCCCGGCCTTGAATTCGCGCGGTGAATCTTTACCCAGTGAAGGGTTGACGGTATTTTTGATATAAAATTCAGCCTCACTTCGTCCATACATGCTACTTAAATCAAAAGCCCAGCCGTTATCAAATTCACCTTTTAAACCAGCTGCCAAGGATGCATCGGTAATAATGCCACCAAATTTGGGAGTGAACCCACCTGGAAGTGATTTAAAGAAGGTAAAACAATGGTCGGGTAGAGCATTAACCTCGGCATTGACTTGGCTGAAATTCTTGCCGGTAAGTGTAATAGTTGGACATGTTTTAGTAAGGTCGTAATTACCAATTCTTAATGTTTTGCCTTTGTCAGAAGTGTAGACGCCATGCCCTTGTGGATCTCGATAATAAAATCCACCTTCTACATCACGTTCGGCAAGATTGCCGAACATATAAAATTCTTTATTTTTAGCAACTTCCAGCCCGATATTTCCAAACAGTTTAAAATCTCGTTTAAATTCCGGAACCCCCCAAACTTGCGCTGGATTGTTTATAAAGGTGTTGCCATTGGCCGCGCGTTCCGCCGCGTCACCAATTTGTACACTGCGATTAGTTGGGTCACTTTGTTTAAATTCAGTACTGAAATTGGCAAAACCGTTGTCAGTAAATGGTAGGCCAACGTTGGCTGCAACTTGTCTTAGCGTGCCATCTCCTTCATAAAACTGACCAGTTTTGAGCTCAATTGCGCCACCTTCGTTGGCGTCTTTTAACCGAAAGTTTAGAACACCGGCAATGGCATCTGAGCCGTATTGTGCAGCAGCGCCGTCTCTTAATACTTCAACTTGTTTCAGGGCAATTGATGGAATCACCGAGATATCCGGTCCTTGTGAACCGTCAGATAAGCCACCGCCAATAAAGTTAATAACGGCAGAGCGGTGACGACGTTTACCATTCACCAGCACTAAAGTGCTATCTGGTGGCAGGCCACGCAAGTTGGCAGGTCGAACGAAGGTTGCGGCATCACTAATTGGTTGGGTATTCACACTAAATGAGGGGACAACTGAACTCATCAGCGTCATCATGTCGCTGGGGCCTTGGCTGGCAAACTCGTCACCACCAATGACATCCACAGGCACTGTTGAATCACCAATGGAGCGTGGGGCTCCACGCGAGCCTACGACGACGATTTTCTCAACGTTCTCTTCAGCCTTTTTATCAGCGGTAGCTTCTTCTGCTTGAGTTGAAAAGCCGGCCGCCGCCATTAATAAAACTGTACTACTGGTAAGCGCAATCCTAATACCGGCCGCGACCGGATTAAGTAAGGAAGTTTTCTTAGTCATGTTATGCCTTTTTATCCTGGAATTTAAGAACGGCTCATTTATTTTTATGTGAGCTCAGGAACTAACTTATGGCAAGAAAGTCGTTTTGTCCAATTTACAAACCAGTAAATTTGTTGAAAATTGTTTGTTTATCAATTTTTTAAAGAAATTGAGCTAACTAAATGGCGAGGAAAATGTCTTGTCCTATCGTCAATTTGTCCTGAACATGTTGAAAAAAAGCCAAAACTGCAGTTAGATGAACTTCCTCATGCAACGCGAATTTTAAAATGAAAAAAACACTAGCCACTTCGCTCCTCATTGCTTGTGCCAGCACACAAGCTTCACAACTGCCGTTAGAGCGCTTGTTTGCTGAACCATCCTTAAGCGGCACTGCGCCAAAATCATTAAGTTATTCACCGGATGGAACTCGGATCACCTATCTGAAAGGCAAAGCAGCGGATGCTAGCCGACTTGATCTCTGGCAATTTGACATCCGTAAAGGCCAACATAGTCTTCTGGTCGATGCTGATAGCTTGGTTAAAGGTCCTGAAACCTTGTCTGATGAGGAAAAAGCCCGAAGAGAGCGTTTACGTTTATTTGCGACGGGAATTGTCAGTTATCAATGGTCGAAAGATGGTCAGGCCTTACTGTTTCCGTTAAACGGGGACCTTTATTACGTCGATCTCAAAACAGGCAAATCACGCAAACTTACCAACACCGATGCTTTTGAAACTGACGCGCAGATTTCGCCGAAAGGCCGCTATGTGTCCTTTGTGCGCGAACAAAATATTTATGCGATTGATTTAAAGACTGGCAAAGAAACTCAGCTTACTAAAGACGGACAGGGCAACATCAAAAATGGCATGGCCGAATTTGTAGCACAAGAAGAAATGGCGCGGATGACAGGGTACTGGTGGTCACCAGATGATAGTCAAATCGCTTTTACGCAGTTTGACGAGTCAAAGGTTGCAGAAGTACTCAGAAACGAAATTTATGCCGATGAAATTAAGCTGTATAACCAACGCTATCCATATGCGGGTCAGCACAATGTCACCATCAAGTTAGGCGTTGTTAGTCTGAAAAATCCATCGGTAAACTGGGTTGATATTGGTGCCGAGCAAGATATCTACCTGCCTCGAGTGCAATGGACTGAGCAGCCCGATGTGTTAACTTATCAATGGCAAAGCCGCAGCCAGCAACTGCTCGAGCTGCGCGCCATTGATTTAAAATCCGCAAAACAACGGGTGCTTATCCGTGAAACCAGTAAAACTTGGGTTAACTTGCATGATGACTTGCACTTCTTAAGTGATGGCCAGCATTTTCTGTGGGCTTCTGAACGAGACGGGTACAAACATTTGTATCTGTATGATTTAAATAGTTCGAAGGTGCAGCAATTAACGTCTGGTAACTGGATGGTCAACGAATTAAACGCAGTTGATGAGAAAAATGACACTATCTATTTTACCGGAAGGAAAGATACCCCACTCGAAGCTCATTTATACCGGGTCTCTTTGCAAGGTGGCGACATAGTTCGTTTAACGGAAGCGGGCTATTCGCATGCTACGGTGGTCGCTAAAGACGGCAGTGGTTTTTTAGATACTTGGTCGGGAGTTGTAAGTTTACCCAAAGTAGCGCTGCGTGATGCTGCAGGAAAAGTTGTCACGATGTTAGCGGAAAACACTTTAGATATAGAACATCCGTTAACACCATATGCCGCACAATTGGTGACCCCTAGATTTGGTACTTTGCAGGCAAAAGATGGTCAAACGCTGCATTATCGAATGTTTGAACCCGCCAATAAAGTTGCTGGCAAGAAATACCCTGTAGTTGTTGGCGTCTATGGTGGTCCCGGCGCACAACGAGTCACCAATAGTTGGAGCCAAAAGGACCTTTATTTCCAATACTTAGCGCAAAATGGCTTTATTGTCTTTCAATTGGATAACCGCGGTTCAGAAAACCGTGGAAAAGCTTTTGAAGATCCAATTTACAAAAAGCTGGCTGATGTTGAACTAGTTGATCAAATTACCGGTGTTGAATATTTGCGAACGCTTGATTATGTCAATCCAAATAAAATTGGGATCTATGGCCACAGTTATGGCGGTTATATGACCATTATGGCGATGTTCCGTGCTGGCGATTATTTTGCAGCTGGTGTTTCTGGTGCACCTGTGACCGATTGGCGATTGTATGATACTCACTATACTGAACGTTATTTAGGCCATCCGAGTGAAAATGCTTTAGGTTATGAACAAAGTTCAGTGTTTCCGTATGTTGATGGGTTGAAAGGTAAGTTGTTGATTTATCATGGGATGGCGGATGATAATGTGTTATTCACCCATAGCACTAAGGTGTTTGGCGCGTTGCAACAGCAAGGGAAGTTATTTGAGGTGATGACCTATCCTGGTAGTAAACATGCGATGTTCGGCCAGCCAGTACAGACGCATTTACACAAAACTATCACCGAGTTTTTTGAACGCACACTCAAATCAAATTAACTTTGAGTGCCTGTATCTACTTAAAAACAAACCCGAAGCTTACTTTGGGTTTGTTTTTAAAAGAAGCCAAATGATGATCGGAAATTTTTATAAAGAGTTTTCGCAGGCTTGGTTATTAAGTAACTTTTGCAGATTGTCACAGGTAATTTGACCGATTTGTGCTAACGCTTCTGCGGTAAAAAATGCCTGATGACCAGTGATTAATACATTTGGGAAGGTTAATAAACGTTGAAAAACTTCATCCGCAATCACATTCAGTGATAAATCTTTAAAAAACAGGTCAGCTTCTTGCTCGTAGACATCCAGTCCCAAATAGCCAATTTGCTTTGATTTTAAGCCTTCAATGACTGCTTTGGTGTTGATAAGGCCGCCTCGGCTGGTATTAATCAACATGACCCCAGCTTTCATCTTCGCCAAACTCTGTTGGTTTATCATGTGAAAGGTGTCAGGGGTCAACGGGCAATGTAGGCTAATAATATCGGCCTCTTGGTAAAGCTCATTAATATCGACATATCGACATAATGAATTCGGCAATGGTTGGTGCTGCGGGTCAACACAAACTACCGAGCAGCCAAATCCCGATAAAATTTTTGCTGTTGCAAGTCCGATACGACCAGTGCCAATGATACCAACGGTTTTGCCATGCAGATTAAAGCCGAGCAAGCCATTGAGGCTGAAATTGTCATCTCGAACCCGATTATACGCTTTATGCAGCTTACGACTGAGGCACAGGATCATTGCAATACAATGTTCAGCAACTGCTTCTGGCGAGTAGGCGGGAACTCGCGCCAGACGTATACCCAATTGTTTGGCATAACTAACATCGACGTTGTTGTAACCTGCACAGCGCAGCACAACAACTTTTATACCAAGGGTAGCCAATACATCGAAGACAGCTGCAGATAAATCATCGTTGACAAAGACACAGATTGCGGCTGAACCAGAAGCTTGCGCAGCGGTCACAACATCTAGTTTCTGACTGACAAAATTCCATTCATATTGACCAAGCCCCCAGTGAGTCAAACTTTCACTGTCGTATGGCTGGCTGCTAAATACAGTGATTTTATGCATATCAATTAAGCTCTATTTTGTGGCAGCAATGCAAGTTCAGCTTCGATAGCATCAATAAACTGGCTTGGTTTTGTTCTTGGCGCGTAGCGTTTGACCACCACACCGTCTTTATTAACCAAGAATTTAGTGAAGTTCCATTTGATGGCGCGAGTTTTCAACAAGCCACGCGCTTGATCTTTTAGAAATTCAAAAAATGGATCAGCTTCTGGGCCGTTCACCATCACTTTTCGCATGATTGGGAAACTAACACCGTAATTGAGTTCGCAAAATTGCGCTATTTCGCTATCGGAACCCGGTTCCTGTCCACCAAATTGGTTACAAGGAAATGCCAAAATTTCTAAGCCTTGGTCGTGATACTTTTTATAAATAGTTTCCAAATCTTGATATTGCGGGGTGAAGCCGCATTGGCTGGCAGTATTTACAATAAGAATGACTTTATCACGAAATTGGCTTAATGCGATTTTCTCACCTTGTCTATTGGTGACCTGAAAATGATGAATAGTAGCCATGGTTGCTCCCTTGCTGCTGGCATCGACCTCTTAAGGTCGAAATTCGATAGGTGATTTTGCTATTTGTATCATATGTTTGTACATTAGCCATCAGTGTTCCATAGAAATAAGACATTTGTATGACCGAAATAAAGCAAAATCCCCGTATCGCTTTCATTGGACTTGGCGTTATGGGCTTTCCGATGGCGGGTCACTTAAAAAAAGCCGGTTTTGATGTTTGTGTTTATAACCGTACCGCCAGTAAAGCTGAGCAGTGGCAGCAACAATATTCGGGAAAGACCGCGCCATCACCAGCGCAAGCTGCGCAAAATGCTGACATTGTGATTATGTGTGTTGGTAATGATGATGACGTGCGCTCGGTTGTTTATGGTGAACATGGTGTTTTGGCGACCCTACATTCGGGTGCTGTCCTTATCGACCACACCACAGCTTCTGCGGAACTTGCTCGCGAATTGGCAACTGCTTGCGCGAAGCTTGGAGTTCAGTTTCTCGATGCTCCTGTATCGGGTGGCCAACTCGGCGCGCAAAATGGCCAGTTAACTATCATGTTAGGTGGCGATGAGAGTACTATGGCAATAGCAGAACCCGTGCTTACATGTTATGCCCGCAGTATGCGGTTGTTGGGGGCGCATGGTGCGGGTCAATTAGCAAAAATGGTTAATCAAATTTGTATTGCTGGTGTTGTCCAAGGTCTCGCCGAAGGTTTACATTTCGCCAATAAAGCTGGGCTCGATGCCAAAGCAGTGCTAGATGTCATCAGTAAAGGCGCTGCACAGTCTTGGCAAATGGAAAACCGCGGCCATACCATGGTGGATGGCAAATTTGACTTTGGCTTTGCCGTTGATTGGATGCGCAAAGATCTAGGCATTACCCTAGATGAAGCAAGGAAAAATGGTGCTCAGCTGCCACTCACCGCATTGGTTGACCAATTTTATGCAGAAGTTCAAGCCTTAGGTGGGCAACGTCAAGATACTTCCAGTTTGATCCGTCGTTTAAAATAGTCGGCGCCATTCCCTCAGCTCGCAGTGTAATAACTGCGAGCCTTATGTTATTTACGTAATTAATAAAGTACAGAAGCAGTAATTGAATTTTATTTTGCTGTTAGTCACATGCATCCTCAGGCCGAAACGCCAGCAACAATAAACCTGATAACAGCAAAAGTGGTACAAGCATCAGTTGCACAAACGGGTCTAAATCTAGTCGCAGGTTAAGCCAAAACAGCAAAGCCCATTGTGTGAGTAAGCCAATAACGCCTAAAAATTTAGTGTAATGAAACATGATGACTCTCCTTAGTAAGAGCCTTCACTGTACATTGTATAGAATATCGCCTAAAGTGGCATTAATGACACTTTAGGGGTTGAAAATGACAAAGGTGACTATTTTGCTATATGCCAATGTGTCGGCTGCACAGGTGAGCGGGTTTATTGAGCTATTTCGCTTTGCTAATGATCTTTGGCAATATCAACACCCAGGTGCATCAGCGCGATATCAAACGCAACTCGCTGATTTAACAGGTCAAACTCAATACCATACTGGTAGCCTGAGTTTTCACTGTCTACCAGCAATTCCCTGTGATACCGATATCTTGCTGATCCCAGGTTCTTATGCCCACGAACCAACGAGTCTTGCGCAAATAAAAGAGCTATTTGCTGCACATAAATTGCAGTTTCAACAGATCCAGCAGTTAGGCGGACTTATTGGCGCTAGTTGCAATGGCACTTTTGCTTTAGCCGCCACCGGATTATTGGATAAACAATCTGCAACAACCTGTTGGTTTTTAGTCGATTATTTTAAACGCAGTTTTCCGCAGGTGTTACTCAAGCCTGAACTAGCTGTTGTGCAGAGTTCACATTTTTGCACCGCTGGGGCAACGACATCTTATATTCAACTCGGTTTGTTGATGGTGCAACTCCACCAAGGGGCGGTTTTTAGCCAACAACTGGCGAAGTTGATGGTGACTGAAAGTGTAAATAGCCAGCAAGCGCCATTTTTATCTGTACAGCAATTAGTGCCACATCAAGATCTGCAAATTAGTGATGTGCAGCATTATTTACGCCGACATTACGCTGATGATTTGGTGCTTGCGCAAATCGCCGATAAATTTGCCATGAGTGAACGAACGCTCATACGCCGTTTTAAACAGGCTACAGGGGATACGCCGATGGCATGGCTACAGAAATTACGAATGGATAAAGCGAAACAGTTGTTGGAAACCACCTTATTACCCATAGACGACCTCCCGCACGCTGTAGGCTACGCTGACTTATCGTCCTTTCGAAAGTTGTTTCAGCAATACACCTCGCTGAGCCCGAAAGTTTATCGTGAAAGATTCTACCTCAGATAGATGTTTATTTAATGCTCAGTTAAAAAAATGGGTAAAAAAAAGAACATATTTGTTTTCGCCACTTCGCAAAATCAGTGATACAATTTTCTAACTTCGGGAGTTACCGTAGATGGGAAATATGCAATCTTGGCAGCTTAGTTGGCAGTTATATATGTTGTTGTTCGTAACAATGGTTGGCATTCCGGTATTCGCAGGGAGCGTTGCTTATTATGTGAATACTCGTCTGCTGAAACCGCTGCTTTGGTGGGTCTTGTTTTGTACTTCAGCATTTTTGTGGACTGCTTGGTGGCTTAGTCACAATCAAGTCGATGTATCGGGCAACAGCATGACGCTTAGAGCCGGCTTTTATCAAACGGTTATTGATGATTATGCGCAAGCGAGTCGAGATGTTGAAGTCAAGCCTGTACACGAGCTTGGTGATTTCAAACCAAATGTTGCGGTTAATGGCATAAATTTGCCAGAGTATCAGGTTGGTTGGTATTTGTTGGAAAATAGGAAACTTGCTTTTGTGATGTTAATTGGCCACACCGAGCAAGTAAGTGTCATCAAAACAGCAAACATGACCGCAATCCTGGGTGGTAATATCCGCAAGACAAATCAACCTAGTTATAATTAATTCATGATACAGCGGCAATTAGTAAGTCTTCGTATTACAATGCAATTTTAGACACAAAAGGCACCTCGAGGTGCCTTTTGTGTTTTAGATGGTGCCGTACTCAAATTCTAGTGAGTTCAAACGTTGGTAAACTGCATCTCAGGAATGTCACCATTAATAACTAGTTTACCTGCGGTTTTAGTGACGATTTCTTCGACACTAACACCAGGTGCGCGCTCTAGTAAATGGAACGCGCCATTTTTGACTTCTAATACAGCCAAGTCGGTGACGATTTTCTTCACGCAACCAACGCCAGTCAGCGGCAGGGTACAGTGGTCTAACAATTTTGAGCTACCATATTTGTCGGCGTGGGTCATAGTGACGACAATGTTTTGTGCCCCAGCAACCAAATCCATAGCGCCGCCCATGCCTTTCACTAATTTTCCTGGGATCATCCAGCTAGCGATGTTGCCTTGTTGGTCGACTTCAAAAGCACCAAGCACTGTTAAATCGACATGACCGCCGCGGATCATGGCAAAGCTCTCGGCTGAGCTGAAGATTGCAGCGCCTGCAATGGCGGTCACAGTCTCTTTACCGGCGTTAATCATATCGGCATCAACTTGCGCTTCGGTTGGATAAGGACCCATACCCAATAAACCGTTTTCTGACTGCAACATGACTTCGATGCCTTCCGGCACGTAGTTAGCAACCAAAGTTGGAATACCGATACCCAAGTTAACGTAATAGCCATCTTTTAATTCTTGAGCCACTCGCATAGCGACTTGTTCACGTGATAAAGCCATGCTGCTCTCCTTAACCTTTAACCATGCGACGTTCAATGCGTTTTTCAAAGTTGCCTTTGATGACACGTTGCACATAAATACCTGGGGTGTGAATTTGTGACGGTTCAAGTTCACCTGGTTCGACAATTTCTTCAACTTCAGCAACAGTGATTTTGCCCGCGGTTGCGACCATCGGGTTGAAATTCATCGCGGTGTGGCGGAATACTAAATTACCGTAGCGATCAGCTTTCCATGCGCGAACAATTGCAAAGTCGCCGGTGATCGATGGTTCCAACACATAATGGCGACCATTGATTTCGCGAGTTTCTTTGCCTTCAGCGACCGGAGTGCCATAGCCTGTTGCGGTGAAGAATGCTGGAATACCAGCGCCACCAGCGCGAATCTTTTCCGCTAAAGTACCTTGTGGTGTCAATTCAACTTCAAGCTCGCCGCTTAACAGTTGTTTTTCAAACAAGGCGTTTTCACCCACGTAAGAGGCGACCATTTTTTTGATTTGGCGATCTTCAAGTAAAACGCCAAGACCAAAGCCATCAACACCACAGTTGTTTGACACGACGGTTAAATCTTTAGTACCCATCGTTTTGATTTGAGCAATTAAGCCTTCAGGGATCCCGCAAAGGCCGAAACCCCCAGCGATGACAGTCATGCCATCAGTCAACCCAGCCATTGCTTCATCGTAACTACTTACGACTTTATTAAACCCTGCCATTTGAAGTCCTCATGATGATTCTTATAATCGTTGCCAGAGCGCATTTGGCGCTAACTGGCAGTGAAATCAGAGTTCGATCTCTAAAATCTAGTTAACTTATTCAAGCGCTATTTTGTCGGCATTCCATTTTGTGTGCATTGAGCCTTGAGCGCCAATCCTACTTTAGAACTAGGTGCCTTCCCGAGCGCTGCAGCAATTGCCCAACCTGCTTTGGCGAGCGTATTTAACTCAACCCCATGCTCAATGCCAAGACCGTTTAGTAAGTACACCACATCTTCAGTGGCAACATTGCCTGACGCACCGGCCGCGTATGGACAACCGCCAAGACCTGCAACTGCGCTATCAATGACTTGAATACCGCGGCTTAGCGCTGCGTAAATATTTGTTAACGCTTGGCCATAGGTGTCGTGAAAATGAACGGCGACTTGTGATACGGGCACAACGGCCAATACTGCATCTAACATTGCGTGCACTTTCGCGGGTGTACCAACACCGATAGTGTCGCCCAAAGAAATTTCATAGCAGCCCATATCAAGCAACGCCTTGGCAACTCGTGCGACATCGGCAGGGGCTACCTCACCTTGGTATGGGCATCCCACCACACAAGAGACATAGCCGCGCACACGAATGCCATCGGTTTTGGCTGCAGCGATTACTGGTGCAAAACGGTCCAGACTTTCAGCAACTGAGCAGTTGATGTTTTTTTGGCTAAAGGCTTCAGACGCGGCGCCAAAAATTGCGACCTCATCGGCACCCGCAGCGCGAGCGCCTTGATAGCCTTGCAGGTTTGGCGTTAATGCAGAGTAGGTAACGCCGGTTTTGCGTTCAATACCGGCAAATACCTGCGCCGAGTCGGCCATTTGTGGGACCCATTTCGGACTCACAAAAGAGCCGGTTTCGATGGTGCGAAGTCCGGCATCAGCGAGCGCGTTGACTAAAGCAATCTTCGCTTCTGTGCTTACAGCGACTTCGTTTTGTAAGCCATCACGAGGGCCGACTTCAACGATACGAACATTTGTAGGCCATGCCTTCATGCTTATGCCTCCGTTGCTGCAGCAAAATCAACCAGCTCAACGCCGTCTTTCACCAAATCGCCAGTGGCATAAAACACCGCATTGACTGTGCCTGATTTTGGCGCTTTGATGGCGTATTCCATTTTCATTGCTTCCATCACCAGCAATGTCTGTCCGGCTTCTACTTGTTGGCCGGCGTTAACCAGCACTGCGACCACAGTACCGTTCATTGGCGCTTTTAAACTGCCCGCCGCATCTTCGGTTGATGCTACTTCAACAGTGGTTTTGTATTCAAAATCAAACCGTTGTTGTTTGATAAATACCGACACTGTGTCTTTCGCCTGATTAACGCGGACGCGCATTTGATGGCCACCGATATTGGCTGACAGTTCATCAAGTTGCAGTTGCGCACTCATTTGCAAACATAAATCGCCAACACAAACCACAAAGCCATTGGCTTGTTGGGTGATCACCACACGGTGGTTAACCTCATCCTGAGTCAAGGAGAACTCGACTTGGGCGCTTTCGTTCATCCGCCAGCCTAAAGCGCTTTGCCATGGCGTAGCAACACTTTGCACAGGTTGGCGTTTTAACAGCAAATACAGCGCGGCTAAAATGAGCGCTTGGGTCGGTTCATTTTGTTCTGGCGCAAATAAAGTGTCTTGATGATGTTCAATAAAATGGGTATCAAGTTCGGCAGCGGCGAACGCAGGGTGTTCAACTAAGCGAGTTAAGAAATTAAGATTGGTTTTAACCCCGGCAATCCGGTAATCGTCCAGCGCTCGGCGCATCCGCGCGATAGCGCGATCACGACTTTCATCCCATACAATTAGCTTGGCTATCATTGGATCGTAAAATGGCGACACTTCGTCATTTTCCACCACACCGGTATCCACACGCACATGACGATTAGCATCAGGTTGGCGTAAATAAGTGAGTTTGCCAGTCGCAGGTAAGAAATTATTGTCAGGATCTTCGGCATAGACCCGCACTTCAATGGCATGACCATCCAGTGGAATTTGCGCTTGGGTTAACGGTAACGGTTGACCGCTCGCGACTAATAACTGCCATTTTACCAAGTCTTGGCCTGTGATCATCTCGGTCACTGGATGTTCCACTTGTAGCCGCGTGTTCATTTCCATGAAATAGAACGAGCCATCTTCATCGAATAGGAACTCAACGGTACCAGCGCCAGCGTAACCAATGGCTTTGGCTGCAGTGACTGCAGCTTCGCCCATGGCACGGCGTTGTTCATGACTGAAGTTTGGGGCAGGTGCTTCTTCAATCACTTTTTGGTGACGACGTTGAATAGAACAGTCACGCTCGTGCAGGTAAACTGCATTGCCAAAGTTGTCGGCGAACACTTGAATTTCGACATGACGAGGCTTAGTGAGGTAGCGCTCCATCAAGATTTTGTCGTTGCCAAAGCCATTAATCGCTTCGCGTTTGGCGCTTTGTAGCTGCTCTAAAAACTCAGATTGCTGCCAAACCACTTTCATGCCTTTGCCGCCGCCGCCATAAGCGGCCTTCAGCAGCAATGGGTAGCCAACAAGCTCTGCTTGCTCTGCTAAGAAACTTTCGTCTTGATTGTCGCCATGATAACCCGGCACCAAAGGCACATTGGCATCTTGCATAATGGCTTTGGCCGCGCTTTTTGAACCCATCGCGGCGATAGCGCTTACTGGTGGGCCGATAAACACCACACCAGCATCCGCGCATTGCTTGGCAAAGTCTTCGTTTTCACTTAAAAAGCCATAGCCAGGATGAACCGCTTGAGCGCCTGATTTTAAGGCGATTTCCAGAATTTTATCGCCGCGTAAATAAGAGGCTTTGCTTGGTGCCGGTCCTAATAAATAGGCTTCGTCAGCCATTTGCACATGACGTGCATTCGCGTCGGCTTCTGAGTACACCGCAACACAGCGGATCCCCATGGCATGGGCGGTTTTGATAACACGACAAGCAATCTCGCCGCGGTTGGCGATTAGAATTTTATTAAACATATTAGGCTTGTCCTTCTGAAGATTTAGTTGCAACTATCCAAGCCGGAGTGCGTTTTTCCAAAAACGCACTCAAACCTTCCTGGCCTTCTTTTGACACGCGAATAGCGGCAATTTGCTGGCTGGTGTGAGCAATTAGCTCAGGCGTGGTTGGCTGGTTTGCGACATCACGAATAAGCTGTTTTGCTGCATTCAGTGCTTGTGGACTGTTTTGCAAAAGCGTGTTGATTAAGTTGGTGACAGTAACGTCGAATTCTTCTTCGGCGACAACGTGGCTAAGTAAACCAAGCGCCTTGGCTTCAAGTGCAAAGAAACGCTCTGCAGTCAGGAAGTACCGGCGACTAGCGCGCTCGCCAATTGCCCGAACTACATAGGGGCTGATAACCGCTGGAATAAGGCCGATTTTCACTTCGCTTAAACAAAAACTGGTTTTTTCAATAGCAACTGCCATATCACAACACGCAACTAAACCAACGGCACCGCCAAAGGCAGCACCTTGCACCTTGGCAATGGTTGGCGCTTTGAAGGTGTCGAGTTTATGCATGAGTTCAGCGAGGTTGCCGGCATCAGCTAAGTTTTCGTCATAGTTTTTCGTTGCCATGGAGCGCATCCAGGCTAAATCCGCGCCAGCGCTAAAATTTTTGCCAGTGGATTCCAGCACCAAAACGCGAACTGCATCATTATTTTGTAGTTCGGTAAGTGCTACTAGCAATTCGCTAATCATCTGATCGTCAAATGCGTTGTGCACTGACGGTCTATCCATGGTGAGCGTGGCGACACCATTGGCGGCAACTGCGTAGCGAACAAATTGAAAAGTGCTCATTTATGGCTCCTCATTTATGTCTGCTACATGCGGAACACGCCAAAGCGTGTCTCTTCGATAGGCGCATTCAGGGATGCCGCCAAGGCTAAACCAACTACCATCCGGGTTTGCGCTGGGTCAATAATGCCGTCGTCCCATAAACGCGCAGAGGCGTAGTAGGGGTGACCTTGTTGCTCGTACTGGGCGACAATTGGTTTTTTTAGTGCGGCTTCGTCATCGACTGATAAAGTTTGACCTTTACGGGCTAAACCGTCTTTGGTCACTTGCGCCATCACGCCGGCCGCTTGTTCGCCGCCCATCACGGAAATGCGCGCATTTGGCCACATCCACATCATGGTTGGATCGTAAGCTCGGCCACACATGCCGTAGTTACCAGCGCCGTATGAGCCGCCAATTAACACGGTAAATTTTGGGACTTTGGCACAAGAAACGGCAGTGACCATCTTCGCGCCATGCTTGGCGATACCTTCGGCTTCATATTTCTGACCAACCATAAAACCGGTGATATTTTGCAAAAATAACAACGGAATTTTACGCTGACAGCAAAGCTCAATAAAGTGTGCGCCTTTTTGCGCCGACTCAGAGAATAAAATGCCGTTGTTGGCGACAATCCCGATTGGATTGCCAAAGATACGAGCAAATCCACAAACTAAAGTCGGGCCATATAACTGTTTAAATTCGTCAAAGTCCGAGCCATCGACGATACGGGCAATCACTTCACGTACATCAAATGGCTTTTTCAAGTCAGTACCGACGATGCCATACAACTCTTCTGCTGGGTATAACGGCTCTTCGCTTGGTTTTACATCACGCAGTTGTGGCTGCTCGCGATTGAGTCTCGAAATCGCATTACGCGCGAGTTGTAGCGCGTGCTCATCATTTTGCGCATAGTGATCGGCAACGCCAGAGATGCGGCAATGCACATCAGCGCCGCCTAAATCTTCAGCAGAAACTTCTTCGCCAGTGGCCGCTTTTACCAACGGTGGTCCAGCCAAGAATATAGTGCCTTGTTCTTTGACGATGATGGATTCATCCGCCATCGCTGGAACATAAGCGCCACCTGCAGTACACAGGCCCATCACCACGGCAATTTGTGGAATGCCTTTGGCAGACATATTGGCTTGGTTAAAGAAAATGCGACCAAAGTGCAATTTATCCGGGAATACTTCATCTTGGCGTGGCAAGTTGGCACCGCCTGAATCAACCAGATAGATACAAGGCAAGTTGCAACGTTCAGCAATTTCTTGTGCACGTAAATGCTTTTTCACGGTAAGTGGGTAATAAGTCCCACCTTTGACTGTAGCATCATTGGCGACAATCATACATTCAATGCCACTAACACGGCCGATACCAGCAACAACACCTGCTGCTGGCACATGGTCGTCATAACATTCAAAACCAGCAAATTGGCCGATTTCTAAGAACGGTGAGCCTGGGTCTAGTAATTTTTGCACGCGGTCGCGCACAAATAATTTGCCGCGAGCAGTATGGCGCGCAATTAACGTGGTGCCGCCGCCCAGTTTGATTTGTTGAACTTGTTGTTGTAAATCATCGACAAGCAGCTGCATCGCTTGCGCATTTTGGCAAAACTCAGCACTTTTTGGATTGATTTTACTGGATAATTTGGTCACTGCACTCACCTGTAGATGTTGGTTGTGATACCACTATGCTGGTGCTGCGCAAGGGAAGCTTGCGCCAAAAAACAGCGAGCGGGGGCCGCTCGCTGTGTCACATTAGTTAGATTCGTTGAATAATTCGCGGCCGATTAACATCCGACGGATCTCTGAAGTCCCTGCGCCGATTTCATAAAGTTTGGCATCGCGTAATAAACGGCCTGTCGGGTATTCGTTGATATAACCGTTACCGCCTAACAGCTGGATGGCATCTAATGCCATTTTTGTTGCTAATTCAGCAGTATACAGAATGACTGCTGCAGCATCTTTCCGGGTGGTTTCGCCGCGATCACAAGCCTTTGCAACGGTGTAAGCATAAGCTTTTGCTGCGTTCATTTGCGTATACATATCCGCAATTTTTCCTTGAACAAGCTGGAATTCACCAATGGCTTGACCAAACTGCGTGCGGTCGTGAATGTAAGGCACCACCACATCCATACACGCTTGCATAATGCCAAGCGGGCCGCCGGACAATACTAAACGTTCATAATCTAAACCTGACATCAGCACTCGGACGCCTGAGCCGATTGTGCCAAGCACGTTTTCTTCTGGCACTTCACAATCTTCGAATACTAATTCGCAAGTGTTTGAGCCGCGCATCCCCAATTTGTCGAGTTTCTGTGCTTGTGAGAAACCTTTAAAACCACGCTCAACGATAAAGGCAGTGATGCCTTTTGACCCTGCGTTAATGTCGGTTTTGGCATAAATCACATAGGTGTTGGCGTCTGGGCCATTGGTGATCCACATTTTGTTGCCATTTAAAATGTAACGGTCGCCTTGTTTGTCAGCACGCAGTTTCATGCTTACCACATCTGAACCAGCGTTTGGTTCTGACATTGCTAAAGCACCGATGTGTTCACCAGAGCATAACTTTGGCAAATACTTCATTTTTTGCGCTTCGTTGCCGTTACGGAATATTTGGTTCACACAAAGGTTTGAGTGCGCGCCATAAGATAATGCGACAGAGGCTGAAGCGCGGCTGATTTCTTCCATGGCAACGATGTGTTCAAGGTAACCTAAACCAGAACCACCGTATTTTTCGTCCACGGTGACACCTAACAGGCCTAAATCACCAAATTTGCGCCATAAATAATTAGGAAATTCATTGTCATGGTCAATTTGGCCAGCACGTGGCGCAATTTCTTCGCGAGCAAAGGCGTTGACTTGTTCGCGGATCATATCCACGGTTTCGCCAAGATCGAAGTTCAGCGATTTGTAGGTGCTAATCATGAAGTTTCCCCATTTACTGATGATGGATTAATTAATTGTTCTGTTGATTTGTTTTCGTTATTTTTTGCGTCGACTAAGGTTTCGCGGCAGCGTTTCTCGACGGTGACCAGTTCCATCAGCACGACTTTAATATCGTCCATTTGCTGATGTAGCTCGGTTTTTTTCTGTTCGATGAGTTTCAGCATGATAGTCAGCTGAGTCACTGATGATTTATCAGCATCATATAATTCAAAGAGTTGACCTGTTTCCGATAAGCTAAAACCTAAACGTTTGCCGCGTAAAATCAGTTTCAAACGGACTCGGTCACGTTTGCTATAGATGCGGGTCTGGCCTTGGCGTAAAGGCGTCAGCAACCCTTGATCCTCATAAAAACGGATACTACGAGTTGTGATATCGAACTCTTTAGCGAGCTCGCTGATGCTATACGTTACGTCGTCTTTCTCGGTCACTGTCGGGGTCACTTCTGTGAATTTCGGGCTGTTTAAGGATGGCCTTACTATAAGTGAAGTTTACGTAAAGGTAAAGCTGCGCTGATTTAATCGCCACGAATTTTCGCTGAGCGCTTTGTTAAAACTTAATCAAAAGCGAATGAAATAAACGATTAAAAACAATGATATGCCGTATTGTTTTAAAGTTCAGTCGAGCATTGATTGTTTAGTTTTCTGGCGAAGCCGGCGCTATTTTAGCGAAATCTGCGTAAAGGAAATCTGCCAAAAATGCGCAAACCAGTTGCCAGCGCTTTTGAAAAAGATCAACTGATAAGACCAAAGTGCAGCATGGTTGACGTTGGCGTAAACGTAAATTTGGTGTAGTCTCAGCAGCATAATTTTTATAGCTGTTGTCAATTTCTTGGAGATATCACATGGCGCATTCAGAACAAATCGTAATCGTTGGCGCAAAGCGCACCGCAATGGGTGGTTTTATGGGTGGATTAGCCGAAGTTGCTACCACGGATTTGGGCGCTGTTGCTATCAAAGCGGCACTTGAACAATCTGGCGTTGCTGGTGATGCGGTTTCTGAAGTGCTGATGGGTTGTGTATTACCTGCCGGTTTAGGTCAGGCACCAGCGCGTCAGGCTACGCTGAAAGCTGGTCTACCGTTATCAGCTGGAGCAACCACATTAAACAAGGTTTGTGGTTCCGGTTTGAAAACTGTGATGCTAGCGAGCGATTTATTAAAAGCGGGTAGCGCTGATGTCGTGGTTGCTGGT
This sequence comes from Alteromonadaceae bacterium, assembly GCA_041914845.1. Lineage (GTDB taxonomy): Bacteria > Pseudomonadota > Gammaproteobacteria > Enterobacterales > Alteromonadaceae > Pararheinheimera. The sequence continues at coordinate 32,536 of JAYSCP010000004.1, forward strand.
GGCATGGAATCCATGTCCAACGCGCCGTATCTATTACCAAAAGCGCGTGGCGGTATGCGGATGGGGCACGGTGAAGTGAAAGATCACATGATGCTAGATGGTTTAGAGAATGCCTATGATGGCAAAGCCATGGGCTGCTTCGCGCAAGTGACCGCGAACGAGCAAGGCTTTACTCGCGAGGATATGGATGCTTTTGCTGTGCAATCGTTGACGCGCGCACAAAATGCTATCGCCAGCGGTGCATTTATTGAAGAGATTGCGCCGGTGTTAGTGCAAAGCCGTAAAGGAACTGTGGAGTTCGCAGTTGACGAGCAACCAGGCAATGCCAAAGTTGATAAAATACCTACGCTGCGTCCAGCATTCGCCAAAGATGGCACTATCACTGCGGCCAATTCAAGTTCAATTTCCGATGGCGCAGCTGCCTTAGTATTAATGCGCGAAGGCGACGCCTTAGCTGCAAATAAAACGGTGTTAGCCCGAGTCCTAGGTCATGCTACCCATTCACAAGAGCCTGAGAAATTCACTGTGGCTCCAGTTGGCGCAATCAACAAGCTGCTCAGCAAATTGAATTGGACGACTGCGGATGTTGATCTGTGGGAAATCAACGAAGCTTTTGCCATGGTCACCATGCTGGCGGTAAAAGAACTGGCACTTGATGGTAGCAAAGTGAATGTCAACGGTGGTGCTTGTGCTTTAGGTCACCCAATCGGAGCCTCAGGTGCGCGGATTTTAGTCACACTTATTCATGCATTAAAAGCACGTGGTTTACGCCGTGGTATCGCGACTTTATGCATCGGTGGTGGTGAGGCCGTGGCCTTGGCGGTTGAAGTTTAATCGCAAGTTTGTACTAAGCATGTAGCTATAACAAACGCTTAGTACACAAATTTAAAGTGCTGGTAATGCCGGCACTTGCTAAAAAACAGACTTGCCAGCAAAGACTGGTCAAGCAAATCAACAGTGGGCTTAGCAGCACGTATAAACGTGTTACTAGCAAAATTAACTAAGGGCATCTTTAGCCAAGTGCGAAGATACCAAGACGGGGAAGCATCATGACAACTCAGGTCCAGCTGTTTATTAACGGCGAATTTGTGCACTCGAAAAGTGAAAAATTAATTCCGGTGACCAATCCAGCGACACAAGAAGTCATTGCGCAAGTGCCTTGTGCGACGATGGATGAAATGGAACAGGCGATTAGCTCAGCCAAAGCTGCTTTTCAAACCTGGAAAGAAACACCAGTGTCTGAACGTGCTCGTTTGATGATGCGTTTTGCTGCGTTATTAAAAGAACATCAAGCCGATATTGCTGACATTATTTGTCGCGAATTGGGCAAGACGGTTGAAGATGCAAAAGGCGATGTTTGGCGCGGGATCGAAGTGGTTGAGCAAGCCGCTAACATCCCATCATTAATGATGGGCGAGACTGTGGAGAACGTCGCGCGCAGTATTGATACCTACAGCTACATTCAACCACTGGGTGTTTGTGCGGGTATCACGCCATTTAACTTCCCAGCGATGATCCCGTTGTGGATGTTCCCGATGGCAATTGCCTGCGGTAATACCTTCGTATTAAAACCATCAGAACAAGATCCAATGACGGTTAACCGCATTGCTGAATTATTTGAACAAGCGGGCGCGCCAAAAGGCGTGTTACAAGTTGTGCATGGTTCAAAAGAGCAAGTTGATGTATTGCTTCATCATAAAGATATCAAAGCGATTTCTTTCGTGGGTTCAGTCAATGTTGGTCAGTACATCTATAAAACGGGGACTGACAACTTAAAACGCGTGCAAGCCTTTGCTGGTGCGAAAAACCACATGGTTATTATGCCTGATGCCAATAAAAACCAAGTAGTTAACGCCTTAGTTGGCGCCTCAGTGGGTGCTGCAGGTCAACGTTGTATGGCTATTTCGGTTGCGGTGTTTGTGGGTGCTGCTGCTGAGTGGATCCCTGAAGTGGCTGCGGCTATTGCCAAAGTTCGTCCAGGGATTTACACAGATCCAAACGCTGCTTACGGCCCACAAATTAGCCCGCAAGCGCGTGCTCGCGTGTTGTCACTAATTGAACAAGGCAAAAAAGAAGGCGCGACTTGTTTGGTTGATGGTTCTACCATTGTTGTAGATGGTTATCCAAATGGTAACTGGGTTGGTCCAACCGTGTTCTCGAATGTCACCACGGATATGGCTATCTATAAAGAAGAAATCTTTGGCCCAGTATTAAATACCATGACCGTGGGCTCTTTAGATGAAGCGATTGCCTTAGTGAACGCCAGTCCATTTGGAAACGGTACAGCTATTTTCACGGCCAGTGGTCATGCGGCGCGCAAGTACCAGCACGAAATCGAAGTGGGCCAAGTGGGGATCAATATTCCAATTCCGGTGCCACTGCCATTCTTCTCGTTCACAGGCTGGAAAGGCTCGTTCTACGGTGACCAACATGCCTACGGCAAACAAGCGGTGCGTTTCTATACTGAAACCAAGACCATTACAGCCCGTTGGTTTGAAGATGACATGGCCGCGACTGGCCCGAATATGTCAATTAACCTGCGTTAATAGCGTCTTTAATAGCTCGGGCCAGTTCGCTGGCCCTTTTTTGCTCGGGCGGTTTTACATTTATTGAGTGTTCGAACTGCCTTTTACCTGAATAGCCATTTATCAACACAGATTTAGGGTCATGATATGAATTTTAATTTGACTGAAGATCAGAAAGCATTTGCCGATACCGCACGCCAATTTGCTGAAACCGAACTTGCGCCTTTTGCCGCGGAATGGGATCGCACGCATCATTTTCCAAAAGACGTGATCCAAAAAGCAGGTGAGTTAGGTTTTTGTTCTTTATACACGCCTGAAGATGCGGGCGGTTTAGGTTTATCTCGTTTAGATTCGTCAATTATTTTCGAACAACTGGCGATGGGTTGTACGGCGACGACTGCAATGCTCACCATCCATAATATGGCAACTTGGATGATTGCTAGCTTTGGTACTGAAGACGCTAAAGCGCAATGGTGCCCAGCTTTAGTCACTGGTGAAAAACTCGCTTCTTACTGTTTGACGGAACCTGGTTCTGGCTCTGATGCGGCATCATTACGCACTAGTGCTAAACGCGATGGTGACGAGTATGTCATCAACGGTTCGAAAATGTTTATTTCAGGTGCCGGTAGCACTGAAGTATTAGTAGTAATGGCACGTACTGGTGAAGCCGGGCCAAAAGGTATTTCTGCGTTTGTAGTGCCAGCAGATGCTGCAGGCGTGATTTACGGCAAAGCTGAAGAGAAAATGGGCTGGAACGCTCAGCCAACTCGGTTAGTTACTTTTGATAACGTGCGTATTCCTGCACATTATTTACTCGGCAGCGAAGGCGAAGGCTTCACCTTTGCCATGAAAGGTTTGGATGGCGGTCGTATTAACATCGCGACTTGTTCCATTGGTACCGCGCAACAAGCACTGAATACTGCACGTGATTACATGCTTGAGCGTGAACAGTTCGGCAAACCTTTAGCGGCGTTTCAAGCGTTGCAATTTAAGTTGGCCGATATGGCAACTGAATTGGTTGCAGCTCGGCAGTTGGTGCGTTTAGCGGCATTCAAACTTGACACTGATGATGCCGAAAAGACAGCTTATTGTGCGATGGCCAAACGCTTTGCGACCGATGTTGGTTTTCAAGTCTGTGACCAAGCGCTACAAATTCATGGTGGTTATGGTTATATCAAGGAATATCCATTAGAACGTCATTTCCGCGATGTTCGCGTCCATCAAATTCTGGAAGGCACTAACGAAATTATGCGGCTGATTATCGGGCGTCGTCTGCTCGACAGTGCTGCAAACGATATTTTGTAAGCAAAAGCCCTGCTGGTCAGGGCTTTTCTGCGCCTAGTGGCGGATTAATTTCAGGTCCGGTTAAGTGCATCTTTAAAGCCGGCCTTCCAATTAAAAAGGATCTCTAATGGCAAATTTACATTTAGAAAAAATCGGCAACACTGCACTGATTACTATGGCAAATCCGCCAGCCAATACTTGGACACGTGAGACTTTGACTCAGCTGCGTGATCTGGTCAGAGAATTAAATGCCGATAAATCAATTTATGCGTTAGTCATTACCGGCGAAGGTGAGAAATTCTTCTCTGCTGGCGCTGATTTAAAACTATTTGCTTCAGGAGACAAAGCTATTGCCTCTGATATGGCCCGAATTTTCGGCGAAGCCTTCGAAACGTTGTCGACATTTCGCGGGGTTTCTATTGCCGCCATCAATGGTTATGCGATGGGCGGTGGTTTAGAAGTGGCATTGGCTTGTGATATTCGTATTGCCGAAGAACAAGCACAACTGGCATTACCTGAAGCCAAAGTTGGTTTATTACCATGTGCTGGCGGCACACAAAATCTTGCGTGGTTGGTCGGTGAAGGCTGGGCTAAACGGATGATCTTATGTGGTGAGCGATTAAATGCAGAAAAAGCCTTGGCTATCGGTTTAGTTGAAGAAGTTGTCGCAAAAGGCCAAAGCAAAGACGTAGCTCTTGGATTGGCGACCAAAGTTTCCGAGCAAAGCCCATCTGCAGTTACGGCTTGTAAGAAACTCATCCAACAAGGTCGTCACGGGGCGATGAGTCATGCATTACCTTTAGAGCGCGAGTTATTTGTGGCATTATTCGATACACAAGATCAGGTTGAAGGCGTTAGCGCTTTCTTAGAAAAACGTCCAGCTACATGGGTCAATGGCTAATGAATGATATGACAATAGCGCCAGTGGTGCTTTTTGACACACTACAGGCCGAAAATGGCAAGCAAATTGGTGTGGCAACACTAAATAGCGAGAAATCGTTAAATGCGCTGAGTTTAGCGATGGTTGAATTGCTACTTCCACAGATGCGTCTTTGGAAAGACGACCCGCAAATCGCCATGGTGGTGTTGCAAGGTGCTGGCGATAAAGCCTTTTGCGCTGGGGGTGATATCCGTGATTTATACCATAGCATGAAGCAACAACCAGGTGAGTTTCAGCCTTATGTGCAAGACTTCTTTAGTAAGGAATATCACCTAGATTACCTTATTCATACCTTTGAAAAACCGGTGTTGGTTTGGGGCAACGGCATCGTGATGGGCGGTGGTCTTGGTTTGATGGCTGGCGCGTCGCACCGAGTGGTTACTGCAACAAGCCGAATTGCAATGCCAGAAATGGCAATAGGTCTATATCCTGATGTTGGCGGTTCTTGGTTTTTAAATCGTATGCCTGCTGGCTGTGGTTTATTTTTAGGGCTGACTGGGGCATCGATTAACGCTGCTGATGCCAAGTTTATTGATTTAGCCGATCATTTCATTCCCCATGACAAGAAGGCAACTGTTTTCAGTGGCTTACAGCTAGTGCGCTGGGGAAATACCATAGCGCTGAATCATCAAAAGCTGTCTGATTTGTTATTACAACTCGAGCAACAATCGCTGAACCAGCAACCAGCAAGTCTAGTGCGTCTACATCAACATTCTATTGCTGGTCTGGCTGCGCTTGAATCGTTGCCTTCGACCATGGACGCCATTATGGCGATGCCGGGGGATGATGCTTGGCTTAATAAAGCCAAGACATCCTTGCAATATGGCAGCCCAATTACGGCGCATATTGTTTATCGATTACTACAACTTGGCCAGTCGAAAATCCTCGCGGATAGCTTCCGCTTAGAGCTTGGACTTTCAGTGCAGTGTGGCCGGTTAGGTGAGTTCACGGAAGGTGTACGCGCACTGTTGATTGATAAAGACCAGCAGCCTAAATGGCTTTATCCAGATGTGGCCTCGGTGCCAGATACAGTGATTGATGAATTATTTAACTCACCTTGGCAAGCTAGCGAGCATCCACTGCAAGCGCTTGGCCGGGTGAAGGCATAACCTAATTTTTGTAGTTTGAAAACTACTCAGGAGTTTTATATGGCACAAGTGGCCTTTATTGGTTTAGGAAACATGGGTGGCCCAATGGCCATCAATTTGGTGAAAGCTGGCCATCAAGTTACTGCTTTTGATTTATCCCAAGCGGCATTAGCCCAAGTCTCAGCTGAAGGCGCAACTGTCGCTGATTCGGCAAAAGCTGCAGTAGTAGGTGCTGATTTCATTATTTCAATGTTGCCTGCGGGCAAACACGTCGCTGGCTTATATCAGGATGTGGCCGATGCAATCAAAGCTGATGCTCTTGTGCTTGATTGTTCCACCATAGATGCTGCTACGGCACGTGCGGTTGGGGCAAGTTTGGCAGCTAAAGGCATTGCTTTTGTGGATGCGCCAGTTTCTGGTGGTGTCGGCGGTGCTAAAGCAGGCACATTAACTTTTATCGTGGGTGGTAGTCCGGAACATTTCGCCAAAGCGCAAACGGTACTTACAGCTATGGGTAAAAACTTGTTCCATGCAGGGGAAGTTGGCGCTGGGCAAATTGCAAAAATCTGCAACAACATGCTGCTATCTGTGTTGATGGTAGGGACTAGCGAAGCAATTCAACTTGGTGTTGATAACGGTTTAGATCCAAAAGTATTGTCAGAAATTATGCTAAAGAGCTCAGGTCGCAATTGGACTTTAGAGCTATACAATCCGTGCCCAGATGTTCAGCTAAATGTGCCTTCGAGCAATAATTACCAAGGCGGTTTTATGGTGGATTTGATGGCAAAAGATTTAGGTCTTGCTGCTGAATGCGCGCAGCAAAGCCAATCGGCAACCCCGATGGGGGCTTTAGCGCGTAATCTTTATGTGGCGCATCAACGTCAAGGCTTTGGCAAATTAGATTTTTCGAGCATATTCCGCTTTTTCTCGAAAAAGTAGTTCGCTGCTCATGGTTTTAAATGAAATCCGATTGCGAGAGTTAGCAATCTAATCTGGACAAAGAATATGAATTTAAAAGATACAGTAATCGTGGTAACTGGTGGCGCACAAGGCCTTGGTTTAGAAATGGCAACAATGTGTGCTGAAGCTGGAGCCAATCTTGCGTTAATTGATATGAATACCGAACAACTTGCCCGAGCTCAGGAGCAATTGGCATCTTATGGTGTCACTGTGCGCACTTATCAGGGGAATGTTGCTGATGAGGCCACGGTTGAACAGATCTTCGGTTTCATTGCCGAAGACTTTGGTGCGATCGACGGTCTTATCAACAATGCTGGTATTTTGCGCGATGGTTTACTGCTGAAATTTAAAGACGGCGAAATTCAAAGCAAAATGTCACTGGCACAATTCCAGTCGGTTATTGATGTGAATTTAACAGGGGTATTTTTATGTGGCCGCGAAGCGGCAGCATTAATGGTGAAAACTGGCCGTAAAGGCGTGATTATCAATATGTCCAGTGTTGCCCGTGCTGGCAATATGGGGCAAACCAACTATGCCGCGTCAAAAGCAGGTGTGGTTGCGATGACTGTGACATGGGCTCGTGAGTTAGGTCGTTATGGGATCCGCGTTGGCGCTATTGCCCCTGGTGTCATTCGCACCGCGATGACCGATGCGATGAAGCCGGAAGCTCGGGAACGTTTAGTTGCGATGAAACCAGTTGGTCGTTTAGGTGAGGCTGCGGAAATAGCGCATACCGCAAAATATATCTTCGAAAATGACTTCTTTACCGGTCGTGTGGTTGAGATTGACGGCGGCATCAGCATGTAACATCAGGCAATTGTTATCACTGCCTCCAGTAATATTACGCGTTGACGCAGCAACAGTGCCGCCAATTTGGCGGCACTGTTGTTTATAAAGTTATCGATAAAACAGCCGCTGGAGAATTTAAATTGGCGATACGCTGCTTTATCGGCACAATACTGTTGATAGCAATTTCAACGTTTATTCGTTGCATACCCAAGTTTCAGCTTCACTTAGATTTGGAGTCAGTAATGGCCAAAGCCCCTTCTACAATCCTTGAACCGGTCAATTGTCCGTTATGTGCTAATGCACAGGATTTAATTTGGTTACAAGACCTCAAACGTAGTTATTACCGTTGTGACAACTGTGCGTTAATTTTTGCTGATCCAGCGTCACATTTATCCGCAGAGGAAGAGAAGGCAATTTACCAACAGCATGAGAATGATCCGGCCGATGCTGGCTATCGGCAATTTCTCAATAAACTGGCGGCACCGTTGTTGACAAAACTTGGCGACTGTTCAGGTTTAATCGCTTTGGATTTCGGCTCTGGCCCAGGACCTACTTTGCATTTGATGTTGCAAGAGGCAGGACTTAATACTGGTATCTATGATCCGTACTTCGCGAATGATCCAACGAAGTTAACCAGCCGATACGATGTAATTTGTTCAACCGAAGCGATTGAGCATTTTTATCAGCCAGCAACTGAGTGGTCGCTTTGGTTAAATATGTTAAAACCATTTGGAACTTTAGCCCTAATGACCCGATTAGCACCGGACAAAGCCCGTTTTTTCTCTTGGCATTACAAAAACGATCCGACACATGTTAGTTTTTTCAGCCGGGAAACTTTTGAGTTTTTAGCTCGCCGTGATGGTTTTTCGCTTGAGATCATTGAACCTGACGTCATTTTATTAACTCGATTGTCATAAAGTACATAAGTGCAGGTACTTAATTGATTTTTGACCCTGAATGTCTAGTTATCACTTTGTTCTACAGGTAATATTTGCCAAAAATCGCAAAAAGTGGCCATACTGTTGAATTACAAAATAGTTAATACTTATTTGATATGGAGTAAGGTCAATGAGTGCATTTAGAGCCACCTTGCGAACGTCTTTAGCACTTGGTCTTGGCATCCTTGTCGCTTTTGTCACTATTATGCTGATAGAGCAAATTAGTCATCATATTTTCCCATTACCAGCGGATATTGATTGGCAAGACAGTACAGCCAGCACTCAGTACATGAGTCAACTGCCTTTTATGGCATTGTTATTGGTATTGTTTGCCTGGTGTGGTGGCGTCATTCTCGGGATCTTGACCGCCAGTTGGATAGCGAGACGAGTTCGCGGCAGATTTGCGTTAGCGATTGGTTGTTTGATTGGGATCGCCGCTATCGCCAATATGTTGATGCTTCCGCACCCAGTTTGGTTTATGTCGTTAACTGCGCTGGTGTTACCGACAGTTACTTTTGGCTGTTGGTGGTTACTTAAACGTAAGAAAAAAACGGATTTAGGAGCGAATCATGAGTAATTTACATATTCTTGGGATCTGCGGGAGTTTACGGCAGAAGTCGCATAACCGCACGTTGTTAAATGTTGCCGCGTCACACTTGCCGCAAGGCGTAACGCTTAGTATCGCAGATTTGTCTGCAGTGCCATTTTTTAATGCCGATCTAACAATAAAACCAGCAGCAGTTGAGCAACTACTTGCTGAATTCACTAAGGCTGATGCATTTTGGTTTGCCTGCCCTGAATACAATTATTCGATTGCTCCAGCCCTGAAAAACGCTCTAGATTGGGCCTCGCGCGAACCAAATAACCATTTATTAGCCGGGAAAGCTGCAGCGATTATGGGGGCTGGCGGTGGTATGGGCACTAGTCGCGCGCAATATCATTTGCGTCAGGTTGGTGTTTATCTCGATCTACATTTCGTCAATAAACCAGAGGTGTTTGTGAACGCTTTTGCGCCAACCAGTTTCGATGCTGAAGGTCAGTTAATTGATGCTCGAGTTCAACAAAGTATTGAAGCACAGTGTTTAGCGCTGGTGCAATTAGCGATGCAACTGAAGAAATAATATGAAAATATCACGCACTATGCTCGCCACAATGTTGCTTGGAAGTTTACTAAGCTGTAATGCTAATGCACAAACCTCGATTTCAGAGGCCAGCTTCGCTGAACTGAATCAATCTATTATTCAACCGTTTTGGCAAAACCAAGTGCAAAAGGGCAGTTTACAGAGCTCCGATGGACTTAGCTTAGCCTATAGCTACGTGATCCCAGCGCAAGCGAAAGCGACCATCTTATTAATTCAGGGGCGCACCGAATCAATGATGAAGTACCATGAATTGATGTGGGAGCTCAGTCAGCAGGGTTATGCGGTGTTTACCATGGACCATCGTGGTCAAGGTCTCTCACAGCGGATGTTAGAAAATCGAGAAAAAGGTCATGTCGATAAATTCCAGCAATACGTCGATGACCAAATGTTGTTTATTAATAGCGTTGTTCTTAGCAAACAAAATTCAGGCCAATTATTACTATTGACTCATTCCATGGGGGGCGCGGTCGGCTCTTTGTTATTAGCGCAACAGCCTACGTTATTTAAAGCAGCGGTGTTATCTTCTCCTATGCATATGCCGAATACCGAGGTGCTGTTTTCTGAATCAGATGGCTGTTACTTAGCTGCAGCCTTGGGTTGGACATGCACTGATTGTTATGCTGGTTTTGTTGACGTGCCATATAACGAGACTCCTTTTGCTGATAATGTACTGACACAATCGTCAGTAAGATATAAAGCGTTTCGCGATCAGTATCGAGCTGAACCGACATTGCAATTAGGTGGGCCAACTTGGCAGTGGGTGAATGAAGCGTGTGATATCGCGGATGAGTTACCGATATTAGCAAAAACTATTCAATCGCCATTTTTGATCTTGCAAGGGACAGCCGATACTGTGGTTTCTAATAGTGCACAAGACGCGTTTTGCGCAAGCGCCGGTAAATCCTGCGCAGGTGTGATTAAAATCACTGATGCCAAACATGAATTGTTTATTGAAAAGGATGTCTATCGGCAACAAGCGATAACAGCCTTGCTTGGTTTTTTTGATAAAGCTTTTTCAAAATAGAGCTTTTGCAAAATAAAGCTCAATGCCGATGATGAGGAATGAGGCTGCAGTCGTTTAGCGGCCGAATTTTCAGCCAATATCTGAAAAGCATTGCTCAATTCTAATTTTAATTAAAAAAAAGCCCTGATTATTCAGGGCTTTTTCGTATCAGCGAAATTTACTCATCAACTGATTTTGGTTTCGTCATAGGAGCAGTGCTCATTTGACGTGCAGAACCCGCTGGACGCTCAGCTGAGCGAACTACTGGTCTATCGGCAATATCCATTGCGACTGGTGCCGCAACTGCCGGAGTATCTTCCGCAACCTGTACTGGTTTTGTCATGGTTGCAACAACCATATTGCCATAACGGTTAGCTCGAGCTGTCACTGAATTTGCGACAGGCGCAGCGACTGCTACTGGCGTAGCTTCAACCATCGCAGCTTCAATAACTGGCGCTGTGTTGACTACCACTGATGTTTCCGCTGCTGGGGTTACCACTGCAACTTCAGCTGCTTCACTCACAATTGCGGTGTTTGCAGTTGCTTCTGTGACCACTACAGGCTCAACAATTGTTGATGCTGCTTCTGTTGTGACTTCCGCTTTCGCTTTTTGACGTGAGCGTGCACGAGGTTTTGCCGGCGCAATAACCTCAGAAGCAGGAATTTCAACAGTTGTTTCAACTTCATCGTTAGCCACAGCTGTTGCTTCAACGATAGGTGTTTCAATGATAGGTGTTTCAACGATTGAGGTCTCAAAGAGAGAAGGTTCAACCGCTGGCGCAGCTTCCACAACAGTCTCTGCTACTACAACAGCTGTTTCAGCTGTTGTAGTTACCACTGCAACCACTGGCTCAGTAACTACGCTGACAGTTTCTGCAACTTCAACAACAATTGGTAAATCTAACTGCTGTTCGCTTGCTAAGTCTGGCTCTTGTGGATAACGAGCTTCAACTGCATCATCAGTGTCACCCTGTTGCTGTTCTTTTTTCCGTTTTTGACCTGCAGCACGCAGGTGACGAGGTGAGCGACGTGAACGACTGCGGTTGTCACCGTTTTCTTTGTCTGAATCTGCAGACTCAGTGTTGGTATCGGTGTCAACGACGCGCTCTGCAGCAACTGGCGCTTCCACCACAACTTCAAGCGCTGCAGCTGGTTCTGGCAGTATTGGTGCTTGCTCTTCAGTTGCGGTATCAACAATAGTAGGAACATCGACAGTGCCGATAACGTCGGTTGGTTTATCTAAACGGACTGACTTACGCATATTACGACGTTGGCGACGCTCTGCAACCTTGCTTGAACTTGGCACTTCATCATCATGTTCGTCGACAACAGGTTTCACAACTTTTTCAGCTTGTGGCTTTTTGTTGTCGTTACGCTCTAAACGCTCAGTGCGTTCAGGACGGTTTGGTCTGTCGTTACGACCTTCTAAACGCGATTCCTGCTGTTCATGGCGATTGTCGGTTTTGGTTTCGTTACGCGCAGGACGCTGATTACGTTCAGGCTTATCTTGACGAGCAGGGCGGTTATCTTCACGTGGAGCTTGTGGTTTTTCTTCACCATCAGCACGACGTTGTTGATTATTGCGACCATTACGACGATTTTTGTTGTCACGATTTTCGCGATTATCACGATTATTGCGACGAGGAGCTTGCTCAGTTTTTTCTTCAACTGCCGGTGCAGGCGCAGCAAATAATGATTTAAAGAATTTACCGATACTTGCGAACAAACCAGCTTCTTGTTTTTCCACAACGGCAGGCGTTGTTTTTGCAACTGTTGGTGCTGGCGGTGGTGTTTCCATGGCAACAATTGGCGCAATGGCTGGTTTTTCTTTGACAGCATCGGATACTGGGTGATAGAGCGTGCTAGTTACCGCTGGCGCTTTTACCAAGTTGTAGCTTGCTTCTTCGATTTCTTCATCTAAACGAATACGCGTCACTTCGTAATGTGGAGTTTCGAAATGCTCGTTTGGAATGATGTAGATATGAATACCCTGACGACTTTCAATGCGACGGATCGATTCGCGCTTCTCATTCATTAAATACGTGGCAACACTAATTGGCACTTGCGCATGAATTTGGCTGGTGTTGTCTTTAATCGCTTCTTCTTCAATCAAGCGTAGGATTGAAAGTGCAGATGATTCGGTACTGCGGATAGTGCCGCGACCATGACAACGAGGACAAACGTGTGTCGCAGATTCACCCAATGAAGGACGCAGACGTTGGCGTGACATCTCTAACAAGCCAAAGCGAGAAATGCGTCCAATTTGTACGCGGGCGCGATCTTGTTTCACGGCTTCTTTTAAGCGATTTTCTACTTCACGTTGATGACGTACAGGGGTCATATCGATAAAGTCGATAACAATCAAACCACCCAAATCACGCAGACGCAGTTGACGAGCAATTTCATCAGCAGCTTCTAAGTTGGTATTAAATGCGGTTTCTTCGATATCACCGCCTTTGGTTGCTTTTGACGAGTTGATGTCAATAGCAGTTAAAGCTTCTGTCGAATCGATAACAATTGAACCACCGCTTGGTAAACGTACTTCACGACGGAAGGCTGATTCAATTTGGGTCTCGATTTGGAAGTGCATAAACAGTGGAGTTTCGCCCTGATACATTTTCACACGGTGTGCGAAATCTGGACGGAACTGCTGAATGTACAGTTTGGCTTCTTCGAAAATACGTTGATTGTCGATGAGGATTTCACCAACATCACGACGCAGATAATCACGAATAGCGCGGAAAACAACGTTACTTTCTTGGTGAATTAAGAACGGTGCAGGGCGATTTTGTGCGTGCGAAGTAATGGCTGCCCAATGCTTCATCAAAGCTTTTAAATCGTAGTCTAATTCTTCATAAGACTTGCCAACACCAGCAGTACGGACAATCAGACCCATGCCAACCGGCATTTCTAGTTGCCCTAAGGAGTCTTTTAATTCTTGACGCTCGTCGCCTTCAATCCGGCGAGAAATACCACCAGCGCGCGGATTATTTGGCATTAGCACCAAATATGAACCTGCCAAAGAGATATAAGTTGTTAAAGCAGCACCTTTTTGACCACGCTCTTCTTTATCAATTTGGACAATGACTTCAAGGCCTTCTTTAATCGCTTCTTTTATGTTTGGGCGACCATCGAAGTTGTAACCAGCAGGGAAGTATTCTTTGGAAATTTCTTTGAGAGGAAGGAAACCATGGCGCTCAGCGCCGTAATCAACAAATGCAGCTTCTAAACTTGGTTCAACCCGAGTAATTCTGCCTTTGTAGATGTTTGCTTTCTTTTGTTCGTGACCTGGGCTTTCAATATCTAAATCATAGAGTTTCTGGCCATCGACCAGCGCAACGCGAATTTCTTCCTCTTGCGTTGCATTAATTAACATTCTTTTCATTGTGTCTGACTCGTCCATTCAGCCACAACGACAGCGCGCATAACAAGTGCGTGTCAGATGATGTCAAACATATTGAAATGCAGTCTCCCGACTGGAATGCTTGATTAAAACCAATTTATTATTAGTAGTTTCTCATTACCCAAAAGGCGGATTGTAACCCCGGCGCTTGTCGGTAAAATCTGATTCACATCGCTTTCAGCGCTGCGTTATAGCTTTTTGCTTTATTTTTTTGCTCAAATCACTGGAAACTGTGTCGTGCTGCTGTTGGTAACAAATTACGCAGCATTACCGCAAGCACATGGCGTTTATCTCGTATCGGGACCATTAATTGGTAGTTTTCACTACGAATTAGGTATTATTTTGTCAACCGAACGGTGCCTCACTGCTTCTCTTACGTGTTTTTAAGCGCCCTAATGGCCTCAATGGCACTATTAGCCATTCGATTATCCCATTAATCTGTTATTATAAGCAACTTAAATGTAGCGATAAATGAGCGTCCAACCAGCATGACAGATGAAATCAAAACCCCGGTGCAATTTATTGATGTTGATGCAGATTTTGCAGGCCAACGTATCGACAATTTTTTGCTCGCGCGGTTAAAAGGCGTCCCCAAAAGTGTGATCTATCGGGTGCTGAGGAAAGGTGAAGTTCGCGTTAACAAAGGTCGGATTAAACCTGAGTATAAATTACAAGCAGGCGATCAGGTCCGAGTGCCGCCAATGGTAGTTAATGCGGAAAAAGACCCAGTATCAACAAGCTTGACGCAAGTTAAAAACTTGGAAAGTTTTATCCTTTTTGAAGATAACGATTTAATTGTCCTAAATAAACCTACCGGCATGGCTGTGCATGGTGGTTCAGGATTGAACTTCGGAGTTATTGAAGCTTTGCGTGCGCTTAGGCCAACAGCAAAACATTTAGAGCTTGTGCATCGTTTAGACCGCGACACCTCCGGTTGTTTGTTGATAGCTAAAAAACGCTCGATTTTGACTAACCTTCATGAACAACTACGGTTAAAAACCGTTGAAAAGAAGTATTGGGCTTTGGTTGCCGGCAGTTGGGATGGCAAGATAAAAAAGGTAACAGAACCGCTAAAAAAGAATACTTTACAAAGTGGTGAGCGAGTGGTGCGGGTTGACGAGCGAGAAGGGAAGCCTTCGGAAACTCGGTTCAAAATACTGCAGCGTTACGAAGAAGGCACTTTAGTTGAAGCTTTTCCAGTAACTGGCCGTACTCACCAAATTCGTGTGCACACTGCCTGCAAAGGTCATCCGATAGCGTGCGATGACAAATATGGTGATAATGAATTTACCAGTCAAATGAATACGCTTGGCTTAAATCGGCTGTTTTTGCACGCAAAAACCTTAGCTTTCGATCATCCAGCTACAGGTGAACGGTACACTTATGAAGCGCCGTTAGACCAAGCATTGACCCGAATACTGACAAAGTTAAAGCGTAAATAATGATGGAATTGCAACAGTTAAAGTTGGTCATTTTCGATTGGGACGGCACAGTGATGGATTCGATTGGTAAAATTGTCTCATCACTGCAGCAGGCGGCTGCGCGAGTTTCGATGCCTATACCCTCGGCAGAGCAAGCAAAGCAGATTATAGGCCTAAGTCTTGACCCAGCGTTTAAGCGCTTATTTCCTGAGAGCACCCAGCAGCAGCGTGATGAATTGTCTGAACACTATAAAGATGTTTATCTTAATTACGATAAAACACCCACACCTTTATTTGCCGATGCGCATGCGCTGTTTGATAGTTTAAGGCAACATGGCTACCTGCTTGCTGTTGCAACGGGAAAGGCTAGACGTGGTCTTGATAGAATGATGAGTGAATCTGAGACGACTCATTTTTTTCACAGTAGTCGTTGCTCTGATGAAGCAGAGTCGAAGCCACATCCAGATATGCTTCAGCAATTATTAGCATTACACCAACTTGAGCCATGGCAAGCGGTAATGGTTGGCGATACGGTGCATGATTTGGCAATGGCTCAGGCGATTGATATGCCAAGAATTGGCATTACCCATGGGGTTCATGGACCAGCTGAATTTGCTCCGCATGAGCCTTCAGCTGTAGTGCATTCGCTAGCAGAACTGCAAAAGTTACTGACTAGTCGTGCAAATTAATCGATGAGTTATTTGGGTGGCTAGTTAAGCGTATTGGTGCTTGTCATAGTAAAGCAGGCGTATTGCCTGCTTTACTAAAAATTCATTTCCAGAATCTCGATTACAACCTCACTGATACGGCTTTAAGGGTGCGTCAAAAGATCTCGGCCAAATGCTTTGAGCATTGCATGCAGCTTTATCAAAGGAAGGCCTATCAAACTATTTGGATCATCACCTTCGAGTTTTTCAAATAACGTGATCCCTAAACCTTCACTCTTAAAACTACCGGCACAATTGAGGGGTTGTTCTCTTTGGATGTAGGTATTAATTTCTTCGTCGCTTAATTTGCGAAAGTGAACAACAAAAGGTTCTATGCACACAGATGCTTGTTGACTTTTAGCATCTACGACAGCCAAGCCAGTTAAAAATGTCACAGCATTGCCGCTAAAGCTGGCTAATTGTGCGAAGGCATTTTCGACAGTATGTGGTTTACCTAAGATTTTTCCATCAAAGACTGCGACTTGATCTGAACCAATGACTAAACCTGCTTGGAGGTCTGCGGCAATAGCCCTTGCTTTTGCTTCGGCAAGACGTGCAACTAATTCGCTTGGAGTTTCTCCAGGCAGTGGTGATTCGTCGACATCAGGTTTTTTCGTATCAAAATTTGTCGTAAGTTTTTCCAATAATGCTTTTCGATAGACAGACGTTGATGCTAAATAAAGAGAAACAGACATAAACAACCCTTTTTCGGAATTAGACTTGCAAAGTTGGCGGCACTATACTGCTTTTCTGTTGATTTTGCGCGCGAAAAGTTAACAAAAGTCGTACGAACCCTTTGACAGCGCGGGATACGATCTATATGATGCGCGCCTTATGCAAAAAGTAAAAATTCCAATCACTATCGATCCGGTCCGCACAGCACAAAAACGGTTGAGCTTTGACGGGATTGTACCACTGAACACTTTGACGCGTTTTTGCGAGTCATTGCAAAGTGCTGATGGTGATGTGGCTGTTGTCATTCATTGCGGTAACGACGAGCAAGGCTTAGTCTATATCCAAGGCGAAGCTCATTGTACTGTCGAGCTGTGTTGTGAACGTTGTGGTGATGTGATGTCACTAGCGGTTGACTGCAGTTTTGCATATAGCCCTGTCAGAGGGGACGATTCGGCTCACGATGATATTCCGGAACGCTACGACGTGATCGAGAAAGACGAACACGGCGAAGTTAACTTGAGGCAATTGGTTGAGGACGAATTAATTCTGGCATTGCCACTATTTCCGATGCATGATGAAGGTCTATGTGACTTACACAAAGTGCAGATGAGTTGGGGTGAGATCGAGCCAGAACCAGAAAAACCGAATCCATTTGCAATATTGCAAGAATTGAAGAAAAAGTGAATTTAGGAGACTAACCATGGCTGTACAACAGAACAAAAAATCTCGCGCTCGCCGCGACATGCGTCGTTCACACGATGCGCTGACTGGCCCAACTTTGTCAGTTGATGCAACTTCTGGTGAGACTCACCGTCGTCACCACATCACTGCCGATGGTTTCTACAAAGGCCGTAAAGTAAAATAAGTCCTGGTGCACCCTGTGCAATCTACCAGACTTAAAATTGCTTTAGATATGATGGGGGGCGATCATGGCCCCCTATCTACTATTCCCGCAGCGATTGAAGCTGTCGTTGAAAATCCTTCCTTAGATTTAATTCTTGTTGGTGATACCACTGTTATAGAGCAAGGTTTGCTCGACGCAGGCATTCAGGATCATCCGCAAATTGCTATTCGCCATGCCAGTAGCCAAGTTCATATGGCTGATAAACCTTCGGTCGCTCTGCGTAGTAAACGCGATTCGTCGATGCGCA
Organism: Alteromonadaceae bacterium; assembly: GCA_041914845.1. Classification (GTDB taxonomy): domain Bacteria; phylum Pseudomonadota; class Gammaproteobacteria; order Enterobacterales; family Alteromonadaceae; genus Pararheinheimera. Next base: position 50,562 of record JAYSCP010000004.1, read on the forward strand.
TTGCACTTGATTTGGTCGAACAGCAGCAAGTCGCTGCCTGTGTTAGTGCGGGCAATACCGGCGCTTTGATTGCCATGGCTCATTTCGTGTTGAAAATGCTCAATGGTGTTGAGCGTCCCGCGCTCATTAGTGCATTGCCGACGACTGTTGGTCGCCCGGTATTTATGCTTGATTTAGGCGCTACCGTTAACTGTGACTCGGACACGCTGTTTCAGTTTGCAGTGATGGGTGCTGTCATGGCCGAAGAGGTGGAAGGCATCCACCGGCCTAAAGTCGCTTTACTCAATATGGGTGAAGAGGAAATAAAAGGCTCTGACCAAATTAAACGCACCTCTTTATTACTTTCAGAATGTACAGACATAAACTATATCGGATACATCGAAGGTAATGACATTTTCTCCGGCAAAGCTGACGTTATTGTATGTGACGGCTTTGTCGGTAATGTGGCGCTTAAAACCTGCGAAGGCGTCGCAAAACTCATCATTAAACGCTTTGAACATGCACTTAAAAACAGCATGTCCGCTCATTTATTCGGCTGGATGATAAAACCACTGTTAAAAAGTATCGGAACAGGGGTGAACCCCGACCACTATAACGGTGCAAGTCTGATAGGATTGCGCGGAATTGTTGTGAAAAGTCATGGAAATGCGACAAAAGAAGCATTTCTAAGTGCCATCCGTCAGGCGGTGCGCGAAGTTGAACGCCAAGTGCCCGTAAAAATAAAAGATCGGTTGGAACACGTATTAATCGAAAAAGCGTAGGTCCTCATGTATTCACGCATCATTGGCACCGGAAGTTATTTTCCGGAGCAAATCCGTACTAATGCCGATTTAGAAAGCATGGTTGAAACCACCGACGAGTGGATTATTGAACGCACTGGTATTCGCGAGCGCCGCATTATTGGTGAACACGAAACAGTCGCAACCATGAGCACCCAGGCAGCGCTTAAAGCAATAGCCGCTGCGGGTGTCGATAAAAACACCATTGATATGATTGTACTCGGAACAACCAGTGGTTCGCGCGCGCTGCCTAGTTCTGCTTGTGAAGTACAACGTGAATTAGATATTCCAAATATTCCGGCATTTGATATTTCTGCTGCATGTGCTGGGTTTTGTTATGCCCTTAGTATTGCCGACCAATACATTAAAAGTGGTGCAGCCAAACGAGTATTGGTGATTGGTGCTGATTGTTTATCGCAATTAGTCAGCCCTGAAGATCGAAGTATGGTTATTCTGTTCGGTGACGCAGCAGGGGCCGTGTTACTGGAAGCCTCAGAAGAGCCAGGTATTTTATCGACTCATATTCATGCCGATGGCAAATACTCTGAATTACTCTATGTCGATAATCCTCGCCGTGGTCGTGAAGCATCGGTTCATGAAAGCTGGGGGGTGATGAAAGGCAATGACGTGTTTAAGGTTGCTGTTACCAAACTCTCCGAAGTCGTGGAACAGACTTTAGCAGCGAATAACTTAGATAAATCGCAGATAGATTGGCTAGTACCGCATCAAGCCAATTTACGTATCATTTCAGCGGTTGCCCGCAAACTTGATATGTCGATGGATCAAGTAGTCATTAATCTTGATAAATATGGCAATACTTCAGCGGCAACAGTACCAACAGCGCTTGACGAAGCTATCCGTGATGGCCGAATAAAACGAGGCCAAACCTTATTATTAGAAGCGTTTGGTGGCGGTTTTGCTTGGGCATCGGCCTTAGTTCGCTACTAAGCTGAATGATTTAATTATCAATTTTGTTGCTAAACAATAGTTTATTAATAAAGCTGGAATAAAAATGTCACAGAAATTAGCTTTAGTATTCCCTGGTCAGGGTTCACAGACAGTCGGCATGCTTGCTGATTTACACGCAGAGTTTGCAATTGTGCGTGACACATTTGCTGAAAGTTCAAAAGCACTTGGTTATGACTTATGGGCGCTGGTTGCCAACGGCCCAGAAGCTGACTTAAATGAAACGCACCGCACTCAACCTGCACTTTTAACAGCGTCCGTTGCAATTTGGCGGTTGTGGCAAGAACAAAGTGGTTCGACGCCAAGTTATTTAGCGGGGCACTCGTTAGGGGAATATTCTGCTTTAGTTTGCGCAGGTGTTTTAAGTCTCAGTGATGCGGTGCGTTTAGTTGAAAAACGTGGTCAGTACATGCAAACCGCAGTTCCTGCGGGTACTGGCGCTATGTCCGCCATTATCGGTTTAGACGATGCGTTAATTGCCAAAGCATGCGAAGAAGCTGCGCAAGGGGAAGTAGTGTCCCCGGTAAATTTCAATTCGCCAGGTCAAGTGGTTATTGCGGGCAATAAAGCTGCGGTTGAGCGTGCCAACGAACTTTGTAAAGCTGCAGGTGCGAAGCGGGCATTGCCATTGCCAGTCAGTGTGCCGTCGCATTGCGCTTTGATGAAACCTGCGGCTGAACAACTTGCTGCAGATTTAGCTGCTATGAAATTCGATACGCCAAGTTTCGCCGTTGTTAACAATGTCGATGTGGCAATAGCTACAGATGAAGAAGCCGTTAAAGATGCGCTAGTTCGTCAATTATACAGTCCAGTTCGTTGGACTGAGACTATTGAATGGCTGAGCGCACAAGGTGTCACGAAAGTTGTTGAAATTGGTGCCGGTAAAGTATTAAACGGTCTGGTAAAACGGATCAATAAAGATTTAGAAGTAGGGTCAGTAAACGATCTTGCTTCGTTCAAAGCTGCATTGGCAGTTGAATAAGGAAACATATGACTGCGTTTATATCTCTTGAAGGCAAAGTTGCTCTGGTCACTGGTGCAAGTCGTGGTATAGGTCGAGCTATTGCTGAGCAATTGGCTGCTTTGGGTGCAAAAGTCATTGGTACAGCAACCAGCGAAAAAGGTGCTGCTGCAATTGCTGATTATTTAGGTGCAGGTCAAGGTTTAGTGCTCGACGTTGCAGATGCTGCGTCTATCGAGCAATGTTTAGAGACCATTAAAGCAAATTTTGGCGATATTGATATTTTGGTCAATAATGCCGGCATCACCCGTGATAATCTGTTAATGCGCATGAAAGATGAGGAATGGTTTGATATTATGCAAACCAATCTGACCTCGGTATTCCGCATGAGTAAAGCAGTTATGCGGACCATGATGAAAAAACGCTTTGGCAGAATTATCACGATCGGTTCTGTCGTAGGTTCAATGGGTAATGCAGGCCAAACTAACTATGCAGCGGCAAAAGCTGGTGTGTTAGGTTTTACAAAATCTCTTGCGAAAGAAGTAGCTTCTCGTGGTATAACTGTCAACGCAGTTGCTCCTGGCTTTATCGACACCGATATGACCAAAGAGTTAACTGATGAGCAAAAAGAAGCGATCTTTAGTCAGGTGCCAGCGAATCGACTGGGTCAACCTGAAGAAATTGCGGCGACAGTGGCATTCCTGGCTTCAAATCAGGCTGCTTATATTACCGGTGAAACGATTCATGTTAACGGTGGCATGTACATGGTGTAATAGCAGGTTTGACCAGCATGAAATGCATAACGCATTACTTGCATCAAACAGCACTACACACTAAACTAGCCGCCAGCCAAAAAATTGCACGAATTGTTGCGATTTATATGAGAAAAAGGAAGAAAAGATGAGCAACATCGAAGAACGCGTTAAAAAAATTATCATCGAACAATTAGGCGTTAAAGAAGAAGACGTGAAACACGAAGCTTCTTTCGTTGACGATTTAGGCGCTGATTCATTAGACACAGTTGAACTGGTCATGGCGCTTGAAGAAGAATTCGATACTGAAATTCCTGATGAAGAAGCAGAAAAAATCACGACTGTTCAATCTGCTATCGATTACATCAAAGCGCACGCTGAATAAGTAGTTCGCTTAGCGCGATGCGCGATGCAGACGGGTAGCGCAGGCTACCCGTTTTCATTTGTGGTGGGCAAAAGCCTGAAGGCAAAAGACTTTATGTTGCGGAGGATAGCGTGGCAAAACGTCGGGTAGTTGTTACTGGATTGGGAATGCTTACACCGCTAGGGAATGACGTTGCGTCGACCTGGCAAGGCTTACAGCAAGCCAAAAGTGGCATTGATTTCATCACGCATTTTGACACTGAAGCCTACGGCACTAAATTTGCCGGATTGGTAAAAAATTTCGAAGTAGAGTCATTTTTTCCTGCGAAAGAAGCAAGGAAAATGGACTTATTTATTCAATATGGTGTAGCAGCTGGTATTCAAGCGTTTAAAGATTCAGGTCTTGAAGTTACCGAACAAAATGCTGGTCGGATTGGCGCTGCCATCGGTTCTGGGATCGGTGGTTTAGGCCTCATCGAAGAAAACCATGCAAAATTGGTAGCGAGCGGCCCGCGCAAACTTTCTCCATTTTTTGTCCCGTCAACCATCATCAATATGATTGCAGGGCATTTATCGATTATGTTGGGTCTGCAAGGTCCTAACATCTCTATCGTGACTGCTTGCACGACCGGCGTACACAATATCGGTCATGCCGCGCGGATGATTGCTTACGGTGATGCAGATGCGATGTTAGCCGGTGGCGCTGAAAAAGCCTCTACACATTTAGGTATGGGCGGCTTTGGTGCTGCCCGGGCGTTATCAACTCGCAATGATGCCCCGCAACAGGCTAGTCGTCCTTGGGATAAAGATCGCGATGGTTTTGTGCTAGGTGATGGCGCTGGTGTTGTAATGCTTGAAGAGTATGAGCATGCCAAAGCCCGTGGTGCCAAAATATACGCTGAGCTGGTAGGTTTTGGCATGAGTGGTGATGCTTATCACATGACGTCACCACCAGAAAATGGTCGTGGGGCAGCTTCTGCAATGGCAAACGCATTACGTGATGCCGGCGTCTCTCCTGAGCAGGTAAGGTATATTAACGCGCATGGTACTTCTACGCCTGCAGGTGATATTGCAGAAACTGCCGCAATTAAATCGGTATTTGGTGATGCACCTAAAGATTTGATGGTAAGTTCTAGCAAGTCAATGATCGGTCATTTGCTCGGTGCTGCTGGTTCTGTGGAATCAATTATCACTGTGCTGTCATTGGTTGATCAGGTTGTTACTCCAACTATCAACTTAGATAATCCTGACGTTGGTTGTGATTTGGATTATGTGCCTCATGAAGCACGCCAAGTTCAAATGGAATATGCATTATGTAATTCTTTTGGCTTTGGCGGGACTAACGGTTCGATCTTATTCCGTAAAATCGACTGAACAGTGCTTGATTCGCGAAAGAAAAAGGCTGCATCGCAGCCTTTTTTGCATTTTCAGTACATCGAAATTAAGGCATACTCAGGTTTTTCGGCAAAAGGCATCATAAATTGCTGCAACCTACTGTTTTTGACCGCAGTTTTCAGTATGGCGACGGGGTATTTACCACGATCAAAGTCGAACGATCACAACTGCAACATTGGTCATTACATTGGCAACGATTAGCATTAAGTTGTCAGCGACTCGCAATCAATCTACCTGACGAAAATTCAGTTTTTAATCAGGCTTGTGCCGCAATCACTGCACAAGAGCAGGTCGTCAAAATTGTGGTAAGCCGAGGGCATGGTGGCCGTGGTTATAGTTTTAAGGGAATTACGCTTGCGGATATTTATATTACCACAAGCCCCATGCCAGTATTCCCAATGCAGCGCACAGGGATCAAACTCGGTGTTGCTAAGCTGCAACTTGGTATCCAACCATTGTTAGCTGGGATTAAGCATTGCAGCCGATTGGAAACTGTGTTGTTGAAGAACGAAGCGGAACAAAGTGATTTTGATGATTTACTAGTTACCGACACTGCCGGCTTTGTTACTGAATGTTGTGCTGCTAATTTCTTTTTTCAGGTCAATGGCATTTGGCATACCCCGAGTCTGCTTCGTGCTGGGGTTGCTGGCGTCATGCGACAATGGATTATCAGCCAAATCGATGTGGTTGAAGATAATTTTTCCTTGGCTGACGTTCGCCAAGCGGATGCGATGTTTATCAGCAATGCGTTGAGTGGCATTGTGCCGGTGCGAAGCTTTGAATTGAAAAAACTTGATATGGCGTCAGTTCTGCAATTGCAGGCGGAACTCGACTTGAAAGATTGCAAGTGAGTGAACGATGAAAAAAGTGCTGTTTGTAGTTTTGAGTTTACTGCTGGTGAGTGGTTTTGGCCTTCGTAATTCCGTGCAACAGTTTTTGCAACAGCCTTTGTTGCTAAATGGCCCATACCTAGAGATCAAGTCAGGTAGCTCACTGCGCCAGCTTTGTTTGGAATGGCAACAACAGGGTTTGCTCGCGGCTAACGACTGTCAATTGTTGAAAGTGATCAGCATTTTTAAACCGCATTTACGGGATATCAAAGCTGGTGTCTATGCAGTTTCACCGCAATCATTGCAAGCTCAGCTCGCATTGTTTAGAAGTGGCAAAGTTGCGCAGTTCAACTTGACCCTCAGAGAGGGGTGGACCTTAAAACAAAATCTGCAATCTTTGGCCAATGCGCCATTTTTACTGAATGATATTGCTGATGATTCTAAAGTTTCAATGCTTTGGCAATGGCCTAAAGCTTGGGGTAAGCAGCCAGTGAATGGTGAAGGGTTAGTACTACCAGAAACTTATTTTTATACCGCGAACACCAAAGCCAGCACCATTCTTGCTCGTGCACATCAAGCCTTATTAAAGGCTCTAGATGCTGCTTGGCAGCAAAGAAATCCCGATTTGCCGTTAACATCTCCCTATGATTTGTTGATACTTGCGTCTATTGTTGAGAAAGAAACCGGCTTTCTACCAGAAAAACCCTTGATTAGTTCGGTATTTATTAATCGGTTACGTCAAGGCATGCGATTACAGACCGACCCAACGGTAATTTATGGTCTTGGCGACCGGTATCAAGGTGATATCACTCGAGCGCATTTACGCGACCCTCATATGTACAATACTTATATACATCACGGTTTGCCGCCAGGCCCAATAGCTTTAGTTAGTAAAACCTCGCTGCAAGCAGCGGCGAAGCCTGAAATCAGTGATAAATTATTTTTTGTTGCTAAAGGCGATGGTAGTCATCAATTTTCGGCCAATCTACAACAACACAATCAGGCCGTTCAGCAATATATTTTTGGAAAAAAACCATGAAATCGGCAAAATTCGTTGTCATTGAAGGCTTAGAAGGTGCAGGCAAGTCCACGGCTGTAGCAACAGTTCTCGCGTGGTTGCAGGCAAAAGGCTTTGATGTTGTGCAAACCCGCGAGCCAGGTGGAACACCGCTTGCTGAACAGATCAGAACACTAGTTAAAGCAGTTCAAGACGAAGTCATTGCTCCCGAAACAGAATTATTGCTGATGTATGCGGCGCGTTCGCAACTCCTTGCTAATGTTATTCGTCCGGCGTTAGCCCGTGGTCAGGTTGTACTTGCCGATCGCCATGATTTATCCTCGCGAGCTTATCAAGGGGGCGGCAGACAGATAGCAGCCGAGGTGATTGAGCAAATTCGAGCCGTGGTCGTTAAAGATACCAAACCTGATCTAACGCTCTATTTGGATATTGACCCAGAGATTGGCTTAAAGCGCGCATTAGCTCGAGGTAACTTAGATCGCATTGAACAAGAAAAATTAGATTTTTTTGAGAGAACGCGGCAAAAGTATCTGGAAATCGCTGCAACTGACCCAAGCATCGTGGTGATTGATGCTGCAAAGCCTTTAGAGCAAGTACAAAAATCGCTGACAGATGCCTTGTCAGTGTGGTTGTAATAGATGCTAAAACTCCCATGGCTTGCCGCGACCTATCAGCAATTAGTGGACTTAGTTAACTCTGAGCATTTACATCATGCACTTTTATTAAGCGGCCCCGATGGAGTAGGTAAGCACGAGCTTGCTGAGCTTGTCGCTCGCCATTTAATGTGCCAACAACCAACGGTGCATGGCCATTGTGGTAATTGCAAGAGTTGTTTGTTGGTCAACTCCGGCCATCATCCAGATTTGCAACGTATTGTTGCCGAGAACTCCATTGGTGTTGATCAAATCCGAGAAATTAGTCATTTCATGCAAAGCGCTGCTCAACAAGGTGGTGCTCGCGTGGTGCTAATACCCCATGCTGAAAAAATGACTGAAGCTGCAGCAAATGCTTTGTTAAAGACATTAGAGGAACCTGGATACCGCTGTTTTTTATTGCTACAAACTGCACACGAAGAAATGTTGTTACCGACCATTCGCAGTCGGTGTCAGCGCTGGGTGCTTTCTGCGCAATTTAACTCTGCGACCCAGCAATGGCTAGCGCAACAATCAGCCCAAGTTGTTCCTGACTATTTGCTAGATTTTTGTGGTGGTGCACCGCTTAAGGCATTATCGTTATTGCAGGGTAATTTAGTACCTCAAATTGATGTTTTGCTGGCAAATTTACAACAATATATTGTCGACGGTAAGGATTTATTGGCTTTGGTTAAAAAACTAGAAGCCTATGACGATGTCGTTACCTTGCTAAGTTGGTTTGTACGCCAGCGATGCATTGAGCATAATCATCCAAAACAAATCGTCTTATTACAGCGTTTTGCCCAATGGTGTCGTGACGAGCAGCAAATTTTGGGGCAAAATAAAAACTTGGCGCTAACAACCTTGATGTTAGACTTCTATAAATTGCTGCACTGAGCGTACATCCTATGGAAGAAATTACTCTGGATTTTATGAGTTCAAAAGAGCTTTATTTAGCTTACATGCCATTTTTTAAACAGGGTGGTTTGTTTGTACGTACCAGCCGACATTACAAGATGGGCCAGTCTTTAGCCTTACAGGTCACATTACCAGATGCTTTAGAAAGTATGCCTGTTTCTGGAAAAGTTGCTTGGATCACACCACAAGGTGCGCAAAATACTGGGCCAACTGGAATTGGTATAGCGTTTATTGATGATAAGCAGCAATTGCGTGCCAAAATTGAAAAATTGCTAAGTGGTAGTCAAGAGTCATTAGAACTGACTCACACTATGTAAATTTGCGGAGTAATTCGTTGTTCATTGATTCACATTGTCATTTAGATAGATTAGAGCTTGCCAAATTAAACATGGATTTACCCGCGGTTTTAGCAGCAGCTAAGCAAGCGCAGGTGGAACATATGTTATGCGTATCGGTTAGTTTGCAAGAATTCCCCCAAATGGCGGCTTTAGTTGCTGACATCCCTCAGGTTTCAATTTCTTGTGGCGAGCACCCATTACATCAACAGGAAAATTTTGACCAAGCCTTGCTAGCTGAGTTAGCAGCTTCGCCCAAGGTAGTAGCAGTGGGTGAAACAGGGCTCGATTATTTCTACAGTCCCGATAATAAAACGACACAACAACGTGCTTTTGTGAGTCATATCCAAGTCGCTCGACAATTACAAAAACCCTTGATTGTTCATACCCGTGAAGCAAGGGCAGATACCATAGCCTTATTGCATAGTGAGCAAGCAAGAGATTGTGGGGGCGTGCTGCATTGTTTCACTGAAGATTGGGATACCGCAAAAGCAGCACTTGATCTTGGTTTCTATATTTCATTTTCCGGGATCATGACTTTCCGTAATGCTGATCCGTTACGTGAAGTTTTAAAGCAGGTGCCTTTAGACCGTTTATTGATTGAAACTGATTCGCCATATTTGGCACCAGTGCCGTACCGCGGTAAAACTAATCAGCCAGCATATGTTGCAGCTGTTGCGCAAGCTGTGGCAGCGGTGAAAGCAATTAGTCTTGAGGAATTGGCTTTAGTCACCAGTCAAAATTTCCGTAAATTATTCCCACTCGCTAACTGCTAGTGGCTAACACATTCAAATTTAATGATTTTAAATCTAGCCAAAAAAGTAGCCCAGAACCAATCTGCATTGTTCTGGGCCTAGGGGAATGGCTCATCTAATGAGCCGTGCGCTACTAAGGTCACTTAGGGAGGTTGCCAAGGACGTATGTTTATTGTAGCCAATGACTTTAATTTTGCGCGCGGGGTTCTGCTCATATCAGCAGTAACATCTGTAGATTTTTCGTAAAATCTCCAAATATTGTCCCCAGTTTATCCTTGAGTTATCCCCAAGTTATTCATAGAGACGTCAAGTGGCGTGGCTTAGCGCCGCTATTTTCTAAAATAGAAACTTTTACATCTATATATCGATCGGGTATCAATTTCACTTTATTAATTCGAAAGTAATCTGAAAAAAGTTGTTTTGCAGAGAAAAAACATTTGTTTTCTGGCAAATGTTATCAATACATGTAACGTTCTATTTCCACCGTTGCAGTTTGCCTGTCGAATTGTCGACAATGCAACTAAAGTCCTACTTGACCTCGGCACTTTAAGCGTTAAAATCGTTGCAATTGATCTATTATGTCGACAATGCAATGAAAAACCAACATTTGTCAGAGCCGGTCACAGCTGCAGATCGTGTCCTTTTAGAAATTCAACGGGCGATTGTAGAAGGTGAAATTGCCGCAGGAAGTAAAATATCAGAGCCAGAATTGGCAAAACGCTTCGATTTAAGTCGAGCGCCACTGCGAGAAGCGTTAGCGCGCCTTGAGCGCTGCCATTTGATTGAGCGTACGCCCAATGCTGGGGCTCGAGTCGTTAAATTGTCTGTTGCTGGCTTAGTCTCTTTGTATCAACTTCGCGAAACGCTAGAAGGTATGGCGTGTCGACTGGCTGCAACACAAATGACCGATGCGGAAATTGCTGAAGTCCAGCAACTGCTTGATCAACATTTGTCGACACAGCGTGTACGCGAAGGTGAAAGTTATTATCAAGAAGCCGGGGATGTTGACTTTCATTATCGTGTCATTCAAGGCAGTAAGAATCCATATCTTATCAATATCCTATGTGATGAACTTTATTATTTAGTGCGGATGTATCGTGTACAAATGGGCATGAATGGTCCACGAGTTTCCCGCGCATTTGATGAACACAAAGCTATTATTAACGCCATTGCCAATCGTGATGGTGAACTGGCGGAATTACTAATGCGTCGTCATATCGGCGCCTCTCGAATCAATATCGAAAAACATTTATCAACGAAGGGGAAAGAACATGGCACATCCACATAGCGCAGGCGCATTGTTACGCCAAGCAATTGTCGAACATTCGCCGTTACAGCTAGTTGGCACCGTCAACGCATACACAGCTTTAATGGCTGAACGTGTCGGACATAAGGCGCTTTATTTATCTGGTGCTGGTGTTGCCAATGCATCGTTTGGCTTACCTGACTTGGGCTTAACTTCATTGAATGATGTCTGCGAAGACATTCGTCGCATTACGGCTGCAACCTCTTTGCCATTGCTAGTTGATGCTGATACTGGTTGGGGTGGTGCTTTTAATATTGCTCGAACTGTGAAAGAAATGACTCGTGCCGGAGCCGCAGGTTTTCATATTGAAGACCAAGTGATGCAAAAGCGCTGTGGCCATCGCCCGAACAAAGAAATTGTGTCATTAGAAGAAATGGTTGATCGCGTAAAGGCTTCAGTAGACGCCCGCACTGATGAAAACTTTTTTATTATGGCGCGCACTGATGCCCTGCAACAGCAAGGATTACAAGCTGCCATTGAACGTGCACTAGCCTGTGTGGAAGCAGGGGCTGATGCCATTTTTGCCGAAGCTGTGCATACACTCGAGCAATACCAAGCATTTACATCGGTTATTAAAGTGCCGGTATTGGCAAACATCACAGAATTTGGTCAAACACCTTTATATAACAAAGCTGAACTTGCCGCAGTTGGTGTCAAAATGGTGCTCTATCCGTTATCTGCATTCCGAGCAATGAACAAAGCTGCGCTTAACGTGTACGAGTCAATTTTGGCGAACGGGGATCAAAAAGCTGTGGTTGATAGTATGCAAACCCGTGCTGAGCTTTATGACTTTTTAAACTACCACAGCTATGAGCAAAAACTTGACTCATTGTTTGCACAGAATAAAAACAAATAATTTATCAGCCTACAGTTTGGCATGAGTCACTGTAGGCAAAGAACAAACTTATCTCTTACCTGGAGTATGCTATGGCAAATGCAAAAGAATTATCGGGTGCTGGTTTACGTGGTCAAATCGCGGGTAAAACGGCATTGTCGACAGTCGGTAAAACGGGCTCAGGATTAACTTACCGCGGCTATGACGTTAAAGACTTAGCGGCGAATTGCGAGTTTGAAGAAGTTGCTTATTTGATTCTCAAAGGTAAGCTGCCAAATACTGCTGAACTGGCATCCTACAAAACCAAATTAATCGGCATGCGCTCATTACCGGAAGCGTTAAAAGCGGTATTAGAACGTATTCCAGCTTCTGCGCATCCGATGGATGTAATGCGGACTGGTTGCTCAATGCTTGGTAACTTAGAAACAGAACAATCGTTTGCTGAGCAACAAGATGCAACCGATCGGTTATTGGCGATATTCCCAGGTCTTATTAACTACTGGTACAACTTTAGCCACAAAGGCATTCGTATTGATGTTGAAACGCCTGCCGCATCGATCGCTGAACAGTTTTTATGGACCTTACATGGCGAGAAGCCTACAGCATTGCACACTGAAGTGATGCAAGCGTCACTCATTCTGTACGCAGAGCACGAGTTTAATGCGTCTACTTTCACCGCACGTGTGTGCGCTTCAACATTGAGTGACATGCATTCTTGTATCACTGGTGCTATTGGTTCACTGCGTGGCCCATTGCACGGTGGTGCTAACGAAGCTGCGATGGAATTAATCGAGAAGATGCAAAACCCTGAGCATGCTGAAACTGAGTTAATGGCCATGTTGGCTCGTAAAGACAAAATTATGGGTTTTGGTCATGCAATTTACGCTGAATCAGATCCACGTAACGCAGTAATTAAAGAGTGGTCAGAAAAGTTAGCGAATGCCAATGGCGATACCATGCTTTATGACATTTCAGTGCGCTGTGAGGCCGTGATGTGGCGCGAGAAAAAGTTATTCTGCAATGCCGACTTCTTCCATGCGTCAGCCTACAACTACATGGGGATCCCAACAAAGCTGTTCACGCCAATTTTCGTGTGCAGCCGCTTAACAGGCTGGGCCGCACACGTGATGGAGCAGCGTGCCGATAACCGTATCATTCGTCCGAGTGCTGAATATACCGGGGAAGAGCCGCGGGTGGTTGCGCCTATCGCAGAGCGTCAATAACTCCGACCTTTGCTATTGTTAAAATCCTAACTCAAACCCTCAAGGTTAGAAGTTTGGTTTTTATTAAATTAAAAGGCTAGGGTAGAGCCCTAGTCTTAGCCATTAACGATGGACATAACGCTATGAATAGCCAATTTCGTAAGCCATTAGTGGGCACAGGCTTAGATTATTTTGATACCGAAGCAGCGGTGAATGCTTTAGTTCCAGGCGCTTGGGCAACTTTACCTTATACCAGTCGTGTACATGCGGAAAATTTAGTGCGTCGCGCTGAGCCTGCGCACTTAAACGACTATTTGATGCAACTTATTGAACGCAAGCAAGAACTTGATTTCCCTTGGTTTCCAGCACGAGTTGTTTGCCATGATATTCTCGGGCAAACGGCATTAGTAGATTTAGCCGGTCTGCGTGATGCGATTGCGGCGATGGGGGGCGATCCTGCGAAAGTAAATCCTGTCGTGCCAACCCAACTGATTGTTGACCATTCTTTAGCTGTAGAACATGGTGGTTTTGAAAAAGATGCATTTGCCAAAAACCGTGCTATTGAAGATCGTCGCAACGATGACCGTTTCCATTTCATCAATTGGACGAAAAAAGCCTTCAAAAATGTGGATGTGATCCCGCCAGGCAACGGCATCATGCATCAAATCAACTTAGAGCGCATGTCACCAGTCATTCATGCCAAAGACGGTGTTGCTTTCCCAGACACCTTAGTTGGCACAGATAGCCATACACCACATGTAGATGCCCTTGGTGTGATTGCAATCGGTGTTGGTGGTTTGGAAGCCGAAAGCGTGATGTTAGGTCGGGCTTCTTGGATGCGTCTGCCGGATATTATTGGTGTTGAATTAACTGGAAAAGCTCAGCCAGGTATTCAAGCGACCGATATCGTGCTTGCGCTTACTGAGTTTTTGCGTAAACAAAAGGTTGTTTCAAGCTATTTAGAATTTTTTGGCGAAGGCGCTGAGAGTCTGAGCTTGGGTGACCGCGCGACCATTTCCAATATGACGCCTGAGTATGGCGCTACAGCGGCGATGTTTGCCATTGACCAGCAAACTTTAGATTATTTAACACTCACTGGCCGTGATGCCGAACAAGTGAAACTTGTTGAAATTTATGCAAAAACTGCAGGGTTATGGGCTGATAGCTTAAAAACTGCAGAATATCCAAGAGTATTGAGTTTTGATTTATCAACAGTGGTTCGCAACATTGCGGGACCATCTAACCCTCATGCTCGCGTGGCGACGACTGATTTAGCGGCAAAAGGTATAAGTGGCGTTGTCGAAAATAATGAAGGTTTGATGCCTGATGGCGCGGTAATTATTGCGGCAATAACTAGCTGTACTAACACGAGCAATCCACGCAACGTTATTGCGGCAGGCTTGCTGGCGCGCAATGCCAATAAACTTGGGCTTACCCGCAAAAACTGGGTGAAAAGCTCATTAGCACCAGGCTCAAAAGCGGTTGAACTCTACTTAAAAGAAGCCAATTTACTAGGTGAGTTAGAGCAACTTGGCTTTGGTATTGTTGGTTTTGCCTGTACCACTTGTAACGGTATGAGTGGTGCCTTAGATCCAGTCATCCAACAAGAAGTGGTATCACGCGATCTTTACACCACTGCGGTGCTCTCAGGAAACCGTAACTTTGATGGCCGTATTCATCCATATGCCAAACAAGCATTTTTGGCATCGCCAGCATTGGTTGTGGCTTATGCGATTGCGGGCACCATTCGCTTTGACATTGAAAAAGATGTGCTGGGCTACTTTGATGGCAAGGCCATCACTTTGAAAGATATTTGGCCTACAGATGCGGAAATTGATGCCGTTGTCGCTGCCAGTGTCAAACCTGAGCAGTATCGCAAAGTCTACGAGCCAATGTTTGACGTTGCTGTCGATTTTGGTGAAGCAATTAGTCCGCTGTATGACTGGCGTGAGATGAGCACCTATATTCGTCGTCCACCGTATTGGGAAGGTGCTTTAGCTGCGCCTCGGACCTTAACGGCAATGCGGCCTTTGGCAGTGCTTGGCGACAACATTACCACTGACCATTTATCACCATCAAATGCCATTATGCTTGATAGCGCTGCTGGTGAATATTTGGCGAAGATGGGGTTGCCGGAAGAAGACTTTAACTCTTACGCAACGCACCGTGGCGACCACTTAACTGCACAGCGTGCTACTTTTGCCAACCCGAAGCTCATTAACGAAATGGCTGTAATCGATGGCAAAGTGAAGCAAGGTTCGCTGACACGGGTTGAACCCGATGGCAAAGTCACTCGCATGTGGGAAGCGATTGAAACTTATATGGAACGTAAGCAGCCACTGATTATTATCGCTGGTGCTGATTATGGCCAAGGTTCAAGTCGTGATTGGGCTGCAAAAGGTGTGCGTCTAGCGGGTGTCGAAGCCATTGTTGCTGAAGGTTTTGAGCGTATCCACCGTACCAACCTCGTTGGCATGGGTGTGCTGCCACTTGAATTCAAGCCGGGTACAAATCGGTCGACTTTGGCGCTAGATGGCAGCGAAACTTACGATGTTGTAGGGACACCAACACCACGAAGTACGCTGACGTTAGTTGTGCATCGCACTAATGGCGAAACTTTGCATGTGCCTGTGACTTGTCGTTTGGACACGGCGGAAGAGGTTTCAATTTATGCTGCGGGTGGTGTGTTACAACGTTTTGCCCAAGATTTCTTAGATGCGGCTAAAACCAATTAATATTCAGCATGTAAATAATAGCTTTTAAAAAACCACATTAAAGGAATAGGCTTTAACTCATCGCAATTAACGAACGGGCTTCGGCCCGTTTTTTTACATTGAAGTTACTATGGATGACCCACAGTGCATTGCAGCTGGTGGATCAGAATATAGCGACTTAAGGAGAATATAATGGCGTATTTACCACAACTGCGGATCCCTGCGACTTATATGCGTGGTGGTACCAGTAAGGGTGTATTTTTCCGCTTACAAGATTTACCTGTTGCTGCTCAGCAAGCCGGAGCTGCCCGTGATGCCTTATTACTCAGAGTGATTGGTAGTCCAGATCCATATGCGAAACAAATTGATGGTATGGGTGGCGCTACCTCGAGTACCAGCAAGACCGTCATTTTGGCAAAAAGTAATAAAACTGACCATGATGTCGACTATTTGTTCGGGCAAGTCGCCATCGATAAGGCTTTTGTCGATTGGAGTGGTAACTGCGGTAATTTATCGGCTGCGGTCGGTGCATTTGCAATAAGCAGTGGTTTAGTTGATGCCGAAAAAATTGTTCCCGATGGTATCACCACCGTTCGTATTTGGCAGTCCAACATCGCTAAAACTATCATAGCGCATGTGCCTATGATAGCAGGACAAGTCCAAGAATCTGGTGATTTTGAATTAGACGGTGTGACATTTCCTGCAGCCGAAGTACAGCTAGAGTTTATGGACCCAGCTGCAGACGATGATGGCAGTGGCGGCTCAATGTTCCCAACCGGAAATGTTGTTGATGATTTAGTAGTGCCAAATGTTGGAACCTTCAAAGCAACCATGATTAACGCAGGGATCCCTACCATTTTCGTTAATGCAGCAGATATTGGTTATACCGGAACTGAGTTGCAAGACGCCATTAATGGTGACGCCAAAGCACTGACTATGTTTGAAACTATCCGTGCCTATGGCGCAGTAAAAATGGGACTAATTGCTGATATCGCTGAAGCGGCAACCCGCCAGCACACGCCGAAAATTGCGTTTGTCGCGCCAGCAACTGATTATGTTGCTTCCAGTGGTAAAACGGTTGCTGCCACTGATATCGACTTGTTGGTACGAGCCTTGTCAATGGGCAAACTTCATCATGCGATGATGGGCACTGCCGCTGTAGCTATTGGAACTGCTGCGGCAATTCCAGGGACTCTAGTTAATCTTGCAGCTGGCGGTATTGAGCGGGATGCTGTGCGCTTTGGTCATCCGTCTGGAACTCTGCGGGTTGGCGCTAAAGCACAACAAGTGAATGGTGATTGGATCGTGACAAAAGCAATTATGAGTCGAAGTGCTCGAGTGTTGATGGACGGCTCGGTGCGAGTTCCTGCGGAAACTTTAAATATGACAATTTGATGTATTGTTCCTAAGCTAGCTTTAGGATTGTACGGTTAGCAATGAGCGTGCAATCCGTGTTGTTTGTTCAGCTAAGGGGGCAATATCTCAAGGCTTTTTCTACAGGTAGATTGCAAAATCAGGGAATTCTGTTTAGATTGATATTCAGTGTAGAAAACGAAGCGGGATGCACAAAATGAAAAAATGGTGTTTAGCGGCGCTACTTGCTAGCAGTTTGTTACCAGCGCAAGCAGCTGACCAAGATTATAAATTGGTTACTGTTGCCGGTTACCTCAACTTCTACCTTTTGAATTTGAATGCCTGTGAAGACTTTCACCCGACAGTTCGTCAAGCTGCTTATGATGCAGAAAAGTTGTTATATCCATGGTTGGATAAACTTGATGCTAAAACAAAAAGCAGTATTGATACCAGTGTCATCGGTAACGTGGTTAAAAAACGTCGTGATGCATTAAACAGCCAAATTAACGACAATGATTTTACTGTGGAACATTGTCAGGCTGTTATTAAGCTGTTGTCTGATGGCGGCTTGGATAAAACATTATTAAAATCGTTGGAATAAGTGAGGATGCCTAAGTTAGTGCTTAGGCAATCATAAAATGCTAGTTATCCGTCAAATGCAGTTAACTGATCTGCCAGCTGTAGTGAAACTGCAAGATCGCTGTTACAGCCAAGAATTGTTTGAGTCTGCAGATCTTGTCAAAAGTCGTTTGTTATTGACCCCGCAAAGTTGTTGGGTTGCGTTGTATCACGACAAACTATGGGCTTATTTATTTAGTTACCCAGCAGTGTTAGGCAAAATTAATGCTTTAGGCCAACCCTTTGCCTCATATACAGATGCAAATTGTTTATATGTACATGATTTGGCTGTCAGTAGTGATGCACGCGGACAAGGTGTGGCGACGAAGTTACTGGAGCAAGCGGTTGCCTATGCTCATGAATTAGATTTCGAATATTTAAGCTTGGTGTCTGTACAAAATTCTTTGCCGTTTTGGCAGGACCGAGGCTTTGCTGTAGTCGATGAATTGAGCGATACTTCAATTCAGGCGCTTGAGAGTTATACCAACCAAAGTGCCCACTATATGGTTAAGCGCATCATTTAACGAAAGCTGATGGCTGCGTTTGGCTGCCATCAGCTTGAGTTCCCAGTTACATCTTCTTGCATCTGTGATTAAGTTGCACAACTTCTCAGTGATTTGACATAACTTGTTACTGTTTAACACATGTCATTATGAACTATTTCGATACACTACCCATAATCTTATAAATTAAAAAAGATCTGAGGTTTTTATGGGTATGTCGAAACGTTCTGCATTAAGCGCAGCTGTGCTTGCGTTCATTCTTTCAGCGTGTACTGGTCCCAAGCCAGAGAGTGATGAATCTGCTTCTGAGATTAAATCTATCAGTTTGATGGCCGCTGATATGATTCAGGTTGCACAAAGTGAGTTGTCACAAGGTCCGATGATTTCGGGTTCTTTACAACCTGTCACTAAAGCCGAATTAAATGCGGAAGTCTCTGGCATAGTGACCAAAATCTTCAAAGACAATGGTGATTCTGTCAAAGCAGGCGAGCTTTTGGTGCAGCTTGACCAGACAACATATCGTGATAAGTTACTTTCAGCCCAAGAATCAGAGC
Source organism: Alteromonadaceae bacterium (assembly GCA_041914845.1). GTDB lineage: Bacteria > Pseudomonadota > Gammaproteobacteria > Enterobacterales > Alteromonadaceae > Pararheinheimera. The sequence continues at coordinate 69,351 of JAYSCP010000004.1, forward strand.
GTTCAGCAAGTGTTACTGCCGACCAAGCGCAAAAACAACTGCGTCGCATGCAGCAATTAAATAAACAAAATTTAGTCACGGCGGAAGTTTTAGAAGCAGCCGAGATTAAAGCCAACCAAGCGTCTTCTGATTTGGCTTCTGCAAAAGCTCGCTTAGTCGAGGCTCGTCAACAGTTAGAGCGCACGGAAGTCCGAGCTCCGTTTAGTGGGGTGATTTCTGCGCGTAAAGCTTCAGCAGGGGACACAGCGCAAGTTGGCAAAGCACTGATGGTGATAATTGACCCAAGCAGCATGCGGTTTGAAGGCTTTATTGCAGCAGATCAAGTGGGTAGTGTTAAGGTTGGACAATCTGTCAATTTTAAAGTAAACGGTTATCCAAATCAGCGTTTTACCGGCACTATCAACCGCATCAATCCACAAGCAAATGAATTAACTCGTCAAGTCCAAGTTTTTGTTGAACTTTCAAAGCAAGATTCGTTAGTCGCAGGTTTATACGCTGAGGGCTTTATTGATGTGGCCATCCAGCAATCAGTGATGCTTGACGCCTCGGCAGTAGTGCGTGAGGGGGACAATACGTTTGTGTGGTTAGTGGCCAATAATAAATTGACTAAATTGCCCGTTAAACTTGGCATTAGAGACCCACGGTTTGGTACTTTTCAGGTTTTGGATGGTGTCAAAGTCGGTGACTCCATACTTCGCCATCCTGTAGGTGGAGTCAAAGATGGCATCGCAGTAACGATGGCAACTGATGCTCAACCACAAAAAACAGTTGCGGGGAACTAAGGCATGATCTTGTCCGATTGGAGTATTAAGCGGCCATTAGTGGTTGTAGTTGTAACTATTACCCTGATGTTGTTTGGTTATTTTGCACTGACAAACCTAAAAACTAACCAATTCCCAGATGTACAACCGCCAGTGTTGGTGGTAAATGTTCCTTATCCCGGTGCGTCACCTGAAACGGTTGAACGTGAAATTTTAAATCGTGTTGAAGATTCGATGTCAACTATTCCCGGGATCCGAGATATTCGTTCTTATGCCCGTGATTCTAGCGCCACCATCGTCGTTATTTTTGAATTCGATAAAGATCTAACTGCGGCAGCGCAAGAGCTCCGTGACAGTATTTCAACGGTTCGTGACAAGCTACCGACCGAGATGAAAGAGCCATTCATTAACCGCGCTGATCCGAATGCGCAGCCAGTGATGTCATTAGCTCTTGCTAGTGAGTCAAAGACACCGCTTGAACTTTCAAAGATAGCCGATATCGACATTGCCCGTGTGTTGCGTACCGTTCCAGGTGTTTCTCTCGTGACATTAGAAGGTGAATTAGAACGTGAAATGACGGTGTTTCTAAACACCAATGCGATGCGTGAAGCAAAGGTCTCTGCATCCGAGGTGACGAATGCCTTGCGTGCACAAAACCTTGCAGCACCAGTCGGCCGCGTAGTTGATGGCTTTCATGAACAAAGCATTCGTATTCAAGGTCGTTTGCGTGACGTTGCTGAGTTTGAACAAATGGTCGTCAAACAAAATGGTGATCAAGCAATACGTCTAGGCCAAATCGCGCAAATTGTCGATGGTGGTGCGGAACAGCGTCGTTTATCGTTCTTCAACGGTCAAAAGGCTCTGGGTATTGATATTGTAAAAGCACGCGATGCGTCGACCATAAGCGTTACTGATGAAATAAAAGCTCGTATCGAAGAAATTAAGCCACTTTTACCTGCTGGTGTGGAACTGACTATCGTCCAAGACCAAGGTGAAGATGTTGCTGCAAGTATGCGAAATGTTACAGAAGCATTGGGTCTTGGTGCGCTTTTAACCATCGTTGTGGTATTCATATTCTTAAACTCTTGGCGTTCAACTCTAATTACGTCATTAGCATTACCGACCTCTGTTTTGGGTTCCTTTATTGCGGTCTGGGCATGTGGATTCACCTTGAATTTTATGTCATTACTCGGTCTTTCACTGGCCATCGGCGTATTAATTGACGATGCAATCGTGGTTCGGGAAAATATTGTCCGCCATATGGAAATGGGCAAAGACAATATGACTGCAGCTCGAGATGGTACTCGTGAAATCGGTATGGCGGTGTTTGCGACGACGATGTCAATTGTCGCTGTGTTTATTCCAATCGCCTTTATGGATGGCATCACAGGACAATGGTTTAAACCTTTTGGTTTAACCGTAGCTTGCTCAGTATTAGTGTCCTTATTTATTTCGTTCACCATCGACCCGATGCTATCAGCGTATTGGCACGACCCTGACCATGACAAAAACAAGAAACGTACTGGCATGGGCGCTGCACTGCAAAAATTTAATATCTGGTTTGATGGCTTGTCTGTTCGCTATTCGAAATTGATTCGTTGGGCTTTAAAACACCCATGGAGCATGTGGAGTCTAGCGCTTTTGGCATTTATTGGTGCTTTAGTCTTGCAAGGCACAAAAGGCGGCTTTGGTTTTATGCCGGATACCGATAATGGTGGGTTTATTGTACAAATTCGCGCACCCTCAGAGGCAAGCATTGAATACACTCGGTTAAAGGCTGCGCAAGTTGAAGCAATTACCCGTAAAGTGCCTGAGCAGCTTTATACCCAGACAACTATAGGTGTTCAAAGTAACATTACTCGTGCGCAAGTGTTTGTGCGATTAGTGCCAGAAAAGGAACGTCATCGCACAGCGAAACAAATTGCAGAAGATGTCCGCGAACAAATTAAGAGTCTAATAGGTGCTGAGTTTACCGTGGTCGCTGACTTAAGTGGCGGTGGTGGTGGTGGCGATGGTAAAAAGCTACAAATTCAATTCCGCGGGCCAGATTCAAAAGTGCTTGAATCTATCGTTATGGATTATGTAGAAAAATTGAAACAGGTGCCAGGCGCGGTTGATGTTGGTTTATCTGCGCAAGATCCAAAGCCGGAATTACAAGTTGAAGTAGACCGCGGCTTAGCAGCAAGCTTGGGTCTATCGATGAATGACGTGGCAAGCTCTTTACGTTTAGCATTTGCGGGAGCAGAGATCGGCGATTGGGTTGACCCAACAGGTGAAACGCGAAATGTGTTTATTCGTATTCGCCCAGAAGAACGCGCTAACATACAAAATCTCGAGCAATTGCCATTGATGTCGACCAAAACAGGTGCCATGGTGCCGCTGGAACAGATTGCAAATGTCACTTTAGGTAAAGGGCCTGCACTTATAGAGCATTTAGACCGGGAAACTATGATGGCGGTTAGTGCCAACGTCCAAGGCCGTAGTTTAGGCGAGGTGAATGCTGATGCATTAAAGTTAGTGAAGGCGATAGACTTTCCTCCAGGCTATGACATGGTTGTCGGTGGTGAGGCCCGTGACATGCAGGAAGTTTTTGGTCGCATGGGACAAGCTTTACTGCTGGCGGCTGTGTTGATGTATTTAATTCTGGTAGTTCAGTTCCATAGCTTCACGGCACCAGTGGCTATCATGTTGTCATTACCACTAAGTTTAATTGGTGTGGTTTTGGCATTATTGATTGGGAAATCAACCCTGAACTTGATGAGTTTGATCGGTATCGTCATGTTGATGGGGATTGTCGCAAAAAATGCCATCTTGCTAATTGATTGTGCACGTAAAAAGGAGCAACACGAGGGACTTAGCCTTGAAGATTCTTTGGTCGCCGCAGGCCGTGAGCGTTTACGGCCAATTTTGATGACGACATTTGCGTTAGTTGCCGGTATGTTACCAGTGGCAATTGGCATCGGTGAAGGCTCTGGTTTCTATCGTCCACTGGGGATTTCAGTCATCGGCGGAACCATCACTGCGACAGTGTTGACCTTGTTAGTCGTACCAACCTTTTATGAGTCGTTAGAAAAAGGCAAGCGCCGGATAAAAGCGCGATTTAAACGCACTAAACCAGTGAACGCACATTAAGCTACTCGGCTGCACGCCAAGCGTAATTTATACTTGGCGCGTAATTGATGGCAACAATCGATAGCGCGAACAAAAAAGGGCAATCTTGCCCTTTTTTTTCGCCTTGGCTTTAGCGACGTTTACGCCCAAGGAAAATGCATCACTTTAAAATTGTTATTGGCAAAATCTTCTGCAAGTTCAAAAGAGCGTTCTGTAACTTCTTGCCAATAATTAATACGCTGGCTATCGGACAATTGGTTGAAATCTTTGCGGTCAGGAATTTTACCGTAAGGCAAAGACTTCACCCAACTATCACTTGGACATAACATCACGACATTATCGTAATGACCGACTTTCGGGCGGCGCCACTTTAGCCCCTTATCAAACCAGCCAGGACTTACTGACGGGTAAAAATGTGGATATAGGACTAAACCATTGGTTGGAAACGGCCAATCAAAATGATAGTCAGTAATACCACCGTCAATAAATGGCCCTGAGCCTGCACCCTCGATGTAGTTCACCGGATCTAGCACCAGTGGAATAGAGCCTGAGGCCAGTAATGCTTGTTTTAAGTTCTGTGTAGAGAGTTTGATATGTTGAGTTGGTAGATCTCGAAGCGAACTAAAGACCGCTTGTTCGGGTTGTTGCTGAAAAATTATGCGCTCATAAAATGCAGCTAACGTGCGACGATGTAGTAAATTCGCCCCTGCGGCCAGTGTTAATCCAGCTAGCTGTGCACTTTTTTTCTCTGTATGTAACCAACGTTTAGGTCTTGCCACGACAAAATTCAAATGAAATAACGGGTTATCGATGACTTCTTGTACATGATTGACCGTTGGAAAAACCGCATCCAGGACTTTTGCAGATATTGCTGTCACTTCTGCGACCGAAGAATCTTTGGGATAACTAATAGTACGATATGCATCACAAAAGCGACGAGACGCACTTGCAGCATCTTGTTGCGCATAACAGGCAAACCGCCATGATCCCGCAGAGCTACCAATCAGTTCTAATGGCGTTTGACGATTGCCGAAAAATGTCGAGGTAAGGTATTGATCTAAGCCAAATAAACAAAACCATTTTGGACCACCACTTGCGCCGACTAACATAGAGATATCTGCGGCACGGATCCCATGTTGTTGAATGTGGGCAAACGCTTTTTTACCGGCAATTACTTGTATGCTTGTGTTTTGTTTCATGAAATTAAACTGTTTCCATAAAGTCGTTGTGCCATTCTCTCTGCGTATTCATCAGTCATACCGGCAACATAATCACAAATTGCGCGTAATGGTTCGCCTTGCTCTGTTAATAATTGCCAACGCTGTTGAGTATTTTGAGGAAGTAATAATGCTGGTGATTGCGCGAAGGCATCAAATAGTGCTTGCACAACTTTTTGCCCACGGAATTCAAGCTGCTGCAGACTCGGATGCAAAATCACATGCCGAAAAATGAAGTTTTTCAGCAGATTTAAGATCTCTAATTCCGCAGGTGGTAACTTTGCGTTGTAACGAATGAGCAATTCAGTGGCTTCTGGTATTGCTTGGTAAATGTCAATATGCGTGATAAGCCGGTTGACTAAAGCACCGATTGCATCCTTGCGAATGTGATGCGCTGGGCTGAATAATTTCTCCCCAATGTCGTGTAAAAACTTAGACTCCTTGGGTGTTGTAGAAAACTTTTCGATGTCAGCAAACCATTGGTCTTTTCGTACTGTGCCAGTGACAATAGCGTCCTCCAAGTCATGCACCCCGTAAGCGATGTCGTCTGCTAGCTCCATAATTGACGCATCTAAGGATTTATATTTGGCCTTTTTGAAAGGGGCATTACTAAGCGTTTCAAATTGTTGAAAACGTAAGCGGTCTTCCGTAGTTAAAGGCGCTAAAATCCAGTCCAATAGATCGCTATCAAGTCGAAAAATAGCTTTGCAGGGTTTCTTGGCAAGTTCAAAACTGTTTGTTTGCGCAATCTCCGGCATTAAAATCGGGTATTTCAATAATCCAAGCAGAGTCCGACGAGTCAGATCCATTCCACCTGAGGCGGTATAGGGTTCGAGTTTTCCAACTATCCGTAAGGTTTGACCGTTCCCTTCGAAACCACCGTGATTTAACATCCGCGAATTAAGCGCAGCTTCACCGCCATGGCCAAAAGGCGGATGTCCGATGTCATGCGCTAAACATAAGGATTCCATTAAGCTATCATCGGGTAGCAGTGCTGCAAGGCTCGAATCAGTGCAGCGCAGTCGAAGTTGTGCAACCAGAGCTGTACCAATTTGTGCTGCTTCTAGCGAATGCGTGAGCCGAGTACGATAAAAGTCATTCTGGCCAACGCCCATAATTTGTGTTTTCGCCTGCAGACGGCGAAACGCAGCACTATGTAAAATTCGTGCTTTATCCCGCTGAAATGGGTTGCGATGATCTTGTGGTCGATCGTTGGTTTGTTCTAAGCGACGTTGTGTCCAGTGGTTCATCATCAATCCTTGCCAATAAAAACCTACAGTTGCAATCATACGTTAATTCAACAGCTTGAGCGACAGCGAAAAAACTGGACAATAGAAAATATATACTGTATAAATAAACAGTATTCAGTGCAATTGAGGAATCATCATGGCCGTTATCGTAAAATATGTAGTTGAACGCAATGGAGTAGAAAAAATGACTTTTGCCGCCAAGTCAGAAGCCGACGCTTACGATAAAATGTTGGATATTGCTGAAGAAATTCAACAGTTGTTAGCTGCCAGTTCTTTATGTCCAAATGAGCAACAGCAAGACGAGCTAGCGTTTTTCTTAGCGCAACACAAAGACGAGCTTTTACAAGCGTTAGGGGCGAAAGCTAAAACCCCGAAAAAAGAAAAATCTGAAACCGATTTGCAATCAATCAATGAAAATAGCCGAGCGGAAAAGCCAGAACTTAAGGTAGCGGCAGAAAGTACGAGAGAGCAAGCCGCCTAAAATTTTTGCATTTTTATGTTTGTTGCCGAGTTCAGTATTTAAGTATGCGACATCAGTAGATACAAAAATCTTAAACTCGGCTCAAGCAAATACGTTTGCCTAATTAAATGTTATACGATTCATGATAGCTAAAAAGCAATTCTCTTTATTTATAATCGAAGAGTATTGTGAGCCTGCATGCTTATGAACACATTAATTTTGACCAGCAACAGTTTTAGCATTTACCAATTCTTGTTCAGCTTTACGAAGTTGGTCTTTGGCTGCGAGAACTAGTAATTTCGCTTCGGTTTTATTGCTAGCGGTCTTTTCTTTATTTTCCGCGGCTGTTAACAGTACTTTTGCTTGTTCTAGCCGAATTTCGGCTTGTTTTATTTTTTCAAGTTGCGCTGGAGTTGTATTCATTGGAGTTTGCTCGAATTGCGAACGTTCGGCGTTTAGTTCTGCAGCTAGTTCATTCTCTTCAGCCTCGGTAGGCTCATCATTGCCAACAAATTGCTTGAGGTTATTTTTGGTTTTGACTTCAATGTCAGCTTTTTTCGCGTCAATTTGACTGTTAACTTGTTGTTTTGCAGAATCAATAGGTGCCTTAAGTGGTGCTTTTAGTTCCTCAATAGCATGTTGCTTTTCTGTGGAGAGCTGTTTGTCGAGTGAACCTTTAACGTCACCAGACTGAATGGCATTTTCTGTCAATTCTTTGGTTTTCCCTGTAACAGGCAGTTGTTCAGTAACCGCTGTAGCCGCTTTTGCTAAGGCTTTTTCACGAAGTTTTGCCGGATCAGTATATTCTGCTAATTCATCAGGCCACTGCGGAATTACCTTCGCGCCTTCTTGTTTTACTTGTTCGGCAAAAACAGTCGGAGCACCACCTGACACCAATAACACCGCCATTTGGTTGGTATCGGAATTCCAAACAAAGCCGGCTTTTTCTGCAACATTGGGTAATGGCGAATGCTTAGACACCAAAAAGAACATCGGACCTTGCTGTTGCAATTCAGTTGCAGTGCCAAGGAGAGTGACTGCAGTATTGTAATGCTCACCTAACAAAGGCTGTAAGCGCGATTTAATCATCGGCTGTTCAAAAAAGTTAGATTCGTTTGGATCCAAACCAACCATGGGTTTGAGCAACGCCCAAAGCAATTGCGACTGTGGTGATAACATCAGTGCTGGTGCTACACAACTAGCAAGCATTAACGATAAAAAAAGGATGAAAATAGCTTGAATGCGCACAATAGCTCCAATATCGAATAACACCTTACTGGTAAGGTTGCAATTTATGAAATTAAGTTTAGTGGAATCATTCTGCATCATGTGGACGCATTTGTTCGTCAAGTTGTCTTTGGATTTCAGATTGTTGACGTCTTATTTTCTGTGTTTCCCAGAGTTTTGCCACAGAGTGATAAATCAGCGTAACGACGCCCATCTTAAGTAAATGTCCGCGAATAAACCAGCCTAAATGCGCTAGCTGATTAAACACAGATGGAGACAAAAGATTTTTCAGTAAATACTGCATCTGCCATCGGCGATATTTTGACGAATACACTGATAAATTTTTAAGTAACTCTAGATCTACATTTTCAGCAAACAACCACACTAAGGTATCTAATGCATAATATACAGCTGCTTGCGTACGCATGTTTTGGCTGGCTTGCAGTATCTGCTCAGGGCTATGACGTTTAATGCACTCTTGGTAAATTTGTTTGAGATCGCATAAGTCTTTGACTAGTTTGTGAGTTTCTTCTTGGTAGAATAAATGAACTGAAGCATGTACCAATAAATACGGCAGGCTTGGCACGGAAAACACCGAACCAGCTAATTTATCTGAGTGCGTGAGCATGGGTTCAATGGCTAGGCCAGAATTTGATGCAACCGGGAAAATATGATGATGAAGATCAATATTGGCCCCACGCAAGAAATGAGTCAGTGGGGGATGCTGATGTGACCACTGAATATAATAACGTCTATCGTAATCAGACATTCCCGATTCTAAATAACCAGCATCTACCAGCCGTGAAAGTGCATCTTTGAAGTCGGTGTGGGGGATTAACAAATCGATGTCCGAGAAGATCCGGCCACGAGCCATCGCTAAACCACTGAGACGATAACCAACGCCTTTTACCAAGATACAAGGGTACTCGGCACCTTGAAATACTTGTTCAAGCTCCAGCATTTCTTGCAATAAGGTGTTTTTTTGTTTTTCCGCGTAGTGAAAGCCGGTTACTAGATGGTTGAAAACTGACGATGGTACTTTCGCAAGTAGTTCTAGATCTTGGAGTAAAAAATATATAGAACCTAAGAGCGCCTGTTGGCGAGCCTCGGAAATTAACAAAGTCCATTGTGAATGTGTTGCATTAAGTACGAAGTTTTCTGGCGATTTAAACAATAGAATGCACTGCGAGTTCATTGGCACAGTTCCTCAAGCGTTTTTATTGCATGGTCGCCATTGTTATAACAAATTTGAAAACCTTTAGTTTGGTTGACTAAGTTTGCCATGGTTTCAAAACCCACCGCGCCAAGAACACTGTAATTAAAACTATTTTCAGCTAATTGCATAAAAATCTGGTGTTGTGACAATTGTTCGACTTTTATTTGCTGTTGATCGGCTTGGTAACGAGGGAATATGACTAAAAAAGGTTTAACCTTCTTAATTTGCTGCTGCCATGACAACGCAGATGGCGCAACATAGCCGATAGTTCCTTTATGAGTATCTGGCGTGATGTGACAAATCTGAACTTGTGGATACAGCCTTTTAACGACGTTGATTGATTTATTTTTTAAACTGATTGGTCGGACGCACGGAATGATTAAGCCATCATCGGTATCAATTAAACAATGTTCATCAGATAAAAGGCGCCAACCGGCAAACATTAGCATCGCACATAGCGTACTTTTGCCAGAGCCTGGTGGGGCCGGTAAAACTACACTAAAACCATTTTTCTCCAACACAGCTGCGTGGATGCATAAATAGCGACTTTGGAAATTACCAACACACCAATTGAGTCCCCATTCGAAAGTTGGGATCAAAGCATTTCGCTCAGCAAACCGAAAATGTTTATCACCAAGCCGAAATGCTAACGCTGAGCTAAGTGCAAAAGCTGGTTTATCGTAGGCAACTTCAAAATCAATAACACTATCGCATTCAACTTCGCTCAAAACCTTAGGGGGGTAGAGTAGTTTTAGTTGTTGAAATAGTGTTTTATCTTTTGTACTAACCCGAAAGGTAAAAGGTGAAAGCCGCAGGTCGAAAACTTTAACCGCCATTCGTTTCCCCATGCTCATCTACTGCTGATTGCACCCAAGTTTCGTGAGTCAACTGGTCAAAGCAAACAATGACAGCGTCATCAGAACATTCAAAGCATAAAAAAAGCTCGGAAGCGATATCGTTTCCGAGCATTTCATAATAATACTGGGGTCTGTTTTGCATTACTTCGCAGGCGACATGTACAGTTTTATGAGTGAGTGTAAATCTTTAAGTTTCCCTTGCGCCTTTGCCTTAATATAAGCGTTAACAATTACAGAGGGTTCAGGAAAACATTTTGGTTTGGAGTAGGTATCTGTGTAATATTTGTGGCGTTCCCAGATTGAACCAATCAGCGCAGCCATCACAGAACGCTCTGGGCAATCACCACCAGCTAAAACCCCGCCAACTGTTCCAGCCATATCTCCACAAATAGCTGCACATGGAGTGTTAGAAATGATTACCGAATTGTTAAAGTTACCAGGCTCGACAGATGACCATTTATCATAAACTTTGCATTGAGCAATCGTTCCTGTTGAGTTAGGACTATTACGATATATCTCCACAGAGTTACCACCACCCCGAACATTATCCCACCATGTTTTGTAGTTCGATTTGTCTAAAGCTTTGAACTTGTAAATTTTATTACCGTATTTATCACGGGTGCCGGTGTATTCCCGAGTTGTCAGCGCAAGGTTGTAAGTTGCTAACAGTACGTAATTAAAATCATCGGCAAAAGCATTGCGAATTTCTGTTAGATTTGACCACTGTGGACGTTGATAAGGTGCTGTTTTTTTATTCGCCGTCACAGAGGCGACTTGCGAACCTGAAGCACTAAAACTCGTTTGACCAGGGGTACAATTCAATTCGACGCAACCCCAAGCAGAGCCACTTTGTAAAGACATCACCACCGGCAAAGATCCCGCACCTGCCCGGACTAAAAACTTCCGACGCGAGAGGGTTGGTTTATTTTCCATTTGCTTTTCTGAGTTCATCATTACTTCGTTCTCAATAGGTTGCTTCATTGCAAATTCAAATCTAGTTTACTGCTTCCACTACGCCAATTAAGCAAAATGCATGCCGACATTAATTTGTGCAATATTATCAATCACTTACTTGCAAATTGAGTTTCTTGCAACCAGCTTTGTGTAAAAGATATCGACACAAAGCTAAATCAAAAACTACACATTAATTAGCTTGATAGTACTACCACAACATGCATTGTCAAAACCTAAGCACTTGTCACAAATTTATAAAGGGCTTGTAGGATTGCAACTTTCTTGGTGTCAGTTTGATGCAATTCTAGGGCATTTTCCAATGCTAACATAAATTCATCCGCGCGCAGCGCGGGTGATTCCTCTCCCATGGTTAATTTATCATGACAATAACGGCGCCATTTATGCTGCTCATCGTGTGTCAGGGTTTGCGGGTAATTTCTTGCGCGAAACCGAAACAACAATTGATTTAGCCGCTCGTCCTGAAATATCGGCGCGTTAGCAGCCAAGTGCTCCGGCGCAATTTCATGAATACGTGGTAATAACGCGCGATCATGCTCGGAGTAAAACCCTTGATACAGGGCATAATCTACATTTGAATCTTTACCAACGTTGGTTTCAAGTTGATAAATATTTACAGCTTTTTCTTGTAAGCTACGGTTTTGCTTGATTAATTCAAGATTTTTTAAGCATTGCGTTCTATCAATGCCAAGTTCGGCCGCTCGTTCTTGGCTTAGCGTTTTTGCGGGCGCCAGTACTGGACATTTATTCAGATGAACAAGTTTAAGACCCGGGCGCTTTTCACCAGGTGCTAAATCAATAGTCTTTTTGTAAAGTAGTTCTTGCAGTGTATCTATAGACGCGTTTAGTAATAGACTTGGATCTTCTGCCAAATTGAAACAAATCACTGCATTTTTATTCGTGGGGTGAAATGCCAATGGCACAATCCAAGAACAACATCCTTGTAGTGCAGGAAACTTAGAAGAAACGTGTACCAGTGGCGTCAACCCAGCAATATCTATAAGTTCAGTGACTTTATTTTTCTTTCTCAAATCATAGAGATATTGAAATAGTCGCGGTTGCTTTTCTTTTAGTAATTTTGCAATGGCGATAGTGGCATACACATCAGCACTGGCATCGTGGGCATTTTCGTGACTGATGCCGTTGGCTTTAGTTAGATCTTCAAGTCGGAATGAAGGTGCTCCGTCGTCTTTTGTTGGCCAAACAATTCCCTCGGGACGTAGCGCATAACACGCACGTACGACGTCAATCAAATCCCAGCGACTATTGCCGTGCTGCCACTCGCGTGCATACGGATCAAAAAAGTTTCGATATAAAGCGTACCGTGTGACTTCATCATCAAAGCGCAGGTTGTTGTATCCAACTACGCATGTCTCTGGAACGCTAAATTGCGCCAAAATCCGACGCATAAATTCGACTTCGGGTAAACCTTTCTGTTGGCAAACTTGTGGAGTGATCCCAGTGATCAAAGCCGCCTGCGGATGTGGCAAATAATCAGGCGCAAGCTGGCAGTACCACATATCAACATTTTGAATTGGCGCAAAATTATCGTCAGTGCGAAGTCCGGCAAATTGTGCAGGTCGATCCTTTTTCGGATCTGCGCCCCATGTTTCATAATCGTGGAAGTAAAAAGTTGCTGCCAAAACTAAATCTCTATCAATCGAAAAAACAAAGTATAAGGCAAACAGTAATTGGGTAACAGTAACATCTTGCTGATCCACAGTTCTCTGGGTTTAAAAACGGCAATTGTCATACAACAATATGGCGATTAACCAAATTAGGGAAAAGTACAAAGCTATGGCAAAATTATGAAAATCTGAGCCTGTGTGCGTAATTTGGTATTTTCCAGTATTGGGAAATTTGTGTCACGTTGGAAGTTGGTTGTCGCGTTGATGAAAAAATATTTAGTATTGTTAAGTTTATTTGCCCCTTTGTTGTTTGCTGCGCCAAAGGATTTTAACGCTGCGAAGAAAATTGCTCAGCGAGTTTATGCTGATGAAAGTGAAACCTTTTATTGTGCTTGTCCGCTGCGATGGGTTGGCACTAAAGGTCAAGTTGATTTAAAGGCATGTGGTTATGAAGTGCGCAAAAATGGACCTCGTGCCAATAGAATTGAATGGGAACATGTCATGCCCGCCGAGCAATTTGGTAAAGCTTTAACATGCTGGCAGCAGGGCGGGCGCGAACAATGCGGTGATACTGACCAAAGATTTAAAACAATGGAAGCTGATTTGTTTAATTTAAAACCTGCCATTGGTGAGGTAAATGGTGATAGAGCTCATTTTCGTTTTGCGCTTTTGCCAAATACTGAGAATCAACATGGTGCCTGTCCGATACGAATTGATTTTAAGCAAAAGTTAGTTGAACCAAGAGCTCAGATCCGCGGCGATATCGCTCGTATTAATTTTTACATGGCTGATCGTTATGGTATTGAGCTGACAACCCGTGAACAGCAGCTGTTTTTAGCTTGGCATCAACAGGATCCTGTCGATAAACGGGAATTGAGTTTGCATCAGCGAATTGCCCAGCAAATGGGACATGCAAATCCATTTGTTACCGGGGTGAAGGAATGGTTTGTCGGCTATCAATTTGACTTGAGTAAAAATAACAGCTCGTCGGTGCAGCAACAGCAAGTCGAGTCAATAGGTGGTGAACTCAGCGAAGTTATCGGCAATAAAAACAGTAAAAAATACCATTTAAGGCATTGTGCTGGTTATAACCAAGTAAAAACGGAAAACCAACAAAGATTTGCCAATGAACAACAAGCCTTGGATGCAGGTTACGTTCGTGCTGGTAACTGTAAATAATTAAGTTTTCACGGTGAGTACGGCTACAACTGTGTGTGTAATTACTCGAATCATGGTGATTTGGTGGTCGCAAAGACGTGAAGTCACTAGATAGAGCGATTATCAATCTTTGTAGTCAGAAGCTGTGCTTGCGCGAAGAATAAGCGCTTGATGTTGGTGTCATCAAGCGCATAGTAATCATGCAGATAAGTAATTAAATAACTGGTCTTTGAGATTCAGTCGGCTTTTTTTCTTTTCTTCCAAGTAATCATCAGAGCTAACCTCAACTCCTTGCTCCAAACGCAGAATTTCGTGATCCACTTGATGGTATTGATCAAACAATCCTCTGAAGTGTGCATCATTCATTTTTAGATCATGGATTTTTTCGCGATATTCTGGAAATTCATGCACTAAATCGTGTTTTTCTAAGCTCATGGTTTTTTCCCTTTTTTGGCTATTTGTTAGTAGAAGCATAAACCAAGCTTCAGTTGTTGATTTGATCTGCCTCAAGCTAAGTCGAATTGGTCGCAAATCAGACGCTATAAATCAACTTCTCGCCATACTGCAACAAACCAAAGGGCGGATGAATAACTATGCGAATATTAAATTTCAATAAACTGGTGATTGGATTGTCACTGCTATTTAGTATCTCTGCAGTTGGTAAAACACAGCCCATTGCCATCGTTATTCATGGTGGAGCTGGGACTATACACAAATCACAAATGACACCCTCCCAACTCGCTGCCTATGAGACGACCCTAAATCAGGCGGTTTCAGCAGGCTATAGAGTTCTTGAAAACGGAGGCAATAGTTTAACGGCCGTCACAACTGCGATAGAAATACTGGAGAACTCACCACTATTTAATGCCGGCAAAGGTGCGGTATATACTGCTCATGCTACTCACGAGCTAGATGCCTCAATTATGCGCGGCGATACTTTGGCAGCAGGTGCTGTAGCTGGCGTTACGATTGTGAAAAACCCAATTAAACTTGCAGTTGCCATCATGGAAAAATCTGAGCATGTGTTTTTGGCAGGGATTGGTGCCGAACAATTCGCCAAAGATCAGCAGCTTGAATTGGTAGACAACCATTATTTTGATACTGATTTTCGTTTGCAGCAGCTTAAAAAAGCCAAGTCTTTACAACAGGAAAAGCAAAAACATGTTGCGATGCAAGTTCAGCATGCTCACACGCTGTTGTTAACTGCAAATAATATCCCAACTGTTAACCCTCGATTGCAAGCCGATTGGCCAGTCGAATTTAATATGGGGACGGTTGGTGCTGTCGCCATCGATAGGTCAGGCAATTTAGTAGCCGGTACTTCAACAGGCGGTATGACTGCAAAAAAATATGGCCGAATTGGTGATGCACCAGTTATCGGCGCCGGAAACTACGCAAATAATCAAAGCTGTGCTGTTTCCGCTACTGGTCATGGTGAGTTTTTTATTCGATATCATGTTGCTGCCGATATTTGCGCGCGCGTGAAATATCAAAAATTGTCAGCAAAAACAGCGGCTGACCAAGTAATAGCTGAATTAAAAAAAGTTGGTGGAACAGGTGGGGTGATTGTGTTAGATCCGCAAGGAAATGCCAGTTGGAGTTTTAATACCGAAGGCATGTACCGTGCAAAAAAAGTCGAAGGACAACCGGTCGAAGTGGCAATCTTTGCGGAAGATCAAAAAGGCGATTAATTACTTTGCCATCTAAGCTCAAAACGCTAGGCGATGGCGGAGTCATGAACTAGGCTAAATGAAAGCTCGTTATTTGCGCCGCTCTAGGAGGCTAACATGGATTTCTTAAAAGTAGTCGATCACTTAAATCGCCATCCAGTTACATTTACTGCCGATATGACTTTGGAAGCCGCAGTCGATAGATTATCGGCATCTGGGCAAATTGGCGGTCCGGTGATTGACGCAAAACACCAAGTCATAGGATTTTTGTCCGAGCAAGATTGCTTGTCGAGAATGTTAGTTGCATCGTATCACGACCAGATGAGCGCTTACGTCAGCGACATCATGCATAAAGATGTGATTACGGTGAGCCCTGATACCGGCATCATTGAACTTGCCCAACTTATGTTGCAGCAAAAGCCAAAATTATATCCAGTGGTTGATGAGGCTCGGCATCTTGTTGGCGTGATTAGTCGTTCAGCAGTATTAAGAGCAATTGATCAAGAGTTACATTCGCACTACCGAAAAGTCCGCTGACCATGTAGATTTTGCTATTTTTACCATTTCTTTTGGTTAAATAACGTGGTTTTCTCCTGCTGTTCTTCATTCAACAGCGCAAACTTGATAGCATACAGCCCTCATTTTACGAGGGCTTTGTTTTGTCATCATCTGTAGAACCGTTGTTACCAGTCCCAGTGTTATTTGATGCTTTGCAATTTTGCATGAGCAAAGATTTGCATGTCCTGCGCAATCGACTTCATAGCTTAAAGAAGTTGCCTGATGGCAAACGCGAGGCAATGCAGCTGAAAATTCAGCGTGATTTGCAACTGTCACAAGAATTACGGTCCATTCGACAAAATAAAGTACCTAAATTAACGTATCCGCTAGATTTACCGGTCGTCGCTAAACGAGAAGATATTAAAGCTGCAATTGCCGCTAACCAAGTTGTGATTATTGCAGGTGAAACCGGTTCAGGGAAAACGACACAAATACCAAAAATTTGTCTAGAGCTTGGCCGTGGAGTCAGTGGTTTTATCGGACACACACAGCCAAGAAGACTCGCCGCCCGCAGTGTCGCACAGCGCCTAGCCGATGAATTGCAAACCGAACTTGGGCAACAGGTGGGTTATAAAGTTAGGTTTGGTGACCATACGCAGCCACACACCCATGTTAAATTGATGACGGACGGTATTTTACTTGCCGAAATTCAGCAAGACCGTTTTCTGAATCAATATGACACTTTGATTATCGATGAGGCTCACGAGCGCAGTTTAAATATCGACTTTCTCTTAGGGTACTTAAAGCAATTATTGCCGCGTCGTCCAGAGCTGAAAGTTATCATTACCTCTGCAACCATCGATCCACAGCGTTTTTCAGCCCATTTCAACCAAGCACCAGTAATTGAAGTATCAGGTCGTACTTACCCAGTTGAGGTGCGCTATCGTTCGCCACTGGATAATGACGATAAAGACCGTGATCAATTACAGGCAATATTCGATGCCGTTGACGAGCTATATCGTGAGCCACCTGGCGATATCTTAATTTTCTTGAACGGTGAACGGGAAATCCGTGATACCGCCGATGCCTTAGAAAAGTTGAAATTACCGCATACCGAAGTACTGCCATTGTTTGCTAGGTTAAGTGCAGCGGAGCAAAATCGGATATTCCAAAGCCATGCTGGTCGTCGAATTATTCTCTCAACCAACGTTGCTGAAACTTCACTGACAGTTCCGGGCATTCGTTATGTGATAGACCCTGGAACGGCGCGTTTATCAAGGTATAGCTATCGTTCAAAAGTGCAACAGTTGCCGATTGAAGCTATTAGCCAAGCGAGCGCCAATCAACGTAAAGGCCGTTGTGGTCGTGTCGCTGCGGGTATTTGTATACGATTGTACTCTGAAGAAGACTTTTTGGGCCGTCCGGAATTTACTGATCCAGAGATCCTGCGCACTAATTTAGCATCCGTCATTTTGCAAATGTTGGCGCTTGGACTTGGTGACATTCAAAAATTTCCTTTTTTGCAAAAGCCTGATCCACGCTTTATCAACGATGGTATCAAACTGTTGGATGAGCTTGGCGCATTGCAAGCCGAACGCAAGGAAACACTGCAACTGACTTCGCTCGGCAAGCAGTTAAGTCGTTTGCCAATTGATCCACGTCTGGCGCGGATGGTGCTTGCTGCATCCACCCAAAATTGTGTGTCTGAACTTTTAGTCATCACGGCGGCATTGTCTATCCAAGATCCACGTGAGCGTCCATTAGAGAAGCAGCAAAAAGCGGATGAGTTGCACGGTCGATTTACCGATCCAGATTCGGATTTTGCCAGTTGGTTAAAGCTCTGGGATTACCTGCAAGGCCAGCAAGAACAACTGAGCAATAATCAGTTCCGTCGCTTATGTAAACAAGAAATGTTGAATTACCTGCGTGTGCGGGAATGGCAAGATTTGTTCGGTCAGCTCTCGCAAGTTGCGGACGAAATGCAATTGCCACTTAACACGCAAGGCGCTGATTATCAGCGTATTCATAGTGCTATCCTCACAGGTCTTTTGGGGCAGATAGGGACTAAAGATGTTGATGCGGACTATTTAGGCCCCAGACAAAGCCGATTCTATGTGTTCCCTGGCAGCGGCCTGTTTAAGAAAAAACCAAAGTGGGTGATGGCTGCAGAGCTGGTTGAAACTTCACGATTATATGCTCGTACCTTAGCTCGGATTGAGCCGGAATGGGTTGAGCCGCTAGCGCAGCATTTGGTCAACCGCAGTTATGCTGAACCCCATTGGGAAAAGAAACGTGGCGCGGTGATTGCTTACGAACAGGTCAGTCTGTATGGCTTGATTTTAGTCGGTAAAAGACCTGTGCTCTATAGCAAGATTGATGAAGCACTATGCCATCAGTTATTTATTCGCGAAGCATTGGTTGGTGGTGAACTCGGGCTCAATGAGTCGTTTTTGCAGCACAATGCTCGGTTAATTGAGCATGTTAGTGAACTTGAAGACAAATCTCGCCGCCGTGACATTCTGGTTGATGAAGAGACGTTGGCGAGTTTTTATGCAGAAAAAATCCCACAGCATGCCAATAACCGTATCGATTTTTCTAAGTGGTGGCGTGCTCAGCAAAAGTTAGACCCGCAATATCTTAATTTTGATCCAGATAAACTTAAACGACATGGCGCAGCGCATATCACCGATGATATGTATCCAGAATTTTGGCGACAAGGTAATTTAACGCTACCGCTTGAATACCATTTTTCGCCAGGAGCTCCAGATGATGGGGTCAGTTTAATTATTCCTGTCGCTCTTTTGAACCAAGTTGTTGACGAAGGGTTTGATTGGTTAATTCCAGGATTGCGACATGAATTGTTGGTGGCCCTTATTAAATCGCTGCCTAAAGTGCTCCGTCGAAACTTTGTTCCAGCACCTAACTATGCAGATGCACTGTTACAAGCGATTAAGCCTGAGGATGGTTCACTAATCACCACCATTTCGAATCGCTTAAAACGAATGAGCGGTATAACAATTCCAGAAGATTCTTGGGATTTAACCGGCATTGATGCACATTTGAAGTTTAATTTTAAGGTGGTTGACGATAAACAAAACGTGCTGAAGCAGGGGCGATCGCTTGGACTGTTAAAACAACAGATGCAGGGCAAAGTACAAGAAACATTAAGCCAAGTAGCCGAGCAAGGGATTGAGCAAGAGCAGTTAACCGATTGGACTTTTGGTGATTTACCGAAGGCTTATATCAAGGTGCAAAGTGGTTATGAAATTAAAGCATTCCCCGCATTAATCGACCAGAAAGACAGCGTTGCTATTCGCCTACTTGATAGCCCAGAGCAAGCGCGAGCAACTTCGCAGGCAGGTTTGCGGCGTTTGCTATTGTTAAATTTGCCATCACCTATCAAGTACTTGCAAGACTCTCTGCCCAATAAAGCGAAACTTGGGTTGTACTTCAATCCATTTGGTAAAGTACTGGAGCTGATTGACGATTGTATTAGTGCTGCAATAGATAGCCTTATAAACAGTCAACCATGGCCAGAAACACCCGATGATTTTAAAGCATTACGTGAGCATGTTCGGGCAGAACTTGGTGAAACTGTGGTAACAATTGCGCTGAAGGTTGAGCAAATTCTGACCATTGGTCATGAGATATCAAAGAAGTTGCGCGGTCGCTTGGACTTTGCGCTGGCTTATGCCAACGCAGATATCAAAGCTCAGCTTGATTTATTGCTGTTCAAAGGTTTTGTTACTGGCCATGGCGCCGCCAAGCTTGATGATTTAAAACGGTATTTAACTGCTTTACAAAAAAGGCTAGAGAAACTGCCTGCCGATCCGCAACGCGACCGTTTGCAAATGTTGGAGTATCAAAAAGCTTACGATGCTTATCAGCAGTTGCTTGGCAAGTTCAGTGGTAAACCATTACCTAGCGAAGTTGTCGCTATCCGTTGGATGCTCGAAGAGCTTAAAGTGTCGTTATTTGCTCAGCAATTAGGTACACCATATCCAATTTCTAGTAAACGGATTGTGCAAGCGGTACAAGAGCTTAGATAGTACACGCTTGTACATCAGGTTAAATTAGACTAATACTGTTTAAGGACCTAACTTAGGAGTCTTGCATGACGCATCCTGATTGCAAAAGGATCTTGTTAGTCGATGATGAAGCATTTACCCTTGATTTGCTTCGTCTTGCATTGCCAAAAACTCATTATCAGGTCAGTTACGTAAACAGTGCGGCGGCTGCTTTAGCAGCGGTA
Source organism: Alteromonadaceae bacterium (assembly GCA_041914845.1). Lineage (GTDB taxonomy): Bacteria > Pseudomonadota > Gammaproteobacteria > Enterobacterales > Alteromonadaceae > Pararheinheimera. The sequence goes on from JAYSCP010000004.1 coordinate 89,628, forward strand.
TACGATGCACAGCCTGATTTGGTATTACTTGATGTGGTGATGCCAGGAATGAGCGGTTTGGACGTATGTCGATTATTAAAGAACACGCCAGAAACTTCGCATATTCCTGTCATCATGTTATCTGGATTGGATAGCAAGTCGGATGTTGCTGAAGCGAGTCGGGCAGGTGCCTGTGGCTACATCTGTAAGCCAATTACTATTACTGATTTGCAATGGCAAATTGAGAGTCATCTGCAATGTGCTTAAAAAACAACCCAAACCATGGTGAATGTTCACTTTACAGCACTGTTGGAAAGATTTATAACAAAGAATCGATTTAATAATGCAGGAAGCCCCATGTTAAGCCGCAACGACAAACGACATTTTTTTCGAATGATGGTTAACGCTAATGTGCAGATTTTAATTAACGATCCTGAGTCAGGGCGAGAAATCACTGGAATATGCCGTGACTTAAGTGCATCGGGTATGGCTGTGGAAATTGATGAACCGCTGGAAATGGGGACAATGCTGCATCTGCGATTAGAGTCAACCAATAGCAGTATCGATTCCTTGGATGCTCATGCAAAAGTCATCCGCTGTAGCCAAGAGGGTGAGGATCTGTACCAAATTGGTGTGTTGTTTATTGAGCTTAATTAGCTGTCGCATAGACTTTGCGAATTTATTGCGTCTTGATAGCACAGTAATTGTTCGAAATGCCAGCAAATGCTGCAGCTAAACATATCTCGCAGTGACTTTGTGCTTAATTTTTATTACCCTTAGCACTTTGTTAGCTGCAATGTAAAACTCACATGACCTCAATTTCCCAGCCAAACTATTTTACCTTTCGTAATTGGTGCATTTTACTTTGCCCATCCTTGATTGGTGTCTATCTATTTATGGTGCCAGTGGCAACTGAAAAGGGCTTAACTATTCCAGTTGCGTTGATGGCAAATCAACTCAAAGTAGGTTTGGTCGATTGGATGGGCCTGTTGTTGATGTTGTTTATTGGGATATCCGCAGTGTTATCTCTTTTGATGAAAACTATTTCGCCTAGTAAATTAGCCGAAGGCAGTTTTTTACAAAAACTATTTGCGCCAAGTTGGAGTTGGGTTGTTGTACGTTTAATCGGGGCGATTTGCGCCGCAATAGTGTTTTTTGGCGTAGGGCCAGAACAAATCAATAATACGGCAACTGGAAAACTTGTTTATGCCGAATTACTGCCGGTTTTGTTGTGTGTGTTTATCTTCGCAGGGATGTTATTACCGCTATTACTCAATTTTGGATTACTCGAATTTGTTGGCACCCTCATGACTAAAATCATGCGGCCGATTTTTCGCTTGCCTGGGCGTTCTGCAGTCGACTGTTTAGCGTCTTGGATAGGCGATGGCAGTGTTGGCATTTTGCTAACCAGTAAGCAGTATGAAGGCGGGTTTTATACTGCCCGTGAAGCTGCGGTAATTGGTACCACATTCTCAGCAGTATCCATTACTTTTTGCTTGGTGGTATTAGGGCAGGTCAAACTTGAACATATGTTCGTGCCATTTTATTTAACTATTTGTGCCGCAGGTGTGGTCGCTGCGATAGTGCTGCCATATCTACCACCACTTCGTAATAAACCAGATACTTATATTGATGGCTTTGACCACATGCGCGCGGAAGGCGGCGATTTTAAAGGGTACGGCCTATTCAAGCGTGCGCTTGCGCATGGCCTTCATAGAGCAAGTATGGCTCCGTCAGCGAAACAGACATTTAAAGATGGTGTGCACAATACCTTAGATATGTTATTTGGCGTTTTACCGGTCATTATGGCTGTTGGCACTTCGGCACTTTTAATTGCTGAATACACACCGATATTCACTTGGCTCGGTGCGCCATTTGTGCCGCTGTTTGAACTATTACAAATCCCATTTGCAGAAGATGCCGCTAAGTCGGTGATGGTTGGGTTTGCCGATATGTTTGTGCCAAGTATTCTCATCGCAGCAGTGCCAAATGAAATGACTCGCTTTGTGATTGCTGCACTTTCGGTGACACAACTTATTTATATGTCGGAAGTTGGCGCGTTATTGCTTGGTAGTAAAATCCCAGTGACGTTATTGGATTTGTTTGTATTGTTTGTACTGCGTACGCTCATCACGTTGCCAGTTATTGCTTTGATGGCGCATCTATTGTTTTAATCGATAGCTATTTGGGATTTGAAGATTTTGGGCGCTGTCTATCTGTAGCATGCTGGCAACTATGGACTTTAAACAACATGTGCCGTGACGCCATTCGCGTCATGGCACAGATTTTACGCTTTGACTCAGTTTTTATTAAGAGTGACTTCAAACGTTACTGGGACAACCAAATCAATGCTTTGAAGTTTTGCTAAATCTTTAAGTTTGGCAATGCCGCCATCTAATTGGAAGCTCTTGGCATTGACAAGTACTGGCGCGATAGTACCAACCACAATACGGCCATCAGTCAGTTTGCTGACAGACAATTCGGTATTAATCGTTTGTTTTTGGTCACGGATAGTCACGGTTAAATCAGTTTTCAGCAGTTGATGACTGCCAACAGCCATGGCTTGAATGAGTTCAGGTTTGACTTGTGCATCAGCTTGGATTTGCGGATATTTCGCCGCTTCAAACAGGTGCGTGAGCATTCTTTCATTACGAATTGGCACCAGAGTATCCAAAGTAGATACTTCAATAGCCACAGTCACCTTGCCATCATCTTGCCAATTGCCAGTGATTTTAGTGAATTTATGAATTTCTGCCACAGTGTCATTTTTAACAGTTGCAAAGCGCAATGATGAAGCCGCGCTGTCTAAATTCCACGCGGCTTGACTACTAAATGCCATGCTTAGCGCTAGCACGCTGATGATAGTTCGCATAAGAAATCCTTTATTTGAAAAGCAACAAATTGTGTAATGACTGGCTTTTTATCGCCAGTCACAGCATATCGAAGCTAACTACGTGCGACTAGCGGTTTAAGTTTACTATTCAATGTAATGCGCTAGTCTGCATGCTTGACTAGCGAATAAGACAAACAAGGCCTTTTAAGTAATGACCTTCCGGATAAAAGCTCGCAATTGGGTGGTCAGTGGCTTGGCTTAGTCTTTCGATAAACAAGCAGTCTCGATTGGCATCCAAAGCTGCGTCTGCAACAACTTTTTGGAATAATGATTCTTCCATTAAGCCAGAGCACGAGAACGTTAATAATAAGCCGCCTGGTTTAACAATTTGCATGGCGACACGATTGATATCTTTATAACCACGGCACGCTGACATCAACTGAGCCTTATTTTCGGCGAACTTCGGTGGGTCTAAGATCACCATATCAAACTGTTTGCCTTGCTCTTTATATGAGCGAAGCAATTTGAATACGTCCGCTTTCGTAAAATCGAGTTGAGCAAGATCAAGCTGGTTAGCTTGCGCATTACGTTTTGCAGTGTCTAAAGCAAGTTCAGACATATCGACGTTGGTGACGTGATTTGCGCCACCCCGTAAAGCTGCAACTGCAAAAGTTCCGGTATAACTAAAACAATTAAGCACCGTTTTACCTTTTGCGTATCGTGCAGCGGCTGCACGACTATCGCGCTGGTCAAGGTAAAAACCAGTTTTATGTCCGTTAACTACGTCGACCAGTATTTTCATGCCGTTTTCAAGAATGGTGACTTCACCATGCTCGCGCGGTAGATGCAGCCAACCAGTAACGAGTTGCAAACCTTCTTTCTTGCGTACGTCAACATCAGAGCGCTCGTAAATGCTATAGCCTGGAAATAGCTTAATGAGTGCCGCAACAATATATTTGCGATGACGTTCAACCCCTGCGCTCAGTAGTTGACAGACTAGGACGTCAGCGAACAAATCTATCGTCAAGCCTGGTAAACCGTCTGACTCAGCAGCAACAATCCTGATCCCGTTTGTTTGGGTTAAATCAAACAGTTGCTGGCGTAGTTGCCAAGCCTGATTAATACGACGAGAGAAAAATTCACTATCAACCACTTCTGCTGGGTCGAATGTCCAAATACGTACGCGAATTTGTGAATCCGGAGAGTAAGCACCGCGACCGAGCCAACTGCCATCTGCAGTGACCACGTCCACTGTGTCACCAGAATTTGGTGTGCCTTTCACTTGTTTAACCGCTTTGGAAAATACCCACGGGTGACGACGTTTTAAAGATTTTTCGCGATCAGCTTGTAAAATAACAGTGGCGGTCATAATGATGTTCTGCAATTAAATAAAAGTGGCGTATTTTAGTCATAGCGTACTAAAAGCTAAAGCAAAAGTTCTCAACAATGTTTTTGTTTCTAACGCCAAGTTCCCTTATGTATGAGGTTTACATGATTTCTACCAAAAATTGGTCAAAGCCTACTGAAATGTTAGCTGTATTTGTTGATGCGCCCGGTCCCCATAGTCAGCTCAGAATTGCGCCGGTTGCATTGCCGACCCCAAATAAAAATCAGGTGTTAGTCAAAGTACATGCAGCTGGGGTTAACCGCGCAGATTTAGCTCAGCGCGCCGGCATTTATCCACCCCCGCCAGGCGAGAGTGATGTGCTTGGACTCGAAGTTGCGGGTATGGTGGTGGCGATTGGTGATGAAAAACATCAACAATGGCTAGACCAAGCAGTATTTGGTTTGGTTCCTGGCGGTGGTTATGCCGAGTATGCGGTCATTGAAGCTGATCAGCTTTTTGTTAAACCTTTGCAATGGAGCTTTTGCCAAGCTGCAGCTTGTGCGGAAGTATTCCTGACTGCCTACCAAGCGTTGTTTGCGATCGGCGAGTTGCAAGCTGGTGGGACAGCCCTTGTCCATGCAGGCGCAAGTGGTGTTGGTACTGCAGCAATTCAATTAGCCAAAGCTGTCGGCGCGCAGGTTGCTGTAACTGTGGGCTCAGCCGAAAAAGCAAAAGCATGCCTGCAATTAGGCGCAAGTAGCGCTATAGAATATAAACAGGCCGATTTTGCGCTTGAATTCAGTCAGCGCTTCAATCGTGGCTTTGATGTGGTGATAGATCCGATAGCGGCTGACTACCTGCAAAAAGATCTACAAGTCCTTGCGCTCGATGGCAAAATTGTGGTTTTGGCAATGATGGGGGGCCGTAAGGTCGCGGAATTGGACATGGCACCAATGTTCAAAAAGCGTGGGCAACTGATTTGTTCTACTTTACGAAATCGAACCAACAGCTATAAAGCCCAATTGGTTGCAAACTTGACAAAGGATTTCTATCAAGCGTTTGTTGATGGGACAATTGAACCGGTGATTGGTGTTGTTGTGCCTTGGCAGCAAGTTGACATCGCCCACCAGCAGATCGCCAATAATCAACTAGTGGGAAAGGCCGTTATACAAATTATTCAGTGAGGTTAATTCACGCGTTCTTTACCATCACTTGTTGAAAGATCTGTGTTGCTCGACTCAGTGGTATCTTGACCTACCACTGAGTTGGCGTTTTGATAACTGCCTTCATCTGCCACTTCATTAGTTGGCTGATGATTAGCAACATGTTCATTCACTTGTAGCTCTTGATTTGTTGCTACTGCGCGCTCACTGGCAAGCGGTTCTTGTGGATTTGCTTGCTGTGTGATCATTTCCTCTTGGTCATCTCTTTCCTCTGGTGTTGGCATGGTTACTGACGCCGCTGCGCCATTTGAGCTTAATTGTGCTTGTGCAGTTTGCTGATCAACCCGTGGATCAAGGGCTGCCGCCAGAGGTGAAGAGACTAAGTCGCCACTTGCCATCACATAATCTTGTGATGCCGCACGCTCTTGTAGTTTCTGTTGGTAATTTACCTGCTGTAATCGCACAAACAGAATTGCAGCGATCGCGGCCATAAAACCATAAAGCATGCGACTGCCGCCAAACTGCATACAAAGAGAAGCGAGCAGTGGGCCCGTGCTAGCACCGATCCCGAACGTCAGCAGGATAGTCGCAGACAACGCAACCCGTTCATGCTGTTCAATATTTTGGTTAGCCATTGCTGTACCGAGCGGATATAAAGTAAAGGCAAGTACGCCAAAACAAAAGGTTGCAGCTAGCTGCAGATATCCACTTAGTGGCAACAATGCTATTGCCAATACTAAAAAACCAAGAATGGCCGAATTGGTGCGGATCAAGCGGCTACGACGAATTCGGTCAGACAGTTTGCCCATTGGCCATTGGGCTAACAATCCTGCCATGACCGTAGTTGCCATATACGCGGCAACTTGCTCAGTATTCATGCCTTGGCTTGCCGCAAAAGCTGGCGCTAAGCCATAAAAGGAACCGACAATCATGCCTGCCATCGCAATTGTGGTGAGTGATTGTGGAACTTTTTGCCAAAACGCTTTGATCTGCAGTGGTGCAGGGCGGAGTGGTGTTGGATGAATGCGACGTGTTAGCGCCAAGGGCACAATGCAAAGGGAAAAACACATCGCGACCAGCAATAGTGGTTTGATGGTTAACTCTGGATTGAGGCTCATTGCGCCTTGACCAAGCACTAAGCCCAAATACGAGACAATCATGTAACTTGCGAAAATGGTGCCCCGATTCTTTGCATCCGCTTGCTCATTGAGCCAGCTTTCAAGCACCATGTATTGACACATCATGCAGATGCCAACAATCAGGCGCAATAATAACCACACCCATAGATTATCAACCAAGGCATGACCGAGCGCGGAGGCGGTAACAACACCGGCACTGGCAACGAAAGCGCGAATATGGCCAACTCGACTAATCAACTTATGGCCGATCTTTGAGCCAAACACGAGGCCTAAATAATAAGCCGACATCATACTGCCAATCCAAACTTTGGCAACATCTAAAGCGGTAAGTCGAAGACCTAAGTAAGTTGTCAATAAACCTGCAGCTAACACCATCAAAAGTGTAGCGCTATACAACGACGAAAAGGAGCGAATAGTAGCGGCCATGCACAATTCCTCAAACCTAGATATATTGATGTCTGGACATCAAAACAAAACCGCAGCCGAAGCTGCGGTTTATCGACTTACTTAACGCGCATACCTGGCGTTGCACCATCATCAGGGCTTAACAAGAATATCTCACTGCCACCAGGGCCCGCAGCCATTACCATGCCTTCGGACATACCAAATTTCATCTTACGTGGGGCAAGGTTTGCGACCATCACCGTTAGCCGACCGATAAGTTGCTCAGGTTGATAAGCAGCTTTTATCCCAGCAAAAACCTGACGCGTTTCGTTACCTAAATCAAGCTGCAAGCGCAATAATTTGTCAGCGCCTTCAACGTGTTGAGCGTCAACAATCCGAGCAATACGCAAGTCAAGCTTGGCAAAATCATCAATGTTAATTGTCTCGGCAATTGGCTCTATTGCGGTTGCTGTTTTTGAAGTCTCAGCCTTCGGCGTTTGTGTTGTAATTGCTGTTGTAGGTTGCAAGTTTTCCGTTGAAGCGGCAACCATAGCAGCGACTTTTACTGGATCAACGCGTTGCATCAATGGTTTAAAGGCATTGATATGATGACTTAACAGGGGCGTTTGGTAACTATCCCAACGTAATTCAACTTGCAAAAACGCTTCGACTTCAGCTGCCATCGCTGGTAACACTGGTTTCAGATAATGCATCAGCACGCGGAACAAGTTTATCCCCATGGAACAAACATCATGAGTTTCTTGTTGTTTAGATTCGTCTTTTGCCAGCACCCATGGCGCTTTTGCATCGATGTATTGATTAGCCTTGTCTGCCAACGCCATGATGTCACGAATTGCACGGGCGTATTCGCGTTCTTCAAAAGCCGTTGCGATAGTTTCACCCTGGGCGATGAACTCAGCGTAAAGCTCAGGCTCAAGCAAATTTGCCGATAATTGGCCATCAAACTTTTTAGCGATAAAGCTTGCGCAACGACTGGCAATATTCACCACTTTGCCAACTAAATCTGCATTTACTTTTTGTGAAAAATCTTCGAGGTTCAAGTCTAAATCGACAATTCCTGAAGTTAACTTCGAAGCAAAGTAATAACGCAGATACTCAGGGTTAAGCTGCTCTAAGTAAGTGCGCGCTTTGATAAAAGTGCCTTTTGATTTTGACATCTTCGCACCATTGACGGTGACAAAACCATGAGCAAACACGCTAGTCGGTTTACGATAGCCTGCACCATCCAACATTGCCGGCCAAAACAAACTGTGGAAGTAAATAATGTCTTTACCGATGAAATGATAAACTTCTGCGGTTGAGTCTTTTTGCCAAAATGCTGAGAAATCAACGCCAGTCTTATCACAGTAATTTTTGAAACTTGCTAAATAACCAATTGGCGCGTCTAACCAGACATAAAAGTATTTACCTGGCGCGCCTGGAATTTCAAAGCCAAAATAAGGCGCATCACGGCTGATATCCCACTGCTGCAAACCGTCTTTAAACCACTCTTGCAGTTTGTTCGACATTTCACTTTGCAAAGCGCCGCCTCGTGTCCATTGCTGCAGCATCGCTTCAAAAGCTGGTAAGTCAAAGAAATAGTGTTCAGAGTCTTTGAGAATTGGCGTTGCGCCAGAAACTACTGATTTCGGATTTTTTAATTCTGTTGGGCTGTAAGTCGCACCACAAACATCACAACTATCGCCATTCTGATCCAATGCGCCGCATTTCGGGCAATCACCTTTAACAAAGCGATCAGGCAAAAACATTTGTTTTTCTGGATCAAATAATTGGCTGATGCTCCGGCGTTTGATATAACCACCAGCGTCTAATTTTTGATAGATTTCACTGGCGAAACTGCGGTTTTCATCGCTGTGAGTACTATGGTAATTATCAAAGCCAATCAGGAAGTCTTTGAAATCCGCCTGGTGTTCAATCGACGTTTGCGCGATCATTTGCTCAGGTGTTAAACCGAGCTGCTGGGCTTTTAACATGATTGGCGTGCCGTGTGCGTCGTCTGCGCAAACGTAATAACACTCATGGCCCCGTGCTTTTTGAAAGCGTGACCAAATATCGGTCTGGATGTATTCAAGTAAATGGCCTAAGTGGATTGGGCCGTTGGCGTAGGGCAATGCGCTGGTAATGAGAATTTTACGTGTCGTCATGAGCAAGCTCTGGTTTGATAAATCACTGAAATTAATGCTGACATGATACAATAACCCGAGCTTAAGCGCACCGTCGTTACTGTGTTTTTGCCGAATTTTGCCATTGCGCATCGTCACAACACGCCTTTTTTTGCAATTCTGCAGCTGATTTTGGATTTTAATTGATGGAGAGGATTTATTTATGGGATTTGGTTGGTGGAAATCAACAAAAACAACAGCGCAACTTCCTTGTGAACTTCAGATTGTTTTACAGCAATTTACCCATGAAGCGCTACCTCTACCGTTGACTGAACTGCTTGCTGACACCAAATACTCAGCCTCTTCAATTGAACTTACATTGCCATTTCCAGCTCAGAGTATTTACGAACCGCTTCGAACTACTTTGGCAACAGCTGGTTTTACCGGTGCTTTGACTTTGGCATCCGTCAATAAAACTGACTATTCATATAAAACTATACGTCAGATTGTGCTAGTTGCTTCTGGTAAAGGTGGCGTCGGTAAGTCAACGACGTCGGTGAATTTAGCACTAGCACTCGCGCAGCAAGGAGCTAAGGTGGGTTTGCTCGACGCGGACATTTATGGGCCATCGATTCCGACAATGCTAGGTGCTTTAACTGAAAAAGCGCAGTCACCAGACAATAAACACATGCAGCCTTTGCATAAATTTGGCATATATATGCAGTCAATCGGCTTTTTGGTCGATCCAGAACAAGCAACGGTTTGGCGTGGCCCTATGGCAAGTCAAGCTCTTTTACAGTTGATTAATGAAACCATGTGGCCGGACCTGGATTATTTAATTGTCGATTTACCACCGGGTACCGGTGACATTCAGCTGACGCTTTCGCAAAAATTACCCGTTGCTGGGGCTGTGGTGGTCACTACGCCGCAAGATGTCGCTTTAGCTGATGCGAAAAAAGCTATATCTATGTTTCGACAGGTAAACATCCCAATTCTTGGGTTAGTTGAAAACATGAGCTTTTATCTTTGTAAGTCGTGCGGTCATCAAGATGATATTTTTGGCAGCAGAGGGGGGGTTACTCTTGCTGAGCGTTATCAGGTTAGCGTGCTTGGACAACTGCCGCTTGAAACACAAATTCGTGAGAGTGCGGATGCTGGTCTGCCAATAGCGCTTGAGGCATCTAATCAAACGGCTGAAATTTATAGAAAAATAGCAAGACAACTCATTTTCACTTTATACTGGCAAAATCAACTGGCGGAACGCCAACAACCTGAAATTTTGCTGACGGACGATTAAATATGAGACTGTGTGACCGAGATATCGAACGTTACCTCGACGAAGGCCGGATCCAAATAGAACCAAAACCCGCATTAGATATGATTAGTGGGGTGAGTGTTGACATTCGATTGGGCCATAAATTTCGAAGTTTTACTGCATACGCTGCGCCATTTATAGATTTGAGTGGCCCACGTGAAGAAGTCCAGCAGGCTCTGGATTCGGTGATGAGTGATGAAATTATCCTGAGTGACGATGAAGCGTTTTTCCTGCACCCTGGGGAATTGGCCTTAGCGATCACCCTTGAGTCGGTCACATTACCCGCAGATATCGTTGGTTGGTTGGACGGCCGCTCAAGTTTGGCGCGCTTAGGCTTGATGGTGCATGTCACTGCCCACCGGATTGACCCGGGTTGGTCTGGCAATATTGTTTTAGAATTTTATAACAGTGGCCGATTGCCACTAGCGCTTCGTCCAGGCATGAAAATTGGCGCTTTAAATTTTGAATTGATGACTGGTGAGGCTGCTCGCCCTTATAACAAAAGAACAGATGCTAAATATCAGCAGCAATCTGGCGCAGTGGCGAGTCGAATCAACCAAGATGAGAGTTCGAATCGCTAAGCTATTCTTCTGCTTATAAAAATTAAAAAGCCCATACAAATGTATGGGCCGAAGCAATAAAGCAAAAATGAAGCGTGTTAATTATGCAATATTTTTGCGAACTCATGCAAGCTGCGCTATCGGTTTTCTTAATGATTTTAAGCACTGCGACGAAATAACGAAATGATCTGGTTAAAGGGTGGTCGTGATTGAATTTGACACATTTCGCCAAATTAATATTACTTGCAGCAATTTGGGGGGCATCGTTTTTATTTATACGTCTGGCAGTTCCGTCACTGGGTCCTGCAGTTTTAATGTCAGGGCGGGTATTTTGTGCAGCAATCTTTTTATTCGTCGTCGCTAAATTTCTAGCAAAGCAACTCTTTATAAAAGGAAATGTTAGGCATTATTTACTACTGGGTTTTATCAATTCTGCACTGCCTTTTTTTCTATTTGCACTTTCTGCACAGTGGCTATCAGCCTCAGTGATGTCGGTATTAAATGCGACAGCACCAATTTGGGGATGTTTGATAGGTGCGATATTTTATCAACAGCATATTTCTTGGTCGGCTGGAGTCGGACTGCTATTGGGTGTCTGTGGGGTATCGGTTTTAGTTGGTTTTGACCCTATTTTGCTAAAAGAAGGTGCCTATTGGGCAGTTGCTGCCGCAGTAACTGCGGCATGCTGTTATGGAATTGCAACGCATTATACCCGACGGGCTAGAGCAGTTGAGCCTTTCGCCAATGCTCACGGCAGTATGTGGGCAGCAACGCTATGGTTACTTCCTGCGATTTGGCTTTTTCCTTTAAAAAGTGTAGTAACTACGCCTGTCGCAATGGCGTTGCTGGCACTTGGCATCATTTGTACTGGTATTGCCTATTTGTTGTATTTTGGCTTAGTTCGAGATATCGGTGCCACACCCACGCTAACTGTGACATTCATGATCCCTGTATTTGGGGTCTTTTGGGGGCATGTGTTTTTAGATGAAGTGGTAAGTTGGCATACCCTTATTGGTACTCTCATGGTATTGAGTGGTACTGCTCTGGTTACCGGTTTTCGGCCAGACAAAATTTGGCAACAAAGCCGTACACAATTTTAAAGTTTTTACAGTTCAGAAATGGTTCAGCCTCAGGCTTTTATAACCATGTAATAGCCCAATAAGATTATTCGGGCGTACACTGAAGATACGCATCATGCCATAGTTGGCAAGGAGTTTGAGATGAGAGTCCATATTGCGGTGTTGTCGTTGATTAGTTTAGCTCTAGCAGCGCAGTTTCCTATTTATGCCGCGCAAAATAAGCAATCAAATAACGTGAATGCAGCGCAGCAGCAACAAGAGGTTTTGTTCAGTCAAGCAGAGTTGGATCAGATGCTTGCGCCAATTGCTCTCTACCCGGATACGGTTTTGTCTCATGTCTTAATTGCCGCAACTTACCCGCTTGAAGTGGTGAAAGCGACCCGATGGCTTGCTGGCCAGCCTGGGATGACTTCAGAACAAGCGCTGAGGGCAGCAGAGAATCAACCGTGGGATCCCAGTGTACGTGCGTTAGTTGCTTTCTCACCGCTGCTGACCAAAATGAATAATGAACTAGAGTGGACGCAAAAGCTAGGCGATGCTTTTTTAGCCCAAGAAGCCGATGTTATGGCGACTGTGCAGCAATTACGCGAACGAGCTTACAAGGCCGGTAACTTACAAAATCAGCAGCATATCGTTGTTGAACGTAAGGAAAAAGTCATTGTTATCGAACCGCGTGAGCGTGAAGTGGTTTACGTTCCTGTTTATGATACTCGTGTAGTCTACGGTGACTGGTGGTGGGACCGTTATCCACCAATTCATTGGCCTTACCCACGTAATCATGGCACTTATGTCTATTGGGGCGCAGGTGCTCGTGTTTCTCCTGGCTTTTATTTCTCAACATTTTATTGGCCGCAACGGCAAATTGTGGTTATCGATAATTATCGACCAACGCGATATTATCGGGCGAACGATATTTACCGTCACGAGGAACGTCGTCACTGGTCTCATAATCCAAGCCATCGCCATGGCGTCGTTTATCCTCGGACTTATCAGCGTGTGATTGAGACACGGGGTTCGGATAATCACTACAACAGACGACATGATAATGAGCAAGAACGGCGTCGTTGGTCGGCTGAACGGCGGATTGCCAATGACGTCGCCTTGCCTCAGGATCGTGACATTATCCGTACTGAGCGCGGTGGTCGTGTCGAGAGTGAACCGAATGAACAACGTCGAGTGAACGAAAATCTAGGCCGTGATCGTGATCTGGAAAGGATAAGACAAGTTGCTGACGAGCAAAGAAATCGTGATGGCGTTATTGGAAACTTGCCTTCGCATACAGCTCCGGTAGAGACTACTCCGCGTAACGATTTGCCGATAGATAGGACTTTAATTAATTCTAATGATTCTGAAATTGATCGGCATACCGGCGGACGCAGAGAAATATCGCGCCCAATAGATTTCAATGATGATTCAAAAAGAATTGATGGGCCTAAAAATCGAGATCCGATATTTAGACCAGAAGATCCTATTTCTTCTAGACCAGAGCCGGTGTCTCGTAGCGAAGAGCCTGAGTTTTCAAGACCAGAGC